>LVVQ01000002.1 GCA_006954405.1 Candidatus Methanarcanum hacksteinii | reverse complement strand
TGTTCCAGGCGGCACTATGACGGTTTCTGCTGAGGAATCCTCAGTGAAAACTCCGACCATAGGCACGACTGCGACCATGATCATTAGGGCGACCGCGATAATCGCGAACGCCGATTTCATTTTTGATTTCATTTGTATTTCTCCTTTTCATCTTCCGGCGATTTCCGACGAATTGGTGATCGAATCCGAGGAGATCCTGCACTTACGTGCTGAAAGAATCTGGGCAGAGGTATCTTGAGATAGGACAACAACACCCTTCTCTGCTCTCTTGATCAATTGGATTGTTACTGGTTCAACAAACGGTGATTTAATCGAACATAAGTCCCGTCTAACATGATCCCTAGCTATGTTGAGAGTGATAACAACGCCCCCGCCCATGGCTCCATCACTCGGATATGTCCAACCATCGTCATAGCTCACATTACCGTCAGTGACTTCGCCGTGATGTAAAGAAGTACCTCTAAATATAATACGTTTGCGTTCATGTTATTTTAATAATTATTTTCTTAGTATCTCTCCATAGCCAGATGTTAAAAAGGATGATTTGTGACTTATGTTCGAATAAGTCACCATTGTTCCATCGTTTATCTTGCTCTGATACATCTTGTTGTTTCAACAATCCATCATTCATTTGATGTCCAACAAATTATGATCATCGCCACATCGAGAATCCATATAGGACGATCATCCCCACATCCCATAAACATCCCCTTCATCACATACTGTCATCAATCATAACGACATAAGCAGGAGTGAAATTGACAATTTTATTGGTTTGATTTGAATGCTTGTAATAATTTACCAAAAATGATCTTTTCCAAATAACAGAATTTCAAATGATAACCGTTTTATTAAAAGAGCAATAATATACGACTATGAATAACGAAAAGAATCACAATTGCGATGAATTTTCTACTTATTATTTTAACACCCAGAAAGATATTCTGCTAAGTATTGAAAATCAATTCTGTAGAGCCTCTCACTGTCTAGTATTATTGGATGAAGCACTTCATAATTATGCAAACACAGCCCATACTCAAGGATATCCCTACCACTGCACGCACATAAAATGGTTTAAAGAGATCATCAGAACAAAAAGAATAAGATTGTCTCCATTCGAGTATATGAGAAATGATAAAACTGAAGGACAATTTATTTTGAAATCGTTTAACAGAGCATGCAATGCTCTTTACAATGATGGGGTTATCAATTCAGACGAGAAAAAACAACTACTTGACATCGAACTGAACAATAGACACCACATATATCGCACTGACAAAACGTGCGAACGTATTGAATGTACGCCATATGTCATTTGTTTTACTACCTTACTCCCTCCCACTTACTATATGTGGGCCAGATATACAAAAGATGAAAAATCCAATTTTGATGATGGTATTTGTTTTTCGTTTCCTATGGCTGAAATGGACTATCCAATATACGGCAACTATCCTCCAATGAATTCTACATGTTATGGTGTATTTGATTTCTATCGTGTAATCTATGACGATGAATTTGTAGAAAAAATGTTTAAGAAGAGTGTCACCTTCATGAAAGAAATCGAGTTAGATTTCAACTACATCGTAGATATTGTTTCCAGTCTTTTGACTGAAGCACGCCTGTTTGTAAAAAATCCAGAATTCAAGGATGAATATGAAGTTCGTATGGTGGCATACATACCCAACGACAAGTATTACAACGAAGACATTTGGAAACACATATCGATTGAAGAAAATGATGGAAAAAAATACACATATGTTGACATTAGTGAGATTTTGGTATCGATGGGCGTATACATATCCCCGCATAGTAGTATGACTGATGTTGAAGTCGTATCTTTTTTGAATGAGAACGGTATAAGAACAGACTTTCCTCCTATAAAATGTAATTAACACAACAAAAGATTGTTGTCGGAATCAATCATAAAAATAATTGTGACAAAATATCGCACCCATTTGTCCCGTTTATGACTTCCGCTGACTAAAGCATATCACAACGCAGCGATTGGAATAAATGTAAGTCTAATTGATGCCCCAACACAATGCTCCGCAATGCATTTGCTTCCATTACCTCATCAATTGTTCTATGATTGAGGTCACTATTACTGAACCACTTTCATTTAATAACGACGTCAGAAAGTATCTCCCTATACTCCGAATACATCCCCTTCTCCATCAACGCCCTCGTCAACGTCATCCTGTTCACTCCGAGTATACGTGCGACCTCGCTGATGCTCTTCCCCTCGTACGCGAAGGACATCACCTCCTTCTCCGACGGATGACCATCCTTCGAAAATACGAACACCCTCGGCCTACCGATATGCACCCCTCTCTCCGCTGCACTCCTCATACCATCCGATATCCTCTCGGACAACGTCCTGTCATCGCACATGGTATCCTCCCCCCACGACCACCATGTGAACAAGTCCCATCACGATGTGAAATAGGGAACCGTATTTTCCACACATCATCACACCCCCTTGTTTCCATCGTGAAAACCCTGTTTTTCCGCAGAATCCAAACCCTTGTTTCCATCAACCCTTGTTTCCATGCTCTTTACCTTACATTGAAGGCGTTCCTTCATCTGCCTTGCACGGATCATCTTCCGATAAGGGTCGAAGAGAGGATCGTCCACTCCCGATGCCTTCGCCCTCTCCAACCTCTCGACATATTCGGGATAGCGATTCGGGATCTCACAGCTCTCCCTCTTGCAGTGTGTCCTTCCCTTCACGGCATCCATCAGACAGTGACGGCCCAATCCCCACATCTCTGCGATGACCTCTATGGAACCTCCCCTGTCCACCAAGGAGAAGAAATCGTTCTCCGACCTGACCACGGTGGCTTTGGTCACCGTACGTACGATCTTCCCGTCGTCATCCTTTCTTTCTCTCTCCCTGTCATTCTCAAGCACCCTGCCCTTCGGCATCAGGTGGATGTCCTCCTCGAACACGAATCCCACCGAACGGGAGACGTGCTCCCCCTCACGGATCTTCCTGTCTATCGTGTCCCTGGTCTTCTTCGTCTGTTCCTTCACGAACAACGAATCCGTGGCGGACTTGTACGTGTCCAAATGTAATGCGGCCTCCGAGTTCCCCGACAATCCACCGTATCCTGCGTAGATCGCTTCGCAACGGTACATATCCAATACCGCCTTCAAACGATTCAATTCATCAGGACCCTTCCTCGTAAGACGTGAGGAATCGTACACCACGAGATAATTAGGTTGCTTGGAGACGACGGTTCCTATGAGCATCCCGAAATCGTCACGGTCGTTGGTCGTACCCGATACCCCGTCATCGTGGTATTCCCCTACAATCTCGACACCGTTCCGTCCGCACCATTGGCGGCAGACCTTCAACTGTGTTTCTATGGAAACGCCCGAATCCGCCTGACCCTTGGTGGAGACACGTGCATAGATGACGGCGGACTTACCTTGTCTGAGGATATCGTCCATCAGAAGTCACCCCCGTCAACGGATAGGTCGCGGACGGCGGAACCGTCCGCAAGGGATGGACATCCCGAAGGGATGTTCCTCCCCACATCGAATGAACATGAAAGAAGGATCGATGGAACCGATGTGAGGTCGCCACACCCCATAGGGCCTATCGCCGTACACGGCGACTCTTCGATTCCATCGATAATTCCAAGGACGAACGGGATTTTAACGATTTCCAACAATCCTCTGTCGGCGGTCATTGGTACCCCTCCCCAGTGAACTCCGAGTACCTCCTATTGGCGAACGACATCTGGAGCGTGGTCATCTCCGTCATTGCTTTCACCAACATCGACACGTTACCAGTGAGCGATGTTATGCTCTCCCCCTGGAGTTGTATGATATCCTTCAATCCGATTATCTCGGCCTTCATCCTTTCGATATCCGAGGAACATGCCGATGCAACTCCCTCCAAATCCCTTATCGCTTTAGGCGAGTCCGCATAGATCTCGATCAGCCTCTCGTCATCCGCATTCTCGATCTCCGTCTCCAAGTAATCGGGAGAGGTGTCCGATGTTATCAGTTGGCCCTCGTCATGATAGCGTGGCGGTATCAACGTGGCCAAAGGATCGTTCTCCTTCCCACGGTGCAGTTGATACTTCGCAGGAAGTTGGGGATCGGTGACCTGCCACCCGTTCGCACGTAACGTGGATGCCATGTACAGACATCTCTCGATGATGTAGTCGATGACCTGTTGCCTCTTGACCTTGGATGGGTAATAGTACACACGGCCAGGATTGACGTAGAACTCCATCGTCCCTTTCGTCGATTCGTAGAAGTTCACGGTCAGGTCCTGTCTGAAGAGTCTGAGGTGTCCCCTCCTATGGATCTTCCCCTTACCTCCGGAGCTCTCCGTCTCCCAGTATCCTATGTACAGGCCGTTGGTCCCTTGGATGTCCTTGAAGTCACCCTTCTTGCGGACGGTCATGCTTATCCTGCCGCTGATGTGAGCGTTGACCATGCCCATCGGCAATCTGCCGTTGGGCGGCAGACTATCGCGTATGTGCGATACATCGCGCACTTGGGAACCATCGCGCGTGAGACCGTTCATTTCGACGCCCCCGTCGTTTTCCAACAGTTCCGATCCTAATGCGTGCGCGTGAGGATCTACGTAGGTTCTTGGGTTGGTATGAGGGATCTCGACCAATTCCCCCGATTCAAGTAGTAGATTCCTTATCTGCCCCACTCTCGTAGGCGATATCTTCGTGAATTTGGCTATGGATGCCAGCGTATAGCCTCCGAGGAGGTACTGTTTGATCTTCGCATCCCTCTTCGTCCTGCGGTTGCGGACGGTCATGGGGAACCACCACATACACGGTTGACAACAGTGTTTAACGGTACCACCGTCGAGGTACCGTTAGACCCCACAGTTTTTTCGTTGTTTTTTGGTGTGTCCAGCGTACCAAAAACTGTGCGTGTTCTCGCGTGGTCGTAAGCGATGATGGTTCCGAGTATGGTATCCGTCGTTTCGACAGACCATCTGCCGTTGCCGATTCCGACGATCTTTATCGAGCCGTAGAGTAAGAAAAGACGGTCGACGAGCTCGTCATAATCGTCGGTGTCGAACGAGAGTTCGAGTGTCGTTAAATTCGGTTCGAATGTGTAGAGGTCATGACCCTCAGGGCTCTCCCCTGATTCGTAGCCTCCGATGATGACGGGAACCGATTGTTCGTCGCATTCCCATTCGGGTAAGGTTCTTCTGCATCCCACTGTTGTTTCCAACCTATCGGTATGCCCCTACAATCGGATGTTTACGTCAGATTCTCCTGAATCCACGGAATGTCCAATGTGATAATGTTCTCACGGCATATCTTATCGAACCGATGATGGTACGGCTCCTACCGCCAACAATAACGTTCCCTTCCTTCAATGCTGTCATGACATCCTGCCATGTCCTGCAGGTATCCGGGATCTCGACATATGCCTCGCCGATATGCCCTGGACTGTGCGCGTCACTACCGGCGGTTATGATCTTGCCGAATCTCTTCGCCAATCTCGTTGATTTGAAATTGTCCCCGGCCATCGATCTCGCGTTGAATGCCTCTACTCCATCGAAATCATCGATCACGTTCTTGGGACCGATCCCCGTCACCCACCTGTATGGGTGAGCTGCGATCGCTATGCCGCCTGCCTCATGTATCGCATCGATCGTCTCTTTTATCGAGAGACCTTGCTCTATCCTCGATGATATACCGTAAGCGAGGATGTGACCCTCGGAGGATGATACCTCCTCCGCAGGGACCGCGATTATCCTCCCATCCTTCTCCAGATCGAAGAATGCTTTCCATTCGTTATGGTCGGAGACTGCGACGCATCCGATACCGTTATTCAATGCGGATTCCACTATCTGTTCCGGTGTCGACTGTCCGTCGTCCGAATAGCATGAATGGACGTGCAGATCTGCCTTCATCTTACGTTTGCCCCGTCCATGATGTCCCTATCGACTGTGGCAATGCAATCCTTCCCATCAGATAGAGGCAAGAGCTTTCCATCCGCATCGACTATTGCTACCACACGTGTCGGCGAACCATCAGGGAGATCGATATCCTTACCGCCATCGATGTTGAACTTACCATCATTAATGGTCGCGACCTTCAGATTGACCTTGACGAAATCCTCATACTCTATCTTCGATTCGGAATTCTCCAATCCTGAATTGATCTGAGTACCGTTCGGCATATCCTTCGACGGTTTCAGCAACAGGACTGTCGTACCTCCGAGATCCTCATCATCAGCTGCAAGGAGCATGCCTTCGGATTTGATACCGCGGAGTTTCCTCGGTTTGAGGTTCTTGAGGCAGAGTACCTTCCTGTTGAGCATCTCTTCCTTCTTGTAGAACGCCTTGAGACCTGCAACGATCGACCTAGGTTCATCCTCGCCGACATCCACCTTCATCTGGTAAAGCTTATCCGCATCCGGATGATCGTCGATCCATACGACCTGCGCCACACGTATGTCCAATTTCCTGAAATCAGCGAACGGACCTGTGATCTCCTTCTTCTCTTCCTTCTTCTTCGGTGCTTCCTTCTTCTCGGAAGTCTCGTTCCATTCCTTAGGGACCTCTATCCTCTTGAAGACAGGGACAGGTTCCTTCAGTTGGATCCCAACAGCCATCGGTTCCAATGCTGAATCCAATCCGGCATCGATCATGGAACATCCTACACCAAGATAATCCCACACCGTTTCCGAAGCTTTTGGCATGAACGGCCAAGCCATCAATGCCAACGCCTTCGTCAAAGTCAATGTCGCGTTCATCACATGACCGCATGCGACCTTATCAGTCTTGATCAATGCCCAAGGTGCCTTCTCGGCGAAATACTTGTTACCCTCGCTGGAGAGGTTCATCACGACCTTGATCGCTTTCTTGAAGTCGCATGCTCCGAGGCACTCCTTGTACTCCTTCAAAGCGACATCGATCAAGCCGATGATGTGCCCTGTCTCGGTATCGTTACCTTCGGGTACGGTACCATAATTCTTGAATGTGAAACTGAGGCTTCTGTGCCAATAATTGCCAAGATTCGATGCCAATTCATTGTTGACCTTCATCTCGAAATCCGTCCATGTGAACTCGGAATCATGCGTATCGGGCATCACTGCTGAAAGGTAGTATCTCAACACATCCGCGTCGAAATGCTCCAATACGGATGGGATGTCTATCGCTCCTCCCCTGCTCTTCGACAGCTTACCGCCCCTGAACATAAGGTATTCATTCGCAGGGATGTCGTATGGAAGATTCATCCCGCCATATCCCATGAGGATCGCCGGCCATATGATGGAGTGGAATGGGATGTTGTCCTTACCCAAGAAGTAATAGTTCTTGACCTCAGGATCCTGCCAGAATCCTTTCCAATAATCAGGCTTGCCGATGATCTTGCTGTATTCCTTGGATGCGCTCAGATATCCGATGACCGCATCGAACCAAACGTAGATCACCTTGTTCTCCCATCCTTTCACAGGAACGGGTATCCCCCAATCCATGTCCCTCGTTATCGCACGGTCGTTCAGACCGTCCTTCAGCCAATTGGTGGTGAATGTTTTAACGTTCGGTCTCCAGAAGTCCTTATTGTCCAAGTACTCCATGAGTTGTTTATCGAAGGCGGAGAGTTTGAGGAAATAATGCTCTGTCCCCCTTACCTCGGGTTCCGTACCACAATTGATGCAATGTGCATTCTTCAAATCGCCTGCCTCGAACGTCTTACCGCAGGAATCACACTGGTCTCCGCGTACGTTCTCCGCACCGCAATCAGGACATGTTCCCTCTACGTATCTGTCAGGAAGGAACTTACCGCATTTCGGGCAGTAGTATTGATTGGATTCCTTGACGTAGAGATATCCGTTCTCCAGGAGTCTGAGGAATACGTCCTGTACGACTTCCTTATGATTCTCTGTGTGCGTCTTCGTGAATAGGGAGAAATCGACTTCCATATCCTCGATGGCCTTCTTGTTTATCGCGTGATACCTCTCGGCGATAACCTCGGGTGTGACGCCTTCCTTCTCAGCACTCACCGTTATGGGCGTACCGTACTGATCGGAACCGGAGACCATCATGACCTCGTTACCTAAGAGTTTGTTGTATCTGCTGAAAATATCTGGTGGCAGTATGGAACCTGCCATGTGACCTAGATGGATTACACCATTCGCATAGGGCCATGCGACGCATACGAGAACCTTGGACATGATTCCAGGCTATGTGTCGTTCATATTTATTTGTGAGCGCGTTCACGTCTCCAAGGATTCGCTCGGAGATGACATACCGCCTCTGGAGATGCTTCTCAACAACATGTAACTCCAGACACCTGCGATTATCGAGCCGAGAATCTCCATGGCAACTACGCCCCACATGATGGAGATGAATGTACCGACCGTCACGACCAATATGCCGCTCGATATCAATTGCGTACCATTCCTTATGAACGTACAGATGAACGATGATCCACCTTTACCGACAGCTTGGAACAATCCCACTGCGATGAATCCCCATGATGCGAATGGGAGGAACAGACTCGTTATCCTCAGGCAATCCACCATACTGCCTCTAAGTGCAGATGTGGAATCGGAATAGGTGAATATGATCGCCATGTATTCTGCGAATATCTCCGTTATGAGAACGAGTACCACCATCAAGACAAGACAGAATTTGATCGAGTATACGTATGCCACATTCATCTTGTCGAAGCGTCTTGCACCATATGCTGCGCCCAGTACAGGTACGACAGCACCGCCTATGGACATGAGAGGTATCATCAGGATGTTGATCAGCCTCCATGTCGATGAGTATATGGCGACACCGTTAGTCCCCTCATCGGAGAGAACGATGATGAAGTTCATGACCATCGAGATGATAGATATGACAACGAGCTCACCCGATGCAGGGAGACCTACTTTCAAAATATCGACATCCGTCTCCCTGTGGAGAGGGATGTATCTCGTTCTGAGTTTGATGTATGTGTCTTTCTTAATGAAGTACCAATAGAGCATTATGACGAAGGATATGACCACTGCAAGGATGGTCGCCCATGCGGCACCAGCCATTCCCATACCGAGACCCAGTTTGAAACCAACATCCATTCCGAATATCTCACCGAACACATCACCATAGATGAATATCGGATCGAGGATTATGTTGATCACAGCAGCTATGATCTGTGTGATCATGGATCTGTTCGATGCACCTTCTGCCCTCAACAAGTTGCTGAACAGTCCGTTGAGAAGGAATATCAATGTACATATGAACACAGGTGTGGCGTATTGGACACAATATTCGATGGTATCTCCAGCACCCATGGCCTCTAGCATAGGTCTTTGGAACAGAAGAAGGGAAACCATCCCGATTATTCCGCCTATTATCAAAAGAACGACGGATTGCATCGCGGTCCTGTCGGCCGATGGTTTGTCTCCGCGACCGATATGACGTGCTATAGCGGATGAGGCACCGACACCGACACCGTTTCCGATACCGATGAGGATGAAGAACAATGGAAAGACGAAACCGACCGCTGCCAATGCATCAGGACCTAGACCCGCGACCCAAACAGCATCGATCAGGTTGTTCGCAGACTGTGCTACCATGCCGACCATCATCGGCAACGCCATGAGCAACACAGCCCTCTTAGGGTTGCCTAGCAACGTCTCTACACCCTTTGTACTCTCTCCTTCCAAACAGACACCTGGGTTCTTCATATCCGTGTCATATATAAGAGTATTCAATCCCGTACGAACCACAGAGTACGGACACCCACAATTTCCTTCCCGATAACAAGATTAATAACGGTGATGCCATAACCGCATACCATGAGGATAGCTGCTGTCATCAAGGATAGATGTCAGAACAAGAAGTGCAATCAAGAGTGCATAAAATTCTGTCCGCTCATGAGAACGGGCGTGGATTGCATAACATTAGGCGAAAGAGGAAAACCGATCATCTCGGAGACGTTGTGTGCAGGTTGTGGTATCTGCGTCAACAAATGTCAATTCGAAGCGATAAAGATCATCGGTCTCGCCGATGAGCTCAAGACAGAGATGGTACACCAATATGGTGAGAACTTCTTCCGCCTCTACAGACTGCCGGTACCTAAGAAAGGTGTCGTCACAGGTATCCTCGGACCGAACGGTATCGGTAAATCCACTGCAATCAAGATGTTATCAGGGATCGAGATCCCGAATCTTGGCAGATATGACGATCCTCCATCCAAAGAAGAGGTCCTGCAGCACTTCGCAGGGACGGAGATGCATGACTATCTTCAAAATGTGTACGACGGAAAGATCAAGACAGCTACGAAACCTCAATATGTCGATAAACTTCCATCACAGGTCAAGGGTGTCGTCAGGGACCTGCTCTCCAAGGTCGAGGAGAGGATGACCGTCGAGGAAGCCGCTAAGGAATTCGATCTGACGGAAGTCCTCGATAGGGAATTGTCCAAACTCTCCGGAGGAGAACTTCAGCGTCTTGCAATGGCAGCCACCATGATGAAGGATGTCGATGTCTACTTCTTCGATGAGCCCTCGTCATATCTTGATATATACCAAAGGGTGAAGATGGCTAGGCAGATCAAGGCCCTTTCTGAAACAAAGCAGGTCGTCGTCATCGAACACGACCTTGCCATATTGGATTTCCTTGCGGACAACGTCAGTGTCGTGTATGGTACCGAGGGCGCGTACGGAGTATTCACGCTCTCGCGTCAGGTAAGGACTGCCATCAATGTTTACCTTGACGGTTATCTCCCCGAAGAGAACATAAGATTCCGTGACAGACCCGTGGAGTTCTTCGCTACGCCTCCGAGAGGGGAGTGGAACACTGCGAACCTTGTCGAATTCGATACGATAAAGAAGAATTTCGGTGAATTCAGCCTGACTGTCAATCCTGGTGCGATAAAGATCGGTGAGACCGTAGGTATCGTCGGACCGAATGCGACAGGTAAGACCACATTCGTGAAGATCGTAGCAGGCGAGATCGATGCGGATGAAGGCAAATTGGATACCAAACTCAAGATCTCATACAAACCTCAGTACATAACACCGGACTTTGACGGTACTGTCAAGGATCTCCTCTACACAGAGGCGTTCGACGTCATAGAGACGGGATTCTTCCAAACCGAGGTCTTCGAACCATTGTGCATCAAACACCTGATGGATAAACAGGTGAAGAACCTCTCGGGTGGTGAGTTGCAACGTGTCGCCATCACGGTCTGTCTCGCTAAGGAAGCTGATATCTATCTTATCGATGAACCTTCAGCATACCTCGATTCGAACCAGAGGATGAATGCCGCAAAGACCATCAGAAGGATGATGGAGAAATCAGGTAAGAGCGGAATGATCATCGACCACGACATGTACTTCCTCGACATGGTATCGGATTCCATGATGGTGTTCGGCGGCAATCCGGGACATGAGGGTATCGCCGATGGTCCCTTCGATATGAGAGAAGGCATGAACAGATTCCTCAAAGCTGTCGATATCACCTTCAGAAGGGATGCTGAGACGCACAGACCCAGGATCAATAAACCAGATTCAAGGTTGGATAGGGAACAGAAGTCGAAGGGCGAATATTACTACGCTGATCCGACCGCTAGCGGAAAGAAGTGATTCGATAATCATTTGGACAATCATGCCTTTTGCCGATTGTCCGACCATCCTCCTTTTTATGTTGGAATGATCAGCACATATCTTCTAATTTAGTCAACACTAAAAAACAAAATGAATATATATAGCCAACAGAATGCACGAGCATGATATCAAGGGCGGACACTCATGTCCACACCTATTATTCAGGAACGACCAACTACAAAGCACTCAGGTTCCCTGAATCCGTGACCACTCCGCAAGAACAGGTCGAAGCAGCGAGGGAGAACGGGATGAACCTTCTCTGCATTACAGACCATGACGCGATCAATGGCGCATTGGTCGCCCGCGAATATGCGAAACAATACGAAGATTTCACAGTTGTCATCGGCGAGGAGATAACAACTGCCGATGGAGAGGTATTGGCTTACGGTCTTAACGAACTCATACCTCCCGGATTGTCGATCGAGGACACCATGGACAGGATCCGTTCACAGGATGCCCTCGCTGTCGCACCGCACCCATACAGCTTCTACCTCAATTGTCTCAAGGACAGGATCAAAGATCTCGACCTCGATGGTATCGAGACACTCAACGGGGGGCACGTGGATAAATTCACGAACACAAAGGCTCAGATGGTATTCAAGAAGAATCCTGGAAGATGGGCCGCATTATCAGGAAGTGATGCGCACTCCACATACACCACAGGATACAATTGGACCGAATTCGATGGTTGCGGCGAAGAGGACTTCAGACATGCGATCATCAAGAAGAAGACCATACCTTGTGGCAGACCCGCACCTGTGATCACACAGGTCCAATGGAGTATCAAGGTTGTCACTGATGCACAAGTCATGATGGCGAAGGCATTGGTCGGTAAATTGGAACCGATGCCGGACAATCCCCTTGTCACTAAGGTCCTCAGCCTTCCGACAGTGAAGAAGGTTGCAGGCATCATCGGAGGCAGCATCTATCTAATACCTCCGATACCATACATAGGAGCATTCGCAGCCACAAGATGGCTTGAGAAGAAATCACAAGCACTTCTCAATCAGATAGAATACAAACTGGAGGTAAGCAATTGCCCCAAGCCACCTATAAAGTGACCGTTCGCATTCCGGAGGAATACTCTGAAGAACTGATGGATGCGATAGATCAGGTCATCGAACCGTTATATCCCGGATACGACAGATGCTTCAGCATCATAAGATCGACAGGCACATGGAGATCGTTGGATGGTTCCAATCCATACAACGGAACCGTCGGAGAGATCACTGTCGCAGAGGAACTCACGATCGAGTTCATGTGCAACGAGAACGAGATCAAAGATGTCCTTAGAACGATAGAAAGAGTACATCCTTATGAGGAACCGGGCATCGATGTCATCCCATGCGTGGGATGGAGATCGTACCTTCAGCGATCCTGACCTTCTGGTCTGTATGAGTATACGCCATCGAAGATCTTCTGCAACCTGTGCGTCTTCAGACTGTTAACCCTGTAGTCATATTCCTCTGCATCGATCAACCCCATGTCCTTGTACTTCTCCAACATATCGAATGCAAGATCGTACGCAGAATCGATACCGACGATTATGTCGATGTATCTGTTCCTGAAATTGATCCTCTTTGGAAGTATGCCGCCATTATCTGAGATGAATCTCTCCTTCACGATGGGATAGAGTTCTAGATTCGCATCACATGCAGCCTTGGCATCCTCGTATCTTTCGGCCCCTATGTACGCATCTATCAGCTTCTCGTTGATCAAGAACCTCTGATAGTCATCCATGTCGCATATATCATAGATCTGCAAACACATGAACACAGCGAATTTGGGATTCTCGTCCGATAACGCACAATCAATGATAGATGAGAAGAATGCGTAATTCGAAGAGGATTCTGCCTTGTCGAGATATCTTGAAAGTTTCATCCTGTCGACATCGCTGAGCGATGAATACCAATCTTCCAGTTTCAAATCGACGATATGTTCAGGAACCCCCATATGATGACCTTCAACAGCGTTATCGATTCAATCGATTTAATGCTTGTCAGGGTCAGAGGTCCCACGGAACCATGAGAAGAATATGCCGACCACACTGAATGATATGCAGATCACCCAAGCATACCTCAGGATGTCGATGAACACCTCATAATTGGATGGTTCTATGGCAGTATCCGTACCCATGAATATGGATATCAGGCATGTGGCCAAACCCATCGACAGCATCATCCCCGTCTGTCTGAACACGGCGATCATACCTGATGCTTGGTTGTATTGTGCCGCTCTCACATACGACATCACGGCATTCGTGTTAGGTGCCGAGAACAGACCGAAACCGAGTCCCATGACGGCTTGTGAGATATATATCGCAGGATAGTTGATATCTATATCCGTAGTGAACAACAGAATCGCGAGACCTATGCAGAGTATGATCATACCTAAGGTCGGCAATATGCGCTTGTCCATCCTATCCGACAATCTACCAGAGATCAATGTGAACACTACCTGTACCGTCGGTTGTATCATCATGACGATACCTGCCTCGGTGGCTGTGAGTAGACCTATCCCTTGAAGATATCTCGATAAAAAGAATGCTACTGAGAACGAAGCGGCATAATTGAGGAACAACGCTACCATCGATCTTCTGAAAGCAACGTTGGAGAACATCTCACCATGGAATATCGGATGCTTCTCCTTTGATTCGAACTTGAGGAATCCGATGATTATCACCGTTCCGATGACCATCATGGCCACCGCATACAGTTCTGGTAGCGATATCAATCCGAACATCATTATCGCGATACCTGTGACGTATATCATCGAACCTTTACTGTCGAATGCCTCATCCGGAGAACTGATCACATTCTCCCTATACTGTGTGATCATGAATGCAGAGGATATCATCAAAGGCAACAGAAGGATGAATATCGATCTCCAACCGAACAGATCCGTGAAGAATCCTCCGATCGCCGGGCCCAATGACGCCCCTAAGTATACACATGCCGTGTTGACGCCCAAGGCCCCTCCGCGTTCATCAGGAAGATAGACATCGGCTATCATCGATACGCATGTGCATGATGTGAACGCTGTACCGACGGCGGTTATGCCTCTGAAAACGTAAAGGAAAACGATGTTCGGAGAGAATATCGAACATACTGCCCCTATTGAGCCTATTATAGAGCCCCATATGAACGTCCGTTTCTTACCATATATGTCCGCTAGCCTGGAAGCAGGCAGGAGACACATGACAGAAACGATGAAGAATACGCTGGACACCCATCCTAGCTCATGCTCACTGCATCCGAAATCTGTCTGAATCGCGCCCAAGGCGAGATTGAGCATGCTTCCAGCAAGAGGGTTGACGAAGATCGCCAGACATGAGGCCGCCAAGACCAGATGCTTTACCCTCTTGCTATGTTCTGCCATGATGATCAACTGTTCACGCCGGTGGAGATCATCTTACGGTTCTTGTCAAGAAGATCCATCTTCTTGGCAGGGATGCTCTTTACCAACCCTTTGTCGAGATTCTCCTCGGAACAGAACTTCGTCTCCTTCCAGAGTCTCCCTACTATGACCATGTTGGCGGCACCCTTGACGCCTGCATCCTCTGACAATTTCGATGCAGGAAGATAGATGACATTCACGTCATCCCTCTCCACTTTCCTGTTGATGAGAGTGGAATCGAGTATTATCATACCTCCAGGGACGACATCCTTCTCGAACTTGTCAAGCGATGGAAGATTCATCGCCACCAATATATCTGGATTGGTGACCAATGGCGAACCTATCTTGTTATCCGATATGCATACCGAACAGTTAGCGGTACCGCCTCTCATCTCCGGCCCATACGACGGGAGCCACGAGATCTCCTTGCCCTCCATCATACCTGCGTATGCGATGACCTTGCCTGAGAAGAGCACGCCTTGACCTCCGAATCCTGCGAAGAGTATGTTAAGATCCTTCATTCCTTCCCCTCCTCTATGTCCTTGTAGACACCAAGCGGATAGTACGGGAGCATGTTGTCCCTCAGCCACTGCAAAGCATCGATAGGCGTCATACCCCAGTTGGTAGGACATGTTGATACGACCTCGACGATACAGTATCCTTTGCCTTCCATCTGATATTCGAATGCTTTCTTTATCGCTCTCTTGGCCTCTTTCACATTCTTCACGGAATCCACTGTTACACGCTGCGCGAGAGCTACCCCATCCAACGATGAGAGGAGTTCGCAGACCCTTATCGGGTTACCTGCGGTCTTGACGTCCCTACCATATGGTGTGGTCTGTGTGACCTGTCCTGGAAGTGTTGTAGGTGCCATCTGACCTCCGGTCATACCGTAGATGGCGTTGTTGATGAAGATCGCAACGATGTTCTCTCCCCTTGCTGCCGCATGTACGGTCTCGCCCGCACCGATGGCTGCGAGATCCCCGTCTCCCTGGTATGTGAACACGACATCCTCGGGTCTTGCCCTCTTGACGCCTGTGGCTACGGCAGGTGCACGTCCATGCGGTGCCTGGACCATATCGCATCCGAAATAGTTGTATGAATAGACTGAACATCCGACGGATGCCACACCGACCGTCCTGCCTTCGATACCGAGCTCATCGATGACCTCGGCCACGAGTCTGTGGACGATACCATGCGTACAGCCCGGACAGTAATGGAACGGGACGTCGAGCAATGCCTTCGGCCTCTCTCCCTTCACCTTCGTCATTGTATCCCTCCGTTGATAGAGACGATCTTGTCATAGACCTCTTTGGTCGTAGGTATCATACCGCCTGTGCGTCCGTAGAATTCCACGGGCCTCTTGCAATCGATGGCAAGCTTCACGTCATCGATCATCTGCCCCATGTTCATCTCCACATCGAGGAACACCTTGGCGTGATCGACATGTTTCTTCAGGATCTTCTCCGGGAACGGCCAAAGTGTGATCGGTCTGATCAATCCTACCTTGATGCCATCGGCCCTTGCCTTATCGACAGCGGACCTCGATACCCTCGATGATGCACCGAATGCGACGACTATTATGTCCGCATCGTCGCACATATACTCCTCTGCCCTCTGCTCGTTCTCGATTATCTGAGCATATCTCTTGAACCTGTCAACATTCATCCTCTCCAAAGTCGGTGGATCGGTGTTGAGTGAGTTGATCACGTTATGAGGTCTCTTGTTCTGATGACCGCATGCGGCCCATCCTTTGGATGCGTTATCCGGTTCCTTAGGTTCCGGAAGAACTACGGGCTCCATCATCTGACCGAGCATACCGTCGGAGAGCACCATCGTCGGTACCCTGTACTTATCGCCGAGATCGAATGCATCCGAGATGAGATCGACGGTCTCCTGTACCGTTGACGGAGCGAATACGACGAGATGGAAGTCACCGTGACCAAGGGATCTGGTCGCTTGATAATAATCGGACTGTGACGGCTGTATGCCTCCGAGTCCTGGTCCGCCCCTCTGAACGTTGACGATGAGACATGGAACGTCCGAACCTGCAAGATAAGAGATGCCTTCGGACATCAGACTCACACCAGGGGATGAAGTGGATGTCATCGCCCTCACTCCCGATGCTGCCGCGCCGAGGACCATGTTGATCGATGCTACTTCCGACTCTGCCTGAAGATATACTCCTCCGATCTTGGGCATCCTCTTCGACATGTATGCAGCGACCTCGGTCTGAGGTGTGATAGGATAGCCGAAGAAGTGTCTGCAACCTGCGGCGATAGCTGCCTCAGCTATTGCCTCGTTACCTTTCATCAATACCCTCTCGCCCATATTATCAGATCTCCACCCTTATCGCTACGTCCGGACACATGATCGTGCATGATCCGCAACCAGTGCATTGGGATTCATCCGTCACATGAGCAGGATGATACCCTTTGTTGTTCGTGATCGACCTGTCCAATGCAAGGATGCTCTTCGGACATGCTGCGACGCACATCTCACAACCCTTGCAGATGTTATTATCAACGATTACCTTCGGCATTTGCAACAACTCCATTCTCCCATGGGGCGCCTATGTAGACATCAATCGGGTATGTCATCTTCCCTTTAAGGTTGATGTCTCCCAGTGCCCTAGGTGCTGTCGTCATGATTATCGGCACATCCATCAATTCTGATGTACGATCGGCGAAATCAGATGAATCCAATATCGTATCCACCGTCGTCAATTGCTTCAGATGGGAATTGTTGATTATCCCTGTCATCCTCAGATGACACGTATCCTCTATCTCCTTCGAGATGGCGACAGCCTCCTCTGCGGTCGTGGTACTGGATCTGTATCTGTTGATGACACAGAACATATCATAATCGGTGTCGGCTATCCCCTTGGAATACCTTGAGAGTGTCATCGCACCCACATCATCCCCACCGACATCTATGATGACACATTCATCATCCGATATAGCAGAATCTATGCTCGCAGGGAGTGCTGGTATGTCCACATTGGTATTGGCATACAACGGTCCGATCACACGTATGCCTTCTTTGGAGAGCATATCCGCATGATCGCTCGAACGGAAGTAGACGTTAGCGGTATCGATATCGATCAAAGTCACCCTCTTGCCTTCCCTCGCACATTGTAATGCGAGATTGAGACAGAGGTTGGTCTTTCCGGACCCGTAATGTCCGCATATCACCGTCAATCTCTTCCTGATCGGATTCATCGGTTTCCATATCAGACGAATCCTATTAAACCTCTTTTAGATTGATCACATCATAACAGTGTTAATCACAAGATCGGATGATATCATTCGAATTGATATCGGCGTATATCCTACCAAATCCATAGGATTATTCATTCAAAACAAGCAGAAATATCGCGCGTACACGCGTAATCTTTTAATACAATCTGAATGTCGAAGGTTTCGACTACCATGTACAATATTACAGAGATTTCGGAGCGCATCGGAGCTATGCGCGATCTTTGCGGATACACGATTGAAGAGATGGCGAAGGCCACCGACACCACTGTCGAGGAATATGAGAACTGCGAAGCAGGGAAGAAGGACTTCTCTTTCACATTCCTTTACAAATGTGCCGAGAAATTCGGGATCGATATGGTAGAGCTCCTTACGGGAGAGAATCCGCATCTTACCGATTTCACAGTTGTACACGACGGGAAGGGACTCCCGATAAGAAGACGTTCAGGATTCGAATACTTCCACCTTGCATCATATTTCAAAGGGAAGATCTCGGAACCATTCCTCGTGAAGGCCCCGTACAGGGAAGAGGAACAGGACAGGGAGATCCATACCTCCGTCCACGATGGACAGGAATTCGATTATGTCCTCTCTGGAAGCCTCAAGTTCGTCTACGATGGACATGAAGAGAATCTCATCGAAGGTGACTCCGTCTACTACGATTCAGGAAAACCACACGGAATGATAGCAACTAGCAAGGATGGATGCACATTCCTTGCAGTCGTGATGAAAGAAGGTTCCAAAAGATGACGAGAGACATCAACCTGAGATACGTTGATGAGACCTACGATTCGAATGGATTGTTGAAGACATACAGCGTACACTATCCGGATAATTTCAATTTCGGGTACGATATCGTCGACGATATAGCGATGAACGACCCGGACAGAAGGGCCCTCCAATGGTGCGATGATAAGGGACACGAGAAGATGTTCACCTTCGGGGACATCAAGAGACTCTCCGATAAGACCGCCAATTACCTCACCAAGAATGGTGTGAAGAAAGGAGATATGGTCCTCGTCATACTGAAACACAACTACCAATTCTGGTATGTCTCCGTCGCTTTGCACAAGATGGGAGCGGTGATGATACCCGCCACATACATGCTGACCAAGCATGATATCGAGTATCGTATCAACTCAGCATCTGTGAAGGCCGCTATCGTCACATCGGATGCCCCTGTTTACAAGGAGTTCCTGAGAGCCGAGAACATACCTACACTCAAGTTCAAAGCAATAACGAATGTCGAATGGAACGGTCCTGTCGAAGGATTCGATGACTTCGACAAAGGTGTGGAAGAAGCATCGGAGGAGTGGAAGAGAGTACCTACACATGTGAAGGACATGATGCTCATCTACTTCACATCAGGGACATCAGGCAATCCCAAGATGGCCGTCCATGATTTCTCATACCCCATAGGACACATCCTCACTGCGAAACATTGGCATTGCGTCGTACCCGACGGACTCCATTGGGCTGTCGCAGAGACAGGATGGGCCAAGAATGCATGGGGGAAACTGTACGGTCAATGGATCATGGAAGCGGGATTGTTCGTCCATGAATATGATGGGAGATTCGAACCGGAGACGGTATTGGATCTCATAGAGAAGTACAGGATCACGACATTCTGTTGTCCCCCTACTATGTTCAGGATGTATTGCAATGCAGGGTTGGAAGGGCATGACCTCTCATCCCTCACGCATACCAACATAGCAGGCGAGGCACTCAACTCGGATACGTTCAATAGATGGTATGAGGCGACAGGACTCAAGCTCATGGAGGGATTCGGACAATCGGAATCCACCGTCATCGTCGGTAACCTCAGAGGGATGGAACCTAAACCAGGTTCGATGGGCAAACCATCTCCCCAATACAAGGTAGATATCGTCGATGCGAACGGTAAGAGCTGCCCACCGGGTACGGTCGGGGAGATAGTAGTCGGCATAGAACCGCACCCCGCAGGTATATTCATCGGATACTACCGTGACCGCATCAAGACAAGAGAGACACTCTTCGGAGGATTCCACCACACAGGTGACCTCGCATGGAAGGATGAGGACGGATACTATTGGTACGTCGGAAGGAACGACGATGTGATCAAATCATCAGGATACAGGATAAGTCCGTTCGAGATCGAGAGCGTGCTACTCCAACATCCATGTTGCCTCGAATGTGCCGTAACGGCCGTACCTGATGAGGTGAGAGGACAGATCGTCAAGGCCAGCATAGTGCTCAGGGGTGGATATCAACCATCTGAGGAACTGAAGAAGGAACTTCAGAACTTCGTGAAACATGAGACGGCCCCGTACAAATACCCGAGGGCGATAGATTTCGTCAAAGAATTACCTAAGTCCGTTAGCGGAAAGATCAAACGCGTTGACATAAGGAACAAAGATAAAGCTGAATTTGCAGAGAAAAGAGGTGACGGATTATGAGGAACATCAATCTCCGTTACGTAGATGAGGAGTATGATGATAATGGCGTCATCACCAAATACAAACTGAAATACCCCGAGAATTACAATTTTGGATACGATGTGGTCGATGATATCGCATCGAACGAACCCGATAGATTAGCAATGGTATGGTGCAACCCCGAAGGAGTGGAGAAGAGATTCACATTCGGCGACATCAGCAGGCTCTCGAACAAGACTGCCAATTACTTCAAGTCCATCGGTATCAAAAAAGGGGATGCAGTCCTTGTGATCCTCAAACGTCACTATCAGTTCTGGTATGTCTCCGTAGCATTGCATAAGATCGGTGCCATAATGGTCCCCGCGACATTCATGCTCACGAAACGCGACATAGAGTATCGTGTGCAATCCGCATCGATAAAAGCGGCCATATGTACCGACGAGGATGGTGTTTGTGATTCGATAGATGCCTCTGAGGGCATACCATCGCTCGAGATCAAGATGATCGTCAACCATCCAAAGGATGGATGGCGCTATTTCGATGATGAGATGGAATCATATCCTGACAAGTTCGAACGCGTCGACACGAAAGCCACAGAACCCATGCTGATGTATTTCTCATCAGGGACCTCGGGATACCCCAAGATGGTGTTGCACGATCACCTCTATTCGCTTGCACACCTCTTCACTGCTAAACATTGGCAGAATGTGGATCCGGAAGGCATCCATTTCACGATAGCCGACACCGGATGGGGAAAGGCCGTATGGGGTAAGCTCTACGGCCAATGGTTGATGGAATCCGCTGTCTTCGTATACGACTTCGAGAAGTTCGACGCTGATGACATAATGGATATCATCACCAAATACAGGATAACATCACTCTGCTGTCCCCCTACCATGTTCAGGATGTTCTTCAATGCAGGTGTGGATAAACACGACCTCTCATCGTTGAAGTATTGTTGCATCGCAGGTGAAGCTCTCAATCCCGATATCTTCTACAATTGGGAGAAATCCACAGGATTGAAGCTCATGGAAGGATTCGGACAGACCGAGACCACATGCACCATCTGTAACGTACCTGGGATGACACCGAAACCTGGTTCGATGGGCAGACCGTCACCGCAATACAATGTGATGATAGCGGACCCCAACGGAGAGCGTTGTCCCCCAGGACAGACAGGCGAGATCCTGGTAGAGTACAATGATCCGAAACCACCGGGCATCATGATGGAGTACTACCGCAACGAGGAGAAGACGAAAGCCGCTATCCACGACGGTTGGTTCCACACAGGCGATGTCGCATGGATGGATGAGGATGGATACTATTGGTTCGTCGGACGTGTGGATGATGTCATCAAATCATCAGGATACAAGATAAGTCCGTTCGAGATCGAGAGTGTATTGGTCACGCACCCTGCGGTACTCGAGTGCGCTATAACAGGCATACCCGACCCTGTCAGAGGACAGATCGTCAAAGCCACCGTAGTGCTCAGGGATGGGTACGAACCATCCGAGGAGCTGAAGAAGGAGCTCCAGAACTTCGTGAAACGTGAGACCGCCCCATACAAATACCCCAGGGCATTGGAGTTCACGAAGGAACTTCCGAAGACAGTCAACGGTAAGATCATGCGCTCCGCCATCAGAAAAGGAGACGAGAAGCATGAGTGAAGAGAAGATCCTACGCACATTCACCACGAGGACACCGGATAAGCCCGGAGCATTCATGCTTGCCTGCAAGGTCATAATGGACCATGATGGTAACATCGTACGTGTGAGCTTCAACAAAGGAGTGAACCTGTTCATCGAAGTCTATGCTACGAGGGAACAGTTGAATGCCATCGACAAGGAACTCAGCGAGATATCCTATGTGGACTACATGCCGAAGGAACCTACGATCCTCGTCATGGATGTCAGGATCAAGGATGTGCCTGGCGCATTGTATCCTGTGCTGAAGGTCATAGACAAGTATGATGTCAATATCTCATATCTGAACTCCAAGGCAGAGAGCAGGGACTATCAGAACTTCAACATAGGTATGGAGGTCGAGAGACCCGAGATATCCAAGAAGATCCTTGACGAGGTCGCCACCATCTATCCTTTGGATGTGGTGTCATACAATGGAAATTACCATGATCTCGACATAACCGTCGAATACATCCGCCTTGCGAATTCCATCCAGAGACTCTTCAGTCAGAGCGATGACGTCGTCAAGATGTTCATCGAGGAATCGAAGCAGATCACCGAGGTTATGAAAGAACACGGGCAGGAACCCAAGGAGGTCTTCGACAGTATCAAACAGCTTGCGAACTTCATCGCATTCCACAGGGACCTCAACTTCAAACCGAGGTTGACGGAGATCGCTCTCACACCTGAGACGACACTCCACGTAATCGAACCGCCGTGCGGAAGCAACACGTACATCCTCAGGAACAATGACAGCCTCCTGTTCATAGATTCCGGACTCGGCATATTCGCCGATGAGATGATCACGGAACTGAGGGAGATGTTCCCATGCTTCTTCAGCATGGAGAAGACGATGATCGCGACTCACGCTGATGTGGATCATAATGGATTGTTATCCATCATAGAAGGCGCTAAGATCCTCATGACAAAGAAGACCAAGGACATACTGATAGGACACAAGGGCGATGACGGCATCAAGAATGTGTTCGCGGATTGCTTCGGTCGTCTGAGCAGGATAGTCAATGATTATGAGGAACCGAACATTGATTCGATATCGATATTGGGCAAGGATGTCCCCGAATCTCATGACGATCTGTTGCTCATAGACAAATTCAGATTCGGCGATATCGAGTTCGAGGTGTATGAAGGCAATGGCGGCCATATGAAGGGCGAGACCATACTCTACAGCAGAGAACCGAAGATACTCTTCACAGGTGATCTATACTCCAATCTCGATGATCTTTCACCTGAAAGAGCAGAATTCGAAACAGTCGCACCGTTCCTTCTGAAGAATTCGGATTCGAATCCAGAGTTGCTGAATTCCATCTGTTCGAAGATCAAGGACATCATCGACAAGGATGGGAAGAAGGGCACCATAGTCTGTGGTGGCCATGGTGCCGTGAAAAGACTGTGATCATTCGATCTTGAAAGTCACATCCGATTTAAGGCAGAGGTCGCCAACGATCTCTGCCGCCTTTATCACTGCGGAAGGGACCGAACAGGCCACGTGAGGAAGGTATTCTCCTGCCTTAGCGTAGATGCAATTCTCACAGAAGGGTGTCGCGATAGCATCCATGAGTGATATAGAACCGATGTTCTTCCCGAATTCCCTGACATTCGGACATTCGCTCTTGATCTTGAACGTTACATTCATCTCCTCATCCATCGAGGGTTCGATCACGGTTTTGAATCTGCATACGCCTGCGTTGACTGTTATCGTCGTATCTGCCATAGTATCCTAACGGCGTTATGTGCTTGATAAAGATAAATAATATCGCAGTACCCCTCACTGCGGATTGATCAATCTGTTGAGGATTGCATCCTTGATGAAGCCGTTATACGCGTTCATGTCCGGTTTCTTAGCCATTATATCCTCGACAGTGTCCTTGATGTGTGTGAACAGACCCTTGTATATCCTGCACGCAGAACCGCCGGGAGAATCGATCTTACCGTCCGCAAGGGCATCGATGGTACACCCTCCGTTGCAGTATCTGTAGATGTCGCAATCGGAGCATTCATTCCTTCTTTGTATCGAAGGGACGAGAATGTTCCTCATGCCGTCCGAATCGAACAATTCATCGATTGAACTCACTTCATTCACATTCCCGAGACGGAACTCGGGAGGACATGCCTTACCGCAAGGATACACATCGCCATTGGGGTGGACGCATATCCATTTCATCAAACAGGACGAATGCGGACAATCGGAGATGTTCGGAACACCATCCAATGCCGTCATCACGTATGGGTAGAACGGAAGAACGGATATCTTGACCGAAGGATCGCTGATCCATTCATCGAACACCTCTATGGCATTCTGAACATACACATCTGGATCCAATTCAAGATCGGGATTATCGCATGCTGTACCCGACATTATGATAGGGTTGAATGAGAATGATGCACCCATCCCTTTGAACTTCTCGTATATGGCGGACATATCATTCACATTTCCGCCATGGATGGTGGCACTTATCATGAACATGTGTCCCTTGTTCACCATGAAATCGACCAACTTATCGATCTTCTTGGTATCCATCCCTGGGCGCAATCCTCTTTCGAATCCACCCTCGTATGATATCCCGATGTTGACCCTGTTACTTCTGCAGAACTCTATCAAGCGTTTGTTCAACAGAGTACCGTTGGTCTGTATGGTATTGTCGCATCCTTGAGGATAATATCTCTTCTGAACTGAGAATACAGATTTGTAAAAACTCACAGGTGCAAGGAGGGGCTCCCCTCCATGCCATATGAATCTGGATGAATCGAATCCATCCTTGACCAGTTTGACCGTCTTCTCGAACGTGCTGATATCCATTATCTTATCAGAACGGTCACAACTGCGATGGTAGCAATGCCTACAGTCGATATTACAATCCAACGTAGGTTTGACTATGACAGTAACGAATTGCCCCACCATTAGCACATCCTATTGGACTCAGAACGGCCAATAGCAGATCGAACAGCACTGTCCGTCTTGAGATGTGTATGCACAGCAGACAACAAGGACCACGATGATACCGATGAATGATGCGAGACATTTGGGTCCACAGCAATCATAACATGCAGGACCGTCCGTATGTGCTTTGGATTCCCATGAATCCTCTTTGCCCGTAGGTCCTTTGTAGTTCATCCTTCCGAATGATTGGATTGACTGTGAATTGTACTCATCAGCCAGGTCTTTATTTGATTTGGAATCAGCTGTCATTCTTTCACCATCACACGATCTAACGTGCTTGAATGGAACGTGATTGTTTGGACAATATATTAAAGTAATGTCCACCGATACTGGCACGATGTTCGGTTATACGATACCCGTCGAAGGCCTCCTCTCCAATGACGACAGAAGGATCTACAGAAGCTACTACTGTGAGACCTGTCATCACCTCAGAGAGGAATATGGGTACATACCGACGTTGACAGTGAATTATGAGATGACCTTCGCGAACCTGTTCTTCAACTCCATACTCGATGAGGGAAAACTGATCGATAACAAGCCTGGAGGTTTCCTGTGCATATTCAGACACAGCGCATCGGATGATGAGTTGATGCATAAGCTCACAGCATACACGATCCTTGTGGCTAAGAACAGCCTTGTGGATGATGTAGCGGATAACAACAACGATCTGAAAGGTAAATTGGGATTGCTAGCGCTCAACCCTGCGATAAGGAATGCATGCAAGGAATTCCCAGAGTATGATCGTGTCATCATGGAAGGTTATGAGGAACTGCGCAGGATAGAAGGGACTGGTGAGAAGGATCCATTCATCATGGGAAGGTATTCGGCCCAATCCATGTTGGATGTCTTCGATCTCATGCTGGGAAATAGGATCGATGATGACATCAGAGAATTATTCAGAGGATTCGGGATATGGGCATACATCATGGATGCTATAGAGGACCTTGACGAAGATCACAAGGAAGGGCAATACAACCCATTCCTTGTCGACAATGATTCATTCCATGACAAGAAACAGTTCATCAGGGACAACATCTTCATGATCGGAGAGATCATGGGCAAGGCCATAAAGGACATACAGGACTCCTATGCCGTCGTTCGCCCACGTCTGAGATTCAATCACAACATAATCAATAACATCATCAATGTCGGACTATCGGCATCCGCTCACAGGATCATCCGCGGAGATAAGATGAATCTCAGCCTCAAGAACATGCTGAATGGAAGGATGAATAGAGGTCTCCCCCCTTCATCGATATGATCGTTTCAGTTCGATCCTTCTTCCCTCATCTTCCTGTCGTATTCCTCGAGTTCCTTGTATGCTATCTTACCGACCTTCGTATGCGGTAATTCATCTATGAACTCGAATAACTTCGGAACGGCATATGCTGCGATATATTCCCTGCAGTGAGCTATGAGCTTCTGTTTCAATTCCTCATTGCCCTCGACACCAGGATTGAGGACCACATAGACCTTGACCCTCTGCTGCCTTACTGGATCCGGTACGCCTATCGCACATGATGTCTTGACACCAGGATACTTGTTGACGGCACCCTCGATCTGTGATGGGTATATGTTGTAACCTGAACTGACGATGATCCTCTTGTATCTCTGTTTGAAATAAACGAATCCGTCAGAGTCTATGGAGCCCGCATCGCCTGTGTGCAACCATGTCCTTCCGTCGCTGTGCACTCTGAGTGTCTTCGCAGTGAGTTCGGGATCACCTACGTAGCCCATCATGACGTTCGGTCCGGACATACAGATCTCTCCCTCCTCGCCATACGGCACCTCCTCTTCCGTTCCGTATTTCACGATCTTGAAGAGAACGTTGGGGAATGGGATGCCTATGCCTCCCTCGTGATACTCGTTGACAGGTGTGATACACGATGCGGTCACACATTCCGTGAGGCCATATCCTTCCCTTATGACTGTCTTACCATTATGCGTAGCGAGGAATTCATTGAATTTCTTCCTTGTGGATTCTGGAAGCGAATCCCCTCCGCAGAATATCCCCTCGAGCGAGGACATATCCGCATCCGCCATGATGTCAAGACCGATCATCTTCTCGAACAATGTCGGAACTCCTGCGATGAAGTTCGGATGTTTCTCCTTGATGAGCTTAGCGTATGATTCTGGAGTGAATGTCGGTACAAGGACGCATTTGCCTCCGAATATGAGAAATGAATGGATACCTACGCCCAATCCGAAACCGTGGAATATCGGCATGACGGAAAGAACGATGTAATCCCTCTTTTTGATTAATTCAGTGGCTTTGTCTGTGCACATGTCCTCTATGAAACATGGGAAGCAGTTGCTTATGGCAAGTGTCCCATATGACGTGAAATTAAGATTATCGTTCGATATCAGGATACCTTTGGATACGCTGGTGGTACCTCCGCTATACAGGATGCATGCGGGATCCTCTCCTTTGACCTCCACATCCACGTAATCCTCCGTTCTAGCAAGGTTGAGGAATTGTTTCCAACCCATCATGTAATCCTTCTTCGGATACTTTGGTACCTTCCTTCCGAGTGTGAGTGAATATCCTATGCTTTTGATGAATGATAATTCATCCTTGATCGATGTGATCACCACCTTCTCGAGCTTTGGCACATCATCTTTGACTGCGATGAAATTGTTGGTGAACCCATCGAGCGTGAACGCTATCCTGGAACCGGAATTGTTGAGATAATACTCTATTTCCTTCTTAGCTGAGAGCGGATGGATCAATACGCATATCGCACCGCATTTGGAGGATGCGTAGAACAATTGTATGGCCTGGGGACAATTTGGCATACAGACGAGTATCTTATCGCCTTTCTTGACTCCCATCGCCTGAAGGCATGCCGCAACATGATCCACCTTCTTGATGAATTCCGCATATGTCGTCTCCTTGTTCTCGAACTCACATGCAATATTGTCTGGCAGCCTCTCGGCAGCCCCCCTCACCAATTCATACGTCGATGTTCTGGGGTAATTGATATCAGGCGTAGTCTTTGAAGGATCATAATATTTGATCCACGGTCTTGGGAAATCGTCCATCCATATCCCTTCGGTCCTGTGCGAGTACATCCATTATTGATAAAAGCGTTACGCCTCGATCGGCCTCCATCATATTGTAAAGAAGATTGACATGATATCGCTTGACCCCTGCCAAGAACCAATGAGCAATGTTTTTATTAGACGTTGCTTTCCGCATTTCCGATGGACGCGAACACCGTATCATCCAACGTATCTGTCTTGGACCTTATCTGTAAGGACAAGTATGCAGAGGCTAACAATCACAAACGTGCAAGGGACAACTTCAACAAGGAAGCGAAGAATTGGGTCAACACCCGTAACATCAATTCCGAAAGAGCGAAGGAACTCTCCAAGAAGGCCGTAGAGGCCAAGTCCGAACGTGATGTCTGCAACGAGAAGGTACGTGAACTCAAAGCCCTCAGAGATCAGATGCATGCGAAGGCCAATGAACTCAAAGAGAAGGGCGGGGACGAATATGACAACGCCAAATCCGAAGGTAACAGATACCACGATGAGATGGCATCATTCGCTTCAAAGGGTCAGCTTGCACACCAGTTGATGATGCAATGCTATGAGGATGCGGATGTCGCGAGGAAACTCTCCGATATCGCACACAAGAAATCCATCGAATGCAGGGAATCAGCCAATCGCGAACATGAAGCCTTCCTCAACACACTGAAAGAATTGGAAGATCTCAAGAACGATCCGTTCGGTGCTATCGATAGTTTAGAAGACGATGCGTGATGCATCGTCCGAATCCACTTTTCTTCTTATCAGGTCTGGAACATTGCCTGCCGTTCCGAACAATCCGTTCACATATGCCAGGCATCCATCCACACCTTCTATCGACGATATCGAATCCAATGCTTCCGATAACATCTCTGAAGTACCTTCTTTCACAAGATTACCCAAGGATGTAGCACAACAATCCGCAAGGATGACATCATCGGATATCACCGTACATATCCCGCTGATACCGAATGATACCGAAGGGCCTATGTTCCCCGAGGATGAACAAATGCCGAAGATATGATCCCTAGGTTTCACGTCCAATGCGATGTCCTTCATTCTATCATCGCCCGAGTAAAGACCGACGGATACATCGCGATCGATCATCATCGCGATGTCTCCGCCATTCTCAACGATGGCGTATGATGCTCCACCCTCGACCATGCGCTCAACGGCATACGATGCGACAGCACCCGCCACACCGGCCATCGGACCTACGCCCGATCTGGATGATGCAACACACATACGTCTTATCAACTCATCATCGGTGTTGGAAACAGGATAGGGATCATAGGTTATCTTGAAGAATGGATCGTTCGCAATCTTAGCGAGTATGATATCCCTTGCCTCGAAGATCGCATCCTTGGCGCATTTATGATAGATTTCGTTGGAGATGACCGTTACTGCGGTCTCTCCGACCTCGAAATGTATCGATCTCATAGTTTTAAGGCGACAGCTTTGGTGGAACAGGATGTTATGCAGGCACCGCATGCGACGCATGTATCCACATCCAAGTGCACCTCATATGTCTCAGGGTCGATGGTGAATGATCTGGTAGGGCAGACCGATACACATGAACCGCAGTTGAAGCATTTCTCCATATCGCGGTCGATATGCTTCCCCAACTCCTCGATGTATATGTTCGCCTTACCAAGATTGGAGATCGCCGTGTTTATCTGCGACTCCTCTCCCCTCATCTTGATCAGCAATATCCCTCCGCTCCCCTCTATCTCGGCACGCAGAACGACAGGTTCTATGCCGTATTCGGAAACGAGCTTGTAAACGATGGATTCCTGCAATGCATCCTCATCCGAGAATCTGATCTTATATTTCTTCTCCATGTCGTTCACCCCTTCACAGCAAGACCTTTCACCTTGCCTTCCTTGGGCATCATCCTCACGGGTTGTGTGAGTTCGAATTCCCCTCTCTCGATCCAATCCTTGAGTTCTGAGGCCACCTTCCTTGCACCCCAGTATGATGATAATGAGGATGTCCTGATCTTACGTCCCTCGTACTCTATGGAACCCGATCTGAGCTGTGCATAGCTGTATTGACCGAGAACAGGTCTGTTCTTTGATGTCACGCTGTAGTCGATCATGTTCGTGAAGATCTCCTCATCCGAGATCGATGCACGTTCGACGACCTCGGTGTTGAGCACAGGTATCGGGACACCGACACCTATCGCGATCGATGTACCGTATCCATAGATATCCAATCCGCGGACGTATGTCCTGTCCATCTGTTTCATGTCACCGATCAACGCCAATGTCCTTGCACCTGATACGGGTACGCCGTTCTTCTCTGGTGTCTCCGTATTGAACTGCGTTCCTTGCCATGAAACATAACCCTCTCCCCCTCCGAGGAAGATGTGTGTACCGACACCGATCGTATCGAGATGGGGATCATTGAGCAATGGGGAGAGCTGTCCTGCAGAGCTGTATGTGGCGTTCTTCATCCTCGGGAGGAGCTTGCCCATATAGGTGTGCAAAGTCCTGTCAGATGTGTTAGTGGCGAGATTGTAATTCTGATAACAGTTACGGGGGTTGAACATGTAGCATTCGTTGAGGTCATCGATGGTGATGTAGGTGTTTATGTCCTTCCTGACATAACAATCCGTACCTGGCCCCCATGCACGGAGATGTATCCTCTTACCTGCGATGAGGTCCTCGATGACGTGTCCGCCACCGTATCCTTCGGGATTTGGTGATTTCGAGGTCGACGCGATGTATGTATCCACAGCTGCAAGGCCCCCGTATGCCTCGACATCATTCAGCAGGATGTTCGTCATCCTGATCGGGGGATCCGAATGTCCAAAATTGATGAAAGCGCCCGATGAGCACATCGCACCGAATGTTCCGGTGGTTATGACATCCACTTCCTCTGCGACCTTCTCCGCACCCTTCTGCCTGACGAGATCGACTATCTCCTCGGCGGTGCATACAACTGCTTTTCTTTGACGGATCTTCTCGTTGATCTCCTCATACGTCTTTGCCACAATATCCCCTTCAAATGAGTTTCTTCACATATGCAAGTTCAGCATTCAGAACAGAACCTCCGGCACCTCCCCTAAGGGTATTGTGAGAAAGTGCAAAGATTTTGTAAAATTCATCCTTCTTCCTTATCCTTCCGAGCGTGACAGCCATGCCCTTGGTCCTTCCCGTACCTCCTGCGAAGACATCGAATGCTGGTTGAGGACGGTTCTCCTCCTTCCTGACGATGATCGGGTCTTCCGGTGCTGACGGGAGACCGAGCTTTTGAGGCTCGCCCTTGAAGTTCTCCAATGTTCTTGTGAGTTCATCGATCGATGGTTCCGAATCCATGCTCAAGGTCAACGATTCAAGATGACCATCGACGACAGGCACCCTGACGCAATTCGCATAGACCTTGAAATCAGCGAATTTGAACTGCTTATTCTCGTACTTACCGAGCATCTTAGCGAGTTCCGTCTCCATCTTTTCCTCTTCGCCCTTGATGAATGGTACGACGTTACCGACCGCATCCAATGACGGGACACCGGGATAACCTGCTCCCGATAGGGCTTGGTATGTGGATATGAACACTTGTTTCAGACCATATGCGTCATTCAATGCCGCGAGAGGTGCTGCAATGCCTGTGGATGAACAATTCGCGTTGGTGATGATGAATCCACCGTTATCGTATGTGCTTTGATCCTTGATGGATTCGATGTGCTGCGGGTTCACCTCAGGTATCAATATGGCGACATTCTTGTCCATTCTGTGTGAACCTGCGTTGGTGAACACCCCTATTCCTTTCTCGGCCAATTCCGTCTCGGTAGGGCCTGCGAGATCCGAAGGTATACCGCTGAATGCAATCCTGCAGTTCTTGGATATCTTGTCGAGATCCATGGCCTCGATCCTCCTGTCCAACGTCTCGTCCTTGTAGACGTGATCCCTGACCTTCAGAACATCACCGAGTCTCTTCCCTTCGGACCTCTCCGATGCGTAGAGACCTTCCATCTCGAAATACGGATGATCCTCGAGCATCTCGATGAATCTCTGTCCAATCATTCCAGTTGCACCTAAAACCGCGACCTTGACCTTACTCATTCATCCATCACCAACTGTATCTAATATCGCCGTAAATACATCGCAATAATAAAGTTGTGTTCGGAGCCCTATCGCATTTCACATCGTTGCGATGAGACTGATTGAGCTCGCTCGAAGAAATGATGTTGCCTTTCCTTCGAGATCTTGAGGATCACTTCAGCGATCTGCTTGGCCTCTCCCTCGGAGAGACTGACCTCCTGACAAAGCTCGTGATATCTCTGAACGACCTCTTTCTCCTTCCTCTCGTCCCAATAACTCTGACCGGAGAGTTTCTTGGCCTTTGCCAATTCATCCGCGATTTCCAGACGTGTTGCTATGGACTCGATTATCTGCTGATCCATTTCCTTTATCATGTTCCTGAGTTCGGAAGTCGTAGGCAAGACCGTTCACCTGCAAATATCCCAAACGTGGAAGATATTAAAAGTTGTTTCTGAGAAATCACATTTGGCTCATCGTTAAAAAGAGATAAAGTGGGCCCGAAGGCCCTTATATGCTTCAACAAGCGAAATAGCCGTGTGTCTTCAGCATGCGTTTCTTGATGAAGTGTGCACCGAAGAAGTAGACGCATGCGATGAACGGCATCCAAAGCAGTGACCAAAGCGGTATCTCGATACCGACCCCTCCCGCGATGATCTCCCAAAGAGGACCTGTGAACGGAAGCACAGTACCAAGCACGAGTGCGATGATCGTCGTGGCAACGAGTATCTTGGATGACCATGTCTGGAAGAACGGCAGCTTGTTGGTACGAACGATGTGGATCGCCCAAACCTGCATCCAATACTGTTCTATGCACCATAGTGATTGGAACAATATCTCATATGACGTTCCTGACAGATCCACTCTCTGTATGATCGCTTCGCCCATATTGCCTGTGAATCCATCCACGCCGACCACAGTTATTCCTGCGCATACGACGAACGTGAAGAACAGCCACGACATGATATCTGTGATAGGACACATTGGCCCATACCTGAACATCACATTCTTTAGATTGACAGCATCCCATTTACGCGGTTCTCTGACGAATTCATCCTCCACCTTGTCCCATGGGATGACAAGACATGCGAAATCGTTGACAAGGTTGAAGATCAATATCATCATCGCACCCATAGGCGTGAAGTTGAACAGCAATGATGCCAGGATCAATGAGAACATGTATCCGAAGTTGATCGAACCGATCATCTTGACGTACTTGATCGTGTTGACGTAGACCTTCCTTCCTTCGATCACTCCGTCCCTCAGGATACCAAGGTCCTTTTCCAGAAGGATCATGCTTGCCGTATCCTTCGCGATATCCGTTCCTGTATCGACGGAGATGCTCACATCCGCATCCTTCATCGCTATGATGTCGTTGATACCGTCACCGATGAGTCCTACGGTGTGTCCGTTCTCACGCAATGCCTTGACGACACGTGATTTGTTGTCAGGAGTCAACCTTACGAAGACGTCCGTCTCCTTGACGTGCTCCTTGAGTTCATCGTCCGTCATGCCATCGATCTGAGGTCCGACCATCATCTTCTCTGTGGAGATACCTATCTGATCCGCGATGTAGCGTGTGACGAATTCGTTGTCACCGGTCAGGACCTTGGTCTTTATACCGTAATCCCTGAGGTCGATGACCGCGGTCTTCGCACTCTCCTTGACGGGATCGGTGAACACTACGAAACCGATGAAGATCAGATCGCATTCGTCCTCCACGGTAACGACTTTGCCATTGGGAACGTATTTGTACGCGATACCGAGGACGCGCATGCCCTTCTCGCTGTACCATTCGACAAGGCCCATGATGTCATTCTTGACCTTGTTATCGAGGACCTGTATGTTCCTCTCCCCATCCAGATATCCTGTGGAGATGGAGAGTATCTCGGGTGTTGCACCCTTCGTTATCACGAGGTTGATGTCCTCATCCTGTTTGACGACGACTGTGGCCCTTCTCCTGAAGAAATCGAACGGTACATCTGCGACATACGGATATTGTTCGAGCTCCTCGACGAATCCGCATTCCTCTGCATACTCATCGATCGCCCAATCGATCTGATTGGTGGATGATTTCAGATTCCTGCTGTTGAGAGCGGTGAACACTTCGACCATGTGACTGCTGTTACCGTGAATATCATTACAATCCTTCACGGAGATCCTGTTCTCGGTGAGTGTTCCGGTCTTATCGGAACATAGAACATCCATCGCACCTAGGTTCTGGATGGATGTGACGTCCTTGACGATGACCTTCTTCTTGGACATGTCGATGGAACCCTTCGCGAGATTGGTGGAAACGATGGTCGCCAACATCTCGGGCATGAGTCCGATTGCCAATGTGACCGCGAACAATGCGGCGGTCTTGAAGACGTCTACGAGATCCTCTCCGTTCATCAGACCCTTCGCGATCATGATGATGATCACCGGAGGCACCATGTAGACCATGAGTTTGACAAGGACCTTCGTGATCTGCTTGGATCCTTTGTCGTATGTCGTCTTGGCCTTGTCCCTGGTGATCTTCTCTGTCATCGAACCGAAGATCGTATCATCACCGACAGCGACGACGATGGCCTCTGCGGAACCGCTGATGACGTTGGAACCCATGAATGCGAGATTCGAGCATCCGAGAAGGCTGTCGAAATCCGCCAACGGTTCATCGGTCTTCGTCACCCCTCCGGATTCGCCGGTGAGTGCAGACTGATCGACCTTCAGATGATTCGATTTTATTATTCTGACATCGGCAGGTATCATATCGCCGGCATCAAGAATGATTATGTCTCCGACGACAAGATCGGCGGAGTCGACCTCGATATCCACATCCTCACGACGGAGGGTGATGATCGTAGTAACCATGCTCACAAGTTTAGCGGCAGCATTACTGCTGCGGGTCTCTTGGATGAAGGTCATAGCACCACTCACGAAAATGAGAGTGGTCAAAATAATGAGATAGGTGTAATCGATCTCTTCGCCGCCTATGATTGCACATACCGGCCAAAGAATATCGATAGCTGTTAAAGCGATAATAAAGACGTTAACGAATGCGTGATAGAGTCTTTTTAGAACCACGTGTTTGTTATGATTGGTAACGACATTGTCCCCGAATTTGATACGGGATGTGGTCACTTCTTCGTTATAATGCCCCTCGGGTCTGCTATCTAGTCCTTTCATCACAGTCTCTGCGTCAGATGACACAGCGAACTTCATTCTAATATCCGGGTCAACTAAACCATTTACCACGAATCAACGGTAGGGTGTTTTACGTTTAAAGTTAGTCCTTGCCATCCACATCCGATATATGCTGGCTGGCACACCTTGCCTGTCTCAATTGGAACAAAACTGTTCCATATGGGTCGCATACAATAATGTACATATATGTACACTTGAATACTATATCATGGACATATCCTTATCCGAATTCGACGGGTTCCCGTCTCAGAAGAATGTTGCGACCGTCATGCTCAAACAAGGACTATCCGTGAATGATGGGAAGGTGTACTGCGGTGACATCGAGATATCGGACTCATCCCTCGGACGTGCGGCGAAGGTGGATAGGCGCGTCGTCAGAGCGACCGTGGAGAAGATAGAATCCTCGCCCAACCTGCTCCCAATATTCTCCAAGCTCAAATGCATGGCATTGTTATCCGATGTCGCCCCCGACATAGGATGCAGTGTCATAGAGATCATCCCGGAGGATGCATCGGAACCAGGGATATTGGCTGACATCACGCAGGTGATATTCATCGCAGGAATATCCATAAGACAGGCTGTGGTCGATGACAGAGGGAATAAGAACGAGGCACGTCTGATCGCTGTATTGGACGGTCAGCTTCCGCCGGTCTACATCCCGAGGTTGAGGTCCTGTCGCGGAGTCAAGAGTGTCATATTGAGATGATCACTCCGACCCTTTGTACTCGATGGCCGCATCCACGAGTCCAAGATGTAATGGCGACGGCCTCATCGGACGTGATTTGAACTCGGGATGGAACTGCGATGCCATGAAGAACGGATGCCCTTCCAACTGACCGACCTCCATCGTATCCCCATTCTCCGAACGTCCTACGAATCTCCAACCTGCACTCTCCAATTGGTCCACGTATCCGTTATTGACCTCGTATCTGTGCCTATGCCTCTCGGATATCCTTTCCGAACCATACAACCCGTATGCCTTGGAATCCTTATCCAGGATCACGTTCTGAGCACCTAACCTCATAGTGGCACCCATGTCGTCCACGCCTTCCTGTTCATGCATCAGGCAGATCACGGGATCCTGTGTGTCTTTATCGAATTCGGTACTGTTCGCATCCTTCAGCCCAAGGACATGCCTTGCGATCTCGATCGTTGCGATCTGGAAACCGAGACATACGCCCAGGAACGGGATTTTGTTCTCACGTGCATAGCGCGTAGCCTCGATCTTCCCTTCGATACCCCTGTTCCCGAACCCACCCGGGATCAGGACACCATGAACATCCGATAACAGGGAAGCGGGACCCTCGCTCAATAAAGAATCGGAATCGATGAATCTCACATTGACCTTGCACTTCCTCTCGGAACCTGCATGCGTCAACGCTTCGATGTGAGATAGATATGAATCCGCCAATGATGTGTATTTTCCAACGACAGCGATGGTCACTTCTCTCACGGGGGACAATATGTTGGAGAGGAACGATTCCCATTTTGTCATATCCCTCTTGCCTGTCATAGGCATCAGTTTCATCCTATCGATTATGATATCGGCAACGCCTTGTCTCTCGAGATTCAACGGCACCTCGTATATCGAACGGGCATCTGGGGTGGAGATGACGGCACTCTCATCCACATCGCAGAACATGGCGATCTTCGCTCTCGCTGCCTCGCATATGGGTTGCGAACAACGTCCGATTATGATGTCGGGGCGTATCCCTATGGCCATCAGCTCCTTTACGGAATGCTGTGTAGGTTTGGTCTTCTCCTCACCTACGGAACCCATGATCGGGATCAATGTCGTATGTACGAACATGACGTTCTCGGTCCTTCCAAGATCCCTTCCGAGCTGTCTTGCAGCTTCGAGGAACGGCATGGATTCCATGTCTCCGACCGTACCACCCAATTCCACGATAGTGACATCCGCACCGCTCTCCCTCGCGACGGATGTTATCCTCCTCTTGATCTCATCTGTGATGTGAGGTATTATCTGCACCGTCTTCCCAAGGTAGTTCCCGTGCCTCTCGTTCTCGATGACCGACCTGTACACCTTACCTGTGGTGATGTTATGGTCGCTGTTCAGATCGATGTCCAAGAATCTCTCATAATTACCGAGATCGAGATCCACCTCTCCCCCATCATTGAGAACGAACACCTCACCATGCTCATATGGATTCATCGTACCCGCATCTATGTTGAGATACGGATCGATCTTGATCATCGATACGTTAAGACCACGTGCCTTCAGCAAACGTCCGATCGACGATGCTGTTATCCCCTTTCCGAGACCGGAAATCACTCCGCCGCTGACGAAAATCAACTTCATATAATCAACGGGATTTGTACAACACATTGATTATAGATAAACTATTTGATTAGACAATTGTCTATGATATCAAAAATAATCAAGACACATCTAACATGTATGATGTCGTCTTGAAATATATGAAAAGAAAGAGTGAGGGAGGAGTACCTCCCTAAAAGGGTTCATTGGAACGTGTGGTATTCACGCATCGACTTCACGGTCAGATCCTTTCCTCTGAGGACCTTTATCGCAGCGACGGCCATCTTAGCACCGTTAGCAGTGGTGAGGAAAGGCATCTCCAATTCAACAGCGAGACGTCTGAGCTGATATCCGTCCCTTATGGCACCGGATTTGTTCGAGGGTGTGTTTATAATCATATTGATCATTCCGCTCCTCATGTACTCCGTAGCCTGAGGTTTGTACTTCTCGGATAATGTGAACACTGTGGTCGTCTGTATACCGTTCTTCCTGAGGAATGTCGATGTTCCCTTCGTGGCGTAGATGTTGAATCCCATCTCATAGAGATCTCTAACACAATTCAGCACCTTCGGCTTATCACCGTCATTCACGGTGACGTACACTCCGCCCTCCATAGGGAGATTCGTACCTGACGCGATCTCTGCTTTGTAACATGCTATGTCAAGATCCTCATCGATACCCATGACCTCTCCTGTGGATTTCATCTCAGGCGTGAGGATCGAATCGACTCCGGGCAGCTTGAGGAATGGGAATACGGATTCCTTGATCGCATAATGATCTATCGCCCTGTATTCCATGGTCAGACCGAGTTCCTTCAACGTCTTGCCCAACATGATCTGCGTACCGATCTTGGCAAGAGGGATCCCTGTCGCTTTTGATATGAACGGTACCGTACGTGATGCCCTCGGGTTGACCTCGATCATCCATACCTGCTCGTCCTTGACCGCCAATTGGAGATTCATCATACCCTTTATGTTGAGCGCCAAAGCGACTCTCTTTGAGATGTCGATGACCTCCTCGGTGATCTTCTTGGATAATGTGATCGGAGGCAACACCATGGTAGCATCCCCTGAGTGGACACCCGCATACTCAATGTGCTCCATTATCCCGCCAACGTAGACATCGGTTCCGTCGGATACGACATCCACATCCAACTCTATGGCCTCTGTAAGATACTTGTCGATGAGTACCGGATGATTCCTGGATACGCGAACAGCTGTATCGATGTATGTCTTCAGTTCCTCCGTCGAATAGAGGATCTCCATGCCACGTCCTCCAAGGACGTATGATGGCCTTATGAGCACAGGATAACCGATCCTCTCGGCGATCTCCTTCGCTTCCTCGAATGAGTATCCTGTACCTGAATCCGGCTGTCTGATGCCGAGTTCGTTCATCAATGCCGAGAATCTCCTCCTGTCCTCAGCCACATCCATCATATCGGGCGTGGTACCGAGGACCTTCGTCTTGGTACCGGCCAATGCCTTCTCAAGATCCATCGCGAGGTTTATACTGGTCTGACCTCCGAATTGGACTATGACACCGTCCGCTTCCTCCCTCTCGATAACGTTCAGTACGTCCTCCAAAGTGAGAGGCTCGAAATACAGCCTGTCGGAGATATCGAAATCGGTGGATACCGTCTCTGGATTGTTGTTTATGATCACAGCATCCACGCCTGCATCCTGTAAAGCCATAACACTGTGCACGCAACAATAATCGAACTCGATACCCTGTCCTATACGGATCGGTCCGCCACCGATGATTATCACGCATTTCTTGCTCTTATCGCGTGTGGATTCGCATGAGTTACCGTAAGTTGAATAGAAATATGGTGTCTTGGCTTCGAACTCCGCCGCACATGTATCTACCATCTTGTAGACAGGTAAAATTCCTTCCTTCTGCCTCATCTCACGTACATCGAACTCCTCCATGTTGGAGAACGATGCGATGACCGAATCCGGAAATCCCATCCTTTTGGCCTTCCTCAACAACCCTGGTGTGAGCTTCTCGGTCTTTATCAGATTCTCCATATCGATTATGTTCTTGATCTTCAATGTGAAGAAATTATCCCATTGGGCCAACTCGGAGATCTGCTCCGGATCATGGCCTCTCCTGAGGGCCTCCGCTATCGCGAACAGACGTCTGTCGGTAGCATGTCTGAGCTCCTCCTCTATCTCATCCTCGGTCATATCCGGCGAGTTGAGGTATGAGGAACCGATCTCCAATGACCTCACTCCCTTGAGAAGTGCCTCCTCGAAATTCCTTCCGATGGACATCACCTCTCCGGTGGATTTCATCTGTGTGCCGAGATGCCTGTCCACGGTACGGAACTTATCGAACGGCCATCTGGGGATCTTGACGACCACATAGTCTATGGCGGGTTCGAATGCCGCGAATGTCGTTCCGGTGACCCTGTTAGGTATCTCGTCCAATGTGTAACCCAATGCGATCTTGGCAGAGACACGTGCTATCGGATAGCCTGTCGCCTTCGATGCCAATGCGGATGACCTTGAGACACGGGGGTTGACCTCTATCAGACGATAATCGCTGTTCTTAGGGTTGAAAGCGAACTGTACATTGCATCCGCCTTCGATACCCAATTCACGGATGACCTTGATCGCTGAATTCCTCAGTTTCTGGTGATCCTCATCAGAGATGGTAAGGATGGGTGCGCACACGATACTCTCGCCTGTGTGTATTCCCATCGCATCCAGATTCTCCATGGTACAGATGATGATGCAGTTGTCCTTGCTGTCCCTCATCACCTCATATTCGTATTCCTTCCATCCGAGGACGGATTCCTCGATCAATACCTGATGGATACGCGAATACGAGAGTCCGCGGGCGCATATATCCCTGAGTTCCTTCTCGTCGTATGCGATACCTCCTCCGGTACCTCCCAATGTGAATGCGGGACGGATCAGAACAGGGTATGACCCTATGTATTCCACAGCCTTCAATGCCTCTTCGATGGAATTGACACTCATGCTCTTGGGAACAGGCTCACCTATCTTCTCCATAGCCTCTTTGAACAGCTCACGGTCCTCCGACCTCGCTATAGCTTCGGGCTGTGTACCGAGCAATGTGACGCCGTGTTTCTCCAAGACCCCTTTATCCGCAAGCTCAGAACAGATGTTCAATGCGGTCTGTCCGCCCATACCTGCGAGGATACCGTCCACGCCTTCCTTGACTATGATCTTCTCTATGACATCCGCTTGTAAAGGCTCCACATAGACACTGTCGGCCATATCCACATCCGTTTGGATCGTTGCAGGATTGGAATTGACGAGGACGGTCTTGTAACCCTCCTCCCTGACGGACTTACATGCCTGTGAACCTGAGAAATCGAATTCGGCAGCCTGTCCTATGACTATCGGTCCAGAACCGATGACCATGATCTTCTTGTAATCCTTCTTCACAATCTCCCCTCCTGGACCATCTTCTTGAATTTATCAAATAGGAATGTAGTATCATTCGGACCAGGTGCCGCCTCAGGATGGTATTGGCATGTGAATATCGGAAGGTCCCTGTGTCTCACACCCTCGACCGTACCATCATTCACGTTCACCTGATCGACTATGAGTCCGGTACCATCCAGGCTATGGTCGTCAACGACATATCCATGATTTTGCGATGTTATGAACACCTTACCCTCATATTTCACAGGTTGATTGGTTCCCCTATGACCGAATTTCATCTTGTATGTGCTACCACCCATCGCCAGACCGATGAGTTGGCTTCCGAAGCATATCCCTGTCATGGGCATCAAGGAGGAAAGTTCTTTGACCGTTCTGACCGTGGTGTCCCTCAATGCGGGATGAGCGGGATCTCCCGGACCATTCGTTATCATGATGCCTTTGACACCTGAATCCACGATGACCTGCGAAGGCGTATCATATGGGAATATCTCGATGTCGAATCTTTGGGACAAATGATCGATGATACCTCTCTTCGTACCGCAATCGATGACACCGATCCTCAATCCTTTCCCGTTATCGATGCTTATGGTGCTTTTTACAGATACCTGATCGACGAGATTCTCACACATGGGGGAATCCATGGCCCTTAGATTCTTCAGAGTCTCCTCTATCTTGCTCGCATCGTTGATGATCGCACCCTTGAATGCTCCCTGTTCACGTATCTTGACAACGAGTTCCCTCGTGTCTATGTCTGTTATCGCAGGTATCTTGTGAGCCTTGAGGTAATCCCCGAACGGTTCTCCTCCATAGACCATGGATGGATGCTCACAATATTCCGAGACCACGACACCGCGCACATGGACATCATCGGATTGTTCGAATTCCTTCCTCACGCCATAATTCCCTATCAAAGGATATGTGAAGACTAGGATCTCCCCGCGGAACGAAGGATCTGTTACGTCCTCCTGATAACCGCACATACCTGTGGTAAAAACGACCTCACCGTAAGCGGATGAATCGTAACCGAACGATTCACCCTCCATAACGGTTCCGTCCTCGAGAAGCAAGTAACTGGTTGCCATCGATATAATGATGGATGATGGGTATTTAATAACAACTTAATCAATCCGTCATCATATTAACATCTATTACGCAAATAGAACATTTATTCATTCAATAATATAAATATTGAACATTTGTGATATATTCTGTACACTTTTGAATTGGAAACACATCTGCACAAAATACAATAATGACAGAGGGCATCACCGTCGCATGCGCATACTCGGCCAGAATCCTGCGGACAACAGCATAAGCATCCGTCTTGAGACGGATGATGACAGTTGGCACCTCTATAACGTAGTGGAGGTAGGGGATCTGGTGACCGCTTCCACGACCAGAAGGGAAGAGAAATCTGCAGATAAGATCAACAACGAACGTATGGAGAAGAAGAGGATGACGCTCGGCGTACGCGTCGAGAAGATCGAATTCTCCGAGGACGACATGAGGATCAAGCTCCTAGGCACCATAGAGAAGGGACCTCAGGACATAGGACAACATCACACGCTCATGATCGAGGTCGGAGACAACCTGAGCATTTCCAAGAAGAGATGGAAGGAAGCTCAGACCGAGAGGCTCCAACGTGCCGTTGCGGATACGACCAAACCGCGTATCGTCTTCGTGTCATTGGATCAGGATGATGCTACGATCGCAGTGATGAGACAATATGGTCTGAAGGAGATCGCGACCATCCGTTCATCAAGAAGCGGAAAACAATACGAGACCAAGGATACCGGCGATTATCACGGCGAGATAATATCCAAACTAAAACCCATGATAGAGAAGGATATGCCCTTGGTATTGCTCGGACCTGGATTCGAGAAGGAACTCCTCGCGGATGACGGTAAACAGAGGGAACCATCTCTCTTCTCGAAGGTATTCGTCTATCACACGGGTCAATCAGGCATGCAAGGTATCAATGAACTATTGAAGAAGGGGCTCGGCTCCAACCTCCTCAGGGAATCCAGGATGGGTATCGAGATGGAGGCTGTCGAGAAGCTCATGAGCGAGATAGGGAAGGATGGTCTCGCCACATATGGTACCGATGAGGTCAGGAATGCCGCATTAGCCGGTGCTGTGGAGACATTGCTCATAGTCGATTCCAAATTACGTGGCGGGGATTATGATGATATGATCAGATCCACGGAGACGCAGAAAGGAAACGTCATCGTTGTATCCGAACAACACGATGCCGGAAAGGAATTGATGTCACTCGGTGGTTTCGCAGCATTGTTGCGTTATAGATTGGCTTGATTCGTGCCATACCATTCATCATAGAATTCCTTCAGGAATCCCTCCATGAAGGAATGGCGATGCTCCGCGACCCTCTTCGCTGTCTCGGTGTTCATCATATCCTTGAGAAGCAACAGTTTCTCGTAGAAGTGATTGATCGTAGTGCCCTCATTGGAATAGTACTCGCTCTCGGACATACCTTCCTTATGATGTTCTTTCGGATCGTACATCGCCCTGCCCGCTTTTCCGCCGTATGCGAATGCTCTCCCTATCCCGATCGCGCCTATCGCATCCAACCTGTCCGCATCCTGAACGATCATCCCTTCCAATGTATCCGTGGCGATCGTATCCTTTCCCTTGAATGAGATTTGGGAGATGACATGGATCACCGCATCCTGCATATCTTCACTAATGCCATGATCGACCATTATCGACCTTGCGTTGGAATAGTTCTCTGTAGCGAAGAGTTTCCTGTCATCGGCATCATGTAACAATGACGCCAATCTTATGATATCGATGTCACCGCCCTCGGTGGCTTGGATCGTGACTGCGGAATCGTGTACCCTCTTGGTATGGTGGATATCGTGACCGCTGCTGTCATTCACGAACAACGACGCCACATCATCCATTATCGAATGATACACATCCTCACTCAACATGATCGGAACACCTCTTGAGTATGTATGGAACGAATGCTACTGCCATGACCATCACCATAGCTGCGGATATCGATGATACGATGATAGGCATGAGATAACCTATCGCGAATATCGATGCCATGATCACAACGGATATGATGCATGCACATGCGCCTTTCCTTGTGAATCCTGATGGTATGTGTCCTACATATCTATGCTCCACCATCGAACCCAATGCAACTCCCAACAATGCACCGACCATCACGGCTTGACTCCTGCTGATGGTATCAACAATGGAGATGCATATGATCGTTGCAATGGCGAACATCACATACATCATCTGAACAGCATAGAACGTACGGTCATCCCGCTCTGATATCCTCGACAGATACAGATTGGCGATTATCATCACTATCCCGATGGTCACTCCCACAATTACATCCAATGGGGTGTGAACACCGAGATACAATCTTGAGAACACGATCGATGATATGAATACGATGATCCCGATACGAAGATAACGATTACCAGTCAACGATAACATCTGCCCATATCCTGATACGGATACGGTGGAATGCCCACTGGGGAACGAATATCCCTTCGCACCCTCCATCGCCGTCTCACTCGGATGGATGTTATTGTCTATCACCCATGGTCTTGGTTCCTTCACGATGCATTTCACGATATTCGTCAGACAGATCGCTGTCAACATCGTCGTCAAGATCAGTCTCCCATCGTCCTTGTCGATGAACCAAAGATGGATGAAGGCTACGATCAGTATCGGAAGCTCATATACGAGAGGATTCGATACGGTCTCGAAGAATATATCCACTATAGCTGGAGCATCCAGACGGATGTTCTGCAGTTGCAACAGGATGTCGATACCGGTCCACATCGAAGGATGGTTATGCATCACACATGATAATCATTATCGATTGCTTCGCTGGACATATGTAACCATTTATAAACAGTGTTGACATCCTGTCCATCGGTAATATGGCGATCATTGCTGTAACATATGATAATGGGGAGGTCTTCCAACATTTCGGGAAGACCGAGATGTTCAAGCTGTATGAGATCGTTGATGGTAAGGTTGTCTCCGAGAGGGTCATCGACAACGGTGGCTTCGGTCACGGCTCCCTTGCGGGATATTTGAAGGATCTCAACGTCTCCGCATTGATCTGCGGAGGTATCGGCGCAGGTGCGATCAACATGCTCGCATCACAGGGTATCAAAGTGTTCTCAGGTGCAAGCGGATCAGCGGATTCTGCGATCGATGCGTACATCAACGGAAAGATGTCCGATTCGAACAGATGCACATGCGATCACCACGAGGGCGCTCACGAGTGTTCATGCGGTAAACACTGAAGAAGGGTTACCCCTTCTTCTCTTCTTTAGCTATGGAGACGTCCACCTTCTTCCTTTGACGTCCTCCGGTCTTCTTCAATTTACCTTGACTTATCGCCCACTCGTAATTCTGCATCTCGGGAGGGGATATCAGGACACGGTCCCCTTTACCATATTTCCTTCCCGTAGACCAATTGGTGAATGATGACAATACACGATACTCATCCGCATCCATGACGATCTCCCTGACGTTAGGGCGTCCCTTCATGGCAGAATACGTTCCGGGGAATACTTTGATGTGCTTGTCCTTGACCTCTATGACCTTGGTACAGACTGTGTCCAGAAAATATCTGTCATGTGTTACTGTTATCAACGTTCCGCCATATTCGTTCAATGCGGATTCGACAGCATGTCTCGCAGGGATGTCAAGATAGTTCGTCGGTTCATCCAATATCAAGAGATTTGTCTCCTGAAGCAATATCAAGGACATGGCCACCCTGGCGCGTTCTCCTCCGGAAAGTGTCCTCATAGGCCTATCCACCTGATCCCCGACCAAGAGCATCCTTCCGAGGATCGCTCTCGCCTCCCCACGTCTCTCCTTGCCTATGACCTGTAATATCTGTTCCTCTGCGGTCAATTCGAGATCCAATCTCTCCTGATTCTGCGCATAGTATCCTATCTTCGCACCAGGCGCCACCCATAGCTCCCCCTTGGATGGTATCTTCCCCAGCAATGCCTTGATCAATGTACTCTTTCCTTGACCGTTGGAGCCGAATATGCCGATCCTTTCGCCTTTCTGTATATCAAGATCTATGTTCTCCAGGATCGTTCTCCCTCCGAGTTCGACGGAAAGGCCTTTCGTCGTCAGAACGTTCTTTCCGGATTTGTGAGCTGTCTGTATCCTGACGGTTATCTCCCTTGTCTCCTCAGGTTTCTCCTTCTCCTCGATCCTGTCGATCATCCTCTGTCTGGTCTTATGCATTGCCATGAACCATTGATCCTTGTGCAATTCATCGGCGATCTGTTGTTGGACCTTCTTCTGGATGGTGTATCTGCGATACTCCTTCTCCATCCTCTCCATGTCCAACTGTTTCTTCATTATGAAATCGGAATAGTTCCCTTTGTACTCCCTGGTCTTGCGATTCGCTATCTCTGTGACCCTGGTGACCACCTTGTCGAGGAAATATCTATCATGACTGACGACCAATATCGAACAGTGGGATTCCAATATGAAATCCTCAAGAAGTTCTACAGTCTCGATATCAAGATGTGATGTGGGCTCATCCATGAACAGGATATCACATCCCTCGGCCTGAACGAAGATACGGGAAAGCATGACCTTCGTCCTCTCCCCTCCGGACAATGAGGACATCTCCCTGTCGACGATATCCCATGAGAGGCCGACCTTCCTCAGAGAACGTCTTTGATTATCCTCGTTCTCAGAATCTGATTTGGATAATTCCTGCTCTAGGTCCGCATATTCCGTAGTGAGGGCGTTCCAATCCAGGTCCCCTCCTTCGGACATCAGATCATCGATCTCCTGCATCCTTCTGCGAAGGTGTTCGACATGACCGTATGGGCGTCCGAGTACCTCGCGTACAGTAGCCGATGATGAATCCGCGAACTGCTCCAGGTAACCGATGCGATGGGTGTTGCGTATCAACTCCCCGGTATCACATCTCTCCAATCCGAGAAGGATCTTCATGAATGTGCTCTTACCAGCACCGTTTATGCCGATCAGACCTATGGCATCCCCTTCATTTATCTGCAGATCTGCACGGTCGAGGACCTTCACCTCGCCGAATGATTTGGTTATCGCCTCAGCTCTGAGAAGCATACGGGAACATACTGCTCCTCTAATAAATGATATATGTATAGAATGAGGACAAGGGGGGATCCCCTTGTCGATGTTGAATCAGTTTTTCTTGGCAGCTGCGATGGAAGCGTCCACGTATCCCTGCCAAACGGTCTCGAGATCCGGCCTCTGCATGGTCTCCATGACATAGTCGGCGAACTCGTTTCCGGTGACACCTGTGTCCCTTCCGGTCATGACGAGCTTCTTCTCGAACTGTGTACAGACATCGAGGGCCATGTTCAGTTTCTTGGCCTTCTCGATCTCTCCGATGTGCTCCATCATCATCGCAACTGCTTTGATCATCGAGCATGGATCTGCATACTGTGCACGTCCCTCCGTGACCATCCTTGGTGCGGAACCGTGGATGGCCTCGAACATCGCATACCTCTTTCCGAGATTCGCCGATCCGGCTGTACCTACTCCGCCCTGTATCTGTGCAGCCTCATCCGTGATGATGTCACCGTAGAGGTTGGGGAGGACGAATACCTTGAAGTCGCTCCTCCTTGCAGGGTCGATGAGCTTGGCTGTCGTGATGTCGATGAACCAATCATCCCATTTCACATCAGGATAATCCTTGGCGACATTCTCTGCGATCGTGAGGAACTTACCATCGGTCGTCTTGATGATGTTTGCCTTCGTGACGAGTGAGACGTAATTCTTCCCCGTCTTCTTCGCATGTTCGAATCCTGCCCTTATGATCCTCTCCGTACCCTGTGTCGTAGCGACGCAGAAGTCCATCGCGAGATCATCTGTAACGTTCACACCATCGGATCCGAGTGCGTAGCTTCCCTCGGTGTTCTCCCTGTAGAACACCCAATCGATACCGAGTTCCGGAACGGATACTGGCCTTACGTTAGCGAACAGATCCAACTGTTTCCTCATCGCAACGTTGGCGGATTCGATGTTCGGCCACGGGTCGCCTTTCTTCGGTGTCGTCGTAGGGCCTTTGAGGATCACATGACATTTCTTCAATTCCTCGAGCGTATCATCTGGAATGGCTTTCATTACCTCGACACGTCTCTCGATGGTCAGACCATCGATCTGTCTGATCTCCGCCTTACCTGCCTTTATCTTATCGGCAAGGAGGAATTCCATGACTCTCTGCGCAGATGCACAGATGTAAGGTCCGATACCGTCACCACCGCAAACACCGATGATGAGCTTGTCCAATTTGGAGTAGTCGATCCAGTCTCCTTCTCCTTTGAGCACATCGACCCTCTCGAGCTGTCTCCTGAGGAGCTCTCCGAATCTCTCCTGGGCCGCTTTGATTGCCTGTTCGTCGACCATGATATACCTATCGGATGGATAAGTAAGATAGTATTAAAGCAAAACGATTGAATCGACTTCGGACACGATTACATTTATATCTAGCCCATGATACGACGGATATGGATGATGAGGTCCGTCTGAACAAATACATCGCCGATTCCGGATATTGCTCCCGCCGTGAGGCCGATCGTCTGATAGAATCTGGGAAGGTCACCGTCAACGGACGTGTAGCAGAGATGGGCGAGAGGGTCACATCGAAGGACAAGGTCATCATCGATGGCAAGAGGATAGTACGTGATGAGGAGACGATCCTGCTGATATTCAACAAACCTCCAGGCATCACATGCACCACGGCCGAGGACGATGAGACGAATGTCGTGAAGTATCTGAACTATCCTAAACGCATCTATCCCATCGGAAGATTGGACAAATATTCCGAAGGACTTCTTCTGATGACAAATAAAGGCGAACTCGTCAACGGGATAATGAGGTCAAGATACGGTCATGAGAAGGAATACATCGTAACTGTGGACAGACCTGTTACGGATGAACTCCTTAGAAGACTGACGAATGGCATCCAACTGAGCGAGGATGAATACGCGAAACCATGCTTCGCCGAGAAGACCGCACGCAACAAGTTCAGGATGATCATAACACAGGGCCTCAACAGGCAGATCAGAAGGATGTGCGAGAAGGTCGGTTGCCGTGTCACCAAACTGAAACGCGTACGCATAATCGATATAGAATTAGGCGACCTTCCGGTCGGCGAGTATCGTAAGGCTACGCCGAAGGAATTGAAGAGCGTCCTCTCCAGGATCGATGATTAGACACGTTCGATCCCAACATAACGACACTGGATGTCGAGCACAATAATTCTAAAATAGTATCGCCTATTAGTGAATATATCCGATAGGAGTTGCCTCAATGAAGATAGGATTCGATAACGACCTTTACCTCAAGACACAATCTGAACACATCAAGGAACGTATCGAAAAATTCGGTGGCAAACTGTACTTAGAATTCGGCGGCAAGCTGTTCGATGACTATCATGCATCCAGAGTGTTGCCTGGATTCCATCCTGACAGTAAGATCTCGATGTTGATGCAGTTGAAGGATCAGGCAGAGGCGATCGTTTGCATCAACTCCAATGATATCGAGAAGAACAAGATCCGCGGGGACCTCGGCATAACTTATGATCTGGAGGTCATGAGGTTGATAGATTCCTTCGAGAACAGAGGGATCAAGGTACGTGGCGTAGTATTGACGATGTATGCCGAACAGCGTGCCGCCAAGATCTTCGAACAGAGATTGGTGGATCAAGGCATGGATGTCTATCATCACTATAAGATCGAAGGATATCCTGCGAACATACCGCTGATCGTCAGTGAAGCTGGATACGGCAAGAATGAATTCGTAAAGACCAGCAAACCCTTGGTCATCGTGACGGCACCTGGCCCTGGCAGTGGCAAGATGGCCGTATGTCTTTCACAATTGTATCATGAGAATAAGAACGGCATCAAGGCAGGGTATGCTAAATTCGAAACGTTCCCGATATGGAACCTCCCGCTCATGCATCCTGTCAATATCGCCTACGAAGCCGCGACAGCGGACCTTGATGACAAGAACATGATCGATCCGTTCCACCTTGCGGCATATGGTGAGACCGCTGTCAATTACAACAGAGACATAGAGGTGTTCCCTGTGCTGAACGAGATGCTCAATCAGATCATGGGCATATCGCCATACAAATCACCTACGGACATGGGCGTCAATATGGTGGGACGTTGTATCGTCGATGATGCTGTTGTGAGGAAAGCGGCCGAGGAAGAGATCATACGCCGTTATCTCAACGCACAACGCGAGAGGAGACAAGGCAACGGAAGCGACAGGATCGTGACGAAGATTGATCTCCTCATGAAACAACTCGACATCAGAGAGGATGATCGCAAGGTCGTATCTGCGGTCAGGAAGAAGATGTCCTCCGTCGATGTGCCCGTAGCTGCGATAGAGCTCAGTGATGGTACGATAGTCACCGGTAAGGCCGGGGATCTCCTTGGAGCATCGCCCGCGATGATACTCAACGCCCTGAAGGTCATAGCTGACATACCTGATGATGTACATCTGATAGCACCTGAGTTCGTAGAACCCGTACGTAAGCTCAAGGAGATCATGGGGGAGAAGAATGTGACGCTCACGATCAATGACGTTCTTATCGCATTATCCATCTACGCAGGGAAGGATGAGAATGCGAGAAGGGCCTTGGAACAGTTGTCTAACCTCAAAGGATGCGAAGTACACCTGTCCATAATACCGAATAGCGTCAATGAGGCCACGTACAGAAGGCTCGGTGTGAACCTCACCTGCGAACCAAGATACGAGACCAGTTGTATGTATCACAGGAACTGAACGCTCCTGCGCAACATCATTCTCTAATTTTGACAAAATGCATGGCGGACGAGGGGGGATTCGAACCCCCGGCTTACAGCTTAGGAGGCTGTCGCCATATCCAAGCTAGGCCACTCGTCCGTATGGAACCGTGTATAAGAGGGTTAGATAAAAAGGTTTGGAGAAGAGGAGTGTGTTCACTCCTCTGTCTTCTCTTTCTTCGCTGCAGGCTTCTTCTTTTTCTTGTCTGCAACATCTGTCGCGGGTGCCTTGGACCAGACCTCGACGAGCTTGATCGTGTCGACACCGAAGGACTCCCTCATGTCGCTTACGATCTTGAATTTCATCATAGGCCATTCCTGGCTGAATTTGACGATATCGGGGAGAAGAATCGAGACCTCGTTGTCTCCGAACTCGAATGAGAATCCGTCAGATGTTCCGAAGGCCATCTCAACGATCGCCTTTGCCTTCTCTTCCTGGTCCTTGATGACCTCGGTCACTGTGAACTCATACCTGAGATCCTTTCCTGCAAGGGGGTTGTTGAAATCGACCTTGACACGTCCTGCGCCTGCAGAAACGATGACACCCGTCTTGTTTCCGAATTTGACCTCGAGACCGGGGATAGGGTTGATCTCCTGTTTGTAGAACTCTCTGATAGGGTAAACTTCAACGAGCTTGGGGTCCCTTGCGCCTGCTGCGTCCTTGGACTCGATCTCGATGGAGACTTCCTTTCCGATCGAGGCTTTCGTAATTGCTTCATCGAGTGCTTTGAAGACCTTTCCGGATCCAACGATGTATGCCATGGGTGCGTACTTGTATTTCTCGTTGTAGAATCCTGCATCCTTTGCTTTGGACTCTGATGTCGTGTCGTAAAGTCTGTCGATGTCTGCGATGTAAGCGTTGTAATCAATGCGAACGATGTCGCCCTTGTTGAATGCCATTTGATTCACCTTTCACAGCGATGCTGCTATAGTCCCGTGTTATCATTTGGACCATATAAATATTTAGGTGATTTTTCATCAAGTGAATATAAACATTTCCATACACCTATAGAAAGTTTTATAAATTGATTATATAGAACCTGGTGCCATAGAATAAAAAGAGAATGGCAAAGATTAAAAAGGGGACTGCTATACACGGACTGCTAATGCCACCTTTGCATAGCCCGGTAGTGCGGCTGACTTGTAATCAGCAGGTCGGGGATTCGAATTCCTCAGGTGGCTCCACTTTTCCCATTTAAAGACCTTAGTGTTGTTTTCTAAAACAGCAGAGAAATATCAGGCTGTGACGACAGCATGATGTGGCCTTCCCGGATAGGGCAGGTCAACCGATCGGAGAAGAGATGGAGAAAGGAAACAAAGTTCCAGAAAGGAGTGTCCTGACTAGTCGGAACAAAGGACTGTAATTACCCGCTCAAAATGTCAAGGGTGCGGGATGTGCGTTTACATGTAAATTTACATTAATTGTAAACAATTTCTATAAGTATCGGATTAAATTATCTATAAGTGTCGGATTAAATTATCTACAAGTATCGGATTATATTTATAATTGCGATTCTATTCGAAAACATGGATGAAGAATCGTTCTCATACAGGCCGCGTATTGTGGATTCCGCTCTGAAAAGGAAACTCAGAGGAAAAGGAGCGGTATTGATCGAAGGTCCCAAATGGTGCGGCAAGACCACCACCGCGGAACAGGTCTCCAAGAGCACCCTGTCCGTGGACGATCCGAGTACCGTCAATACCAACAAGATTCTTTCAGAGATAGACCCTGAGAGATTGCTTACAGGGGATCATCCGAGACTCTTGGACGAGTGGCAGGTCGCTCCCAAATTATGGGATGCCGTAAGGCACCATGTGGATCGTCACAAGGGACAGGGTCAATTCATCTTGACAGGTTCATCTGTACCTGCCGACATATCCGAGACCATCCATTCCGGGACCGGGAGGTTCGGTTGGCTCGTCATGCGCCCCATGTCCCTTTACGAATCCGGGGATTCCACCGGCGATGTGAGTCTCGCATCCTTATTCGAATCCCAACCAATCTCAGGTTGTTCCGATCTGGATCTTGATAGGCTCACATTCCTCATCTGCAGGGGCGGATGGCCTGAATCAGTGAATATGGATGATGATGTGGCATTGGATCAGGCGTTCGACTACATCGATGCGGTCATCAGGAATGACATGTCGCGTGTGGATGACATCAGAAGAGATCCGCAGAAGGTCAGGATGCTGCTGCGTTCCTATGCAAGGAATCAGGGCACTCAGATCTCCCAGGCATCCATCTCCGCCGACATATCCTCCAACGATACAGAAGGTGTCTCAGAGGAGACCGTTTCAGAGTACCTGCAGGCACTCAGAAAACTGTATGTGATCGAGGACATGAAGGCATGGAATCCCAATCTGCGTTCGAAGACTGCGATAAGGACATCCGATACCAGATATTTCGTGGATCCTTCACTGGCTGCCGCATCGCTCAGAATCGGTCCGCAGGACCTCATAAACGATCTGAATACAACAGGATTCTTCTTTGAAGCACTTGCAGTAAGGGACCTCAGGGTGTACGCGGAATCACTGGATGGGGATGTGTACCACTACAAGGACAACCTTGATAACGAATGCGATGTCGTCATCCACCTGAGGAACGGGAGATATGCACTTCTCGAAGTGAAGCTCGGTGGCGAGAGGCTGATCGATGAGGGCGTGAAGACACTGAAGGACGTTCTCAGAAGGATAGACACCGACAAGATGGGGAAACCTGCTTTCATGGCGATCATTACCGGTACGGAACGTTATGCATACAGGCGCGACGATGGGATCATCATCCTTCCATTGGGGGCCTTGAAGAACTGAACCTGCTATATTATCGGTTTTCCTTCAGGATACCAGATGATGACGGGACGCGCCTTTTTTGGGTCTAATTTGGGTCTAATGGACCTCAAAAATCACCTTAGGTCTAATTCGGGATAGACGATATTCGTATTTATTTAGAAATGCATAAGACAAATGTACATCAAATACAAGATAATTAAAGAAAAAGAAGATATTTTAAGAGATTTAAGGCTCTTGATGAACCTTGTAATCAGCAGGTCGGGGATTCGAATTCCTCAGGTGGCTCCATCCCTTCTTTGATTTGACTTCGTAACAATGACGTTGTTCTGATGATCGGTGGCATCTGTCATCCGTGACTTACGTTACTAAAGGAGATAACGAACATGGTAAATAACGCCTTGATGATGTGGTGTCGTCCCAATCAGGGGGCACGACAGAGGGATGTGGCTCCTAAGCGACCTAACTCTGTCAATAATGATTCACAACCTTCACTCCAATCTGCCTTTTGATGTTGTTAATTTCACACTATGATGTTGGCCTCTTGAAAGTTCTCGTAAAGTTTTCGTAAAATTATTTCTCAGTCGAGTAAGGACGATGTATGACAAGACTTTCTGCCCGCACCTTCATTATTAGCGCGCCTTCTCCCCTAAAGCAGAGAAATGAAGCTTCCTTTTTGATGTATCTTTATGAATCATTGGCGGCTCTAACAATTTAGATTAAAGCAGTGGCCCAAGTGTTAACATCGATCGACCGTAAAATAATGGTTAGAAAATAAGAATCGATACGGTAAAAAACGGTTAATATATAAATACAAAACCAATGTATCATTTCATGAAGAGGTTGATCTACGAAGAATTAGTCGATTGGAAGAATGATGCCAATCACAAACCCCTCATACTCGATGGTGTACGTCAATGCGGAAAGACCTATCTTCTAAAGCAATTCGGTTCTAAAGAATTCAAGAATTGCGTCTATTGCAATTTGAAGAGTCCCCTGAACTGAATGAATTATTCGACAGCAACATGGAACCGTCCAAGATAATACGCGACATCGAATTACTGAAGAGCGTAAGGATAGTCGCGGGAGATACTCTGCTCATACTGGATGAGATCCAAGAATGCGAACCTGCGATCACCTCTTTGAAATATTTCCATGAGCACATGCCAGAACTACATGTGGCGTGTGCCGGTTCCTTTCTTGGGATAATGAAATCCAAAGCATCCTTCCCAGTCGGCAAAATAGATACCAAACACATGTTCCCTATGAATTTCTGCGAATACCTCATGGCCGAAGGAGAAAAATCCTTGGCCGAATTCATTCAATCGGATCCAGATCCCGATGAGATATCCAAACCGGTCCATGAGACCCTACTGAGATTGATGAGAGACTACTGCATAGTCGGAGGGATGCCGGAGATCGTTCAAACATGGATATCGCATCACGACATCAACAAGGTGGATTCTCTGCAAAAGGAACTGCTCCAAAACTACGAGAGGGATTTCGCAAAGCACGGAGGAAACATGGTAGAGATTCTCACATCCATATGGACATCCCTTCCTTCATTCCTTTCAAGAGAGAACCGTAAGTTCATCTTCAAAGATCTCAAAAAAGACGGAAGGTCTGAGGATTTCAGGGGCCCTGTCCAATGGTTGACCAATGCCCATCTAATCTACAAAGTGAATCATATAAAGAGACATGCGTATCCGCCGTCGACTGAACAGGACGATACACAATACAAACTCTACATGTGCGACATAGGTCTTTTGAGAGCCATGGCAGGCCATCCTGCAGGAGTGATGATCACAGAGAACGACGATACACACCTGTACAAGGGAGGTATGTATGAGAATCTGACAGTATGCGAGCTGATGTCGGCTGGTGCAGAAAACCTGTATTACTGGAAAGATGGAAAGTATGAGGTGGATCTCATATCGGCCATCGACGGCAGATCAGTCCCTATAGAGGTCAAATCAGGCACTAATTTCTCCATGGAATCCCTCAACAGATATCAGAACAAATATGGAATAACATGGGGAGTCGTAGTCTCAAAAAGTGTGCCTAAGAGGACTGATAGCAGGGCCCTCATCCCTTTCTATCTCGTTGAGAACATCCAAAGAAAGAAGACCACACATACGAATGATGATTACATCAACACGTCAGGGATGCCGTATGAGTTCATGTTCAACAAGGATGATTGGATCGAGGACAAGGATGGTTTCGAACTCATCATCCCTATGAAGAAACACCATAGAGGATCGACGCCGAAATGCAGTATTCAGAGAAAGAAAGGAGATGCATGGGCGGACATAGACGCTGCTATCTCCGTGAAGGATAATGGTGACGTCATCATCAGCGCCAATAAGAGATTCGATGGGAGGGCCATGATCAGACTTTGATCATATTGATACGATCTCGATGACATCGTATTTTCAAAACAAAAGAATATGATCCTATTCATCAAGAGCATCCTTGCCCTCGATGTATCCCTCTATGAGGCCATGCTCCAGCATCATCCCTTTGTAATCGAATTCCGGTCCGCATTCATCGATCAGCATCATGTTCGAATATCCGCTTGAACTCCCCCTGATCCTTGCCTTTGCGAAGAGTTTCTTTGCTTTCCTCACATCCTTATCGACATAGAAACCACAGAGATACATCAAACCCAATCCGTTCATCCCTTTCGCAGACCCGCCATCGGATGCTTTCTTGAGATAATGGAACGCTTTCCTATGATCATACGGCACGTTCACGCCCATGAGATATTCGTTACCCACGGAGAAGTAACCGTCCGGTATGCCCACATCCCCGCATTTCTCGAATAATACTAGAGCAAGACCTATGTCCTTCTCGATGCCTTCGCCGAAAAAATACATATTGGCCAAATATGGGATCGCATCCCTCTCCCCGCCATTGTATGCGATGATCACATGCTCGGCATATTCCTTCACATGAAGCTTCTCTCCGGTCGCATACAGGAACTCGGCGAACAACAGATGACACTCGGGAGTATCATTCTCTTTCAAGAATTCTCTGAATAACGCCACATCCCCTGGTCTGTTCGGATTGAATTTGGAGAGTACGTATTTCTCTAGCTTCATCGATTCCGTATAGAAAATGGCCGATAAAAGATTACCTTCTACCAACATTATGCCAGAAATCCATTGCAATCACCTTCATTCTATGTCGTTGATTCGAGAAGCATTCTGTACCGTTTTATAATTAAAATGATATGCCGACAACGGGATGCATATGAACGAAAAGGTTCTGGAAGAACTCATTGAGCTCAGGGACAGGCTTAGGAAAGAGACACCGACAGAGAGCGGAAGGACCGCCACCATCTGTACGGATAAGGCATTGCAGAGCATCGCATCCAATATGCCGAGGTCATTGGATGAGATGAGGAACCTTGACAACGTCAGTAAAGAGTTCGTGGAAAAATATGGTAAGCAGTTCTTACAAGTGGTGAAGAGGAACATCGTCTCGAACGATGATTCTCAGAAAGGCTACCAGATGACTGACAACCAAGCATCCGTCCTGAAGGAATTGGAGAAGAATCTTGTCGACATCAACAGGAGGAACAAGCTCCTCTATCTTGCCAAATCCCAGGCCAAATACTCCCAGGATCTGTTCAGCAAGGACTATGACATCAGGGATCTCATCTTCGGAAAGAAAGGTCAGATTACCATATGTTCCCACACCACCAGGGACTCCAAGAGATACACCGCATTCTCAAGCATCCTCAGGGAAGCTAATCGTGATATACGTGAGAAAGGAAGGAACGATCTCTACATAGGATATCCATTCGTCAAAGGAAGGCTCCAGGGAGAAGGATTCGAGATAAGGGCCCCGTTAGCGCTCATACCGGTGAAGGCAGAGAAGACACCTGAGCACATCACGCTCCGCATCGATGAGGACAGGAGCACATTGTTCAACAACACACTGATACTCGCATACCATAAGCACAACAACATCAGGAAGATGCTTCCAGATCCTGAGTTCGAGGATTATGATCGGCTCAATTTCCTCTCATCCATAATCAAACATTACGCTGACGAGGGAATCATGATACGCACTAAGAACGGCGACATAGATGTGGTCCCGTTCAAGGATTACAAAGCAGGCGAGTTCCCGAGATATGAGATCGGTGAGCTCAACCTCGAGGTCGCATCCGTTTTGGGTAAATTCACGATACAGACCAGCTCCATACACAAGGACTACGATCAGATGCTCGAATCCAACGAGATAAACGATCTTCTCAACAACCTCATCGATGCGTATGAGGTCGATGCATATGATGACACGTTCTACGGCGATAAGGAGGTCAAGAACGACAGGAGTCAAGGGGATGTGTCCGAGAAGGACATGGTCTACATCAATGACCTCAACGGATCGCAGGAGATGGTCCTCGAGACGATAGACAGGACCAAGGAATTGGTCATACAGGGACCTCCGGGAACCGGTAAATCACAGACCATAGCGAGTCTGATCGTCGATTCCGTCAATAAGGGAAAGACTGTCATGATGGTGTCCGAGAAGAAGACCGCGTTGGATGTCGTCTATTCACGTCTTGGGATCCTGTCCAAATACGCCATACAGATAGATGACATCGGCGACAAGGAGAGCTTCTACAAACAGATCGATGATCTCATCAACATCCGCTATACGCCACAGCAATGTTCGGAGATAGATGTCATCTCCGCGGAGATAGATGCGGAGATAGGACGCCTCAATGATGTCGCACGCACATTCTTCACGCCGAACGAGTTCGGGATAGAGCCCTATCAATTGTATCATTGCAACGACAAGATACCGACATACGACAACCGTCAGTATGAGGTGTACAAGACACTCTCGCAATTCGACGGCATCACGAGGATGAGGTACAACGATCTCAAAGGTTCATACGACCTGTTCTGCAGCCAATACTCCACGGATAACCTGTGCAGATACAAATCATACATAGAGAATTGCCCCATACTGCCGTCATTCGATAAGGGTTTGAAGAACTTCGACCTCCGCTCGATGACTGAAGACATGGAACGCGTGAGCGATGACATCGAGAAATGGAAGAACAAATTCTTCCTCTCGAGGATCTTTAGCAAAGGTTCCGTGAACAAAGAGGTCCGCGAGTTCGTGGACAGATACATGCCGAACGGCAACAGCAAGGAACTCACCGGTCAGATAATGCAGAGAGGATTCGGTGACGTAAGGTATGGTATCGACAACTACGAGGACTTCATAAGAACGAATGCCGTCTACGAAGGGATCAATGATGCTCAGAGAGATTATCTTGATGTACTCTCTGTCGTGAGGGCATCGTACCCAGAAGGCAACATCGCCAATCAACTCCTCTATTCGCAGTTGATAAATTGGCACATAGAGGAATTCAAGAAGAACAACGTACAGGTGTTCAACACCATCGATGATTTCAACAACATCATCAGAAGGATACAGGAACTCACCACCAAGAAGAAGGAACTCTCCATAAAGAGAACGGATTGTCTGTTGTACGGAGAACTCTCCACATACATGAACGATGTCGAGAAGAAAGGATGCAAGGAACTCCGTCGCAGGGTCGAGAGCAAACGCAAGAAGAGCGTGAATCTCTTCGTTAAGATGTTCTCCGCCCAACTCTTCAAAGGCATCAAGATTTGGCTCATGACACCTGAGGTGGTGTCCGAGATCATCCCGTTCGAGAGAGGAAGGTTCGACCTCCTCATATTCGACGAGGCATCGCAGATGTACAGGGAGAAAGGATTGCCGGCGATATATCGTGCGAAGAAGGTCGTCATCGCAGGTGATGATAAACAGCTCCGTCCATCCAGCATAGGCAAGGGAAGGTTCGATCCGTCATCCGATGACGAGGATGATGATCAGGACGCGGCCATAGAGGAGACCAGTCTCCTGGATCTTGCTAAATCGAAATACACGCCTGTGCTCCTCGATTATCACTATCGTTCAAGATATGAGGAGCTCATCAACTTCTCCAACTACGCATTCTACAGAGCAAGACTCTACGTCTCGCCCAATGTGGCCGAACCGGATGAGCCTCCGATAAAGATGCACATCGTCAACGGTATCTGGGCCGATAGATGCAATGTCAAGGAAGCCAAGAAGGTCGTAGAGCTCATCAAGGAATTCTTCGAAAGGAGAAGGAACAACGAGACCTTGGGAGTCATAACGTTCAACATCAACCAACGTGACCTGATCGAGAGGATGATCGAGGAGGAATGCAACAAGGACCGTGCGTTCTGTGCGAGATATGAACAGGAATCCACCCGTAAAGAGAATGGAGAGGATGTCGGATTATTCATCAGGAGTATCGAGAACGTACAGGGAGATGAACGTGATGAGATCATATTCTCCGTCGCATATGCGAAGGATTCCGATGGGCGCTTCAGACGTCTCTTCGGTATGCTCAGTCAAGAGGGAGGAGAGAACCGTCTCAATGTCGCCATAACCCGTGCGAAGAAGAAGATTCAGATCGTAACGTCGATGAAACCATCTGAATTCGATGTCAGCGGCATAACATCCAAAGGGCCGTTCTTCCTCAAGAAGTATCTTGAGTATTCATATGACATCAGCAACGGGGATAAGGAAGCGGCCAAGAGAGTGCTTTACTCATTCCATGACGATCAGGATTCAGGCAGTTCCGTAAGATTCGACAGCGAGTTCGAAGAACAGGTCTATGACGCTTTGAAGGATAGAGGATTGGACGTCGACACTCAGATCGGTGTCGGTGGATACAGCATCGATCTCGCCGTGAAGAAGAATGGAAGATATCTCCTCGGCATAGAATGTGACGGAAAATTGTATCACTCATCCAATTCAGCTCGTGAGAGGGATTTCCACAGACAGAAGTATCTTGAATCGAGAGGATGGAGGATCCACAGGATATGGAGCCCCAATTGGTGGAATGACAAAGAGAAGGAATTGGACAAGATCGTGTCCATCGTGCAATCATTGTCGTGATGATACCATAGAAGGAGAAGCGGGCGTCCTATGACGCCTCATCTCCTCCTCTTATCGTTCTTCTTCTTGTTGAAAGGTTTATGACCGAATGATTTCTTCCTGTAGCCATCATCCGTGAAGATGGATTCGAATGTCTCCATGTCTCCTTTCTTTTCATAATGGTCATGGACGAAATCCTTGACAGTATCCTTGTCACATACCTTCCTGAGCCACTTCACTGATGGTAAGGTGTCGTTACCTTCCATCTCCAGCTCGAAATAGAGTCTTGCTGCCTCCATGTCAGCCCCACTATCATGTAAAGCATAGATCATGGCCTTGGAACGGTACCTCTTGTCATGCATCCTGTTGATCAACTCATTCCTGCATTCGGTATATCCGTTCCTTGCATTGACCCTATACCAATCCATCTCCTTCTCAACATCCCGCTCACCGAGTCTTGAACCGACCTTCAATATGAGGGATCTATCACTCTGACAGAACTTCTCGAGATACATCGTATCATCGAACCCGTCGAAATAAAGAGAGAGCAGACCGTCGAGGTCCATCCTTGCGAGATACACCTCTGCGACCGACCTTTTGATGTCTGGTCTGTACATCAATGGGATCAGTTCCTCCAATGCCTCGTCCGAACCTGCTTTGGCAGCCTTTACCATCTGAGGGATCCAATCCTCCCTCTTCGCCTGAAGGTTCTTCGCCCTGAGGAACAATCCGAACGGGGTGTCCTTGATGTTCAAGTGATATTCCTCGGAAATGATCAATTCCTTGAATTGAGGATATTTCTCCTTCAGCCATTCCATCTCCGTACCTTTGGACCTGTTGTCCATGTATTCGAGGAAGAATGCAGCCTCAGGGAAACGTGATGATAATCTCTCCAAATCCTTGACTGCGGACTGGTTTCCTTTCATCGCATGTGCGAAACTTGTATGGACGGATTGTCTCGATCTCTTATTGTCCTCGAAACGCTGGAGGTTCTCTGCGGATCTCACAGAATCCTTCTTCCTCTTCAGTAACTTTAGACCATCGATGACCTTGGGATCGTTGTCATCGCAATCGCTTGCGAAGATGTCTATGATGGGATCCTCTCCATCGACCTCCTCCAAACGTATCTTACAGTAGATGGCATGCTTGTTGCCATCAGAGTATCTTGAATCGAAGAATGAACGGTCATACGTATTGTCAAGGGTGAAACAGAGATAGTCATACTCGACCAACGCATCCTCCGAACATCTGTCCGCGATAGCAGCCCTTTTCTCAACGAATCCGCTCTTTCCGATGTTACGCAACATCGACAGAGCGTTGTTCTCGCAACCCTTGCTCATGAGAACCGCGCCATGGAGGTACATGATCATAGCGAGGTCGTCCTTTCCATTCGCTTGGCAATCCACGCCTCTGAAAAGGAGCTTCTGCGGGTCCGAAGGCAGTTTGAATCTCCTGTCTTCCTGCGGATCGCGCTCATCCCTCTGCCTTGCAGACTTGTCATCCGAGGAAGCACGTCCGAATGACCTAGGGCGCCTATCCTCCCTATCATATGATGGCCTTCCGGATCCGCGCCTATCTCCGTCACGTGACCTGTATCCTCTATTGCCATCCGAACGCCCTCTGCTATGTGACCTATCGTCACGGCGACCGTCGTCCCTTCTGCGACCTCCGAAATCCCTGTTACGAGGTCTGAAATCCTTGCGACCATCGGATTCAGAGTTGTTATCATCCCTCTCGCGCGGTCTGAATCCCCTGCAACCGTCCCTATCGTTGCAATCGCGACCCCTTCCGGGACCATGACCTCTGTCATGACCACGCTCTCTCCTATCGTTCCCATCGGAATCGTCCCTCCTCACTCTGTTGCGGTAAGGTCTGTCTCTAGGTTTGTGATCGTAGTCTCTTCTTTCGTCGGTCATGGGATTTATCTCTTAACGGTTCCATGGTGATTTGATATTAAAGGTATCGTCACCATCGGCCTTACGGGACTCAGGATTATATCCAAAATAGACATTCCTTCAATCATGACCATCCTCTCTGATAAGGACATAACCGAAAGCATAATGACCGGCAACATAGGCATCTCGAACTTCATCGAGAAGAATCTCACACCGAACGGATATGATCTCACCATATCGGAGATAAAGATCAATGGTTCCGATGAGATCCATAAGGAGGGTGTCGTGAGGATACCTGGAAGGACCATGGCATTCGTATCCACCAACGAGAGGGTCAGGATGCCTGATGACATCTGCGGACAGTTATGGATGAGGACCACCTGGATGAGAAAAGGTCTCATAGGCGTGTTCGGTAAGATCGATGCAGGTTATGAGGGAACGCTCACATTCGGTTGTTACAACACGAACGACCATGATGTAGAATATCCGATAGGCGAGAGATTCTGTCAGATAGTCTTCGAACAGATGGCATCCCCGAGTGCGAAGAGCTATGAGAAGAGGAGCGGGCACTATCAGGGTTCCACAGGGATCGTATTGGATCCGATCAAGAAACAATGATATCCATCGTCCCGTCGTAAAGGGCGGGACGATCATCTTCTTTTCAGATCTATCACATAAACGCTGGCTGAAGGAGAGTACGTTTTCAGTTCCTTCAATTCGGATATCTCGCAGTGAAGTCCTCTCTTTCCCATATCGTCGATCAGACCTTTGCAGAACTTCTCTATCTCAGCACGTTCGAGTATCTTGTGCATATGGACGGTCCCGCCGACCTTCGTCTTGGATAGGGCATCCGGTAAGAAATCCTGTGCTATCTGAGGGAGGTTCATTATCACCCTGTCAGCATCGGGAAGGTCCTTGATGACCTCTCTTGCATCCCCTTCCAATGGAACGATGTTATCGAAATGATTCAATCCTGCATTGATCTTAGCATATTCCACCGCATCATGGTTCAGATCGATCGCATACACGACTTTAGGATGTGCATGTCTGCAGATCGTCAACGGGAAAGGAGCGACACCAGCGAACATGTCGATTATTGTCTCTCCATCTTTGACCAATGAGGCTACACGTTCCCTTTCTGTGGCCAATCTCGGATTGTAATAGACCTTCGCAGGATCTGTCATCATCACCACTCCGGACTCGCGATGTTTCGTCTCCGAAGGCCCGACACCGGCGATCAATTCCAGATCCCTGACACGTAATTCCCCTTTCACACCACCGTCCAAGAGGACACAACGGGTATTGGATGATGTTCTAAGCAATGCATCGCCGATCTCATGCTTCAAGGGCAGCAATTCATCGACCAATTTTACAACCAGGACATCGCCGATGTTGTCATATGAATTAGGAAGGATATCCCTGACATCCTCTGGAAGATAGAGTCTGTAATCCGTTATCTTATGGTCTATATGCTCCAATTCAGCGTCACAGACGGCATAATCCTCGAATGAATCCGCAAGGATAGGGATCAACAGATCGTTACCATCACTGCGTATCCTGTGATCATGGTCCAATGCACCTTGGTCCTTCAATCTCATCCTGACGGCATTGCCATCTACCTTCGGAACACGGATACATCTGACCATATTTACTCGATGATACTGACTAGTAGATAAATATATTTCATGGCCCTGGCATTGTGCCAGGCCTGATTTTAACATAGATGTATATATAATTGTACCACGATAGTGCCCGTAGGTTCCAATGTCTAAAGGGGTTCTGCTCATCGGATATGGCTCGGATAAGCCGTACAACCACGATGCTTTGATATCGAATGCTGATAAGCTCAGGAAATCAGGGTTCAACACATATATCGCATTCATCGGTGCAGAGGAACCTACGATCAGATCATCGATGAAACTCATGTCCGAGGATGGCGTCGATGAGGTCGTCGTCATACCATTCATGATGTCATCTGGTGAGATGACATTCAGTTACATCCCGAGACAGCTCGGATTGGATGATGACAGATACAAGGACTATAACGTCAAAGGGATGATCATACACTACGTCAGGCCTGTTGGCGAGAGTCCGGATATCGTCAATATCATCGAGAAACACGTCAGATCTGTGACCGATATCGACAACAACACGGGAATAATGCTCATAACCCATGGTTCTCAGATGAAATACAGCGCACAGATGGCCCAAAGGAACGTTGATGAACTCACGAAGAGAGGATACAAGAATGTGTTCACGGCATTCCTCGATCACAACGAACCGTCCATCGGCGACTGCGCCAGATTCCTCATGGGCATCGGTATCGACAAGATCATCGCAGTACCGCTCATCATTTCCACGGGATCGCATGTGGACCGCAACATACCTAGGTATCTCGGATTGCCTGAGAATACAAGATGCGGGACATCCATCCTGTTCGGCAATGAGATTGACGTCTACATCACAGGCGCGATCGGTGTCGATGACGAGTTCAGCGATCTCCTTGAAAGCATCATAGAAGGATCGATATCGAAGTCCTGATGCCGACATACATTTTTTTACTACAGTATGCATCGACGATGCGATGACATCCGAATTGATCTTTGTTGGACTCGGTCTCAGCGGTACTGACGGTATGACCGTGAAAGCATTCGAAGCATTGAAAACATGCGATAGGATCTATGCTGAATTCTACACATCGTTCCTGATCGGAACTAGCATCGAGGATCTTGAGAAGGCTTTGGGCAAGAAGATCAAGGTCCTTTACAGAGGTCAGGTCGAGGAAGGAGAGGATGTGATCAATGATGCTATGGCGATGCGTGTCGGATTCATCACAGCAGGCGACACCATGGCCGCCACGACACACGTCGATCTCAGGATTCAAGCCAAGGACCTCGGCATACCTGTCAAGATCTACCACGGCATATCGATATTCTCCGCATGTCCCTCATCCACTGGTCTTCAACCATACAAGTTCGGAAGGACGGTCACACTGCCATTCATGGATGACGGATATCAACCGCAGTCACCATATGATCATATCTGCGAGAACAAGGAGAGGGGGCTCCATACGATGATCCTCCTCGACATACACGCGGATGAGATGAGATACATGACCGCCCACCAGGCGCTCGAATGGCTTATCGAGGGCGAGAAGAAATGGCAGAGAGGGCTCATCAAGGACGACACGCTCATGGTCGTCGCTTCCCAGGTCGGATCACCGAATGAGAAGATCACAGCAGGATATGTGAAGGATCTGTTGGAGATGGATCTCGGAGAACCGTTATTCACCCTGATACTGCCAGGCAACCTCCACTTCATGGAACAATATGCGTTGGTCTACTTCGGTGGAGCACCGGAAGAGATAATCACCGACGATTGATGCCCTTCATTATTTATACTGCGAAGTATGATGAACGATCACCTGACTGACGAAGGGGTGCGATCTATGAACACCATGTGTACGGTCAGGCATACAGCGATCCTAATACTGATTTGGGAACTTGCGGGAGCTTGCGATGTGACATCGTAGCGATGACCGGGAGACAACGTAGGATCCGAAACATACTCCCTGCGTAAGTCAGTGTCCGGAGGTCGCCGTCATCGGCGTAACGATGATAGGATGTGTTAGCGCAGGGGGACAATCATCCCCCATACGCTATTTCAGATGTGCATCCTGAACTTCTCGAGCAATCTTTTCGATGTCTCTCCTCCGGGGAATCTGTCCATCATCTCCCTGATGTACGCGTTGTCGATTTCGTACCCGAAGCACTTCCTTCCCTCTGACAGACGAAGCCATTCTCCGTAGACGACATAATCCAACAGGGAATCTGGGATCTCATCCGCATCGAAATACGATGATATGACGATCACATTCATCAGGGATGATGAATAACCGCATTTCCTCATGAACTCGTTCATCGTCCATGACATGTACGGTCTCGGTTCCTCGTCCACAAGGCCCATAGCGATCAGTCTGTCGAACGATTCGTCCAGATTCTTGCTGTTACCTTCCGTCGTCCTCGTAAGGTTCCTGCACCTGGAGATGTAGATCGGCTGTTTCTCCTCAATGAAATCATGTGACAAGGCCCATTTCGAAAGTGCGTCCGAGTACGGAACGGTCTTGTTCTCCATCTTGGAGAAGATGGATTCCGCAAGGCTCGCGATCAGATCCGGATGTGCTCCTTTGATGTAATCCGACACCTCGAAATCCGCCCAATCCCTGTTCGCTACCCTTGTCCAACGGACCTTGAAATCCCTCAGTGCGACGTAACGCGCCCTCGTTATCCCGTATCCGTGTCTCTTGCCGGCCTCCTCGAAGACCTCCCTCAATTCCTTTTCTGATTGGCTACTCATTTGTTCGCCTCCAGAACATGATTTCACGTCAGGATTGATTTAAACCGCAGATTACAATTAACATATGAGCTGAGAATTGACACTAAACACCGTTAACTTTAATAGAAAACCATCGATATATGGAATATGTGCGGGGAACCTATGAGTGATAGAGAGATTGCGGACAAGATCCTCAAATCGATGGAAGAGTTGTATGGATTCGTCCCATTGGTATGCGAGGTCATGTCGGAGAGACCCGATCTGTTCATCCCCTCATCCAATCTATCCAGAGCACTCTTCGAAGGCGAAGGGCGCAAGATGGATAGGAAGACTGCATACCTCTGTGCCGTTGCTGCCGCATCGGCCGTCGGAGGGGAGCACTGCATAAAGGTGCAGGGCGAACATGCGAAGGATGCAGGGGCGACCAAGGAAGAGATGTTGGAGGCCATGACGATAGGTGCCTTGATGGCCATGACGAGATCGGAATCGATAGCTTTCCGCAAATACAAGGAACTATTCGAGGATGAGTGATTATTTTATATATAACGCTAAAAATAAAGGAACAGTGATAAAATGGTGACGATAACGGCCGATGCTGAGAAGTTCATCACAGACCTTCTCGCAAAGAACAACAAGACAGGATACGGCATAAAGATCTACCTCGCAGGTATGGCCTGCTCAGGTCCACAGTTCGGTATGTCATTCCAAGAGAAAGCGGCTGAGGGAGAGGAGATCCTCAAACAGAACGGTTTCGATTTCTTCTGCGATGCAGAGACGAAAGAGGCACTCGACCCCTGTGTGATCGAATTCGTGGATGACCCCAACTTCGGCACAGGACTCACGATACGCGACCCCAACGCAAAGGGTTGCGCCTCATGTGGCGGCGGATGCCATTAAATCCATAACCTAGGGTGTGTCCGCATGACACACCCTGGCCGTCACATCAACAATCGGCCAACCCCCCAGTTGTATTATATACAATATTACTTTTGAAAGAAATATGTCATTCCTATCTCACAGATATATCGCTCCAGACATGATAGAGGAGCGTACATATCAGAGGAACATTGCGAATGATTGTTTGAAAGAGAATACGCTTGTCATCATACCGACAGGTTTGGGAAAGACGATAATAGCTATGATCGTTGCAGCCCACATCCTTGAGAAGGGGAAGAAGGTGTTGATACTTGCACCCACCAAACCCCTTGTGGAGCAACACTACTCAACATACTCCCAATTCATGAATGATGTCAAAATAGGTACGATGAATGGTCTCATGGCGCCTGAGAAAAGGGCCAAGATCATCGAAGGGAACGATCTCATCGTATGTACGCCGCAAGTAGTGGACAACGACCTTCAGAATGAGAGATACTCCCTCAGGGATTTCGGATTGATCGTATTCGATGAGGCACATCGTGCTGTCGGAGGATACTCCTATGTGAACATCGCATCGTACTACCACTCAGGATTGACGCTTGGGATGACAGCGTCCCCAGGATCCGATCTGAACAAGATGATCGAGGTCTGTAGGAATTTGGATATCACGCATGCTGTCATGAGATCGGATGATGATCCTGATGTATCCCCATATGTCCATGATACGTTCGTCAGGAATGAGATAGTGGACATGCCTGACGACCTGCTGAATGTCATCAAGATATTGAACAAGATGCTGAACGTCTATCTCAACGAATTGGTCAATCTCAAATTCATGGACCCGGGTTGGCCTGCATCCACAAAACATCTGTTGGTAGTAGGGGATACGCTCCAGAAGAGATTGGCAAGGGGCGAGAAGACATCCATGATATTCCGCGGATTGGTGTCGCAATCCGCTGCGATCAAATTGATGCATGCCATAGGACTTGCCGAGACGCAGGGCATGACGACATTGAGGAACTACATGCTCAAGATCGAGAGTGATGCTTCGACCGCCAAAGGTGCGAAAGCATCCAAGGATATCATCAACCAACCCTCATACAAGGAACTCTGGAGGATATTGAGGGATACGAAGGTCGAACATCCGAAGATCTCCAGACTCATGAGTCTTGTCAGTCAGGAGATCAATTCCTCGGATGAACACAAGGTGATGGTGTTCAGCCAATACCGTGAGACCTGCGATATCCTGATGGAGAAACTGTCGCGCATACCCAATGCCAAGGTGACCAAATTGATAGGGCAATCCAATGGCGGATTGAAACAGAAGGAGCAGATATCCTTACTGAACGATTTCCGCAACGGAGTGTACAATGTCGTGGTCTCGACATCCGTTGGAGAGGAAGGTTTGGACATAGCTAGCACAGACATGGTGATCTTCTACGAACCTGTGCCTTCAGAGATACGCACTATACAGAGACGCGGACGCACAGGAAGGAAGAATACGGGAGAGGTCATCGTCATGATAGCTAAAGGGACCAGGGACGAGGCCTACGAACGTACGAGCGAGAGGAAGGAGGAGATGATGAGGGAGAATCTGGACAAACTCAACATGGACCTTAGATTCATCACCCATTCTGGACAGAGAAGACAAACCAGATTGGGCGAATACTGATATTTTTATTCTCATGTGCATTAACCCATCGCATGGACTTCACTGATATCGCAAAGATGTTCGACAGACTTGAATCAACGAGTGCACGTCTTGAGATGACTGCGATATTGGCTGATTTCTTCAAGGATTGTAATCCCGATGATCTGAGATCGATAATCTATCTCTCCCAAGGTAAACTGCATCCGGATTTCTATGGTGTTGAGCTAGGGATGGCGGATAAGCTCGTATTGAGAGCGATAGCATTCACATCAGGGACCAAGGATAGCAAGGTCGAGGAGATGTGGGTGAAGGAAGGAGATCCTGGTGCCGTAGCTGAGAAACTCATAGGCACGAAGAAACAGATGACGTTGTTCTCCGAACCTTTGACATTGGACAGGGTCGTGAAAGGCTTGACACTCATCGAGACCGCAGAAGGAAAGGATTCACAGGACAAGAAGATGAAACATCTTGCCAATCTACTCCATGATTCCGGACCATTGGAGGCAAGATACCTCTGTAGGATAGTCACCGGAAGGATGAGGATCGGTGCATCCACAATGACGATCTTGGATGCTTTGTCGATAGCGTTCGCAACGAAGGAGGACAGGGAATCCGTTGAGAGAGCATTCAATGTCACATGCGACCTAGGATTGGTTGCAGAGACCATCTGCAGAAGCGGTATCGACGGCATACAGAGGATACAGGTCACCATCGGCAATCCGATAAAGGTCATGCTCGCAGAACGCCTCCCTTCGATAGGCGAAGTGGTATCGAAGATGGGCGGAGAATGTGCTATAGAGTACAAATACGACGGCATCAGAGCTCAAGTGCATATCGGAAAGGATTCCGTCAAGATCTACTCCAGAAGGTTGGAGGACCTCACGCCCAACTTCCCGGACATAGCGCAGGCCCTGTGTGAACATTTCAAAGGGACCGAGGCCATAATCGAAGGTGAATGCGTAGCTGTCGATGCTGAGACGGGATATATGCAATCATTCCAAGAGGTCACGCACAGGAGAAGGAAGCACGGCATGGATGATGCTGTGAAAGAGGTGCCTGTCAGGATATTCATGTTCGACATGTTGTATGTCGACGGGAAGGATATGACCACGACCCCCTATCTTCAAAGAAGGTCTGCATTGACCGAATGGTTCGACATCTCCGATAACGTTCAGATGTCCACTATGAGAATTGTTCATTCCGAGGATGAGGGAGAGGAATTCTTCGAAGAAGCGATAACGGCGAGATGCGAAGGGGTCATGGCCAAATCGATCTCAGACGATTCCATCTATCGTGCAGGATCGAGAGGATTCCTTTGGATCAAATACAAGAAGGATTACCAAGAGAACCTCACTGACTCATTCGATCTTGCTGTTGTAGGAGCGTTCTACGGGATGGGTAAACGTGCCGGTAAGTACGGTGCCCTTTTGATGGCATCATACGATCCGGAGATCGGAAGGTTCGGTACCGTATGTAAATTAGGAACAGGTTTCGATGATGCCTTCCTCGATGGGATGCCTGCTCTCCTTGATGGATACAAGACGTCCGAAAGACCATCATCCCTCGATGCGAAGATGATTCCCGACGTGTGGTTCGAACCGCACGTGGTGTTGGAAGTGGTAGCGGCAGAGATAACCGTAAGTCCCAATCACACAGCCGGCATGGGGATGATCAAGGATGATTCAGGACTCGGAATAAGATTCCCCAGGTTCACTGGTCGCGTAAGGGACGACAAAGATGCGGAACAATGCACCACCGTGCAGGAGATCATGGAGATGTACGAGATGCAGGCACATGACTCCACAGGGATCGATGAATGATGTGTATCTGGGTATGTTCATGATGATGTACATGTGAATGGAATGTATGGTCCGATCCATATCTCGGACACCGTCCTTACGCGCGCGAAACATTTAAGACATCAACGATATACGTGACCCCATGCAACTTCAGCTCGTTGAAAGGACAGAGAATTCGATCAAGATTGGAATCAGAGATGCGGACACCACCATTGTGATGCCCATCATCGAGAAACTCAATGACAACAAGGATGTCAAGATCGTAAGGTTCATCGAGACCCATCCTGAACTTGAGATGCCCGAACTCTACGTTGAGATGTATGAGGGCGATCCTGTACCCGCTATCATAGAGGCGGCTGACGAGATATCTGCTTATTTTAGTGACATCAAATCCTGATACTATGCAGTATCGTTGCTGCCACACGGCTGAAGCTGACATCGGTATGCAATTCTACCTCACGGATACCGATGGTACTGGAGGAAGCATAAAGAATTCTGCAGAGGATTTCATCGTCAAAGAGATATCCAACAGACCTGCACAGAAGGATGAAGGACGTTTCGTGATAGCTGACGTCACATCCAAGAATTGGGAAACGAATAGACTCGTAAGACTTCTAGCAAGGACGATGTTCATCTCAAGGGAGAAGATCGGTTTTGCAGGAACGAAGGATAAGAAGGCAATAACCACACAACTCATGTCCTTCGAATGTCCGAAGGAGAAGATCGACCTCATCCAACTCGATGATGTATCGATACAGAACGTATACACCGCCAATCGCGGCGTGAGGATCGGGGATTTGATTGGTAACTCATTCGACATCAGAGTTAGGAATTGCACCATGCCCCTCTCAGAAATACCTTCCAAGGTAAAGAAGGACCTAGAGATCATAAAAACGGTCGGAGGATTCCCCAATTACTTCGGCGTACAGAGATTCGGGACCGTTAGACCAATCACACATATCGTTGGAGAGAGGATAGTCCGTGGCGATCTGAAGGGTGCTGTCATGACATATCTCTCGCAACAATCGGAATTCGAAGGCGAGGAGATCAACAATATCCGCAGAAGATTCGGTTCGGGCGAGAGTTTCGAAGATATAATACCGGATATGCCGAAGACTATGGGTTTCGAGAAGACGATGGCTGAACATCTCGTAAGACAGCCTGAGGATTATATCGGCGCCATAGCAGAGATGCCTGGAAACCTGCAGATGATGTTCACGCATGCATATCAATCATACATGTTCAACATGATGTTGAGCGAAAGGATGAGAAGGAACATCCCGTTGAACGAACCTATACTCGGAGATGTCGTCGTACCCATCGACGCTGATGGGAATGCGATGCATGATGATGCCATCATAACGACCTCGAAGAACATCGATCTCGTGAAAAGACAGGTCACCAGAGGGAGGGCGTTCGTAACGATAACACTCTACGGTACCGACAGCACATTCGCTGAGGGCGAGATGGGTGAGATCGAAAGAAACTTCATCAAGAAGGAAGGCATAACCGAGAGGGATTTCGTAGTACCCGGGCTACCTCATTGCACCTCCAAAGGCACAAGGAGAGAGATCATCTGTCCCGTAAGAGATCTAGATTTTAAGATGGAGGATGACGGGTACTCTGTCAGATTCTCACTCCCTAAAGGGAATTATGCTACTTGCATGATGCGTGAGATCCTCAAATCAGATATGACCGACTACTGAATCGCGCTCTCTTTCATAGAGCATGTACGCGGTCCTTGCGGCGAATACCCCGACATCATATCTTTCCATGATCAGATAGATGCTCTGTTCCAAACCTACATTGACCATATGCGACACTATCGTGGAGATGCCCTTATCATATTCCGCAGGATCCATATTGATCGTCAATACCTCATAGATGTATGAGATGAGCCTCTTACCCTCATCAACGGATTCTGCACCGGAATCGAACACAGCAGAATACAGCGGAATCAGTGTCTTCTCACCTATGTCCTCCATCTCGCCCTTCACAATGGCATCGTGGGATAGCTTCTCCATACGCTCGAAATCAGGCGTACCTGGAACGATGGCCCCGAATGGTTCGATATCTGACAGATAACTAAGGACCTTATCCACCATGTCACTTGGTATGGATGCTGCGAGTGCGACGGCAGGATCGCTTACATCCGATTCGCCCTCGTATGATTTTTGGATGAGTGTTCTAGCGTAGGATTCTATCTCCACAGATTCGGAATCCTCATCGGGCCCCTTCTCCTCCGGAACTATGACCAACATCCTCCTCATCGTCTGCACATACTTGGGATCCACTCCGCCATGCATCCCTATTGTATCCACGATCTCCTTCGCCTTATCGAAGTCAGAATTCATGACGTGATATTTCACATCGGCAACGAGTGCTGGTCCGAAGAACTGATCTACGGCCAATGAATCCTTGATGTACCGCAACGCCACGTTCATCTTCCCCTCATCCATATGGATCATGGCAAGTTGTGACATAGCCATGATATCGCGTTCATTCAACTCGTATGCGGTCTCAAAACTCTTCTGAGCCTCACTGATCAACCCCAACGCCAATTGTGCGAGTCCGCGTTTCGTATGGATGCCTTTGTATGCATCATCCATCTCCAATGCGTTGTTGTATGACATCAGCGCATCGGCGTTGTTCCCGATCTCCATCTGTGCATCCCCAAGGCATATCCACATCTCGGGATCCTGCATTATGACGGATTTCATCGCATCCTCCATCGTCAAGATCGCTTCGTTATAGAGGCCGTATTTCATCTGAAGTCTCGACCTTCTGATATAGGGATCTGGAGAATCGGGTTCAGCATCGACCGCCCTGCTCATGTATGCCTCAGCATCATGATACCTACCGGATGACAACAGTATATCCGACGCATCGAACAGCAGATCGATGTTGTTGGGATCATCCTTCAACGAATCGTTGATGACCTTCAATGCAGATTCCTGATCCTCCGTCATCATCGCACTTCCGATCGCTGCCCTCTTATCCTCTGGATTGGATTCCTTCAACAGATCGTATATCTTGAGTGCTTCGTTCTTCTTTCCCGCATCATCATATGCACGGGCGAGGATCATCATATTCTCTCTGTCGTTCGGTTCCTTCTCATGGATCAGGTTGCATGTGCGTATCAATTCGTTCTGTGGACCCTCGGCGATGTGTATCGTGCGCCTGACCTTCAATACATCCAGTGTGTTAGGATCGTGCATACCATCCAATGCGTTCAGAGCCTTGGTGTATCTCCTGCTATCGCAGAGGATCCTTGCCTCCTCTAACCTCAATGAATCGTCATTCGGTTTGTAGCGTATCATCTTCCTACATACCTCATCAGCAGCATCGATGTCCTTGTCACGTACGCACAGGTCACGTTTCGCCCGCAGTATGTCCAAGTTACTGGGTTCTATCTTCAAAGCCAATTCTATGAATATCATGGCTTCCTTGTTCTTGTCCAATCTTGAGAGGATGTATGCCTTCTTCATGAGAGCATAGGAATTCTCCGGATGCTCGTCTATCACCCTGTTCAATGACCTTATGGCTCCGGAATAATCACCGTTCTTCTCCTGAACGATGGATTTCGATATCCAATACTCCTCATTGTCCAGATCCAACAATATCGCTCTGTCATACGACGATTCGGCCTTCTCATAATCCCTGATGGCCTCTGCGGCCATACCTCTGGAATGCCATACCCTATGATCGTCATGATCCAATTCCAACGCCCTGTCATATGATTCCACTGCATCGGAATACCTTCTGAGCGCGTATTCGGAATTGCCCCTGAGTATCCACGAACCAGGTATCATCCCGTAGCTATCGTCATACTCCCCGATGATCGAGACCGCTTCCTCGTACTTACAGTCAGACACCAATCTCTTGATGACGCTCATGAACAACGACGGATCCGTCCTCATGCCGAGTGATTCACGATAGGCCCTGATGGATTCCTCCGTACGCCCCATGTCGCCGTATATCGTCGCTATGTCGCTGACGATGTTCGCATCGTCAGGATATATCTCACGCATCTCGTCGCAGACCTTCAATGCTGATTCGTAATCCTTATTCTTCAGGAGGATCTCCTTCTTCACGTTCAATGCCTGTATGTTGTGGGGATCGTTCCTGAGGATGTCATTGACATCGGCCATCACCTTCGGATTGTTCATAGCCGCCAGGGCCCTCATCTTCTGTATCTTGTAGTCAAGATTCCTTGGATCCTTCTTCAATGCCTTCGATATGGACGCCAATGCTTGTGTGTACATGTTGGCGGCATAATCGTTCTCGGACGAGAGTACGGATGTTATGGTCTCATCCACACCTGATACCTCCATGAGGCGTATCAGCTGATTCACGCTCGTGTACATGGAAAGCGGCATCATGAGATGGATCATCATCACATATCCGTCACTGTCCGCATAGTCCTCACAGCGATACATCTCCATGTAGTAGGTCATGTCCGCCCTGTCCTCTTCCTTGGCGTATATGCGGATGAACGATTCTACGAGCCTACGGTCACCAGGACCTATGGATTCCAATTCCTTGCACAACTCTATCGCATTGCGGAACATCCCTGCATCGATGTATACGGACACCAATTCCAAGGATATGCTGAGGTGCCCGTCCTTGATCTTGAGATATTCGTCGATGGATGCCTGATATTCACACCTTCTGTGAAGGAATCTTGCCATAGCAAGGATGTGATCGATATCGCCGGATGCGTAACCTGTCGTACCCTTCAATGACGATATCGCCTGTTCGTATCCTGAAAGGATAGATTCACGGTATATCTCGCGGAGATTCTCCATAGGACAACCGAGGACCTCGGATGTGGATACCACATCATCCCCCATGAAGATGGATTCTATATCCTTCCTGTACGTCCACGTATCATCCATCGTCAGGGATTCCAATTCGGACAATACAGGTATGAATGTGCTGTCCGCATCATACGATCTGATGAAATGCGATATCGCAGACTGGAGATCACCCGTTTCCTTGCATATCAATCCGCGCCAATACTCCCATTGGGATATGTTGTTCCTGACGGACATCCCGTCCATTATGGATGCGGCTATATCGAATTCTGACAACTCCATCAGGAAGGAGACCGCCTTTATCTTCGGGATACTGTCCGATGCCCTGCATCTTCTGACGACCTTCTGTATCTCCCTAGACTTGTCATCGATCGGTAATCTCATTATGAGGTCCAAGACCTTCGATGCGATCCATGGATTCATCTCGTTCGAATCGCCAAACTCGCTCAGTATGCGTTCGAACCTCTCCTTACTGCGGAACGTATTCTTCCTAAGAGGGCCTTTCTCGATCATCGAGAGTTCCCTCCATGACTTTATGTCAGCATTGTCGGAGAATACAGGTACGCCCATGACTCTCCTATATCCGTCAATGATATAATGAAATTACCATAGAATCGATTCCAGGCCGATTGAACGAACACTATGATTAAATATAGCTTCTTGATTATCCGAATTACTGCATCTGTGATCTAGGGGCTAGGATTCAAGCCTTCCAAGCTTGTTGCCCGGGTTCGATTCCCGGCGGATGCACCATCTCTTATTACACCATTACTCAATTAAGTGCCTATAGCATATGCAATGGCTCGGTCATGTACAATGAGAAAATGGATTTAGCATGACTGCGATACATCATCATGATCCTAAGGACAATTCATGTCGACGAGAATTCATGCGATGGATGCGGATTATGCGTCAAAGCATGCCACGAAGGTGCATTGAAAATCGTAGATGGTAAAGCAAGACTCGTCAATGAATCCTTATGCGACGGCATAGGGGATTGCCTACCAGCATGCCCTCGTGATGCTATATCTTTCATCGAGAAGGACATTGTACCGAATCTCATGGCTGTACCCTCTTCCCAATGGCCGATAAAATTGGCATTGATCTCTCCCGCCATGCCTCTTCTGAAAGGTTCCATCATCATAGCTTCGGATTGCACAGGATTCGTCATGGATCATATTAAAGATCACATATCCAACAGACCGATGTTGATCTGCTGTCCAAAATTGGAACCGAAGGAAAGGTTCGATAAGATCTACAAGATACTCGCAGAGACACCTATCGATGAAGTCGAGGTGCTGAGGATGGATATCCCATGCTGCAGCATCCTCACTAAGATCATCACCGATGCCGTCGATAAATCAGGGAAGAAGATCGAATTAAAGGAAACGATCATTGAACGTGACGGCAGAGTATTTAAATGAACCATATTTTACGAAATTCGTAACGTAATAACATCATATAAAATAGATATTTGTCTACAACAACACACGTACAAATGAAAAAAGCGACAGTACGTCGATATTGATTACATTTTAAGGAACATGCCACTTCGGACGATAATAATTTACTACGAAATCAGTAATATATATCTACGAATTCCATCAAAAACAACGTTTTTATGTAGATAGTTTTAATAATAACAGATAAACTTTACCCATCTATGGCAGAAGAAGAGAAACGTGGGAGTTTCTCCGGTAAGCTAGGATTCGTCATGGCCGCAGCTGCATCAGCTGTTGGACTTGGAAACCTATGGAGATTCCCGTATCTTACGTCTCACTATGGAGGAGGAATGTTCGTCCTCGTCTATATCATCTTAGCCGTCACATTCGGTTTCTCACTGATGGTGGCTGAGATCGCGCTAGGAAGAAGAACAGGAAAATCCTGTGTAAGTGCATTCGGCGATATTTGCAAGAAGTACAAGATCATTGGATATTTCATCGCCATAATACCTGCACTCATCGTTCCGTACTATTGTGTCATCGGTGGATGGGTCACGAAATGGTTCGCAGAGAGTACGATCGGTAATCTTGACACACTCGCGAATGATGGTGGCGCATACTGGTGGAACTACATCACAGGCGGAGAGGGAGGATTCCTCGACCCGTCGATCTGGTTCATCATATTCGCTGGACTCGTCATTCTTTGTGTCGCGATCGGTGTCGACAGAGGTATCGAGAAATTGAGTAAGATCCTCATGCCTACACTCCTTGTCATGATCATCGGAATCACGATCTATGAGATGACATTGCCCGACATATGGGACGGAATCGTCTACTACCTCAGCCCTGACGTGAGCAAGCTCAGCGCAGGTACATTCCTTGGAGCGATAAGTCAGATCTTCTACTCGATGTCACTCGCAATGGGTATCATGATCACGTATGGTTCATACATGAAGAAGGATACGAACATCGAAAGTTCAGCACGTAACATCAGTATCATCGACACTGTCGTTGCTATCCTTGCAGGACTTATGATCGTTCCTGCCGCATTCGCGATCAGCCCCGACCTCGCTGGTACGAAAGGAATGGGACTCATGTTCGTGTCACTCCCTCAAGTGTTCGCAGGAATGCCTGGAGGGATGGGGAACATCATCGCACCCATATTCTACCTGCTCGTCATCTTCGCAGCACTGACATCCGCTGTCTCACTCCTTGAAACGGTCGTCTCCGTGTTCATCGATGGTGCAGCTGTGAAACGTAAGGTCTCGGTAGTAATCTCATCGATCATACTCTTGGTCCTCGGATTCGTCACAGTGTTCGGATTCGCTAACCCTGAGATATTCTCACCGCTCGATCAGGGCGCAGGATGGCTCGGAATATTCGATTCCATTACCAACAACTTCATGATGCCGATCGCTGCGATCGTGACATGTCTGTTCATCGGATATGTTGTGAAAGTGTCGTTCATCGACGAGGAGATCGCCATCAATGGTGAGTTCAAATCGAAGAAGCTGTTCGACTTCATGATCAAGTATGTCTGTCCGGTCTTCCTTGCATCGATATTGATAGTATCGATCTGCGGACTGTTCGGCGTCACGATATACGCCGCTTGAAACGATTGGCCTTCGGGCCAATCCTCTTTATCTTTATTCTATTACACCTGCAACATGACCATCAGGAACATCAACGGTATCGACATCGATGTTCAAAGAAAGGACATCAAGAACATCCATATCCACATCAAAGATGGTCCGAAGGTCATAATCACCGCACCTAGAAGATGCTCGGATGCTGTCATAGATGATCTTGTCAAGAAGAGATTCGATTGGATCACACAAACGATGGAACGTAAGTGCATGACCAAACAGCATCTGATCGATGGTCAATCGATAGAATTGATCGGTAAAGGATTCCAATTGAACATCGTTCCTTCCAAAAAGATGAGCATCACCATCGAAGATGGTGTGATCAACGTAGGCAGACCTGAATCCATCGACGAGGAATCGATGATGCGCGAGATCCATCGTGAATTGTTAAGAAAGGTATTGCCAAGCATCATAGAAAGGATAGAATCATCCACGGGATTGTCATGTTCATCATGGCAGATTAGACATATGACATCGAGATGGGGCACTTGCAATACCAAGACCAAGAAGATGTGGCTTAGCACCAACCTTGCCAAAAGACCTATCGAATGCATAGAATATGTCGTATTGCACGAACTGGTGCATACAGTCGTACCGAACCATGGTCCAGATTTCAAGGCACTTCTGAACAAGTACATGCCTGATTGGAAGAGAAGGAAGGAGTTACTCAACTCATGATCTCGTTATCGTCAATACACATTGACCATCTACCTTCTTCACTTGGAACACATAACCGTTGTGCTCATACTTTATGCGATCGTTATCTGTGAGCATCTTCCCGGCAAGGGCATGTTTGATCTCATCCTCCATCTCGGATGTGTCGCATTTCCCATATGAATCGATCAACTTGTTGATCGTGCACACAAGTTCCCCTGACAGGAACGTCACCTCTCTCTGGATGAAATTATCGATGACGCACTCATCCCTATCCGTCCATTTCGGAGTCATGCCTCTGAGGATGAATCTCTTGAACCAATCCTCCGCATACTCCATCTCCTCCGAGATGTCCTTCTTGTGCATGACAACGATCTTGGTATTATCATCCGTAGGCGCCCATGCCTCGGGTTCATCATAATCCTCATCCTCGAGGAAACCTACGGCAAAGACTATGGTGTCGAGTCCTGCCAACTCCGCATACAACGATGCCTGTAGGAGATATCCTTCAGGTACCTTTCCGTCAGCCCAATCGTCCCTGTGTGATGATGTCTTGATCTCCAATATCGCCTTCCTAGTACCGTTAAGGCGAAGATATCCATCCACGAGTCCCCCGAATATGGGTTCTGAACCAAAATGGTCGTAATGACAATCCCTTTTGTCCACAGGTTCCTCGACGGTTATGACATCACCTTCGGAGAGAGACATCCTATCCTTCAGAAGAACATCCCAATTGTCCCTCACATACGAACGTATTATCGGTTCGATCTTGTCCCCTGCTTCCGTATATTTGGTAGGTTCGAATTCGGAATATATCCTTGCGATGAGGCATGCGGCTTTGAAATCCGACGTATAATTATCCTTACCGAGGACCGCTAGGAATCTCGATCCCGTGATCTTACCGTGTTTCGACGGGTTGAAACAGATCACATGATTGTCAGTGTCTATCTTGCGGACCAATTGATTCCTAACCTGGACTGTCATGATTGGACCATGGCGATTGTAGATAAATCATTATCCATAGGGCAGAGCCTATCAAAAATCTGACAATCTGCAATTCCTGTTCTTGCCTATATCCACGATCCTGTCCCCATCCTTCAGCACATCACATAATGATTCGGACCCCACATCATATCCTTTGGATGAACGCTTGATACGATTGGGAGAATTCGCATAACAGTAGATGCAGTCATGCATGCAAGTATCGTATGTTCCGATGTCGATATTCCTGACACAAAGACATCCATCCCTGTTGTTGGACATCCCATCATCGAACGGGATGTTCTGCTCGATCAATAGTCTCCTATCGATGCACCCTCTATTCATCAAACCCAATTCCTTCAATTCCGGTTCCACACAACACGATGTCAATTCCATACCGTTATCGATAGCGATATCCTTCACAGCCTTGATGAACGATATCCTCTCATTCGAAGGGACGGGACGCATCCCTTCAAGATGTGCTATCCTGTCATACATACTGAGGAATGAGAAGATGCATCTGCTCGTGTATCCTTTCAACCTATCTGAGATGTGCTTGAATGAATTCATATGATAAACGATATCATGCTCATCGTCGATGATCACGGGATCGTATCTCCACAACATACGTCCCTTGCCGATCATCTTCGATATGCGTATGAAGGAATCGATTATGACATTGACATCTGGAACGTTCGGTTCGATATCCTTCCCATACGGCGTTATGGTGACTTGGAAGAGCAGATCGTATGATCTCATCAGTTCATCGATGTACCTTTCCATCGGCCTTGGATCCTTCGTTATGAATGACAGACAATCCACATTCTGCGGCCTGAGATCGATACGGTACACAACATCATGTGCGACAGGATTCCTAACCATGACGTATCCTTCTCTCACCCTGCCCATGAACCATTCTGAATGGAATGCAGGGATATCCGTTCTCCTACTGGCACTTATTATCACCATACGCGATCACCGACCACAAGCTCTTTCGATGGATGCCATGTGGATGTTCATCTCTTCCTATATCTCTTCGCGTTAATTTTTATAAGGATTATCCTTACCCCCTATTCATGTCGCAATATGATTCCGCAGCAATCGAGAAACGCTGGCAGGAGATGTGGAAGAAGGAGGAAGTCTATCGCTTCGATCCTAAATCCGAGAAGGAAATCTACAGCATAGACAATCCTCCGAGATATGCCTCAGGAACGCTTCATCTAGGTCACGCGACCGGTTATTCTTTGATCGATTTCGCAGCACGTTACAGAAGGATGAAGGGGATGAATGTGTTCTTCCCACTCTGTTTCGATGTCAACGGTACACCGATCGAAGTCAGGGTCGAGAAGAAATATCACATCACTAAACTCGATACGCCCAGGAAGAAATACAGGGAACTCTGTGAAGAATTCGCCAACGAGAAGATTGGACAGATGACGCACGAGTTCGAGATGTTGGGTGAATCCATGGATCCCAGCATCTACTATCAGACCGATGCCCCGTACTACAGGAGGATCACACAGCTCTCGTTCGTAGATCTCTTCAACAGGGGCCTCGTCTACAAAGGCAATTACCCTGTCAACTGGTGTCCTGGTTGTATGACCGCTCTCGCAGATGCAGAGGTGGAGTACAAGGACAACATAAACAAACTCAATTACATCAAATTCCAGGTTGCCGGAGGCAAGGAGGATGACTTCGTACTTATTGCGACAACGAGGCCTGAACTCCTCTGCACTTGTAAAGCAGTGGCTGTACATCCTGACGATAAGGAGAAACAGCACCTCATCGGCAAAGAATTGATCACGCCTCTCTTCGGAAGGCATGTGAAGGTCATCTCAGACCCTAAGGTCAAGATGGAATACGGGACCGGAAATGTCATGATCTGTACGATCGGTGACAAAGATGATCTCGAATGGGTCATGAAATACCACTTCGAGCTCGAGAAAGGTATCGATGAAGCAGGTAAGATGACGGAACTTGCAGGCAAATACGCAGGCATGACCGTCCTGGAAGCACGTGAGGCATCGATCAACGATCTGAAAGCTCAAGGCATCTTAGTGAAACAGGAGGATAATCCGCAACAGGTGTCCATCTGCTGGAGATGTCACTCACCGATAGAATATCTTCAGGTACCCCAATGGTTCCTCAAGACACTCGAATTCAAGAAAGAGGTCCTCAAGAGGGCGGATGAGATCAAATGGTTCCCTGAATTCATGAAGATCAGGTTACAGGATTGGACCAACTCGCTACAGTGGGATTGGGTCCTCGGAAGACAGCGTATATTCGCCACACCCGTTCCGATATGGGAGTGTAAGAAATGCGGACACGCGGTCTGCGCCACCAAGGAGATGTGCTATTGCGACCCGACGGAGGATAAGGCACCTGTGGACAAATGTCCCGAATGCGGATGCACCGAATTCGTCGGATGCACGGATGTGTTCGACACATGGATGGATTCGTCCGGCTCAGCATTGTACAACACATACTGGGGAAGGGATGAGGAACTCCACAAGAAACTCTACCCTATGTCAATGAGGCCTCAATCACATGACATCATCAGGACATGGGCATTCTACACCATACTGAGAAGCCACCAGATCAAGGATGAGATCCCGTGGAAGGATATCATGATCCATGGATTCATCATGGCACCCGATGGAACGCCTATGCACACATCGATCGGCAATGTCATCGACCCGATACCGATCCTCGAACAATATGGTGCGGATGCACTCAGATACTATGCGGCGACATGCTCGCTCGGTATCGACCACGCGTTCAGGGAGAAGGATGTCATCAGAGGAAGGAAGCTTTGTAACAAAGTCTTCAACATCGGACAATTCATAAGCAGATTCATCGATAAGAAACCTGCTGAATGCAAAGACCTCAGACCATCCGACAGATGGATCATCAGCAGATATTCCAAGACCGTGAAATCTGTATCGGAGTATCTCGATTGTTATACATTCGACAAGGCGATGAGGGATATCGAGAACTTCATTTGGCATGAGTTCGCAGACCACTATGTCGAGATGGTCAAGACAAGGGATGATGATGCTGTGAGATACACGCTCTACAACGTGTTCCTCGGAGCCATCAAATTGCTTGCACCGTTCATGCCCCACGTCACAGAGGATGTCTACCAAGAACACTTCCTCAAATTCGAAGGCATCAAGAGTATCCACCTCGCCCCATGGCCAGAGCCCATCGCGATAGATGATGATGCAGAAGTGGTCGGCGAATCACTCAAAGATGTCATCGCAACCATACGTGGATGGAAATCCGAGAAGAAGATCGCACTCAATGCCGAATTGCAATTGGTACAGTTGATCGGAGAATCGGCGAAGATCCTTGAACCTGCCAAATTGGACATAATGGAGACGATCAAGGCCAAGGAATTGCAGTTCGTAGAGAAGGCAGATCTCACCGAGGAATACACAGCAGTCAAACCTGTACACGCTAAACTCGGACCTGCGTTCAAAGCGGATGCGAAGGCGATAGTTGCAGAGATCGCTAAGATGGATCCTGCAGATGCAGCGAAGAGACTCACAGACGGTCCGATGAAGATCGATATCGACGGAAGGGCCATCGAACTTCCAGCTGAATATCTGGACTTCGAGAAGAGACTCATGCTCAACGGAAAGGCCGTCGATACTCTCCAGATCGGAGATATCCTGGTCGTTATCGAGCAATAAAACAGGGTGGGGATCACTCCCATCCATCTTATTCTACATCGATCTTCAAAGAGAATGTCTCTATCACATCATTCTCCCATGATCTGCGATAGGTTGCCATGAACTCATATTCTCCAGGACATTTAGCACTCAATCTGTAATGCTGTTTACCCCCAGCACCGCAAACGGGACCGTTCGTATCATCCGAAATGAATTCTTCGATGACTTCCAATCCATCCGATCTTATGATAGACCATGAATAACCTGTGGTAGGATTGCTGTCAAGGATTATTTCCTTCGTCTCTCCGACAGCTAACTTGACCCTATCTTCCATGAGGTGGAAGAGAATCTACAGAATTATATTTATAACGAGGAAAAGAGGCCCCGAGGGGCCTGTTCAGTTCTGAATGACCTTCACCGTTATGTGCTTGCCTTTGTGCTTGCACTTCGTGAGATCCTTGGTCATCCTGTTACCATAATCCTTGTGGACCTCAACAATGGACGAATCGGGACCGATCTGTATCTTACCGATCGCGTTGTCATAGATCCTCGTGTTCCTTATGATGAAATCGGCAAGGGACACTTTCCCATATCCGTCGTTCTTACCAAGGTTGACCTCGAATTTCACCATGCCGAACACATCAGAGATCTGATCGTAATCGATGACCTTCCTCACTGTATCCTTCATGCCATCCTCTTCAGGCACATCACGTTTCTCGATTGTCATTCCGCTGATGCGGTGACAGAACTCCCTGACGATGTGCTCCTCCTCTGAGGTAACGAATGAGATAGCAGTACCTTCCTTACCTGCACGACCAGTCCTTCCGATACGGTGGATGTAGGTGTCGATATCATCAGGCATGTCGTAGTTGATGACATATGTGATATCATCGATGTCAAGTCCTCTTGCGGCGACATCGGTAGCGATCAGGATATCCGTCTTATCGTCCTTGATATCCTGTATGACCCTCTCCCTCTTGGATTGGGGGAGGTCACCGTGGATGGCTTCTACCTTGTAATGCAATTCGCTCAATCTCTCATCGAGTATATCGACCATCTTCTTGGTCTGACAGAAGATCACTGCCTTCGGCTTATCGATATCAAGGATCCTGCACAATGCCCAGATCTTGTTCCTTCTTCCGACGGATATGTAGTATTGTTTGGTGAGATCGAGGACGACCTCGTCCTGTGATACCGTTATCTCCTTCGGCTTGTCCATGTAATCGTATGCGAGGTTCTTCACGTCCTCGGTCATAGTTGCCGAGAAGAGCAAAACTTGCTTGTCCTTAGGCATGGAGGACATGATCATCTCAATATCCTCGATGAATCCCATATCAAGCATCCTATCCGCCTCGTCGAGGACAAGTACTTTGATATCTGTGAGATTCAAAGCACCTCTGCGGATCATATCCCTGACACGACCTGTGGTACCAGCGATTATATCCGAACCCTTTTGAAGCGATTTGATCTGAACATCAATATCCGCCTTCTTTCCGGAACCGCCGTAGACAGGTACCGTCTTGTGTCCTGTATATTTCGAAAGGAGGTCGAATTGGTCCGCTACCTGAAGTGCTAACTCCCTCGTAGGGACAAGGACGATCGCAGAAGGTATCTTCTTGCCTGCGGGTATCCTTCCAAGGACTATCGACGCGTATGCTCCCGTCTTACCCGTACCTGTCTGTGCCTGTCCGAACAGGTCCATTCCCTCCAATCCCTGAGGTATCGTTGCGACCTGTATAGGTGTGGGCTCTTCCCATCCGACGTCATCCATTGCTTTAGCGACATCCTCTGAGATGCCCAAATCCGTGAATTTGCTGATCATAATAATGCATTCTCCTGCCTGAGACTGACTCAGACTCCATCTTCGATCAGTACTCGTATTAATGTACAGTATTTATAGGAATGGTACAGACGATCACTTGTCTTAAAAACGAGGCATTGAAAAGGTTTATATGGAACCAGCATATCTACCGATTACCCGTGTGAGCGTAGTGTAGCTGGTTATCACTTAACCTTGCCAAGGTTAGAACTCGGGTTCGAATCCCGGCGCTCGCACTCATCTTGTCTTGTTCCTTGTTGTGTATTTGAAATCGGGATAGACGATATCATCGAAATGACTTCGTCCCACACTACATATATTATTATATAAAATAAAGAAGAAGGATCGATGGTTGGAACCATCGATCCTATCATTGATCTCAGTGTATAGGCACAAGGGCATCGGAATTCTCTACGACACCTATGAGATCGAGACCGTCCTCGTACAACACGATGTGACATTTCTCAACGATCGACATGACCTTATCGATCGTGCTGTTGATATCGAACATCGGCAGTTTGAACTCCATGGCGACGTGCGATGCCATGTGGTGCAGGATCTTTCTGAAATCGATATCTCCTCCGTTCGCATAGTATCCGCAGATGTTACCTACGGAACCCAAGAGCATGAGATAGCTGATCTCTGCATCCAACGTATCCGTGATCGTGACGCCGTACTTGTCGAAGTACCTCCTCATCCAATCGATGTTCATCTTGGTGTACTCATTGACCGTGGACCACAATCTGTGGACCTCGTACATGAGATCGGCCGCCTTAGGAGAGCGACTTGAGATATAGACCTCCAATGCCGTGGGCAATATGGTCACTACGACCATATCGCGTTCATTCTTCAACAGTGTCTCGCATTCGCTCAATGTTGCATTGAGCATATCGGTCACTATATTGAGCAGGATCTCCTCTTTACTCTTGAAACGGTTGTAAAGACTTCCGTTCAATATCCCTGCTCTCTTTATTATGTCCCTTATGGTCGTCTTCTGGTAACCGTTCTCGTAGAACAGCTCCAATGATGCTTCCATTATGCATCTGCGTGATTTTTCACGTTTATCTTCGGCCGAAGTACGTTTTTCCTCGGCGCACCTTGATATTGCCATTTCTGTCGATCGCAGGTTATGAACTCATCATTAATAAACTTTTGAGTGTACTCAAATTTTTATTGAACATTTTTGAGCAAACTCTGATATGAATGAAACAAAAGATGGATAATCTTACAAAAATATCTTAATTTTGTATAATTCATTATAGAAATCAGAATAATATATGTTTAATTTAGTAAAATTATAGTAATGATCGTTATCGTGAATGAATTGTTTTTGAACACGTACAAATAAACATTTGAGCATGTTCAAAATCATTATATACGCATTATGACTACGGGCATTTAGTGAATGCACATGTTCGCAAAGTTAGCGAATTTCATTGAAAAATATTCCAAAGTCATCATAGCACTTTGGATAGTAGCACTTGTCTGCTCCGTGCCATTCATATTGAAATCGGACGAAGTCCTCGAATACGATCTTACACAGATGTCAGGACTCAACTCCGAATCCACGGACGGACAAAAGTTGATAGACACCGAATTCAGCAATTCAGTCGACCTGTCAGAGATCCTTGTGATAAAATACAACTCGGCTGATGAACTCGAACAATCCAAAGCGCTGTTCGCAGAATTCTCCAATCTTTTACATGCAAAGTATGGCGATGACGTCAAAGCTGCATATTATGGAGAATATGGTAAAGTCGATCCCACCAAATCCGGTATCTCGATGATCGCGATCGAGGCCGCAGATAACATCAACATCAGCAAAGAGACTGGAAACATCAGGAACATAGTCTCTGAAGCAAAGACGAATACCAACTCGACACTCACCACCTACGTCACAGGTAACAGTGCGATCAACTATGATACAGAGATATCATCCAACGAAGACATAGCAAAGATCGATCCGTTGAGTATAGCACTCATCTTCATCCTGCTTGGTCTCTTCTTCTGTGCACTTGTTACAGCAGTCATGCCTCCTGCAGTTGTAGGAATGGCATTCGGTGTAGCACTCACAGGACTTTATGGAATAGGATGCATCATGGGTGTGTTCTACATCACGAAGGTCCTTATCCTCGTCACAATGCTTGGTGCAGGATGCGACTACTCACTGTTCATAATATCAAGGTACAGAGATGAACTTAAACACGGTGCCGATCACTCTACAGCATTGAAGACATCCGTCCAGTGGGCTGGTGAATCGGTCTTCACATCCGGTCTCTCAGTCATCATAGGATTCGGAGCACTCTCCATATGCTCATTCTCGATGGTAAGATCCTTGGGAATAGTCCTTGCACTCGGTATAGTGATAGCACTCGTAGCAGCGCTCACATTCACACCTGCACTCATCAACCTCATAGGGGAGAAGGTGTTCTGGCCTGCTAACATCAACAAATACAACAAGATAGACAGGGGCGAGTCGACTGGTGTCTACGCAACAATCTGCAAACTCTCGAAGAAATACTTCGCATGGGTCGCACATGTCACACGCAAATATGCAGCAGTCATAGTCGTCGTCGGTATCGTCCTCATGGCACCGATGGTGTACATCTTCGCAACGAGCGATGATTCAGCCGATATGATCAGCATCATGCCTGATTCGGAATCCATAGATGGACTCAACACGATCATGGGTGAGGCTGACGGCGGAATGATCATGCCGACATACATCGTGCTCGAACTCAACGATTCGATCGTGGATAAAGCAGGAATGATTGAACTGAGTCCTGGTATGAAAATACCATATCTCATATGGAAGGATGGGGCACTCGCAACGACCGTACATACGATAATGAAGATCTCGCAAGAGCTTGAAACCAAATACAAGTACGCGACCGATGACGATGGAAACAAAGTCAATGGTATCGTGAGTACGATCAGCGGTGCTAACTCCTGGCAGATATCCTATGGTTTAAAAGAAATAAAATTAATAGAACAAGGTAAAACGCACACACCATCTGATATCAACCACGCACTCGTCGAAGAACTCCCGTCTGCAGTGAAGGCCCCCATAGAGACACTCCTCTCCACCCAGATAGGTGAGGGAACACTCTATGATGCCCCATACAACACAAAGATCGCAGCAGGCACAGGCATAACTGTTGAGAACGTCATAGACGGAATACTCAACGTGAGCACCGGAATCATCTCAGACAATGGAAAGTACGTCAAGATGATGGTGATAACATCCGAGAAGCCTATGTCCGACAACACGATGGCATTCATCAAAGATGTCAGAGAGGACTTCCACGGCGAGGGAGGATACGATGAAGTATACGCCTCGATGTTCGCCAGCACATATGTCGGCGGAATATCAGCCATAATGGAAGATGTGTCTAACATAGTCATGCAGCAATTCGATGTCATAAGGACAGTTGTGATAATAGCACTCATAGTGCTCCTGTTCCTGATCCTTGGAAGCTACCTTACACCGATAAGATCGATGCTCACCATCGTCTGTAGTATCATGACAACGGTCGGACTCACACACTTCGTGTTCGGAACAATGATGGACATACCTGTGCTTTGGCTCGTGCCTATAGTCCTGTTCGTCGTTCTCCTCGGTCTCGGTATGGACTACGACATCTTCCTTACGACAAGGATAAGAGAGAACGTGCTCAGAGGAATGGACAACCACGACGCTATCGAAGACGCAGTGAGACAAGCCGGACCAGTGACATCACTCTGTTCACTGATCATGGGAGGCACATTCCTCACTATGCTCCTCACGAACTCATCGATGCTCCAGGAATTCGGATTCGCACTTGGTTTCGGAATCCTCATAGAAGGACTCCTTATGGTCGGATTCATGGTACCTGCTCTCATGCACCTCATGGGTGATTGGAGCTGGAAAGGTCCTAAGTTCCTCAACAAGAACAGAGCCGAATAAACATAAAACCGAGGGAGAGGGAAACCTCCCCTCATTTCTTTTCACATATCAATCTTGAGAACAATGCTTGACATGCTTCGGATATGTCATCGAACGTCCTCTCGAAATCCCCAGTATACCACGGGTCAGCCACATCGATGTGTCTCCCGACCTCATCCATCATCAATGACACCTTACCATCAGGATTCCCTTTGATGAAACGAGACATGTTACGGATGTTATTCTTATCCATCGCGATGATAAGATCGTGCTTGTCATAATCATCAGAGGTCATCTGCCTTGCCATCCTTGTTTCATATTGGATCCCATGGAGATCCAACGTCCTCTTCGCAGGAAGATAGATGTCACAACCGATCTCTTCCGTACTTGTGGCGCATGATCCAATGATGAAGTCATCGCGCCCAGACCTCTGGACGATATCCTTCATTATGAACTCGGCCATCGGACTCCTGCAGATATTACCGTGGCAAACGAACAATATCCTGTGCATGACCTATCCATCCAAAGATGGATTGATAAAGATTTTCGAAGCGGATAGAATTTAGATATGGCGAATGATATTGCAAAGACATGGATAAGTCTGCAATGATATTGATCTCGTCGATGGTCCTATTCCTCGTCGGAGCACTCATGATGGGGATCGCACTCTTCGTGAATATCGATTCTAGGACGACTGTGAGTATGATCGGTTCCGTACTGATGGTAGTTGCAATCTGCGCCATAGTGTTCGGTACCATGGTGAAGGTCAAAGAGAAGGAATCACAGAAAAAAGAATGACCCTCCTTGGGATTTTCTAGGCAGAGGGGCGGATAGAAAAGAATGTGGGATAGTTGTATGTCTCCCCTCTGCCTGGAGGGTGATAGGCAACACCTTATTGCCTACAATATCAACACCCTACTTCGAGTATATAAATAAAGAAGGGGGGAGGTCGCCGATTGATATATCGCATACGACATATCTGGCTATGCTCCAAACCGACCGATATCATTTCGATTTGTGTCTTACTCTAACGGCGATCCCACGGTTGAGTTCCATCATCTCTCTTCCGGACATCATCGCTACACCGACCGCTTTGACCTTCCCATTGAGCATTATTATGGCCTCATCGCCTATGCGTATGGAAGGATCGGCTTTCATGACACCGATGGCAAAGAGATTACCTTTCAACTCGAAATCCATCATCTCTACGACATTCTTCCCCACATCCGCAAGAATCTGAGCGCCATCCAATGTGAGTGAGAACATGCCTCTCTCTGCAGTCATCATTCCCAATTGCGTCTTATCTCTCATTATCTTCCAATAGGGGAACTTGCCCATGCCTGTCGTATCATCATCCATGATCGCATCGGCGACATCTGTACCGAATTGGAATCCGAGTACAGAACGGATGGTCTCCTTCCTATCGTCCCCATAATTGCCGAATTTCATCCCTTTGGTCACAGATCTCAACGTCTCATCCAATTTGGTCAAAGAAGCAGGTGATGTCGGATCACCGATGACGGTCTCCTCAAGCTCGCACAATCCTCTGATAAGCTCGGTATCTTCCCCGAGATGGGATATCACCTTGTCGTAACCCTGTTCCAAGAGATGCGACAACATCTCTCTGATGAATTGTTTCTCTTCCGGCTTCCATTCACCTGTTACAGGTATGTCATACGAATTCGCTGGGAAGAAGATGTCCAATTCCCTCGGAACTATCCCCAATGGGGATGTTACGATGACCTCATGCACAACGGTATCGTGTGTGGATGTGTGTATCGCAGAAGCGAACCTTTTGTGTGTCTTAGAGATATGATATGGTTTCTTAGCTGAACAAGGCAATAGGAGGAGCACACGCTTGTGCGCAGGTTTGCGATACCTCTCCATGATTGTCCTTCTGTACCTGAGTACCTCTGGTCTCCTGAGGGCCTGGACCGTATTGCAAGCGAATCTACAACCGACCGTGGAGCATTCCTCTTCCTGGTATGCGTATCCCTCATCATCGAACAGTCTCAGCACAGCGACGGATGTAGGTGAGGAGAATTCCCTCTGATCCACCAACTCCCTCAGCCTTCCGCCTTCGATGAATGATCTCGTCTTTTCGGATTCCTCATTGATGATGGAGATATTCCTTTCAGTCATATCGGAATCACAGATGATATCTCCCTCAGGTGTCGAGAGGATGTCGTTGATACCAAATGATCTCGCTACAGAATCGTCGAAGACGTCGATACCCATGTATGAGAGGAGTGCCAGATTCGATGCATCCGCCACACCTAACATACAGATCAATACTCCGAACCCTGCCTTCTCCCTTAACTCGATGATCGTACTGACGAGCTTGCGTGCATCATCCCTTAGTTCATAGCCGTTCGCAACGACCAACACCTCCGTACCTTCTGGTATCTCTCCTTTGAATGGTAGCCTGATGACACAAACTCCATCCATCAGAACGGGCTCTGCATAGATATCGGATGATTCGGATGTCAGCAATCCCTCATCGAGAGGCACGGATGTATCCATGACATGGAGTACTCTCTTCCCATCGTCCAATGATATGTGGAACGGATCGTTGCTCCCCCCATCCACTTTTATGACATACGGTGTCACGATGGACCTATCGGATCTCTTGTACTCGCAGACTCTGCCCCTTTGTGAACGTGCTATGACATCCAACATAGGTTCAGTGTATCCCCTCGTCATTAATAACCGCTCGCACGCACAATTTATAATAAGAACGACATCATGGAATCATGAGCAGTGATGTGAACTTCTTTGGGAAAGATATAGTCTCCATGAGGGACTTCTCCAGGAAGGATGTCGAATATATCATGGACCTCGCAGAGGAGATGTTGCCTTACGCCAAAGGTGAGAAACGCACCAAATGTCTTGAGGGCAAGATCCTTGGCAATCTCTTCTTCGAACCATCGACCAGGACCAGGATGTCATTCGAGAGTGCGGCCTACAGGCTTGGACTCCATGTCATGGATGTTACGCAGACGTCCATGACCTCCATAACCAAAGGTGAGACCTTGGCGGACACCATCAGGATGGTCGACACATACTGTGATGCGATCGTCCTCAGACACCCTAACGAAGGTGCGGCTAGATTGGCTACGAATGTCGCTGAGAGCCCTGTCATCAATGCAGGCGATGGTGCAGGTTCGCACCCCACACAGACGCTCCTCGACCTGTTCACCATGAAAAGATCGAAAGGATCCATAGATGACCTCAACATCGTACTACTCGGCGATCTGAAGTATGGGAGGACGGTGCACTCATTGTCACACGCGCTGACGATGTTCGGTGCGAAACTCACATTCGTCGCACCCGAATCGTTGCAAATGCCACATGACATTATAGAATCACTCAAATCCAAAGGATGCAACCCATACATGACTGACGATCTGAACGATGTCATACAGGATGCGGATGTCCTCTACGTCACACGCATACAGAGGGAAAGATTCCCCGATCCCAACGAATACAAGAAGGTCGCCGGAATGTACAGAGTGAATAACGAGGCCCTCAGAGAATCCAAGAAGGATCTCATAGTCATGCACCCGTTGCCTAGGGTCGATGAGATAGCTCCTGAAGTGGACTCCACGGAGCATGCGAAATACTTCGAACAGGCCTTCAACGGGATACCCATAAGGATGGCATTGCTCGCATCCGTGATGGGAGGTGAGCTCTGATGTCCGAAGAGATTAAAGCAGCACCGATAAGGAACGGTACAGTGATAGATCACATAACTTCCGGTCAGGCATTAAACGTCCTGAAGATCCTCGGTGTGAACGAGAACACGATCGATTCCACGGTCATCGTCGTCATGCACGTATATTCCAAAAAGCTTGAATCAGGCTGGAAGGATGTCGTGAAGATCGAGGACAGGGAATTGGATCAGAACACAGTGGATAAGATCGCACTGATCGCGCCACAGGCTACTATCGTCATCATTCGTGACTACTATGTCGCGAACAAGTTCAAAGTGGATATCGGCAACCATGTCGTCGGACTCGCAAGATGCAGCAACCCCGATTGCATAACCAATAAGGGTGAACCCATCGAACCTGAGTTCGATGTGATATCGAAGAACCCTCCTGTGCTCAGATGCATGTACTGCGAGAGGAAACTCACCAACATCTCCGATAATCTCCTGTGATATCATGAGGATGATCATAACCGCAGGGATGCCGGGTTCAGGTAAGGAGGAGTTCCTCAACGCCGCAAGCGGAACGGGCATCCCGTTCCTGAGGATGGGCGACATCGTCAGGGAATACTATTCGAAGAGGGATCCCAAAGATTCTGAACTGAGTGTAGGCGGATTCGCCAACATAGAGAGGGAGCGTTTCGGATTCGACATCTGGGCCAAACGTGCGACCGAGAAGATGTATGGAGATATCTTCATAATCGATGGGTGCAGGAGCATGGATGAGGTCAGATCATATCTGGGGATCACGCCTGATGTCCATGTCGTAGCCATATTCACATCCCCGAACATCAGATACGAGAGATTGGTCAAACGCGGACGCGATGATGCACCCAAGGATGTCGATGAGTTCAGACAACGTGATGAACGTGAGATCTCCTGGGGTCTGGCGGAAACGATGGTACTTGCGGACAAGATGATAATAAACGAATCATCGTTGGATGATTTCAAGAAGAATGTCGTGAGGACGATGGAGGAACTGAACAGATGAGGTTCAATATCACCAGACTTTGCGGCGGGAAGGCCCTCATGGCCTCCCCACCCATATCGTTCGATCTCGACCTCGACGAAGCCAGTAGAAGATTGGAAGGTGAATTCGAGATCAAGAAGAATGATGGGGGGTTGATGCTCATAATGACATGGAAGGACATCGAGGTCACGTTATACCCCCAAGGCAAGATCATGTTCTACCCGTTATCCGACAAGGATCTTGCCGTTGAATATGCGACCAACATACTGAACAAGCTCACAGCGTGATACCGTGATGATCTTCCCTGAACCCTGGATGGATATTGTTTGTGTAATATGCCTAACGATCATCCTCTCATTCATCGCGTACAAATTCAATCTTTTAACGAAGGACGGTACATTCGCGGCCGCGATAACAGGACTGATCATCGGATTCTTCGGATCGGTCACATGGTTGTTCCTTCTGGTGATATTCGCGACGATGGGATTCGTCGCTACACTGATGGGACTCAATAGAAAGAAAAAGGAAGGCCTCCAGGAAGGTACGCATGGCGAACGTACCGCCAAGAATGTCATCGGTGTCGCGTTGCCTTGTATACTCTTCGCATTGTTGAACGTGATGACTATCGACAGATACCATGACCTCATGACCATCGGATACATCTCAACAATCGCTGTCGCTGCTGCAGATACGGCAGCGAGTGAGATCGGGACCATGGATAAGAGAGTGTATCTCATAACCACGTTCAAAAGGGTCAATGCAGGTGTCGACGGAGGGATCTCACTTCTTGGAACGGTCGCTTGTATCCTCGCATCGATTTTCGTGACGATGGTCGGTTGGATTGCGATATACGGATTCGAATACGACCTTGATATCATCTGGCCGATGTTGGCGGGATTCATAGGTTGTATGTTGGACAGTCTCTTCGGAGCTACGATCGAATCAAAAGGTCACATGAGCAAATATATGAACAATTGCAGCACAGGCATAATCGGCGGATTGATCGCAATATTGCTAACCCGGTCCCATTCCGAACCCGGCAGTAAAGCCCGCCTGCGTCTCTGACTGTACTGTATTGCGCAAGTGTACGGGAACTCAGAAACGCTGTCGGCCACTTTTATATTCTCATTCAAAGTAGCTTTAGCGACATATATAGTCAATATAATTCAGTTCACTACTCTGTATTACATTTAGAAACTCTATATCGAATATATCTTTACATCAATTTTTATATTCTTGTGTGATGCGCCATATATGAATAAAAGAACGTTTCTTGGCTTAGCCATCTGCGTCCTTGTGATTGCATCTGCAAGTTTTTTGGCGTTTGATGACCGATCCGATGCGACATCAAAATATTTTTACTCAGGACTTGTTCAATACGAAATATGTTCTGAGGAAGATCTTACTGTACGCACCGTAAAAGGAAGTTACAACCACTACAATGATGAAAACAATCCTTTGGTAATTCCTCCGACTGTTGAGAACTATGGAAAGACCTACACGGTTGTAGAAATAGGAAGATATACATTTGAAGGTCAAACTGGATTGAAATCCATTGTTTTGCCGAACACGCTTCAAAGAATCGGTAGCTGGGCATTTTACAAAACAGTAGGTTCAACACCGGGGCTGAGATCGATAGACATCCCCGATAGCGTCACAGAAATCGGCACGGGTGCGTTTAACGGATGCTCATACCTCACTGATGTGCGGTTATCTCCTAACGTCAAATATCTTGAGGATTGTTTCAGTAATTGTGAAAGGCTACAGTACATTGAGATTCCGGAAGGAGTCAAAACATTATCCCAAACATTCGACGGGTGTAAAAATCTCGAAACCGTTATTCTACCGACATCTCTTGAGAAGATCTATGGTTCTGCATTTAACTACTGCGAGCAATTGAGGTACCTGTATCTACCTGAGAATGTATGCAAAGTAGATTGGAACTCGTCCTTTGACAAAACTGGACTTGAATTAATAGAGGTGTCTGAAAACAATCCAAATTTCAAGAGTGAGAACAACCTAATTCTCACAAAAGATGGGAAAACGGTTGTTTACTGTCCACCGATCGTAGAGAATATAATCGTACCAGAAGGTGTAGAGAACATTGGAACACCCTATGAATCCTTCGTTCCTTTCAAATACTGTTACGATTTAAAATCGATAACATTCCCATCCACTCTGAAATTTATCGGCAATAGTTTCGAATGGTGCACATCCATAGAGAAGATGGAGATTCCAAACAATGTTACGGAAATAGGTCGTTATGCATTCGCCTATTGTACTGGATTGAAAGAGATCACATTACCAGAGAATCTCAAAAAGATTGGTCCACTTGCATTCCACAGTTGTTATTCACTTGATAATGTCATCATCCCTTGGGGAGTGGAATCTGTAGGAAATAGTGCCTTCTCTGGCTGTCGTTCTTTGAAAAATCTAGAATTCCCTGACACGGTCACCGACCTAGGTAACAGCATTTTTGATTACTGTAGCAGCCTTCGCGGTGCTCGGCTTCCAGATGGGATACAGATAGTCGGCAGTGACATGTTCCGTGGCTGTACTTCGCTGAAGAGTGTGGTCATTCCTGAAGGAGTCGTGGTGATTGAAGATGGAGCATTCACCGATTGTGACAGCCTCACATCGATAGAATTCCCCAATACACTACAATCATTGCCAAAAAAAATCGTCAACGACATACAACAATTCCATGATAATGAAGGGAACATCATTCTTAAATATTCAGATATAAAGGATGTTGAAAAGATACGTGGGCGTACGTTCACAGGCGACTGTTGGAATATGTTCGATACAGGACCATCCCACCCAGGCGAATACGGCATATGTTTCAAAGTTGACGAAGAATACATCTATGCGTATTCTGCGAAGGCTGGCGAGATCATCGTCCCTCCAAAGTCACCTGTCAAGATCGAGAATGGATACAAAGAATACGCATTCGAATGTTGGAAGGCCTCAGACGGAAGTATCCTTCAACCTGGTATTACTGTTGCAGATCATGATGTTGTATACGAGGCGAAGTTCGCCACCAATAGCACGAATAATGACATCCCCGTAAATTTCCTCGTTGGTGAAAGGATTGTCACCATTAATGTACCCCCGAGCACCATCATAGATACAATAGCGCCAAGAGACGTTGATAAAGTAATTGCAACAGATTCTGGCAGGACATACCTTTTCCTTGGTTGGTATGACGCAGATGGCAACCCCATGGGAAATAAAAAAGGCTATGATTGTGCTGGAAAGAACATCACATTCTACCCATGCTATGAGGAAATCGGCAATCATGGAGTATGCGATGTCGAATACTCTATCAAAAAAACCTCCACTGAAAAATACTATACTCTGTCATCCGTCAGAGCAACCGAACTATCATCCGCAGGAAAAGGACTTCTGATAGATTTCAGAGAATACAAAGCCTATCAGGCCTACCTTGCAATACCAGCGGATGTCATCTCTTCCTTAGTCGGAAAGGAGACCACGTTCACGATAAAATCGGACATAGGATCTATGCGCTGGACCGCAGAGATCTCAGTCACTCAAGATGGAACTCCAGTGACTGGATTGGATGGTAAATTATCTTTGATACATGCCAATAACCCAACACCAACAGAAAAACTCTCGAAGAACAACATCGTTGGATCCGTAGGTGGAAAGACCGTCGAAATATCCGTAGTTACAGGAATATTCAATAACAAAGGTGCGAACGGCTATTCAATCGTCGGCGAAGAACATACTGCAATCCATGTCAACAATTACAACAGGTTCAGTGAGATGAAGGTTGGACCAGGAAAGTGGGAGATACAGAGTTATGGAACCCCACATCTGATCACGCTCATCGTCGATGGAAAGGTGTATAGGACAATCCAAACTGGAAGCAATGGATTGGTCTATTTGCCAAATGGACCTATCAAACCCAATGAAGGAGACACACATTACATCTTCGACAAATGGGTTTTCGCATGCAATGGTAACGACTTCAATACCAGTTCCGCGATCAATAGTGGCATCAAACTTGTCGCTAAGTACAAGACAGAGGTAAAATCACCAGAAGGACGCTACATCACATTCGATGCCAATGGTGGCCACGGAAAGATGGAAACGATGTTCATTCCAAAAGGAACATCCATCGTCTTACCCAAGAACACATTCAGTAAAGCAGGCCACACATTCATGGGATGGATCTATAACACCAACGTTGAGTACAACGATATGCAGACCATATCTGCCTCCGAATCCACAGACAATATCATCCTTAAAGCTAAATGGAGTGAACCTCAAGAATTCAAACTCAGGATCATTTATGTTGGGCCAACAAAAGATGGTAAATTTGTAGCACCTGCCGAAGAAACTGTTAATGTCAAAGCTGGCCACACACGCACAGTCATGTCCCCAGAATCGAGTATGCACCATTATCTTAAACCCAAGGATCTGGATGTAACGATGCCTGGGCACGATATCACAGTGTACAGATTCTATACAAGCGAATTATTCAATATCACATACGTAGGAATAAATGCAAGTAGTTACCCTGATCTAAAGACCTTCCGCAGTTATTCATCAGAGGTCGTATTGCAAAAAACAGCCCCCACTATCGGGTGTCTGTACTACAGCAACAGCGAGATGACGAATGAGATCACAAAGATAGAACGGTATACAAAAGAAATAACGATCTACGTTAAGATCAAACCAACAATATACACAATCTCATTCGATGGAAATGGAGCGGATTCAGGTCATGTGGACACGATTCAGAACACTGGTGAAGCAATTACTTTGCCATCATCTGGTTTCATCAGAGAGAACTATGAATTTGTTGGATGGGGCACTTCACCAGACGGCAGTTATGGGATATACAATGGGGAAATATATCCGAGAACAATTTGCGGACTGAATGGGCGCGCAACATTGTATGCTATATGGAAACACACCAATGAACATACTGTGACCGTCAACATACATGGCCCCAATGACGGTAAGTTTAAGATCCCTTCATCGATACCATCACCATACACATTCAAATGCAGATATGAGGAATCTGTAAGTAAGGATGTATTTGAATACATATTCATAACCAATGGGGATGGAACGAAAACGGAGTATCGCCCTGAGTATAAATCGTTACAATTCAAAATGCCTGATCATGATGTTAATTTGGATCTCTATTATTACAACTACACAGACAACGATTACCACGTAGGAGAGATTTCCTACTACAACTGCAGAAACAACGTGTACAATGTTGAGAATATAGGCAAATATTGTAACGAAAGGCCATCATATACATTGAAAAATCCTTCACGCGAAGGATATGTGTTCGGAGGATGGTTCTCTGATAGTACTTTCGATACACCTATCACCACTATCGATACGAGTGTAAAGAAGACATACATAGTATATGCGAAATGGATTCCACTGGAGAAGAACATAATCGTCAACTACATCCATCCAGACGGATGGGAATATGTTGATGCTGTATCCACCGAAACATTCACGCATAAGGTCGGTTCAGAATATAGTCATGCGTTCCCTGCATACAGAGGATACTATGCAACAATCACATCTCCTGAATATGTAGGCATCCTGAAGTATTCTTCAATCTCTGGTGAAATGCCTGTACATGATTTCACTGTGACCGTAGAATATCATCCAGTCGATTGGAATATCAGATACTATCTTAACGGTGGTGAGAACAATCTAGAGAACGTGCCGGACCATACTCACAAGGAATCGTTCGAATTCAAAAATCCGACACGTCGCGACGGGATCGAGTTCCTTGGTTGGTTCTCGGATCCAGGATTCACCAAGAGGATCACCAGCATACCAACAGGAACTATGGAAAACACCAGAGTATATGCAAAGTGGGACGTTATTCCAGAATTCAATGTCATTGTGAAATTGGAGGGACCAGATGATGGTACGTTCCAAGAACAACATGACATCGTCAAAACCTATCAGGTCGGAGAAGAATTCACCATAACAATCCCATCGATTGTTGGATACACTCCTGATATGAGGGTCGTTTCAGGAACGATGGCTTCTAGTGATATCGAAGTGAAAGTGACGTACAGTGCTAATATCCACAAAGTAACTGTCAAAGCGAACATTGATAACATCACTACACCAACTGGTTGGATTAAAGAAACCAATGGAACCTTCTCGAAGGAATTCGCTTATGCACAGCCCATAGATCTCTCTGGATTCAAGGTTGAAGGCTATGATCTAGTCTGGTCCCCGATTCCTGAGAAGATGGAAGATTCCGACATGATATTTAATGCAGAGTATACCAAGAAAACATACCGCATTACATTCGTCATTGGCGATCCCAAAGATCCCAAGGGCGCATACTATCAAAAGACAATATATGTTAAACCTGGCGAGCGGATCATATTACCTGATGATTTGCCAAGCCAAGAAGGGTATGTAATAGTCTGGGATCAGGTGATTCCAGAAGTTGCCACAAAAGATATGCATTTCTGGGGCCGCTTTGCGCTACCAGTTGAACATACGCTGACCGTCAACATCGCCTATGAAGGCGATGAAGAACCTAAAGAACATACTTCAAAATGGATGACTGGGGCGACATACACCGTAGATCTTACCCCATATTTGGGAGATAAATACACGTGTGAATCGAAGCTGATCACAGGCATTATGCCGGACCACGATGTCAGTATGAATATTAAATGTTCATTCATCAGATTTGAGATCATATTCGAATCACGCCCTGTCGTAGAAAACATGCCGTCTACTCAATACCTATTGAAGGGGGAACTTGTGAATGATCCTGGAGAACTTGTATGTGATGGACACACGTTCCTTGGATGGTACAATGGCGCAGAAAAATATGATTTCACAAAACCAGTGGAATCTAATCTTATACTGATGGCTAAATGGGAATCATCCTTGTTCAAGGTCTACCTCCCAACAGGCGATGGCGTTCTCAACCCGTTGAGCTTTTTTGTCGATCTCCCAACAGGCGATGGATATAGGGCAGAAGTCCTTCCAGGATATGATGCATATCAGGTCCCATATGGAGAGGACCTGAAGTTCAAGATAGTGTTGTATGGGGATTATGATCAATCCACACCTGTTGTGACCGTTGGTGACAGTATAATTCCGCGGATCAATGGAGTGTATACCATCGAGAATGTGACATCTGATCTATATGTCAACATCTCCGGTATCGTTCTCAACCCGTTGAGCTTTTTTGTCGATCTCCCAACAGGCGATGGATATAGGGCAGAACGTTCTCAACCCGTTGAGCTTTTTTGTCGATCTCCCAACAGGCGATGGATATAGGGCAGAAGTCCTTCCAGGATATGATGCATATCAGGTCCCATATGGGGAGGACCTGAAGTTCAAGATAGTGTTGTATGGGGATTATGATCGATCCACACCTGTCGTGACCGTTGGTAACAGTATAATTCCACAAATCAATGGAGTATATACCATCGATAATGTGATATCTGATCTGTATGTCAACATCTCCGGCATCACCCTCAACCCCTCTCAGGGAGGATCAAGTAACGGCGATTCTGAAAACGAATACCCGAACACGCCTTCTGTTCCTGAAGTAAAGACCGATCCTGATGGTACTAAGACCACGACTGAGATAAACAACGATGGTTCCACAACAGAAACTGTGGAGAAACCCAATGGATCCACAATCGTTAAAACGACAGAGATTGACGGATCATTCAAAGAAGTGTTCACTGATGCAGACGGATCCAAGAAGGAATCGACCCTCACTAAGACAGAAAATGGAACTGTAGAGACTGAGAAGACCTTCGATGCTACAGGAAAGGTAACAGGTTCCGTTGAGAAGAAGACCGAGACCCTGAATAGTCCGGAAGGCAACATCATATCGAAGACGGAGAAAACTCTAGATTCCCAAGGCAAATCTGAGATAAAAAAGAATCTTGAATCCGAAGATGGTTCGATGTCCATATCTATCAAAGCATCCATCGATGATAACAACATCTCACTCGAGACTGAAGTGTCCTTGGACATCACTCCAGGAACTGAAGCGACCGAAGCTGTGGAGAAGGCTTTGAACTTGATGGAGTCTGAGATAAAGAAGGACGTTACAGAGAATAAAGCAGATACAACACACTCGTTGAAGATCAATACAAATGACAAAGAGGCAAAATTGTCTCCAGAATCGTTCGCTAAGATCTCGGACTTCGGCATGAGTGTGGCGTTCGAGCTCGACAATGGTATTGTGGAATTCGACCCAGGAGCAGCGAAGAGACTCTCTGGTCACACAGATGCTGTGAATATCAGCATGGCTCCAGTCGATATGACCAAACTCTCAGATGAGATCAAGGATATTGTCAGTGACAAACCTGCTTTCGAGATCTCTGCAGGATCATCTAGCTCAAAGGTTCATGACCTTAGCGGAACGGCAAAGATCACCGTCTCCTACAACCTCCCAAGTGGCGTGTCTGCTTCGGACGTTCGTGTGTTCTATGTGGATGATGATGGTGTGAGGCATATGATGGAGACTACTTTCGATGAAGCAACTGGAAAGGTGTCATTCTTCACACCGCACTTCTCGTTATACATGATCGGTACTGTAGCAGATGCACCTGCATCGGACAGCGGCATCTCAACATGGGCCTATGTGATCATTGCTGCGATTGCAGTCATCGCTGTTGCAGCGGTTGTCATATACAAGAAAAGCTGAAACTTTTTTCCCGGGGCTCGTCCCCGGAATACATTTTTCTTAATTGAACATCCTCAAAACTGTAAATTCTAACTAGTGACTTGTTTCATACCCTGCCTCTTATTTCTACATAGATCTTTGTTTTTGTCCTAATGTCTAAATTCATATTCCCTCATGAAAATGGAAGTTTCAGTATGAAGTTCCCTCATGAAAATAGACATTAATACTCAAAAGCCACTAATGATAATAACATGGAGCGCAAAATAACCGAGAAACTATTGGAATGGAAATCCGATCCAGATCACTGCCCATTGATTGTCACTGGATGTAGACAGATCGGTAAGACATACTCCATCAAAGAATTCGTATCGAATGAGTACAAGAGTCACATATACATCAATTTCGAAATACAACCTAACAAGAAGGAATTATTCAAAGAGATCGCAATGCTGATGAATTGATCTCTAGACTCATCTTGTCTGAAGGTGTCCTCATGCATCCTGGAAAGTCTGCTATAGTCCTAGATGAGATTCAAGCCTGTACAGATGCATACTCTGCACTCAAACCTCTATCAGAGGATAAAAGATTCGATGTCATCTGCAGCGGATCATTCCTCGGAATCAATCTTGATGACAATGATGATGGTCTATCTCCACTCGGCTATGCCAAGATCGTTCAGATGTATCCAATGGATTTTGAGGAATATCTTTGGGCAATGGGAATCAACAAGGATCTCATATCTAGTGTACGTACCAATGTTCAGAACCTAGAACACATCGACGATTATTTCCATCAAGCCTTTACCAAATATTTCAGAACATATATGGTGGTAGGAGGGATGCCTGCTGCTGTCAAGACCTATGCCGAAACAAAGGACTATGTCAGAACATCGGATGTGCTAAAGGATATTGTCACCATACTGAAGAAAGATACGGGCAAATACTCTCGCAAAGCGGGGACGTGTAAAAATAAACAGTTGTCTTGACTCCATACCTCGTCAACTCTCGAAAGAGAATAAAAAGTTCATCTATTCTGATGTTGAAAAGAAGAAAGGCGTAGGAAAAAAGACCTATGGAGGTGCTCTCGATTGGTTAAAAGAAGCAGGATTGATCTCCTTGTGCAATAACCTGACAGAGCCTAACAAACCCCTATCCAACAAAATTATAGAGGATTCCTTCAAAGTCTTCATGAATGACACCGGATTATTGATGACCCTGATGGATGCTTATGACCCTGCTGACATTGTACTCAAGGACCCATATTCCAATAACGGTGCTGTAATGGAATGTGCAATAGCCTCTGCCATGATGAAGAATGGATATCCGTTGTATCATTATTCGAAACCAGATAGTACTTTGGAAATTGATTTTGTAACCGAATTCGAAGGCATGCCCATTCTATTAGATGTGAAATCAAGCAGGAACAAGAGGGCAAAATCCCTGTCTACCCTCATGAAAGAAAAAGAAAGAAAACGCAAAGGGTTCAAAATAATGGATTCTAATATTGAAGTGGATGAGCAGGGAATCATCCACCTGCCACTCTATGCACCATGTTTCTTCAAAGAAGTAAAGGTCTCTAACATACCCGAACCTCCTTCCGCAGAGAAGCTCAATGAAAGATACCTTCATGACACCTCTTGATTGGAACGAAGTATTGTCATGAAAGAACTTCATGTTGATCAAAACTTATCACCACATGGTCAATATTCTTTGATAACCACAACAAATTGACGTTAACCACCTAACAATTATAGAATCAACAAATCTTTAATTTAGTAATTCCTAAATTACATATATTCATAACATAGCCAGCATATATAAATTATATTTGAGTTTAAAATAAATATATTTGATTTTAAACTAAAAAGACATCCAAAGACTATTAAACAAGAAATGATTTGTTTATTCAGAGCAAGGGCGGATGGGCCCCGAAGACTCGGTACCGGCGATACTATGGACAGAAAGATAGTCGACGTGAATGAATTGTGTGTGAATGACATACCCATCGTTGGTGGCAAAGGAGCCAACCTCGGAGAGCTCACAAGGGCAGGTTTCCCTGTACCCAATGCGTTCGTCCTCACCACATCCGCATATGATTATTTCATAAAGAAAGCAAACCTCTTCGAAAAGATCAATGAGGAACTCAAATCCATCGACAGAAGTTCGGACGATAGCCTCACGGCGGCATCCGAGAGGATAAGGGACATCTTCGAAACATGCGAGATCCCCAAGGATCTCAAAGAAGACATCGTCAAGAGTTACAACAAACTCTTCGGAAAAGGCAAGGAAGGATTCGTAGCCGTGCGTTCATCCGCAACAGCCGAGGACCTCCCTGACGCATCATTCGCAGGTCAGCAGGAGACATACCTCAATGTACACGGAGAGGATGATCTCTTCGACAAGGTCAGGAAATGTTGGTCATCACTCTTCACTGCAAGAGCGATCGCATATCGTGAGAAACAGGGTTTCGCACACGAAGACGTCAAACTCGCTGTCGTCGTGCAGAAGATGGTCAACTCCGAAGTATCGGGAATCATGTTCACAGTCGATCCCAACAGCGGTGTAAAGGAGATTGTCATCGAAGCAGGATATGGTCTCGGCGAAGCTATCGTCGGAGGAGAGGTCACTCCCGACACGTACAAAGTGGATAAGAACACCATGAAGGTCAAGAAGAAGAGGATATCCACTCAAAAATGGAAATACACCAAGGACCCCAAGGACGGACACACCGTCAAGGTCGATATCCCTGACGAGAAACAGAAATTACAGAAGATCGATGACCGTCGCGTATCAGAGGTCGCAGAGATCGGAAGACAGATCGAGATCCACTACGACAAACCGATGGACATGGAATGGTGCATCGAGGACAACAAAGTCTACATCGTCCAAGCAAGACCGATCACAGCCGTCGGAGATTCCGCTACCAATGAGACCATCGAGACCGAAGCGGCAAGCGAGGACATAATAACGACAGGACTCGGAGCAAGTCCTGGTCTTGCATCAGGCAAGGTCGTCATCTTCGATATGTCCATGAGCCTTGATGTCGTGAAGGACGGAGACGTACTCGTCACAACGATGACGATGCCCGATATGGTCCCTGCGATGAGCAGAGCAGCCGCTATAGTCACGAACGAGGGCGGAATGACATGTCACGCCGCGATCATCTCCAGAGAATTAGGTACACCGTGCGTCGTAGGAACTACGAACGCCACCAACATCCTGAAGAACGGTCAGGTAATCACCGTGGACGGTACCACAGGTACTGTGTACAAAGGTGACCTCGCTAAGAAGGGATCATCCGATGCGACACCTGCAGCGACGCAGGTCGTCATGGCTGAATCCGCGCCGATCACAGGTACGGGCGTGATGGTCAACATGAGCATCCCTACCAAGGCCGAGGAAGTGGCCGCACTGCCTGTCGACGGAGTTGGATTGATGAGATCCGAGTTCCTCTTCACCAACTATGTAGGAGAACACCCGATGGCCATGATAGCCGAGGGACGTTCCGATGAGATGATAGATAAGCTTGCGGACGGTATCTCCAAGGTCTGCCGTGCGTTCTACCCCAGGAAGGTCGTTCTCAGAACATCCGACTTCAAGACTAATGAGTACCGCGATATGAAAGGCGGATCCGACTACGAACCATCAGAGGACAATCCGATGATCGGATGGAGAGGCTGCTCAAGGTATGTCTCACCCGACTACAAGGATGCGTTCATCTGTGAACTCAAGGCCATAAAGAAGGTCAGGACAGAGATGGGAATGAAGAACCTCTGTGTCATGCTCCCATTCATCAGGACCGTCGAAGAGGTCGAAGAGATCACCGCGATGATGAACGAGATCGGCCTCAAGAGAAGCAAGGACTTCAAACTCTACTTCATGGCAGAGGTCCCGGCCAACATCTTCATGGCGGATGAGTTCTCCAAATACTGCGATGGATTCTCGATCGGTTCCAACGATCTCACACAGCTCACCATGGGTGCCGACAGGGATTCGGATATCCTCGGACGCATGGGATACTTCGATGAGAGGAACGAAGCTGTCAAGAGGGCCATCAGTCACTTGATCAAAGTAGCACACGCCAATGGTGTCACCGTCGGTATCTGTGGACAGGGACCATCGGTATATCCTGAATTCACCGAATTCCTTGTGAGGGAAGGCATAGACTACGTCTCTCTCAACCCTGACACGGTCATCAAGACCAAGAAACTGATCGCATCCACGGAACAGAAGATCATCCTTGATGAACTCAGGAATCTTAGGAACAAACTTTGAAACGGATGGGGGACTTCGTCCCCTGATCCTTTTTCTTTTCAGCAACTCGATTCTACAACGATGCTATCCGCTTTCCTCAATCTGCTGTAATACCACATCATGAACATCATGTATGTCAGTTCGAACACCAATGATATGGAACCTGGCAACAATACTGCGGATGAATCTGGAACGAGGGTTATGCATAACGCCAATGACATACCACTGTTCTTCCATCCCAACAACAGGATGTAGTGGATACGCTTCTCGACAGGCACCTTTGCTTTCCTCAACACCATCTCCGACACGAGATGTATCACAGGCACCCTGATGAAACATGCGACAGCGATCAACAGGACTGTCATCGGATCGGATATCATTGTATCACGGCATTTACCGAATGCTACCAACACCATCGCCAGGAAACAGAAGTTGATCACGATCGTGTTCACGGATTTCGGTATCCTCATCTTGCCCAATGGCAAGGAGATTATCATCGGCACGAGTATGAACAAGAGCACGTACTTCAATATCGTCAGAGGGTCCACTGAACCCCCTGTCAACAAAGCTACCGTCACAGGCGTGAATATTATGGCCACGATATAGATCGCAGTGACCGATAAAGTCATCAATTTCGTATCTGCGCCCATCAACAGAGCGCCGGATATCACCGCTATGGCGCAAGGGACACATGCCAACAGCACCCATCCCTCCCAGTATATATCATCGAACAGAGAACCGATGATCAATGTCACGATCGGAGAGATGAACACACCCACTATCGTCGATATCAATATCGTTCTCTTGTTCTCCTTGAAATCATTCTTACTGAATCTCAATCCTGTCAAAGAGAAGCACATCAACAATACCAATGTGAAAGTTAAGAAATCTCCTGATTTGGAACCTATGAGGTCGCCTCCCAGAAGACCTATAATCGCTCCTGCCAAAACCCAATACCTGATGTTGCCTAGGACAGACATCAACGCCATGATTCTGTCAAAAAATCACATAATATATCAATTATGTCATGTAAATCCATAAAGCGTTCTGAGATACAAGGTAATGATATCAGCTCATTCATCCTCTAGGATATGAACGAACAGACCATCCCTGCCTTCGAGTATCTCCGATGATACACCATATACATCGCGAATGGAGTCCTCGGTTATCACATCGACAGGCCTTCCTGAGGAATGGATGTGACCATCCTTCAGAAGAATGACCCTGTCGCAGAAATGCATCGCAAGGTTCAGATCATGGAGGGCGACAAGAGCACCTGCCTTCCCTTGAGAGATCACATCCTTTATGGTGCGGAGAGCAAGCATCTGATTCTTCAGATCCAAAGCGCTCGTAGGCTCATCAAGGATGAAATACTCCGGATCCTGAGCTATAGCACGCGCCAGAACGACCTTCTGTATCTGTCCTCCGGATATGTTATTGACATGTTTCTCAGCCAGATCGAATATCCCCATCCTATCCATGGCCATCTCAGCATGTAAGAAATCCGCATCCGAATATGACCAGAACATATATGGCGCCCTTCCGATGAGAACGGAATCGAACACTGTCACGTAATCCGTCGGCATATACTTCTGCGGAACATAGCCTATCAGATGCGAGAACTCTTTCGGCTCCATGCCTTGGATTGAAACCCCATCCACAGATACATTTCCGGATAACGGCATCATTATCCTGCATATGGTCTTTATCAGAGTGGACTTGCCACTGCCATTCGGTCCAAGGATGGATACCATCTCGCCTTTCTCGATGTCGAATGATATGTCATCGATGACGATGTTGTCATGATATCCTTGCCTCATTCCCTCTATGCTGAGTGTCATAATGAGACCTCCTTCCTGCGACTGCAGACGAGCCAAATGAAGAATATCCCTCCAAGAAGGTACATTATGATCCCGACAGGGATCTCCTCCGGACGGATGATCATCCTCGCGACGATATCCGATGACAATAATATGAATGCTCCCAGAGCCCCTGATGCAGGGAAAAGGTAACGACTGTCATTGCCTATGAACATCCTTGTCACATGTGGAGCGATCAATCCGATGAACCCTATGATGCCTGTGAATGCTATGCACACGGACGATATGATTGTGCATAACACCATGAGGGATATTCTAAGTCTCTTGACGTCGACACCTAGGCTCTCAGCTACATCATCACCGGCTGCAAGGACGTTGACCTTGGATGACATGGATTCTATCACTATCGCAAGGATCACCACGATCGGCAGGACAAGATACACAACACCCCATGAAGCATTCCACATGCCTCCCATCAACCAAAGCGTGATCTCCCTCAACGCATCATCATTCGAGAAATACTTTATCGCACTGATACCAGCTTGGAACAGATAGCTTATTATGACTCCCGTCAGGATGATGGTCGAACGCGATATGCCACTCCTACGCGACAATGATACGACCAATGATACGCTGATCAAGCTTGATACTATGGCCGATCCAGCGATGAACATGTTCTTGGCAAAGAACTCATGGCCCAGCACCATGACCGAACCTGTGATCCCTGCTCCGAAGAGGATCGCTATCGCCGCTCCAAAGGATGCGGCAGATGACGATCCCAATGTGAAAGGACTTACCAATGGATTGCGAAGGATGTTCTGCATCACAGCACCGGACATCGCGAGACTGAATCCGGTGATCAGGCAGAGTATGGTACGTGACAACCTAGCATTGAGTATTATATCAGGATACCAAGGGGTAGTCGGATTGTCGAAGAAAGGAGGGAGTATAGCATGCAGGAATACGCGGACGGTATCACTCAATGGGATATCGACCGCGCCTATACTCACAGATACTACGACCGCCACCAATGAAAGGAGAAAGGCGATCGCTATGAATGTCCTTTTACGGAGGGAGGATGCGACGTAGATCTTCTTCAGACGATTTCCCGCATCCGTTCTTTCTCCCTCCTGATCCATGATAACTCGCACCCCATCATTCAACAGGGGACTGTTCCATGATATAACCGTATTTCACATCGAATCCATACTTCTTGTTGAAAGAATTGACCAATTCGTTGTAATCCAATCCAGTGTCCATTCCGAATGCCTCAGCTATGCACACATAACCGATGTAGTCACGTGGTCCAGAGAGCACATCTGTCTCGATGACGAAGATGTTCTTGTTCTTGACTACATTCAATTCATTGAAATTCAAATCACCGCCGGTCTTGATGAAGGTCTGATAGTCCGCTGCAGCTGTATGTCCGGATACGGCCCTGATGAAGACGTAATCGAGTTTACCTGATTTATCATAGTCAAATACAGTCTCCTTAGCCGGTTTGGATGTCTTTGTCGATGATGTGACCTTCATATCCTTGAGGGCATTGTGTCCGTGAATGGATTCAGCTATCTTTCCAAGCTCGGAATTCTCGTTATAGTAGGTTCCATTCGTTGAACTCATGCTTGTGAAGAAGAAAAGGAATGACGGATCCCCAGATGCTTTGGAGGCTTTGTCCATGACAGCATCCACTGTCTTCTTGTACGTATCCTTGTATTCTCCGAAGATCTTCCGAGCATCATCGGATGATATAATCTTCAACAACTGCTCAACATCCCTCAACATGGTATCGCCATAGAAATTGAGGCGCAATACCGTGATGCCATAATTGTCCTTGAGAGCCTGTTCCGTTGCTGCCGACATCGATCTAGCTTCTGCTTGAGAGATGACGAACTTAGATCCTGTCTCCGCGATCTTCTCTCCGACAGGATTCTTGTGCTCCCCTATGTTCGTCACATTCTTGTATGTATCAAGACTGCTGATCGTCGCCTTATCGGCACCAACGATCATATCCTTGATGGAGAGCATCTGGAAGAACTCGGCTGCATTCGTATTCACAGTACAGAACGAGGTCACAGGAGCAGTGACCTCAACATCGTTCCCTAGGCTATCTTTTATGACGACCTTGTGAGTGTCGTCACCACCATTGTCACCGATGAGAACGATCGCTCCCGCGACGATTATCAAAGCCACCGCTACGATAGCGATAGATGCAATTTTTCTATCCATGGAAACCTATTCTCCTTATCAAATCAGGATACTTAAGTATTACCAAAACGTAATACGTAATACCATAAGCCTATGGGATTCACTCTGACTAACCCATATCATTCAAAGAACGAATTATAAGTCCATCACTGAGAGTCTTCTAACCTCTTGGTAAGGCTACCCAATGATTCATCAGGCAACAGCATCGTAGTGACCTGTATGAACGGATGTTTGGAACCCTCTATTATGTTCACATCATCTAATGTGTGCAGACCCCATTTCTCCGCCGTCCTCTCCAATCCAAGTGTGACATCAAGATCATTAGGTTCCAAAACTATGGCTTTGAAACTCTCGAGACCTAACTGATACGCAGCCATAGCCCTGTGATGTCCATCCACGATGAGATATCCTCCGCGCCTCTTGATGCATATCAAAGGCTCATAGAGGCCTCTCTTGATCTCATACTGTCTTCCGATGAGTTCGTCCATGTAGACATCCTTCTGAGATGGACGTATCTCTTTCATGGGCACATCCATGTTCACGATCTTGATCCTAAGGCCGTTCTGCGATTCCAAGAACGATTTTACACTGATCACTTTGGATGGTCTGCTCTTCTCTATCTGCGACCTCACTATATCGATATTAGAGATTATACCGATGAGTTTCTTGTTCTCATCCACAACAGGCAGATTCCTCAATCCGTATCTGAACAATACGCGTGTCGCATCACTGAGTTTCATCGAGGCTATGACACAAACGGTACCGCGTTTCATGACCTCCCTCATCGTGGCATTGGGGCGGTTGGCGAATCTGAGCAGTTCCTTCGCCGTGACGAATCCGAGAAGATATCCGCGTTCCGTTATAGGGAACCCGTGGAAATTAGAATTGCACATCTTGTCGATGACCTCCTTAACGGTCATCTCCGGACTCACCGTCTCAACATCCCTGACCATGTAGTCAGCGACTATGTCATCTGCCATGGTTGCTTGATTTCATGCGTAGTATAATACATCTGGCTTTGTGGCAAATATTGTAAACGATGTTAACTCACGATAGGATTAAATATGGAATGTATATACTCATCTTCACCATACACGCCCCGGTAGTGTAGTGGCCTATCATGGAGCCCTGTCGAGGCTCCGACACGGATTCGAATTCCGTCCGGGGCGCTCATCTTCTGTTAAAATTTACGAAATAGCGACGCGTCTGCGTCGAATTTATCATTATCAATACAATTCACACCAAGATGATCGTAGAATATCGCGCCTCGTCACGGAATCAACGAGGGCCGTATGAATCGTGGAGTATTACCGTATTCCTTCCGATCTTCTCATCGTATCTCAACTCAGCATCGACGTTGAACACGATGCGCATATTATCAGGCGTCAGAACCTCCTCTGGAGTTCCCAACGCATGGATCTTGTGATCATGGATCATCAATATCCTATCACAATACCTCGCCACCATAGGGAGATCGTGAGATACGATGATAACGGTCAGACCATTCTCCTTTGCCAATCTGTATACGAGGTTCAAGGCATCGAATTGCATACTGATATCAAGATGCAGAGTGGGCTCGTCCATCAGGATTATCTGCGGCGTCTGTGCTATCGCCCTTGCGATTATCACGCGCTGACGTTCGCCTCCGCTCATGGTGTTGATATGACGATCTGCCAACCTCTCGAGTCCGGTCTGTCTGATAGCATCATCGACTATCCTCTTATCCTCCTCGGATTCGCCGGACATCATACCTTGGAACGGCATCCTGCCCATGGATACGACATCCCTGACGGTGAATGAGAAATGGATCTCGTTGGTCTGCGGAACAACGGCGATCTTCTTCGCCACATCCTTCTTCTTGATATCCTCTAGAACATCCCCATCCAACAATACGCAACCGCCACATGGACTGAGGTTCTTATTGAGATTCTTCAGAAGTGTGGTCTTACCACATCCATTCGGACCGAGTATCCCCAGGATCTCACCTTTACCTACAGTGAATGATATCCCGTCGAGAACGATGCTCTTCGAATAGCAGTACGATACATCACTGACCTCTAATGTCAATTCCAACCCACCTCCTTCTTCCTACGGATAAGGAGATAGATGAACACGGGTGCACCGATCAATGCCGTGACAACGCCTATCGGTAACGTACCATACTGTGGTGCTATGATCCTGCTAAGATAATCGCAGATCAGAATGAACGATGAACCTGCGATAAGACATATCGGCATTATCGTCCTATTGTCCGGTCCGAGCACTATCCTCAATATGTGCGGTATGACCAATCCGATGAATCCGATGACACCAGTGAATGATACCGCGGATGCCACTATCACTGTCGTAAGTATGAGCACTGAGAGTCTGCAGTTCTTCACGTTGACCCCCAGATCCATCGCGTGTACATCCCCCAACATCAATGCGTTCAGAGATTTGGCTTGCATCATAAGCAGTATAGAGCATAACAAGATGACTGGTGCAGAGAACGAGATCTCATTCCAATCCGCACCGCCAAGGTTACCCATGGACCAGAACACTATCCCTTCCAGCTTATCTCCCGATATGAACGTGAGGAATGACACCAATGCTGACAACAATGAGGATATCGCCACACCCGACAGGATCAGTGTCTCTGTCCTCACCACGCCTCCGACACGTGCCATCGAATAGACGATTATCATCGTAGCGAAACACGTGACGAATGCTAGGACAGGAGTCACGATCATCATCGGTATGAATGGTATCGTGAACAACATCGAGATGGCTGCACCCAATGATGCTCCTGATGACAGGCCTAGGATGTAAGGGGATGCCAAAGGATTCCTGAATACCGCCTGCATAGCAGCACCGGATATCGCTAATCCTGCGCCGACAACAATACCGATCGCGACACGCGGGAGATTCATATCAATAATGATGATATTGGATCCCCACGTGCCTCCGCCGATGAGCGTGTCCCATACCTCTTTGAATGTATAGGATTTATTGGCCGAGACCCAAGATAGATCTAGGAAAGCACAGATGATCGCAGCTACGATCAGTATCACGATCATTATTGCTATCTTCTTTCCCTTGGACACGTTATCCCTGATCTCGGCCTTGTAGTTCAATGTTTCAATTGCGTCTCATCAGATACACTGCGGCACAGAGGATGAGTACGCATGCGCCGATTGCAGCAGAGACGTAGATGATGATGTTATCATCACTGAAATCCGCTGACTTCGATGTATCCCACTCGGGGAAGATATCCGAATACATCGCACCAGCTATCGTCTTGACGCCTTCCATACTCTCGATCGAATAGTTGTTCCAAAGCGGGTTCAGGCCAACTACCTTAACATCGTTACCTACAGCCTGTCTAAGATCAGAGAGATATTTCTCATTCTTCATGATGGTGTTATCTGCGAATATGACGACATCCTTCCCGTGCGTCTCGATTATCTCTGTGAGATTCCTCTCATATGTCGTGCCCTTCTTGGACGTATCGATGGTGATCGCATTACCTCCAGCTGCTTCGATCATGGATGTTGCGATCGATCCCTTGTTACCTACCTTGAACACATTTCCGCTGTATGTGACATAGAATGCTTTGGTCTTCTTAGCATCGATTATCCCATTCTCTGAAAGTTTGGATGATACCTTCTCCTTCACAGCCTTCATATCATCGACATCCGACGATACCTTTCCAGTTACGATCATGGAGATGTCTTTGACCAATGCGATGATGTCATCGTACTCATACACATCATTCCATACAAGTACCCTGAAACCTTCATTTTTAAGGAAATCGATGAGTCCGCCTTTCACCAAGTATGTATCCGATCCGGTGAGAAGTACGACATCCTTTGCCCTGTCAAATCTCTTCTCCTTATCGGCTGCATCGATGATCTCAGCCTTCAGAGATTCTCTGCCTGAATCGAAGATAGTACCTCCTGCTGTCGCTTTGCCCTCACTGACCCTTGCTCTGAATGCATCGAACAATGATGATTCGTCAGTGTTGGAGTACTTGTCCGCAACAACGATCTTATCGACTGCACCAAGCTGTATAACAGTGGCTGTAATGCCCTTTCCAACAGTGACGATGTGATCGACAGGACCATCGAAGCTTACTTCGTTCCCTTTCTGATCCGTGATCGTGAATCCGGCACCGTCGGCACCGTCGGTATCGACGGGTATAACGACCAATGCCGAAATAATGAATAGGCCTGCGATGAACAACGCCATGCATGCCTTCGTGGTATTATCTGAAGCCATGGAGGCATAACAGAGATGGTAATTAATAAGTTTTCCAGATACGTATTACTTAAATTCCTCCAAAATGATGCCAGTTTATATAAATCGGTTTGAATTAATGCTACATCATGCGTTCGATGCTTCGCAGTAAGATCCACAGGGCGACCGTTACGGAAAGGAGATTGGATTACGAAGGGAGCATAACGATAGATGTCGATTTGTTGGAGAAATCCGGGATTTGGGTCGGCGAGAAGGTATTGATCGCCGATGTCAACAATGGAAAACGTCTCGAGACCTATACGCTCCCTGGTGAAAGGGGATCAGGCATCATCGCATTGAACGGTGCGGCCGCACACCTCTGTAATCTTGGGGATAAGATAATCATCATGGGCTTTGAACTCACAGATGAACCGATACATGCGAAAGTCGTATTGGTGGATGATGAGAACAAAGTGAAAAGGGAGCTCACCTACTGATGTCCTTGAAGATCTATTCCGATGGGGGATCCCGCGGAAATCCTGGTAAATCGGCTTTCGCCGTGGTCGTCACGAGAAATGGCGAGATCCTTGAGGAATACACCGAATTCCTTGGTGTACATACCAATAATTATGCAGAATACAGAGGATTGATCTGCGCCATAACCAAAGCTCTCGCACTAAAGGATGATGATGTCGAGTTCGTCATGGATTCCGAACTTGTGATCAAACAGATGAGAGGCGAATATAAAGTGAAATCACCTGATATGAAGGAATTGAACGATGATGCCAAAACACTCTCATCGCTGATACCGAATGTGAGATTCACGCACGTAAGACGTGAGAACCCGATGATCTCCAGAGCTGATTTCCTTCTGAATCAGACCATGGATAGGAATTGAATGGGCCTTATGGCCCGATTCATTGTCTGCTCTTCAATTCCTCTATGAGATTCTCTATCTTGATGACCTTCTGCTCACCGGATACCATATCCCTTACTGTGACAGAGCACGATTCCAGTTCCTTGGCACCGATTATTATGACGTTCTTCGCGCCTGTTATCGATGCGTACTTCATGGCCTTGGCCATCTTACGACCCATGATGTCTATGTCCGACCTCAGGCCTTCATCACGGAGCATGGTCACTATCTTCGCAGACTCTAATCTAACATCATCCGAAACAGGAACGACATATGCATCGATGCCTTCCTTCTCATAGGTCTGCCCTTCCTTCTCTGCCGCAAGGAGTATCCTATCGAAACCGACAGCGAATCCTGTGGAGAACACCTTCTCCCCGCCGAACAACTCCGATAATGTGTACGATCCTCCGCCGCAGATCTGCTTCTCAGCACCCAATGCGGGAGCCTCGGCCTCGAAGACCATGCCCGTGTAATAATCCAATCCTCTGACGACGCCGAGATCTATCTCGGGATCCTCTACGCCCATCACACGGAGGAGTTCGACCAGTCTCCTGAGGTAATCGCCTGCCTCTCCAGGGACCTTGGAGAGTACTTCGGGACCTCCGACGGTCTCGGTGAGATCGTACAGATCCCTTATCGCATCATCCGTAACGCCCATGGATTTCAGAAGAGGTGTGGCTTCGTCGTAGTTCTTCTTATCCAATTTCTGAAGTACCTCGGCCATCCTTTCCTTCGGTACACCAGAATCTGATACCTTTTGTCTGAGCACGCCTATATGTCCGATCCTAATCTTGTAATCCTTGAGACCGAATGATCTGATCATCGCACCTGCCATCGAGATGACCTCTGCATCGGATTCCACATTCGGATTCCCGATGAGTTCCGCACCGAATTGGAAGAATTCTCTGTAACGTCCGCTCTGCGGCCTCTCATATCTGAAACATTGGCCGAAATAGAACATCTTGATGGGTTTCGGATCATTGCTCATCTCGTTGACGAACATACGGATGGCTGGTGCGGTCATCTCAGGACGAAGCGCTATCTCCCTATCTCCTTTGTCCTTGAATGCGTAGAGTTCGCCCAACACGTTAGGTCCGGACCTCAATATGAACAATTCCGATTCCTCGAATATAGGAGTAGCTATCTCTCTGAAACCGTATGTTTTTGCGACATTCCTCAGAAGTCCTTCGTAATATCTCCTCTTCTCCATATCATCTGGGAGGAAATCCCTGGTTCCGCGCGGGCGTTGGATCATGGACCTTCCTAACATCCTGTCCCTATAATAATGGTGTGATTGATCGCATTGAAAGAAGGATCGTCAGAAGTTCTTCTTGACGATAATACAAACGACGTCCTCGTCCATCACGACATGGTCGAGACCTACGGTCTGTCCAGGGAACTTTGCACTCTTTCCCCACACCATGGCATATCTGAAATTGGAACGGAACTGCCTGTGGATCAATTCGCATACATCGCCGACCGTGTTACCGCGTTTGACGATCAACGGGACATCCATATCCGCTTCCTGTCCCTGCGGCTTGAGGTAGATACGGATCATATCTATGGTGTCATAGAGGCCTTGTTTCAATTCCTCCATCCCGAGGCCTGTGGCTGCAGATACAGGGAAGCATCTGTAGATGTTATTGAGTTCCAACGCCTTGTCCAACTCATCGTGCTGAACGATATCGACCTTGTTGATGGCCATGATGGCTTTGATGTATACGCGATTTCCCGCAAGGATGTCGAGCATCTGCTCCACATTTATATCCTCGCGAACGACGACCGTCGCATTCACATGTCCGTATGCAGCAGTCATATCCTTGATCGTCTCTTTGGTTATCTTGGTGAGTTTCACCGTCGGTTTTACGATGATACCTCCCTGATCGCCACCGGTTATCGTGACATCAGGCTTCTTCTGATTGAGACGTATAGCGGCATCGTACAACTCTTTGTAAAGGACAGAGATGTCTGGATTGAACACATCTACCACCAGGAGGATAACATCTGCGGACCTAGCTGCGGCGATGACCTCTCTTCCTCTTCCCTTACCCCTTGACGCATCCTTGATGAGTCCGGGCATATCCAGGATCTGGATCTTGGCATGGTTGTATAACATGACACCTGGTACTACGTCCAATGTGGTGAAATGGTATGCTCCGACCTCTGATTTCGCACCTGTCAATTGATTCAAAAGTGTGGACTTACCGACACTCGGGAAACCGACCAAGGCGACGGTTGCATTACCTGCCTTCTTGACGTAGAAACCCTTGGTGTTCCCTTTGGATGATTTTCTCTTCTCATCCTCTTGCTGGAGGCGGGCGATCTTCGCTTTGAGCTTACCGATATGCCCTTCTGTGGCCTTGTTGTATTTCGTCTTGGAGATCTCATCTTCGAGCTCTCTTATCTGATCCTCAATTGCCAACGACTCCCTCCTTGACATATGCATATATGCGCACTATTTAAGGGCAATGCAGATAATGGCCTCGGATTAGTCTTCGGAACGACGATCGAAGGTGAGGATCATTGCCCGCTCTTTCCATCCATAATCTGAAATCGATCACATCAGAACCGATTCATTGGAATCCATGGGTCGCAACGAAGCCATATGAAGTATAGGATTGCTTCCATTTGCCAGACTACTTAAATATTGACATGTAATGCATCAGACAATGGACGATAAAGAACCGCTGACCGGTTTCAAGAAATTCGCGAAGACCCCATATGGATTCGCTGTAGGGATATTGATCGCATCGATCTGTACGATCATATTGTATTACCTCAATGTCGAACAGACCCTGTACGGCATGGGTTTCGTTCTCATTGCTGGATTGATATACATCATAATGAAGAGATTCGGTTGCGACAACAACAAGAAACTACTCATTGTCGCTCTAAGCGTGTTCGTCATCGTCACTGCGACAGGTATGTTCGCGTTCTCCATACCGAACGTCCATGCCAATGATGATTGGGAATCCTTCGATAGCAAAGGAGTGGATATCCAAGAGATGGAAGTCGTTGGAAAGGATCTCAACATCAAGATACAATATAACGGCGACATAGATGTCGAGAAGATCACAGCCATCGCTTCACCCATGGCCTTGGCATGCTATAACTTCTACAACTATGAGAAGAGGGATGACGTTACGATGACCGCCGATGGCAACACATACACCGTGACGATACCCAACGTATCATCGGATAATGTGTTGGTATACCACTTCTCCATCTATGAGAAGAACGCCGAGGACCCTAAGAAAGCCAAAGAGATAACAAAGGATGGATTCTATCTCAACGGATCCGATTCAGCCATCACGAAGAGTGCCTTCATGGGCAACGCATACTTCGTTTCACTGTCCGTACTGCTCTTTGCGATCCTTGCATTCTTCATGCTCCGTGCAGCCAAGAACCTTGAAGCCACGAGAGAGAGGATGGAAGCCGAAGGCCGTCTCTATCCCAAAGGATACGGACGCTGTAAACAGTGCGGCACCGTCGTCCTCCCAGGCGAGACCATATGCAGAAAATGCGGCACATACATCGATGTGCCTGACGAACTCAGACACAAGAAGAATGATTACTTCCAGTGTTCTGAGTGCGGTGCAGAGGTCCCCGCCGATTCCTCAGTATGCCCCAAATGTGGTGCTAGCTTCGATGAGGATGATGAGACCATCATCGTAGAGAAGAAGAAAGAGGAGTGAACCCCACTCCTCCTTCAAACCTCTTCCAAAAAACCATTCTGCATTCTTAACATCCCATATAAAAAGAACATTATATTGGGAACAATATCGCTCTTGATGGATGTGCCCTGACGAAGAAATCAAGAAGGGGCCTGCGGCTGGTTCTAGAATCACGCCAACGGCTGAAAAGATGGCTAAGAAACAACAGGAGATCTCGGTTACAGAGTTCTTCGAGAAGAATAAACATATCCTCGGCTTCGACTCCCGTTCGAAATCATTGTTGATGGGTATCAAAGAGGCTGTGGATAACTCATTGGATGCGTGTGAGGAAGCAGGGATTTTGCCCGACATCTTCGTCAAGATGACACGTCATCCCGATGATGATTACACCGTCCTCGTTGAGGATAATGGTCCTGGTATCGTACACAAGATGATGGGTAATGTCTTCGGTCGCCTATTGTACGGTTCGAGATTCCATGCACTCAGACAATCGAGAGGACAGCAGGGAATAGGTATCTCTGCGACTGTCATGTATGGATACATAACCACTGGTAAGCCTGCCCATATCCAATCCAAGATCGAGGGAGAGGATGAGGTCGCATGGGGAATGGACATCGTCATCGACACTAAAGTCAACAGACCGGTGATCACCAATGACAAACCGTTCACGTGGGAAGGCAAAGAACACGGAACAAGTATCGAGTACACGATCAAGGGAAGATACATCACAGGTAAACAGTCCATCTTCGAGTATCTCAAGGACACTGCGATCGTCAACCCCCATTCAAAGATCACATTCATAGACCCTGAAGGGAAGACATTCATCTTCGAGAGAGCGACAGAGGTCCTTCCGGAGAAGTCCAAGGAGATCAAACCGCACCCGACAGGATTGGAGATCGGTAGTCTTCTCAAATTGGCTCAGATCTCTGAACAGAAGAACGTCAAATCATTCCTCACGAATGATTTCTCGAGGGTCACCCCCAGGATAGCGGATGAGATCCTCAAGAAGGCAGCGATAAACCCTGATCTGAAGCCATCCGCTCTGAAGCATGATGACTGCAAGAAGATCATCAAAGCCATCGAAACTGTCAAGATAATGGCACCGCCAACGGATTGTCTCTCACCGATAGGAGACACACTCATCAAGAAAGGATTGATGCATGTACTCGAGGGACTTCGTCCAGATTATTATGCACCACCTATCACAAGGGCACCTAAATCCGTCAACGGGAACCCGTTCATCGTCGAGGCAGGTATCGTCTACGGAGGAGAGATCCCATCCGACGGTCCTGTCAGCATCCTTAGGTTCGCGAACCGCGTACCATTGCTCTTCCAACCAGGTGCTTGCGCCATAACAAAAGCAGTATCCAACATAGATTGGAGAAGATATGGACTTGAACAGAGAGGAGGAAAAGGTGTCCCCTTCGGACCCGCCATCATATTGGTGCACATCGCTTCCACCAAAGTACCTTTCACATCCGAAGGTAAGGAAGCCGTCGCCGACCTTCCCGAGATACAGAGCGAGATAGAATTAGCGCTCAAACTCTGTGCGAGGAGCCTTAAGAGTCACCTCAACAAAGAGGAAAGAAGGAAGAAGACGCATGCGAAATTCGAGATCGTTCAGGAGATCCTTCCGGAATTCGCTGAGAAATCGGCATCGTTCCTGAAGAGACCTGTACCGAACCTCGATATGACAATCTCCAAGATCATGAACGTCGTTTGGATAGAACCGACCGAGGTCAAGGACAAGAAGAAGAAACTCCGCACGATCACATACACGATATACAACTACACTCAAGCAGAGAGGAAAATGAGTCTCCATGCACAGCTTCCCAAGGATGCTGTCAACCTCACCCTCTTCAGCGGAGAGTACTTCACAGAGATGAATGACGAGGGCAAGGTCACTTGGACCGTGCCGAACATTCCGCCTGCGAAACATGTCGAGATCACATTCGAACTCTCGGGAGATATGGGCGATGTGTTCTCATCAAGTGATGTCTATATCTCAGGCATCAACCCTGTGATGGTCATGGGTGCGGAGATGCTCCCAGGAGATTGGGGAATCAAAGGAATGGAGATTACAGAATTGGATTCGGATTATGTAGCGGACGATACAGACGCAGAAGAAGTAGAGGAGGTCGAGGATCTTGGAGATGAATGAGAGACAACAGGCAGCAGTGAACAATCTCACTGAAATCATAGATTCACTGTACAATCAGTTGGATCAGGGCGAGATCCCCACCATGGCGCTTCCGCTCAGATCCAAGAAGAACATAGAGTTCGACCCAAGATACGACGTATGGAAATACGGTAGCCTCAAGACCAACCGTACCGCAAAGACCGTACAGGGTGCAACGATGATGCTCAGGACCGTCTATACGGTGGACTTCATCGAAGATATGATCAGGAACAACAAATCATCCACCTTAAGGGAAATGTACTACATATCCGAAGGATGGGGACATGCCAAATTCCACACGCAGGATGAGAGTAACCTCTTGGCCGAGGATCTCGAAACAGTATCGAGCTGTATGAGGGAGGACTTCAAGCTCAGACCAGAGGAAGGAAGCTCACACGTCTATGGTAACATAGATTTCAAGACGATGACCAGGAAAGGTATGCGCAAATTCAACTGCATGGACGATGTCGCAGAGACCGGATTCGGAATCCCGTATTCTGTGGAGAAGGAGACATTCGAGATAGTCGATCCGAGCGTCGATTTCGTCATGGCCATCGAGACAGGAGGAATGTTCGCCAGGTTGATCGAGAACAACTTCCCTGAGAAGTACAACTGTGCATTGATCCACCTGAGCGGTCAGCCCACTAGGTCGACAAGACGTCTGATCAAGAGATTGAATGAAGAGTATCGCATACCTGTCACGGTCTTCACCGACGGTGATCCATGGTCATTCCGTATTTTCGCATCCGTCGCATACGGTGCGATCAAGACGGCACACATCTCAGATTATCTTGCTACGCCTACTGCGCAGTTCATCGGCATAACGGCATCAGATATCCTCAACTACGACCTTCCGACGGACAAACTGTCGGACAAGGATATCGGCGCATTGAATGCTGAATTATCCGACCCGAGATTCAAAGATGAATTCTGGGTCAACGAGATACAGGCCATGCTCGATATGAAGAAGAAAGCTGAGCAGCAGGCTCTGGCGAAATACGGTCTCAACTATGTTACGGACAAGTATCTCCCAGAGAAGCTCACAGATATGGGCGTACTTCGTTGAATGTGATGTGTCGGAGGTATCTCCGGCACATCCAACCCTTAAATTGATGTGATATGACACATCACTGATTCTAAAATGAACGATACATCCTATTGATCAGAGAGTCCTACGGCTCCCACATCATAAGTGTAGATCACAGACGTAGTAGATCCTTGTCAAAAGATTTCTGAATAAAGGGGCATATGCCCCTTCTTAATTCATTTCGATGCTTTATCGAGTCTTCTGATAACGAACTCAGGATCCATGGACTCAAGGAACGGACCGAGCCTCGGACCTTTGGACATGTTAATCAGGATCTTGTACATCGCTTTGAATGCAGCCTTGTTACCGATGGGTGCCGCAGCCTCCACGATGGCAGCATTGATAGCCTCAGCATTCCAATCGATGGATCTCATCTTATCAGACAATGCTTTGAAGAATGCCTTCTCCTCATCACTGACGTCGACCTTGGGCATCTCCTTGCACAATGAGAACTTGACCATATCCGGTGCGAAACCGTCCAACCAGTATCTCACACACTCTGTCCTACGCTTGAGCCTTACGAGATCCACATCATTGGCTTCTGAAAGATCCTCCTTGCGTTTGAGGATGTCCAACACTCCATTGAAATCGTCCGCCATCTGAACGATGTTGACCAAATGCCTGCATGATATCTGCAACGGCATCGTCTTTGGAACCTTGTTGTGCTGAGCGATCTCGTATGCACGTACGGAATTCTCCTCGACCTCGGTCGCTCCCCCGTTGTAGAAGAGTCCTTCCATCCTGTCGTACTCATCCTCCATGTCAAGGATGCCCATACCATAATCGAAATCGATAGCTTTACTCGGATTGACACGAAGGAACAGATAATTCAAAACCTCCGGAGGAGTCATTCCGATCGCATCCAATCCTGTAACGGCTGAACCTGTGGACTTGTGCATCTGCACAATCTGTCCGTTGGACTTCAACTGAACGAACTCATATGGGATTGGATAGGGTGCCTCTCCGCCGAATATCTCCTTGACGATCACTTTACCAGTGTCATATGATCCTCCGGCCGCTGCGTGGTCCTTTCCGAACGGTTCCACTGCAGTACCAAACAACTTCCACTTCGCAGGCCACTCGAGCCTCCATGGGAGTTTACCTTCCATCTTACGGACATCCGCTTTGCCGTGATGACCGCATTTACATTGATACTCCACATACGGGAACTCATATGTCTCCAGGATCGGATCGGTGAAACGACCGCATTCCTCACAAAGAGGATTGTATGGCGTGAACTTCTTATCCCTTCCAGATACCTCTCTGAGAATGGATTCGACCTTGTCAACGTTCTTGATTGATTGATCGATCATCTCTGCGAACTTTCCATCCCTGTACAGTTTGTGTGTCCATATGATCTCACAATTGACACCTAATGAATCCACCACATCAAGGAATGGTTGTATGAAGTGGTGAGCATAGTTGTCGTGCTTACCGCAAGGACAAGGAATGCTACAGATCGGCATCCCTACATACTTCTCGAATTCCTCTGGAAGGAAATCATATCTTTTTCTGAGCGGATCGAATGAATCTATGAGATAGATGAGCTTCACATCCGAGCCCATACCTTTGAGGGCGCTACGGACGGACTCTCCTGTGATAGCTTCCCTCAGACTCCCGACGTGAAGTATACCTGTAGGACTGATACCTGTGGCGATGATCGGATGATCATTCTTCTCTGCCACCTCTTTAGCGATTACATCTGCCCAGTGCATGATTACCGATTGGCGATTAGCAACCTACTATAAAAGAGGGTGTAGATTGGACGTTGATTATTCATTATGCAAGATGATATCATCATTGCTATAATGATGTAATTTGTCATGATTTCCATCGTTATACGAAATTTTAATAATGATACCACAGCCTGATTCTTATCGAGGATATCGATATGAGCGATGACGAATATAAGAAAAAGGTCCTGGAGATGTTGAAAGAGATCAAGGATGAGATCTTCAAACTCAACTATGATACGAACCTAATCTGGAGGAAGGATTGAACATCCACCAAATACAGAGGCATCTGTGCGAACGATGCCTCTCAAACGATTTTATCATATGGATATCGTCATTCCAACAATACACACGGAATCCATAATCTTAATATACGGACTTCCGATACTCTTCGACATGGCCAAGAAAAACGACGGTGGATTCCAGTCACAGGCAGGACTTGTCAGGTACTTCGATACCGAGAATGACAAAGCCCTCAAACTCAGCCCCAAGCTGGTCATCGGTCTCGCAGTAGGATTCGCCGTACTCATAATCCTTCTCGACGTATTCATGCCGATGAACTGAAACCATTTCAGTTACATCATTTTTCATCAACTAGCGAATGCTTTGTGATTCTTTCTATTCTATAATCCTGTATTTACAATGGAATTGAGAGAATAATCCCGATCACTGAAATGATTGGATATGAGAAAGTGAGTATCGGATGGGCCTCAGAGTATCTCTAAGGCCCATCACACTCCAACCGTCAGAGACGATCCTCAGGTTGGATTATGAACTCATCCTTGTACTTCTTACCAAATGCGATCGATAACAACGGAGGTGCTATTATCGTCGTAGCCACGGACATCAATACAACGATCGTGTACAACGGCAGGAACTCATTACCGAATATCCCCAATCCGATCGATGCAACGATGATACCGACCTCCCCCCTAGGGATCATACCGATACCGATGATATTGAACGAATTCCTATCGGTCGTCTTGTCACCGAGTTTCGCACCAAGTCCGCATCCGAAGTATTTACCGATGATAGCGAGGATAAGGACTGCTACGAATGATATTATGACCTCAGTGGTCACAGCACTTATGTCGACCATCAATCCGACATAGACGAAGAAGAACGACACAAGGAATGTCGTGATACCTTCGATTTTCTCCTCCAATTTCCACTCGAATGCATAGTCTGCGAATATCATACCTGCAAGGAAAGAACCTATGATGGCTGCAAGCCCTATGAACTCAGCAAGCCATGCGAATCCGAAACATGCTGCGATGGCTACTGCCAACATATTCAGTTTGACAGGAACGTAGTTATTATCCTCCTTCCATTTCCTCTCATTCCTTGCCTGTATCGCAGCATGGATCTTCGGAACACCTTTTCCTGCGAATACCATAACAGCGATCACGAAGATGAATGCCTCAGCGGTTATCAAGAGGATATGTCCGACATCAATGTCACCTGATGATCCTGCCATACCAGACACAATCGCAAGAACGATCATACCGAGGACATCGTCTATCACAGCTGCGCCGATGATAATCCTTGATTCCTTGGCATCGATCAGATGTTTATCCTTGATCACACGTGCAGTTATACCAACACTCGTAGCGACCATCGCCGCACCAAGGAACAATGCGTATTGCGTGTGACCCTGCATGTAGACCATGTCCACATAGATGAATCCGAGGATGAACGGGATTATCACTCCTAACAATGCTACCAGGAATGCCGTCTTACCTACTGACATGAGATCCTTGACGCGGGTCTCAAGACCGACAGAGAATAGGAGGAACATCACACCGAGTTCCGCAAGGACATGAAGGATCTCGAAATTATCGCCGTTAGAACGGACACCATCATGAATCTCATACAGTCCCAAGAATTGAGCGATCGAACTATCGCCTATACTTATGGCCAGAATGATACCGACCAGAATCTCCCCTACGAGGCCCGGTATACCGAACTTGCTGAAAAGAAGAGACGCTAACTTCGCTGCTACGAAGATAACGAAAAGCATCAACAGGATACTCACTAGTTCCATGTTTCGCCGTATATTCTTTCCCTATAAAATAAAGAGGGAAAGCGATTTTGCAGTGATTCGAATTTCAAAGATGACCAACGATATCATAAGAATTCTATTCGAATATCGTAGAAAATCAATATCAATAAAATGAAATGGATGGGTAAAAGGTTTAGTTGATTGATCGTTAATTTATCATTGTCCAGGTCCGTTGATGAACTCGTTTACCTTGTTCTTCTTCCCCAGCTGGAAACTGAATCCTGTCTTTCCGGGCATCGATGTCGATGCGAATGCGAATCTGAAGACGGCTGTTGTCGTCACCGGATTAACGAACGGTTGAGCCTCTATGACTGGTTCGGAAACATCTGCCACCGCAGGCTCTACCATAGGTTCTTCGATCTCCGATACTGCGCATTCAGGAATGATCTTCGCAGGAACATTCACTATTGTGGATTCTGCGATCGGTTCCTCGATGTTCGTTATCACATATTCGGGGACGAACTTGACAGGCACATCCACAACTGTGGATTCGACCTTAGGCTCCTCGATCTCTGATATCACGTACTCTGGAATGAACTTGACAGGTACTTCGACTATTGTGGATTCCAATACAGGCTCGTCGATATTTGAGATGACGTATTCAGGGACGAACTTCTCTTCGTAGACTTCGGGAACGAGCTTTGGCATCACATCGTTGACGATGCATTCCGCTACGATGTCCTCATACGTATCATCGAAATCCACGCCATCATCGATCTCCACTGTCTCCTGCTCGAAGTCATGGTGGAATGAAGGCATACTCTCTGCCATCGATGATGTTGCTACTTCCTGGAATGTGCTTGGTATCGAGACGATGCTGAATTCCTCATCGAACGTTGTCTCTCCAGAAGGTGCGCCGTAATTGGAGAACGCTTCCTCTTTGACGCATGTGAGATCCGACACCTGTTCCTCTACGATCTCGACCTCACCCATGTGATCCATCTCATCTGCAACGATCGGTTCTGATTCTTCGACGAATGATGCTTCCTCGATCTCACCTACATCTGTGACCATGACCAAAAGACAGTCGTTTGCAACGACAGGGACCTGTTCGATCAATGGAACTTCCTCGACGGCAGGTTCTACATGTGCTATCGGCTCAGAACACTCATTCTCGAATACATCATTCGATGATTCCACTGCAATCTCTTCAGGTACGGTCTCAGGGACGACTGATTCCTGAATCTCTACCTCTTCCACGATAGGTGCTATTGGTTCGACGACCTCATAAACGGGTGCATCGACCGGACATTCTGCTACGACATCTTCAGGTACGACCTCTGCGACTGGAACCTCAGGAGTGACTGATGCCTGGACCTCTACTTCTTCCATCGCAGGTTCGATCGATTCGATCTCCTCGCATACATATCCGCCACCCTGGAATTCTGTCGCGACATCTTTAGATACGATCTCTGCGACTGGAACCTCAGCCATCTGGAGAGGCGCCTTTTCCACAGCAGGTGCGATCGATTCGATCTCCTCGTGAATAGGCATATCGACCGGACACTCTACCGCGATGTTCTCTGGAATGTCCTTCAGAACATCCATGACCACAGGCGTCTGTTCTACGACAGGCACCCCATTCGCAACAGGCTCGACACTAACGACTGGTTCGATCTCCTCATACACGAATACATTGTTCGGACATTCTGCCACTATGTTCTCAGGTATTGCCTCTGGAATCTGTGTTACTGGAACCTCTGCGACAACTGTGGTCTGAAGAGGTACGTTGACAGGTGTGACCTCAGCAACCTCCGCCTCAACAGTATGCCTCTTGATCTCCATACAGAATTCTGGGCCGTCGGCTAAATGTACGCCGTCACCCTCATGCCTCAATTTCTTTCCTGTAGATTCCTCATATGTGGATAATGCTGAATCTACGAATTTGTTAAACTTCCTAGTAGCATTCCTTAGAATGCCCTTTGCAAAGCTGACGCTGCCATCTAGGTTTCTAGAACCCATTCTAATCCCATCCGTCGAAGTTATCGGTGTGACTGTAAATAAATACTTCGTTAAATCTATCAAAAATAATTCCGTAGATTCTCAATGATCCATTCGAGCCAGAGAGCAATAACCTAGGATCGAGAATGATTCAACCTCTGACGAATTTCACATAATCCGCCTTGCCGACGGAGTATATCTCTTTCAGTATGTTCCTCATCGTCGATGAATCCGTGGATATTATCATGACCTCAAGACACTTCATGTTCAACAGGTGCGAATGCAACTGTGTCTTGATCTGTCCCTCGTATCTGTGATATATCTTCGACATCCACATGTCATCATGGTTTCCATGTACGATCACTAGAACGCCTTCGACATGTCCATCGATATCGGATATCTCCTTCATCTCGGTCTCAGCGGACTTGATCGAATGCCTGATAGCCTCGCTTCTGCCGTTCAGACCGTAGTAGTTCTGTATGCTATCCAATTCCTCCAAATATTCGTCAGAGAGTGAGACACTTACTATCGCCATGATATCACGTTATTAAGAAAGGACACTCAGAGAGTATCATTGTTAATAACAATGAACCAATATTTTAATAATCCTTCCAATTAAGATGCGTTATGGAAATCCTAGTAACATTTCTTGTGTACACGATCGTCCTGTTAGCCGTTGCGATGGCGGGTGCATATACGCCGTTCATCAGAAAACTGACGGACAAACAGATACATCTTCTCGTAGCATTGAGTGCCGGCATATTCCTTGGCATACTATTCTTCTTGCTGATGCCTGAGGCGATAGAGGAATGTGCCGAAGGAGGACAATCCGCAGAGATCATGATGATCTCCACGATGTTCGGTTTCTTGGTCATACTAGGCGTGGATGTTCTGATCAAACATATCCACTCCAATGAATGCTCGGAGGAATGTCACGAGGACGAGCATGCACACAGCATAGCATCATTATCAGCATTCATCGGATTGTCGGTCCATGCATTCGTTGACGGTCTTGTATTGGCGACATCGTTGATCGCTGACCCTAATATCGCAATAATAGCGCTTGGCGGGATGTGCATACACAAATTCGTGGTGCTGTTCTCTTTGTCATCCACATTCTTGCTGACGGATCTGAAGAGATCGACGATCATGAAATATCTCTTCGCATTCTCATGCATAACGCCGATCGCCACCGTGATCTCATTCCTTGTCTTGAACGGAATGTCGGTCGATGGTATGGTTGGGATACCTCTCGCGTTCTCGGCAGGTACGTTCATGTATGTCGCATTGTGCGATATGATTCCCGAAGCATTCCACAGGAAGAATCAGGATGTCAGAGCATTCCTGATGCTCATAATCGGGATAGCTATCGCCGCAGGTGTGTTCCTTCTCATCGGCCATGGGCATTGAATCATGGCGGCACAAATGTGCCGCCTTCGTTCACCCATCACATATTCGCCTTATGATGGGTGGCCAGTTGATGTTTCGATGGGTAATGTTCTTTTAATTGATCCCCGTAACCCGAGTTGAATGACTGAGAGCATCTGGTTCTGGGTGGGATTTCTAGCGCTTGTCGCCGTGCTTATGGCATTCGACCTCGGTCTGTTCAACAGAGGGTCGAAACACATTGACGCGAAGAAAGCAATCAGGATGACCATCGTATGGATCTCGATTGCTGTGTTGTTCGGCATATTCGTTCTCTTCACATTAGGTACGGATAAGGCTATAGAATTCTACACAGGATATATCGTCGAGGAATCGATGAGCATCGATAACCTCTTCGTGTTCATACTCATATTCTCATTCTTCAAGATACCAGATGACTATCAGCACAAAGCTCTCTATTACGGCATATTCGGTGCATTGATCTTCCGTGCGATATTCATATTCGCAGGTGCCGAATTGATGGAGAGATTCGACATCGTGATCTACATCTTCGGAATCATCCTGCTCATAGCAGCATTGAAGACGATCTTCAAGAAGAACGGAGAGGAAGAAGAGAACAAGATGGCGATATGGTTATCAAAAGTCTTCAAGACATCCCCTGAACTCGACGGCGATAAATTCTTCACAAGAGTAGATGGAAAACTCATAATGACCCCTCTCTTGTTGTGCGTCATCGTCATCGAACTCTCCGACGTCATCTTCGCATTGGACTCGATCCCTGCGGTATTGGCGATCTCGACGGATACTTTTATCGTGTACACCTCCAACATCTTTGCGATAATGGGCCTCAGGTCATTGTACTTCACAATAAAGGAATCCATGAAATCCTTGAGATTCCTCAACTATGGTCTGGGCATAATCCTTGCATTCGTAGCATTCAAACTGCTCACAGAGAAATTCATAGAGATCCCTGTGCTCGCATCGTTGTTGGTCATAATCACAGTGCTTGCGATCACAGTGATACTTTCTTTGAAATTCAAAGAACCTGCAACGCAATCTAGCGATGTGAAGGAATGAGAGCATAATCCATCGGATTATGATGATTTATACTGCATATAACTGCGAGTATGCAGTGTGATTACGGCCCGTAGAATCGCAATATTGATATATTGTCCTACTAACATTCACCTTCATGAAATCCTACCCGATTACACAAGCTGAAATCGTAGAACTCAAACAGACCATGGGATTCCGTATCAACAGTAAGGTCTGGGCAGACTACGCTGAGCAGCACTCAGATGGGTGTACAAGCGTTGAACTCATCGAGTTCGTAAAGAAATGGATGAACCCGCCCTATGAGAAACCTGCGGATCAACTTGACACATACCTCGAGAACATACTCAAGGAGTTCATCAACTTCATCCGTCCTGACACAGCAGTCAAGATCGAATGAGAAACAATCTGCCGAGGCGTTAGCCTCGGCCATATAATTATCATCAATGTTCGGATGACGCTATGTCATATCCGATAGATATTCATCAAACGATTTACAGAATAGTCTGATAAAGCAAAATAAAAGTCAAAGGTATGCGAGCCTGTTCATCGGCCCGTACCTTTGGATCGTTCACAATCTAACCAGAACTCAGTTCTTAGACCAAACGTTTCCGGAGTGGCTACGTGTCTCTACTATACGAACGAGTCCTCTGAGACGGAGGCCTTTTAGGATACCGCTGACTTCCCTTGCGTTAAGACCAAGGGAATCGCATATATCTCTCGCCGTACATTTTCCGTTGTCGTCTATGACACTCAGGACCTGTTTCATCTTTTCAGATCTTGCCGCTGCCATCTTAACCCCTTGATACTTCCTATCCTCTGCTCAGTATTTTAACATTACCGTACCTATCAAATCGATAGGATTTATAACTCAACGGAGCCCGTTACTGCGGACCAAAGAGTCCCTCAGATCCCACAATCTTTGAGACAGATCCACATAGTACTGGTGGGGGTTCGTGAAACGTTTGACCTCATCCCAGAGAGTATCCATCTGTTCTCTGTGATATGCCCTTATCTCCTCGAGCGACGGAAGATCGTATACAAGCTTACCATCCTTGATCACTTGTACGAGAAGTTCCTTGGCGACATAGTCCGTCACGGTCTTCCTCTTCCATGTCGCATCGGGATCGAACAGCACAAGTGGTTCGGATTCATCGATGATCTCATCGTGAAGACATACTTGATCGGCCAATGCCTTCCCATGTTTGTCATAGATCCTGTAGACCTTCTTGAAACCGGGCGTGGTTAGTTTGCCCATATTCTCTGAGATCTTGATCCTAGGTATTATGTCGCCGTTCTCATCCTCCATGGCGACCAATTTATACACACCATTGAAGACAGGGTCACTGTGCGACGTTATGAGATTGTCCCCTACGCCGAATCCGTCTATCATCGCACCCTGTTTTATCAGATCGCGTATCAACCACTCATCCAAAGCATTCGAAACGATGATCTTACAATCCCTGAGGCCAGCCTCATCCAGCATCTTCCTCGCCTCCTTTGTGAGGAACGAGAAATCACCAGAATCCAAACGGATGGCGCATTTCCTCAGACCGAGTTCCTTGAAGACCTTGATAGCATTCGGAATACCACTCTTCAAGGTGTTGTATGTATCGACGAGGACTGTAGCATTATCAGGGTACAATTTACAGAATGCCATGAACGCATCGTATTCCGTTGGGAACATCTGCACCCATGAGTGGGCCATTGTTCCGCTTGCAGGGACTCCGTACCACTTGTCGCTGACAGTACATGCCGTACCGCCACAGCCTGCGATGTATGCTGCCCTCGCACCGAGTATTGCCGCATCCGTACCCTGTGCACGTCTCGAACCGAATTCTAACACAGTCCTTCCCTCGGCAGCACGTACGATACGGCTTGATTTCGTAGCTATCAGAGTTTGATGGTTTATCGTTAGAAGCGCAAATGTCTCCAGGATCTGTGCCTCTATCGCATTCGCCCTTATGGTGACCACTGGTTCGCCAGGGAACACAGGCGTACCCTCAGGAACTGCATAGATATCTCCTGTGAAATGGAAATCCTTCAGATATTCCAAGAACCTCTCTCCGAATATCCCCTTTGAACGCATGAACTCGATATCGCTCTCATCGAACCTTAGCTCGGTTATGTAGCTGATCAATTGTTCAAGACCCGCTGCGATAGCGAATCCACCGTTGTCAGGTACGCGTCTGAAGAATATATCGAAATAGACGATACGATCTGAGAGACCGTTCTCCATGTACCCATTACCCATCGTGTATTCGTAGTAATCGCATAAGAGGGGGATATTCCTTGGATTCATCATCGTGTTAATCCATGACTTACTATTTAAGAAGGGCCGTAGAGCCAAATCCGATTCCCATAGATGGAAATATATGAATCTGACACACAGAACGAACGTCCAGTGTGATTATTTGATATTAGATTGGTGCTCCTGACGGAATTCGAATCCGTGTCGGAGCCTCGAGAGGGCTCCATGATTGGCCGCTACACCACAGGAGCGAATAATAGCAAATCGCAGATTACAATCCCATAAATAAACCTTTTTCTCAGTTCATATCATGGAGATATCGCAGGTTCCCTCTTATGAGCTGTTTTTCTCACTTTTTCTCTTATTTCAGATACCTTTTCCAAGGAAACACCTGTAATTTCGGATATCTTAGCATCACCCATCGAATCCAGACGGGACAGCACATTGTCGAGATCTTTGTACAAGATCCCCATCTCATCCTCATCGGTCTGCCCATCCCAGAGTCCTGCGGAAGGAGCTTTTGTTATGAAATCCTCAGGTATCCCGATGATCCTAGCAAGCTCCCTGACCTGTGTCTTGTAAAGATTCACAATCGGTACTACGTCGCATGCACCATCACCGAACTTGGTGAAGTATCCCATCATCATCTCGCTCCTATTCGATGTCCCGAGAACAAGATGGTTCGTCCTCTTGGCGATGTCGAAAAGGATTATCATCCTGCATCTTGCGGATATGTTCCCTTTCTCCAAACGATCGCCGTCATCCAAACCCAAAGCAGATGAGAATGCATCGACCATCGGCGATATGCCGATGACCCTATAATCGGTACCGAGGGATGAACTGAATTCCGATGTGCACCTATGGTCATCCTTAGGGGTGGTAGATGAAGGCATGAACACATTGATCACATTCTCTGCACCCAACGCATCCACGGCCAATTTCGTCACTACAGCAGAATCTATGCCTCCGCTGAGTCCGATGACGACGCCGTTGCACCCTGATCCTCTGACCGTATCTCTGATGAACTCTACGAGTCCATCAGCATACCCTCCGTCGATACTCGGGATTCCATCCATCACATCTCTGTATGATGACATCGATAAAAATACCTGTGATGATACAGGATGATATGAAAGCGGCATTATGTCAACTGAAACCGTACATCGACGATATCGAAAAGAATACGGATATCGTAGTGGATACAATCGTCAATACGGATGCCGACCTCATCATATTCCCTGAAATGTTCCTGACAGACTATTCGTTCGACGGCCCATATGATGTGGACCTCATGGGAATATGTCTCGAAAGGATACTTCGTGCTACAAGGATGACAAAAAAAGCCGCTATCGTAGGCGGGCCGCACATGTCAAATGGGAAACTCTTCAACTCCGCATACATCATTTCAGAACGGATCGACAGATATGACAAGATCGATCTCCCCGGGTTCGGTGTGTTCTCTGAGAAGGATAGGTTCTCCGAGGGCGATAGACTCGTCATGAGAAACATCTGCGGATTCAACATCGGGGTGGTCATCTGCTACGATGTATTCTTCCCTGAATTGGTGAAAGCGTACGCGATGAACGGTGCGGATGCCGTCATATGTATCTCTGCATCTCCTACGACCTCTAAGATAGCGTTCGACAGAGTACTCCCCGCAAGATCCGTAGAATCCACCGTCTACATGCTGTTCGTGAACAATGTTGGTGATCGCGAAGGGATGACATTCTTCGGCGGAAGCAGATGCATATCTCCATCAGGGGATACATCGGTAGAAGTTGGTGATGAAGAGACGATCATGACTGTGGAACTTGACCATGAGTCCGTCCGTATCGCAAGAGATAACAGACCAACGCTGAAAGATACCAAAGAGCGTACGATCCGCATCGAGATCGCGTGAATTAATGAGTGGAATGGCCTTTATCGAAACTCATCCTTTTGACTGAATGAAAGGGACTTGAAAGCAAATCCTTTTAATATAGTATCCAATTGTCCGCTCTACAGCCGAGATGGCCCAGCCCGGTAAGGCGCGAGCCTGGAAAGTTCGTGGTGATTCACCTCGGGAGTTCAAATCTCCCTCTCGGCGCCATTATTATCTCATCAAGTTAAAACAGCAATCATCACAGCAGACCGGCCATGTATATCGGGATGTATGTCACATTCCCGTCCACGCGAAAGTCTTTGGGATGGATCACATAGGATGACCTTACAATCTTAGGGAAATCCTCTATTAGATGGTCCAAGGATGCGTGTTTGGTTGTACTTAAAAAAACCCAGCCATATTGATTAAATACTATTAGGGAGATTGATAATTATCCCGATAAGACCCGTAGGATAGGTCACCGCATGATGGCCATCAGTGCCTACGGGCAAAGGATATCTTCCCATTCAGGATTTTTAGCGTGTCATCTAGTGCCTCATATTGGGCTTTGACCGCACCAGCCACAAAATCAACAAGTTGAATGCATTTATTCTGCTCCGACTGGACCTTATCTACTCTCTTAGGATTGACGCCCTGATTCTTGGATTCCTCTTCAACCATCTGTCTCAGACGACTAATGGTTATGAAATTATTACTGTCCAAAAACAGATTGAAATCTTTACATGGAAGGACACTAATTGCATCGGAGATTACCTGTCTGAGTACTCTTTCGTAGAGCTCATTTCCATAGATAGGCTTGTGATTATCAGGATGATTCTTGTTCACAGTATAATAGACGATCTTGAATGGAAGATCAGACATCTCGCTAATGATATCACGTCTAGTCTGGGGATTAGAATTGTTCCATTTAATCTCATAATCTCTTTTCGGGATGGCATCAGCGGCCTTCTTCAGATTGCGCGGACGAAGCATCACAATCGCTGCAATAGTGAAATACTTGGTGCCCGCAGAACCGAGATCCCCCGATTCGTCTATCGCAATCAACCCCGTCATAGATAACCCTGCGGGCTAATACAATAGGCCAGATATAGTTGTTATCGAAAAATCGATGCGACTCCACACAAATGCAGGTTAATAGTCAGCCTGTGCTTTTTCTTCTTCATCCTTCGGCCATCTTTTCACACATTAGGCATTAGGATACCGAATGAGATCCATTGCGACAAGGGAATAATAACTATCGAACAAAGAATTCTGGAGAATGTTATTCAAAACTACTCAGGAATCTTTCGCCTTTGTATTAAGAGTATTCCTGAATATTGATAAAATACACTAAAATCATCAATTGTGGTATAACTTTTACCTGATTTCATTCATTGTGGTATCAATTTTTTATAAACTTATCTATTGTGGTATAATATGCCTGGAATAAGATAAATAACATCTAATGACATCCACTCTCATGGTCAAAAGAGAGGACTACGACCAATGGGTGATCGATTGGATCGCATCGGAGAAGAAAGCAGGCAGGAAATGCTTCGATGTCAGGAAGACCGGGAACTCATATTATGTATATTATCAAACGACACGTTACAATCCCGAACTCAAGAAGAGGGAGAAGGTATCATTCTACATAGGGAAACTCACTCAGGACGGGTTGATGGAACCACAATCCAAAGAGAGTGATATCGTAGAACCTGCAAGATATGGATTGGGTGTCGATACAGGCGGAACGTTCACTGATGCCGTGATCGTGGATCTCGATGACATGACCGTGATAGCCAAGAAGAAATCACCTACGACACATCACGATCTATCCATAGGACTGTACAATTCCGTGGATGCCGTGCTCTCGGCAACGGACATCGATCCGTCAGAGATCGTATCCGTCGGCATATCGACGACACTCGCTACGAACTCCGTTCTCGAAGGAAGGGGCGGTAACGTAGGCCTCATACTCATTGGGTGGGATCCCATAGAACCAGTCCATTTCGGAGAGAGCAGACAAGCATTCGTCAAGGGCGGTTATGATGTCAGAGGCAGAGCGAAAGCATCGATGTCCCTCGAGGAGGTGAAGACTGCCATCATGGACATCTCTAAGGATGTAGATGCGATAGCGATATCCGGATTGTTCGCCAATCTCAACGCCTCACAAGAGAGGAAGGTCAAGGAACTCGCCATAGAATTGACAGGATTGCCTACGATCGCCGGCCATGAACTGTCGTCAGAACTTGGGATAGGTTTGCGTGCAGAGACTGCGGTACTCAACGGCAAGCTCATCCCTGTTGTGAGTGCGTTCTTCGATGATGTCGTCAGAACGTTCAAGGAGAAGGGCATAACCGCACCGATCATGGTCTACAAGGGAGACGGTTCTGTCATGACAATAGAACAGGCGAAGATGTATCCTGTTCAGACCATCCTCTCCGGACCGGCAGCAAGCTCCATGGGCGGCAAAATAATCTCCGGATACGAGGATTTCGTCATGGTGGATATCGGAGGCACATCCACGGACATCGCTGTGATGGAGGAAGGATATCCTCAGATACAATTCATGGGCGCGGAGATAGGAGGATGGAGAACGCGCGTGAAGGCTGTGGACATGTACACGATCGCGATGGGCGGCGATTCCAAGATCTCCATCGTCGATAACAGATTCGTGTTCGGACCTAGGAAGGTCATACCGCTCTGTACATTCACTGAACGCCATCCTGAGATCGTTGACACCATCATGCATACAGATGTGTATGACTACTACATCCTCAGAGAGGGTGCGGACCTCTCGGATCTGAACGAAAGAGAGACTATCGTTGTCGATGGTATGCGTGGAAAAGGTCCGATGAGTCGCATGGATGTGATGAACTCCGCTGACGGATTATGGGACATCGATGATGACCTGAATGGATTGGTGTCCAAGAGGATCATAGAGATGTCATCACTCACACCTACCGACCTGATGGTATACATGGGGGAACTGAATGCAGGGAATCCAGATGGCTCAAGGGCGGGCGTACATGCAGTGAGCGAGAAATTCGGCATGACGGAGAAGCAAGCTGCGACTCTGATGACAGAGGAGATAAGGACATCCGTCGCACAAGCGATATTGACAAAACTGGTCGATGATACGATGGAGGATGGGTGGAAGAACCGTGAGACCACGATGTTCCTCAGAAGGATGTCGTCACTCAAGAAGGATTCGGATGCATTCTCGATGGTCCCAAGGATCAATGTGCCCATCGTAGGTATCGGTGCGCCATCCAAATTCATGATGTATGACATAGGACAGAGATTGGGCACCCCTGCAGAGTTCCCTGATAACAACGATGTGGGGAATGCGATAGGTGCCGTATGCAGTAAGGTCGTCGAATCACTTTCAGCGACGATAACGCCGACACACGACTTCAGATACAAACTCGAGGTACCGTATTTGGGACCTTCATACTATTCTCAGGTGAACAGCGCGATATCCGCCGCTAAGAGCAGCCTCAAATCATTCTTGGTCAAAGAAGTGGAGATGAAGGGCGGTACCGACATCAGGACCACCACTAAGGTCAGGACCGTGATGGCCGTTGAAGGCGGTATCGGCGATTGGGAGGAGACAGGTGTAGCGAGGAACATCAACTACATCGAAGTGATCTGCAGAGCGGTGGGGGATCCCCCGGAGGCGAGATGATGGTGATATTCGACGGCAGGGAATACATCGGCCCTGTCGATATAGATGGGAATGACATACCGTCCATCAGTGGCGTATATCTCATATGCACGGGTGCAAGCGGAGGAGAGCGTATAATCGCACTCTATCACAGTGATGACATGAAGGGATCTATCATGACGAACCCTGATAGAGAGATGTGGAAGAGGTACAGGAACGATGACGGGGATATATACTCCGACAATGCCCTCAGATGCTACTACATACAGATCGATGACCCGTCCGAAAGGGAGATGCTCATCAGAAGGACCGTCGATATAAGGCCGTATGACATCCCATGTTACAGGATGCCGAAGGATGACTGGTGAATGACATGACGAACACTGTTATAGCGAACATGAAGACATGCTACAAGACCAACAAAGTGACCGTTTCTATGAGGGATGACGGGGACATGGATGTGAGGATAGTATCCGACTGTCCGCATGTACAGGAATATGCCAAGAAACTTACCAGGATATCCGTCGATGATGTGGTGGATTTCAATGGGAGCAAGGTCGTCGACCCCGAGATCAGGGCAACTCTTTCCGTACCCTGCCTCACACCCATAGCAGTATTCGAAGCTGCATGGCTGGAACTAGGCATGTTATCCAAATCCTTATCCAAGAAGGTCGGTGAGAACACGATAACGTTCCATCCGGACTCCGATGGCGGTGATGAATAACCAAAATAATTGTTGGATGTAGGTACGTATATATACGAAGGGTAATCCTACTTTCGGTGATCTCAATGGGCAAACATGCCAAGGAGAGACACGTAGCCGACATGCAGAGGAACAAGACCGAAGCTAAGCCGGATGCGAAGCCCCAAAAGAAGAAATGCTAAAACCAGAGGGTGCAGATAACACCCTCTCTTCTTAAGATTTATAACAACGACCCGCTCGGATTTGGTGCGGAGCCTAATATTCTTATTATAATAGGAGGGCGTAAACCCTCACGTAAGGATGTGCAGTATGAAGATCAATGCTGACGTATATGTGAAGGATATCCCGGGACAGCTCGTTGCATCACTCGAACCGATCTCGACATTCGACGGGAACATAATAGGTGTGGTACACAACCGCGAACAGGTCATCAGTGGGAAGATCCTTGTCAACATAATATTCGACATAAGTGCCGAGAACCTAGAACTCCTGAAGAAGGAATGGAAGGCAAGGGATGTCGTCATCGTCAATATGGGAGAGGCTGTGGAGAACTATTCCATGGACTATATGCTCGTAGGCAAATTGAATGCGTCAGATATCGATGACATGATCAACGAGATCTCCGAGTCGATGGAGATGGAATCCGTGGAAGTGGGATACTCCGCCAGCGGTTCCAAGGACTCTCGCACGGCGATGGTCTCGGTGACTGTACGTTCAGTGAACGATCTTCGTAAACTCGATTCATATTTCTCCGAAAGGACGAAGAACGCAGGACTCACATACATAAGGGGAGTGGATGCATGAGGATATTCCTTTCAGGATTGGGAACCGTTGGTCAGGGAGTGTTAGAAGTCATTTCCGCCAAGATGCCTCTCCTTGAGAAGAACTACGGAGGGGTCAAGGTCGTAGGAGTGATGGATTCCAAGAGCTACGCCATAAGTGATGATGGTTTGGATATGGGTTCCGTCCTCAGCAAGAAGAGATCCGACAAGAGATGCGGTGACGCTGACAGGAACGGAATGAGCGGCCCAGAGATATTAGGGAAGGTGGATTACGACCTCCTCATAGAATGCACGCCCACGAACATAGATGATGGCGGAGAGGGTCTGAAGAACATAACATCCGCTCTCGAGAACGGGAAGGATGTGATCACAGTCAACAAAGGTCCGCTCGCATTGGAATTCTGCAAGCTGATGGAGCTTGCGAAGAAGAATGGAAGCATCATGAGGTTCGAAGGTTCCGTCGGAGGCGCCATGCCCATCATCAATCTCTGCAAGGAGGGGTTGGCCGGCCAGGAGATCAGATCGATCAATGGTATCTTCAACGGCACATGCAATTTCATACTGAGCAGGATGGATCGCGGGATGCCGTTCGATCAAGCACTCAAGGAGGCACAGCAGCTCGGCTATGCTGAGGCCGATCCGACATACGACATCAAAGGTATCGACAGTGCATGCAAGGTCGCGATACTCGCGAATGCCGTATTCAAGAAGGATGTGACCATAAGGGATGTGACGATCAACGGTATCGATACGATCACTGACGGCGCCATATCATTGGCCAAGGACCATGATATGGTCATAAGGCTCATCGGAGAGGTATCCAAGGATAAATTGGACGTGTCACCTAGGCTCATACCCAAAGGACACCCTCTCAGCATCACAGGTACACTCAACACAGCGGTCATACAGACCGATTTCGCAGGACCGATAACAGTATCCGGCCGTGGAGCAGGAAAGAACGAGACGGCATCCGCCATACTCGGCGACCTTATATTCATACTCGAAGCGAGAAAGAAGTGAAATGTCTGACAGGATCTACATCTACGACACCACACTGCGTGACGGTGCACAGACCGAAGGGATATCGTTCTCACTTGGTGACAAGGATATCATCACAGATCTCTTAGATGATTTTGGGATGGATTTCATAGAGGGCGGTATGCCTGCTTCCAATCCTAAGGACAAGGAATTCTTCTCCGTTAACAGGGAACTGAAGAAGAGCAAGATGGTCGCCTTCGGCAGTACATGCAGACCGAACCATCATGCCGATGAGGATGAGGGCCTGAAGATACTGTTAGAATCCAAGACAGAATGGGCATGCATATTCGGAAAGGCATGGGATTTTCATGTGACCGAGGCCCTGAATACCACACTCGAAGAGAATCTCCGCATGATCAGAGATAGCATCTCGTTCCTGAAGGATAATGGAAAAAAGGTCATCTTCGACGCAGAACATTTCTTCGATGGATACAGGGCCAATGATAACTATGCTATGGATGTGATAGATGCGGCTGCGAAAGGCGGTGCGGAATGGATTGTCCTCTGTGATACGAATGGAGGTTCGCTCCCATCATACATCGGTAAAGTGGTGGCCAAGGTACGCGAGGTGTTCCCCCGGATCGGTATCCATTGCCATAATGACTCGGATCTTGCGGTAGCATGCTCATTGGTAGCTGTCGAGAACGGTGCGACCATGGTGCAGGGTACAGTCAACGGGATAGGAGAGAGATGCGGTAACGCCAATCTCTGTTCCGTCATACCTGACCTGAGATTCAAGATGGGATATGATATGCCGATGGATCTAGGCGATCTGAGATCGTTGAGCTATTCCGTATCGGAATCGGCGAACACGAGACATCTCGCACACATGCCGTATGTGGGAGATAAAGCGTTCACGCACAAAGGCGGGATGCATGTGAGCGCATTGATGAAGGATCCGGCCACATACGAACATGTATCCCCGGAATCAGTCGGCAATCACAGGAATATAGTCATATCGGACATGTCCGGGAAATCCAACGTCCTCAAGAAACTCTCCGATATGGGCATCGCTGCCAACAAGAGTGATGTGGATAGGATACTCGCACGCGTGAAGGAGATGGAGGCACAAGGATACCAATTCGAGATCGCGGATGCTAGTTTCAAACTACTCGTCGAAAGGGTGTTGGACAAGGAGTCCAGACCATTCGACATACGCGGATTCAGATTGAACATAGATGGCGTCGGGACGACACAACTGATCTCCGAGGCCAGCATAAAGATAGCAGACAAATTAGGGGAGATAGAGCATACCGCGGCCGACTGTGAAGGTCCTGTCAATGCATTGGACAGGGCATTGAGGAAAGCGCTAAGTAAGTTCTATCCCGACATCATAAGCAAGGTCAGACTCACCGATTATAAGGTCCGCGTCATAGATGAGAACTGTGGTACGGAATCATGGGTAAGGGTATTGATCAAATCCACGGACGGAAAGAGTACGTGGTCCACGATAGGTGTATCCGAGAACGTTGTGGAAGCATCGCTGATAGCACTTGCGGATTCATATGAATATGCCATCCTGGCAGAACAGAAACGGAGCTGAACCAAATGGAAAGAACAATAGTAACGCTGGTAGGGAAGGATACGGTAGGTATCATCGCAAAGGTCTGTACATTCTTCTCTGAGAACAACATAAACATCCTAGATATCGCACAGACAACAGTTCAGGAATACATCAACATGATGATGATCGTGGACACGTCGAAGTACAAAGGGAGTTTCGCTGACCTCACCGAAGGGCTTGACGTCGTGGCAGAAGAGGTCAAATGTGTGATAAAGGCCCAGCGTGAAGAGATCTTCGACATGATGCACAGGATATGATCGGATGTCTGTGATTAACATAAACGAGGTCCTCGAGACCAACAAGATGATCTCGCAGGAGAACCTCGATGTCAGAACGATCACCATGGGCATCAACCTCATGGATTGTATCGATCCTGATATCGACAGCCTGTGTGAGAAGGTCTACGCCAAGATCACGACCCTTGCGAAGAATCTCGTATCCGTCGGCGATGAGATCGGTCTCGAATACGGCATACCGATAGTGAACAAGAGGGTGTCCGTCACCCCGATATCACTGATAGGCGGTGCAGCCTGCGACACACCAGATGATTTCGTATCCATCGCAAGGACGTTGGATAAGGCGGCAACGAAGATCGGAATCAACTTCATCGGAGGATTCTCCGCTCTCCCGATAAAGAACATGACCAAAGCGGACAGGATACTCATGGAATCCATCCCGAAGGCATTGGCGACCACGAACAATGTCTGCAGCTCCATCGGACTCGGTTCCACCAAGATAGGTATCAACATGGATGCGGTCAGGATGATGGGAGACATCGTCAAGAAGACTGCAGAGGCCACGAAAGACAATGATTCCATCGGATGTGCTAAGCTCGTCGTATTCTGTAACCCACCAGATGATAATCCGTTCATGGCAGGTGCGTTCCACGGTGTCACCGAAGGCGATGCCGTCATCAACGTCGGTGTCAGCGGACCGGGCGTCGTGAAAACAGCGATCGAGAACTGCAAAGGATCCAATTTCGAAGAATTGTGCGAGACAATCAAGAAGACCGCATTCAAGGTCACAAGGGTCGGACAGCTTGTCGGAAAGGAAGCATCCAAGAGATTGAACGTACCGTTCGGTATCCTCGACCTCTCATTGGCCCCCACACCTGCGATTGGAGATAGTATAGCAGATATCCTTCAAGGAATGGGGTTGGAGAGGGTTGGTGCCCCCGGTACCACAGCTGCACTCGCCATCCTCAATGATCAAGTGAAGAAGGGTGGTGTGATGGCTTCATCATATGTTGGAGGATTGTCAGGCGCATTCATCCCTGTGAGTGAGGATGCTAGCATGATCGAGGCTGCCAGCATAGGGTCGCTCTCTTTGGAGAAACTGGAAGCTATGACATGCGTCTGCTCGGTCGGATTGGATATGATCGCCATACCTGGTAAGACATCTCCAGAGACGATCTCGGGCATAATATCCGATGAGATGGCCATAGGCATGGTGAATCAGAAGACAACAGCCGTCAGGATCATCCCTGTCATCGGCAAGGATGTCGGAGAATCCGCTGAATTCGGCGGATTATTGGGTACAGCCCCGATCATGAAGGTCAATGAATTCAAATGTGACGAATTCGTGAATCGTGGCGGAAGGATCCCCGCACCGATACACAGTTTCAAGAACTGATGGATCGAAAGGGTGCATATCGCACCCTGTTCCTTTTTTCTCAATTATCGAATCCCTAACGATATTCGATCTATCTGTAATGACGATCTCATCTAACAGAATGGATTGTTGAATCGAATCAAGATGATCATAGAAAGATTAAGAAGAAGTTTTAACCCATTCATATTGGAATGGGCAAGGAAGCCAGCGATGCGCTGAGTGGGGGCTAGGGGATTTGAACCCCTATAGGCGGGTTTCCACCACTGGGGGAGCTACCCCCAGCGAAATTATGAGTCATCGCTCCAGTTATTCATCACAACTGTCAGCAAACCCATTTCTAATCACGCTCTATAACTGGAGCCCGCTAGTCTACCAGGTTAGCCTAAACCCCCTTGTAAACCTAATGTGGATCAGACTTACTGTTTGCGCATCTTCTGTGCTTTCTTTCTTCTTCTCATCTTCTTCTTGCGCCATTTCCAACGCTGGTTACCGCGTTTCTTCCAGGCGCGTGAGCCTCTCTTCATGATGTCTCCTCTTTTTTGAATGCGAATGCATTGGCGGGCCGGTCGGGATTCGAACCCGAGGCGTCTGGCTTAGAAGGCCAGCGCTATATCCTAGCTAAGCCACCGGCCCGCTTGGCACTTCATAACCTTATATGATTTAAAGGTAATGCCGAATACCAATCATCCGTTCTTGGTTCCCGACAATATAATAGCTGTATAAAAAGGGGATTGGTCCCTGAATTAACGTTGAAAATGAACTAGAATTATGATGGGTGAGGGATGGCGGATGCCATCCGCTCACCCGATTCAAAGGATCGCAAGGATAATTTCCTTGTTAGAATCCAGATATGCTTTGATCATATCGTACACGGAACCATGTCCCGTGTAGATGGAAATTCCCTCGGCGATACAGATAACGCCCAACACCATGAGGATCGGCCATGTGTTGAATATCTTCGCGAACATGAGAGTCAGATCCTGCAGGAACATGAGCATCATGTAGACGATCGCACCAGCGATGAATGACACCACGAATCTTGGCCAACCTGATGCCAATACTTCGAGATTACCATCCAATTCCCCGAGGAAGATATAGACGATTATCATTGCGAACAACGCGAAGATCACAGCGAACTTGACATCACGGAATGGTCTTGACACCAACGCGAAACAAGCTATCGTCACTATGATCAAAGTTCCCATATTCCCTTTGAGATATGATGTCGCACATAGGACTGCCGTGACAGCACCTACCAACATCCCCAAAAGCATAGCTATCTTGTAATTGGCACCATCCTTGTCCTTGATGTACAGGTATGCTATGACGATAGCCAATATGCCTGCCAACACCAAGGCCATCTCGGGCACATGATAGCTGTTAAGAGTCTCACTCAAGGATGCCCAATCGACACCTGATGAGGTTTCACCTTCTGACATGCTTGTCCGAAGACATTATTGATATTTATTAATTAGAGGACACCAAGAAGACGTGCCATGTTGTTGCCAAGGAGATCGGCCTTGATGGCGTCATTGCCCCATTTTCCGCTTCTTATGATATCCAAGAAACGATGCATGTTCGTATGATCCTCATATAACGGGAAATCGGTGCCGAAGACCACTCTTTTCGGATATCTCGATGTCACTGTATCCAATCTCTTACCGATCATGCTGATATCGTCGGCGACCCATCCTTGCAGTGCAGAACAATCCGTGTACACATTCTCATGTGCATCCATAAGGGGGAAGATCTCGTCATGGAACTTGCCGCCAAGATGTGCTATTATTATCTTCATCTCAGGATGTCTCTCAGCGACCTTATCGAAATATCTCGGATGACAATACTTCTCATCCAATGGGGGTAATGCCATGCCTGCGTGTGTCGTAACTATGAGGCCATATTCCTCTACTCTCTTCCAGAATCCTTCATACTTATCGTCATCAGGATAGAATCCTGTCGCAGGATAGACCTTCAGACCCTTGGGATCGTATTTGGATACCATATTGTCCAACATCTCGATGGCATCCTTCCTATTCGGATCGATTCCTATGAAGGGTATGAAACGATCATCGATGGAACAACGTTGGAACAACCAATCCATGTACTCGTAGTTGCTCATGCGGCCTTCATTGATGAGGCCGAAATCAGTAGCGAGTACAACGGCATAATCCACATCGTTCGCATCCATCATACTGATGGGTTCATTCATCTTCACATCATAATCGGGGAATGGGTAATCCTCATCCAATTTAAGATCCAGGATTCCATCGAGACCGAATTCCTTCAGCTTCGATATTGGGCCCAGATATCTCCTTACCGCCTCATCCGGCAGACAGCGCCTTTCCCACATGTGTAGATGAGCATCTATCAGCATACACCAGATAACATGATGGTTGGATAAAGTAATTTACTCTAGACTGGGCCAGATCATGGAAGGATGATGCTTGAAATATTCAGTTGACAGATCAACTATATATTTTAGGTTGATATGTCAACTATGATGAACAGATGTGAAGTGGACATCAATCCACGGGCAATCAAGAACTACATTGAGAAACGTGTCTCACAAACGTCAGAATCGATGGGTTTGAAACGTACCCATGGACAATTTCTGAAGACCATATATGATAACGAGGGGCTGTCTCTGAAAGAACTATCGAATGAGATGTATGTGGACAAGTCACTTACGACACGCGTGATCAAATCGCTCATAGACAATGGATTCGTGATCGACATGAACAACGAATCCCGTGAGTATCGCTTATATCTCACAGATAAGGGAAATGATGCCGTGAGTAAGATCGAAAAGATCGTCAATGACGCATGGGATGAATTGCTCAGCGAACTCACCGATGATGAGATGGAGACGTTGACCCGCATTCACATGAAGATAAATGAGAAACTCAAATCCGATGTAGAGGCGCACAGATGATCTTCAAATACCTCACGAAGAAGGATTGGGGGTTGATGGTATTCGTCATCGCTTTCGTATGTGCGCAGGTGTACCTCGATCTTGAGATTCCAGGATATATGTCGAGCATAACGAACACCATCACGACCGGTGGTTCGGTGGATTCCGTCATGTCCGATGGGATCAAAATGCTCGCGTGTGCGTTCGGTTCATTATTCGCATCCATCATATGCGGATTCATAGCAGCATACATCGCTGCGAGATTGTCAGCGACACTTCGCAAGAAACAATTCGATAACGTTGAGAAATTCTCACTTGAAGAGATCAACAGATTCTCGATATCGTCATTGATCACCCGTTCCACGAATGATGTCACACAGATCCAAATAGCTGTTGCCATGGGTCTGCAAGTGACCGTAAAAGCACCGATACTCGCGATATGGGCCATAACGAAGATCGTTGGCAAGAATATGGAATGGAGCATCATAACAGCGATCTCTGTATTCACATTGATAGCTTGCATCGGATGCATAATGCTGTACGTCATCCCCAAATTCAAGAGGATACAATGGCTCAATGATGATCTCAATCGCCTCACGAAGGAGAATCTCAACGGCCTCCGTGTCATCCGTGCGTACAATGCGGAGGACTATCAAGAGAAGAGGTTCGATGTCGCCAATGACGATACGACGGACACATACGTCTCCATCACACGCTCATTAGCGATAATGTCCCCGTTGATGAGTACTGTCATGAGTTTTCTCTCTTTGGCGATCTATTGGGTCGGCGCATACATCATAGAAAGATCCTCAGGCATGGAGAAACTCACAGAATTCTCCAATATGATCGTATTCTCATCATATGCCGTACAAGTGATAATGGCATTCCTGATGCTTGTGATGATCCTCATGATAATCCCACGTGCATCCGTTGCAGCGAAAAGGATACAGGAGGTCATCGATACCGAACCATCCATCGTCGATGGGAACTCAACGAACACACCCGATGAGAAAGGTTCGGTGTCATTCAAGGACGTTTCCTTCAAATATCCTGGTTCTGCGGACTATATCTTGAAAGATATATCATTCGATGCGAAGAAAGGAGAGACCGTAGCTTTCATCGGTGCTACAGGGAGTGGGAAGACGACATTGATCAATCTCATCCCTCGTTTCTATGATGTAAGTGAAGGCGAGGTACTCGTCGACGGGATGGATGTCAAGGATTACAGACTCACGGATCTTCGTAAGAGGATCGGGTATGTGCCTCAGAAAGCGGTGATGTTCAATCAGACCATATCCGACAACGTCAGATATGGGGATACAAGCGATGAACGCACAGAGGATGATGTGAAAAGGGCCATCTCCATCGCACAGGGGACCGATTTCGTAGAGAAGAATGAGGACGGATATCAAAGGATGATATCCGAGGGCGGTACCAACCTCTCGGGAGGTCAGAAACAACGTATCGCCATCGCTCGTGCGATATGTAGGGATCCAGAGATCTACATCTTCGATGATTCATTCTCCGCGTTGGATTACAGGACGGACCGTGAACTCCGTGATGCACTGAAAAAAGAGACGTCTGGCGCCACGACACTCATCGTAGCACAAAGAATCGGTACGATCATGGATGCCGATCACATAATCGTTCTTGATGAAGGGAGGATCGTGGGCAAAGGTACGCATGATGAACTCATGGATTCATGCGATGTGTATCGCGAGATAGCCTATTCACAATTATCAGAGGAGGAATTGAGATGAGTCCTCCATTCGGGCACAGGAAAGGGATTAACAGAGGCAGTAGGGAGAAACCTAAGGATCTGGTCCAATCTTGGAAGAAACTCTTCAATTACATGGGGAGGTATCGCAAATACATCATCTTGGCAGTGATGTTGTCCATGATCGGTACGATTCTCTCGTTGATCGGACCTAATGTCCTCAAGGACATGACCAACCTCATCACGGACAACATGATGACAGGGATCCCATTGGATGAGGTGGGAAGATACGGCATCATCATGCTGATCATCTACGCCATAAGTGCAGTATTGATGCTTGCACAGGGCATCATCCTTGCGACCGTCACACAAAGGACTGCGGGTAATCTCCGTAAGGACATCTCCAGGAAGATCAATCGCATACCACTGAGTTTCTTTGATAAGACATCGACTGGAGACATAATGAGCCGTGTCACCAACGATGCGGACACCATGGGACAATCCATGAATCAAGCCATCGGCATGTTGGTGTCATCGATCACGCTCTTCATCGGTTCGATCGTGATGATGACAATCACCAATGTGCTCATGATGATCACTGCGGTAGTCTCCTCGTTGGCAGGCATCGGATTGATGATAATCATAATGACAAGGTCGCAGAAATATTTCAACAAACAACAGAACGACCTTGGTCAGATGAACGGACATATCGCAGAGACATATGGTGCCCACAATATCGTCAAAGCATACAATGGAGAGGAACAGGCCACGGAGAAGTTCGAGGAGATCAACGGAAGTCTTGCCAAGAGTGCGTTCTTCTCACAATTCCTCAGCGGACTCATGATGCCTCTGATGAATTTCGTTGGTAACTTCGGATATGTCGCAGTGTGTGTAGTAGGCGCAATTCTTGTCATAGATGGAAGGACGGACATAGGTACGATAGTTGCATTCATGATCTACATCAGACTGTTCACCCAACCATTGGCACAGATGTCACAAGCATTCACGAACATGCAGTCCGTCGCCGCAGGTTCCGAACGTGTGTTCGAATTCCTTGAGACCGAGGAACTCGCTGATGAATCCTCACTCACCGAACACATATCAGCAAAGGGGAAGGTGGAATTCAAGGATGTACACTTCGGATATGTCGAAGGAGAGGAGACCATCCATGGATTCTCAGCATCCGTAGAACCTGGACAGAAGATCGCCATCGTAGGGCCGACAGGTGCAGGTAAGACCACCATGGTCAATCTGCTGATGAAGTTCTACGACATCAACAGTGGAGACATCCTTCTCGACGGAGTATCCATCAAAAAGATCCCCAGAGAAGATGTACACAGACAATTCTGCATGGTACTTCAAGATACCTGGCTCTTCGAAGGGACGATAAAGGAGAACATCGTCTACTGCAGAGAGAACATAAGTGATGAGGATGTCGTCGAAGCGTGTAAAGCAGTAGGGATACACCACTTCATCACCACGCTTCCCAACGGTTACGATACCGTCCTCGGCAGTACGGCGACACTCTCTGCCGGTCAGAGACAACAGCTCACCATCGCTCGTGCGATGATAGATAAATCTCCTCTCCTCATATTGGATGAGGCTACGAGTTCCGTGGATACGAGGACGGAGAGAACGATACAGGAGGCTATGGACCGTCTCTCGCAGAACAGGACATCGTTCGTCATAGCACATCGCCTCTCCACCATCAAGAACTCCGATCTCATCCTTGTGATGAATGAAGGTTCGATCATCGAACAGGGAACACATGAGGAGCTCCTTGCAAAGGGCGGATTCTACGAAAAGCTGTACAACAGCCAATTCGAAGAGACCGAAGAATGAATGTTCGAAAGACAAATACCCTCCCTCGAAAAGGGGAGGGAAAACTGTTTCACGGTCCTTTTTTCACAGTATTAAATCATTACCCTTATATTCAACGAACAAATACAAAAATCCATGAGCGATTTCAAAGCTTCAATCGATTCTTATTTTAGAATCACCGAAAGAGGCTCTACGATCGGGACTGAACTAAGGGGAGGACTCATCACATTCCTTTCCATGGTCTACATCTTGATCGTGAACCCGAACATCCTCGGTACTCCTGCAGGGCTAGCAGGCTACACGACCGCAGAGTTGTTCACCGCTACCGCCATGGCAGCGATCATAGCTTGTATCCTGATGGGTCTCTATTCTAGATTCCCAGTCGCACTTGCACCTGGAATGGGTGTGAATGCATTCTTGTCATACACCATCTGTCTCACGATGGGATTCACATTCGAGCAGGGTCTTCTTGTCGTATTCGTATCAGGTATCCTGTTCCTTATCCTCACCGTATCCGGATGGAGAGAGAGGATCCTCGATGAGATCCCCGGTTCCATGAAACTCGCCATCTCGGCAGGTATCGGATTCTTCATCGCACTTGTCGGACTCTTCAACGCAGGTATCATAACACACGGCGCTGGTAGCGCATTGGCTATTGGCAAACTCGGAGATCCAGGAGTCCTCCTGTCATTGTTCTGTCTTGTAGTCACACTCATCCTTTGGTTCATGAAGAAATGGTACGCCGTCATCGTCGGACTTATCGTGACATGGGTCGTTGGTGTGATCATGGGTCAGTCCGGTGTTACATCGGACCTCGTCAGCTCTGGAATATTCCTTATCCCTGGATGGTCACCTGATAATTTCGTATCGACGCCTGACTTCGGACTCTTCGGTGCAGTGTTCAGCAACTTCGAGATGTTCGCAGCAGACATGTGGCCTGCATTCATCGCAGCTACGGTCTCATTGTTCGTCGTCGATATGTTCGACACAGCCGGAACACTCATCGGTGTCGGCGGTGTAGCAGGCATGATCGATGAGGAAGGTCACCTCAAGGACGGAAGCAAAGCACTCACATGTGATGCTGTCGCAACAATCGCAGGAGCAGTCTGCGGTACATCCACGACAACATCATTCATCGAGTCCACAACAGGAATCAGTGTAGGCGCAAGGACAGGACTCATGCCGATCGTCGTCGGTGCCCTCTTCATCGTCGCATTGTTCTTCTCAGGATTCTTCGGAACATTCACATCAGCATGTACGGTCGGTGCACTCGTCATCGTCGGTATCATGATGATCAAGAGCGTCAAGGACATCGAGTGGGACGACCCCGTCGTCTGCGCAATGGCATTCATGACGATCTTCATGATGGGATTGTCCGGTTCGATCACAGACGGTATCGCCTTCGGTATCTTCGCATTCGTGATCGGAAAGATCGTAACAAAGAAATCCAACGAGATCTCACTCATCGTTTGGGCACTCGCAGTGATCTTCTTTGTTTACTCCGTGCTTAATGAGATGATCAAGAACGGAATCATCTTCAGCTGAACATCTTACCGGGGCTAACGCCCCGGGATAAACTTATATTCATTCTTCTCAGAACGATATCTCCAAAAGAGATGTTCAATCACCTTTCAAAAGGTTAATAATCAAGGGGAATATGGTCGATGCGCATGACCGCAGAGGAGAACGTTTCGATACTTCTAGGCAATCCCAAGGTAGCCATACACAAGTTGGCCCTACCTTTGATATTGTCGTTATTGGTATCGCAAGCTAACGTTATCGCTGACCGTGCATGGTGCTCAGGGCTCGGCGTGGATGCTATGGCCGCGATAGCTGTGGTCATCCCGATCTACATGACGATCGTAGGTCTTGGAAGCGGACTCGGAATAGGTGCATCCGCCATAGTATCGAGGATGATCGGTGCAGAGGATAAGGACAAAGCATGCAATGCAGCCTCACAGGCACTATTGTTCGGATTGATATTCGTCATAATCCTCACTCCACTATTGTTGATCTCACAGAAGGGCATACTCACCATATTGGGTGCAGGAGACGTCATGGATATGGCGAACTCGTATCTCACGGTCTACAGCATCTGTGCTATCATCATCCTGATGAATGGTGCGATCGGCGGCATTCTCAATGGACAGGGTGCGACATCGCTCTCCACCATCATGATGATCGTGATGGCCGTATCGAACATAGTCCTCGACCCCGTCTTCATCTACGGACTTGATATGGGCGTACGCGGTGCCGCCATAGCTACTGTCATCGCAACAGTGTTCTCTCTCCTTGTCGGAGCATACTTCATCATGAGCAGAAGAACATATCTTACGATGGACCGCAAACACATGAGATATGAGAAGGAACAGATGAGGATGGTATCCGTTGCGGCGATACCTCAGATGATAGAGTATGCTGTCATGTACGCTATGAATGCCGTATTGAATGTCATTGTCATCAATACAGGCGGCTCCGAAGGATTGACGGTCTATTCCACCCCTGATAATCTGATCGATCTGATCGTCATCCCCGCCATGGCGATAGGTTCCGCATTGGTGCCGGTAGCATCGTCTGCTTTCGGTCAGAAGGACATCGGTAGGATGAGAGCATCATTCCGCTATGCGTTGATACTCTCCATATCTGCTGTCATCGGCCTTGCATTGATCACGGAGCTGTTCTCAGAACAGGCATTATACATATTCACATACTCTGAGGAGATGGCTGCGCTCAGGCCCAAGATGGTCCATGCATTACAGATCATGTGTCTGTATTCTGCATTGTTCGCATTCACACCGATCTGTTCTGGATATCTACAGGCCATGGGTCGCCCCAATTATTCTGTATTATGTGCTGTGTGGAGGAATCTTGCGTTGATAACGTCATACATAGCACTCGCTTCATTCATGGGCATGGATGGCATCTTCTGGGGACTCGTTCTCGGACACACCATAGGTGCTTCGACCATCCTTTCCGTCACACTGCTGACACAGAAGAGACTCAAGAAGATGATCGGTTCGGATAGTATCCCTCAAAGCACCCAATGAGAACAGCGGTTGTATCCATCCATATGCATAATATGTCTCCATCTATGTCCACAAAATAGCCTAAATACTGGCTTGATAATTGTGAATTCGATGAATTGCGAGGACGAAGAACGGATCATCGGACGCCTGACCACCATAGGCATCGGCGGGAACGTCATCCTATCAATATTCAAACTCCTTGCAGGTATCATCGGCAATTCTGCAGCCATGATTTCCGATGCTGCGCACTCCTTATCTGATGTATTCGCAACAGCGATCGCGTTCGTCGGTGCGAAGATTTCCAGAAAAGGCATGGATCACGAACATCCGTATGGTCACGAACGTATTGAATGCGTAGCATCACAGATATTGTCGATCATTCTGATCATCACTGCCGTAGGGATAATGTATTCTGCAATCACTTCCATAACGAACAAGAGTTATGTCGATAGCACGCCAACGTTGTTGCCCCTTATCGCAGCCATAGTATCCATCGCTGTCAAGGAAGGTATGTTCTGGTATACGATGCATTATGCGAAGGTGATCGATAGTGATGCATTCAGAGCTGACGCATGGCATCACAGGTCCGATGCACTCTCATCCATAGGTGCATTGATCGGTATCTCGTTGGCGATGGTCGGATTCCCTATCGCGGATCCCATCGCAAGCATAGTCATATCATTATTCATCCTCAAGGTCGCATGGGGCATCCTCAACGATTCATACAAGAAGATGTTGGATACATCATGCGATGATGAGACCGAGAATTCTCTCAGAGTCGTGATATGTTCGGTAAACGGTGTCAAAAGTATAGACTCTATCCACACGAGACTCTTCGGCAATAGGATCTATGTCGATGTCGAGATAGGCGTCGACAGCAAGATCACCGTTGAAGAAGGACATAGGATTGCAGAAGAGGTCCATGACAGGATCGAGAAGGAATTCTCCAAGGTCAAACATGTCATGGTACATGTGAACCCGTTCTAAGCGCATAATGTTCTAATCATCGTTCTACGATAACGATATCGATGAAATCACAGAGGATCAGATACACCAAAGAACAATTGGATGATGCGTTAACTAAAGGCATCATCTCCAAAGAGACGTACGATTCCAACATCGATGCTGCAATATCCTTCGATGAACGCAGGTCCACTCTAGAGCGTATGATGTCCGATGGAGACTACGTGTTCGATAGGAGCATGGATGATCTGAAAACTGATCTCGGATTCGGACTCATCGACGACAGGACGTATGATGCGATCGCCTTCCTCAAGAATATGGGCTATAAACATCCAAAAAATGACATCATCTCTGTGAAACTCAGGTTCAATCTGATGGGACTCAAGGACGGCGGAAGATACGATACGTTCGAATACATCCTCGATCCGGATGACCATCAGATCTCAGAGAGGAGATATTGCATCCACGGCACATTGTTCGAGGGATGCGGCAACTACAAAGCACCGGATAGTGCGCACATCACAGGGATATCGAAGGACAGATCGGATAGGATCATCAATTTCATCTCACAGCTTTGTGATGACGGTTCACTCGAGAAGGATTACACAAGTGCGGAAGGATTCGATTCCATCTTCTTCGACCTCTATGTGAGGACAGAGAACGGTACGATACACACTAAGGGCACCGAGAGATTCCCGCCATTCTTAGATTCATTGATATTGATGTTCAATGCAAGCATATGGCATAGCCACATCCTTTTATCACAATAGCATCATGAGGATGTGTGTTGTTCGAAAGTACTCTAATATCGCCTACTCCATTCGATGAATCCGTCGATCGGTTCATGGACGAGATCGGTATAGCATGCAACTTCGTTGGTTGTCCGATCCCTGTCAACGGATACTCTGCGTTGAATCCAGCACAAAGCAAATACTACTTCTACTGGCGTTCACAACTGAGATCAGGCAAAGCTATCAGAGGCGATTATGGTTATTTCGTGCTACGCTTGAGCGAGATGCTCATCAGAGGTGACCCGAAGGAGAACCTCGAAGAGATGAAACTCATGAGGAAGTGTTGCTACCCCCTCTCACGGGAGATGCATCTCATTAATTCGACAATATGCGATTATTGCATGATCCATGACATAAATGTCAGAGGATGCTACACATACAACAACAGCAGACAGCAATCCGTGATAATCGGAGAGATTATAAGGGGTAATTTCGACATCATGAGCCCCGAACAGATCCATTCGATGGTGGATTTCAGCGGATACATGTTGGAGATAGGGGAACCTGAGACGTTCATCATATCGAGAGCACTCCATGCCTTGGATGAGAACATGATCCTGAACACCGGGATGGGAATGGCTGAGAGATATGGTCAGAAGAAGATGATACGTTACAAAGCGTTCAGCAAACTCATACAATGCACCGATGTCGATTACATACTGACCTATCACGCATATGACAGCACCATCTTCTATGAACTCTTCTCGAATGTTGCGAAATATGTCGTGAGTCTCTTCGAGAAACAATCAGGGACGAAGAAGAGAGCGACGATACCGCGCACACTCACCAAGGATGAGAGGAAGATCATCGACCGCATATTCTCCAATGATATCCCTGATTTCCCTAAACGCGAGTACGAACCCGGATTCAGCATACGTATCGAAACAGAGGATGACATACCGATGATAGATATGCAACATCCTGAGGTGTTACATCCGGAACCCGATATGAACAGATACGTAAGAGGCATGCCTTCCAAGAACATGAGAGCGTTCAGCAGTGACATCCTGAAGTACAGGAATGTCACCATCGACGAGAGGCGCAGATACATACCGTCCAACAGTTCAGGACAGATAACGTACAGCACCATGAGTCGGGAACAGGTTGAATATTATCTATTCTGGCGCACATTGGCCGAGGAACGCAAGTACACGGATTGTGACGATGGCTACATCTGGTTGTATCTTTCGGAACTGATCAATCTCGGAGAGGAAGATGATTATGTGTTACAGCACATAGGCGACATCTGTTGCGTGTACGATTCATGGTTGGCTAAGAAGACATATTGTGAATATGCATTCATCAATAAGATGCCGTTCGACCTAGTGGAACTGTCCGGCGACAATCTGATCGTCGCATTGGTGTGTCTTGACAAACTCCTCGATACCGGAAAAGGAGGTCCATCTATCGATGGCATAATGGACATCTGTTATTTCGATGAGAGAGTAAGGCAATCATATAACTATGAAGGATATGGCGATGTCATCAATCAGTCATTGTACGCCATCGATAGAAGGATCGGCGGGATCAGAGAGAAGTATCGCATAGGCACCAAACATCTAAAGGTGAAAGGATACGAGGACCTAAGATTCATAGGATCGGATGAACAACAGCAAGGGATCGTTGTAGTGCACAATTATACAGATTCAAAGGATTTCTTGGATGAATACATCGATCTTGTCAAAGGTGTGAGAGCATTCATGGATGAGAGCAAAAGCTGCAGACACATCCATGCGTTCGGGATAGATTGTATCGACATAGTCGATGATGTTGTTAGAAGATTGAATGACGAGGAACAATCGATCATCCAAAGAAGATTGGCAGACAATATCGAATTGGATTCGGAATCCATAATGAAAGCAGAGGATGATCTCCATTCGGTATATGAGATGATGGCTGTATCAGAAGATGATATACAGGATACCATGGTCGAAGAAACCGTATCCTCAGGAAGCGGATGGGATGCGTTCATATCATCAATCGATGATAGGTGCAAAGAATACCTATCGGACTTGATATCTGGAAAGACCATCAGAAAGGATAATAAGGTCGAGGATGTCATCAATTCCGCTGCTATGGACGTCATCGGCGACGTATTGATAGAGAACGGGATATTGGTCGATGATTACATAGATGATTTGAAGGGATTGCTTTGACGACGACAGTACCGAAGAGGACATTATCTGTGCTGATGAACGCATTATCATCAGGAGTGGTCCCCAGAAGAGGATTGGAATACATCGCTGTCGGTAGGAAGAAGGAGACGGAGACGTTCGTATCCGATCTCGAGGATACTGCCGAAGGCGGTGGTGCATTCAGATTCATATCCGGTCGTTTCGGCAATGGTAAGAGTTTCATGATCCAAATGGTCAGGAACTACGCACTCGACAGAGGATTCGTGACCATGGATGCCGATCTTTCCATCAACCGCAGATTGACAGGATCGAAGAAAGAGGGACTCAACACATATATGGAGCTAATCAAAACCATGGCCGTCAAGACCAGGCCCGATGGCGGAGCACTCGAACCCATGTTAGAGATCGTGGCAGATGGAATCATCGAGGATCTCAAGGCATCAGATATGGAGATCGATCAGGATTCCGTATTCAAAAAGCTCACAAAGATGACCGAGAGCATGTCTGCGATGCAGCATTATCGCGATTTCATCAAGATGATCACTTCGTATTGCATCGATCACGCCTCCGAGAAGGACGACATACCATCAGTCAGATGGTTCAAAGGAGAGTATGACAGCAAGAATGAGGTCAAGAGGGATCTCGAGATATCGCTCCTCATCAATGATGAGAATTGGTATGATATGATCAAACTCTGGGCAGGATTCTCCAGATCCGTCGGTTACAAAGGACTCGTCGTATTCATAGATGAAGGGATAGTCCTATACAAGCTTCAGAGCAAACAATCACGTCAGAACAACTACGAACGTCTTCTCACGATATTCAATGACATAATGCAAGGAAGATCCTCGTATTTGTCGATGTATGTGTGCGGTACACCAGAATTCATCGAGGATCAGAACCGCGGTCTGTACAGCTATGGTGCATTGAGATCGAGATTGACGACAGGACGCTATGAGAACGGATATGACAACTACCTCGGGCCTGTCATAAACCTCAGACCGCTCACCAATGAGGAATTGTTCGTACTGCTCAGGACCGTTAAGGGATTACATGAACAGAGATATGATTACACATCAGAGATAGATGATCAGAAGATGGAGACGTATCTGAGATCGGTGATAGCGAATTCCGTATCACCTTCCCTTCTGACACCGAGGGAGGTCACGAGGGACCTCATAAGTCTTCTAGATACCTTGCATCAGAACCCGGGACTCCGTTTCGACAATCTGATCCATGGAAGGAAGGTGACGCCTGATGCAGATCCTGCGGACGACATCATCGAGGGTTTGGACATATGAGCGATCATGTCGAACGCATGCCATGGTTCATCCAAAACTTCATACAGAACAGCAGATGGTCTGGATTCAGGGAGATGCAGGTCAGAGTCTTCGACAGATTCTTCGATCACAATGACCATATATTGATCTCATCTGGTACATCATCAGGGAAAACAGAAGCCGCGATATTCCCGATATTGACATCGTTGTATGATGATCCCATAGGATCAGGATTCGGCGCATTGTACATCGGCCCATTGAAAGCATTGATAGACGATCAATTCGAAAGGATCGAACCGATCATCAGAGAGACCGAGATACCCGTAGCAGAATGGCATGGAGATGTGGGCCATAGCAAGAAGATCAATTCATTGAAGAATGCGAGAGGGATATTGCAGATCACACCTGAATCACTGCAGAATCTGATAGTCGACCATGATGACATATTGACCGATATCTTCGGTAATCTTCGTTTCATCGTGATAGATGAGGTACACGCATTCTCCGGCTCGAGAAGAGGATTGCAACTCCTATGCTGTCTTGAGACCATAGAGCGCAGGTGCGGATGCAGACCGAGACGTATCGGACTATCAGCTACGATCTCGGATGTACAAGGGACATGCGAATGGATATCCGCGTCCACAGGGATCGAGACGTTCCCCATCGTTGATAACAACAGGAAGGATGCTGAGATATCCATCCGTTACAATCACATCCCTTCGGCCGATATGCGTGATGGCGGAAAGGATAGGAAGATCGCACTCACAGGATTCTACAGACAACTGTTCGCGGATACCGATAGGAAGAATTGCATAATATTCACGAACAGCAGATCCACAGCAGAAAACGTCGCATCATCCCTGATGAGGATGAAGGATGCACTCGATGGAGTGAATGATGTATACGTGCATCACGGCAGCCTCTCCAAAGAATACAGGAAGTTGGCAGAGGATGCACTCAAGGACACATCCCATACTGTTACTGTTGTATCCACATCCACATTGGAATTGGGTGTGGATGTGGGTTCATTGGATCTCATCGTACAGTTAGAACCCCCACATTCATGTTCCAGTTTGATGCAGAGGATGGGTAGGTCCGGAAGACGTGATTCTCCTCAAAGGTTGATACTCTATTGCAATGAGGATGATGACAAGAGATGGAATATGCTCGGATACGTGCCGATGAATCTGATAAAGGCCATCGCAATGTGTAATCTTATTTCAGAAGGATGGGTAGAGCCATCGCCCCCGGACAGATATCCCTACGGATTGTTGTATCATCAGACCATGGAATACATGAAACGCAGAACAGGCGTACGTTTCACTAAATTGAAGGATGATGTGCTATCGATGTTCCCTTTCAGATCCATCGATGAATCCGAATACAAGATGTTGCTCAGACATATGGTCTCCACAGGGCGCATACAGAGGATGGAGGATGGTACCTTATTGATCACGCCTGAATCGGAAAGAGAGATATTCGGGCGCGATTTCTGTTCGGTCTTCACATCCGAGAAGGAGATAGAGGTCAAGACACAAGGCAAGGTCATCGGTTCCATACAAAACATCCCGGAGATAGGTGCCTGCATACAGTTGGCTGGTCACGTATGGGAGATCACATCCTTCGATCCGAACACGGATACGGCAGAGGTCAAGGAATCCGATGGGGATGTCATGTCATCATGGAAATCTTCGCCGATCGACACGGATCGCATGGTAATGAAGGAGATCAGAAAAGTATTGTCTGGTTCGGAAACATACGATTTCCTGGATGAGAGAGGCAATGATCGTCTTAATGATGCAAGAGAATCCGCATCCGGAATGTTAATGCCATTCTCTGAGGCCGATAAGGGATGGAGGATGTACCCATGGACAGGGACAAGAGAATTCGATACGATCAGAAGATTCCTGGAGGATTCATTCGAAGTCGACCGTGTTTGGTGTTTCCAACCATATCTTTTGGATGTCATCACAGATTCGTCACCAGAGCAGGTGATGTCGTCCATAAGGCGCATAAAACGCACGAATGATCTGTCGAGACTCATAACGGATTCTGATGACATAACAGTCGGGAAATACGATGAAGAGGTCCCGAGGGACCTCCAGGAGAAATGCTTCATTGATGCGAGATTCGAGATCGATGCGGATCTGATATGAATGGGTCGTAATCCAACAATGGATTGTTCCCGTCGAATTCCTTCATCAACTCCTTGTCCATGACATCCTCTATGACCTTTATCACCTTGTCAAATGCCTTTGACCCTCCGATCAATTCCTTGTAACCGATGGCAGTATCCCTGAGGTTACACAACAGACAGTTCTCCGTTTCATACTCATTCAATTCTCCTATGGTCATTGCCATGAATGAATATGCCACATCTGATTATATCAACACGATAACTACAGTTAGTACCCTAGTCAAATTGATTGACTTTAGTAGGATCGGCTGACAAGTTTCGAATGGAAAACAGGCGACAATTCAAAATAACAGCAGAAGTGTATACAGGACAGAGGGCTAAAATGGCTACCGAATCATTCTACGAGACAATGGTCATAGACACCCCCGAAGCGGGTGCCAACGTAGCGAAGGCCATCGAGGATTATGAGAAGTACGGGCCCTATATCCCTGGTCCTGTCCAGGGTGTCAACAACGATCCTGAACTCATAAAGCAGCTAGGGGAGAAGTTACGTCAAAACCGTATGTGATCTTCAACCTGTCCTCTCTACTGTACGATCTAAACGTGAAATTCGATCTCCGCATGTGCCGCAGGACGTTCGGACAGAGATATCTGGACAGTGACGTTGACATCGAATCGGTGTCGGTATTGATGGGACATGCAAGCACCAAGACCATATCAGATACCATCCGCAACAAATTCCATTTCATCTCCGAGACCCGTGCCGAGAATATCGATGGCAAGGATTGCATCATTATCGACGTTCCCAAAGGGGATACGATCGTGGATTATGACGGAAGGTTCTACTTCCGTGTCGGCAACACCACTCAGCAATTGGAGGGCATCCCCCTCAAGAGGATTCTCCTGGATGAGATAGGGATCCAGTGGTTGGACCAGCCTTGCAAAGTCGATCTCTGAGGATGCATTCAGATTCTTCATGAAGAAAGGGAAGGAGGCGAAGCGCATACCCGATGATGTTCCGGAGGATGACATGATGTTCGCCCTGAGGACCATGGGCCTTTTCCGCGATGATGAACTGTCGCTCACAGCGGCTCTGCTCTTCACCAAAAACCCGGACAAATACGAATACGGCACATTCCTGAAGATAGGCCTCTTCGACAGCAATGATTGCCTTATGAGGGATGATATGCTGGATCGCATCCCCCTTGTTCTGTTGCCGGATGAATGCATGCGCGTCCTCAACGACGAATACATCCAGCCCACCTACAGATACGATACGGGTACCGCATCCAGGGAGTTGGATTATCTCTATCCTATGGATGCCATCAGAGAACTTGTTGTGAACGCCATAGTCCACAATGATTACAGCATGCGGCAGGAGGTTGCTATATACGTCTACGAAGACAAGCTCATGGTGTATTCCTCAGGCCTCCTTCCGGAAGGGGTTACTCTGGAGAACCTCAGGGGATCCCATCCATCGGTCAAACGCAACAAGAGACTGGCCGAGGCGTTCTATGCCATGAAATACATCGAAGGATGGGGCCAAGGGATCAAGAAGGTCCTGTCCGCGTGCAAGGAGAACGGCAACCCGGAGCCGGAGTTCTCATACATGTCGAACGGGTTGCTCGTGACGCTCCATCCCAAAACGTATCGCAACATCGATCCCGAAAATATCGGATTGGTTCTCGATCAGATCGATCATACAATACTATCTATAATGACGGCCAATCCTTCCGTTTCTATTACGGAAATCTCGTCCGAAACGGACCTTTCGATCAGAATCGTCAGGTATCGCATCGAGAAGCTGCGTAAGAAGAATATAATTTCGAGAGAGGGCAGTAAGAAGGCCGGCAGATGGGTCGTCAATATCTAACTGTCGAAACGACTGTCCTGGCGAAGTTTATTTGCCAATTTAAAAGCCAATTTTTGGCAAATAAATTGGCAAATAAATTTTCTCAGGTTTGGGATCGAATCGGCCGGATTCCCCTGTTTTTCTATCCATATGAGGGGCCTTTCGGCCCCTAAATCGTTTCAGGCCTCCAGGCCGTGCTTGTACAGCCGCCCCGAGATCCAGTCGAATCCAGGATGAAGTTCCATTCTGTCATTACAGTTCTCTTCTTATCCGTCGTACCGTTCGCAGTATCTACTCTGGAGGTCCTTCCGCAGAACGACGACCTGATAATGTCTGGGCCATTCGAGGAACCCGACTAGTTCTTCCTCAGAAGATAAGCAGCAAGATTCAGACAAATATCGATCAGTTGAGTACATCATTTGTTACCCACAAACAAAGATATATCGGCCGAATGACATCACCCTATGAAAAGAAATGGATATAGTATCTAGGATTAATGCTCTTCTAAACACACTATCATCAACGTGTGTTATGCCATTGATTTCAGTTTTTTATACTGGTTGGTTAGAGGCATCCATTCAAAATATTATAGGAGCTATAATTCTCACGCTCTTTATTCTGTTCTCTCCGATGATTTGCTTTAGATTCTTGGTTTCTGATGAATTGAAATCAAAAATCGATAGCATAGAGAATGTGAATCATCTTTTTCTTCCAGTTTATCTTGGTTATTTCTTTGTAACATTCAGTATATCTGATTTTCATTGGTTTCTGGTCATATATGTGTTAATTGTAGTACTATTGTCTTGCTCAAGATTGATGTATTTCAATCTCTTTTTACTCTGCCTGGGGTATAGTTTCTACAAGATACATACAGTCAATGGGATATCATGCTACATAATATCCAAGCGCTATGTGTTAAAAGATGATATTTCATTTTCACAATTAAAGCGTTTAAATAACATGACGTTTCTAGAGTGGTCAAATGAATCGGATCCTTTTGAAATTCAAGAATGAATACTGCAGGATTCCTTTTGATGGTACTTTGTTTGAAGGGATGGAACATATCAATGAGGATGAAGTAAAACCATATTCATCTCGTTCAAGTCTTGATAAAGGTGAGTGGTTCTTTCTTTCTAATATTAAGAAAAAAGATTACTTTGATAAAATATTGATTGACAACGATACTGTAGAATATCCGCTTGTGGATCATCAAAAGTTGTCCGAATGTAAGTTCGTTTTAGATTACCATGATGATTGTCTGTGTGTTCAGAACATTAATGGACACAGAATTTTTAAAAAGCGTCTGATCGGGAGTAAAGGCAAATTAGTCAATCCAGATGCCAGACTGATTATCTATGATGAACCTGAATACATCTATGATAAAGTTAATGACAGGCTACTATTCAAAAATATATCCGCAGTTAAGTGTCTACTTCCAGGTGTAATCGAGGAGTATAGAGAAGCTACCGATGATGAAGTCGGAGATTTCATAAATCATATGAATATCAAATTGGTGAACGGTTATACTCAAAAAGAAATTAAAACCAATAATCGTAAACTTATTGCTTTGATTTCTCCAAATGTCGATGATCTTTCGGATTCGAAGAAAAAAGAGCTATTTGATTATGTACAGAAATATTGTCCACAATATGTTGTTGATTCTAATTTTACTGTCAGATCAAATAAAGAGTTACATGAACTCTTATATGCGTTGGATGAACGTTTCTATGTTACTCCTGTGACAGAAGTAACTCGTAAGGCTTTGACTGTTGATTAAGATGTTGAAACAATGATAATTAATTCTGCTATCTGATTATTCATATTAAGGGGCCTGTTGGCCCCTGAAAGTGTTTAGGCTTCGAGGCCGTGCTTGTACAGCCACTCCGAAATCCCGTCGAATCCGGGATAGAGCTTCATCCTATCGTCGATGGTTCTCTTCTTGTCCATCGGACTCAGGGAGAAATCGCATTCGATCGCTGCGACCTCTTTGAGTATGACCGCATCCAGGACCTCATCCAGAACATCACCGGAATCTAATGCCTTGTTCACGGTGACGACCCTCATGAGCATGGATGACCATGCTCCCTTCGTTTCAGTGGGTTCCTTGGACCAGAAGATCTTCATCTTCTCTGTCTCTCCAATGAATCCGTTCTCTCTGAGCCTGTTCAGGGATTCCTCCAGATCCTTGTGCTCTCCGTCGTCGAAGCTAATCCTGCAGTCTCTCTCGATGAACATCGGCTGGATCGTATCTACGAACTCCGGCGCGGTCAGCCATTCGATAACCTTGTCGGAGTGGCTGCATTCGTCGCCCTGGATCTTGGTGAAGATCGTCCTTGCCAGGCTCTCAAGGACCTCCGCAGGCGCGTCCCTGAGGTAATCGCTCACCTGGAATTCGGCCCATCTGTAGGACCTCTGCCAGCGGATCTTGAAGTCGCGGTATGCCGCGAACTCTGCGGATGTATCGCATCCGAAGTCGTTTCCGACCCTCTTGAAGGTCTCGTTCAGTATCTCATCTGTTGTAGTCATTTCTTACAACTCCTTTTCTTTGGGGGCTTTTCTGAACCCCGGAACGGAAAAGGAGCGAGGGGCCTATGTGGACGCGGCGAACTATTAAATGTTCAAAAATCAACAAGAAGGAACGAAAGTTAACCGCAGGACACAATAACGCCCCTCGCGATAAGAGGAGGGGTGAAGGATAAGCCCCATGAGGAAGCGAGTCACTTTTGATTTATTTCCTGTTTATCAGATAGGATTACTAAGTTTTCTATTGGTTCTTTTTATAAGGTTGTATTCAATACCTGGTCTTGTGATGGATTCCATTACACAATTTGGTTAATCACTTGATTTTGGTGCTAAGATGATATCTAAAATCCTTGATAACAAAATGCAAGGGAAAGTCTACGAAGAACTTCAAAACAGCATCCATTCAGGTTCTAAGATATCTGTTGTATCCGGTTATTTCACAATCTATGCTTACGCTTCATTAAAGAAAGAACTCAATAAGATTGACTCGATGAGATTCTTGTTTACTGAACCTACTTTTGTAAATGAGCATAGTGTAGTTTCACGTGAATTTCAGATAGATCATGAAAAAAGCATTTCTGGTAACGATTATGAAATCAAACTGCGCAATGAGATGAGACAATCTGCCATTGCCAAAGAATGTGCAGATTGGATTCGTAAGAAGGTTGAAATAAAGTCTTTGAAAATTCCGAATGCTGCTCAACCAAGAATAATTCATGTAAAGAATGATGGTGTTGAAGATCTGTCTATCAATGGAACGGTTGATTTCACCACAGATGGTTTGGGTGTTACTGCTTCAGATCGTATTGATTCCAATCTATGTATGTCTGGCGAGGCTACGAAAGGTCTTTTAGATTTATTCGAACAGATATGGAATGATTCTTCTGCCGTGACCGATGTCAAGAATAGTGTTTTGGAGCATATGGAAACATTATACAAAGAAAATCCTCCCGAATTCATCTATTACGTTACACTCTACAATATTTTCCATGATTATCTGGATGAGTTGAGTGAAGACAATATCATCCGCAGTGGGGTGAATTTCAAAGAATCCATCATTTGGAATAAACTATACAGATTCCAGAAAGACGGAGTAATGGGTATCATCGATAAGATCGAGAAATACAACGGGTGTATTTTGGCTGATTCAGTGGGTCTTGGAAAGACATTCACGGCTTTAGCAGTTATTAAATATTATCAGTCAAGAAACGATCGTGTCCTAGTCCTTTGTCCAAAAAAACTACGTGATAATTGGATTATATACACTCAGAATGACCGGAGGAATCTATTCGCCGATGACCGTTTCAACTACGATGTGGTTAATCATTCCGATTTGAGTAGGGAATCTGGAAAGAGTGGAGATATCGATCTTGCTACCATCAATTGGGGCAATTACGATCTGGTTGTCATCGATGAGAGTCATAATTTCAGGAATAATCCTCCGTTCAAGGGACACGTTACACGCTATCAGCGTCTTATGCAGGAGATTATCCGCAAAGGTGTCAAGACCAAAGTCCTCATGCTTTCTGCAACCCCGGTAAACAACCGTCTATCTGATATCCGTAATCAGATTGAATTTATAACCGAAGGAGATCCTCACTCCCTTAAGTCCGCCGGTATCACTGATATCAATATGACGATTACCAATGCTCAGAGATCGTACACGATGTGGAGCAATCTTCCCGACAGGGAACGTACTACCGACAGATTCGTCGAGATGATGTCCATGGACTACTTCAAACTCCTGGATACACTCACTATAGCGAGATCCAGAAAACACATTGAAAAGTACTACGATCTCGATGAGATAGGAAAATTTCCCGAAAGACGTACTCCGATTAATGTTTATTCTGAGATAGACAAATTAGGTCAATTCCCTTCCATCGGCGAAGTGAATAAACAGTTAGGACGGTTGAATCTGGGTGTGTATTGTCCCATGTCATATCTATTCCCAGACAAGATCGCTGAGTATGAAGAAAGATATGATATCCATCCAGACGATGGAAGGAATGTTCTGAAGCAATCCAATCGTGAGGAGAATCTTGTCCGTCTGATGAGGGTGAACATCCTCAAACGTCTGGAGAGTTCTGTTCATTCATATGCCTTGACAATCGAGAAAGTCCTGTATAAGATTGACAAAACGATAGAGAAGATAGATAGATTCCAATCCAAATCTTCGATGGATTCGAAGGTCAACGAGTCTGATCTGGAAGATCTCGATTTCGACGATCCAGAGATGGAGACCCTTTCATTCGGATCAAGGGTCAGGATCGATCTCAATGATATCGATTGCAACAGGTGGCGTCAGGATCTTGAACTGGACAAGGAGAAGTTGAAGGATATCCTTGTCGAGGCCAAGAAGATCACTCCGGACAGGGATTCCAAGTTATACGATCTCGGGAAGATAATATCCGACAAAATAGCACATCCCATCAACGGAAACAATCGTAAGATTATAGTGTTTTCAGCCTTTGCCGATACTGCAAGTTATCTCTACGACAATCTGGCCCCATTCTTCAAGAAAGAGGGTCTGTGTTCGGCCATGGTCTCCGGTTCCAACGAGAACAGATCCAATATCGATATACCATATGATCAAAAGAACTTGATCAGGATAAGCGATCTCAACACCGTACTCACTCTATTCTCTCCGATCTCCAAGGAAAGGGCGACAGTGTTTCCCGAATTCAATGGGGAATTGGATCTCATGTTCTGTACGGATTGCATATCCGAAGGACAGAATCTCCAGGATTGCGATTATCTCATCAACTATGATATCCATTGGAATCCAGTCCGTATCATCCAGAGATTCGGAAGGATCGATCGTATCGGTTCTAAGAACGATTCCATACAATTGGTCAATTTTTGGCCGATGAAGGATTTGGATGAGTATATCAATCTTCAGCAGAGGGTCAGGGGGAAGATGGTCCTTTTGGATGTCTCGGCCACCGGAGAGGAGAACATCATCGAACCCGGAAAAGAGATGCGCGATCTGGAGTACCGTAAGAAACAGTTGCAGAAGCTCCAGGAAGAGGTCGTGGATCTTGAGGATATCAAAGGGGGCATATCCATCACGGATATGACGTTCAGCGAATTCAAGACCGACCTCATGTATTATCTCAAGGACCACAGGAAGATCCTTGACCGCACCCCTATGGGACTTCATGCGCTTGTACCGGTTTCGCCGGAAAGCGATCTCGGGCCGGGTGTGGTTTTTGTTCTCAAGCAGTTGATGGGCAAAGGTCAGACCAAAGAACAGAATCCCATGTTCCCATATTACGTGGCACACATCTCTTATGACGGCCAGGTCACGTTTTCATATATACATGCCAAAAGGCTTCTTGATAACTACAAGAAGCTCTGCTGCGGCGATTGCGAAGTCCACAAGGATCTGACAACGCAGTTCAACATCGAGACCGATGACGGACACGATATGCGCAGATATTCCGCGCTGCTGGAGAAAGTCATAAGCGACATAGTGGGCAAGAAGAACGAGGCAGGGGTCGCCAGTTTGTTCTCAAGAGGAGGCACGACTCTGATGAAGAGTGATTTCGGCGGTGTAGAAGATTTCGAGATCGTCACATTCCTGGTAATAAGGTGATCATTTGATAGATTATCTTCATCTTCCCAAGAGCACGTTGGCCGAGAAGACCATTACAAAGAACATCTTCGACCTTGCTGAGATCAGTAATTCTGATAAGAAGATGCTCAGCAAGGATGTGGATAAGATCACATGGGAATACCGTATCGCTCCGGACAATTCCAACATAAAGGCTGTATGCAACGATATTTTGGATTATTCTGAAATACAGGTGATACGTATCGATTTAAAACAAAGGGTTCATATTTCGCGTATCATAGATTTGATATTTTCTTCATTCCAATATCCTCTTTTGCTTGTAATATGCGAATCGTCGGAATCTATGTTCGTTGCGGCACATGTCAGAATCAATCAGAATGACAGATCGAAGTTGGTTGTGGAGGATGTCATCAGAACAGATTGGATTCAGGATTCTCAGATTCCTGAGAATATTCTGGATATGTCGAGGATGAGATCCTCGAATCTTTTCGATCTATATTCCGATCTTCATGATGCGTTGTCAAGGATAAAGGCAGAATCTCGGGTTCCGATCTGTCAGAAGTTATCTCCCGATGAATACCGGAGAATAAACGATACTGTTGCAGACGTGGATGGAAAGATCGCCGTCCTCAGAGCACAACTCAGGAAGGAAGATCAGTTCAACAGACAGATGGAATTGAATAACAGAATCAAAGAACTACAGAAATCCAGGGAGGAGTTCCTGAAACAATTTTCAGAACACGACAGCAATTGATATAAATACCATGAAACAGGACGGAATAAAATGGAAGATACAAAAATGGATGGAAAAAGCTTGGATATAACCAAAATGAACATCGAGGCTCTCAAGGAGCTCTTCCCTGATGTTGTTGAAGAAGGAAAAATAGATTTCGATAAACTCAGAATCATTCTTGGAGAGGAAGTTGACAATAACGATGAACGTTATAATTTTACTTGGTTTGGCAAAAATGATGCGATTTACAAATCACAGATTCCATCTACAGGAACATTACGCCCATATAAAAATGAAAGTGAAGAATGGGACAGTACAGATAACCTTTACATTGAGGGAGACAATCTTGAAGTTTTAAAATTGCTTCAGAAAAGTTATCGCAACAGTATAAAAATGATATATATCGACCCGCCATATAATACCGGTAATGATTTTATCTACGAGGATGATTTCTCAGATAGTATCAAGAATTATAAGATAATGACTAAACAAATTGATGCTGAAGGAAATAGTCTCAAAGCTAATTCCGAATCAGATGGGAGGCATCATACAAAATGGCTAAATTTGATGTACCCTCGTTTAAGATTGGCAAGATCACTAATGAGGCAAGATGGAATAATATTCATTAGCATCGACGATAACGAAGTAACTAATCTTAGAAAAATATGTGATGAAATATTTGGATCAGATAACTTTGTGTCTCAGATTATTATTGATGGGACCCCTAAAAATGATCCCAAAATAGTGTCAACATCCCACGAATATTGTTTGGTATATGTTAAAAATTACAATATTGCTAAAACTTGTACATGGGGTCTTCCAAACCCAATATATGGGCAATTGATTGACATTTGGGAAAAAAGTACTGATTTTTCTTCTGTTGAAGAAGAATTGCATAATTTTTATTCAAACAATAATCTTTTAAATGAGAATATTTCAAATTATAAATATGCAGACGAGCAAGGAATTTATCGTGTTGGTCCCATCGATGATCCTCAGGGTGGTGGACCGAAAGACGAAAGGATTAACATTAAAACAGGAAATCCATTAAAAATTCCATCCAGAGGGTGGAGTTGTAATAAAAAACATGGGAAGAATGGTCTGAAAAAGGACTGATCTACTATCCAGATTCTGATGATAAGTTATGTGCTAAAAAAACATATATTGATCGGGATCAGTTGGACCTCCTACGTTCGTATTATAAATTGCAAATTCGTAAAGATACAGATAATTTAAAGAGATTGTTTGGAGGGAAAAAGGTATTTTCATTTCCCAAATCATTGTCTTTCGTATCAGATTTAATCAAAGCGTGTACCAATGATGGGGACGTGATAATGGATTTCTTTGCAGGTAGTTCTACAACAGCCCATGCCACTCTTTTAACTTCTAAAGAAGAGTCAAAAAAACGTAATTTCATATTAGTTCAGTTACCTGAGGATTTAGAAGATAATCTAAAAAAAGCCACAAGTAATCGTGAAAAAAAGATATTAAAAGAGGCCATTGAATATTGTTCTTTGAATAATTATCCTCTTAAATTAACAGAAATAGGGAAAGAGAGAATAAGACTTGCAAGGAAAGAATTAAAATTGGATTCAAAATCAAATAATCAAACTAAATTGTTTGATACGTTTGCAGTGGATTCAGGATTTCGTGTTTTTAAATTGGATGAATCAAATATCAAAAAATGGATTGGAGATTCTGAAGATATTCAAACAACATTGTCTTCCTATGTAGATAATTTTAGAACAGATGATGGACGTACTGATGAAGACATTATTTATGAAATACTATTAAAACTGGGTTTAAGTCTAACTACGAAAGTGGAGTCCAACAATCATGATAATCCCGATTTTTATATTGTTGGATATGGGGCATTGATGATTTGTTTAAAAGATGTGGATTCCACATCCATAGCGGACAAAATGATCAAATGGTATAAGGACGAAAAGCCAGAAATATGGAATGTTGTTTTTAGAGATAGTGGATTTATTACGGATTCCATTAAAGCCAATGTTAAGGAGACACTGAAAAGTGCTGGCCTCAAAGAAGATTCATTTATAACAATATGAGGCCATTGTATGTCTTCCAAACTTCAATTGAAATTCGATTCCCATCTAGACTATCAGGATGAGGCCATTTCATCTGTCATCGATCTTTTTGAGGGTCAGACAACATCCCAATCTATATTTACCGTATCCAGTGGTGCCCGTATTGCCAAACTGACCAGCACCAATTACAAGAACATCGGTATCGGCAACAGGCTTGAGATTTCGGAACAAGAGCTGTTGGAAAATCTTCAGAAGATCCAACTCAGAAACGGCATCCCCCAATCTAGATCCATTGCCAGTGGATATGATTTCGATGTCGAGATGGAGACAGGTACGGGTAAAACATACGTCTATACCAAATCCATCATGGAATTGAATAAGCAATATGGATTCACCAAATTCATCATAGTAGTTCCCAGTATTGCTATCAAAGAGGGTGTATACAAATCTCTGAAAATCACCGAGAACCATTTCAAGGAACTCTACAACAATGTGCAATATGATTTCTTCATATACAACAGCAATAAACTGGAACTCGTCAGAGATTTTGCAGTCAACGACTGCGTATCGATAATGATCATCAATATCGATGCTTTCAGAAAAGACGGCAATATAATCAATCGTCCAAACGATAAGCTCAACGGACTCAAACCGATAGAGCTTATCCAGGGAACCAATCCCATCGTGATCATCGATGAACCTCAATCCGTGGATAATACGGAGCTTTCACTCAACGCGATCCAGAATCTTAATTCATTGTGCATTTTCAGATATTCTGCAACTCATGCTAAGAAGCATAATCTGATATATCGTCTCAACGCCATCGATGCATACGAACGTAAACTGGTGAAGGGTATTGATGTTGCCGGATTCTCCTCAGCCAATCAGCATAACGAAGCATACATCAAGTTGGTATCGGTAGACAATAAAAAAACGCCCATATCAGCCAAGATCGAGGTGGATGCCGTATCCAAAGACGGTCTAGGGACCAAGAGAAAAGTGATCACGGTCAAGTCAGGCGACGATCTGGAAAGTAAGATCAAGCGCAGTGTCTATGAAGGGTACATCGTCGAAGATATATGCTGCCAGCCCGAGAATGAATACATACAGTTCGAACCGGTTCAGAAGTATGTTTTCCTTGGAGAGACTACTGGTGATGTCGATGATGCCGTATTGAAAAGGCAGATGATACGCAAAACGATCCAGGAACACCTTGACAAGGAGCTGACATACACCAGAAACGGAATCAAGGTCCTCAGTCTCTTCTTCATCGACCGCGTTGCCAAATATCGCGACAAAGGGGAGAAGGGTATTTACGCCAAGATGTTCGAAGAAGAATATGTCGATCTAATCAAAAGACCCAAGTATAGGGATATCCTGAAATCCGACGATCCCCAGGTACAGGCCGAATCATGCCATAATGGGTATTTCTCCGCTGATAAATCCGGGTGGGTAGATAGCAATGGTAACACCGTCAAAGATGAGGAGACCTATAAACTCATCATGATTGACAAGGAGAAATTACTGTCATTCGATAGCAAATTGAGATTCATATTCTCCCATTCGGCGTTAGCTGAGGGGTGGGATAACCCCAATGTTTTCCAGATATGCACTTTGGTCGATACGAAGAGCGTCAATGATAAGCGTCAGAAGATAGGTCGCGGACTTCGCTTATGTGTCGATCAATCCGGTAATCGTATCCATGATCCGTATGTCAATCAATTGACTGTGATGGCCAATGAGAGTTTCGAAGAATTTGCTGCCGGACTTCAACGCGAATATGAAGATAATTCAGGCATCAGGTTCGGTATAATCGAGCAGCACACATTTGCCAAGACCACGATTAGAAATGAAAATGGCGAGGTTGGATATCTCGGAGAAGAAGGGTCCAAGAGGATCTATCAGTCATTCCTTGAAACCGGATACATAAATGATAAAGGAAAGGTTCTGGACAAATTGAAAATCGATGTCAGAGAGAACAATGTTCAGATTCCCGAAGAGTTCAAGGACCTGAAAGGTCAGATCCTCGATACGTGTAAAACCGTCTGCGGCACCCTGAATATCAAGAATAATGATGATAAGAGAACCGTCACTCTGAAGAAACAGGTCTTACTCAGCGATGATTTCAAAGATCTCTGGGATAGGATAAAGTACAAAACCAAATACGAGCTCAATTTCAATTCCGATGATTTGATTGATGTATGTGCCAATCAAATACAGAAATTGGAGATCAAACCTCCGATGTTAATGTACAATAAAGCATCTATCAAGATTAATTCTTCTGGAGTCGAAGCCAATGCATCAATCCCCGTACGTGTTGAAAATTTGGATTACACAGAGGAATTGCCTGACATCATAACTTATCTTCAGAATAAGACTGACCTTACCAGACGTACTATTGTCAGAATCCTTACGGATTCTCGCGTAAACCTTGATGATTTCAAAAAGAATCCTCAGATGTTCATGGAGGGCGTGTCCAAGGTTATCGCCAGGAATGTCAGACTGATGGCTTTGAGAGGCATCGTTTACAAAAAGATTGGAGATTATTATGCACAGGACCTTTTCAATTCTGAAGAACTTATCGGATATCTTAATAAGAATATGATTAAATCGGATAGGTCAATTTATGAATACACAATTTATGATAGTGATGTTGAACGTAAATTTGCTCTTCAGCTTGAATCATTACGGGATGTCAAATTGTATGTAAAATTACCTGATTGGTTCAAGATAACTACTCCGATAGGTAATTATAACCCAGATTGGGCAGTTCTGATGGATAATGGGGATGGAGAGCATCTGTATTTCGTATTCGAAACCAAAGGGAATATCGATAACAATCGTGAATCGGAAAAGTACAAAATTGAATGTGGTAAAAGACATTTCGAATGTCTTGGTCAAGATATTCGTTATTTGGTTAGAACCGATCTAAACAATTTGGAAGAAGGAGACATCTATTTTGATTCATTCGATTAAAATTTGAAAACGAAAAGGATGGTGTAAGGATATGTCAAATGGCAATCAGTCAGGAGGTTGTGAAGAACAAAAAACAATGATGAAATATGTTTTGTATAATCATGGTCCTGTCAAATCTATAAAGGAAGATATTCTTTATAGAAAAGAATTAGTAGAAGCCGTTTGCGATCTTATCATCAAGGCTGATACATCTGAAAGTTTCACTATAGGCATTTGTGGTAAGTGGGGAACTGGAAAAACCTCATTCGTCAATTTTATCAAAGAAAAAATTGGGACCGAAGTAGGTATTATTGATTTCAACCCATGGATATATACATCTCAAAATGATATATCTGTCCAATTTTTGGATTTATTATCTTATCATCTGTCATCTTGTTTGAAAAAATGGTGTAATCGGAATAAAAGAAAAATTTCAAAGATGACTGATTGTGTGGCAAAGATCAATCCAGATCCGGGTACGAGTAAATTAATCAGTTCTTTTTCTCATTTAATGGTTAATGATGAAAATGGAATCCCGCTTAATGATATGAAAAAAACGATATCATCAAAAATGAGTAAGAGAAAAGATAAGATTGTTGTATTTATTGATGATTTGGATCGTTTAGATAAGGAAGAAATTCGCATGGTTATGAAGCTTGTAAGGTCTGTGGCTGATTTTCCGAACATTATCTATGTCCTTTGTTTTGACAATGAGATTGTTGAACACGCACTTGATACAGATTTCTATGATGGCCATCAATATCTTCAAAAAATAATTAACATCCCGATATCTTTGCCTGAATTCAGTCATACTACATCCATCAATTTATTAGCAGATCATTATTTGAATATCACTGGAAAAGATACATGGAACGACTATGAACGTTCTGTGATTAATCAATTTACTGATTCATTATCATTGCGCGAGGTGTATCTAATATCTACAAAATTCAAGATTCTATTCAACGTTTCGAACAATAATACATGTCCGATTGATTTATTGGCATTACAATATATTTTTATCAAAAGTCCTCAAACATATAATTGGATATCTGACAACAGACAGAAGTTATGCGGGGCATATCTTCCTCCAATCTCAGAATTATTATCACGGGAGAAGAAGACTGCATCTGATTATTATAATAATGACGATCAGGATCCGTCTTATGCAAAATTGATATCTATCTTATTTCCATTATTTGACCATGGTTCAAATAACGATAAATTCAAAGAGCAATACAGGATTAATAATTATCTTTACATAGACAATTATTTTCTTCTAACTCCATCATCGTTGATAATCAATGATGAAGATGTAGAGTGTTTTTTAAAATATAATCCTGATGAATTTTATGAATATATTGATTCAAATGACCAAAATATCGTAGTAGAAATGATCCGTCGTGTATGTATGAAAATTGAGTGTTACTCTGAATACAATCAATATAGTATGAAATTGGCTGAGATCTGCCTTAAACAATCATTTAGTGATGACAAGTACATCGGCATCAATTATGCTCGTTGTATGAATTGGATAGTTGATCAATATTTGAAAAATATACCGGTTTTAGAGGATAAAATGGCATATTTACAATCCAACTGTCCAAAAGATATTTATAATATTCACAAATTGATTTCATATGGATCTATTATAGATCATATACATTTTGATACTGATGACATATATCTGAAAAAACCACTATATGACACATTGTATAGTTATCTCTCTCAGAATCCCGGATTAAATCATGTTGTTGATTCTATCGAATTGATGGAGTTAATCATTTTAATCTATAGATCGGATGAAAAATCTGCAAAAGACATATTCCTTAGACTAATGCCATCATCTAGTGAACGTAGCATTTTTTACAATAATTTATCCAAACAAGGTTATGAAATCAGCTTCTTTACTAATATGGCAGGTGATCATTCAGTTTCAATCGATGAATAATCTTATTTTGCCTCATGAGTTGTAGATTAAATGATGTTTTGTGTCACGATTTTTTTTTAAATACATCGTGTTTCACCGTTGTTTCGTTTTTATTATTCATTCTTTTTCAGGTTTGCACAAGTTTTGTTATACGTTTCTCTGAAATCTTTGATTTCTATAGTTGATATTTGATATCCATTGTCCGAGAGAATGGCTATTTGTACTTGACCGCCAATACCAACTCTTTCTTCGAGTTTCTTATTATCGTCAATTATTTTCATCTTACATATCCCATCATATAGGGAACTAGGAATATCGTTTAAATCAAATGGGAATAGAGGCGAAAGTGATTCTTTGTCAATTAATCCTGTATGCGGTTTGGTTATCAGACCTTTGGGTTCTTCATCTAGTACGAAAGTACCATCTACAATTCTGAAAACAAATCCTCTGTACTTTTTTTCAGTGTAATCATATCCAAAAAAGAACAAACTCCCATTCGGATTCCGATTATGTGTTTTTATGAAATAATCAAGAAATGACTGCATCCCATTTTGTAAATTCATTATAAGGGTGCGAATGTCATAAGATAGAATATTACTTTGAACATATTGATATATCGATAACCCCAACTCTAAATCACCAAATGGACATAAAATGGAACGAGTATGTAGGATGGGCATAATTTTTGAAACAATCTTAAAAGGTGTATGATCTGTGTATGAAGCTAACGTGTCCATCGCGATTATAACTTGGTTATCTTCTAACCAAGCAATCAAACCAGTCATAGTCTAGTTATATAATAAAACAATATAAGGTTTTTAGCTCGATTGTTCTCATTCATTCCCAATATTATTCCATATCCATTTATTTTTGGTTTATGTGTCTTGTTTCAGAAAATGCAACATATAGAAATTGCTAGAAATATCAGCTGTCGTTGTGATCGGAATACTTCTCCTTGACGCACCTCTTGGCCGGAGTCCTCCGATCCCAGATGTATCTGCTGCAGCACATCTGTTTTTCAGCGTTCTTGCAATCCTGGTGCCGTCCGTTGCTTCTGTTCTTTCTCAGGCATGTGCTGCAGTTCTCTTCCATAGGGTACATCGCTGGATTCTCCAATACCGGTACGTCATATGATAGCTGCAATCTGATCCCCATCAGTTCGGCGCATTCGCATATCTGATTGAACTGTACATTCGGGACCATCGAGTCCTGTATGTTCCCCATGAGGTCGATACGCTTTGCATCCTCTACGGATATGTTCCTGGAGAATGGGCTCAGTGCCGGTGTTCCGTATACGTACTCCTGCCTCCAGGCCATCATCTCCCTCGGAAGTTGATGTCTGTAGCATTCTATGGCGAAATGCTCCAGATCGGTCGTGGGATCGTACGGGTGGAGATCGTATCTGTCTATCGTATCGTCAGAACGTATCTCTGCGAGATACTCTCCCGAATCGAGTCTGATGTGCAGCACATCCCCCTCGATCCAAGCCTCCTTCAGAGGTTCGTAGACCCAATCATGGATTTGCTTCCCGTTCAGGTAATGCCATCTGTACGGATGCGGATCCATGCAGTCCATCACATCCCCGTCGGACTGGACCATCTTCTTTATCCCGATCCCCCTGTGGAACCAGATGCAAGCATCCCAGTCCTTGAACTGAGTCTCGTATGAACGCGAATGGTCCACTTCGAGGCACCTCAGCCATGAGCCCTTCCCCGAAGGCATCCTGTTCAGATCCTCCACCATCGCTTCCGCATCCATCCTGCAGATCGTTCTACGGTTTCCATCGAAGTCCTCCAGCCATATCGGTCCTTTCGATACCGGAACGGCATCGAACGAGAACAGAGTCGTCTGCTTCGCCGAGGTCATGCGTATCACCTTTGAGCGGGGCTTTTCAGCCCCAGGTGTTTCAGTACTCCTCCGGAAGCAGTATGGTGGTCGCGGACCTGTCGCATTCGGTTATGATGTAGATGCATCCGTAGTCCGTCTCGTACATGCTGAAGAGGTTCTCGCAGGTGTATCCCTTCTCCCTCTCCTCATCCAGAGAATCCTGGTTGAGCTGCTTGTCGTCATCGCACATGTCTCCCCAGTCTCCGGAGCAGTGCCTCTCCAGGCACTTCTGGATGGCGTCGGTGGCCTCCTTGCTCGCGGACATGATCCTCATGATCCCCGGGGTGGTCATCACCAGTCCCGTTCTGAAGAGGTTCATGCGATCACCTCCTTCGAGGAATCCAGTGCGATCGTCCTTCCGGAATCATCTTCGATGATGGTGGATTCGGAACCGTCCTTCCAGCAGAACTTCGGATATCTCCGTTCCTCTCCGTCGATCTCCGCATGTGCCGCAGGACGTTCGGTCAGAGATATCTGAACAGTGACGTCGACATCGAATCGGTGTCGGTACTGATGGGACATGCGAACACCAAGACTACGGAGGGATTCTACAGCAGAAAGAGGCTCAACAAGGCCATAGACAACGCAAGGAACTCATGGTTGTCCAAGGGTGGACAGTAATCCTGTCCATTTTTCAACAGTATGGATAAAGTGTAGTGGTGGACAGGGCGAGATTCGAACTCGCGACCTCTACAATGCCAATGTAACGATCTTCCAACTGATCTACCTGCCCAGTGGATGACACCTTGATATTGTGGCCATAATTAAACGTTTTGCTCACTGCACTGATTGCTGAGTTCGTGTTCGGTAAAGACGACCTGGAATGGTATCATCTGCTGCCTCACCGATAAGACTCTGATTGCATTTGCCACATCCTCCAACTTAGGATCTTTCCGCAAATTTCTATACATACATGGCTGAAATGACCACTTACACCGATTCCAAGGGGCACATATCGTTAAAAGGTGAAGAGAAGAGGATTCTTGCCCACTATGATGTGAAGATGACACTTCCTAACTTCTATTCCGCAAAAATGTTACATGTATAACTTTTTTGGAATAGAACTCACCGTAAGAAACGTCGTGATCGATTGTGCGTGAGCACAATACTTGTTTATCACTGATACGCATTGAAGGGAAACATGACTCAAGTATCGAAGAAATGTGAATGCTGCGGAACATACAATGATATGTTCGCAGATAACTGCATATATTGCGGAGCCCCGCTCCCGAAGATCGATTGCGATATCGATGATGACGATCAATCGTAACGATATTTCTCGCCATCTATCCTTGTCGGATAGATGCCATCGACACATGCGAGGCAGAGATCTTCTTTAGGTATCTCGAGAGCCTCGACCAGACCGTCGATACTGATGTACGCCAAACTATCCGCGCCTATGGACTGTCTGATTTGATCAACAGTGTGCGTACATGCGATGAATTGATCTCTGGTCTTCATATCCACACCATAGTAGCATGGGGCTATGACCGGTGGGCAACCGATCCTTACGTGGACTTCCTTCGCACCTGCTGATCTTAACAACTTGATCAGTTTCATAAGCGTAGTTCCACGAACGATACTGTCATCGACTATGAGGATACGTTTGCCTTCGATCGTAGACCTTATAGGATTCATCTTCATAGCGACGGCATTCTCTCTAGCCGACTGATTGGGAAGGATGAATGTACGCCCGACGAAACGGTTCTTCATGAATCCCTCTTCGTACGGTACACCCGATTCCACAGAATACCCTATGGCGTGTGCACGTCCCGAATCGGGGATGGGCATAACGAGATCGACATCCGCAGGGGCCTCCCTTGCAAGTATGATGCCTATCTTCTTCCTCACATCATAGACACATCTGCCATCCATCACAGAATCTGGTCTTGCGAAATATGTCCATTCGAACATACAATGTGCCTTATTAATCGGACCTTTGGGTTTATCGGAGAGTATTATGTCGTCCTTGATCTCGACGATCTCCCCAGGCTCGACATCCCTTACGAACTCTGCACCCAATGAGATGAGTGCTGCGCTCTCAGACACAATGATGTGTCCGCCCTCGGTCTTTCCGATGCACAAGGGCCTAATACCATGTGGATCGCGCACACCGAAAAGACGGCCGTTGATCATGATCGCCAAAGCGTATGCGCCGTCCAATTCTGACATCATCTCTCTGATAGCAGCGAACGGTTCGTCCGTCGAGTATAGATGTTTTGACAATATACGGGCGATTATCTCAGAATCGGAGTCGGTCAAGAACGACCAACCCTGTTTGAAATAATTCTCCCTCAGAGCGTGATAATTCGTTATGTCCCCATTGTGTGCAATGGCAACTGTACCTTTCACGGACTGTACAGTCAAAGGCTGGGCGTTAATCGCACCATGTGAACCCGTTGTAGAATATCTTACGTGGCCTACGCCACAGTTTCCAGAGATCGACCTGAGGCTATTCTCATTGAGGACAGCATCCACTAAGCCATTGTTCTTGATCGTCTGGACATATTTGCCATCGAAGACGGAGAGACCTGCGGACTCCTGTCCGCGGTGTTGGATGACCAATAATGCCCTCTGCAAAGAAGGTACCACGTTGTATGTCGCATTCATTCCGACTACACCGCAGCTGTGCTTCGGGCCGGCCATCTTGATTCCTCTTCCTTAGTGCGTCTTGGCCCAATTGTAGGACCTGAGCGTTGCTGTCTTACCATATCCGCAGGAGGCACATACGCCTGTCCTGACGTGGTAAGAGCGTTTTCCGCATCTGCGGCAAGGGATGTGTGTCTTGTACTTGTTGTGTTTACCCTGTGCCGGTGTTCCTCTTCCCATGTTTCATCTCTCCTTATGGTGATATGTAGATCACATTGTCTCCACGGACAATGACTGTGCTGAGCTTTCTGATGACCTCGCCCTCGAACATCTCATCCGCGTTCTTCAGAACGATATTCATGTGAGGGTCGTATCCGTCAAGTACTCCTCTGTACTCTCTTTTGCCCTTCAGCTCAACGATAACGTTCTTACCTGCTGACGCTTGGAGTACGGATAATGGTTTCATCATTTCAGCCACCGTCAAGCCCATTATCGGTTTACTATAAAAGACCTTGTATCCCTTATTATATGGAACATGTCACACGAATGCTCCTATCGTGGGTGCATCCAATCTGTCCATATCGTAGAAGATGATCGCTTCCTTCATCCCTTCCGCACCCATGCCTGTACCGAAGAAATGGTCCAACAAAGATGCCCTCCAAAGGAGATCTATGATGGTCGCACAGAGTGCTCCATAATATGAGTTCGCCATATCGTCCTCGTATCCGAGCTCGTCCATCATGTAGAATACATTACCAAGGAAGCTATCCCTTCCGTTCAATATAGAAATGTAGTCGGCAAGTACTTTCTTGCCGTTCTCATCTGGCTCTTTGAGCTCTATATCCCTTGCATCCACGAATCCCTTATGATGTAGGTCACCGTCATCATCCATGACGGTCAACTCTATCGTGTTGCCATTGGCCATGAACATATTCCAATTGTATTTCGGATCGCAATAGACAGGAACGTTCAAAGGATCGTTCGATCCCATTGAACCCAATGATGCTTCCATAGCCGCTTCCGTAAGATCCTTGAGATCGAATTTGGAATCGGCTGTCACCCTCTCCAATGACATCTTGGGTTCCTCAAGTGAGAGATCCATTGCCTTTGCGATATATGCCAGATTTGTAAAATTCTTAAGATTCTCGGATACGGATATCCTCAGTTGGGATACGTCACACATGACTCCCGTCTCTTTGCATATGGAATAGAACTCCTTGTAGACGGAGGATGCTTCCTTCAAGGTCATCGTCAACCTTCTCTCTGAAGCCTGTGCAAGTGCCCTTGCCTCTTCTTCCGCATCATTGCCCTTTCCTGTCCATACACCACGGCATGAAAGGTCCAACTCGACCTTTATCCTGTCACTGATGTAGAAATGATATGGGAATTGTCTGCAATATGTTGTACGATTCTGATAGATGTCACACCTCCTTCCGTTGAGGAACACGCATGAGCCCCTACCCTTCTTCATCGCCAACGCGAAGTGCTGGTCCGCACATTTGCTCTTGACCATCATCTTGGGGTATTTCGTCCTGAAGAATGCTCTTTCCTCTGGAAGGACCTCTGGTTGACAAAGGCAACACATGCCACAACCCTCTGGACAGTCAGCCTTCTTCCCTGCAACATCCGAATAATCCACCTCAATAGCCACTTACATCCTCTCCGACGTTACTTCCGCAGAATTCCCCGTCATCGACCTGTACCTCTCCCCTGATGATAACTGTATCGGGGAATATCGCTTCCATACCTTCGTATGGAGAATAACTGGCGCGGCTGTGCAACCTGTCCGCATTGATCGTAGTCCCTTTCTTCATATCGAATGCGATGAGATCGGCATCATAACCGACAGCTATTCTACCTTTGTTGATCCCGAATATCCTTGCGGGCATCTCAGCCCCCATCCTCACTATGAGTTCCAACGGGATCTGATTGTGTTTGACTAGATTCATCCATATCGGTATATCTGTCTCGACAGTCGGTATACCGCTAGGTGCACTCTGATAATCCTGTTCCTTCTCTGTGAGCATATGTGGGGCATGATCGCTGCCGAACATCGTCACCTTTCCTTCAGCGAATGCTTTGTAGAGTGAGTCCCTGGTCTTACGATCCCTCAACGGAGGATTCACCTTCGTGTACGCGGCCGTACTATCATCTGCACAAAGGAAGAGATGGTTCATCGTCACCTCTGTGGTGAATCCCAGGGACGCTGCTAATTCCAATGACCTTGAATCGGTCACATGACAGATGTTCACCTTCATGCCCCTATAAGCGGACAATCTTCTAATCGCATTATGCTCCGCCTCTACAGGACGATCCCTCAGATGATCCCAATTGTTGGATTCGTTCCCCCTGATGATCATCGAATCATCCTCGGCATGCACGCTCACGACCTTTCCTGTACGTGCAACATCCTTCATCACGTGTCCGATCTCCTCATCATCATTCAATAGGATGTTTCCTGTGGTGGAACCCATGAAGAGTTTGAATCCACAGACCATAGGTGAAAGAAGATCGGTATTGCATCCGGGAGTCAATGCTGCGAATAGCCCATAATCGACATATGCTTTCGATCTTATCGTAGATTTCTTGTTCTTCAATGAACGTACATCTATCGCAGGAGGATCGTTGTTCGGCATGTCCAATACACAGGTCTTTCCACCGAACAATGCGGACATCGTACCTGATCTGAAATCCTCTTTGTTCGTGAATCCTGGATCCCTGAAGTGAACATGAGGATCTACGAATCCAGGAAGGATCAATCTATTCCCAAGATCTATTCTCTCATCCCCTCCGCGGACGATGTTGCCAATGGTTACGATCTTACCGTCCTCTATGCCTACAGAGGTATCCTTGATGCTTCCGTTGATGTAGAACCTTCCTTCGATGACGAGATCCATGTTCACCCCTCCGTCACATCCCCGTGAGGCGATGTCTCATGGAATATCTGTCCGCTGAATGAGTATATCTCCGCTCCGCTGAGCTTCCACGCATCTATAGGGAGATTGGCCTTGAGACACAATTGTTCCAAGAATTCCACTGGATCCCAACCATATTCCACAGGGACCTGTGGGAGAAGAAGTCCTGTTCTCCTTCCGAATTGTATCATGAGTCCGTCGCGACCGATCACGATGTTGTTCGGAAGATCCTCCTTATCCGCTTCCAACAACGTAGGAGGAGTCAGTATGGTTACCTCTATAGTACAATTGTTAGCTTCTCTGTCAGTAAGCCTCGGGAACCTTGGATCGTGACAAGCGGATTGCGCCGAGAACACCAGTGCATCCTTCAGTGGATAGACCGGAGCAGGATACCCTATGCATCCTTTCAACGCTCCCTCGGGATATGTGTTGATGGTCACGAATACGCCGCGAGGTTCATCGAATGAAGTTGGGAACTCGATCTCAGGTGATGCGCCGATGACCTCTGATTCGATAGTCTTCCTTGCCGCTTTTACCGCAAAGACTCCATCATTGGCATCCATTTCAATCAATCTCGATCTTCTTGAGTTTTTCAGCCTTTTTTGGGCAATCCTCGTTGTTGGCGCAGTACTCTTTGTTGATATTACTCCTAAGGTCCGATGCCTTCTCACATGCCTTGGAAACGAATTCTGGTTTAGGGATCGCATCAAGTATCGTGCCGATGGCCAACATGAATTCCATGCCACTTCTGATGAGATGTCTCTGCACATCCTCATTCGTGAATGCATTGATGAATTCCTTGGTATTGTTGCGTATGGTCTCGATCTCGGGCTCCAGATCATCCTTGATGTTTGTGGCCGCCTCATTGACCTTGCTCACGCCTTCCTTCACATTCTTCCTGGTGACATCGACCAAATTGATGCCCTCGGCCTTCATGTACTGTATCAGTCTGTCCTTGTTCTCAGATATGAACTTCAAAAGTTCTTCATCGCTGATGTCCTTCATCTCTCTTCCCTCCTGAATCTTATCTTCAATTCTCCGTCCCTCAGTTCAGCGCCTATCAATTCTTCCTTCGCCACTGTGAGCGGGAGATTGATGACTCTCTTCTGACTTCCGACGTGAATAAGTATAGTGTCTTCCTTCGGTTTTAACAATTCTATGTCAGACTTCTCCACGAATGGCATCTTCAGTATTATCCTGTCCTCGCCATCGCCTGTCTCGAATCTCATGGGGCTCTCTTGTGCATAGATCGTCGTCGGATCCGTGTCCCCATAGATCATATCTGCAAGATGATCCAATTTCTCAGGACCTAACATCTCGGTCGGCATCTGGTATGAGAAGAAGATCTTCATGGGGTCGAATGCATGGTGTATCATGTCCACGTATTGTCTCTGTTCATCAAGTTTGTTCTTGAAATAATCGCCGTCCACATTGTCAGGATATAAACGGTTACAGATCAGACACTCCACGGTCTTGTTATAAAGACAAAGATAGGAGTATGCGCGCATTGTCTCGCTGATGACCATCTTCTCAGGATTGACCACCAAACGTACGGTCGTCTTCTCGGGATCTTCCAATATCGTCCTTACTCTGACCATCTTCTGTTTGACATCGGCGATGGAATTGAACACCGCCTCACTCGGCAACGGCATATCCACAACCTTTCCGATGAGTCTCTTAGCGAATGACAATATCCTCTTAGCGATATTGAACAGCTTGTCCAGATACCACTCCGACATATCAGGGAAACTCAGGAGTCTCAAGGTCTCACCCGTCGGTGCAGTATCCATGATCACCACATCGTATCTGTTATTCTCCTCGAAATCAAGGATGTAGAGCAATGCTACGATCATCTCCATCCCAGGGAATATAGCGAATTCATCCGCTGAGAGGTCATTCATGCCCTGTGATCTGAAGAATTCGGTGATGTACGCCTCTATATCAGGCCATTTGCTCCTCAATTCATATATGACATCTATCTCCAATGCATCCAGATTCGGACCGATATTGGTTATCTCGTTTCCAAGCTTGATATCCAATGAATCCGCCAATGAATGTGCGGAATCGGTACTCATCACCAATGTCTTGTATCCCATCCTGGCAGCACGTCTCGCTGTTGCAGCAGAAATCGATGTCTTTCCTACACCGCCTTTACCAGTGTTGATAATGAGCCTCATGGACGCTCAATCGCGTAGACATTATTTATCTTAAACGATGAAGAATAGGAGTGCCGAGGATGGGGTTCGAACCCATGACCTTCGGATTTCCCTGGAAGAGGTCTGTTGACCATCTTAGACCCTATGAGTCCGACGCTCCACCAGGCTGAGCCACCTCGGCATGTGTAATTGGTTTGAGGGGAAGATGTTTAAGGAGGATATATTGGTTTACTCTTCTGCAGGTGCTTCAGCTGCAGGCTCCTCAGCAGGTTCTTCTGCGGGCGCCTCTGCAGGTGCCTCGACGGCCTCTGCTGCAGGTGCTTCCTCAGCCTCAGGTTTTGCGAATATGTCCATGATGGACTCGGGTTCGCCCTCACCTGCTGAAAGAACTTCGCTCTTGCGGATCTCGATTCTCTTGATGGGGATGATGACATGGCATGCCTTTGCGACATTCCTGCCCATCTCTCCAGAGATAATGAGTTTGATTATGTTGGAAAGATCGTTCTCCTTTCCGATTGCAACGAGCGTGTCTGCGATGCAGCGCCTCATTCCCTCTTCCTGTGAAGACTGGATCCTCTTGTCCGCGATGGACATTGTCTTGATCCTGAGAACGTAACCGTCCTTTGTCTCGACATCCACAACGTGGTCTGTCTTCGTCTTCTTCCTTCTTGTGAGCCTCCTGACATAATCGCTGGTAAGCTCGTGTCCGATGAACGATGTCTTTGCATCGTGTCCATCCACTCCAGTGATCTGGAATCTCATCTTGATGTGCTGCTTCGAGAAGTCACCAGTGAGCTCCTGGACTGTAACATCCACTGTCCTTCCGTAGATCGTCTCAACATCGATTGCCGGTGTCTCCCCAATCTCTACCTCGTTGAACATACGAGGTGCGTGAATCTTATACCATTCCTTTGCTTTCCACTTGTCCTTGATCTTACGGGACGTAGACTTGACTTTCTTTGCTGCTGCCATCAGAATCCTCCTTGATTTGAAGCAAAGTGATGATATATGTCAAGTATATAAACTATGCTAGGTAGCCTTAAATATGAGCGGTTCTGGATAAATGTGGGAACATTGTTCATTAAGGATAATGATAGAGTCCTGGCCACCATTCATCATAGATGATGTGCGATCACAGGACATCGAAGATGATGATGTGATTGACCATCCCCCTAATATACATATTTATAATAACAAAGGAAGAGGATGACCGAATATCATCCATGGCGGTCAGAGAATGAATGAATACGTACTCACAATAGATGCCGGAACCACCAGCATCCGTTGCATCCTATTCGATAGGATGGACGACATCGTGTCTATGTCACAGAGGCCGATAACACAATACTATCCGGAACCAGGTTGGGTGGAACAGGATCCGATGGAGTTGATATATCTCGTCAGAAGGACTATTTCGGAATGCATGTCCGTTGCCGATCCAAAGGATTGTGTGTCCATAGGCATTACGAATCAAAGGGAGACCACTGTCGTTTGGAATCGCAGGACGGGATTGCCCGTCTACAATGCGATAGTATGGCAGGACAAAAGGACGATGTCATCCTGTTGTGAGATACGTGAAACGTACGGAGAATTGATCAACGAGAAGACTGGGCTCATGATCGATCCATATTTCTCATCTACGAAGATCGCATGGATACTTGACAACGTGAAAGGTGCACGTCAAAAGGCGAGGTCTGGAGACCTCCTTTTCGGGAATATAGATACATGGATACTTTGGAATCTTACGGAAAGACGTGTTCATGCAACGGACCACACCAACGCATCCAGGACCATGCTGTTCAACATAGAGAGGATGGATTGGGATGATGAACTCCTCTCTCTATTCGATATACCGCCTTCAATGCTTCCCAAGGTGCATCCGAGCAGATATCCATTCGGTATCGTCGATGTCTGTGGCCACAAGATACCGATCAATGCCATAATGGGGGATCAACAGTCCGCATTATTCGGACAATCATGTTTCTCCGAGGGTGAGATGAAGATCACACTCGGAACAGGCGGATTCATGCTGATGAATACCGGAAGGACACTAAAGAGATCGGAACATGGTCTGTTGACGACTGTTGCATGGACAGTCGATGATGATACACAATACGCCATCGAAGGTTCATTCTACGCAGCCGGTTCGATAATGGAGTGGTTACGTGATAAATTCGGAATGGTCATCGATGTGAGGGATACGGAGAAGATAGCAGATTCCGTCGATGATACGGCAGGATGCTATTTCGTACCGGCATTCTCAGGGCTTGGCGCACCATATTGGGAACAGAGCTCCCGTGGGATGATCGTCGGTCTGACGTTAGGCGTAGGCAAGGAGCATATAATCAGGGCTACATTGGAATCGATAGCGTTCCAGATCAATGACATAATAGATGCCATGGTTGCGGATACGAATGTCAAACCCGACATGATAAGGTTGGATGGTGGCGTCAGCTGCAATAATTTCCTCTGCCAATTCATAGCCGATATCACCAACACAAAGGCCATCTGCGCAGATTGTCACGAAGCTACCGCGTTAGGGGTCGCACACCTTTCTGGCAAGGGGACGTTATGGGATACCTTCACAGAGAACGATTGCGGAAGGACCTTCACGCCGGCAATGTCCGATGAAGAAAGAAAGGAACGTATCTCAGAGTGGAGACGTGCCATTAAAACAGCAATCTATTGGTCAAAGATTTGATTTACAAGAGGAAAAGATGGGGGGATTACCCCCTTTGTTTTCAAAGCACAACAGGTGTCTGGTGTGCTGAAAGTCCGAGTTCCTTCTCGTCCATTCCCATTGCGATACCGAACAACTGTGAAAGGTGGAGGACAGGGATGTTGAATCCGAGGTCCTTCTGACCGATATCGAACTGGAGGTGACAGAACGGACAGACATCGATGATGTACTGTGCGCCAGACTCCTTGATGTTCTCAAGGTTCGTCTGAGTGAACTTCATAGCGTTGGCGGGGAATCCTGCACGGAGACCTCCTCCTGCACCACAGCACATGACCTTCTGTTTCCTAGGCATGGATTTTGCTCCGGTTGCCTCGATGAGATCGTCAAGGATGTGGGGGTTCTCAGGATCGTCCAACTGCTTGATCTTGCTGGGCTTGAGGAAGTGGCATCCATAGAATGCTGCGACCTGGTACTCGAGGGGTTTCGTGATCTTGGCTTTGATTGCCTCGACACCGACCTCGTTGTAGAGGACCTCTGCGAAGTGCCTTACCTTTGTCGTTCCCTTGTACTCGAGTCCGATCTTTGAAAGGACCTTGTTGACATCTGCGAGGAGTTCTTTGTCCTCTGCAAGCTCGTGTGCTGCATCGAAGAGTGAACCGTAGCATCCGTTGCAGACTGTGAGGATGTCAAGACCCTCTTTCTCTGCGAGTGCAAGGTTCCTTGCCGCTGCTGCGATCCATGTCGTCTTATCGAATGCCCTGATGACTCCAGGTGCGGGACAGCAACTTGCGTCCTTGAGATCTACGAGCTCAAGACCGAGTGCTTCTGCGACGACCCTTGTGGATTTCTCGATACCAGGGTACCTGAGGGGTGCTATGCAACCGAGGAAGAATGCGTATTTTGCCATTGTAATCACTCCACCAATTTCTTGAAGCCGGTAGCTTCGAGGATCACGCTGAGGTCTGCCATTGCCTTCTCGTTTGCGAGAACTGTCGGGGGAACCTCATCAAGTCCGAGTTCTTTCCTCTGTGCCTTGATCTTATCGTTGATCGCGACTGCGTGTCCGTATGCGACAAGGTTCTGTCCTGTCTTCTTGTGTGCAGGGAACATCTTGCCGTTAGCAACTGCGATGTTCCTGAGTGCGATGACGACATCGACGATCGGAACTCCGCGAGGGCATCTCTCTTCACAAGTGTAACAGGTGGTGCACTGCCAGAGGTCCTCGCTTGAGATGATATCCTCTTTGAGTCCGAGCTGTGCCATCCTCATAAGTTTCCTTATCCTGTATGCCGTAATCTTTCCCGAGGGACATCCTGCAGTGCAGGTTCCGCACTGGAAGCACATCTTTGCGCCATCTCCGCCAGCAGCAGAGAGTTCGCTTATGAATTCAGGGTTAGGTGCTACCATATTCTTACCTAAGAGTTGTTATTCTTACGTACTATTTAATCTAGTAATGTCGGCCGCGCGGAGCATTACCTAAAACGGTCATACTCAAATCATGTGTTTTGACTGAAGGTACCTGAGAACACGTGTGATCTCCTTCACTTCCCTTCTGTAGACGGCTGTGATCGAGTGCCTCAGAAGGCGCTTGTCGGTGGCGCTCTTTATCTTGAGACCTTTCCTCTGAAGCAAGTATTCATCGACGAAGAAACTCTTGTTGGAATCCATGAGATCAGAGAGGAGATACGTCTCCGCATCGATGCTGTATTTCACTCCCATGAGCTCCAACTGCTCATAGGCTATCCTCTGTGCACCATATCTGTATCTGATATAGGATGGACCGTTGTCCACATGGATCATATCCATGTAACCTACATCCAACCATTCGTAATCATCGACCTCGCTCAGAAGTTGAGGGTCATCAAGGATTATCATATCGGACATACCCTGTTTGAGAGAACGTATGTTTGTGTAATCATCAGATACGATGATCGAGGCCTTGACCTTCGTGTTGGATACTGCCTGCATCACCAATTCCTCAGTGACGGGGGAACATGATATGGTGAACTCCCTCGTATCGGTACACCTGCATTCCATCATATCCGCGATCTCAAGCAATCTCAGGCCCATCTCGGTGAGTTCGGTACCATTGGGAGTGGATGCCATGAGACGAGTCTCCGCCACATCCTCCATCTGAGCCATGTACCTCTGAACGACTGGCGGGGATATCCCCAATTCCTTTGCCGCAGCGGTCTTGCTACCCAGCCTGTTTATCGCAGAGAGGACCTCCAACTGCCTCGACGAGATGTTGCGACCGTTGACGGTCATGTATGTCTTAACCTCGATCTCCACGCTGAAATGAGCATCTAGAACATAGATTAAGTTTCCCACGACGGATACGCTTTATCCGTTGCCCTTATTTTATCTACTATGACGGATATCGGAGCATAATCAGACCCCTATTAGTGATATATATGGACGCCACAAATATGATTACAGCGATTTTGATGCTAATTGCAGGTATCGGTGTGTTCCTGATCGCTTGCATAATGCTAAGCAATAATCTCGAGTCCATATGCAGTTCTAAACTCAAGTCACTATTCGCTAAAGCGTCGGATAAGAAACTTGTTGGAGTCGGTATCGGTACCGTCACAACGGCCGCCATCCAGAGTTCGGGAGCGACATCCGTCCTCGTCATAGGTTTCGTCAATGCCGGGATCATGTCACTCACACTCGCAACGGCCATAATCTACGGTGCGAACATAGGTACGACGGTCACTGCACAGATCGTGTCGCTAGGTATGTTCGGCGGCAACACCGTAAGTCTTACCATAATCTTCTCGGCCCTCGCTGGTATCGGTGCTTTCATCTACTCGTACGCGAAGAACGACAGGACGAGGAAGATCGGAGGTATCGTCGCCGGATTCGGTATGTTGTTCGTTGGATTGGATCTGATGAGCAATTCGATGTCCGAATTCGCTCAATCCGATGTCGTCATCAATTTCCTTTCCAACATAGATAATCTGATACTTCTGATCATAATCGGTTTCCTCCTTACAGCATTGGTACAGAGTTCATCCGTCGTTACATCCATCGCCATAGTTATGCTCGTTCAAGGCCTCATCAGCCTAGAACAGGGCATATACATCACCATGGGTTCGAACATCGGTTCATGCGTTGTTGCTGTCCTCGCTGCGTTGAGTAGCGGGTTGAATGCGAAGAGGGTCGCCGCGATACATCTGTCTTTCAACATATTCGGTGTGCTGATATTCGTAGTGGTCGGTTTCATCATCTCCATGCTGACAGGAGGGGACTGTACATTCGGCACGATCTTCGCGAGTATGTTCCCCAACGCACCTCAGACACAGTTAGCGATGTTCCACACCATATTCAACGTCATAACCGTGCTCATCATGTTGCCGTTGACCTCGCAACTCATTAAATTCGTCACCAAGATCCTTCCGGACAAGAAGGTCGAGGAGGTTGTGGATGAACGCGAACCGCACATGTATTTCATCAACGAGTACATGCTGAAGACACCGGCCATCGCCGTCATGGAAGTGAAGAACGAGATGGTCAACATGTCGAGACTCGCCATAGAGAACTTCAGCTATGCGTGTGACGTGATCTGTACGATGAATAACAATGACTACAAGGAGTTCAGAGCGAAGGAGAAGGAACTGAACTACCTCAAGAAGAACATTCCTCGTTACATCGTGAAGTTGTCCAACACCGAACTGAACAGGAAGGACAGCATCTACGTCTCCACAGTCTATCGTACCGTGACGGATCTTGAACGCATAGGCGATTACTCCAAGAACATAGTCGGATACGCGGAGAAGATGAAGGTATCCTCGGATGAATTCTCGAATTATGCCAAGGAAGAGGTCAGGGAGATACAGAGGCTCATCGAATCCCTCTATGAACATGTCCGCAAGGCATACGTCGACCAAGACTATGATGCATTGGAAAAAGCGTACGATATCGAGGATATGGTCGATGATGCTACGGAAAGGATGGCGAATAACCACATATCCAGGATCAACGAAGGAATATGTTCCGCAAGTGCTGGTGCCGAGTTCTTGTCATTGACATCCGATGCTGAAAGAATAGCAGATCACTTCATCAACATGGGCAAGACCATCAAAGAACTGAGAAGATGACGTGTCGTATCTAAGGTAGCATCTTTAGGTATGATTTAATACCGTTTGCGTATACCCCCAATCATGAGTCTATTGGGAGAGAAGTTCAAGGAGGTCATGACATCCACTATCCCGATAGTCTTGTTGGTCGCATTCTTAGCTATATTCGTACTCAAACTTCCGATGGATCAGATCCTGATGTTCGGATTGTGCGTAGTGATGGTTATCGCTGGATTCACGATCTTCCTATCAGGTGTCGATTGGGGAATACATCCTATGGGTACATCCATAGGTCAAGAGATCCCCAGAAGGAAATCCAAGATGTTCATGATCGTGATAGTGTTCATGATATCATTCCTGGTCACTGTCGCAGAACCTGATGTCACCGTATTCGGATCGCAGGTACATTCACTGTTCTCGTCGATCGATCCGACGACACTCACATATGCGATCGCCATCGGTGTTGCCGCATTCCTGATCGTTGCTGCGTTCAGGATTATCTACAAACTGTCGTTGAAGATGCTCATCACGATCGGTTATGTCGCAGTCATCCTGTTGGTCGTGACAATGGATGCGACAGGAAGCACAGAATTCATAGGCATAGCATTGGATTCCGGCGGTGTCACTACAGGGCCTGTGACCGTACCTATCCTCCTTGCACTCGGTATAGGGATATGTTCCATGGGACACAGCAAGGATAGCATGGATGGATTCGGCATGATAGGTCTCGCATCCATCGGACCCGTACTCGCCGTCCTTGTCCTAGGTCTGATGAGCGGTGGTGGATCCGAAGAGGGCATAACGTCGACCGTCGCACACAACACCATAGACTTCGAACTGATGTTCACCGAACTGAAGAATTCCGCTATCAGCGTAGCATACGCATTGATACCGCTCATGATATTCTTCGTGATATTCCAAAGAGTGTTCCTGAAATACTCGTGGACGGCTGTATCGGTGGTATTGGAAGGCACTGCTATCGCTGGAGTCGGCATCATCATATTCCTCGCTGGCGTATACACAGGATTCATGCCGATCGCGACCAGCCTCGGTATGAAACTAGGCGACATGGCCTCGGATCAATGGTTCATGATCGTTGGATTGGGATTCCTCATGGGATTCCTCGTAGCATCTGCTGAACCTGCGGTATCCATCCTCGGAGATCAAGTAGAGGAATCATCCGGGGGAGTCCTTTCGAAGAAACTCATCATCGCGATAATATCGATAGGAGTGGCTGCATTCGTCGCCATAGGTATGGCCAAATTAGTGTTCAACATAAATCTCGCATACATCGTAGTCCCTGGACTCATATTGACGCTCATCGTCATGTGGATCGGTGATAAGGACATGGTAGGTATCGCATTCGATGCCGGAGGCGTAGCTACAGGTCCGATGTCCGTTGCGATATTGTCATCGTTCTACGTAGGATTGTCATCATCTATCTACACAGGAACTCAAGCAGTCATCTACGGATTCGGTCTGATATGTCTGATCGCACTCGCACCGTGTCTGTTCCTGAGCTTACTTGGACTCTACACCAAATACAAGAAATCTAAGGAGGACGACATCTACTATGGCTGACCAAAGATCAGATGATGTGTTGGTCATAGGATTGGGAAGTCCGATAATGTCGGATGATGCTATCGGACTCGTCGTTGCCGACAGGATAGAGAGCATGGGCTTGGATGGTGTGGAGACACGTCAGGAGGCAATAGGCGGATTGGACATAATCCCTGTACTCTGGGGATATAAGCATGCCATAATCGTCGATGCCATACAAACACATCAACAGGATGTCGGTACAATCATGGTATTCGATCCCGAGGATTTCGCACCTACGATAACAAATGCATCCGCACATGATTTCAACTTGGCGACTGCGATGAAGATCGGTCGCGATATGGAACCGGAACAGATGCCAGACAAGGTCACTTTCATCGCGATAGAAGTTGAAGATATACAAACGGTACGCGAAGGCATGACAAAAAAAGTGGAAGCGGCCGTCGACGGTGCCGTCGATGCCGTCCTCCACTACATCAAAGAGTTTCAGAAATCAAGCTGAGTGGGTTTGAAATCCTTCATGGAAGCTACATCGTCGCTATACATGACAACGTTAAGGCCCTCTGGCCTGATGACCTTCTCCGCTACACGCATTACATCCTCTTCAGTCACCGCATCCAATCTAGACAAACGTTCTTCCAAAGACCTAGGTTTGCCTACGAGCATAGTTCCTTTGGCAAGAGTGTAAAGCCTGCGGCTCGTGGATTCCATCCCTCTTATCAGTGCGCCTTTCACAAGGTTCTTGACCCTTTGAAGCTCACCATCCGTCAATCCGCCATCCTTGAGTTCCCTGTATGTGCGGGCTGTGGTCTCTATCGCATCGAGCACATTCTCCTCGGTAGCCGACATGTATGTACCCATGCTACCTGCGTCCGTGTATTGGTCCACATAGTTGTAGATCGAGTATACCAGAGCCTTCTCCTCTCTGACATTCTGGAACAGCCTCGATGATGATCCCGAACCGAGAACGGCATTGAGCATCGTGAGTGCAGGCAGATCGTCATCATTAGCGTCGAATGCCCTGAATCCCATGCCCACATAACAGTGATCCCCCTTCCTCTTGTAGTATCTGTATGCCGAGCCTGTCAATACAGGTGCCTTCCTCGGATTCGGCCTTCCCCCGGACATGGGATCGAAATTCTCCTCCGCCCATCTGAGTACGTCATCCTTATCCACAGAACCGCATGCGAAGACGGCGAGATTCGGTACTCTGTACCTCTCATCATAATATTCGCGGAGATCCACATTCGTAAGTGAATTCACAACATCCCTCGTACCTGCCTCTCCCTGTGACAACTCATGACCATCCCATATGACCTCATCGAAGAGATCATGGATGTATGATTCGGGATCGTTCTCGCACATGCTGATCTCCTGAAGGACGATCTTCTTCTCCAACTCCGTATCATCCTTGGCGATGAGTGGATTGGATACGATATCAGCCACGAGATCCTTTGCGACGTTCGCGGTACTGTCAATGGTCACACCGTAGAACGCGGTCATCTCCTTGGCTGTGAACGCATTCATCTCTCCCCCTGCGCCCTCCATCTCCTTCGACATCTGGAAGGATGTGCGTGTCTTGGTCGCCCTGAATACCACATGTTCCAACAGATGTGACAATCCGAATATCTCTGGATGCTCATCCCTGGATCCAGTATTCACAGCGACCATATACCCTGAACTTCTGCAACCAGGCACCGAATCCGTTATGACCGGTATCCCTGCGGAGGTGTATTCCATGGAGATCGATTCATTGACCATGCCACACCCATTGTAGAACTGCTTAATATCATTACCACAATAAGGGTGTGTATGGACGAACTCACCCTTCACGAATATTCCGATAGAAGACTCAACAATGCTGTGGCGATCGTGGGATTCCCGAGCCTTGGACTCATCAGTTCCATCGCGACGAGTTTCCTTGCCAAGGAATTGGAGTTGGATCTCATCGCATCCATCACATCCCCGTCATTCCCGCCGTATGCCGTGGTACAGAATGGGGTTCCCATGCCTCCTGTGAGATTCTATATGGGCACAAGGGAGAATGTGAAAGATGATGGCGGGATAGATTGTGAGGACATAGTCGTCATTACATCCGAGTTCGTTCCAAAGACAGAGATGTTCACCGCATTGGCGGATGTCATCGTCCAATGGTGTCACGACAACAATGTACACACAGTCATCACATTGGATGGGATACCGCAGTTCACACCAGAACAATACGACATCATCGGTGTGGGATCCACAGAGAGAGCAAGGGAGCTCATGAACACCTATGGCATAGAATCCTTCGATGAAGGGATGGTCAGAGGACTCTCTGGGATGATATTGGTCAAAGCTGTGGATGAGGATCTGGATGTCATAACATTGCTCGGTTCCGCCAAACAGGAGATGCCTGACCCGAGAGGTGCCGCCAAGATAATGGAGCCTTTGGCCAAGATGCTCCCTGAATTGAAGATCGATACCGAACCATTGTACAAAGAAGCAGAGGATATCGAGAAGAGATTCACGGCTCCAGTGTCCGACACCAACGATAACATCTACGGCTGACATTCTTCGTTAAATATTGGCTCACGCTATATATCCGACATGTATCTAGTGCCAAGTCAATTCTTCATCACATCAAGCTCCGCCGTAAGCGAGGTCTCAGGCCTGAATGCATTCGACCGTGCACTCGCGAATGCAGGCATTGGTGAGCAGAACCTCGTATCCGTCTCATCCGTCATACCGATAGGTGCGAAAAGAACGGAGAGGAAGGATCTGCCGATGGGTGCTGTAACACATTGCGTACTCGCTCAGATGAGAGGTACCGAGGGCGAGATGATCTCCGCAGGCATCGCCTACGCATACAGGAAGGATGGCAAAGGAGGCTACGTTGCCGAAGGACATCTGCATGGTTCCAAAGAATCACTGAGATCCGATCTCAGATGGAAGATGGAGGAGATGGCTAGGATCAGGGAGATCGAACTCGAGGAAGTCAATTATGTCATAGAGGAACTCCAAATCCCTACGGACCACTACGGTTGCTGTCTCGCATCATTGGTATTCACGGAATATGAGTGATATGTTCGGCATAGTCACTTGTTCTGAATGCGGAAGACACAGGATCATCGACCTGTATGATGATGTCACCAAATGCCCCTATTGCAACAACAAGGCTGTCACGAAGGACCTGAACATCCTCTTCCAGGACAGGGATCAATCGATCGTGAGGGATGCACTCACATCCATGTCGGGGATCAAGGTCGAGAAAAAGAAAGTGGATCGTAACATAGATCCCATGTCATCATTGGAGTACAGAGTGGAGAATGTTAACGACATCAAGGACAAGATGGTCGTCATAGCCAAAGGATTGACGGACATACAAGGTACATTCACCCAAGAGGATATGGAGAGATTCGTCCCTGGGAAGGGAGAGAAGTATCTTAAGACCATGCTGGATGAATGCATGGTCTATGAGGTCGGATACGGCAGATACAGATTCTACTGAACCCTCACTTCAATCCATAGATGTCGTTGCGTGTCTTACCATTCATCTTAAGGACATCGTCGACGACCTTCGGCAATCTTCTGTAGATCGCACGATAGAATATGAACACTGCAAGGGCCGATGCTGCGATCAGTGCCACATATTTGATCCATATGACATCCGTCTCCATGTAGAACGGTATGATTATCAGGTGGAAGGCTGCGCTGTACAATACTGCCTGCAACGTGAATTCCATGGGTTTGCGTCTTGCGACGCCTTCTCCCACCACAACTCCGTTGGCAGCGCCAAGGAGGAGATATTGCAATGCTAACATCACGACCATTATCGTCGATGTCACATCCAACTCACCTTTCAACCAATAGTAGATCATACCGAATGCCATAGCAGCACCCAAGCCGAGTCCGAGTCCGAAACCGTAGAATATCGTATCGGAGATCCCGCTGAACCTCTTGAGGTTCAATGTCACAAGCTTGGCGAATTCGATTATCGCACCGAAGAGGATGGCGACCACGAATCCAAGACCGACGACTGTGAAGAGTTGCCAAAGATAAGTATACAGGACGAACAACAGCGTTCCTTCGAACAACCCTACAGTGAATATCTTGAAAAGGGTCGGGTCACTGAAGAACGGCTCCTCTATCTTGGGGTATGTGTAGTTCCTTAGTACCGCATACATCAAGACCAATGCAGAGCCCAGACCGATGAGGGCTGCTAACGCCAGACCTGTATCCATACCACATCAATATTTGGATTAGATTATAATCATTACTGACAGTCCATCAGATGATCTTATCATAATAATGTGCGACCATGCACGATGATTCGCACATACCGCAGGAGTTACATCTGTCCTTGTCGATATGCAACCCATCCTTGATCGATATGGCATGACGGGCGCATTTCTTCTCACATATTCCGCATGATGTGCACATCTGCGATCTTAACAGAGCCTTCACGGAACGTTCGAACAATTCCTTGGATCCATCCAATGTCTTGGATGTTATGGATACCTGTCCCCCTCCGAAGAGTTTAGCGGTACCGATCCTTGTCTTGACGAGTGCTATCTCGAATTCGGATGAATAACGCACATCACCGATCGCTCTCAATGCATCCTCTACAGCGGAGAAGTCCCTAGCTCTCGGAACAGTCACGATCGCCTCCACCGAATATCCTCCTGCGGCACATGATGATGCACCTTTCAGCATCTTCAATGATGGTCCTTTCGCCTTCGTTGGCGTTGTCCTCAGATCCATATCCTCCGCAAGACGGATCATCTTGGGCGGAAGGACCTTCCACCTCCAGAATCCCATATCGACGAATTCCTTGGGCAGTCCACGCTCCTCTGCGTAATTGTACAGATAATCGGCCCAATCCTTGTGCAGTTCCGGATGTATGCGTTCCGTGTTCTTCCATTCGCTTGCGAGACATGAAGGACAGAGATAACAACCGATACGTTCGAAATCCCTCTCATAGAGTGGATTGTACTCAAGACCTTTCATCCATATGTATCCCCATATCTCGGCAGCGGACCACGTCCTCACCGGATTGAGGTTCGTCTGGTTCGGTACGAACGGATTCTTGGTAACGAATCCTATCTTCGACCTAGCGAATGATTCCAACATCCTGTTGCCTTCGACGGTTATCGTCCCGTTCGGATACTCATTGGAGATCATATCGGTTATCGGACCGAGCTTACATACCTTGCAGCACCATCTGAAATCCTTCGCAGGCGGTCCGAACATATCCACATTCTCCTTGAATGCATCATCTGCCTTAGCTGTGTGTAACTTCAACCCATTCCTCTCGGCGAATCCATGGACGTATTCCACAGTCTCTGGAAATTCCAAACCTGTGTTGATGTATAGCAGATCGATATCCTTGGCGGCCTTCATCGCAACTCCCAATGCCGCCAACGAATCCTTCCCGCCAGAGAACGATGCTGTGATCGGTTGTTTCTTACCTTTGATGAAAGAACGTATGTCGCTGACAGCATTACCTTCTATGTTCTTCAGGTGCTCCTTGTTGCATCTGACAAATGTGTCCCTATCGGAATCAGGCGATATCGGGATGTTCTTCCTGTTGTCGAGATCCCTTATCTTGACGGCCTTCTCCATCTCGCGCAGTTCCGAACTGTTGCCCAATGCGATCCCTGCTCCGACCTTCTCCCCCTTCCTGAGGATGACGGATTCTCCGACAGAGAATTCCCCAATGATCTCCCTCACATTGGTTCCGGGAATACTCTTGCCCTTGAGATGGCCCGACATCGAACCGAACGTGACGATGTTCTTCTTCGCATAGGTGTCGAAGAGCTCTGCCCCTGCCTGTCTTATCTCCAGAACATAATCGTTCGATGACAGATCGAATCTGAGGATCGCAAGGACATTACCATGTGCGACAATCTCGTCCGTCCTATCCTCCCCAGGGACCTTGTTGAGGAATATCATCTTATTCCTGAGTGGTTCGCATGTGCCAAATGTCCTCTCGAACATCCCCAGGATCAGGTCGATGCCTTCACCCATACATGGTCTGATGTCACCAGGACTGTTGATCTCGAATTCTCTAGGCATACCTCCGCATGCGCATTTCTTTCCGAGCACCAATGTACCGCATCCATCGCACCAAAGACACCTCTCCTTCCCGTGCGATGCGTTGTTCGAGACCATGATTGTCGAGAGCGGTAAACATTATAATAAGATATCACTCTTGACCCAAAGAAGAATATGGACACACCAGGAGTCAGGCATATCAATCCCGGGTTCAGGAAACCCAAATTCAGTAGGATAGAGATACGTGACATATCCATAGCCATCCTGGTGTTGAGCGTGTCCTTCACACTCATCTATAGGAACAACAATGGTTTCTTCAGTGACGATTATGTCACCAACATCCTCTGCTGGTTCGGTGTGTCGTTCATTTTCGTGATAACGAGTTTCATGATGCATGAGATGGGACACAAATTCACTGCGCAGAGATTCGGCGCATGGTCCGAATTCAGGATGTATCCGTTCGGTCTGATGATATGTCTGATATCATCATTCTTCGGATTCCTCTTCGCCATGCCTGGTGCCGTCTATATAAACGGATACATAACGGAGGAACAGAACGGTAAGATCAGTGTCGCAGGACCTGCTGTGAACATCGTACTCTGTGCTATATCGCTCATCTTGGCGATGATATTCGGCGGAATGTACTCGAAGGTCGGAGCGATACTTCTGGTGCTCGCATACTTGAACTCTTTCCTTGCTGTCTTCAACATGCTTCCGATCGGACCGCTTGACGGTGGTAAGATATTGAGATGGAATGGTATGGTCTATGGTATGATGATCGCTTTGTCCATAGCGTTCCTCATCATCACTCACATCGTCATCAATGCTTGATCAACCGATCATGTACTCATAGATGTCATAACGTACGGTGTTGTGTAGACGATATCTTATCTCCACAGGTTTCCCATCACCGATGAATTCTACGAAATCCATCATCCTTATTGTACATGTGACCCCTACAATCTGAGTGCTCATATTCTGTATCTGTTCGATTTGTGCGGTAATGGTCCGATGGGATCTGGATGATGTTCGGGCCCCATGTCAAGTCAGTAAGGACTCACAAAATATCACAGGCATGATGATCTCCCGACTACTCATATCTGCGTCATGAAGTACTCGTACAAGTCTGATCTGACTTCGTTCTCCAGTTTGTACTCGATTGTGACGGGCTTGTTGTCATCCAAGAATCTCGAGAAGTGCATCTGACCAAGATAATAGAACTCCTTTGACCCGTTATCGTTCTTGTTCTTTCTGATGAACAGATGGATCTGCACATTGTTGAAGGATTCATTCTTGGCGATCTGCATCCATTTGCTGTTGCTGCTGTCTCTAGACTTCGATATTGCGATCAATGTGCCGCGGTTGAAGAAACGATCTTCGTACCTCTGTGATTCCACCACATCATCGCCCTTCACGTAATTGATGAACACAGGGAATGTGTTTGACTCCTCATGGAAGAAGTAACCTCCGAGGTTCTGGGCGGTGACGTTCTTTTTCCAATTGAGAAGTCTGCAAACATCCTCGTACGTGTACCTCATGTTCAGCGTCAGGTCGGTTTTCTTATAGTGATCGCTGTAATTGTTCTTCCAATTGTCCTCAGAAAGCTCGATCACTTGGATGATATTGTCTTTGAATCCAGGGTTGTTCAACATCCTTCCAAATGCCTCGGAGATGACGTACCTGCCGCCGACCTCCTCGATCAATTTGATTTCGTTGGCATAGAAACCCCCGTTCAGCACCTTTATGACATTGCTGTGTTTGACGTCGATTTCATTCTCACTTAGGTCTTTTGCAAGATCCTCGGTTCCGCCCAGAAGGATTCTCAAGGCCACGAACTCGTCCTGCCTCATACCCTTGGCAGTGAACCTTGTGATCTGCTTTAAATAGGCCTCGGATTCCTCATCGAGGATGGTAGTGTATTCCAGCTCCTTCATGACCTGGAGGAACTTGTGATATGAATCGTATTTGTCGAGGATGTTCGTCACATCATAGGTTCCATATTTCCTGAAGTCAATGAGTCTCGGGATATGACCCAACTTCATCCTAAGGTTCTTGTATGATTCCTTGATGATCTTAGTCTCTGTGAAATTTGAACGGTCGATGGATTCGAATATCCTCTTCCTGGAGATCTCGTCGAAACTTATCGTGGAATTCCCTGGTATGATCGAATCTCCAGTGGACACAACCCTCCTGGTCTCAGATTTGTTGTAGGAGCGGTCATCAGACAGAGCCATCGGAATGCTGTAATTCCTTTCATAGTTGCCTATGAAGTCCAGGACAACGACGTATTCCTTATCGATGTGATGCCTTAATCCTCTTCCCAGTTGCTGTATGAAGACGATAGGGGATTTGGTAGGCCTGAGCATTATGACCTGGTTTATTGACGGGATGTCCACTCCTTCGTTGAACAGATCTGCGGTGAAGATGTAATCAAGGAGATAAGGCCCCTCGTCATCCTCTAGGCGCCAGATGCATGTTTCTACGTACTCCTTGTCCATATCTCCCGATACCCAAACAGTGCGGTATCCCTTTGCGTTGAACTTGTTCGAATAAAGTTCGGCATCCTCCAGACCCCTGCAAAACACGACGCCTTTCACTCTGTTCCCGCAGTATCCGAAGTACTCCGCGTTGGATATCACATGTTCGATCCTCTGATCGACGTGGGCGTCCAGGAAGTGCTCATACTTCTCGTCGGATTCCCCGTCGAATGACAGGTCGGATATTCCGAAGTAGTGGAACGGACAGATGAGCTTGTACTCCATCGCCTCCTTGAGTCTGATGTCATAGGCTATGTTGTAGTCGAACAGGCTGTAGATATCATAATCATCAGTCCTGTCTGGGGTGGCAGTCATACCGAGCAGGAACTTCGGCTTGAAATGGTTGATTACCGCCTGATAGGTCGCGGCACCCGCATGATGTACCTCGTCGATCAGGATGTACTCGAAGGTGTCCGGGGCAATCCTGCCCAGAACATTGGGTTTGGACAATGTCTGAATAGTGACGAATGTGCAGTCGGCTCCGAGGTTGTTGACCGAGGGATCATACTGCTCGATCGTCTCCGTCCCCTCCATGACCTTCGTGAAGCTTTCCATGCTCTTCCTCAGGATTGGGAGCCTGTGAACGATGTACAAGAACTTCATCTTGGTCTTCCTGGCGTCAAATGCGGAGAGATACGTCTTTCCCGAACCTGTGGCAGAGATCACAAGTGCCCTGTCTCCGCCTTTAGACCTTATCCTTTCGATAGATTCCAAGGCCTCTTTCTGCATCCTGTTGGGCTGGGGCCTTCCGCTGTTACCTAACGAAAGGGCCTTGTTCACATTCAGCTGTCTTCTGAAGAGCTTCTGATCATCGTAAATCTTGGAATATTCGTCGATCCACTTCGAGTCGACGATTGTCGCAAGGGAGAAGTTGTGGTCGAATTCCGCGAGGATATCCTTGATTATCTCTCCCGATTCCTTGGAGTTGATCTTCAGGTTCCATTCTATGTTCTCGCACAGCGCACTATTCGTGAGGTTGCTACTGCCGATGATCACATCGTACACGTCACCGTGTCTGAAGATGTAGCATTTGGAATGCATATTGGAGACGTCCTCAGTGATGATGCGGACATCCACGTTGCTATTCTTGAGAAGTGCCCTAAGGGCATTGGGCTCGGTGAAGTTCTGATACTGAGAAGCGATGATCTTTCCCTTGACCCCTTTACGGTCCATGTTCCTGAACTCCTGAGCCAGTGCGTTCACTCCGCCAGAGTTCACAAAGGCCACGGAGAACATGAACTCGTCACAGGTCTCCATCTCTTGCTTGATAGATGTTATCACCTTCTCCTTACGTTCCGCGCTGTTCGTGATAAGGCGCGGCCTATACTCTTCGGATGCGATGATGCTCTCGTCGATGTAACCTCTCTCCAATCCTTTGATGAAGTAATCCTCGATCATTTCTGCAACCTCAAACTTCGTCCACGAACAGTATTGGATGCGATCCGTTTCCAATGACAAGGTGTCGTAGGATATCGGAAAGATGTCGCCGAACCTGTACATCCGTCTGATCGTAAGTTCTGTGATCAGACACTTGTAGGTTCGTATAGCAGCTATAATGGTACCGGCGATTGAGAGAGAACATTGCCTTGTAGCTTCAGAGAAACGAAATAATCCCCGAAGTTCTGTTCGGGCCATTGCAAAATAGTAGGCCTTTTCACTCCCGTGACATTCATCGTGTATTGTCTTGAGATACGTGTTCCATGACACATATCTAGATTCCTCAGGAATGTCCCGACATGATCGACATATCTCTTCTTGATAAAGAAATAAAGTTTCGCTACCAAATCTAGTTTCGGGACGATGGTCATCGTCCCGCCGATGAGTGGAGTATAGAATGAGATGTGTGGGCTGAAGGCCCACAACATCCTCACATGTAGTCCTTACAGGGGTATCTAAGAGGTACCTTACCAAGGATCGATCCTTCCCACTGCTCCAACTTTCCAGGGTTGAGTATGTTCTTGGGATCGAATGCCTGTTTGATCGCTCTGATCGTTGAGAGCTCTGTCGCCCTCTCCTTCTGGAAGTCAGGCGCTTTGGAGATACCTACTCCGTGTTCTCCTGTGACGGTGCCGCCGAGTTCGATACAAGCATCGAAGATCTCGCTCACTGCCTTCACGCCTCTGTCCCACTCATCCTTATCAAGCGGGTCCAAGAGCATCTTCGTGTGAAGGTTACCGTCCGATGCATGTCCGTATGTCGCTATCGTCACCCTGTACTTCTCTGCAATCTTCTGGAATGCAAGTACCGCATCAGGTATCTTCGAGACAGGGACACCCATGTCATCAGCAAGTGATACTGATGAGAATCCGGGTTTCAATGCGGACAATGATGTCATGACTGCCTTCCTTGCGGATGTCCATGCTGCGATCTGTTTCTTGTCGTGTGTCGCAGTGACCGTCGTAGCCCCGATGTCCTTAGCGATCCTCTCGACCGTTTTGAGATCCCTCTCGACCTGTTCAGGCTCTCCATCGCATTCAACGATGATCAATGCCTTACAATCAGGGAGCGGGTTACCCTGCGAGTTGTTCACAGCTTCGATCGATACGGAATCCATGAGCTCGCATGATGCCGGGATCAACGGTTCCGCTATGATCGCAGAAATACATTTTCCTGCATCATGGACTGAATTGAACGAACAGAGGCAGGATGCTGTAGATTTGGGTTTGGCCAAGAGCTTGATCGTGACTTTTGTGATTATACCCAATGTACCCTCGCTTCCACAGAGAAGACGGGCCAACTGATATCCTGATGAATCCTTTATGGTCTTCGTACCGGCATTCACGATCTCTCCGTTAGCCTTGACGAATGTCAATCCAAGAACGAAATCCCTTGTCGCACCGTATTTGACCGCCCTCATTCCCGATGCGTTCGCAGCGACCATGCCTCCGATCTCGCAAGCCTCCGCAGATCCGGGGTTGCAAGGGAAGAAGAATCCGTATTTACCGATAGCAGCGTTGAAATCGTTGTACACACAACCTGCCTCGACCTCTGCCCACAGATCCCCGACACTTATCTGAAGGACCTTGTTCATCCTGCTCATGTCCATGACGATACCGCCCTTGATAGGTACGGCTGAGCCACAAAGTCCTGTACCTGCGCCTCTGGGGACCACGGGTATGTTGTAGGCATCTGCGATCTTCATGACCTCGGACACCTGTTCCGTGGACCTGGGCTGTATGATCATCTCTGGTGTCGTATGGAATATTGATGCGTCGAAACCGTATGTGTATAGGTCAGCGACCCTTGTCGAATAACCTTCCTTTCCGACTATCTTCTCGATACTGTCTATAATCTTCTGGTCCACGGATATCACCTATTTGCTATACACCAATAGCTAGCTGTATTATAAAACAGTCGTTCCGACAGATACTCGAGGCTAGTGTCGAACAAAGGTGTAATATGTAACTTGCCTATCCTCACCCCATGAAGACAAAGATCGTACTTCTCGGCCCTCCTGGGGCAGGTAAGGGCACCCAAGCAGAGATCCTCTGCGATAGGTTGGGTTTCGTGAGCCTTTCCACCGGAGATATGCTCCGTGAGGCTGTGAGGAATGGTACAGAACTAGGAAAGAAAGCCAAGGAATACATGGACGCCGGAGGACTCGTGCCGAATGATGTCATCATCGGCATGATGAAGGAGAAGATCGACGGCCTCGATGGTGCATTCCTCCTTGACGGTTTCCCAAGGACCATCGAACAGGCTGATGCATTGGGAGAGATCCTCGATGTGGACATGGCCTTGAACATAGATGTTCCTGATGAGATACTCGTACAGAGGCTCACTCAGAGACGTTCATGCCCTGACTGTAAGGCTGTATACAACCTGTCCAACAAACCCCCGAAGAAGGAAGGCATCTGCGACAAATGCGGTGCACAGCTCTATCAGAGGGATGATGACAAGGAGGAGACTGTGAAGAACAGGCTTGATGTCTACAGGAAGAACACATTCCCCCTCATCGACTACTACCAGAAGAAAGGAAAACTCGTCACCGTCAAGGGGGATGAAGGTAGTATCGAAGATATCTTCAAGAAGATCGAAGGTATCGTAAAGAATTGAATGGGATATACTCCCATTCAAACTCTTTTCATATTCTTACATATCATAGTGGCTTGGATGGATTCTATCCAGGCCACTCTTTCAACCAATCGATTATGTTGACGATCCTGATGCCATCGATATCATCCAACATGAATCTGTCATACGTTATCACAGTCTTAGGATAATTGTCTGAGATGGCCCTCAGAGGTCTGAGCTCCCTCTCTCTGGTTGATTCGTCCTTAATATCCATACATACCTGGAAGTATGATGGCCTATGCAAAGGATCCACCATGAAATCGACCTCATATCTACCTACAGAACACACACATACGTCGCCATATCTGTAAATGAGTTCATTATAAACGACATTCTCCAAAATGCCATCCATATCATCTTCCCTGAATGTACTAAGGTAGTTCCTTACGCCAAGATCCTGAGCATAGAACTTATCCTGTGTCGTGAGATATTCCAATGTCTTGATGTCCATACGCTTTACACGTAGGGCGATGAATGCCTCTTCGATGTATTCCAGATATTCCTCGATCGCATTATGACTTAGTTTGATCCCACTACTCATTATGACATTGGATATTTTTCTTGACGATGTTCTGTCACCGATGTTACGCATAAGGAATCTGATGAGATTGCTCAGACCGACAGGATTCCTTATCTGGTGTCTCTCGACAACATCCTTGACGTATACGGTGTTGTATATTCCAGATATCATCTCCGATATGATCCTCGCGGGTTGTCTATCCATTGAGATCGTGATCGCAGGAAGTCCCCCGTAGCGAATGTAATCGCTGAACAACCTTTCATCGGAGTGTAAACTATCTTTTCTGAACTCGATGTATTCAGAGAACATCAGGGGCGCCACTGATATCTCGACAGCCCTACCAGATAATTTTGTAGAGAGTTGCGAAGACAACATCTTCGAATTGGAACCTGTGATGTATATGTCTGCGCCATGGTCATAGAATGTTCTGATGGATGATTCCCATCCATCTACATTCTGTATCTCATCGAAGAACAGATATTTCCCTTTCCCTACTTCGATATTGGACCTTACGAGATCGGTCAAAGCCCTATGATCCCTAGGGGTGTTCTCATCATCCTCTTCAAGGTTAATGTAGAAGATGTCCTTCGGATCGATATTGGAGGCCATGAGTTCCGATCTAAACATGTCCATCAAAGTGGATTTGCCTGTTCTACGTAGGCCTGTTATCGCTTTGATGAATGGGGCGTCCTTCAAAGCACGTAGTTGATCCATGTATTGCTTACGTGGATGCAAAGGCCAATTATGTTCTTCCATAATGTTATCTATGTCATACAAATTGATATAATTATCTAAACTGTAATTTATAGAAACCAAAATTGATTGAAATATAATTTTGTAATCTATGAATTACATTATGACAGTGATGATCCGCAAGACTGTTCCCCACATGGCGATGGAAGTGTGCATACCTGACGATGGTTCGAATGAACCTCTTGAAAATACATGGGCCGTGCCATACTCATTATGAAGCACGAGCAATGTGGTCGTTATTCGAAAGTTTTATTATAGGGTCCGATATAGTCCGTTCAACAGCCTCATAGTGTAGTGGTCAATCATCCTAGACTCTGGATCTGGGGACTGCAGTTCGAATCTGCATGAGGCTACCAATTTCTCATTCAATCATCATGTTCACTGGCTAGGAACATCGATTTATACGAATGTCACCATCATACGGACAATGACAGAGACATCTGGAAAGGATTTCACGACGATGGCGGTACTCGGTCTGGCGTACACCATTATCGGGATAGGTTCGATATTCGTATTCTTGGTCTATGTTGCAGACATCGCCATTCCAGAATTACTCTCGTTCAATGAGGATAATGCGTACAGCATCCTGTTGATAGGCATAGTCAATATCGCATCTGCGATTGGACTTCTCAAAAGGGTCAAGTACATGTGGTCCGCATCTTTGATGTTCATGATCGTCATACTCGCAGGGAGCATCATCGGATTGTTCTACATCGGACCGATGAGATACATACTGTCAATATTCACAGCGTTCGCTGTTCTCTATATGTTCTCAACCAATGCAAGACTCTGGTACGGCGTCTATGAAGAGACGAGATGATCAGAATTCTCTGGCCTCACCCGTTGCGAGATCCATGAAGTAATCAGCACTCTCTTCAGGGCCCCTAGCTATGAGCACATCGCCTGCGTTGATCGTCGTGAATTTATCAGGGCCGTATATGAACTGATTACCGCGCTTTATGGCGATGACATACATGCCTGAGATGCTTCCAAGCCTTATGTCGCCGAATTTCTTACCGACGAGTATAGAATCGTCACTCACGGTCGCTCTCTCGATCGTGACCTCCGATTCCTGTATGCTCATCTGTATTACCGGGTGTTCTCCCAATCCCCTCAATACGACATCGGCGATGGATGCGGCCGCGTTAGCGATCTCCTCCGCCGCCATCTGCAACCTCAGGATTACCGAGAACTTCGCAACGACATCAGGATTGTCCTTCGCAACATTCAGCAACTGTTCCTGTATCGCTGCTCCGAGCTCGTCCATCCTGCCTTCGAGGAATATGACTTCCTCTGCGATCTCACTGTTGTTGTACAGTAATGAGGAATATGCCAGATCGACCATGAATTCGGATGTGTCCTTCAATTCGAGCAACATCGTCTCGATTTTGTTCATCATTCGTCATCACCATCCTTCTCCGGGAATTTCCATGGCTCCAATCCTGCTGCGAATCTCTGCAGACGTTCGAAACCTCCGTCAGAACCGCGAACGATGATATCATCACCGGCACGCAATTTGGCCGTATCGTCAGGGTCGTATGTCCATCCATGACGATTCTTCAATGCGATTATCCTGGTACCTGTGCATGCCTCAACAGCCAAATCGCCTATCGTGTGACCTGCCATATCGGATTTGTCGGATATGCGCGTGATACGGAATTTCTCACCAGATTCATTGATGAGATTTGTTATGAACGGTCTCTTCTCGGGAGGGACATCGATCAATTTCGCTATATCTCCTGCAGATCTTGCGATCCTATCCGCCGCAGATGCGATCTGTAGGATCCCAGAAAGCTGTTTGGCCTCTTCCTTCGTCCTTGCGGCCATTATGACCTTCACACGGACAGCATACTTCAGATCCTCCATCTCATCCTGGATCTTCCTGACCTTCTCGACCATATCCCTGCTGTTGTACATCAAGGATGCATAGGCCAGATCGACAATGACCTCTGATTTGTCCTTCATCTCTGTAAGTATCTCTTGAACGGTCATGTCTATGTCATCGAGGTCCATGTATTCACCTGAGGATTCACTCATCAACAAGCACCTCCAAAAATTTCATCGGACGGCTATGACTGCCATCGGAATCATCATCGGAACCGGTAGACGGAATTGTCTGCATATCTAATCCAACATGAAGTCTATCCGAGTCGAGATATATAAGGCTTAGACCACGAGGGATGTTCAAGACCTCTGAGACAACACCGACCCCTATTAATAGTATATGTGCACTCACAAAATCGATTACAGCGATGTCATGAGGTGATTTTTTATGATGGTTGATGAGAGAAATACCGACGGATTCTTCATTCGTAACAAGTCGGTTTTCGTCATGGGCCTGATCTCATTGATCATAGCTGCAATAGCAGACCTCGTAGCAGGACTCTTCCTCAAAAGCATGGAGGAATACATCATACTCATCCCCGGGATGATGATCATGATCTATTCCGCGATCGGTATGCGCGGGAACATATTCGGTGCCATGGGTAGCCGTCTAGGTACATCGATGCACATGGGTACGTTCAAGATGAGTTTCAAGAAGAACAGTGTGCTCAGATCGAACATCGAAGCAGCGGTCGTGCTCACACTCAGCCTATCTGCGATCATGGGTGTGATCGGATGGGCCGTCATAGAATTGTTCTTCGAACGCACCATCGAACCATTATCGTTCATCTTCATCTCCCTTGTCGGCGGTATCCTAGCAGGTGCGATAGTCATCGTCTTCAACATAATCATCGCACGTGAGGGATACAAGAGGGATTGGGATGTGGATAACATCACTGCCCCGCTCATCGCAGCCGCAGGGGATATCGCGACCGTGCCGATGATCTATCTCGCCACATGGATGGTCCTGAACACGGACAGGATATTCATCGATATCACATGCATCCTGTTGTTGGCATTGACGGTCTTCGTCACCGTGGCTCTCCTGAAGAGAAAGGTCAAGAGAAAGAGGAAGATGGACGAGGCTAAACGCATAGTGAAGCAATCCATGCCTGTCCTCACCATATGCATATTCTTCGAGATAGCCGCAGGGATGATCGTGGGGAGCGGTACGAGTGCTGTCGTGAAATATGGCGTTCTCCTCGTACTCCTGCCTGCATTCCTGAATGAGGGGAATGCTTTGTCAGGTATGCTCACCTCCAGGCTGAGTTCCATGTTGCACATAGGTACCATGGAATCAAGGAAATACCCCAATGGTCCGGCATATGAGAACTTCCTCATCATCTACATATTGGCGATGATCACATTCCTGTTCATAGGAACGGCCGCATACATCGTACAACCCAGCGGATTGGGATATGGAACACTCATGGCCATAGTGCTGATAGCTGGTCTCCTCACGACGACGGTCATCAATTTCCTATCATACTACGTCGCAGTGTCGGCCGTCAAGTTCGACCTCGATCCGGATGACCATTGCATCCCGATCACATCATCCATCATGGACATGGTGGGAACTGCGATACTCGTCACGATCATAACCATGATGATCTGAACATATCGACATCCGATGTGTGCACAGACATCCTGCGACCGACTAACTTATTATCTTATAGGAGATAGGGCACACAATAAGCGAGGCAATCAGATGATCAGCAGAGATGAGATTCTGGCAAATCTTGACGGATATGACGCCAAGAAAGCGAAGATCGGAGTTGTCGCATCACACTCAGCACTTGATACATGTGACGGAGCTACATCAGAAGGATTCAAGACCGTTGCTATCTGTCAGAAAGGAAGAGAGGCGACCTTTGACAAATACTTCAAGAAATACTACAATGCGGACGGAAGCATTTACCGTGGCGTTGTGGATGAGACCGTCATCCTTGACAAATTCAATGGTATCCTGGATCCCAAGGTCCAAGAGAAGATGATGAAAGATAACATCCTCTTCATCCCGAACCGTTCCTTCGTATCATACTGCGGAATAGATGCAGTCGAGAATGACTTCAAAGTACCGATGGTCGGAAGCAGGAATCTCCTGAGGTCCGAGGAAAGGGGAGATGAGAAGGACTATTATTGGATCCTCGACAAAGCCAATCTCCCTGCACCCAAGAAGGTCGAGAAGCCCGAGGACATCGATAATGTCGGTCTCACGATCGTCAAAGTCCACCACAAACAGAAGAAACTCGAAAGAGGATTCTTCACAGCGAAATCATACGAACAATTCTGTCAGAAATCAGAGGAACTCATCAAGGATGGTGTGATCGATGAGAACTTCCTCGAATCCGCAAGGATGGAGCAGTACATCATCGGACCTGTGTTCAATCTCGATTTCTTCTACTCCCCTCTTGAAGAGAAAGGATCCAAACTCGAACTCTTAGGAATCGATTGGAGATTCGAATCATCCCTCGATGGATTCTGCAGGCTCCCTGGTAAACAACAGGTGGAGCTCGAGAACGATGGTATCCTCCCCGAATACACCGTATGCGGTCACAACTCTGCAACACTCAGGGAATCCCTCCTCGACAAAGCCTTCGAACTCGCCGAGAAATACGTCGAAGCTACGAAGAAATATTACGATCCCGGAATCATCGGCCCATTCTGTCTTCAGACATGTGTCGATAAGGACCTTCACTTCCACATCTATGATGTCGCACCACGTATCGGAGGAGGGACCAACGTCCACATGGCAGTAGGTCACCCGTACGGTAACTCACTCTGGAGAAGAGAGATGAGCACTGGCAGAAGGTTGGCCATGGAAGTCAGAAAGGCCATAGAACAGGGCCGTCTCGACGAGATTATCACGTGATGGTGACCTTATGAGGAATATCAACAAGATCATCACGATGGTTATGGTACTCACGTTAGCGTTGGTACCATTCATCGTCCTCGATGATGGGTCGGATGCAGCATCCGATTTCAATTGCGGGGAAATGAAAATTACGAAAAGCTTCGACGATATGTCGGGCGGCACGATAATGGTGCCTGTCGAGAATAAGACCAATGACCTTATGACCGTGACCATCACCGTTAAGGACACATCCAGCAAGAAATTGTATGCAGAAGATAAGTTCGAGATAACGGCCAACGGCGAAACGGAATGCAAACTGAGTTGGAACTTCGGAAGTTCAGGCGACAAGAGGATCTCCGTGAGCGTATCCAATGGAAGCGAGACAGAGACCTTCGAGAGGACGATAAGTGTAGAGCACTCGATCTGGAAGGATCCTGTCACATACATCGCGATCGTTGTGGCCATCATAATCATCGCGATCATGATCTTCATAAAGATGCGTTCCAACACCGATGCTAAGGCGAAGGAGATGAAGGGAAAGAAAGAAGAGAAGATCTTCACTAAGATGGCTGAGGAGAAGAAGAACTCCAAGGTCGAATCGAAACCCTCGAACCCTGTATCCTTAGAGAAGAAGACTTACGACGGTTCGAAACGTAACGGACGTAAGTGATTTGTTTCGATGGAGGTCACCTGCGCCCTAAGGTGCAGGGGCCTTCATATCATATTTTCATCTGATTCGGAAGGACTTTATGGTCATTGCAATCGAGCAATGCGACCTCACGCCTGTCGATGAAGAATCCTAACTTCTTGTGCAACATTATCGAAGGCACATTGTTCGGTTGTATGGAACTGTGGATCACAGTAGCGCCTTTGGCCATACCCGCGTCGATGCATGTGCGTAAAAGCTTGTAACCGATCCCGTTGCGTCTGAGATACGGGTGCACACCCATATTCTCGACCCAAACGAGATTCTCCGCATTATTGACATGATGCAACATCTGTGCGAAGATGAATCCTATTATCTCGCCATCATCCTCGGCAACGAAACTCAATCCTGATTCCAGATACGTTCCGAATGCCTTCTTGCTACTGGCGCCGAGATCATCCTTCCATTCCTGTGGAAGCTCCTCCCATTTATTCTCCAGGATCTCAGAGAAATATTCCCTTATGCACATGATCTCCAGGTCCCTGACCTGTATGATATCCTTGAGTTTCATCGGGCGGATCTCCATGTTCACATCTCCTCAGGTGCACCGAGTCCAAGACAGTCGAGGACATTCTTGAGTACGATCTTCGAACATTTAACCAATGTCAAACGAGCGTCCTTCTCAGCTTTGGAGTTGAGGACAGGCACTGATGCATAGAATTGATTGAATGCAGATGCGAGTTCGTGCCCATATGCTGGAAGAAGGTGGATACGCCTGTTCTCTCCAGCCTGTTCGATGACACTCTCGAACTTCGATATTGTTTTGATGAGACTCAATTCGAACGGATCGGTCAAAAGCGATGGGTCGACTACCTCCTCGAAATCGCCTGCCTTCCTGAGCATGCTGCATGCCCTTGCGTATGAATATTGAAGGAACGGCCCACTGTTACCGTCGAAGGACAATGCCTCCTCCCACTTGAATACCAATTGTTTCTCGGGCTGTACACGTACAATGTTGTATCTTATCGCACCGACACCGATGATCTTAGCGATCTCCCTCATCCTGTCCTCAGGCATATCATCGCGCCTGGACCTGATCTCATCATAAGCCCTCGATACGGCCTCGTCGATCAGATCGTCCAGATACACCACGACACCTTTCCTGGTGGACATCTTCCCTTCCGGAAGCGAGACGAATGAATAGAACATAGCATCCAGTTTCCTGGTCTGTCCAAGGATCTCCAATGCGCAGCACAATTGTTTGTTACCAAGCTTCTGATCCTCTCCGAGGACATCTATCAACTTGTCCGCTCTCTTGAACTTGTCCTGGTGATATGCTATATCACGTGTTGTGTAAAGGGTGGTACCATCCGCTCTTGTGAACGTGAATCTCGTGTTCTTACCCTGGATACCGAAATCCTTCAGTTCAAGATAGCAAGCGCCATCATCCTCCACTCCAGCGTATTTGGATTGCTTCAACTCCTCGACATACTTCCTTGCAGAACCGTCCGCTATGAATTTCGATTCCCATGTGTAGGTATCGAGAACGACATCTATGTTAGCGAGCGTTTCCTTGAGACCGTTCAGCATTATCTCCGCTGTCTTCCTAACGGTGGAGATGACCTCCTCGTCCCCTGCCTCGAACTTCCTGAGCATGGAACCGATCTCCTCCTGAACAGCAGGATCCTCTTCCATCATCTTATTCGCGAGACGATAGTATGCTACCAATTTGTGGTCGATCTTGTCACGGTCATCCTGCATTCCCCTGTCCTCGATCTCTTTCTCGACCTGTTCTTTCGTAAGATTGTTGACTCCCCATGTGAGTATGACGACCTGTTTACCAACGTCATTGACATAATACTCTGTGCTCACATCATATCCGCACATACCGAGTATCCTTGCCAACGTATCCCCGATTATGGGATTCCTTGCACGACCGACATGTATCGGACCTGTAGGATTGGTGGATGTGTGTTCTACGATGACCTTCACGCCCTTGTTCGGAAGGCTACCGTACCTGCCCTTCATCTCCAGCACATCCTTGAGTGTGCCTTCTGTGAGTTTCACACCATCCATCTTGAAATTGAGATAACCGTTCAATGCACTGACATCGGATATCAGGCCCGATGGTTCTATGTTCGATGCCAATTCCTCAGCTATATCCTTTGGTGCCCTCTTGAGCGCCTTGGACATGAGGAAACAAGGGACCGCCAGGTCCGCAGCATCCGTTGAGGGGATCTCTATAGAGAACTCCGAATCCACGCCCATCTTGGACAATGCCGATCTGACGGCACCGTCAACCTCCGTCCTGAACCTATCCATAACAGACATGTTATCACTGTATCCTGTACCTGAGTATGGCCGCGATACCTCCGAATGCCGTCATCAGCATCTGACCCTCTTCCGAATCAGCGGAGATTATCTTGACCTCTGTGTTGTATGCATCTGCCAACATGAAGAAATCATCGATGAGATCCTCGTTCCTTGTCACAGATGCTGTTGAACCGCATTCCTTACATTGGATCTTATCATCGGCTTCCGTTACAGTCGCGTCATATGTGTGACCCTGAGGGCACTTCACGGTTATCCTTCTCTTATCGATATTCTCCGAAAGGAGAAGTGTGTTGACCGCACCCATGTTGAGTGCATCGCGGACCATGTCCTCTCCGTAAGCGGAGAGTCCTCCATCCGTCTTCCTTATCTCTCTGAAGAATCTCTGAACGAATTCCTTCTCCTCGACGAGATCGATATCCTGAATCGTATCGGCTGCGGCATCGACAAGTTCCCTCAGTCCTGCCTCATCCGTGTATCCTGTATCGAAGAAGGGTTTGATGACCTTCTTCTGAAGTTCATGGTGAAGGTATCCCTCATTGATGAAGAAATCCTTCGTCGCACCAGGTCCGCCTATGAGGATGCCGACCAACTCCGTCCTGTTGAGGAAGACATCCGTAGCGTTATCCGCGACCTTCTTGTAGAACTCGTGGGCCGCGATCTCGATGAGTCTCTCGAACCTTACCGATGACTGTCCTCCCTGGTGGTGCTTACTGGGAACCAATGAGTCGAAGTGTTTCAAGGTGATGATCCTGCTCCCTGTCAATATTCCCAAGGTGGCCTCGCGTCTGTCGATGGTTATGAGTCCGTAGGATTTCTTATCGACCAACATGGTCTCCAAAGGTTCTGTGAAGAACGATGAGTCGCATCTGTAAAGGAAGGCTGTGATCGCCTCCGGCGGATGGATCACATATTGCACCATCCTTGTCTGATCCCCTGCCCTGGGAACCTCTCCGCAGAAGATGACGACACCTTTCTCAGGCGCGGACTTGTATGTCTTGAGCCTCGACATTATCGAATCAATAGCGCCTTGGACATTCTTCATTGTGGATTTTGATTTGATGTTCGATGATTGTGAATACTCGTCCCTAAGGTACGCCATGACATCGGATATCTGTCTTGATTCCGGGATATAGACCGAGATCAACTCGGTCCCACGTCCTCGCATACCCATGATCTCTTTCATGGCCTTCTTGAAATCATACTTGGCTTTAAGTTCGGATTCGGTTTCACTCATATTGTCATCGACCTTATGCACACACAAAATAAGATTAATTATAAACGTATTGGTGTGGAACATGGATAGAGTTGTGGTATCGATCGGAGGCTCCGTGCTGATCCCAGAGAAGGACGATGCAAAATACATCAAGGCACTTGCAGATATGTTGAAAGATGTGTCGAAAGAGGTCGAGATCATGGTTGTCTGTGGAGGCGGGAAGGTCTCCAGGTACTACTCCAAAACAGGGAAGGAACTTGGAGGAACGACATATCAATTGGATGAACTGGGGATAGGGGTCACTAAGGTGAATGCCAAACTGCTCGATATCGCATTGGGCGATGCAGGCATAGGTAAGGTCCCTCAGACGGCAGAGGAATGCGCATCGGAGAGACACATAGGCAAAGTACCCGTCATGGGCGGGACCGAACCCGGCCATACGACCGATGCCGTCGCAGCGATGATAGCGAAAGCGTGCGATGCAGACCGTATCGTCAATGCTAGCAATGTTGATGCTGTGTATACTGACGATCCAAGAACGAATCCTAATGCCAAGAGGCTCGACAAGATAACGATAGACGATCTTGAAGAGATAGTGTATGATGAGCATGATGCATGCAGATCGTCGGTATTCGACCCCCTTGGTGTGAAGATCGCCAAGGAACACAGGATAGATATCCTCATGGTCGACGGAAGGGACCTTGTAGAACTCAAGAATGCCATCCTCGGTAAGGAGATAAACGGCACATTCGTGAATTCACAATGAATTGGACATCATAGAGGATCCAGGCTCTCAGAGCCTACCCTCTCCAGTCCGAGCGTATCGATGATCGCGTTCACACGCCTCTCCTCCGCTCCTTTCATGGATTTCCTGTGCACATACACCATATCAGTGCCCGTCGATTTAGCGGCATTGGAGATCATTTCAGCGAGTTCATCGTCCGATGACCCTACGATCCTATACACAGGGACCATGTGTCCGATACTTACTTTCTTGGTCAACGCCAATTCGGTGAATCTAGGTGCATAATGACCGCCACCGACACCAATCACAGCAGGATGATCCTCATCCGATCTCATCGACAATATCACATCAGCCAAGATCTCTGCCGCATGAACATCTCCCCAATGCGTCTCCTCGCTACCGATCTCTATGAACATCGTCGGAGATTCGAGATATGGGCCATGGTGTGTGACCTCGAATGATACATTGTATTCTGTCGTATCGTTCAACGCCTTGATCCTCCTCAAAGCGTTCGTCATGAGATGCGGTGCGGATCTGACCAATCTCCTATCCATACCCCCCAGATCTGCAGTACCGTAGTTACCGATCGGGTGCACGGTGAGCGTAGGTATCCCGCTTGCGGCACTGTGCCTGCTCATGAAGACCACATTGTCTACACTGATACCATGTGCTTTGGCCTTCTGGTCCACATGATCACTGAGGAGATGTTTCTCTGGTATGGTCATGATGCACATATCATCGCAACTGAGATACGAGTTCTCACCATCCGTACCACAATCCTCCCATTCACACTTCTTGAGGAGCTGCTCCTTCATGTTCGCAGACGGGAGATCCTTCTCATAACAGACCAGTAATGTTGCCATCGGATGAGATGAGTATTATTCCCCTATTTATACCTAAAACGGCCTCATATTAACATATATGTTCATAAGATTTAATATTTTAATACTATATTCAATATATGTGAGATAATGGACTATATCATAAGCGTCAAGGACAAGATCGTCGCTCATCTATTCAGGAACAGACATGTCAATCCGAATGACATCTACAACCTCCCATGGGACATAACGCAGGATGGCATCGCATCATCACTAGGGATCACACGTGCACACGCCTCCATCGAGCTGAAGAGATTGAAAGAATCAGCGATGGTCGATGAGAAACAAGCTCACATAAAAGGTGGAAAGGTCAGGAGGAAATGCTACATGCTCACGCCCTTAGGCCTAGATCATGCGAAGAATATCCTTGAAAAAGCGGAGTCGAATAACGTTGACATCTATTCGATGATAGATATGAAGAGACAGGATCCCGCCATGCTATTGGAAGGTATGACGGACGCCGACAGATATTGTCTAGGGTGCGCATGTACGATCCGCATACCTCTCCACAAGAATCTGCTACCAAATGGCGGATTCTCCACTATGCCCTTGGATGTCACCGGAAGGACAGCGATAAGTGACCTCCTAAGAAAGAATGTACTCAGTGTAGCAACACCTGATGAGTTGTTATCCTGGCACAGTTTCGCTGCCGATTGCTGGCTGGATCACGTGAAGGAATTAGGAGATGACACAAACATGCTCCATGAGAGATTGTATCATCTCGTCAACGCAGGAAGGATCATCGATGCCTGTAGGTTAGTGAGTAGCCATATGCACGAACTCATCAGCACGACCACGGATGATCTGTGCGAGACGTTGCAATCATTGTATCCCATTCCGGAGAAATATATCAAGGATGTCATCTCGACAAGGATAGAAGCTGATATAGATACGAATGATCTGAAGGATGTCAAGAAATGTATCGAAATATTGGAAAGATCCGATACAAACCTTGCGAAGATGTATTCATCCGATCTAGCGTACATCAATGGAGACAGAAAGAGAGCGATGGAGATATTGGATTCAATGGACCTCAGGGATCCGATGGTCAACATACGCATAGCGAGATTGATGTTCGAGGATGGGGAGTATAAAGGTGCCAGGATCATTCTCAATTCAATCAAGGGGATATGTGACATAGGTCGCGTGGATATAGCTGTCGAGAAATTCATACTCCTTGCAAGGATCGATAAGGCAGAAGGAAAGGATTCGGATTGTTACGCCCATCTCATGAAAGCTAGGGCATCCGTTCCGGAAAAAGGTAAGAGGAGGATAGACCTCCTCATCCATTCGATGATATCTTAGAACGTCCTGTTCTTCTTGAGATCATCTATATCGGATATGTAGAGATCGCGGATATCAGTGATGTTCCATTTCAACATCGCAAGTCTCTCGAATCCGAATCCCCATGCAAGGACAGGACACTTAACGCCGAATGGCTCCACGACCTCTGGTCTGAAGATACCTGCGCCACCAAGTTCCATCCACTTGCCGTTGAAGAACACCTCGAGTTCTAGAGAAGGCTCAGTGTACGGGAAGTAGGCAGGCCTTATCCTGATCTGATCGAATCCCATCTTGGCGTAGAACTCCTTCACCAATGATATCAACATATCGAAGTTTGCGTTCTCATCGATGACGATACCTTCGATCTGTGTGAATTCCGGAAGATGCGTAGCATCGATGGATTCCTTCCTGAATATCCTGGAGAGCGAGAACACCTTTGCGGGCGCCTCGGGGTGTTTAGAGATGTATTTTATGGAATTCACAGTGGTGTGTGTCCTGAGCATGGCCTGTTCAGCCATCTCCCTCGACCATTCTCCGCCCCAGCCTGTGGATCCCGTATCCCCACCATTCTCGTGGATCTCCTTCACGGTGTCAACAAGATCGCCATACTCAGAGAGATCGAACTTCGAAGGATTGGAAAGATAGAAAGTATCCTGCAACTCCCTTGCAGGGTGATCCTGTGGAACGTACAACACGTCAAGATCCCAGAATGCAGGTTCTACGAACTCGTCATCCATCTCGGTGAATCCCATGTCTGTGTACAGCTTCCTGACCTCTGCACCCAATCTTGAAAGAGGATGTTTCTTTGCGGGATATACTGCAGGTGCGAATGTCTGCACATCGTATTTCCTGATCTCCACATCCTTCCATTTACCGCTCTGTATGAGTGTGTCCGTGACCTGTGTGACCTCTTCCTTCAGCTCTATGCCTGATGAAGCGACCTCTTTACCTAGATCGGTCAACCTGATGGTCTTCTTCACATCGACATCCTCTGAGATCAATCCATAGTGCCCTATGAGATCCTTGATCGATTTCGGATCCACGTCCGACTTGGGGATCGGTGCCTGCATAAGCCTGTCGACAAGCAATTCATCAGGCATCTTCTCGGTGAGTGCCTTCTTACCCAATTCGGTAAGAACGAGTATCTTCGAATCTCCATCCTTCTTGATGTCGGCAAGACCCTTCCTCTTCAACCATCCGACCGCGATCTTATCATCGCCGTTGGGCATAGCTTCGGCAAGACCCTCCATCGTCAAGGAACCGCCTGCTGCACCGATGGCATCGACGGCACGTCTCTCGAAGAGTCCTTGCTCCGCCTTCTGCATGTCAGCGATGGAATAGAATTCGGCCTGTTCGGATTCGATGGTTGCCAATTCCTTGATATTCAACCATGATGCGGAACCCATGACCTCAACTTCGAGATCGAATATCCCCTTGTCCATGATCTCGGCGGGTGTTGCCACTCCCCCCATATCATCCAACGCTATGAGCAACTTCTTTTCCTTGTAACTAAGACTGTCAACGATCTCCTTTATCCCCATGACCATCACCACTTGAAACCGTCGAAGGTCATGCTGTCCACGACCTCCTTCGCCTCCTCTCTCTTTGCCTGATGGTCCTCGAGGAACACGTTGATCTTCTCGGTGAGCGCCTGTTTGCATTCGCCACAGAGTATCTCTCCGTTCCTACACTTGTGGATCATCTCTTCGAGTTTCTTGTCGTCATGCTCGAACATGTAATAATTGTACTTGAAAACTGCACAGACATCGGGATTGCCTCCCTTCTGCCTCTGTTCCTCCACTGAAACGCACCCTCCTGTGAACGCTCTTCCGACCTTCTTCTTCACAGCTTTGGGTGTATCCGTTGTGTAGATGGTGGCATTCTCATCGGAAGATGACATCTTGTCCGCACCGCTGAGCCCAGGGAACATCTTACAGTACAGCATACTGGGCTTTGGATAGTTCAGACCGGGAGCGACATCCCTGGTCACTCTGAAGTGTGGGTCCTGATCGATACCGCAAGGTATGAGGCATGGCATCTGTTTGCCATAGACCTCTGAAGCGAGGAATGCAGGTGCAGTCTGCATCGTCGTGAAGAATATCTGACCGATGTTGGAAGAATTCTCAAATCCGAATACCGCCTTTGCAGTGGAGAATGTTACCTTCTTAGCGACCTTGAGTGCGATCGGATACAGCGTCTTGATGCACTCGGTGTCGAGGATGATCTTCGTCTTCTCCGTATCGAAGCCCAATGCGATGAAATCCAATGCATTCTCATAGGCCATGTTCCTCGTATCGTGGAGCGTAAGGTCCTTGAAGAGGAACTTCTCATCATCCGTCATTTGGAAGAACATCGGCACTTTGAACGTGTCCTGGACCCATTTGTTGAAGATCCAAGGCATCATATGGCCGAGATGTGTGTTGCCTGATGGGCCCCTTCCTGTGTAGAGCATGAACTCATCGCCCTTATCATAACTGTCAAGGAGCGGGATCAGGTCCCTGTGCGAATAGAATATCCCGCGCTTGAGCATTGGGTGGAGTTCTCCGTATTTGGACAATCTCCTAAGGACCTCATCATCGATAGGTGATGTCCCGAACTTCCTCTGAAGCTCATCATAATCGATATCCCCTGTTACTTCCCATGGTGTGACGGTGAATTCTGTCATATGCTCGTTTGCCAGGAATGTGTAATCCTTATAAATACTCGCGCGAAGGAAATGAAAGATGCATGCGCGATGAGACTTTTCTGGTCAATTGTTCTCGATTGAACTCGCATCCACGACGTGAAATCTTGAAATAGAAGGAGCGGGTGATGAACACATGGATGCGAAAACACTGATCAATAAGAGTCTGTTCTTCTTAGCACTCTGTCTGTTCGTTGGAATATTCACTGCTATATTCGGTCAGAAGAACTCCCTAGTCGGTGTTTTCGTCGTCATCATCGCACTCATGATGCTTGGCAGGGACCTGTCAGTAAGGCCTCTGTCGAATCTGATGAGCCTTATGATGTTCACCTTAGCCATGGGCTTCGGTGCCTTCATCTCGCTGATGAATCCATTCCTTGGTATAGTAGTGAATTTCTCATTCGTCTTCCTGACGACCTTCATCACGATGCATGACATGAAATCCCCTATGCATTTCCCGTTCCTTTTGGGATATGCATTCATGATGTCCATGCCGGTGACATTGGAGGAACTCCCCATACGCATCCTTGCGCTCATGGTCGGTTCTATACTCACAGTAGGATTGAATGTGTTGCTGAACCGTAACAAGATGGAGAGGACCTGCCACAATGCCATAGTATCCATGTGCGATGCGATCGGTAAGGAGTGTGACAAGGTATTGTCTGGTAGCATCACCACGACCGATGAACTCGATAAGGTCTGTTCCAACGTCAACTCCACCGTATACGATCGTATGAAGGACGGTTTCTTCATCAATCCGAAGGATCGTCCCGTCATGGATCTTGTCGCATCGCTCCAGAGTCTCGGTAGATCGATATGCCTTCGTGAACGTGATCCTAGGATCGTCAAAGAAGTGGCATCACTCATGGATGATCTTGCTTCCTATGAGAACGATTCCATGTCCCTTGATGAATTCTGTTCCCGTGCTGATGGATTCCTCCAAAGGAACCATGATGCGGACCTTGCGATCTTAGCATCCGTTAAAGCGATAATGCTCGAACTCACAGCCTTGGAGAACTCCGAAGATATGGTCGATGAGGATGGTGAGGTCCCTCGTGCGTTCAAGTTCAGAACGATCATGAAGGAGAATCTGCGCACGGATTCTGTGAGATTCACATTCGCCGTCCGTATGGCCACACTGTTCACCGTATGGGCCTTCATATGGCAATATTGGGAATTGGAGAATGCTAAATGGTTGTTGTTCACGACCGTCGCCATCGTCCAACCATATGTGGAGGGATCATGGACCAAATCCTCGATGCGTATAGTCGGCACATTGGTCGGCGCATGCATATTCATCGCTCTTGTATCTCTCTTCGGAGGAACGGCTGAATCGCTTGCCATCGTCACATTGATGATCAGTTACATCTACACTGTTGTGGATCCAAAGAGATACGATCTGATGATGATATTTGTGACATTGATGGCCCTTTTGGCAGCCTCGATGGCGGATCCATCGGAACCTGTGGTCCTCGAACGCGTGCTGTACATACTCGCAGGCGTCGTATTAGCTACACTTGCCAACCATGTCCTGTTACCGTACCACATACGTGACGAGAATCTGAAACTCTCCGCAAGGTATCTTGAGATATCGTCTAGGCAGCTTGATAATCTTGCCAAAGCTGCGAAGGGAGATATGGATTGTACAGAGGATAGATTCCTGAGGCTCACCGCCAACAACATATCGGCAAAGATACAGGTCAATGTCGGAAGGGATTCTGATCCACAGGTTGAGAAACTCCTTGCTGCACAGAATGCGTTCATGGCAGGATGCGTCATGCTGTCCAACTCGATGATGGATGTAGACCAAGAATGCAAGGATCGCTTCGCAGAGATCGTATCCACCCATGATGGCAGGGAGATAGATATGGAATCTATGCTGCATAACATGGATGACAAGGAATCCGATCTGCTCATGATGGGACAAGATGCTGTCCGTGCTTACAGAGAGAACCGCTCGTTGTATGTCGATGCGGTCGTCAGATTCTGATCATCACACCGTTCAGAAGGGACGGGACAACGATCATGTCCTGTCCCGAATCTCTGAAGAGGGTCGATTCCAGTCATTGTATCGTAGTAAACCGTTTATCTCCATTCTGTGATGCGGTAGCCATGTGGAAAGTACTCGGCAAGGATTGCTTGTATATCGATATCGCAAAGGCATGGACGGAGCGCATCCTTGAACTGTCAGTGAACTATGAGAAGGCCGATGAGTTCAAAGAGCTCATGGAAGGATCCGAAGTGTTCCATCTCTTCGATGCGACCTTGGAAACGCACAATTTCATGATCGAGGTGCCGAAGGACTATACGCCCGAACAGATACAGACGATGGCCGATGTCATATTGAGCATAGCTAAAGATAATATCAACACACCGTTCGTAGAGATCGAGGGAAAATATCAGAAGAGCAACGTGATCATATCCAATGAGGACGAACCTGAACTCATCGGGAGCAGCAGAAGCGATGGATATGGATCCGGAAAGATCTTCCTGCCGATATTGACATCACTCACCCAACCTGGAAGGATGAACGAATCCATGTTGGATTGATATCATTTGAAATCCAGTGAATGGAAATCATTGGTATCCCTGACAGGTGTTCCGGGGTATTTCGTTATACCATCCCTTCCATCATCGATCTCCATCAGGAGCGAGATGGGACGGAACACCTTCCATTTTGAAACGATATCATTGACTATCTTCCTCTCGAAGAATGCGTAATAGATCAATGATGTCAACCCTATTATGAATGCGGTTATGACCACAGACAATATGATGTACGCCAGAACGGACATGAATCCGCTCTTGTTCACTGCGATCAGCAGATAGACCAATGCAGCGAACATCGGAAGGATGATCCTCTTCAATGTCTCGATTATCCCGCTATAAAGATAGAAGTCACGGTACTTCGTCCTTATCCTGACGTTCAATGACATGAATATGGACCATGGCATCACTATCACTGGGATGAACAACACGATAGAGAATACATACATCGGCGCATTCATTATGGAACCGAACAAGATGAATGTGGGATTCATCGAGAAATAGATCCACATGAATATCCCGATCATCATACCCATCCTCATGGTCATCCTGATGTCTTTCCACGGAATGGATGCCCTATTGAGATTGTAATCCATCGTTATAGAACGTGTATCCAGATCACTGGGTATGTTGAAGATGAAAGTTATCACCTTATCCGTGAAGGTCATCCTGTCCTTGATGTTGATGATCTCCGCTCTCCTCAACACCCTATAGAAGATCAATCTCTGTATCGCACTGACCAAAGAAACAACACCGACAGAACCTACCAATATCGCATCGATTAAGAAGACGAGGATCAGATCTATCTTGAAATACATCAGTGCTACGGCGGTACCGATGCCGATTATTGCCAATAGATACCACCTCATGCTCTTGAAATAGAATACGAATCCCAAGATGAAGAATGGTACTGTCAGAATGAGCAATGCGTAGTACGATTCCAACTCCGTCATCGTCAATACCATCAATGCGCCTATCGCACACAATATCATCGACACCACATAGATGACAAGTTCGGCCTTATCGAATTTGGATAATAGATTCAACTCATCCTTGGAATCGTTGAACCAGAATCCGGCCTTCTTGCCTGTGACGAATTTGAAGTTCATAGGATCACTCCATCCAAGCCTCTAACTCAACGTGTGCCAGATCACCGCGATAAACGCCTAGTATCAAAGCCATCGTACCCTTTTCGGTCGTATGGATCGGTCCGATGACCGCGTCTTTTACACCCTCGGAGAATTTAGTATTGTATCCTTTCGTATTAACTACGGATACATCCACGCCGTTGTCAGATTTCACTGATATGAACACATCCCTATCCTTCTTCACATTCAAAGGATACGTGATTATGTTCTTGTATGCACCATCGACGGTTATGTCGAATTCACCTATGGTGATGCATTGATGCTCAACGAGTGTACTTCTCCTATTGAATAACATCAAAACGAGATTGAATGATTAAAGATATTATTCTTCCGTTATCAAATCATCCAAATCAGTGGAATAATGCCACATCCTAGGATAATGACCAGGCTCCATGAAAACTCTTTCAACATTTACGGCTATGCCTTTGTCCGTGGCCATGATCTTCTGAGAGGACATCATCATCTTACCGATAGCGATGAGTTCCCCTCTTGCGGTCATCAATGCTACGAGTGCATTCTTCCTTATCTCATCGTCCAACATATGAATTCCAGAGATGTTCAAATTAGCGCCATGACATATCGCATCCACGGCAGTCGCCTTGACGATGATCTTTGGTAACGGTTCGACAAGAACCTCCATCGGCATTATCAGGCTGCGAAGCCATGCTTCCCTACCATATTGCTGCCAGAATACGTACGCATCCGCAAGATCGTGCAATGTCGCAGATTCAGATTCATCCATCACACCTGACATCGAACGCCTGAGTTCGAGCATGTTCCCACCGCAACCGAGTGCTTCACCTATATCCGTACATAATGTCCTGACGTACGTACCGGCATCGCACCTGATCTTGAACAGGATCTTTCTGCCATCAATCTCAAGTATATCGATTTCAGACACGTTCCTTATCCTGAGTTGACGTTTAACAGAGGATCTCACTGGAGGTAACTGATAGATCTTCCCTACAAAATTCGAGATCACTTGACGGATCCTCTTCTCGGCCCTGTCTCCATGAAGCGTCATCAGACAGATGTATTCCTTCTTAGATGATAGAACGACATCGGTCAACCTTACTGCCTTGCCCAGACATAATGGAAGAACACCGCTAACATATGGGTCCAATGTACCTCCGTGACCGATCTTCTTCACATGTAATGCGTCCCTTGCCCACGCTGTCACCTGATGTGATGTGGGGCCACGCGGTTTATCCAAAGCTACGACACCAGCATCAAGTAGCTCTCCCATGGTCCTATCTGATGGTCTCTTGCCCCATCTGTCCTTAATGGCATTAGGATCCTTGACGAGCAAGATCATCCCTCTATGGCATCAAGTATCAGTTCAAGCACTTCATCGGGAGTCAGATCATCCGTGTTCACAATCAGATCATAGACACTCATATCATTGATGTCTATGTTATAATACATCATATAACGTTTGGCTTCGGAAGCCTGACGTTCTATCGTATCCGCCATGGCCTTCTCAAATGAATCGCCTTCGCGAACACCTATCCTAGCCATACGGACCTCGGGACTTGCATATAGATATATCTTGAAGGCAGGAATATCATTCCTTTTCAACATATATGCAGAAAGACGGGATTCGAGGATTATGTCCTCATTCTCCCTCGCGATCTCTACAATCCTCTCATCGATACCTTTGTCGATGGTGGGATCCTTCTCGGCCATAGCGCCGAGTTCTATCAAAGAAATGTTTTTTTCTGCCGCAATCTCTCTGAAGATCTTACCGAAGACCACAGCCTTCAGACCTAGAGCCTCAGAGAGATTGTTGCAGGCAGTGGTCTTCCCAGAACCGGGAGGACCACTGATTGTTATCCTCATGCGACCTCTTCCAGATCGACATTCGATTCAAGTTCGGCGAGACGCCTCTTGAACTGATATGTCCTGACCAACCTCATGACGATCTGTCCGATAGGAATACTGATCAAAGAATAGATCAGGATCCATGCCGGGAGAACGTATGAAGCGTGGAGGTCAACACCTGCACCTGCCGATATCATTGACCAGGGAACACTTATCATGCTCATGCCACTCAATGTCACATCGACGAAGTACCTTACCCACAAGAACATCGGGATGACGATGATCATGGTGACAGGCATAGCTTTCATCATCTTGTTGCTTGTCTCCATGGTCTTCGCCATCACCATCGGCTGCATATCCATCAGCTTCTTGAGTTTGTAGGTATTGTTATCCAGCCTGGCTTGACGCAACTCCTTGTTGAATGCAGAGCTGTACGCCTGTGATTTCTGCTGAGCGATGGTATCCATCATCAGCGTCCTGATCACTGTGGATATGACCACCATGATCATACCTGCGAGCATCAGTGTGACCACAGGCCACTTTCCATCGAAATCAAGGAACTGGAATACGTAGTTCAGCACATTACCGATCACATGCTCGCTACCGTCTATCCAGTAGAGTACCATGATCATCATCATCATGATGAGCATGGTCCACATGCCCTTCATATCGGGCATGGGCATGTTCTCGGGTGACTGCTGACCGCCAGGTGCTGCCATCTTACTCTCCTCCGAAGAATCCTCTCAGTACAGGATTCATCTCCATCATCTGTTCTTTACCCATTGCCTCGTAGAAGTGGATAAGGATACCGACTGTAAGCAGAACTCCTGTTCCGCTCGCATTACCGGTCGTACCAACCAAATCTGCGAATGCTGCCAAAGCACCGACGATAGCTCCGGACATCACCGTTACAGCAGGGATGTACCTTTCAAGCACTCTCTCAAGGACACGGGGATCGCGACGGAATCCGGGGATCTGCATACCACTCTTCTGAATCTGAGCGGCTACTGCCCTCGGACCCAAGTTCGTGGTCTCAACCCAGAACTTCGCGAACAACACCGAACCTAGGATCATGACCGACACGTAGATGACTACGCGCATCAGGTTCATCAGAGGACTGTGTATGTTGCCACTCACACTCGGATTCAGGATAGGTACTAACCAATCCGTGATTCCAGATGGTGCTGACAAATACCATGCGAGTCCACCCGCGGCCTGTGTGCTCGACTCCTCGAAGTATCCGATGTATGAGTTGCTACCGAGCAACGGGATGCCACTCAACAGATCGTTGCTGTAGAACAGCAGTGCGAACATGCTGATGTTGGCCAACAGAGCGGACATCAAGATGACCGGGATGTTGCTTGCGTAGATCAGTTTGATCGGATATCTTCCCCTTGCACCACGAGCATTGCCGTGTGACAAAGGCAACTCGATACGAGTCGATTCAAGGTATGCGACGACCAGGAAGATCAACAACGTACCTAGCAATGCGATCACGGGGTTCGGTTGAGATAGGAACATGATCTCATATCCCTGGCTGCTCAACTGAGCCGGTGTGCATGTTGCAAGTATGTAGATGACCTTTGGAATCGTTCCTGCGGGAGGGTTGCTGAGGCTGTAATCCGCACCACTTGTTATCGGATTCCAGTTGAGTGTTCCTGTGAACAGGGCCTGCGCCACACCTGCGGCGATGAATAGCGAAATACCACTACCGATACCCCACTTCGACACCACCTCATCCATCAGGAACAACACGTATGATCCCAATGCGATCTGCAGGATGATGAGTGCTCTGGCTCCGCCCAGGCCCACGGCACCCTGGAAGGATGACGAGGGCACCAGGTAACCGAATACCTGGGGGACGGATTCGAACAGGATCATAACTATGACCAGCAGTTTCAACACTGACTGGTAACAGCCTTTGTCCTCTTTGTCCGTAAGGTCGAGTTTGATGATCTTGGCACCGACGAACAACTGCATAATGATCGAAGCCGTGACTATTGGTCCTATACCGAGTTGCATCAGTGTTCCTGAAGCACCGGCCATGATCGTCCTGTACTGAGCGAATAGATCGAGTGCCTTGGCCTGATCCAGGCCATAGACACTGACATTCGCCATCACGAAGTACACGACGAGAACGACAAGCACCCATAGCATCTTCGTCCTGAAGTGCACATGCCCTTCAGGACGCTTCACTGCAGGCAGCCTGTCGGATATCGGCTTAACCTTATACAGTAAGCTTCTCGTCTCTTCTGCCATGTCTCATTCTCCTCTTATTCTTCTGCTGCTTCTTCTTCATCGAAACCGACGATGGAACCGCCTGCCGCTTTGATCTTCTCGACTGCGGATTCGGATGCCTCTGAAACGGTTACGTTCACCTTGGAAACGATGTTGCCGTTTCCGAGGAGTTTGTCGATGCCAGCCTCTGTGAGGTTGACATCGTACACGTCACCGTTCTTTGTTGCGAAACCGAGTGAGACGAAGCGCTCAAGCTGTTCCTCTAGTTCCTTGACGTTAAGGGTGCTGTTTGCAGAGACCGTGCACTGTGGCCTCTTGAATCCGTAGTGTCCGAAGTACTTCGAGTGGTTAGCCTTGTCGTTCTTCAGCATCTGGATCTTCTTTGTCTTGGAGTATCCGGCCATACCGTGTCCTCCAATGATACCTGCTCCCCTTCCGGATTTCTTACCGCGTCCGTGTGTCCTGGAACCTCTGAATTTCTTTGTTCTGCTCGGCATATCTCCACCTCACAGCATCCTGGCGATGAGATCGTTGATCGCGTCGCCCCTGTATCCGAGTGCTCCACCGTTCTTCCATGAGCGCTTGTTACCCTCATATCCCTTGATTGGGGGGTGAAGACGGAACACAGGCTTTATTCCGTTGTTCTTGACGTTTGCCTTGAACTCATCTGCGAGGATGGCCTTTGCCATCTCCTCAGGGGTCTTGACGAAATCATTGTCGCCGAGTGTCTCTGCGTTGATAGGTTCGTCACCCTCGAGTCTTCCGCGGACTTTGATCATGTCGACCAATGTCTCTTCGTTGATCTCTCCCCATGTGATGTAGTCCTTAGCTTTCTGAAGCATTCCTTTCATCGCATCGTTCTCAGGGATAACGACACAGTGGTTGACCCTTGTAAGTCCAAGGAGTTCCATGGTGTGCTCGATGTCGTAGTTGACATCGGGCTGACCACGTACACGTATGACTGCGTATGCCATTTTCATTCCTCCATGGAGTCCACGTCAGTTTCCTGGATCGTTAATCCGATAGGTCCTGACACGATGTTCTGCTTGTTCGCCTGCTCATCAGTTACCCTCATCGTGGAGGTCATCCTGAGTGCCTCGAATGTTGCAAGTGCATAGTTGACCTTCGTCTTGGTGTTACCCCTGGCGAATCCCCATGCATCCTTGACGCCTGCGAGTGTGAGCAGACTCTTTGCGACATCACCGACTGCGAGTGTGATACCACGTGGTGCGGGTTTGAATGTGACTTCAACGGATCCGCATGTTCCGTGGACCTCGAAAGGCAGTGAGTGGGGCTGCTGACAACCGCATTCCCAGGAACCGCATCCTCTCTTGATCTCGATGATGTTGAGCTTTGCGTTGTCGATAGCTTTCCTGATTGCGGGACCGACCTCTTTTCCTTTCGCCCTTCCGATTCCGATGAATCCATCGCCGTTTCCGACGATACATGTCACAGCGAACCTGACCCTTCTTCCAGAGTCGGTCATCCTCTGTACCATGTTGAGATCGATGACCTCATCCTGAAGTTCAGGAAGGAGGATATCAACGATCTGAGGCTCACGAAGCGGGAGCTTTGTGGCAAGAGCGTCGCTCATTGTGGTGATCTCTCCGTTGAGGACCATCTGTCCGAGTCTTGTTTTTGGGACCCAGTCTGCCATTTTATTCAGCCTCCATCTTCTCTTTTACTGCAGCGACAAGTGCTGCGATGCTCTCATCGATGTGCGCACCGTTCAACCTGTCCTCTTCGGGAAGTACACCCTCTCCGAATGGGATCTCGACTCCGGCGTCAGACATACCTGCTACGGTAGCGAAGAGCACTCCGCCACGCTTAGGGTTCTGCATACCGATATCGAGGATCGCGTACTCGATTCCTTCTTTTACTGCTTTCTTTCCGGCAAGGTATCCTGTAAGGTATGCTGCAGGTATGTTCGAACAGGATTTGTCCCATCCGTACTTACTGAGCTCTTTGGATGTCGCTGAAACAACTACCTTGTCGCCACCCATTCCGAATTTCTCGAACTGGATGTTCACGTTCTTGTTGGATCTCCTGACGACTGCCCTGAGCTCTCCTCCTCTGAGGAGTTTGCGGCGGGCGTAGTAGTCTGTACGACCCTCTCTTCTTCTGCGGAACGCAACGTTATATCTTGGTCCTGTTGCCATCAGTTCTCCTCCTCCTTCAAGTGTCCTGCATTGATCATATGCATCCTAAGGTTCCTGCGGTTCTTGTAGACACCACCCTTTGCCCTCCTGTAATACAATCTGTATGCAGAGGGTGTGATCTTACCGTCCGCACGAAGCTGTTTGAGCTCCTCACGGATAGGCCTGATCGTAGAGATCCACCTTCTCTTGTCAGGTACACGGGCATTGTCCGTTCCCTTCCTGCTTCCAGGTCCCTTCCTCTTTCCTTTGGCCTTCTGGCCTTTGGCGTATCTGATCCTTCCATAGGATGTGCCTGATTTCGGTTTGGCCTTGATGACGCCTGATGCGATCGCTGTACGGACATCTGCACGAGTGATGCACTCTGCAACGTCCTCGATCTTATCGGGGTCGATCCATACCCTGTTCTCACCGCATTTGAGGATCTCTGCTGCCATTCTTTTCTGGTTCTTAAGATCCATATTCACACCATCCTGTTGAGAACCCTGATACCGAGTTCATCTGCTTTCGCCTGAATGTCAAGCCTCTTCTTCGTTCCGACCGTTCCGCCGATACGAACTGCCTGTACATTGGGGTCAACGTTAGTGAGTCCATCTACATTGTAGACCATGACCTCTTCGAATCCTGACGGGTGAAGTCCCCTGACCGCTGCGGGTCCACGGTATCCGATGTCGACCATGTGAGTGCGCCTCTTGAGGTGTCTTCTCATCTTCGAGTGAATACCCCTTGGTCTTCTCCATGCCTCTCCGAGCTTGGAGTATCTGAACCACTCCTGTCTGCGGAATGTTGGCCTGCGTCCGTTGATGATTGCCCTCTTTGCGAGTCCTGAAGCTGTCTCGTCCGAGATCTTTGCTTTGATCGAGGGGACGTATGCCTTAGGCTCTTCGATGACCTCGACCTTGTCCTCTGCTTTCTTGGCATCCTTCTTGGATTCCTTCTTCGCTTCCTTCTTGGGCTCCTCTGCATCTCCCTCAACGAGTGCTTTCCACTTCATTGCGGTCTTGGGGCCTACTCCGGAGAGCGCTTTGATGATCTCTTTGAGCTTGCCCTCATCCTTCAATGCGGCTGAGAATTCCTCGACTGTCTTGATTCCGATGGATTCAAGCTCGGGGATATTCTCATCCTTGAGTCCTGGGAAGTCCTTGAAACTCTTAACGCTCATTCTCTCACCTTGTGGGATTTCTTGATGACATAGATTCCGTCCTGGAAGACCCTCTTATCGAATCCTCCTCTGGATGCTGCCCTCTCGATGTTGGCGGCGGTCTGTCCGACTGCCTCTATGTCGATTCCTTCTACTGTGACGTCCGCTCCGTTGACCTTCACCTTGCATCCGCCGACTATGTTGGCGAAACGGGGTGCGTGGCCTCCCATGTAGTTGTCGATTTCGACTCTGTCTCCCTTAACAGCTACCTTCATCGGGAAGTGCGAGAACACGACCTTGAGTTCATAGAGGTAGCCCTCTGTGACTCCCCTGACCATGTTCCTGACGTGTGCGTGGAATGTACCGACCATGGCTTTCTCCCTGATGGTCGGGAACTCGCATGACACTGCGACGTTGCTTCCGTCAATGGCAACATTTACGCTGGGATGCGCGAAGTTTCTGCTCAATTCACCTTTCGGTCCTTTGACCTTCAGGATATTACCGTCCTGTGAGACGGTAACCCCATCTGGGATGGCGATGGTGCTTACGATTTTCCCTGCTATTGTCATCTATATTCCTCAATATACAAATGCTAACAATTTTCCTCCAACACCAAGTTCTTTGGCGCTGGACTGAGTGATCACACCAGCTGTGGTGGTCAAGATCAAGACTCCGAAGTCCTGGGCCGGAAGGTATCTTGCCTCGAATTTCTCGAGGTCGATCGCCTTGACCGAGTACCTGGGCTTGATGACACCACAGTTGTTGATCGCTCCTTTCATCATGACACGGAATTTACCGGCTTTGCCGTCTTCGATGTACTCGAACTGGTTGATGTAACCGTTGTCCTGCATAACTTTCAGTACACGACCGATAAGCTTTGAGGACGGTTCGATGATGCATTCGCTCTGACCGTTCTCCGCGGCATTCTTCATTACTGACATTGCGTCGTTCAATGGATCATTCTGCATCTTCTCACCTCACGAATATTTCTTGAATCCCAGTTCCGGGGCCATCTCTCTGAAGCACTGGCGGCAGAGGTGCATTCCGTACCTCCTTATGATTCCTCTTCTGCGTCCGCAGCGTGTGCAGCCGACAGATCTGCCGAATTGTTTCTTTGGCTTCATTCAACCACCTTAACACTGAAGTTATCTTTCATGTACTGGATCGCTTCATCGCGCTGGACACGGTGTCCCTTGGGGATCCTCCTCTTGAGGAGCATCCTCTGTGTGATCCTGTTTCCTGTCCTTCTGAGAACGACATTGACATCCATTCCGAAGATTCCGATCTCAGGGTCATATTTCATACCGTCGAAATCCGTGTAATCTGTGATACCGAATGACATGTTGCCTTCTTTGTCGAAGGAGTATTCGGGAACACGCATCTCACGGATGATGAGTGCCCTCTTGATGAAATCCGTTGCGACCTCTCCCCTGAGGGTGACCTTGCATCCGAGAGGCATACCCTCACGGATTCCAAGATCCCTGTTGACTGTCTTTGAGATCGTCTGTATAGGTTTCTGTCCTGTTACCATCTCAAGGACCTTGCATGCTTTGGAGAGTCTCTCTCCGGCTTCGCCGACACCGATGTTAACGACGACCTTCTCAACGCGGACATCCCTGAGTGAGTTCATTCAGATGCCTCCGGGAGCTTTATTGCAGAGGATCCTGCGCCGATCACGAACACGTTGCGTTTGACTGTCTCTGTACCGTCTGTGAATCTGACGATGTTTGCAGAAGCGTCTTCCGTGATGATGTATTCGGAGACCGTCACCGTCTTTCCTGCGTGCTGTCCACTGGTGATGAGTACTGCTGCATCCTTGTCGAGTGCGAATACCTCGAGGATCTCCTGTGAAGGTACTGCAATCTTAAGGACATCACCTGATTTGTATGCGTTCTTCTCGAGGAGGATGTTCCTTCCATCGTTGAGGTTGACCTGGATCTTTCCACCTGTGATCTTCGTTTTGCCCTCTACCCTGCAGAGTTTCCATCCTGCCTCATCCTTCGAGATAGGTACTGCTACAAGCTTTCCCTTGTCTGTGAGGACGATGCGGAAGTAGAGATCCATCTTGGGGATCGCAACTGCATCCATGAGTCCGACAGGGGCCTTTACGTCCCTTACGGGCTTTCCGTCGACGAGGAGGTCACGGTTGGCGACGATCCTCTTTGCTTCCCTTGCGGTGTCACAGATCTTGATCATATCCCTGAGCAGGAATGCTGCAGGGATACTGTTCTCGACTGAGTGTGAACCGGGGCGCTGTTTTGTTGTCCAGATGCTGACCTTCCTCTTGATGGGCCAGGACCTGGGTGCATTCAATCTCTTCAAGTGGTCGCTCATTCTTTAGCCCCCTTTCCTCTCTTGAGTGCATCCTTTCTCCATGCATCATCAAGGTTTAACTTGGTGATGACGACATTGGATGCGTGTATGGGACGTGCGACCGCTGTGTTGTCGGCCTGATTGATGGTCACACCCTCAATCGTGATACGTCCCTCGTCCGTCATGACTCCGATGACCTTTCCCTCGACACCGCGGATGTCCTCTCCACCACGGAGAACCATCACGGTATCGCCGAGACAGACACGTGCTGAACGCTTTCCGTACTCCTTCTGGAGATCTGCGCTCAAGTGTGATGAGAGCATCTTTCTCTTGATGTGGGCTGGTGCGTTCGCACGCATCTTCCTCTGGTTCCTTGCTTTGCTGCTGACCATATCTCACACCTCACACGATGACACTTGCTGTTGCTGCGATACGGGGCCACCTCTCGGCTGCCTCTCTTGCAACAGGTCCTTTGATGTCAGTTCCTTTGGTCTCACCGGTATCTGTGGTGATGACCGCTGCATTGTCCTCGAAGAAGATCATTGTTCCATCGGGGCGTCTCATCGGGCGTCTCTGACGAACAATGACTGCGAAGACGATCTGCCTCCTCATCTGGGGTGTTCCCTTCTTCACGGATGCGATGACCATGTCTCCGACTCCTGCGGAGGGGACACGCCTTGCGACACCGTGGTATCCGGGGACGGTGATGATCTCGATGACCTTTGCACCCGTGTTGTCGATGACGTTGATCTCGGAGCCGTTCTGAAGGCCTCTTGTCTGGTTACCAGCTATTCCCTTCATTTCACTCCCTCTTCTCGACGACGACGAATGAAACCGTCTTACTGAGCGGGCGGCATTCCATGATCTTCACTTCATCGCCGACCTTAAGCTCGAAGCAGGATGGTGCGTGCACCATGTACCTGCCTGTCCTCTTCTCGTACCTTTCGTATTTCTCCTGATATTTCAGGTAGTGCTTCTCAACCACCGCGGTCTTGTCCATCCTGACAGAAACGACCTTACCATCGATGATCTGTCCTCTCACGGGCAATGTGCCGTGGTAGGGACAGTTGGGGTCGTTGCATTCCGCCTTCGGGGGGTTGACATTGATTCCGATATCTCTTGCTGTCATATTATTCACCTAACCTTCTTTATTCTGTCTTCTGGTCGGTGTTGTATATCTTTTCCTTTAACGACGAATTCTTTGCCTTCATACGTGAACCTGAATTCATTGCCTGGTTTGGGTACCATTCTCTCAGTTCCGGCCGAGTCGATGGTGAATGTGTTCTTCGTCTCATCAACCACTACGCCGGACAAGCCAGAGTAACATGGTGCTGACAGCACTTCCACATCCAATCCAATGAATTCCGTCCTCATGAAATCACGAGCATTCATCTTACCTTACTTCCGTCTTGAAGCCCATCTCCTCCAGTACGGCTTGCACCTTTCTCTTGTGATCGCCCTGGAGTTCTATGCGTCCGTCCTTGGATGTTCCGCCTGCGGCGCACTTGTTCTTCAACTTCTTGGCCAGATCGTTGATGTCGATGGAACCGTCATCGATACCATCGATCACCGTAACGACCTTTCCGTACCTACGGCTATCCACCGAAATCCTGACGGATTGTGACTCGCGTGCGATTTCCTCGCACATACAGAGTTCCTTCGGCAGGCCACATACGGGGCAGATCTCCGTCATTAGAGCTCTTCCTCCTCCTTCTGGACTGTAAGGATGCGAGCGATGTCTGTCCTGATGGAGCGGATCGCTCCGGGGTTAGCCGGTGCACCGCCCATCGAGGAGACTCCTCTCTCGTGCATGAGCTCTTCCCTAAGCTCTTTGAGCTTCTGGTTGCGCTCATCAGCACCCATATTCCTGATCTCAGAAACTTTAAGTACCATCTCACTCCACTCCTGCATTCGCTGCATCTGCCTCGACGGGTTCGGCGACGACCTCTTCCGTCTTCGAAGGTGCTACATAGTCCTCTTCGAAGATCTGGGGGAGGACCGCTACTGCCTCTGTCCTACCGAGTACTGTTGTGTCAGCGGGCAATTTCGCGTTGGGTTCCATGATCTGAACGGTCACACCGATGACTCCCATCTTCAATTTGGCCACTGCATATCCCTGGTCCATGAAGTTGGCCTTCGGATCACCGCAGAACTTGATGTTTCCATCCTTGAACTTCTCTGTCCTGTGTCTCTGACCTGTGAGTTTTCCTGCGATGATGATGTAACATCCCTTTGCGCCTGAATCCATGATCCTACGAACGGATGAGTGACCCGCTCTTCTGAAGTGCCATCCCCTCTCAAGGGAGAATGCCAACTTCTCTGCCATGATCTGTGCGTTGAGGTTGGGATCTTTGACTTCCTGGACCTCGATCTGGGGGTTCTCAAAGCCGAACTGCTCCTCGATTGCTGTTGTCAGGTTCTTGATAGTCTGACCTTTCCTTCCGATGACGAGACCGGGGCGCTCCGTTGTGAGGATGACACGTGTTCCCAGTGGTGTCCTCTGAACGTCAAGTCCTCCGAATCCTGCACGGCTTACCTCTTTCATGAGGTACTCTTTGAGGAGAACCCTGCGGATGTTCTCGGCAACGAATCTTCTTTCTGATGCCATTTCACTCTACCTCCTCAATGATTATCTCGAGGTTGACTGTCTCCTGGTTCCACTGAGTCGCCCTTCCGTGTGCCCTGGGCATGTGTCCGGGTGTGACCCTTCCCCTTGAGGCCGTGATGGTGCTTATGACCATGTTGTCCTTGGAGAGTCCCTTGTACTCAGCGTTAGCGATCGCGCTATTGAGTACTCCAAGTGTTGCCTGAGCGACCTTCTTGGGGTACCTTCCTGGACCTACTCCAGGCTTGTGCGATACACGTTTGTTGTATCTCTTGAGAGGAACGGGGGTCTCGATTGCGATGATGCCCTCGAGGACAGCGACTGCCCTGTCGACCTTCATTCCACGGATCATTCCGCATACCTCGCGTGAGAGCTTGGGTGAGATAGGCATCTCCTTTCCCAATGCTTTCGCGGAGTTCTCGGGGTTTGAATCTGCTGTATATCCTTTCAACTCAAACACCTCACTTCAACGGCATGAACTTAGAGGACCTTGTTGCACCGACTCCAGGTCCGGAGTGCACAGGCATCTTCCTTGTGATGACGAACTCACCGAGGAAGTGTCCGATCATCTCGGGCTTTATCTCAACGTCCTTGAATTCCTTTCCGTCATAGATGCTGACGGTCTTTCCTACGAACTGGGGTATGATAGGCAGATCCTTGCGGTGTGTCCTTATTGTTGCTCCAGCCTCAGCATTCTTGAGGTTGTCGAAGAGCACCTGCTGCTCATAATTCAGTCCGCGCATGTATGTTCTCCTTGATCTCGAAGGCATGAGTCCGAGGACCTCATCGAATGACATCTCGAGAAGTTCTTCCAGGGTGTAACCGCGGTAAAGGAACTCCTTCTTCCTCCTTGCCTGGATCAAGCTCGCCTTCTTCCTGGACTTTCTCCTGGAAGCTTTTGCTGAACCCATTATCTTAGATTTTCCCATATGAATCACTTCTTGCCTTTCTTCTTAGGTGAGAGACGACCTACCTTCTGTCCAGGCCATGCATTGCGGCTCTTGGTACTCGGTCCACCAATGTGAGGGTGACTTCCTCCACCATGGGGGTGATCAACTGCGTTCATTGCAACTCCGCTCACGTGGAAGTGTGCCTTCGACCTTGAGCCAAGTGCGTGACATTTCTTTCCTGATTTTGCAAAAGGCTTGTCTGCCCTACCGTTACCGGCGATGATACCGACTGCTGCACGGCAGTTGGGGTTGAACTCCTTGAGGACACCTGATGGCATCTCAACGATCACAACCGATCCCCTGCTGACGACAGTACCTGATGCTCCGGCAACCTTGACGTATTTGCCTCCATCTCCGGGCTGTGCCTCGATGTTGTGGATCTCGGTACCTTCAGGTATCGCTGCGAGTGCCATGATGTTTCCGGGCTTCGCAGGTGATTTTCCGATGACGACCTTCTGGCCGACTGACATTCCTTCTGCTGCGATCTGGTAGTTCTTCTTACCGTCGTAGTCTACGACTGCAAGGGGTGATGTCCTTCCGGGTGCGTGAATTATATCCTTGACGACACCCTCTGCGTTGCTCACTGCAGGGAGTCTGATGTCGTCAACGTGCCTGTGGCTGGGTGAACGGTACTGATTACCGCCTGCTCCACGCCTTTGCGTTCTCAATCTCTTTGCCATGTTCACTCACCTTCAGAATACTCCGACCCTCATTCCGACATCCTCTGCCGAGTAGCCTTCTGAGAGTTTGATGATCGCATGCTTTCCATCTTTCTGGATTCTTGTCCATACCTTATCGACTTTGACCTCGAAGCGCTCCTCGAAGACGACCTTGATCAATGCCTTGTCCGCATCCCTGTGAACGAGGAACTCGATCTTGTTTCCGTCCTTGAAGTCCTGTGTGGGGGTTCCGCCGATGGCGTTCATTGCCTTCTCTGTTACGAAAGGCTTGATAAGAACATCGTTCTGCTTCACTGTGTCCACTCTCCGATCTTGGCGATTGCCGATTTGGTGTAAACTGTAAGCCTTCCAGCGTCTCCTCCGGGTGCGAGCACTGCGGCGTTGATGCTGTTGACTGTCTCAACCTGTACTCCAGGAAGGTTCGCTGCACCTTTGATGATGGGTGCCTCTTTCTCTGTGACGACGAGAAGTATCGACACGGGTGTGCGGTACTTTCTGTTCCTCATCTTTCCCCTTCCTGCACGGATCTTCGTTCCGTCCTTTGCACGGTCAACATCGTATGCGATTCCGATCTTCTCGAAGAGATCGTATACCTCGGATGTTGACTTGATATCCTGCACGTCATCTTCCACAACGATAGGGAATGAAACTGCATCATCGAACTGGTGTCCGCGTGCTTTCACACATGCTGCACAGCCTGTTGCTGCAAGTGCTGACTTGCGTGCGAGGACACGCTCTTTCTGGTTGACCTTAAGTGACCAGTTCTTCTCGGGAACCGGTGGGTGAGCCCTGCGTCCTGAGACGTTGTTAGGTGACTCTGTAGCTTTGCTTCCATCGTGGATACGCTGTACACGTGCTGTACCGCGACCCTTTCCCCATGTGCTGACGGAGTGCCTCATACCAGATCTTGCTCCAGGTCCGTAGGGCTGCCTGCCGTTGGCCGCTGCTGCAAGGACTGCTTTCTTGATCAAGTCAGGCCTGTAGGGGGTCTCGAAGGCTGCGGGAACATCGATCTTTCCTGCTACGTCTCCCTTAACTGAATAAACATTTGTTTGTGCCATCTAACTCATGCCCCCTGTTTTGATGATGTAGAGACATATGTTATGTCCGTAACATCGTTGACAGTCTTGGGTGCCCTCGTTGCATCTCTGAGCCTAACGAGTCTCTTGGTAGGTCCAGGAACGGAACCATGTACGAGTACGTATGTGTTGACGACATCGCCGTAGTTCAGGAATCCACCCTTGGGTGTGATCTCCGATCCCTCTGCTCCGATCTTCATGAGCTGCTTGTTGAACTCTGTCCTCTGGTGGTATCCCATCTGACCTGATCCGGGAACTGTGCTCCTGACGTATCCGGGTCTCTTAGGACCAAGGTTGGCGATTCCCCTGCGGTGTTTGCTGTTCTTGTGTGAGAGAAGTTTGACTCCCCAGCGCTTCGTAACACCCTGGAATCCTTTTCCTTTGGTCACTGCGACGACATCGATGAGTGTACCCTCGGTCGCGAAGTCATTGATCGTGACATCTTTTCCGAGGAGGCCTTTTGCGAACTCTTTCCTCTCGTCGATGGTGCCTCCGCCGATCCTAAGCTCCATGACATCAGGGACCTTCTTGGGAACTCCCTTGACCATCTTGGGCTGTGTGTAGGCGATGACACGGACGTCATCGACATCGACACCGTCGTATTTTGCGAACGATGCTTCGTCGTGTGACTTCGGGACGTTCAGGCGTTTGTCAAGCAGAGGATCGAGCTCCTGTGCCCATACTTCGCCTGCGGTCTTGAGTCCGTAGATCGTGTTCTCGTAGAACCTAACTGCTGCTACCTTCATCGGGGGAACTTCAAGGACCGTGACAGGTACCTGCACTTCCATTCCCGATGTTGTTGCCTTTGCACGCTTGTCGACTATGAAAGCGTGCGTCATACCGGCTTTGTATCCGGCGAATCCCTGAATCTTAGGTGCACCTGATATCTCAGGCCAAGAATCAAGGCGGGGTGTCTGCGACTGGGCTCTCTTTCTAGGCCCGTACGCACGTGATCCCTTCTTTGGACGTCTCCTTTGTGGCATATTTCACATCCTGCGAGAGTATCTTCGCTAATCTCGCATCTTAGTCGATTTCAACGTCTAATCCTCGACCGTGACACCGCGTCCACATCCCGATAAAAATCGACATGAGACCTGGATATGGGTTGCGATTGCATTGCCCGATGTGTCTGGTCGAACATCTTGCGCGTTAATCTAATGGGTCGTAGACCCACGTCATATATAAAGGTGTCGCAAAAATAGTATTAATATAACGCGCGTAAATAAATAAAGAAAAGGGAGCTCAGAGCGTCCCTTCTTTTGCTTTCTTCTGTGCCCTCTTCATACGGGCCTTCGCATCGAATCCTGTAGCCTTCTCAGCGAACTCATTGAGCTTCCTTTTACTGTCGAGGATCTCCTCGTCCGTCATAGGGCCCTTCCTCGATTCGGTGGCGATGTCCATCTTGTCCTTTGCGAGGATCTTTGCCTCTATGCGTGTCATCACACCATATTCTGACACATATGTCTCGCCTTCGGCTTTGACATTTCCGAACACATCCCTCATCAGATTCGGCAGAGCATCTCCTTCGACGTTCTTGAACCATCCTCTCTTGATATCGTAATCCAACCCATCACTTCCTGATCATCAGATCGCTGCTGAATCCTCTGTCGAGATCAGCTGCTGTACCCAGCATTGATTCGGAGAGCATATACTTTTGCCAACTGTCGCGACATTCACAGGTCACGTTCAAATCACTGACATCCTGTGTGAATGAGAACCGCTCTATGGCCTCCAAAGCCCTCTGGTCGCATTCACCACAATTGTGTACCCCTCTCTGACTTCCTCCGCCAGAAGGGGACGACATGAGTCTAGAATTGATTGTGCCAGATAGTTCTTTGAACACCTCTATGAGTGACCATATCCAAGGGGGCCTGTAGTCCCCTCTCTTCCAGATCCTCTCCACGACTGTTCCCTTCTGCACATTGACTGGATTGATCGATATCTCATCGGAGAACGGGTCCGCGAATCTTGCCGAATCTATAGCCGAATCTATGGCAACACGCTCCTGCATGTACAACGGTTTGAGTAAAAGGTAGGAACGGACCATCAGGCCTGCATCCTTCGCTAATTCTCCAGCTCTCTTCGCATCATTCGGCGTGAAACCTTTCCTGATGCTCACTTCCATCACTTCAGGGTCGGATGATTCCAATCCCAATGCTATGGTCGTGGATTTCGGTAAGGTGGAAAGAACATCCTTTTCGATGAACTCGGGGCGACTCTCGAATAGTATGCGGTCGCAGGAAGAGAATTCATCGAAGATGCGTTCCCTCACTGTCATTGGTATCTCATTCTCATCCAGGAAACTGCCGGATGTATATAATTTGACGAATGATTCGCCTTTGTAACGGGAGAGCATCTGATCCACTTGTTTCATCAGATCATCCTCCGTGACGTCGTGCAGAGAGGCCGTGCGATATCCGCACATCGTACAGCCGCCACAGTTCTTCGCCCAAACACAGCCATTCGTACGCATTATGACGACCATGGCGTCGGACAACTTCCCATTGACGACATCCTTCTCCTTCCAGAGTGTCTCCAATTCATCTGGCCTTCTCTCTTTCATCTTTCCTCGTATTCTCCTTCCTGTTAATAATAACGCGCACACGACCATAACTTATATATCGCTCGGTCCGATGGGGATTTTGGTATGCCTATGGCAAGGAACATAATTGTAATCGGATCGGGTGCGGCAGGAATGACCGCCGCATCGGCTGCAAGAAGGCAGGATCCATCATCAAATATCACCGTATTCACTGAAGATGAGTACATCTCATACTCGCCCTGCGTGATCCCCTGGGCCATCGAAGGCAGGGCATCATGGGAAAGCATCGTGATGCACGATCCCGCCTACTACGAGAAGGAGAGGAACATAAAGGTCCTAATCAGGACAACGGTCACTGCGATCGATGGCGAAACGAAGAAAGTGACTGCAGATGGGAAGGAATATCCCTATGATTCGCTGGTCATTGCGACAGGAGGTACCGTCTTCATACCGCTCGTACCTGGAAAGGATCTCGAGAACGTGTTCGTCGTCAGGACCATCAATGATGGTAAAGCTATACAGAATGCGTTGAAGGATGTCAAGACCGTCGTCATCGGCGGCGCAGGAGTCATCGGACTCGAAATGGCCCTATCCCTCAAGAATGCAGGCAAAGATGTCATCGTCATCGAGATGATGGATCAGGTCATCCCACGTATCGCTGATAAGGATATGGCAGAACCTATCCAGAGATATCTTGAGGACATGGGCATAAAGTTCGTCATGAAAGCACCGATCCAAGGTGTGAACGGAGAGAAGAAGGTCGAATCCGTCACAGCCGCAGGCGAGACATATCCCTGTGAGATGGTCATCTTCGCGACTGGAGTCCGTGCTAACCTCACATTGCCCAAGATGTTGGAGCTCGATATCGGTCAACTCGGAGCAGTTGCCGTATCCCCGACCATGCAACCATACAAGAGAGGAAGACTCGTTCCTGATGTGTTCCTCGCAGGCGATGTCGTACAATGTCAATCCGCCATACTTGCAGGCCCCACCATGAGTCAACTCGGATCGTCCGCGGTCAGACAGGGTCTCATCGCAGGCGCTAACGCCGCAGGTGCAAGGAAGTCTGCCGGACCTGTCGCCAGCCCGTGGGTGAGCGTCATAGGCGACAAACAGATCGCCGGAACAGGCATGTCAGAAGGACTTGCCTCGTGGTATGGCATCAAGACCGTTGAAGGAAAGGCCTGTGGACTCACACGCGCCAGATATTACCCTGGCGGAAAGGAACTCATCGTCAAGGTGCTTGCGGATGAATGCTCACACAGGCTCATCGGTGCACAGATCATCGCTGGAGAGGATGCGACAGGCCGTATCAATTGGATCACGGAAGCCATCATCGATGGCGTGACAGCCGAGGACTTCGCAGTACGTTCAGAGAACGCATACTGCCCGCCAACATCCATGGTAAGGGATGTCGTCCTAGCTGCAGTGGACGACCTGTGTGAAAACCTGAAGAAGAATTGATAACATGGAATACCAAGAGTACAAAGCGATCTACAATCGTCTGAATTCCGTCAAGGATGTCAAAAAACTCGAGGACGAGGGATACGATTTCAGATTCGCTGAAACCTTGTACACTCAGAAGATGAGCAGGGATGTCAAGAAGAGATTCTACGTCGTCAAGAACAACTCTGCGAAACTGCTGAAGGAGTGGAAGAGGGGAAAATCCATGATGGAACTTGCCGAGAAGTGGAACTTCCCCCCGATACTCATGGCCATGTTCATCTTCCTCGAGGATGGTGCGACCAGGAAGGAGTTCTGGGATTACATCAACGATCCAGATCAACTTGTGGAAGAGGTATCGAACGAACTCAGAGAGGTCATCGAGAACGACATCATCTACTCGCCTGAAGGCAACAACAGGCAGAGGGAGAGAGGCATATGGGGAGAGAATCTCCTCCACGAATGGTTGGATGGCCAAGGCATCACATATCGTGTCGAGGATGACCTCAAGGGAGTGTATGAGAAGACCCCTGATGCGCTTTTGGATGAACCCATGCTGTATCACGGACACAAGATATATTGGGTCGAGAGCAAAGCATCGTTCGGAGACAATACCGAATTCAAATACAACTCCAGGAAACAACTTATCCCATATACACAGATATTCGGACCCGGTATCGTGGTCTATTGGACCGGATGCCTGGACGATCTTGAGTGTCCGAAGGATGTGTACGTGAGGGACATATCCATCATGGATGATCATCTTGATTGGATCGAGGAAGACGCTGAGGAGTGAGATCCTCCGTCCTCTTCCAATTAAATTTTTCTAAATGACAATCCGCGGGACAGAATGTGGGCTGGATGTCAATTGTTGTCTTGAAAATCAATGGTAGCGAGGAGTCGATTTGAACGACCGATCTCCGGGTTATGAGCCCGACGGGATATCCTGGCTACCCTACCTCGCTATGGTTCCACCTATTATCAAGTCATATTTATATTTTTGTTGAAGAGATCGGCGGACCGATCGAAAGGATAAAAAGGTCACAGAGGGCCGGAACGGCCCTATGTTCAAACGAATTTGACCGCTGTTCCGAATACAAGTATCTCGGCCGCACCAGCCATGACGGATGCTGATGTGTACCTAACACATACTATCGCATCCGCACCAAGTGCCTCTGCCTCCGCTACCATCCTCTTGGTAGCTGTCGCCCTTGCCTCATTCATCATATCGGAATACGCTTTGAGCTCTCCACCGACCAAAGATTTCAACCCTGCACCGATATCCTTCCCGAAGTTCTTCGTTTGGACCATATTTCCTTTAACGAGGCCAAGGACCTCATACTGCTTCCCAGGCACAACGTCAATAGTTGTCAACATCATCGTCTACACCTTCATCTATCTCTTTGATACGCTCCACAGCATAGTATACGATCATCGCCGAGAATATCAAGCATACCGCTACGACCACTATGGAGATGAGTGAAAATCCAGATAGCATGGATACTATCCCTGTGATCATGAACATGCAAACGAAGAGTACCGCAATCGCTATCACGACTATCCTCTTCGAACGATTAGACGTCGTATCACCCATCATGATATCGATTGTTCTTATTGTATAAATAATCTAGAATAGGGCCTTCAAGTGCATGATATCCTCAATCTTGCCCTTTATCCTGATCTTCTTGGTGACGTAGGCCTTCATAGGTCTCAATGTACCATCGATGAGTTCCTGCAGATATTCGCGCGTGGTCATCAAGGTCACATCAGGATCATCTATGAGTTCGGGTCTGAATTCGGTTATCTCAGCATGTTCGATCTTCATCGAATAGAATTCGTCTCCCAAGTCGATGTTGAGCGTTTTTGTTATGGGTTCCACCTTCGCTCTCGTCTCAGGATCCTTACTCATCCTTCTTCTGAATTTATCGATCATCCTCTGGATTTCGAGCTCCATACTCATATGTTCACCAATCCGTAATGCGCGTATTCTTTGATACCATAAGTAGTTTTTTTACTGGCTCCCATGAATTCCTGACATCAGGCGGGGATGAACCGTTCTTCCTTATCCAATTCTCGATGAAACCCATCGTCTTCCTGTCGCTAGGATACCCGCTTCCGATGTCCATTCCGAATCTGTCGGCTATATCGTCGATCATCCTATCGCGCGTCACTTTAGCCAATATCGATGCGGCGGATACGACAGGGTATGTGTCATCCGCTTTATGTTTTCCGATGACATACTCTCCGCCCGTCAACGATGACAGTTGCGATGAGAATCTTGATTCATTCACATCGGGACAGTCCGCATATATCGATGATACGGGCCTCTTGGATACCGATCTTGCGAACATCTCCAACTCTATCGTGTTGAGAGATTTTGTAGCCATCATCTCATCGATCTCGGCTGCGGATGCAATTTCTAAATGATAGTCATCGATTGTTTCGATGATCCGATCGTACAATTTCTCTCTAGCCTTAGGCGTGAGCTTCTTGGAGTCCTTCACACCCAAATCCTTCAATGCAGCATCACCCTCTACGAAAACGGCACAAACAACCAATGGGCCCATCACTGGACCTCTGCCAGCCTCATCGACACCGCACATCATGAATGAATATGTCATCACATGATGATAACATCTCCGTTGTCGACTGCTATACTCTTCTACTAAAAAAATTGTTGATAAACGAATTCTTTATTTATATCTAGTAATAGTGGCCACACATGATACCAGTTTGTGATGTTCAAAACCGTAAGAATGAGACGGGTTTCAGCCTGACCAAGGTCGGTGTTACCGGCGTCAGAAAGTTAGTCCATGTAAAAAGGCCAGATGAACATTGCAATGAACCTTTGGTCTGTATGATCGATGTGTTCGTGGATCTCCCTGCCGAGCAGAAGGGTTCACACATGTCCAGGAATCTAGAGGTCATAAGGGCCGTCGTATCGGAATGCACAGAGGAACCTACGACTGGTATCGAGGACCTTGCGACCATGATCGGCAAGATGCTCCTCGAGAAGCATGAATACGCTAAATTCTCCAATGTGAACATCGTCGCAGAATATTTCAAGGACAATGTCACACCACACGGCAAGAATACTACAGAGGTGTACAGACTCTTCGGTAAAGCGAAATGCGAGCGTGATGGCGGCATCACCAAGACCATAGGCGTAGAGGCTGTCGGTATGACCGCATGTCCGTGTGCTCAGGAGAATGTCGCTCAGACGCTCAACTGCTCCAAAGAATGGCCTGTCATCACACACAACCAAAGGAATGTTTGCACCGTGTACATGTCAATGGATGACAGTTGTATGGTGGAAGCGGATGATCTCATCGATCTGATCAATTCGTCATTCTCATCACCTACGTTCGAGGTGTTGAAGAGGGATGATGAGGCGGCTGTCGTCATCAATGCTCACAGGAATCCGAAATTCGTAGAGGATATGGTGAGAGACGTATTGAAGAAGATCGTTGACGAATACACCGAACTTCCTGATGATGTTGAAGTTGTTGTGAAGAGTGAATCCGAGGAATCGATACACAAACACAACGCATTCGCCGAAAGGACAGCTACCTTGGGCGAACTTAGAAACTGATTCCCTGATCGTCGTCCCCTGAGGACAGGGGACGACATCAAGATTCTCAAAGAAGTGATTTTGCCTCTTCAGGTTCGATCTCAAGGGCCTTGAGCATATATTCCAAAGCTTTCTTCGCGTATGGAGCCCTTGCTTTGGGATCCTCCATGATCTCACCGTATGATGCCATCACGTTGTTGAAGTACTCTACAGCGAACTCCGAATAGAGTGATGCTGATCTGGATTCATCCGCCTCTGCAGCCTCGCAGAATGCCTTCTCGGCCTCATCGTATTTGTTGATGGAGATGCAATAGAGTCCGTATGATTCATAGTAATCGCATTGTGGATCCAACTCTATGGCCTTGTTGTAAGCCTCGATGATGTCTTCATCCTTGACTTTCGCACCGAACATTCCAGCTGCCATGTTGCCGCATTCCGCCTTGTAATACCAACACTCAGCGTCGTTGGGATTCTCGTCACAGAGCTTCTTAAATGATGAGTATGCTTTCTTGAAGTCACCCTCATCCATGGCCTTCATTCCAGCCGCCAATTTCTTTGAGAGGTCATCTGCCATCTTTATCGTGGTCTCGTTAAGTTTTCTTCATTATAAACGATTACGGTGACTATTACGTCATTAGCGTAATAATCCGCATGCATCTAGTTCGAGTATATCCAAATTACAATAATCGTACTATAAACAATCATTTTCAACGATTTTTTCACGAAAATCGAATAATTATAATATTTATTCGTAAAAATTCTACGAATTCAATCATTAGGCTTCTACTTCTTTTATATATGTATAACGGCTACCGAAAGAACATATCATATTAAGTGATAATATGACAGTAGATAAGATCACGAAAGAGGCCACATCGAAGATGAGAGGGCTAGGCATATTGGTACTCCTAGTCGCTGTCATCGCATTGGCACTCATATTCGAACCTGACGGCGGATTCGTCGGAACATGGTGGTCACTAGTACCTCCATTCGTTGCGATCGTCCTTGCCCTCATAACGAAGGAAGTCTATTCCTCACTTTTCGTCGGAATAGTGCTAGGTGCATTGTTCCTGTCTAATTTCAATCTAGAGATGACCGTGGTCAACGCCACAGCCGGATTCGCACAATCCGTCGGTGATATCGATAACGCAGGAATCCTCGTGTTCCTTGTCGTTCTCGGAGTCATCGGTGTTCTGCTCTTCAAATCAGGCGGTTCCAAAGCCTATGGAGAATGGGCACTCAGACACATCAAGAGCCGCAGAGGCGCACAGTTCGCGACATTCCTCTTGGGAGTATGTATCTTCGTGGACGACTACTTCAACTGTCTGACAGTCGGTTCGGTCATGCGTCCGCTCACGGACAAGTTCAACATCTCACGTGCTAAATTGGCATATCTGATCGATTCCACAGCAGCACCGATCTGTATCATCGCACCTGTGAGTTCTTGGGCGGCTGCAGTCGCATCGAGTCTCGGTAACACCACACTTCCCGCAGGGATGAATGCGATGGATGTGTTCATCCAGTGTATCCCGTACAACTTCTACGCTTTGTTCACCATCGTGATGGTCGTATGCATCTGTTTCATGGATGTCGATTTCGGACCCATGAAGAAACACGAGGACAACGCGAAGAACGGTGACCTATACACAACGCCCGACAGGCCATATGAGAATGTGACGGACAACACGACATATGACTGCGAAGGACGCGCGTAGATCTTGTGCTCCCGATTGTCCTCCTCATCATATCATGTGTCGTTTCACTCCTCTACACAGGAGGATTCTTTAACGGAGCTGGAATCCGTGATGCATTCGCTAACGCAAGCGCATCCACAGGACTTGCGATGGGATCGATCGTAGCTCTGCTCATGATCATCGCATACTTCATCGTCCGCAAGGCTGCTGCGTTCCCTGTGCTCTTGGATACGCTGCCCCAGGGATTCCGTAACATGGTATCCGCGATCCTCATCCTGATCTTCGCATGGACACTCTGTGCCATGACCAACAGTCTGGATGCCTCATCGTTCGTCAGTAACGCATTGGATGATGCAGGAAGCCTCAAGAACATGTTGCCTGCGATCTTCATGATCATCGCATGTTTCATCGCATTCGCAACAGGAACATCATGGGGAACCATGGGTATCCTGATCCCGATCGTTGTGCCTGTGTTCGAATCGAACCCAGATCTTCTCATCATCGGTATCGCGGCCTCTATGGCTGGTGCGGTCTTCGGAGACCACTGCTCACCCATCTCGGATACGACCATCATGTCGTCTGCAGGAGCTGAGTGCAGTCACGTCAATCACGTGTCCACACAGGCACCATACGCTATACTAGTGGCATCGGTGTGTTTCGTGTTCTACATAATCGCAGGATTCTGGAACTCATACATCGTCACACTGCTCGGTATCGTCGCGATGGTCGCTATCCTGTATGTGATCAAGATCATCAACGCCAATAAGGGAGGTGCTTGCGCATGAAGGGATCCAACGTAGTATTGGCACTCATGTTGGCTGCTATGATCGTCGTACCTGCGGTAGCGATCGCAGATGCAGACTTCTCGATGGCAGATGATACCCCTGATGCAGACGGTGAGAAGAAACAGGCCACATCGCCCTGGTTCGTCGGACTCTTCGGCATATTGTTCGTAATAGCCATAGCGGCCCCTGCCTACATCAGATATAAAGAGAAGAAATAACCCTTATCGCCCGGCTCCGCCGGGCTTCTTTCTTATTTACGCGATAACGTTTATAATGGTCCGTCGAAATCATATCCACGGTCTCAATGGACAGAGAAATAGTAGAAAAGGTCGCACGCATCGCACATCTCAACCTCACGGAAGAGGAATTGAACAAATACAGTGTGGACCTTGGAGAGATCTTGGAATACTTCGAGATGCTCGACGAGGCACCTGGTATCGAGAACATAGGATTCAATCCTGTGGAGATCGCTGATGCATTCAGAGAGGATGAACCGATCATGGAGATCCCTGCTGAGGAGTGCACCAAGGACATGAAGACCTATGACGGATACATCAGGGGGCCGAGATTGGCATGAGGATCGGTGACCTTGGATCGATCAATGAGAAGTATGAGATGTTCGTCAATTTCTCACAGTCGGATGATATCGACGATGAGTTCACATTCTCTGCCAAAGATAATCTCACGTCCATAGACTACGAATCCACAGCAGGCTCCAAGATCCTCAAAGGCTACAAGGCACCGTTCGACGCCACGCCGATTAAGAGGATGAGAGAGGCTGGAGGAGCACTTATCGGAAAGACGAACATGGATGAGTTCGGTTTCGGGACATTCTGCACCAACTCCGCATTCGGCATACCGAAGAACCCGTTCGATCTGAACAGATCATGCGGAGGATCGTCCGGAGGTTCCGCATGTGCCGCCGCTGTGTTGGATGACCATGTATCGATCGGAGTGTCGACAGGAGGATCGATCGTATGTCCCGCTTCATTCTGCGGAGTGTATGGATTGGCCCCATCATACGGCCGTGTTTCCAGATATGGTCTGATCGATTACGGCAACTCCTTAGATAAGGTAGGATTGTTGTCATTCAAAGCATCCGACCTCAGGAGATACCTGCCGATCATCTCAGGGAAGGATCCTCATGACCCCACATCGTACGTACAGCCTGAATTGAAGCTTGGACGGAAGAAGCTTAAATCAGTAGCGATACCAAAGGAGGCTGTGGAAGGAGATGGGATTAGCAAGGATGTTATGGAATATTTTGAAAAGAGCTTGGAGATGCTCAGATCCATGTCCATAGACGTGGAATACATCAGCATGCCCACTCTGAAATACTCCATCCCCGCATACTATGTCATCGCAACATCCGAGGCATCTACCAATCTTGCAAGATTCTGCGGAATGAGATACGGCCAACAGGATGGGGATCTTACACTCAAATTCGATGATTATTTCACATCGTTCCGTTCAAAGTACTTCGGGGACGAAGCAAAGAGAAGGATTCTGCTCGGAACGTTCACCAGGATGGTGGGATATGCCGACAGGTATTACAACAAGGCACTTCAGGTAAGGGAGGCTATCATCGTGGATTACAAGGAACAGTTCAAGAGATTCGATGCTGTGGTCACACCCACGATGCCTTTTATCTCGCCTAGATTCGATGATATATCGAAGATGTCCGCTTTGGATTCCTATAAGGCTGATTTCCTCACCGTGCCGCCGAACATCACAGGCATGCCACATATGTCCGCACCATGCGGATATTCCGACGGAATGCCCATAGGATTGTTGTTCACATCCGACCATTGGAATGAGGATATCCTCATAGATGCAGCGGAGAGATGGGATTCTGCATTCGATGTCAGACATGCGGAGGTGAAGGTATGAAGATAGGATTGGAGATCCACGTACAACTCCCCACGAAGTCGAAGATGTTCTGTTCCTGTCCCACCACAGGTGCGGATCTTCCCAACACGCATGTGTGTCCCGTATGTCTCGGCCTCCCGGGATCGAAACCGTCCCTCAACAAACAAGCCGTTGTCCTCGGATTGACGATAGCGAAGAAACTCGGGTGTTCGATACCCGATACCACATGGTTCTCGAGGAAGATATACTTCTATCCTGACCTCTGCAAACACTTCCAGATCACACAATATGATATGCCGATAGGTCTTGGTGGTGTGTTCTACCTCGGCAAGAAACCGATAAGGATCACACGCGTCCACCTCGAGGAGGATCCTGGTAAGACCAAAAGAGTAGGCGATGGATCATCGCTTGTGGACTACAACAGATCAGGGATACCTCTCGTCGAGATAGTGACTGAACCCGATATCTCCACGCCGATAGAAGCTAGGGAATTCCTGTCCGCGCTCCTTACGGAGATCAGAAGCGTCATAGACCTCACGGACAACGGAGAGAGGAGCGTCAGATGCGACTGCAACATCTCCGTTGGGAAAGAGAGATGTGAAGTGAAGAATGTGACGGGACTCAAGAATGTCGAGGCTTGTCTGAAATATGAGGTCGTCAGACAGACGAAACTCCTCAAGGCAGGCGGTAAGATCGAACGTGAGACAAGACGTTTCGACGAGGAGAAGAAGGTCACATTCTCAGCAAGGAAGAAGGAGTTCGAAGCAGACTATGGATACATAGGCGAACCTGACCTTGGGATATATCACATATCGAAGATAGCAGAATCCATTCAGCTTCGTGAATCGCCTCTTGTCAAGATCGCAAGATTCCAAAAGGAATATGGCATGGATGAGAAGATCGCCAAGCAGATCGTGAACACCTCCATGAGTCTTGCCGACATATTCGAGAGGATCGCGAAAGCGACTGACGTCGCAACAGCGACATCGTGGACATCCGGTACGATCGCCGCGAATTGGAAGAGCTTCGAATCGAAGGCCGATGAGAAGGGCGAGGAGCTCGTGGATACGGTCGTAGACTACCACAAGGGCAAGATGACCGATACCGAATGTAACATACGCATAAAGGCATTGATGACAGGAAGGACCGTTACAGAGATGTCTGCGAGCTGCGCCGATCTTGAAGCGTTGGTTAGGAAGACCATAGATGAGAACCCTTCCGTCGTAGAGGACTATAGGAAGAACGAGAAGGCCGCCAACAGGATCATTGGTCTCATCATGAAGGAGACCGGCGGACAATACTCATCATCCGATATCGTGGATACTACGAAGAGACTCATCGAAGAGAGATTATGAACCGTTCACCTCAGGTGAATTGGTCTCTGAACCCCTATCCAATGAACTGCACAATAGCGTAGAGCCTAGTATCAACGCTGCCCCGATCCATCCAGCGACACCGAGATCCTCGCTCAGCAGCAATGCTGAGAGCAACAATGTCACGACGGGTTCCATGTATCCGTAGATGGCAGTGGTCTGTGCCGGAAGATATCTCATCGTACCGAAATACAGCAGGAATGTGCATCCTGTCGTCACCACACCCAATAACATCAAACGTACGACATCCTCCGTCGTGAATGTGAGCGAACCGATGTCCACGGATAATACGCAATACAACATGACGACCAACGTGGAGACAAATAACTGAACGATGGTCCTGTCGCATGCCCCGATATCACCCAATCTCTTGTTACACATGACCATCCCGCAATAGCATATCGCGGCTAACAATCCAAGAGAGATGCCATAGAGATCGTTATCCCCTGTCATCCCTCCCTGTATGACGCCGGAAGCCATCGCCAACCCTAGGATGGAGATGATGACGCATACTAATTTGGTCACAGTGAATCTCTCCCTGAGTAAGAATGGTGATACGATCATCACGAACACTGGGGCCATATAGTTCGACAGGGTCGCGAGAGATATCGTCGTCTGCTTGTACGCCTCGAACAATGCGAGCCAATTGAGTCCGAGGAATATACCTGAGAGCACCAACGGCTTCAGATTGGAACGGACATCCTCCGACGATATCCTCTTCCCTGTCAATAATATGACCAAGAGGATGAATAAGGAACCGATGAGTCCTCTGAATAGGACAATCACAGATGATGGCAGACTCACACCGGAGGCCAATATGCCTATGAGTCCAAACAGACACATCGCAAGGAACATCAACAGCCTTGGATACTTGGCCATCAGATTGTGTTCCGTACGATCACCTGATGTAAAAGAAGATTGCGGGAGACTGATCTCCCGCTAGATGTTTCATTCTATGTCCTCTTCCTCGATGTCGAAATCGACATCGTCCATGGCCAAGGACATGAGTTGAAGTTCTTCGAGCTTCTCATCATCGATCTTATCGGGAGATCCGTCGATGAGTGACTCCGCCTTCTTGTTCTTCGGGAATGCTATCGTATCACGGATCGTCTCCTTGCCGAGAAGGATCGCTATGACACGGTCGACTCCGATCGCAATACCTCCGTGAGGAGGTGCACCGTAGCTTAAGGCTTTGATGAACCAACCGAAGTTCTCCTCGATCCTCTCATCCGAGAGTCCGAGCTGATGGAGTACCTCGACCTGCATCTCAGGCCTGTTTATCCTCATGGAACCTGAACCAAGCTCGTTACCGTTGAGGAGTATGTCAAAACATGCCCCTTTCTTGAAGTTATCATACGGCAGCACGAACGGATGGTGGAATGCATCCTTCTTCCCTGAGACGGGATCTACCTCGAACATGGGACAGTCCACGAGCCAATGGAACTGGAACGTACCCTCTGGAACGAGACCGAGATCGGCTGCGAGCTGTCTCCTCATGAGTCCTGCACCCTCGAGTGTCCTCTTCCACGGACCTGCCATCAGGAATATGAGGTCCCCTTCCTCGGCCTTCATCGTCTCTTTGATGCCTTTCTTGTTGTCATCGGTGAAGTATTTGACGATGTTGCTGTCCAACTCGCCGTTGACGACCCTCATCCATGTGAGTCCTCCGAGTCCGAACTTCTTCGCCAATGCGATGTATCTATCCACATCGTTCCTTCCGATCTTGTCGCCTGCGATATCTTTCTTGAGATTCATTCCGACGATGATACCACCCTCAGCGACGATCTTCTTCATGATGCCGTAGTTGGTCTCCCTGAACACCTCTGTGAGCTTCTCCAATGGTAATCCGTATCTGAGATCGGGTTTATCCGATCCGTATCTCTCCATGGCCTCCATGTAGGATATCCTCGGGAACGGGATCTGGAGCTCTTCGCCATACAATCCTTTCCAGATGTATGCCAACATCCTCTCCATGTTGTCCTGTATGTCCTTCTCCTCGATGAACGACATCTCGATATCGAGCTGTGTGAACTCAGGTTGCCTGTCCTTCCTCGAATCCTCGTCACGGAAGCACCTAGCCACCTGATAGTAACGGTCCATACCTGCGACCATCAACATCTGTTTGTAGAGCTGAGGGGATTGCGGAAGAGCATAGAACGTACCCGGGTGGACCCTTGATGGTACGACATAATCCCTAGCGCCTTCTGGAGTGGATTTGGCGAGCATGGGGGTCTCTATCTCAAGGAATCCCTGTGATTCGAGATACTGTCTCGCAAGGTGGATGAACTTGCTCCTGAACTCTATGGCCCTGATCATCTCAGTCCTTCTCAGGTCAAGATACCTGTACTCAAGACGAACATCCTCCGACGGGAGGACGCCTTCCTTCTGATCGCCTATCTCGAAAGGCGGGACCTCGGATCTGCTGAGAAGTTCTGCGGATGTTATGAGCACCTCGACCTCGCCTGTCTTATTACGGGCGTCCTCGGTTCCATCGACCCTCTTCCTGACAATACCATTGACAGAGACTGCCGACTCACGGGTGAATGTCTTCATAACGTTGGCAAGTGCCTGAGCATCCGTTCCAGCAGGTAGATCCTCCGGATCGAATACGACCTGGGTGATTCCGTATCTGTCGGCAAGATCGATGAAAGCGACCCCTCCGTGATCTCTGGAGAACCTTACCCAGCCTTGCAGGCATACCTCTTTTCCCAGATCGGATGATCTGAGATCTCCACAGGTGTGCGTTCTTCTCATTTTTAATTACCCTCTCTTGAGGTTATATACGACCCCATCCTAGAGGGACAATAAAAGGATTTAGGTCGCGCGTGCGCGATATGCGACCGTTATCCGTCATTCATCTACGATTGGAGGGATGTAATCCATCGGATCCTTCATCATATTGAGGACGACAGAGGTGTTGGTCTTGTTCACACCGTCGATCATGAGGATCGATTTGACGATATTCGAGAACTCCTCCCTATCCCTGCAAGCGACCCATGCGATGGAATCGCATTCACCGGTGACATCGAATACTGCGATGACCTGAGGTATGGCAGTTATCTTCTCTTGGACACCCAGCATGTTCTTGTCGACGTAGATCTGGATTATGCCCATGAAATCGAATCCCAGTCTCATGTAATCGATCTTGGCACGATAGCCGTTGACGACACCTTTGGTCTCCAACGCCTTGACCCTTTGGATCAATGTCGTCGGGTGTATGCCCAACTGTTTAGCGATCTGCCTATACGACCCCTGGCTGGATGCGGACAACAAGTCTATGATACGCCTATCCAATTCGTCGAATTCGTTGATATCCGCCATATGTACACCTTGTTGCTTCATCTGTATGTCAAACGTCTAATTAATTATACCCCTCCGGACAGACGGTGATATTAACAAGAAGTGAGATGACGGTCCGATATCATGACCGACGAACTGTTCAAAGATGATGCATATGTTTCGGAATTCGAGGCTGAGATTACATCGGTCGACGGTGACTATGTGACCCTCGGCGGTACAGCGTTCTACCCTGGCGGTGGAGGACAGGTGTGCGATACAGGTATCATCGGAGGCGTCAAGGTCGTCGAGGTCAAAGAAGCGGATGGAGAGATCGTACACAAGGTGCCAGGTCACAGATTCTCTGTTGGAGATAAAATATGGTGCAGTGTCGATTGGGATAGGCGCTATGATCTGATGAAAGGACACACCGCAGAACATCTGCTCTTCAATTCATTGCATCGTCAGGACCCTGAACTCAACATCGTCAAGATATTCATCTCGCCGGAATCGAAATACGTCATAGTTGACAGGGACATAGGATGGGACAAGATCTCGGAGGCTGTACGCTTCGCCAATAAGGTCATCCTGGAGAACCATTCGGTGAGAAGAAGTGTCATGAGCAAGGATGATCCAGACATCTCGAAGATACGTGTCAAGTTGGATCGTATAGAGGAGGACGAGATCAGCGTTGTGGAGATCGAGGATGTGGATCTCGCTGCATGCTGTGGCATACATGTGATGGAGACCGAGGAGATAGGTGCGATCTTCGTAAGCAAGAAGACATCCGCCGGCAGGGATGGTGTCGAGATACACTTCGAGATCGGAGAGAAGGCCGTAGATGAATCCATGTCACTCGCCACATCATGCCTGTCGATCATCGATGGACTCGGAAGTAAACCGTCCGACATCGAGAGGACGATCTCCAACATGAAGCATGAGTTGGAATCCTGCAAGAGGATGCTGAAGGAATCCACGATATCGATGATAAGAACATTGAAGCCGGTGAACATCAGGGGCATCGATGTATATGCAGGCATATTCCACACATCCGACCGTTCCGTACTGACGGATGCTGCTGAGAGATACAAAGAGGATGGTGCTGTGGCAGCATTCATCGGTGTCGGGGACAACCTCACCGTACTGTTGGCATCCGGAGATAAGAGAGTCGACTGTAAGAAGCTCATCTCCGAGACCCTATCTGAATTCGGAGGTCGCGGTGGCGGGAAACCGGATTTCGCACAGGGCGGTGTTGCGGATACGGCTATGAAAGAGAGGATATTGGAGTCCTTAATGAAAGGGATCGAACACTCCCTTTGAATGAAAAACGTTTAATCAGAGCTACCGTATTGGTGATATTATGTCTGGAATGAAGGGCATCAACCCACGTCAGATGAAACAAGCCATGAAGAAGATGGGCATCACGAATGCATCCATCAACGCCATAGAGGTCATCATCAGGTGCCCCGATAAGGATATCGTCATCAGTGACCCCGATGTCAATGCGATGACGATGCAGGGTTCAACCACCTATCAGATCTCTGGGATCGTGTCCGAGAGAGCGCCTGGAGAGATATCCGATGATATTCTGTCGATACCTGAAGAGGATATCGAACTCGTGATCTCACAGACGCAATGCGACCGCGAAAAGGCCATTGAGGCTTTGGAAGCATGCGGCGGACAACCGGCAGAGGCCATCCTCAAGATAATGACGGAGTGATGACGATGTGCTTGGCCATTCCCGGTAAGATCGTCTCGATAAACGATGATATTGCGGAGATAGACTTCGGCGGCGTGATGAAGAAGGCCAATGTGTCGATGGTCGATGCCAATGTAGGTGATTGGGCCGTCATACACGCTGGATTCGCCATAGAGGTCATGGATGAGGATGACGCCCAAGAGACGATAAGACTTTGGAATGATGTCCTCGACCACGATGGCGTAGAGTTCAAATGAGGGTCACTGACCCTCGATGACGAACTTATGGTAATTGTTACCTGTACCGAATATCTCTGATTTCGTTATGACATAAGGTATGTTCGTAGCACCCGTCAACAATCCTGTGAAGAGTCCATGGTTGAATGATGCTATGGAATCTATCGGCAGAGGGAATGTTTCGCCATATCTGATTATTATGGTGAGTGGCATGAAGGTATAGATGCACACCTCTCCTATTGCATTCCTCTCGTAGAATTCCTGTATCCAACTGATGACATCCTCGACCTTGTTGGATGTCAATCTGGACGATATATGCATAGCGAACTCCCTCCCCATATCGAATGTGAGAGGAGAGAAGTCCAAACCTGAGAAATCCAATTTGATCAGGAACCTTATCAATGCATCCTTGAAGAAATCCTTCCCATCCATGAGCTTATCGAAGAAATCCTCGGAATCATCCTTGGGATGTTCTATGACATCCTTGGAAGATGCTATCTTCTTCGAGATCAATCTGAAGATCTTCCTCCTGCTGTCATTCTTATCGAAATCATACGATATCAGATTACGGTTGACCAATTGCTCCATGTGTACCGAAAGCGTGGACTGAGCCTTTCCGGTGATATCGGCCACCTCACTCATCGAAAGTGGTGATTCAGATAGCTCATTCAAGATGCGCATATGAAGCGGATCAGAAACCTGGATGATACTATTGATCGAACCATCATCGACAGCATAGATCTCAAATGCACCGTCAACAGCCTTCTTCGTTCTGGCCATGCGTAGCCACGGACGGACAGAGATATAATGATTGTCCTTATTCTGTCAAAAAAACGACGTTTTGACCATTGTATCATAGATAAGGTGGATTGTATAATCCTATCCAAGAGCTTGTGTCGAACGGTTGGATAGGGGATGATGTGTTTCATATCAAAAACAACGGATTTCGGTCCCGGTCCCATTCCGAACCCGGCAGTAAAGCCCGCCTGCGTCTCTGACTGTACTGTATTGCGCAAGTGTACGGGAACTCAGAAACGCTGTCGGCCACTTCTTCATTCCTATTCCGTCCAGCACTGCGTATGTGTTGAAACTGGCCGATTGTTGTACAAATATTTTTTATTAAAGTAAACTTACACGACACTTGATGATAATAATCAAACTCGGTGGGAGCATAATCACTGATAAAACGGATTACCGTAAATTCAACAAGGATGTTGTTGCGAGATTATGCAAAGAGATAAAGGAATCCGGGCAGAAGGTTATCATCGTACATGGTGCAGGATCGTTCGGGCACATAATATCCAAGAGATTCAAACTGAATGAAGGATATGTCGATGATGCCCAGATACCTGCCGTAGCACAGGTCTGCTATGATACGAGGGACCTGAGTTCCATGATAATCAAGGAACTCATCGATGCAGGCATACCTGCGATATCCATCCCTCCGGGATCGGCATTCTATATGGAAGATAGGATCCTCAGGATCGAGGATGAATCCGTCATCAGGATGATGGTAGAGAAAGGGCTCATGCCGGTGATGTTCGGGGATGTTGTCCAAGATAAAAATCTTGGATTCGCCATATGTTCGGGCGATCAGATCACCGAACTCCTTGCGAAGATGTTCGATGTGGAACGCGTGATATTCGTTTCCGATATCGATGGACTATTCGATTCCGATCCGAAGACCGATCCGAATGCAGAACTGTTATCAAAGATCGATAAGGATACGCTGTCCGCCGTGAACACCGATATCAGTGTGGACGATGTCACTGGTGGCGTACGCGGGAAGATCGAGACGATGCTTGACATGTGTTCCAAGGAAAGGGACTGCATACTCGTCAATGGCATGGTCGAAGGAAGGCTCCTCTCCCTCCTGAAGGGCGAGGACGTCATATGTACAAGAGCTGAAGGTGAATGATATGGCTAGGATAGAGGGTAGGAAAGCGGACCACATCAATATCACATTGAACGAGAACGTCACCCCAGGATACAGATATTGGGATGACATCAGATTCATACACGAGGCTCTGCCTGAGATCGATTATGATGATATCGATACGAGTGATATGGTATTGGACAAGAGATTGGAGTTCCCATTCATCGTCAATGCCATAACCGGCGGTTTCGATGGCGCAACAAGGATCAATGAGAACATCGCCAAGGCATGTGCCGAAGTGGGTGTCGGAATGGGTGTCGGTTCGCAGAGAGCCGCTGCAGAGGGCATCAGCAAAGAGAGCTATAGCGTCATCAACGACTACGACATACCATTGGTCATAGGGAATGTCGGTGCACCGCAACTCGTCGAACAGAAGAAGAAGCATGCGCTTGAGGCGGATGATGTCATGGGATTGATGGGATTGATATCCGCGGATTACATGGCGATACACCTCAACTTCCTCCAGGAATCTGTACAACCCGAAGGGGATATGAACGGCAAAGGATGCTTGGAGGCCATAAGAGATCTTGCGAAGGAGATCCCCATAATCGTCAAAGAAACGGGCGCAGGGATATCCCATGATACGGCTGAACGTTTGAACGGCATAGGCGTGAGAGCGATAGACATCGGAGGTATGGGAGGGACCAGCTTCTCAGCCATCGAGATGTACAGGGCCATAGAGAAGAATGATCGCACCAAATCGAGATTGGGAAGGACGTTCTTCGACTGGGGCATACCTGCCACTGTATCGTTACTCATGATGGATTCCAAATTACCGATCATATCATCCGGAGGCATCATGAATGGCCTGGATGTGGCAAGATCGATCGCTATGGGCGCATCATGTGCGGGAGCATCGTTCGCGGTGCTGAAGGCCGCTACGGAATCGTATGAGGCTGTGAAGGAAACATTATTGACGATCAAGGAGGAGCTTAGGACGGCCATGATGCTGACAGGTTGCTCCAACATCAAAGAGCTGTCCGAGACCGGATTCGTGACGGTCGGAAGGACGAAGGAATGGATGGAAGGATTATGATGGATGCTAAACAAGAACTTGCAAGAATGTCCGAGGAACTCGACAGTGCGATAAGATCATACATAAAGGATGAGGAACCGAACAACCTCGTAGAAGCCTGCAGACAGTACCCGTATCACGGCGGAAAGAGGATGAGACCATCCATGGTGATAGCGGCATGCGGTGCAGTAGGCGGAGATAAGGATAAGGCTGTACCATTGGCGGTCGCCATCGAATACATACACAATTTCACGCTGATCCATGATGACCTCATGGATGGGGATGAGAAACGCCGCGGTATGACCACATCACACGTGAAATACGGCATGCCGACAGCTGTCCTGGCTGGTGACGGTCTCTTCGCCAAGGCGTTCGAGATCATATCGACGATGGATGTCCCGTCGGATGTCATGAGGAAGATCCTCAACATAGTATCCGTCGCTGTATGGGACCTTGCCCGCGGCCAGCAGATGGATATAAACAATGAGAATGGCGAGAAGGTCACGATGGAGCAATACATCGAGACCATCCGTCTCAAGACGAGTGTCCTCTTCGCATCCGGTGCTGCAGGAGGTGCATTGATCGGCGGTGCGGATGATGATGTTGCTATGGCCATACGCGATTACGCCATGTCCCTGGGTGTCGCATTCCAGATGTATGATGATATACTCGGTATCATCGGCGACCCTGCCAAGACAGGAAAATCCGCAGGCAACGATATACGCAAAGGTAAGAGCACAGTGATCGTATGTCACGCACTCAAGAACATCAAGAATAAGGAAGATCTCGACAGATTCGAATCGATTCTCGGTAAGATGGATGCGTCAGAGGACGAGATAGAGGTTGCAAGGAATATACTGAAAAGGACAGGTAGCATAGATTATGCGATCGAGATGGCCGAGAAGTATACGAAGGATGCGATCTCCAAACTCGATTGTCTCAAGGACAGTAAGGACAAGGAATTCATGATCGCTCTCGCAGAGTATGCGATGAGCAGGGACGTCTAATCCCCTTCGATACCTGTCTCTACGATACGATAATTCGCGAATTTACCTTCGGGAAGGCTGCGGTGCTTCACTATGTTGGCTGTACGCCTCCCGTTGGTCCTCTTATCCAAACGTATTATGGTTTTCGCGTTGTGATGCAACGCATGACCACCGAGGAATTCAATAGAACCTGAACCTATGTTGGTGTAGACCTGTGACGTTATCATTATCACGATATCGTTCTGTCTAGCGGCCTCCATAAGTACCTCTATCTGTCTGATGAATTCGTTCCTGACAAGCATATCATCGGAATGGAGACGATAGAACATCGTCATGGAATCTACGACCACCAATCCGATCTTATCATTCGCTTTACATAATCTGCAGACCTTGTTTATCCTGTCCGTCTGCTCATCGAAACTATGTACTTGGAATACCAACAGTTCCTTGATGGATTCGGGTTCTGTGAAGATCTGCATTATCCTGTCGGACGACAATCCTTCTGTGTCGATATAGGCTACCTTCTTCCCGGATTTGACTACATTGTATGCAGTCTGCATACAGATGTTGGTCTTTCCAGTGCCTGCTTCGCCGTAGAACAGTGTTATGCTGCCCTTCTCGAGACCTCCGCCCAGAAGTGCGTCGAATGTATTGCATCCAGTAGGTATCCTTTCCACGATTGATGATAAAGATACAAAATAGAAAATAGTTTTCAAAGATGTTTAGGAAAGAGTGATGTTCACTCCTTCTTATCGTCACTGCGTACCTCTTTGACGGGCTTGATATCATCCATGTCATAACTCACGTCATCCTGGTATGATTCACCCTTCTTCATGTAGTATGGTACGGCCATCACGAGTGTGAACAACCATATCGCAACAGCGATCACGACTATGGCACCGAGGATTATCAATGCGGCATAGATCAGATTCTCGACCACGTCGGGATATGTCATGAACACCCATGCCACAACACCTACGACAGCAACGATCACGATGACCAACAGCATCAGGAACAATCCCGATCTCGTCGTCTTCTCCGTCCTTATCGAATTTGGATCCATGTTATCACGTATTCTTTGGCATGAATGGGTATAATGCCATCGCCATGTCCCCGAGGGTCATGGATTGTATCACTATCTTCCCCGGTCCTGTCAATGTGGTGACGAATAATCCCTCTCCTCCGAAGAGTGCTGTCTTCGCACCTCCGGTCGAGGTTATATCGTATCTTACGGTCTCCTCCCATGCGACCGCTTTACCGGTGGATACTTTGTATTGTTCTCCAGGCCTGAGATCGACAACGTTGAAATCACCGCAGGCTCCGATGAATGCGATCCCTTTCCCGCTGAGCCTCTCGAGTATCAATCCCTCTCCTCCGAAGAGCATATTGCCGAGTTTCTTCTGGAAGGCTATGTCGAGATCAACAGTGGGTTCGGATCCAAGATATCCAGTCTTCTGGACTATCCATGGGCACCTCGTCACATCTATATCCATGATCTTCCCAGGTACATCCCCTCCGAGTCCGACGATACCGGATCCTCCTTCCGCATGATACTTCACTAAGAAGAGGGATTCTCCAGAGAACATCCTCTTGACACCTTTGAACAATCCGCCTTCCATCTTGGCCTCCATCCTGACATTGCCTGTCATGTAACTCATGGAGCCGGACGTGGACATCAGTTCCTCACCAGGTTCCAATTGGACGTTGACGAACTGAAGGTTATCACCAGTGATGGTGTATTTCATCCCTTATACCTCTATCATAATAGGTTATTCACAATTAATAAAAATGACGACGTATTGACACGGGGTATGGAAAGCAACGAGATCAGGAGAGGGGCTGAGGCAACCGTGTATCGTACGATATATCGCAATCGTGATGCGGTCGTGAAGCACAGGGAACCAAAAGGCTATCGTCATCCTGACCTCGACAGACACCTCAGGATCGCAAGGACCAAGACCGAGGTCAGGGTAATGATCGATGCTAGGGCGGCAGGAGTGAGATCGCCTGTTGTGTACGATGTCGATCTGGAGGATGGGAGCATCACCATGGAGTATCTGAAGGGTACGAGTGTGAAAGATGCTCTTGATGAACATCCCGAGGATGCTGATGTCATCTGTACAATGATCGGACAGATGATCGCCAAACTCCATAACGGTAAGATATGCCATGGTGACCTCACTACATCCAATATGATAATCGATGAACATGGTAACATGTGTCTGATCGATTTCTCATTGGGGGATACACGCATCGGCTTGGAAGAGATGGGTGTCGATATACGCCTTCTGGAAAGGGCATTCACATCAGCGCATTCCACGATAGAGGGTGCGTTCCACAATGTCATCGAAGCGTATTCTAAGGACATGAAACAATCCAAACAGGTACTTGCGAAGGTAGAGGAGATCAAAGGCAGGGCGAGATACACATGAAGCTGAAAGTGATCACATCCAATCCAGGCAAAGTGAAGGAATTCCAGAGATCGTTCGAGGACATGGGAGTGGAGATGGAACATCTGCACCTACCATACGATGAGATCCAAACATCAGAATTGGAAGAGGTTGTGAGGAAAGGGATGGATGAGATCCGTTCCAAGGGTGTCAATGACTTCATCATAGACGATTCAGGATTGTTCATCAATGCTTTGAAGGGATTCCCTGGGGCGTATTCTGCCTACGGTCAGAAGACCATAGGCAACAAAGGGATCCTGAGACTCATGGAAGGGGTGAAGGACAGATCCGCAGTTTTCAAATGCTGTATCGGGTGCGATATCGGCGGTAGAACGATAATCGTCACTGGCGAGTGCCCAGGATACATACTTGATTCCGAAAGAGGGAATGAGGGATTCGGATACGACCCCATATTCACCCATGACAACGAGAGATCATTCGCCGAGATAGGTGTGGAAGAGAAGAACGAGATATCACATCGCGGTAATGCTGTGGCACTACTCAGAGAACGCCTGATATCCGAAGGTCTGATCGGACCGAAGAATTAATAACCATCTCACCATTCACTGCTTTGAACGTGGGCCTATGGGCTAGCTTGGTATACTTGTGGCTTTGGGAGCCATTGACTCCGGTTCAAATCCGGATAGGCCCACTCATTATGTGTCTGTCTGATTTTCAATAAAATGGTTGCTTTCAATTACATAATATAAAACTTATCTTATTTGGTTCACATTGAAGTTCGATGATCGATACCCATAATGGATTATTAGTCATTTCATACTTCTTTGAAATTTAAGGAAATTTTTTAATAATTTCAACGATATGTACAATCATGCCTTCAGAGAAAATCATGGTTCGCAACAAATATCTGGACAGGATAAGACCGTATTATGAAACTGATCTTATCAAGGTCTTGGTCGGACCCAGACGTTCAGGCAAATCTATGATCCTGAAGACTATCAAAAGTGAGATAGATGCTGATGATGAGCATAAGATCATGATAAACTTTGAAGACATGGATTATCATTCGATCAATGATGCTTCCAAACTCAATGATTTCATCAGAGAAAAGATCAAAGATGGAAGATACTACCTATTTTTTGATGAGATTCAGCATGTAAAAGAATTTGAAATGGCATTGGCTTCATTCAAAGTGAAATATGATTGCTCCATATTCGTAACAGGAAGCAACAGCACACTGCTCTCCGGTGAATTGGCAAGTCTTCTTGTCGGAAGAACAAAAGAATTCCTGATAATGCCCTTCAGCTATTCTGAAGCAAAAGAATACATGATATTCTTAGGAAAAGAATTGCCCAATCATTTTTTCAAGGACTATCTCCGCATGGGCGGATATCCGCAGCGTTTTCAATACAAAGATGAAACTGCAGTCAGAGAATACCTGGAAGAATTATATGAATCAATAATAGTGACGGATGTTTTAAAAAGAAGAAGCTCCAGTGAAAAAGAGAAGCTAAAACACGTCGCATCTTTCGTTCTGTCCAACAGCGGCTCGAGATTCTCTGCTCAGAATGTTGTCGATTATCTGAACAATACACACAATTCGGACAAGTATATCTCATTACAGACAGTGTATAATTATCTTGAAAGGATGGAGAAGGCATTCCTCATAAAACGGACCAAAAAATACAATGTTTCCGGAAAAAAGATAATGGACTCTTTTGTAAAGAATTATGCTCTGGATAACGGACTGTCTTTCATTAACACCAATTCAATGGATCTGAGAGACACGTTCTTTCTGGAGACTTTGGTCTATGATGAATTGATATCCAGAGGATATGAGGTCTATGTAGGTGAGACTTACAAGGCAGAAGTCGATTTTGTAGTGATAAAGAACGGAAAGAAATGCTTTGTTCAGATAGCCTATCTGATGACGAACGATGAAACGATTGAACGCGAATTCGGAGCATTCTCGCCGATAAAGAGTGCAAACCCAAAATATGTTCTGTCATTGGATGAACTTGACATGTCCAGAGATGGGATCGTCCACTACAACATCATAGACTTTCTGGATGGGAGGGCAGATCTGTATCTGACATGATTCGCCTGTCTATTGATAGCACATATGATGTGTCCAACATACATGAATGGATTTGAACCATTTACAATGAGCCTTAAAATGACTCTATTGAAATTATTATCAGATTGCTGGCCATATAAAATTCAAATCCGGATAGGCCCACTCATCGATTCGTTTACATCTCCTTCCGATAGCTGCGCCTGTCGATCACATAATGTCCATGATTTGATGTACGGACATGGTCTGATGGACGAATCCAGTCCTCGCCTAGCGTATCCTAATCTGAACACACACCGAACACCGCGTAAGTTCAGACGCTCGCTATGAGGGGCAGAACATCGAATCTACATCACCCGATGATCATCCATCAGAGAGATTCTCTGCCAACGATTCGATATCGATGCTCTGACGGAAAGATACATGTTCTGACATCATACGATGAATAATTATCAGAAGCGTTAAATCGCATTCTTTTGTATTTTATCATTTGATTTTGTAAAATAATTACAATTTTATATCTTAAAATGCATTGTGTTATTATGCTCATAGAGTTCAGCATAAAGAACTTCGGACCGTTCAAAGATAAAGCGGTGTTCTCCATGGAATCCACTGCTTTAGATGGTAACGAAGGCAATCTACTCAACAGCCCACTTAAAGATCCACTTCTTGGGGCTGCAGTGATCTTCGGTGCCAACGCATCTGGCAAATCATACGTTCTAAAAGCGATGGACGTGCTTCAGATAATGGTCCGTGCCCCTATGAACCCGAACATAACATATCCGTGGTACCAACCATTCCGTGCTTCTAATGAGACACTTTCTGCTCCGACTGAATTGGGGATCGCTTTCACCGTTGATGATGTCCGGTATGATTATTCGATATCATTCGACAAAGATCATGTTGTTGCAGAATCACTCTATCACTCCCCCAAAGGTAGAAAGGGCATGGTCTTCTCCAGAAAAGAACAGAATTTTAAATTCGGACGTACGGCGATAAGGGGCCTCAGATCCAGCTCTATGCTGACATCACCGACATCATCCTTCTTGTCAGTAGCTGCCCAATACAACAATGAAACCTGTCTCGCTGCCCACAAGGGCATAGTGAATGATATCAAGATCATCGGCGGGAACCTTTCGACGATGCTCAATGATGTGATAGAATACATCAACCTGAATAAAGGATTCAAAGAACATATGATGAAAGCTCTGAGGATCGCAGATCTTGGGATCTGTGGGATCTCTGGAACGGTGAAGACCAGAAATGCGGTGGAATTGATCAATCAAATCCCTCAACAGGTCATTGGTCTGATGATGGCCACAGGGAACACGGAGGTGGCAGAGACCTCTCTGTTCCTGGAACACGATTTCAAGAACAGCGACGTGGACAAGGGCATGCTTAATTTCCCGTTTCAGATCGAATCCAATGGTACGATGCAACTGTTCTGTCTGATGGGGCCCATTGTCGATGCATTGGAACACGGCTACACGGTGATGATCGATGAATTCGGCACATTCATCCACTCCGACATAGCGAAATGGATAATACGTCAATTCAGAAATGCTGCGAATCCTAACAAAGCCCAATTGATAGTGAATACTCAAGATCAATCGTTATTGTCATTGGAGCTCCTTCGCAGGGATCAGATATGGTTCACCCAGAAGAACATCGATACTGGTGCGTCAGAACTGTATTCACTATCGGATTTCAACGGCGTACGTGCAGACATCGATCTTCAGAAAAGTTATTCTGTGGATAAGTTCGGAGCCAAACCCTTCGTTTCCAATGAGGATGTGATGATTTGAATAAAAATTGACATAAAATTCATTGAACCTACGCAATGAATCGCCCAATCATGAAGAAAATAGAACTCAAAACTGCACCGTGACAAACCACCATACATATGCCTGAAATGACAGCTACACATTTTCCAAGCGACTTTTTCAATGTTCAGCACATTTTCCAAGGGAGTTTTCTGAATATTAGCACATTTTCCAAGCGACTTTTTTGAATCGCGCAGGTGAAGGTAAGATGTGTTATCAAAAAAAATCATTATAAGGCGATGTGCTTAGCTCATGATTGTTCGCTCATGAGAAAGACATACGGAAAAAACTGTTATGAGAATGAGACTGATGATTCAAACGATGTCTTCGATCTCTCTTAAGAATTCGTATACGGCTTTACCTTTTGAGGTAAGTTCTATACTTGTAGGATAACCCGAACGGACATTGAGTAATCCGACCTTCTCCAATTCGCATAACTTGTCAGGCATCCTTGGATTCTTTGATACGTTCTCATATAACGTGGTCTTCGATGTCACACCATTCTCTCCAAGGAACAATATGGTCGACAGGATGTGTTTCTCTTCCAATGCTTTGATCTTGTATTGTTTCATCTCATCCATCTCTGTGCTCTCGCAAATAACGTTATAAGAACAATCATTTACATTTATTATAAGTGTATAATACTTAATAGTATTTATTTACAATTAGTGATTGTTAATATGATGACTTTTCAGTGTTAGTAAACATAAACATGGAGGTAGCATGTGCTACATTATCGCTAGCCATAATGTGTGTTATGCTCAACCACTTGTCATTAAAACAAAAGAAAAATTTGGAAGGATGTATCTCGACGAATCGAGATACGATCCATTCCTTCTCTTAAATTGTTTACTTCTTCCTGATCACGTATGCAAGGAATCCGAGTGATGCCACGAGCAACATGAATGCTATTGCAGGAGAGTAGTTGTGTGCAACATTACTGCCCGATGTCGTCACAACACCAGAAGAAGCTGAATCTCCCGATAATACGATGGAGAACACAGAATTGTGTGCAGCATCGAATGTTACATATCCTGCATTCGCATCATAATAGACATTGCTAACGCCCACTTCAGAATCATTACAAAGAACTTTAGCATTCTTGAATCCTGCCATACATGGGAGCTTTACGCTGAAATTCTCTATGCCCGGGGTTTCGATCTCATACTTTGTGACAGAATCTGTAGAGCCGACATACTTGACAGAAATGACAGATCCTGCACCTATTGCAGTTCCTTCAGGGAGCGCCACAGTGTATTTTCTGAGGCCGTCATTCATGACAATATTGAGTTTGCCTGTCGTGGTAGTCGAACCTATGAACGCGAATTTACTATTGTTCACTTTAAACTCACCCTCAACAAGGGACGGGTGCTCTGCATCTCCAATGTAGCATGAGACATAATCTTCTGTAATCACTCCATTCCCGACAGTCTTGTATGAATTTGCATATGTGTCAAGAACATATGTGATAGTTTTCTCTTTGATCCATATGTCATTCCCAGCTTTGGAATTTGATGGCGCCTTACCATCATCAAAATAATTAGAATTCAAATTGAATCCGTCCATGGCAATGAGTATATTCTTCGCACTAGTTCCGTTGGTATTGAAATTCTGATTGTTTTTGAATACATTTCCGTTGATTATCGTCCCTGTGGAATTGCTTCCAGTACAAATTGCACCTGCACTCTTATTCGAGATACCTTCTTTTGTTGTGTTGCCCTCGAAAAGACATCCGGTGATTGTAGCAGGACGTGACAGATACAAAGTAGCACCATTATCGCCACTGCCGATGACATTAGATTTGAATGTACATCCCTCAACTTTACAAACTCCAACGCCTGTTGGAGAGTTGTTGTAAAACACAGATGTTGATGAAATATTGCCCTCGAAAAGACAGTCATAAATGCTAAATTCAGTAGTACTTCCTCCAGATGCATCTATTGGCACCGTATGGCTATCTATGTTGTTTTTAAATGTACATCCTTTCATTACAAACGATTTGTCGTCATGTATATCCAGGATATAATTTGCATCATTATTTTCAAAAAGACAGTTCTCCACAATTGCGTTTTCAGCATTCCATATGGCAACAGCATATCTGTTGACACATCCCTCACAAACGATGTTTTTAAATGTCGTGTTAGTTATGTTGAAAATCTTGCCTTTTCCATTGAAGAATATACCACACATAGTGGGATTGGTCACACCTCTTTCTGTTGTAACGTTGCCACTAATGGTATGCTTATTACCATCGAGAGTAACACTCTTTGAAAAATAAAAACCATCATCATCTAACGTGATATCTTTGTGAAGTATGATCGTGTCTTCATCGGCAACAATCTTATCGAGATATTCGACCTTCTCAAGGTAACAAGATTTGTCACCAGTTTTGATTTCAATGGACGGTTCTCCCTTTACTTTCTTCACAACAGTTCCACAAAGTGGAGCTTCGTTGCCACTCCACTTCATCTCATAATCAGCAGCAACCGTAAAATTGGATTTATACGTGTCCAAATCACTTATTGTACTATCAGTTTTGATATCAATAAGGCCACCATTGATTATTATGGGTTTTGTGTTTTTGAAGTTGACATTAGTCAAAACAGAAGGGTAATCGACGGTCATGGTTCCACTGTTTTCAATAGTCATGTAACTAAGTTTTCCACCATTGACAGTGAATTCTGCACCATTAGCAATTTTCGTGCTTTGTCCAGTGCTAGTGTGAATATACCCGTTCTTACCGACAATACATTCTCCTTTAATGGTAAATGCTCCGTAAACATCACCATTATTTTCAAATGTACCTTCGATTATGAAATTTGTATTGATGAGACCTTCGCATTCTTTACCGTCGTTGCTTTTCCATTTGCTCGTAAGTACTCCATTGTTTGTTAACTTGAAATTCTTTGATATAGTGATGGTTTTTTCAGCGTCAATTTCAACGGTTTCCCCTTTTCTTATTTCAATATTGCCAACGATTTTGATGGTTTTGATATTCGGGTCATTCATTTTACTCTTGAGCTCATCTAGTGTACTGATATCAACATCCGCGGTGACACCATCCGCCATAGGGCCCTCATCATCGAACATGATGAAAGCACAAGCGACGATCGCGAATACCGCCAACATCAATGCGAATAGGACCTTATTCTCCTTCTCCATTCTTCTCTCTCCATTCGTGGACATAACGAACGCCATGACTTCCAAAACAAACAGAAAGCACGTGAACCGCTGTGTTAGTCCATTCATTCTAAGTGTAATACACTTAATTTAACTGTTATACATTCAATATACCTTATATATCTATGGATGGAGTTCTGTCCAATTGCGAATCCAATTCCCTGCTGTAGAAACACCTATTTCATCATAACAAGCACATCAACTCAAGTTTCACACATGTTCGATCTCTCAAATCTTTCTACATCAAAATACAGGAATCATCGCAGAAACCGCGTATGCCAAAGAACAGAATACGATTCTATTGTAGTCTGATACGAAACTAAAAACCAAGAACAATATGTGATATGTTCTTCTGCTTGAGTTAAATTAACAGAACTAGAGGCCTATTGCGTAATTATGTTAATGAATACAGATTTCAATCGCATGATGACATGAATCTCTCAACGAACACCGTAGAGAATCATGGCGAGCCACAGAATTGAATATGAAGAAAAATAGAAAAATCGGAAAGGGTGCATCCCGATTACGTCAGGATGCGACCCGTTCCTTTATCATAAATCGTTTATCTTCTCTTGATCACGTATGCAAGGAATCCGAGTGATGCGACGAGTACTACGAATGCGATCACGAGTGAGTAATCGTTCGTCGTATCTCCGCCGGACACCGTTGTCGTACCTGCATGGGATGTGTTGGACAATACGATCGTGAACACGGAGTTGTGTGATGCGTCGAATGTAACGTATCCTGCTCCTGCGTCATAACGCACCTTACTTACACCCATCTCAGAATCGTCGCAGTAGACCTTGGCCTTCTTGAAACCGACCTGGCATGGGAGCTTCATGCTGAAGTTCTCTATCCCAGGAGTGTTGATCTGATATCTGGTGACAGAATCGGACTGATACTCGATTAAACTTACAGATATGACGGTACCTGCAGCGATCGTTGTTCCCTCGGGGATGGTCACTGTGTACTGACCATTGTTCATGACGATATCGAGTTTGCCTGTTGTCGTGATAGGTGTGATGAAAGCGTACTTGTTTGTACTCACTTCAATCTTACCCTCAGCATCTGCACGCTTATCTGGATCCTGCTCTACAACGTCGATCTTTGCTTTTTTGTATTCATCGGCATTGTTCTTGGCTACGACTGTACCGTCGTTTGTGATAGGTACGGCAGGCTTATCTTCGGCACGTTCATCGATGACGATACCGTTGTTGACAACTTTCTTGTCACCAGCGATGTTTGATGCACCAGTCATCTTGATTGTACCATTGTTCGTCAGTACACCATCGTTTGTGATGATTCCTTTGTTGTCGATTATACCTTCGGATGAGAATGATTTGCCGTTTTCAACTGTAACGGTCGTATTCTCTTCGATGACCATCGTTGCACCAGCTTCCAATGAACCATTGATCTTGATGGCTCCGCCTGACACGGTGACTGTTGCACCAGCCTCAGAACCGCTTGCATTCATAATCTTACCGTTGATGATCAATGAACCGCCTGTGATGGTGATTCCGCCTTCACCAGCCTTCATACCGTTGGCAGTGAGTTTGCTATCGCCGGGGCCGTTGATTGTTCCTGTAAGGGTTGAATCTTTGGTTATGGTCAATGTAACATCTTTACCTACCAAAACGGAAACGCCGTTAGGAATTATCACATCGCAATTGATTGTGTAGTCTTTCACGATCTTCACATTCGCATCGAAGAATGCCATTCCGTAACAAACCCTGTATGCCCTGAGGACTTCGAATGAACCGCCATTTGTCTTTTTATTCCCATCTTTGTCATTAACGGTGTCAAAGATTGCATATTTCTTTTCGTTAAATCCTACAGGGAATGTAACTATGTTATCTTTAAGCAGACCATTCTCGCCGATGATAGATTCTAATTTACCATTCTGTTTGTTATGAGATACGGAATTACCTATAGTATCGAGAACGCTTGTTCTCTTGGTTGATCCATCCTCTACAGATACAAAAAGAAGTCCGTTACAACCACTCAAGTCGACAGAATGGATCTTACCGCAGAAGTTGTGAACATTCACAGATGTAATCGTACAATTTTCTGTGGTGAAACTAGCTCCATCTCTTATGTCGTCAATGACTAACGCATAACCGTGGCCACGCGTAAGGTTGGTGACGGTATCAACATAATGTCCGTTGCCTTTGACATCAACGTTCTTTAATTTGATTTTTCCATAGACGCCGTTGAGATCGATTCCGGTCTTACCATAGTTGTCGATGGTTACATTTTCAATAGTTATACCATCATTTCCTTCAGACATATCGCGGATACAAAGTCCGTATTTTGCAATTTTTCCAAAATCCAATGAAACGTTAGATAATGTGGAACCATTACAACCATTGGAAAATACGAATCCGTATATCGTGCCCTCTCCACTGAACTTGATAGTGTAACCATTACCGGTAATGTTAACACATTTTGTAATCTTCAAACCGTTTTTATCGCCAGTACTGTCATGATCTGTGATTTCGACATCATTAGCAAGAGAGATCTTTCCACCAGCAGCTACTGCTGTCTTCAAACCTGCAGCATCTTTGACAATGATTGTACCGTTGTTTACGATTGTGCCCTTGTTATCAATTGTACCGAAAACGGATATGGTAGCTCCTTCTGCAACTGTCAGCGTTTCGCCTCCTTCAACAACCAAAGAAGCTCCAGAACCAATGACTGTGTTGCCATTGAAGGTAACGCCATTAAGATACAATTTCTTGTCGTTAACAGGTTTGTATCCGTCGTTAGGATTAAGGGCTCCGACTTTGGTGACATTGAATGTTGCGCCTTTCACATCGGCCATATCAGCCGCGACAGATTTGGCAACAACCAATTCTTTGGCCTCAAATTTAGATTCTGTGGCATCCACAGATTTGTGTGAATAAAATCCAACGATACCGTCGGTCTTCACAGCACAGTTCTTCAAAACGCCTGCAGCAGCCCCTTCAGCATTGCTGACGCTTCCATAGAAGAACAGACCATGGTTTCCATCGGCCGCACCTTCTACAGTGATTTTACCACCATCAATGTTGGGGTAGAAGTTACCCGCAGTACTAAGAGGATTCTTGATAAAGAGGGTGGCCCCACCAGTCATGGACAGAGATACTGTTGAAGATGAAGCTCTCTCCAGAATCACCTTTGCACCAGTTTCGATGGTAAGGGAACTTGCATTGTTGTAGAACACACGGTTCGCATACTTATTGGTAGTAATCGTCATTTCAGAACCGTTTTTGACTGTCACCTTTGCTGTACCAAAGACAGAACATTCAGCCTCATTTATATCTGGACCTGCGGACTTTCCAGTGTCTTTTTGGATGACCTTGAGATTGGCTCCATCAAGAACAAAGGTCGATACTTGGAATATCCTTCCTGCATCTTTACCTGTATTGTTTCCAAAATCATATTCCACATCCAGCTTGTAAGGCCCTCCAGCACTGGATTTGATTGTGAGACTGTGTCCCTCCCCCACAAATTTAACACCTTTCATCGATATATTGTCAGTTAGAGTGACTATAACATCAGTGGATAGAGTGTACACACCCTTTTCGTCATATGCCATCGTCCCAGTATACTTCATATCTTTGAGAGGACCTTTATCCACTGTTGTCGTTGTACCATCAGCATCTACCGCATCATCATTGATAGCTACGAATCCGATGAAACAGACCGCGAACATCAATGCGACAGCCGCGAACGCTAGGATCTTCATTTTCTTTTCCATTCTTCTCTCTCCGTTCATGAATGCCCGACATACGCCAATAGTCTCCAAAGGAACAGAGAGCACGTGAATCGCAATGTCAATCCATTCATTCTAAGTGTAATACACTTAATTTAACTGTTATAAATTCAATGTACTTTATATATCTATGGATGACGGACGGAACAGTTAGCAAAAACCTGTGAAGAATAACAATCAATATTGTTGTAAAACAATGAATTACAATAATTATGTTTATAATATTTTATAACTAATTACAAAAATGCACAAATGATGACAAATAAACAGAAAAAAGTGTCAATAAGTGTAACTCTACCGCCAGAGGTCATGGACTACCTATCGAAAAAGGTCGAATCCCGCGAATTCGCAAGCTTCGCTCATGGAATCGAACTATGTGTGAGAAGATACATGGATGCCGATAAAAACGACGACATCACATATCTCAAAGGGCGCAATTGAAAACACTCGTGTGCATGCTGATGATGCATGCACACGTGAATCATAACTTGTTCTTGTGGAAACGCAACGTGGTGTCGTCGCCTGCAGCTAAGCAGACCAATTCCGTGATGTAGAGCACAGGTACGCCATTCTCGAATGCGTCATACCTAGCGAAACATGATGGACAACCGACAATGACAGCATCCACATCCTTCAAGGAATCCTGCCTCTCCTGCATTATCTTCTCAGATATACCTGGCACTGCCTTTCCGCAGCAACCCTGCTCCACATCCACGACGGTGCAACCGCATGCCTCGATTATGTCCGAGAACTCTTCCCTGTGATGCCTGAGACTGCACCCGGGCAACGATGCCACCTTCAGATCGATACCTTTCAATCCCTTTATGACATCGATATTTCTATGCAACGGACCGATCACATGATCCGTATCGCACACTGATGACATCTCGTCCCTGCATCCAGGGCATATGTTGAACATCTGCCTTATGTTCTGATCATCGGCGATCCTATGCTTTATCGCATCCCTATCGCCATCAGACATCGATCTGTATGGTATCGGATACGTGCAACAACCGCCGTCAAATCTTCTGACATCCTTTCCAACGATCCTCAATGCCTCTACAGCCGAATACTCAAGATACGGCGCCATTGCGACCGTCAGACATCCGGGCATCAATACGTCATCTGAATCTTCATCATAATCAGGAACAGGCAACCCTTCGACCGATGCAGGAGGGAGATTGTATCCCGTATCGTAGAATGTCTGAGGTATCTTCACATCGTTGGCGATACAAACGGCATACATCATGACCTTCTTAGGTATCGTCGAACCGCAGACATCATTGCACAATCCGCATGTAAGGCATCCTTTAGCCTTCTCTATGTTGCCTGCCATGACCTCCAACGGGTCACATCCGCCGTGACGGTATGATGGACACACATCCCTGCATGCGCCACAATCGACACACCTGTCCATCAGATTTGCGATATCCTTCCTGCAGATCATCTCAGAAGCCTCTGACGATCTCATCGACATCGGAGATCTCTGCGCCATATACCTCTTTGAGATACTTCAGACCTGCAAGATAGTCCTCTTCGGTGAATGAATCGACACCATCCGTCGGGACGATGATGTTGTATCCTCTGTAGTATGCGTCCGCTGCTGTGTGACGCACGCACATGTGTGCGTGCAGACCGGTGAGGATGACCGTATCCACATTCAGTTCCTTCAGCAACATCTCCATATCGGTACCGTAGAATCCACTGTACCTTCTCTTGGGTACGATATAATCCCCTTCCTTGGGTTCCAACTCAGGGATCACTTCGGCACCCTCCGTACCGACTATGGCGTGATCGCCCCAAAGCTTCAACTCATGATCGATACCTTTGATGTGTGCATCATTGGAATAGATGACCGGTATGCCCTTCTCCCTAGCATTCTTGACAAGATCGACGAGATGAGGGACTATCCTCTGCGCACGATCGCATCTCAAGGAACCTGTAACGAAGTCATTCAATACATCGACTATGATTATGGCCTTACCACTGTTACCGCATACCATGTTCTAGGGATATCGCTACCGATATTATAGATTATGCGAACGAATGCTCAGTACAAATTTTAAGTAACGTAACGACGGTGAAACCCCCATAACCTCTGAAATGGATGGTGTGGCGACATCCGTCGCCCCAGATATCCGAAGAAGGACGATAAGATGGAAAGAAGGTACAGGATCATCCTATTCGCATTGATCCTAGGTTCATTCATGACAGCGTTGGATGCTACGATCGTCGCGGTCGCATTACCAACTATAGCGCATGACATGGGTGAAGCAGGTCACGACACATCCAACATCTCATGGGTACTTCTCATCTACACACTCATGCTATGTTGTTTCATCCTATTGTGGTCCAAGATTGGCTCCAACATAGGATACAAGAAGGTATTCATCATCGGGATAACGATATTCACGATATCATCCCTCGCCATAGGGATATGTGGACTGATGCCCGAACTTGGATTGATGTCCATAATCATACTGAGAGGCGTACAGGGTCTCGGCGCAGGTATGTCGATGTCCATGTCACTTGCCATGGTGTCATCGTACCTTCCGGCTGAGAGCAGAGGATCGTGTATCGGTGCGGTGACGTTGTCATCATCCGCAGGTACCGCGTTCGGACCTGCTATCGGAGGGATACTCACATCCATTCATTGGTCATACATATTCCTCATTAACGTACCGATCGGATTGATCTGTCTGTTCCTCTGCCTCAGGTACATGAAGGTGGATGAGGAGATACCTGCTGAGAAGAAGAGATTGGATGCCTTGGGTGCTGTGCTCATCTTCATCACATTGTTCTCGATGACGTATTATCTCAACGAAGGAAGGGACATCGGGTGGATGTCCGATATAGGTATTGCAATCCTTGCGACGATGTTCGTCGGCGCAGGACTCGTCGCATGGTGGGAACAGAGAGCATCGGATCCATTGATCTCAATGTCCATGTTCAAGAATGAGAACATCCTGAAATCGAACCTCATCAACCTGTTGTTGTTCATGGCGATAAGCGGATGCTACCTTCTGTTACCATATTATTTACAATATGTACAAGGCATGGAGACAATGGAGTATGGATTCATACTCATAGCGAACTCCGTCGGAATGATGGTCGCAGGACCGATCGTCGGAAGGATAACTGACAGGACAGGGGACAACAGGATATTCATCATCGCAGGTTCGCTCATCGCCGCCATCGGATTCATATTGATGACCAAGTTCAGCGAATCCACTGAATTGTGGTACATCATACTCACATTGTTCGTGATGGGTGCTGGTATGGGCATGGCATTGGTCGCAGTCACCAACCATTCATTCGGATTCATAAAGAAGGGAGAGGATGGATTGTTATCAGGACTCACGAATACGTTCAGACAAGCAGGTTCCTCTTCGGGTGTAGCGATATTGAACGCAGTGTTTATGGCATTCATACTCACGCCCGCTGTCGGGATGACCGTTGGTCAGGTGCTCATGCCTGGATTCAAACATGCGTTCTTCGTTGCCGCTTTGATGTCGATGATCGCATTCGTGTTGGCGATGAGTCTGAAACAGAAAGTGGAGGAGTGAGTGACTACTCACTGTCCGGAGTACCAATCGAGGACTTCGGACAGATTCCTCTCATCTACCAGATCCTTGCCTGAAACGACCATCTCCAATGCGAGTTCCTCTTCAGGAGTCCTGTTCTCAATGGATTCCAATTTAGCCTTCATCTTCTTCAATACAGGCTTCATGACGAATTTGTAGAATCCGTGGAGTTTGTTAGGGTCGAATCCACCCTGTAACGTGAATAGGGGGACGTCTGCCGGGATCTTGGTCTTCTTCCTTACCTCCTCGAGTTGACTTCCTGTCGGCCCCATGCATACTCCGCATACTGCCTTCACCGTATACGATTTGGAAGCAACATCGAATCCTTTCACGACGCTTGCCGCCACCCATCCTAGGTAGATGACCTCGCTTCCCTTCGGCACATCCCTGGAACCGGATGGACGTACGGTCAATCCTGTCCTCTCGCCGAGGAGTTCGGCGTATTTTTTTGTAAAACCGGTGTTCGATGTGTATACGATGACAGATATCGTCATACTAGAACATCAAGAACGAAATATTTCCACATATCGCATAAGATGCTTGGATCATATGGTGTGAAGATAATAGAAAAAGGATCGGGACGGTGTCCCGGATCCATTCAAAGTACTTTGGAAAGGAAATCCTTGAGACGTTCGTTCTGAGGATTTCCGAAAAGTTCTGCAGGAGTGTTCTCCTCTGCGATGACACCATCATTGATGAAGAACACACGATCAGCGACCTCCCTTGCGAATCCCATCTCATGCGTGACGATGAGCATGGTCATATTCTCTTTGGCAAGGTCCTTGATCAACAACAACACTTCCCCGACCATCTCGGGATCCAAAGCGGATGTAGGCTCATCGAACAGCATCACATCAGGATTCATAGCGAGTGCCCTGATGATCGCGACACGCTGTTGCTGTCCGCCAGATAACCTCTGGGGACGCTGATCGGCCTTGTCCGACAGACCTATCCTCTTCAGCAAAGCATCGGCCTTGTCCGATGCTTCCTCCTCGGTCATGAGCTTCAACTGTGTTGGAGCTAGCATGATGTTCTTCTTCACGCTCATGTTAGGGAAGAGATTGAACTGTTGGAACACCATACCGATCTTCTGACGTGCCTTGTTCACGTCCACGCCCTCTTCCGTTATATCTGTACCTTCAAAGAACACGGAACCACTTGTCGGTTCCTCCAAAAGGTTGAGCGAACGTAAGAAGGTGGACTTACCGCAACCAGAAGGACCAATGATCGCGACGACCTCTCCCTTTCTGATCGTGGTGTTGATTCCTTTCAATACCTCATGATCTCCGAAAGATTTGCGAAGATCCTTGACCTCTATCAGCACATCTCCATCAGATGGCATTTGCATTCAACCTCCTTTCGAGTTTATGCACCAATGCAGTGAGGATCATGACCATCGTCAGATAGATCAATGCGATACCGATCAACGGCACCATGGCCTGATAGGTGAATGACATGATGATCTCGTATGATTTCGTAAGTTCGACTACGCCGATCACACCACAGATGGATGTCTCCTTGAGAAGGCTTATCCCTTCATTACAGAGTGCAGGCAATATGTTCTTGACAGCCTGCGGAAGGATGACTGTAGTCATCATCGCGCCGAATGAGAGTCCAAGACTCCTTGCCGCCTCGAACTGACCTGCAGGCACTGCGTTGATGCCCGAACGTACAATCTCAGCGACATATGCGGCAGAGTTCAGACCGAACGCCAATGAACCTGTGATCAAAGGATTGATTCTGAATCCTATGACGTTCGGAGTGAGCACCACCAAGTAGATGATAAGAAGTTGCACCATCACAGGCGTACCACGTATGACCGTGACATACGCTCTGCAGATGATGTTGAGGATCGGTAGCTTACCGTTCTTATCGTGGATCGTCCTTACGGATGCGATCATCACTCCAAGGATCATACCCAGGATCAGTGCCATCACTGTCAATATAATCGTATTCTCTAAACCAGATAGCACATACTTCCAACGATCGTTGTAAATGAACGCATCGTAGATATCGTCCCACAATGACATCAGACTACCTCTCCTCTTTCAGATCAGGCCTTTGTGATGACGACCTGAATTGACTTCGTGTACGGGTTGGAGAAGTCGACCTGCTTTGCTCTCTCATCCGTAACTGTCATTCCAGCTGCGATAACGTAATTCTCGCTTTCTTTACTTCCATCCAACGTTGTGATGAGTGTAACGAATTCGATACTCTCGCATTTGAGTTCCATTCCAAGTATGTCACAGATTGCCTGCATAAGATCGACGTCGAAACCTACGATTGTTCCAGTGTCTCCGCCGTCTTTGAATGACTCATACGGTGGGAAGTATGCGTTTGTGAGCATCTTGAGGGTTCCAGCACTTCTATCTACATCTTTCTTGACATATGCTGTCCCCTTTCCCTCATAGTAGTAATCTTCAATTGCTTTGAGTGTTCCATCTTCCCTTAACTTTGCAATCGCATCGTTTATCTTATCGAGAAGTGCAGTGTTACCTTTCTTCACTGCGAGTGCATATGATTCTTCGACATAGTTGCTATCAAGGATCTTCAATCCGCTGTTGAGCTCGATGAACTTCTTTGCGGGCTGCTCATCTATGATCACACAGTCGACATGACCGCTCTTCAATGATTCGATAGCCTGTGCACCAGTGGTATATGACAGGACTTTCGTATCTTTGCTCAAATTACCATTCTCTATGTCGCCTAGGACGAATGTGTCTCCAGTGTAACCTTTGATGGTTCCGATGGTTGCTCCATTGAGATCGTCGATTGTCTCGATCTTTTTCGAACCCCCACCATTGTTCATAAGAACGACTGCTGCACCGATCGCTGCGATAACAACGACAGCAACTGCGACAATCGCGTAAATCTGCTTCTTTTCCATTGTATTTCCTCCAATAGGATTGATAATTCCCTATTATGAAAGGACGTGTATAAGTGTTGTCTAACTTACTTGTATGGATAATGACCTGATGTCTGATATTGAACAAATCTATTTGAAATCAGACATCAGAATGATGTTAAAAAAGATTATTTCAACCTATTTCCGTCTGAGAATGCTTTTCCGACCTTCTTACCGAACTCGATATAGTCGCGATTCAGACCATCGTAGATAATCGGCCTTAGTTTAGAGATGTCCACTTTGCCATCGGTCATGACATCCTCATCTACGGAGACGTTGACGATCCTTCCGATCAATTCCTCATTGGAATAACTCTTGACGACGCATTCGATCGACATCTTGAGTTCATTGATCAATGGTGCATCCACGAACTCACTCTTCATCGCTGTGAAACCAGCCTTTGTGAATTTATCCTTCACATCATTTCCAGAGACTATGCCGACATAATCGCATGCATCCAACATATCGACGGTTCCAAAACTCACTGTGAACGCCCCTCTGTTGAGAAGGTTCTTGACGGTCTTGTGATCATCCGATAGGCAGATGTAGATCTCGTCATCATTGTGTATGCCTCCCCATGCAGCGTTCATGGCGTTCGGCACACCATCCTCATCATAAGTGCCGATGATGAGCACAGGCTCAGGATACAGACATGGTTTGATGCCTAGGTTCTTTCTCATGTGAGAAGAAGAATCATCCGAGGTATTTCTCTTTACGGATTATCCTGAGGATCGTTCTGTATCTTCTCATGCATGAAGGTGTCTTCGGCTCGACGCGATAGTATTTTCCATCGTATGTGATACCACAACCCCCTCTCACAGCTACGATGTTGATGCGATCCTTCAAAGGGAAGCGCATATTCGTGGATCCGCCCTTGATCGTGATCTCATCATGCGTCATGGATATCGTCACATCGTCATCAAGAACTACTGCATTGTCACCAGACATCACTTTTAAAATGCAATGTTCATCACTCGCTATCACAAGATCAGGATCATCCTCCCACGTCTGTGATTCCTTGACCAACTCCGACCTCTGCCACATATCCCAATCGTACAGATTATCGAATATCGCATCCTTGTCGAAGAAACCATACTCATCCACAGACACCGAATAGCCGCATGAATCACATGACAATACATCCACATGGCTGTGAAGATGCCCATCCTTCATGCATTTGGGGCATCTGAAGACCAATCTCTCCATGTGCTCCGCACGGCATTCACGGTCGTAGACCACCCTGTGCTCCCTGTTCCATTCGTAGTGATTCACGTAGAGGTCCTTGTAGATGATATCGTTGATCTGCTCAACGGTCATCTTCTCAAGGTCCTCTTTCTTGTAAATATTGATCACTTTCCCGGTCAACGGACCGCCTGAACGGTGGTCCGCCCACTTGGGTTTGAGGAAATATCCGCCATCCATCCTGAAAGTTATGAGATCGACATCGAGGTCCTTGATCATCTGACCCGTACGTTTCCTGATCTCTGCGGTGACACCGTTCGGACATTCCTCGCCTTCGGCGGCCATGTTCACATTGATGCCTTTCGCCACGGTCGCTTTGGCCGCTTCTATAGCATCATCGGCAGATTCACCTTTACGGCGATATATCCCGTTGGTACCTACCTTCAATAACCATCTCAATGAACGCTTCCTCAGAAGAGCATCACTGATGATGAATCTCCCATAATATCTCATGGAATTCAGGACACCCAAGAAATCATAGTCGCATATGTGGTTGTATGTGAGGACATACGGACGTTCGATCTTCCCTTCATATCTCTCTGTACGGATGTTGAAACGTTTGATACATATCGCTATGATAAGACAATAACCCAACACCCATAGGGTGAAACGATACCACAGAGTATGTTTCGGATAATCCACGCCCTTATTCCTCGACCCCATATGATAGCCTCATTGAACAGGGAAGTATCTGCATATCAGATATAATGTAAACGGAAGGAGGATCTATGTTGCCGCATCATCGATCAGATATCATCACGTTGCGACATTATGCGATCATATGCCTCTGGACCTATGCATTCCCTCGCATGTTCGCAATAGAATATGCACGAATTCATATCGCTATAGGCTACGAATCCGCAATTGTAACATGATGCCTTGACATCGGTGGAGAACAGTTCGATGTCCGCACCACAGTTCGGACACTTCTTGATCTTCAATGAGGGCGTACCGAAGTTACCTCCGCCCGGACATTTGAACTCCATATTCGAAGGAACATCAACATGACTTATCTATCTTCCCGCGATATACCTGTTCGATATGGAAGACAGCCAAGGGATATTCGATGAGCTCATCGGCCTCAGGGATGCGTTACGCAAAGAGCATACCGTGAATGGCAGGGAACCGAAGATATGTTCTGATGAATCATTATCCGATATGGCTGAGAGGTTGCCGGCCAAGAAGAATGATCTGTTGATGATCAAAGGGATCGGGGAGACGTTCGTCGAGAAATACGGCGAGAGTTTCCTGATGATAACCCGTAAGCATATCAGGACTGCTGCGAAATCGGTACCTTTGGATGGAGCATCGGAGATTGCTCTGAAGGATCTACAGAAGAAGCTCACGAACATCAGCAAAGGCAATCCCTTGCTCTATTGCCCGAAGATGGTCAAGAGTAGGATGTGCGACCTTACATCATTCGGCATGGATGATCCCATGGAGATCATCAACGACAAGGAGATATTGCTCTGTGGTATCGACGATAGAGCAAGATACGAAGGATTGAACCTGATCTCTAGAGAGACTCTGCGTGATTTCAGGGAGAAAGGTTCGACCGATCTCTACATGGCATACCCTTTCATCTGCGGCCCCATAACAGATGATTTCCCTGTTATGGCTCCGCTGATATTGTTCCCTGTGAGATTGAGGAAACATGATCGCAGATTCTATCTATCATATGATCACACGAGGGATGCTGTGTTCAACAACACGTTGGTCCTTGCCAACATGAGATTCAACAACATCAGGAAGGACTTACAAGACTGTGTGATCGATGATCCATCCCATGCATTGGATGGGATGGATGATTTCTACAAAGACAATGGGATCACATACATCAACGAACATGATGATACACATCCATTCTCCTACCATGAAGAAAGTTCACTCAAAGTCGAACACACTCTCATTCTTGGTAAATTCCCGCTCTATTCCAACTCCATACAGAGGGATTTCGATGCGTTGGCATCGAAAGGGAGCATCAATAGGATCCTTGACAGACTGATATCTCCTCCTGAAAAAGAACCCATCGATCTCACTGAATCCGGTCCCGATGTGAATGAGAAGGATATCACATACATCAATCAGATAAACAGCGCACAGGAAAAGGTGATCGAGGTATTGACGACCAATGATGAATTGGTCGTCCAAGGTCCACCGGGCACAGGGAAATCACAGGTCATCACAGGGATGATCACTACCGCCATCAATGAAGGGAAGACGGTTTTGATGGTATCGGAGAAGAAGACAGCGTTGGATGTCGTCCATTCGCGTCTCGGAGATCTATCGAAATATGTGATGATGATTGATGACGTATCCGACAAGGATCTCTTCTACGAGCAATTGAGCATGATGCTCGACCTCCCTCCCAACGAGAATGTATCCCCTGCGGAGATCGACCCTATATCGGATAAGATAGAAAGACACCTCTCCGAACTCACACGTATCGCGGATGGTATGTATAGGCCGGACTCGTTCGGGATAGAGCCTTACAGGATGTATTCATTGGTCAAGAAAGTGGATCTCAACGATCCCGATGAGTTCAGAAGATACCTGATGCTCAAGGACAACATCTCATCATCACTATTGAACATAGGTTATTCCGAACTCCATGAGGCGTACGAACGCTTCTGCGAGAAAAGAACGATCTCGGACATGAGATCATATTACCAATGCTTGGATTCGAATCCGTGGATGGCATACGTCAGAAGGGATCTCACCGATTTCGAACTAAGAAGTTTAGGAACAGATCTGCGTGAGCTATCCAAGGCATCCAACGAATACGATTCGATGGGATTCTCCGATAGGCTGTTCGGGAAGGGACATGTGACGAGGATGGCAACCACCATCCTCAACAGATACTTCACCAACTACAACGCGAAACATATTGGTCAATTGTTGAATGATACGAAGAGGACCTTGGAATCATTGGAATCCTATCCGGATTATGTTGAGAAACTATCATCATACGAAAGATTGCCGAGGATCCAAAGGATGTATGGCGAGAACATAATATCCGTGAACACGAGGATGCCTTCAAGCTATGAGATGAGCAATGATGAGCTGTTCGCATTCATCATGATGGATCATCTCAAATCATTCGAGAGGGAGAATGCCGATCTCCTGAAGGATATCGATGATTTCGACATGATAAGGGATGAGGTTGATGCGGACATATCGGGAAAACGCAAAGCGACCAAGGATAGGGTCGAATTCATCCTGAGAGATTCCCTGAAAGCCGTCACGGATTCAAAGATGATATCCGAGATGCGCAGGATCACGGAAAGCAAACGCAGATGGTCTGTCAACAAATTCATATCGAAATTCGGTTCAGATCTCTTCAGAGGGATCAAAGTATGGCTTCTGACACCGGAGACGGTATCCGAACTCCTCCCGTTGGATATGGGGCTCTTCGACCTATTGATATTCGATGAGGCTTCGCAGATGTATGTGGAGAAGGGCATACCATCGATCTATCGTGCGAAGAAGGTCGTCATAGCAGGCGATCACAGACAATTGCGCCCTTCGAGTCTTGGAAGCGGAAGGATCTGCTTCGATGAAGATGGTATCTCGGATGAGGACAGCCTATTGGATCTTGCCAGATCGAGATACGATTCCATAATGCTCAATTTCCATTATAGATCGAAGTATGAGGAACTGATAGCATTCTCCAATTACGCCTTCTACGGGGGAAGATTGTACGTATCCCCTAACGTGGATGTTCCTGAACTCCCTCCGATCGAGACGCATCTCGTGGATGGTGCTAGATGGGAGAACAAATGCAATCGCAAAGAAGCCATAGAAACAGTCTCTTTGCTGAAGAGGATACTATCCGAACGTGAGAACGATGAGACCATCGGGATAATCACATTCAACACCTCGCAGAGAGATCTGATCTATGATCTCATAGAAGAAGAATCGATCGATGACCCTGAATTCGGAAATGTCATAAGGAAAGAGGCCTCACGCAAAGAGAACGGAGAGGATATCGGATTGTTCCTGAAGAACATAGAATCCGTACAGGGGGATGAGAGGGATATCATCATCTTCTCCATCGGTTACGCCAAGAACGAATCTGGAAAGATATCAAAGATGTTCGGATGGCTCAACAACATCGGCGGGGAGAACCGCCTCAATGTCGCCATAAGCCGTGCAAGAAGGAAGATACACATAATCACATCATTCCGCCCGGATGAGTTGGATGTCTCCGATAGCAAAAATGAGGGTCCGAGACTTCTGAAGAGGTATCTCGAATACGCATTCGCCGTGAGTTCCAAGAACAGGGATGAAGAGGAACAGATATTGAACTCACTATCCGAGAGAACGGATATCGTCGTCGATAGAACCGCCATCTTCAATGATCAGATATGCGAATCACTGAAGAGGAGGGGGTATGATGCTGAGACCAACTTCGGTATCGGAGGATACAGCATAGATGTCGTCGTGAAGGACGGTGACCAATACGTATTGGGGATCGAATGCGACAACTCACTCTACAGCGGAGCGACATCCACCAGGGAGAGGGATTATCACAGGCAGAAATACCTGGAATCAAGAGGATGGTCCATACGCAGAGTATGGAGCAACAAATGGTGGAACGACCCTGAGAAGGAGACCGATGCCATCGTATCGATATTGGAATCGGATGGACATCATCCTTCACGCATACCCACTGTACAAACATTATAATCGAATGGCGTCGGTTCACAGAACCATGACATTGAATGTTGGGGACAAGGCCCCGGATTTCACAGTGACCTCAACGGACAGGGATTCATTCAATTTGTATGAACAACTGAAGGATGGTCCGATACTGCTGAACTTCTACGTAGGGGATTTCGGCATCAACTGCACCAACTACATGGGAAAGTTCATAGAACAATATGCTCGCTTGGAATCCACCGGAGTCAGGATGGTCGCGATCAACAATGACGGTTTGGACAGTCATAAGATGTTCAAGGACCGTCTCGGAGCGCCTTTCGAATTCCTCCATGATGCGAATAAGACCGCAGCCAAGGAATATGGTGCGATAGTCGGCCCTGGTTTCATGGTGACCGGATTCACGAACAGAGAATTCTACCTCATCGATAAGGATGGGATCATCAGATTCATCTGGAGATCGCCTGAACCCAAGGTCCTTCCAGAATTCGATGATATCATCAAAGGTATCGAGTCGTCACTCTGATGTCTTATCCTCAAGAATGACGTCGGTCACATCCAACGTACCGACGCATTTCTTGATATTCTTATTGGATGAGTTTATCACCAACCTCTTCTTGAACATTGGCGAATCCAATGTCATGGATTCGTACTCTCCGCCTTCTCCCATTATGCTGATGCCATATCTTGACCTGAGGACCTTAAGCTCATCCTTGGATGCATTATCGATATGTCTCCCCAACCATCCCCCATCCAAACCTTCAGCGAAAACACCTACGATGATGGCATCGATACCAGCGGACACCATCTCGTCATAGACCATGTCCTGATCCTTTCTCCACAATGGTGCCAGCATAATAAGATCCAATTCTCCCAACACTCTATTCATACGATCCCATTGGTAATCCGACCACAGTGCACCGACGACGACCCCATCGATATCAAGACCCTCCAATGCATCTTTCAATGCATCCATGTCCCCCTCTTCGGTACCATCCGATACGACAGATATCATGGGGATGTCCATAGCTTCGGCCATCTTCGGAACGATAGAGAGATTCGGAGTGTGGAAGATCCATGACGCCTTATCCATGGGAACGATGTTCACCAAGAAGGATATCTCATGACCCATCTGATGTGCCAGATATGTAGCGAACGTGGAGTCCTTCCCACCGGAGTACAATGCTGCCAATCTCATCGAAAGGATAATGTTCATCAGCAATATATAGGCGAAGGATATAGTGAGGATGAAGGCGACACCATGGCAGAAGTCAACCTCAAGAAGATCGTAGCGGAAAAGGCAGTGGACGAATACGTCAAGGACGGAATGAATGTAGGACTCGGAACTGGCTCTACAGCATATTATGCCATCCTCAGAATCGCCGAGAAGGTGAAGGAGGGATACGATCTCACATGTGTCGCAACATCCGTACAGAGCGAGGAACTTGCGAAAGAGAACGGCATCAAGGTCGTATCGCTCAGCGATGTGGATCACCTGGATGTCACGATCGATGGTGCCGACGAGGTGGATGATGATATGCAACTCATCAAAGGCCTTGGAGGAGCGCTGCTGAGAGAGAAGATCGTCGCCGCATCATCAGTCAGAGAGGTCATCATCGTCGACAGTTCCAAGAAGGTCGATATCCTCGGTGTCAAGACGCATCTCCCGGTCGAGGTCCTCAGGTTCGGACACGAGAAGACGAGGATAATGCTCGAGAAACAGGGATGCAAAGCAACACTCAGGATGGATGGTGACACACCATTCATCACAGATGGCGGCAACTACATCTACGATTGCAAGTTCGACGCCATAAGCAGCCCGTTCTTCCTGGAATCGAGGATCGATGTCATCCCAGGTGTCGTCGAGAACGGATTGTTCCTGAACGTCGCCACCACCGTGCTCATCGCATCAGGTGATGGCCATGTCGAGAGGATCGGGGAGTGATTGCTCCCATATTATATATGAAGGAATGAGAGGTTACTATAACGCCCAATCCCTTTTTATATAACCTCGATATTAGCAACTTTCCACGCATAATCAAGGGTGAATCAAATGAAAATGCCCAGAACGATCAAAACATATTGCCCCTACTGTGAGACACACACTGTCCACGACGTAGAAAGGGTCAAGAAGAAGAAAGCAAGCGAACTCAAATGGGGTCAGAGGAGATTCAGAAAGGTAACAGCAGGTTACGGAGGTTTCCCGAGGCCTAAGCCCGAAGGAAGGGAGAAGCCCACCAAGAGGGTCAACATCAGATACAGATGCACAGAGTGCAAGAAAGCGCACCTCACATCCTGCATCAGAGCAAAGAAGTTCGAGCTTACGGAGTGATCCCATGGTTAACGATTTCATAAAGATCAAATGTGCCGACTGCGGCAACGAGCAGGTTACATTCAGCAAAGCAGCGACCACAGTCACATGCAACGTCTGCGGTGCGACACTTGTCAAACCAAAGGGCGGAAAAGCCGATATCAAAGGCGAAGTGGTCGAGGTATACAACTGATGTCTCGCGCCAGAGAATTTCCCGAGAACGGAGAGTTAGTAGTCTGCTCCGTTACGAATGTGAAGAACTTCGGTGCCTTCGTCACCCTTGATGAGTACGACGGCAAAGAAGGATTCATCCATGTAAGGGATATTGCCTCTGGTTGGGTGAAGTACGTTAGAGACTTCATCAGAGAAGGACAGAAAGTTGTCTGCAAAGTTCTGGGCGTAGATTCACAAAAAGGTCACATCGACCTTTCCTTAAAATCCGTCAACGACCACCAGAAGAGAGAGAAGGTCCAACAGTGGAAGAATGAGAAGAAAGCTGAGAAGCTTGTCGAGATCATAGCCGAGAGACTCTCGATCTCCGTTGACGAAGCTTACGACGAGTTCGGTAACGAACTCACCGAAGCATACGACACACTCTATGGCGCATTCGAGGCCATAGCTGCGAACCCCGACGAACTCCGTGACGACTATCAGGGAGATTGGGTCGAGACATTTATCGAAGTCGCGAAGGAGAATGTCACATTACCATATGTGGAGATCGACGCGATACTTGAAATGAGGACGCTCAAACCTGAAGGAATAGAGGACATCAGGAAAGCATTGAATGATGGACTCGAAGTCGCAGGCGATGAGGCCAAGGTAGCGATCACATCCGTCGGTTCGCCGAAATACAGAGTGGTCATCACAGCCGACGAGTACAAGACGGCAGAGGACGTCCTGAAGAGGATCTCCACTGCTGCGATAAAGTCGCTCACGAAAGCCGGTGGTGAAGCGACACTCAAACGTGAGAGCAAGTGATACCCATGAGATCATCCCTCAGGAGGTGTCCTAAATGTGGACGCTATTCCATGAAGGAAAAGTGTCTCGATTGTTCGGCCGATACCGTAACGGCACATCCGCCGAGATATTCTCCAGATGATCGCTATGGCAAGTACAGAAGAGAGTCCATAATAGAGGAGTATGGAGAGAATGGGAAACTGCACAACGATCGTATATGATTGCATACCTGAACTCGATAAACCCATACTGATCGAAGGGCTCCCTGGCGTTGGTAATGTCGGCAAGATAGCTGCTGACTTCCTTGCGGAGAAACTCAACGCCAAAAGATTCGCTACGGTCTATTCAGACAGTTTTCCTCCACAGGTCATGTTAGATAGCGATTGCGTCATCGACATGGCATGCAATGAACTGTATTATGTGAACGATGTCAATGGAAAGGACATCATATTCTTACTTGGTGAATACCAAGGAACGACACCAGAAGGACAGTATCTGATCTGCGAGGATCTCATGAAGGATGTGTTCATAAGGATGGATGTATCCAAGATGATAACGCTCGGAGGATACGGAACGGGCAAGATGACCGATACTCCAAGGGTACTCGGTGCTGTCTCTGACATAGACATGAAGGTGGATCTCCAGGATCACGGAGTGATCTTCTCTCCAGGGGAACCTGCAGGAGGGATCGTTGGAGCATCCGCATTGTTAGTTGGGTTCGGCAAGATATATGGGGTCCCTTCGGTGTGCTTAATGGGCGAGACATCAGGTTATTTTGTGGACCATAAGAGCGGTATCGCATTGTTGAAAGTGCTTGAGTCGATCATCGGAATCGAATTGGATCATGCTGAACTTGATTCGAAATGTCAACAGATCGATGAGCTCACCGCTAAGGTCAAAGAGATGGAAGCTGAGCAACAGAAAACTGTCGATCTCGGTTATATCGGATGAGCCAGTCCATCAGCCTGTGACGGATTGGCCAATCAGCAAGTTTAAATAATCTATCTATATTGTCAGTCTGTCCTCACTTAGCTTAGCCTGGCTAGAGCGGCTGACTGTAGAGAGTTCCCGGCAATGCCGGTACAGCCGCTGAAATCAGCAGATCCCCTGTTCAAATCAGGGAGTGGGGACCACCTTCTCCCAGCATCACTACCCAGACATCGGTTAGAGATATCCCCGAAAATTTGCATAGTAGCATTTCACAATGCGAGCAAGGGGATACCGATTTTTACACCAGTACCATCTTGGAGGATCCCTTCAAATGGTACCCTGATGCCGAGAGACTGATGACCGATCTCGTCTCCGGCAACCTTTCTCTTTATGACGAAGAGCTTCAGAAACGTCTCATTAATTGGATGAGCGACGAACAATACAACGAATTTATCGATCTCAACTCGGGGGAGAAAATCTATGGACTTATCAAAAGACGCGGCAATAAAGCATATGCTGCAAAGAAGACCGACCAGAAGAGCAAATTATGCAGAGCCCTGGATGGTAAAGAATTCGACTATCCTATAGGCGGACGCGGCAACATCAGGATGACGAGATTGCTCTTCATCACCGTGAATTTCGACCGAGCTCAGTTCACACCGGAACAGGCGTGGTATGCCCTGCGCACAACACCTGTCGAAGGATGCTCGGACAAATATAATATGTTGAACAAACTGAATGCGAACCTTTCCAAGATATTCGGCAAGCATAACATCCTCACCTGCAAGGAAGCTCAGATGAGCGGTTATCCGGCACCGCACATCATCGTGATACTGAACGATCCGGTGAGGGTAAAGCTGCATAACAGCAACGGAAAGATCTCGTGGAGACTTGACGATCCGAGGATACTAAGGAGGATCGGCAAGGATCCGATGCTGAGAAGGCTAGCTTTCAACGACCACAGGAAGATGCTTAGAATGCATCCGATATGGAAGCACGGTTTCATCGATTTCCAAGGTATCGTGAAGGGCTACAAGATCGACGGAAAGAAGGATGCCTTTACGGATGCCTTCATCGAATCGAGGGACTTGTCCGATGGTCTTATGAGGAGTATCTTCCTGCCCTGGTTCCGATGTTTCCTGAAATTCCATCCCAGGAAATCGAACCCGTTTTCGATATGGGTAACGAGCGTCTTTTCCTGGGATAACTCCAGTCCGCGTTCAGCCAGGAACGGTATGAGGAGGTCTCTGACCTTCTCTGCCGTTTCTGGAGAGTCTACGGTGACAACAAAGTCATCGGCGAATCTCGTTAGATTCGCTCTTGGGAATATGGTTTTGACCAGTTTTTCCATACCGTTCAGGACCATGTTCGCTAGAATCGGCGATATAACTCCTCCCTGCGGACTCCCTGTTTCGGTGGGGAATAGCTGGTTCCCGAACACATACCCTGCTTTGATGAACTCCTTCAGGACGTGTTTATCCATCGGAATGTTATCCATCATCCACTGATGTGAGAAGTTGTCGAAGCACCCTTTGATATCTCCCTCCAGAACCCATTCGGGTCTTCTGGAGGAACCCATCATCAGCTGTATCTGTCCCATCGCATCCTGACAGGACCTCCCTATCCTGAACCCGTACGAGTTCGGATCTGCGGTTGCTTCCTGTATCGGGTCCAATGCAAGCGCATACAGCGCTTGCATCGCACGGTCGTACATGATCGGTATGGAGAGGAGACGGAGTTTTCCGTTCTTCTTGGGAATATAGATGCGTCTCAGCGGTTTGGAGCGGTACCTTCCTTTGTTGAGTCTGTTTACTGCATCCATTTTCGCCTTGGGGGACTGCCATAATTCCTTGTCCACACCTGGGGTATGTTTCCCTTTGTTCTGTTCCGCAACCCTTCTGACTGCCAATGCCTTGGCATAGAACGAGTTGACCAAAAGATATGAAAGACGTTTCGCCAGCGAGGTCCTTCCTTCGCCGTAAGCCTTCGAAATCCTTTCCTGCATACGTCCGACCTGTGCCTCCGCTCTCCTCCAGTCGATGGATTCCCATTCGCTGGGGCGGCGGACAGCGTCCGCTGGCCTCTCGCCTTTCGGCGCCGTTGAGGTATCAGCAGTTGATGTCATGCACGATTCTCCTTCGATTGTCGACCAGTGGCCCGTCTGCATCCTTTCGGATTGGCGCACGAGCGCCTATCCGTCATATTACGTGACGGCGTTCGCTTCTTGCCACCTCCTTCGCCCGCTGTCCTTTCCCTCATCCTTGCGGAGTCGGTACCCTTTCGGGAGGACAACGGGGTTGCCGTGTTCAGCAATTGAGATACTGCATCGGGGTTAGGTGCCGTCTTTAGGCCGGGAACATCTGTCCGTCCGTTCGGATGCTCAAGCACACATCCGGACCTTGTTCCGTACCGTTTTGGTCCATGCGTTCTCCCTTGCGGGTCAGACTCGTTTTCGCATGTTGTCGAGTTACGGCCCTTACAACGGTTCACGTTACATTCACCATACCCGATTCACCCTGGCGGTTCGATACATCGAGTCCTGCGTCTCTCCGCTTTGTCCCAGGGGCTTCACACCTTCCGATTGCTCGGGACGCATGCCCTGGTAGGGTCGGTGGGGGACGAATCCCACGGTTACTTCGCTTGTTTCTTTGCTTTTCACAATCCTCCTTGCTGCTTTGCACGTCGCACACCCGAATTCGACACATAAGGCGAAGCAATGTGAGCTTGGACATCATTTACAGGTTTCATTCTAATCACCAACAACTGAACCCATCCTCTCCTTGAACGGGATCAACTGCTAACGCATCACCCTTACAATCATTTCCTGCCAAGGAAACCAGTCATGTATATGGGGATGTTCAGGATACCGTCGACCATTCCGATGTTCTTGGTCGATATCATCATTGGGACATCGATGTCTCTGCCATGCTTCTCGATGAACTTGTCCATGGATCTGTGTGGTTTGATCTTGGAGGATTTCACCTCTATCGGGATTATCTTCTTGCTGGACGGGATGATGAAATCTATCTCATAGTGATGTTTGCCATCCTCTTTCGGAAATGTGTGGTAGAACGCTTTGTATCCTGCGGCGACTAGTGCTTGTGCAACTGCGTTCTCGAACACATACCCCAGATTTGCAGGCAATTTTCCAGATACCAAGTGCTCGTAGATGATATTGTCCGATGTCCCTTTGTCCATGAAGCACAAAGTGACGAACAATCCTGTGTCCTCCAGATACATTTTGAAGAAGTCTGGATCCAAGGTCATGCTCATGCCGACACGTGGGTCGTTAACATGATAACTTACTACGACGGTCTTCGAATCCTCCAGTTCGGCGAACAACTCTTTTTCCCTGTTAGAGCCCACATCTTCGTCGATATATGTGGTCCTGTAACGCATCGTTTCCCTGGACAGTTCAGAGGGTATATTGGCGAAGTACCTCCCCATCATGCCACTGCTGTCGATCTTCCTGAAATCGTCCATGTACAGCTTTATTATGTTCCTCTTGACCTTGTCTATCTCCTGATAACTCTTCCTGTTTACGAAGGCCTCCACCGCCTGCGGCATTCCGCCGACCGCGATGTATTCCATATAACGCTTCATCATCACGGAATGAGTAAAACCATCGAGACCTTTCCTGTTCCTGAATACGTCCTCCAGCAGCTCAAATGTATTGTCCCCATTCGCCCAGAGGAATTCTTCGAAGTCCATCGGGTGCAGAGTAAACGACTCCTCTTCGCTCGGGATGACTATGTTCTCCACGTTCTTCTTGATGGATATCCGCGAACCGGTCTCAATGTAATCGTATCTACCGTCCTGGACCAGGGCCTTGATGGATTCCCTTGCACAGGGAAATCTCTGGACCTCGTCGAAGATCACCAATGTATCTCTTTCCTTGAACGTCCTCTTGGTATGGAGCTGTAATCCCCTTACGAGCGCATCGATGTCTTCCAGATCATCGAACAGAGCTTTCACTCTCTGCGATGCCTTGGAAAAATCGATCATTACACACACAGAATACTCACTATCACCGAAGCTCTTCGCCAAGGTGGATTTACCGACCCTTCTCGAACCCTCGATTAGCATTGCAGTAGAACCTTTGGACCTCTCCTTCCATTCCCTAAGAGTATCGTATGCTTTGCGCCTGAAGATATTAACTACGTCGGCCATATTATCCAGATGGTCTTGTGTGATTTAGGTCTTTCTATTTTCCCGTTTTTCAAAATGGTCTAAATTGGCATTTTCCCGTTTTCAAAAATAGCTTAAAACGAGATTTTCCCGTTTTTTAAAATGGTCTAGAACCCTCTTGCAGATTAAGGGTGGAAGGCGAAATACCAAATTCTTAGTTGGGAAGTGAATCCTGCAACGGTTTTGACCTTTGAGAGGTACAACAAGACCGCTGAAAAAATAAAGAAGTGCGAGCCAAATCTCAGTTTGCTACAGGAAAATGGCCGCATGGCTGTAAACAGAATGAGAGTAGTTAACGGTAGTACTGAACATGAACACATAAGGACGTGTCTGGACGGGATTCCTGCATCCGCATGGTCCGAACTTGAAAACGTATTCCTGGTCAGTATGCTGGATTCTACCGTGACAAGCTCATCTGGTATCTGTCTTCACTGATAATCTGTTCCGCAATCATCTGGTTCCTGCTGAGGAGATTCGATTCCAACTTCTCCAAATATGCGGCACCGATCATAACGGTCGTGATGCTGATAGTCATATTCGTCGAGTCGAATACCATCAGCACGCCCAACCACTTCGTCCACGGGGTAGTGAAGAAGGAATTGCTCAGGGACTCGAATAACTCCGAATGGAGACTCAGGCAACTGACTTCCGAACAGGAGAAAGTGTTCATCGAACTTGGATTGATAGAACGTCCTGTAGTCGAGAAGAAGCGCAAAGGAAGGCCTCCAGGCAACAAAAACAGGCCTAAAGTGCAATGAATTCGGAAATCGTTATTGTATATAATTTGATATTCATGAACCAAGGGATTGTCATTTTTCTATGAAAAAGAAACTAAGGGATTGTATAAATAAGCCGTCTCCAAGTACGTAGAGGCGCACGACATAGCAGACGTTGAAACGGTCAAGAAGGTCATTCTGGATCTATATAGAGACGACATGTCCAAGATCGTTGATTCTGCGGGAATGAAAGCCAAAACGACATTCGAGGAGATGCCGTCGATGCTGTCCGCCCATAGGAAGAACTTCCGTCCTAGGATGATAAAGAAGAACAGCCGTCAGACTTATTTTGCATCCGGTGTCGAGTGGCTCGTTTCGGCAAGGATCTGTGAGAGATGCAAAGCAACGACGGACCCGTATATAACGAGCAATTTGAACAACGGTGAACCGTTCAGATGTCTAATCTGATAAGGGAAGCAAAATCCAAAAACCTGATTAAAACAATTGATGAGAACACCTCAACGCGTATGTTCAGATATGTTCCGTTTTGGGCTTGATTTGGAGTGCTTAATGGGTGCTTAATGGGTGCTTAATGGGTGTTTAATTGAGTGTTCGATTCATGGTCTAAAATCAATTGTTTATCGAGTACATTTATAAATGAATTCGTAAAAAACTCAAAAATATTAAAAAATGCAATAATTCGTGCTTAATGGGTGCTTAATCCCTAATTTTCGGGTTTGTATGGCTACACCATGGCAGGATGATCTTCCATGACCGTCTTAGAGGGTGAAATGAGGCGGGAATATCCGGGACTCACTATGATCATGAGGGTTCAAGTGTTCTCATCATACCGGAAACGGTCAATCCGAAGACATTTCTACCTTTGCAACGAGCTACCCACTGTTTTTCAGAAAGAGACAAAAATGTTAGGAATAAAAAAACAATCTATTTTTGAAGGATCGACAGTCTTTCTTCAATTCTTGTCTAACAGCCAATCGACCAGGTTGACGATCTTGATACCATCATCGCTACCCAATCCAAACTTGTCCAATGTGAGTATGGTCTTCGGACAGTTGTCCTTAATCGCCTTGAACGGGCGCGACTCTCTTTTGTAAGTGTCATCAGACAGCATGGTCTCGCAGATCTGATAGTATTCCACACCATCCGGACCTATCGCGGTGAAGTCAACCTCCCAGTCACGGTAGCTCCCTATCCTCACTTCGTATCCTCTGCGGAGGAGCTCCATGAACACGACGTTCTCCAGCGGTTTGCTGATGTCCCTGGCCAGACCGAGGCCGATGATCACATTCCTCATTCCCAGATCGGATGCATAGAACTTGCCGTTGGTCTTCAGGATCTTCTTCCCGACGATATCGTATTTCTCCGCATAGTAGAACAGGAAGGCCTTTGACATCTCTTCGACATATTTCGATACCGTGGGGTTGCTTATCCCCGTTTCAGTGGCGATGTTGTCGATGTTCGTGATATTGCCTATGTTGGAGTAGAGGGATCTCGCTATGGCAGTTATCTTGGAAACGTCATCCGTCTTGAGTCTGTATAGTACATCCTTCACAAGTACGGTATTGAATATCCCCTCAAGCAACCCCTCGATGAATGTCCTATCTGAATCGGGATTCACGACGGGCAGCCCCCCGTACCTAAGATAATCCCTGAAACGACTGTCCTTGTCATCGCTAGGATGCAGCTCCAGGTATTCGCTGAAGGACAGGGGCAGAACCTTCACCTCAGTGTATCTTCCGGAGATATGAGTGGACAGTTCCGAGGACAGCATCTTCGAATTGGAACCAGTTATGTACACGTCACAGTTGGGCATGATCTGAAGTGCAGATACGGACATTTCCCAGTCATTCACATTCTGTATCTCATCCAGGAATACGTAGCACTGCCCTTCTTTGGGGATGTTGTCAAGGATCCATTTGTTGAGGATGGTCCTGTCATTAATGTATTGATATTCCGCCATCTCGAAATTGATCAAGAATATCCTGTCATCAGAGACCCCAGCAGCTTTCAGCTTTTCGATGAACTGGTTCATGAGAGTCGATTTACCGGAACGCCTCATTCCAGTGATGACTTTGACAACAGTGTTCTCATCCTTTCCCGCTTCCAGAAGGGAGAGATAGTCTTTTCTCAGGACCTGCATAGATGAACAATGTTGTTGTGATATTTATTAATTGCACTTTAAAAATTTTCATTTTATTAAAAAAATTTAATTACGTTTAATTTTTCATACAAATTATATTGCCATATGGGCGAGAGCATGCGCGTAGCGCCATCATAAGACCCAAAAATGGTGCGAATCTCGTAAATCCTCTACGAAACCCCTTAGCAATATTGTGAGAAGCCGTGACAGAGGGTACATCTTTCACAGGAGATATCAGAAGGCCGTCCGATTAAAACAAGAGCTCGTGCATACAGATGTTGCAAAACCAATCCGAATCGCACGAGCGATAACGACAACTGAAATCAAGGATATAATCCTGTTCGATATCGGATCCGTGCTCTTCGGACTATTTTTGCAGAGAAAGGAGAGCACGAGATGAAAATAGCTATCGGAATGGATCTACACAAATCCAAAGCAGTGTGTTTCGCCAGTTATGCTGGCGATGGTGAACCGAATGAGAAGAACGTCGTATTCCTTGAGAGATTCAATGAGGAATTCCATTCTCAGGCGTCCACGCCTGAGGCAATGGCAACATTGGCCACGGCCCTCCGTGGCCATGAGGCGTGGTTCCTGATCGAGAATTCCACGAAGACGTTCGAAACACATTGGGTGTTGACGAACATGGGATGTAACGTCGTCGTTGCTCAGGCACAGGACCTGTACATCTAACTTTGACAGGATAACTCGATTTTGTGGTTTGATGCAAAATCCATATTAAGTACATCGGAACGGTAACCACAGTGCCATTGATGCCATAATCTTTGCTGGAGATCACTATCGCCCTGGCAGGAGAGTATCTATCTATGTACTCCTTGAGACTAGTCGCACGATACTTCTCCTTACTCTTAACCTCGACGGGAATTATGCCCGAATCGGTCGTGAGGAGAAAATCTACCTCTGCCTGATTGCCCGAACCCCAGTATCCCTCTCCCGCATGGCCGTAAGCTGTGAGTTCACACATGATATAATTCTCTATCATTCCGCCCTTGAAGAGGGGATCCAATCTATCTTCCATGATATGAGCCGCAGAGACACCTGCCTTATACCTCAGAATACCGACGTCCATCATATAAATCTTGAACAAATTGTTCGACAGGAATGATGATAAGGGAATACCTATCCTCTCCGCCTTCGACACCTTGTACACCATTCCAGCATCGGAGAGCCATTGGAGGGAATCCTCCAGGTCCTTGGATCTCGCCCCCTTGACCGCATGTCCGAAAAAGAATCTTTTGTTCTCCGTCGCCAGCTGCGACGGAATAGAATCCCATATCAGGTTCACCTTCTTGATATCCTTATCTGGTACGTGCTTCAGAAAATCCAATTTGTACGATTCAGATATCTCCTTCAGTATCCTGTCCACCTCAGCCATGCTACGCGTTCCCACCCATTTGGATACCGCTTCTGGCATACCTCCGACAGCCAGATATTCCATGTTGAGGGTCTTCAGCATCCCGCTGGAGATGTCATCCGGCTCACCAGGCCCCATGATGTGTTCATAGAGCCTTCTGTTGGATGCCTTTACGAATTCCCTGAAGCTCATCGGATAGAGGTTCTTGAATGATACTTTCCCTACAGGGAAGGATCCTTTTCCTTGCAATCCGAGGAGCGAGCCTGCACAAATGATATGATACTCGGGTGCTAACTCCGCGAATGACTTCAAGGATGTTATCGCACGTTCACATTCTTGGATCTCGTCAAATATGAGAAGAGTGTCTGTTTCAACATCCATATCCAAATGGATAGATATGGCTGTAATGAGCCTCTTCGGGTCTAAATCCCCATCGAAAAGCCTGCACAAACTCTCATTCCCTTCGAATTTAAGATAAGCCACTGCGGAATAGTTCTCCTCTCCAAATTTTTTCATCAGATAGGTCTTCCCGCATTGTCTCACCCCACGGATGATCAGGGGTTTGCGATCATCAGAATCCTTCCATTCCAAAAGTTCAGTATAAAGATCCCTATCCATGGGAAGTAGATTAATTACATAGGTAAAATAGTTTTTTATCTGCAAAATATACACGTAATATTTGTATAAATTTCGCATTTTGGATACCATAATTATAATCTAAACTCCAACATCTTCTCTTAGATTAACTTTAAAACGACCTGAATAACGTCGATCACTTCTAATCGGGTGGAAGTGCTGAAGGCATCAACGTCATATTGAATACTAATGCGTATTTACGCACTAGTGTTCAAATCAATTCCTTGTCCATCATGAAATCGATCACATTGATGTGTAAGACACCATTCCCATCGAACCATCTGTTGCCAACATCGTTCCTGACCACGATCTTCCTGAACGAGTCTCCAGTGTGTTTGAACTGATCCACCTCGGAATGCAACTTCACATCATCTGGAATTGCGAATGCAGATTGGATGTAGACCTTTTCTTCATATCTGTTCGCTATGAAGTCGATCTCCTTCGGTATACGGATCGATCTCCCCTCAGAATCCTTAGCGTTCAATGTGACTACACCGACATCAACCGAATAACCGCGTATGCGCAATTCATTGTATATCGCATTCTCCATCAGATGAGTCAGCTCCTGCTGTCTAAAATTAAGGCGAGCGTTACGAAGGCCTAAGTCCTCACAGTAATATTTCTGCGGATATGAGAAGTACCTCTTCCCTTTGACATCATAACGCTGTGATTCGGAAAAAAGGAATGCATCCTTCAGATAATCGATGTATGTCCTCACTGTCCCTTCGCTGACATTCTTGAAATGAGATGCGATCTGCCTAGGATTGGATAATGAACCGATGTTAGAACTGATTAAATCAATTATTCCTTCAAGCACTTCAGGATGTTCGATGTTGTGCCTTTCTCTGATATCTCTTATGTAGGTCTCAGTGAACAGTCTTTTGAGATAATCCGCTTTTTCCCTATCTGAATTCAAGGACAGGATGCGAGGCATACCACCAAATGTGAGGAAATCACGATATGCGATTTGCTTATCCCCGCCTTTGGCTGAAAAATACTCGAAGAATGATAGCGGATGTATGCGAACCTCATCGCCACGATCACGGAATTGGGTGAGGACATCGGAGCTAAGCATTTTGGAATTACTTCCAGTAACATACAGGTCCAGATATCCAGTATTGAGGAGGCTATTGAGAGTTTCGTAAAAAGTTATGTCCTCTCCGCCTTCGATGTGCGGATTCTTGATCTTAGACACCATCTGTATCTCGTCGATGAATACGTATCTTCTCCTTCCATCTAAGGTGCGTGATCTCACATATTCATACAATGATATTGGATCCCTTAGAGAAACAGCATCTATCTCATCGAGCCTTATCTCTATTATATCTCCAGGATCGATCCCTTCTGACAAAAGACGATCCTTGAATAGATTAAACAGGAGGTATGATTTTCCGCATCTTCTGATGCCAGTGATGATCTTTACCATCCCATTCCATCTGCGTGAATCCAATTCATTCAGGTATTGATCCCTTGCTATCTCCATATCGATATGATGGAAGAATTGAAAAGATATAATTGTATTGAATACTAATGCGTATTTACGCACTAGTGTTCAATATACCTATAGAAGATCGAATGCCGCGTGATCAAACAGTTGAATACATTCGATGATCCGTTTAGAATCATTAAATTTGAAATGAAACGTAAATCCGGCCCCAAATGGGGCCAAGATGTCATCGAATGTGTTTGAACGGATTCAATGTCTATTCTCGTCTTCAGAGACTGTATACTTCTTATCCATGGTGAATGAGATCACCAAAGCAACAATGTAGATCAGTCCTCCGAACAGGAATGCGGCACATACTGAAGTCCCGAAGATCTCAACGATCGTCTCGGCAAGAGTGGCCTGTCCCGGAATGTCGAATCCGGGGACATACCTCAAAGCGATGAGTCCTGTACCATTGAAATTGAATATATCGTTCACAAAGGAATAGGTGCTGTCAGCGAATTTGGAATTCATCTGACTTGCGATGATCAGTGAATAACACGCAGTTCCAACGGTCGACCCCACGTTCCTCATAAGACTAACGGCCGATGTCGTCATCCCCATGTTCTCGATCGATGTGTGATTCTGGACCGAGATCATCACGGTGGAGTTTACACAACCGAGTCCTAATCCGAATATGAACAGATATACGAACAAGAGCATCTTGTTCGGATCTGAACCCATGGTGTACATCAACAGGAGGGCAGCCATAATGAGTGTCGAACCTGCTACGATCCATCCTCTGTATCCGGTCTTATTGACCAACATCCCGCTCCCCATGGATGTGATCATCATTCCAACGACCATTGGCAGAAGATAGAATCCGCATTCCATCGTTCCGATGTCGAACATCTGCTGCATGTACATCGCGATGAATGTCAGTGTACCGATCATGGCAAGTCCCATGATGAACATGTAGGTCGATGCTTTCACGAACGTCGGACTATGGATCAACTTAGGTGCAAGAACGGGGTCCTCGACCCTCCTCTCAATCGAAACGAACAATATCGATAGGATGATTCCAATGATGATCATTCCGATGGATCTTGCGCTGATGAATTCCATCTCTCCGCTGATCCACTGGAAGTACAACAGAACATCAAGGATTATCAGTGTGAGGACGGTGATTCCAGCATAATCGATCTTCTTTGAAGTATCTGCTTTACGCTCAGGGAATTTCTTGACTGTGAATAGGATGCACACCAAGATTATCGGGATGTTGATGAAGAACACCCAATGCCAATTGATGTACTCGCACAAGGCACCTCCCACAAGAGGTCCGATACCGCTTCCGACCCCGAACACGGCACCAAGAGCACCTTGGACCTTTCCGCGATCCTCGGGTGAATAGAAATCCGCTACAGAGGCCATCGCAACAGGCATGAGGATTCCTCCTCCGAGTCCCTGCACCCCACGGCATATGATGAACATCAGCATCGAATTCGATAGTCCCGCGAATATTGAACCTGCAGCGAAAAGAATGAGTCCGATCAAGAACAATGGTTTCCTTCCATAACGATCGGACATCTTACCTGCGATGGGGACCATTGCCGATTCACATAGCAGATATGTCGTGATCATCCACGAATAGAGTTCTTCGCCACCAAGGTCTTTGCTGATAACATTCGCACACGTTCCGACGATGGTTCCGTCCATGCATGCCACAAGCATACCTAGGGCTAGTCCGACCATCGCTAACTTCCTGACCTGGGGGCTTATGTTCTCATAGGTCAGTCTATCCGTCATATGAATGAGCGGTTACAATATTCTTGGTATATGCTACTTATCTGGTAACTGATGTATTATTGTGAATGCTTGCATCCTTCTGTCAAGACAAACTATCAGAATTCATCATATTTCCTGTTGGAACTCTTGCTCTTATCGATCGGATACCTCTTGCGATTCTTATCTATCTTCTGAGAGAGTGCTTCATAGAGATCGATCCCATTCATCTGAGCAAATCTCAGTACGAAATAGAACACGTCAGCAAGTTCGTCCTTGATGTCCTCTGATCTTGAAGGATCTGACATCATCTCCATACACTGCTCATTGGTCCTGAATCTGAATAGTTCAAGCAATTCGGCCGATTCTGTGGCCATGCCTATCGCAAGATCCTTCGGATTATGGAATTGATCCCAATCCCTCTCCTCACAGAACTCTTTCACGAGCTCCATAGCATCATTGATCGTGCGTGCATTATTCGTCATTTCTTTGCTCATCATCATCCCCGATACATCATTTCCCTTTTGTGAATGAGAAATCACCGCATTCCTCAATAAAACGTTGTTCTGCATCCCTGCGCACATCCTCGAAAGGATCGTTGTATCTGAACCTCATCCCTTTCGTGCGACCCTCTTTCGTCAAGAGACCTAATTCTGTCAATCTTGACAATTTACTCCTGATGGATTGATCCTCGAGACCGTTCGTCCATGACGATGCGTCCTGTACCGTGAATGAACCTCTGCATGAACGTGAGTTCCTGATGAATGACAATTCATTCCCGTCCAAGTCCTTGGAGATGTCCATGTCGCGATAGGCATCGATAGCTTCCTTGTATGATTCATGGATCGCTGTCGTCACATCCCTGATGATCGATTGACGATCCCTCTCCCCTTGGACCTTACCGCTGGTGACATCGTACCCTTCGATGATCTTGTCATATATCTTGCATGAGCCTATGTTCTCTAATCCTGTATTGTACAGGAGCGCGCGGAACAATGACCATGCTGTCATGCGATCCAAACCTTCGAGTTCTTCCGATTCTGACAGGAACACTGATGCCGTCACGAATTGATCATAAGGTGATGTGTTGACCCAATCCAAGAGATCCTCCATCCCATCTGGTACATCTGGTACATCTCCCCCTGTTATGTATGAATCCAGCTCACACACCTCCTCCGGATCCCACGGAAGGACGAATAGGCCTGCGACATGATATGCATCCCTAAGACCAGGCGGTTCATCGTATCCGCCCTTCTCATACGCTTGTATCTCTGTATCTATGACCTCATCGACCCATGTCACCATCTCGCCTGACGTCAATATGATCTCTCCGATCTCATTGTCCATCCTGCGTATCTCGCACATCATCTCCATCAGATCGTGATCCAATCTCAGATCCTCATAATCCGGCAACATCCGATCGCCCCACAGTGATCCTTATCGGCACTCTTCTTACCAGATGACCGATCCCATCCGATGAGATGTTATGCGTACCCCTCAAACGATCATCAGAACCCAACATCATCTCTTTGAAGAGAGGATCCAACATCAGGATCTCCTCCTCTACATCCCATTCTCTCTCGCAAGATGTGTGGAGATTGATATCGAATTCCTCCATCGCCGTAAGATATTCTGACCCCATGTCACGTACTAGAGGATAAATTATATTTAATGATTTCTAGATTAAGATATGTTTATATCGTAATGTAGATCCATAGCCCCCTTGGAAAGGGGGCGAAATGGATCATTCGAAGAAGATCTGCATGCGTTCCTTGTCCCTCTTGGATTCGATGAAGTCCTCGCGTTCGTCCTTGTAAGAACCGTATTCCTTGGGTACCTTCAAAAGACGGAGGACGATCGCCACGATCAACGCACCAGTGAACATCATGCCTATGTTCAATGTCACGGACTGCCCGTTCAACGTCAACATGAGAGTCATCAGATCCGAGAGATCGCCGTAGTTCATGATTATGATGTATCTTATGGCACCATACACCGCGACGATTATCGAGAAGAACAGACGGCCATAGTTACCTTTCCTGTAGAATCCCTTGAAGAAACACAATGGCACAAGGAGGATACCGGTGATCCATGCCCTGTTGAACACGCCTATGAGGCCGCCCATATCGGATCTCGTAAGGAAATCCTCCACTGACGTGAGATCGACCTCGACACCGAACAACGCTACGAACGATCTTATCGATGTGGGTTCGGTGAGCATATCCGCCAACATCTTCGGTATGATGACCGATATCAGCAATGCTAATAAGGCCGCTATGATACCTTTTATGACACTACCATAGACGCACACGGCCTTGAACTCCTGTGCTTTGCTCACATCATTCATGCGACCACTCCCTCCAGATGTTCGAGGAGTTTGATTATCTCCTTCGCCTGATCGCTCTCGACGGTAAACGTACTTCCATCATAATCGAACGTTATCTTCCCATCCCTGTCAAGCATATCCTTGAGGGCTGATGAGAGATTGTTGAAATTTTTAAGGTCGAAGGATATGGTCGCGTTATCTCCGACGATCTTCGACGATATCTTCACTCCGTTGATCTCGGAACCGTCAATGCCCTTTATGGCATCCCTCACAGCCGATGATGCATCTCCCATGGATACTGTCACCGTCTCGACACCTGCACCGATGCTGATCGTTGCATCCGTACCGGTCATGTTACCGAGATCGCCTGTCATGCTGTATGACATCAAGAAAAGATACTCTATGTTGAAGCACATCACGACATTGCACCCCATGGCCTGCATCACAAGGAATGATGCCATCGGTATTGAGATCGTCATTTTGATCGTACCTTTGTTCACATCGACCCTCGAATCGGTCATCGATGTGAACTCGCCTTTCTCGAAGTACAATTTAAGCTCGGGGATCGTGTATTTGGCTGCTAGTTCAGAAGTGCGGATGGTCATAGTGATGATCTTATCATCGTCCGTGGACTCATCCACCATGTACACCCTCACGATGTTTCCGTCGACATCCTTCACTGTTATGGGCGTCTCTCCGCTTGCTAGTGCACGATCGGCGATGTCCGAAGCATCGCTCGAATCGACCATCTCTTCGGATTTGGTGCCGTACTCGACGAACCTCCCTCCTCTATCATACGAATTCGATAGGTTGGTCACCAATGAATCCTTGGGAGTGTTCCCATCGACCTCGAAGATTGCTTCCTCGCCTAACTCTATGTCCGCCGTGAGATGTATTCCGTTATCGATCTTGACGAACACCGATAGTACAGGCGCCATCATGGCCAATACTATCACGAGCGTTATCAGACTCACGATGATATTCGCCTTTGTCCTGCTTTTCATGAATGGTGCATCCAGAACTCAAAATATAAGATTGATGACACGCGACATACGTGATCCGTATCGATCCGATGTGTTGGAAGACATATGGGGAGTTCTCGATAAATGTGAGCGAATGATGAATTTGTTAGGCAAATTTTGCTATGAAAATGATCATTTGCTGGCATATTGATCTGCAGGGTAAATTGCAGGGTAAATTGCAGGGTAAATTGCATGGTAGATCGACCATACATCGAACGAATGAACATCTGAATCCATCAGTATCAACTGATGATGTGATCGAATGGACGCATCCCCTCATCGACATCTACAAAAAAGATGGTTCCTAGCCGATATATCTTACAAATGAACGTTACTAATAAAAACGATGATTGAATGATAGGTCCGAAACGATGAGGCTAGAGATGTTCTATTGTCCGAAATCCTGCAACGGAAAATACCGTGAGGATATGGCTGAGATCGTAAAGACCGTCGAAGAGGCTGGCCTAGATTTCAACTACTACGAATTGACTGACGAGAGTCTAGAGGCCATAACCGCACTCTCCACCGATGCTGATATAATCGTCGTGGCAGGAGGGGACGGTACGGTCAATCGTGTGTTCAACGCAACATATCGCCTTGATAAACCGTACATAATACTGCCATTCGGTTCCGGGAATGATTTCGCAAAGACGTTCGATTGTCCGAAGACGGGAAAAGAACTCCTGAGAACGATCGAAGGCATGAAGACGAGTACGACCGATCTTTGGGAATTGAATGAGAAGTACGTGTTCGTACAGAGTATTTTCGTAGGATTGTCCATAAAGACGATAGAGATCAAGGAAGAGCTCGGTTGCAACGGATATCTCAAACCGATCATCGAAGCGCTCAAAGTGTATGTTCCCGAATATATGCGCGTCTGCACTGAGAATGCCATCGTCGAAGGGAATTATCTCATCGCTGCGCTCCAGAACGTAAGGACCACGTGCAACGGACTGAAGATGACATGTGAGTCCAAAGTGGACGATGGTTGTCTCGAGATACTGTTGTGCCCCTATTTCGGGAAGTTCCGTCTTTTCATGAATCTTCTCGCAACGAAGTTATCATGGGTGTGCAAACAACCCAATGCCACCACTCTGAAGACGAAGGATATGTACATAAGTGGCAACTCCGACATAACCTACACCGTAGATGGAGAGATAAGGAGATCGAAGGACCTCAAGATCAGGTTATCTGACAAGAAAGCCACGATAATCCACCTCTGAGACACATATTTTTGTATCGAAAGGTCCATAACGATGACATATGACCACAAGCACTAATGAGTGGAACAGACTTGGTCTTGCCGTATTCATCCTAATCGTAGGATTCGCCCTCTTGGCATGGTCCATCGATATGAGTGTCGTCACCATATTGGGTGTCGCACTGATGATCTTCGGTGTGTATCTTCTGTTGTCATCCTTGTTCAAGAACAAGAAGGTGGATCAGATGGGCACATCCGAATCGGGTTCAGCGATATGGTTAGGTTCAATTACCGTCGCTGTCGGACTTGCTATCTTCTTGTACGACATATCCGAGGATTGGAAGATAAGTGTAGCCGCATTGCTCTTCGCTATCGCGATATACCTCATATTCACTGTCGGTATGAAGAAGATGTGAAACCTTTACCCGGCTGGTATCAGCCGGGCCCACTCAATGCTTATTAACATGTTGGATATGCGAGACCTATGGGTCCCATATCGCTGATCCTGATAGCCGTCGGATTGGCTATGGATGCCTTCGCCGTTTCCATATGCAAAGGGCTGGCGATGAGGAGACCTTCGTTCAGATCCATGCTCATCATCGGGTTATGGTTCGGAGGATTCCAGGCCATCATGCCCGCGATAGGATATCTTCTCGGTTCGTCATTCCATGGATATATCAAGAATATCGACCATTGGATCGCGTTCGCACTCCTTGCGGCAATCGGTATCAACATGATCAGGGAATCATTCGATGAGAACGATAGTGTTAACGACGATATCGGTTTCAAAGTGATGTTGTTATTGGCCATAGCTACGAGCATAGATGCATTGGCCGTTGGGATATCGCTTGCGATGGATGGATCGGACATATTGACATCCGTAGCTGTGATAGGCATCATAACGATGATAATCTCCATGATCGGCGTAAGGATCGGTGGCATCTTCGGGAACAGATATAACAACAAAGCGGAGTTCGCTGGAGGGTGTATCCTGATCGTCATCGGATTGAAGGTATTGCTCGAACATCTCTGCATCCTGTGAAACCCCGTATATATGGGAACGTTCTATGGATGAATGATACTCATGCCGATGAGCAAGAAACAACTCGAGAAGAACAAGCAGAAACAGAAGGCAGAGGCGGCAGAACTTGAGAAGGCTGCAGCCAACGGCGACAGCGAAGCTAAGAGGAAACTCGAGAAACTTCAGAAAAAGATGGCCAAGAAATAAGGCCTTTGAAACCGAAGGTCACTTGGGGGAGATCCCCCTGGTGATCATCATTAATTCATCTCTTCTTACCCTGATCCGCGACAGACGTCATCTTAGCGTTGACGGCATCCTGATCGCCGAGATATCCTTTGGAAATCAGTTTGAGATCGTCATCAAACTCATACACCAACGGTACTCCTGTAGGTATGTTCACTCCGACGATATCATCGTCGGATATTCCTTCGATGTATTTCACCAACGCGCGGAGAGAATTCCCGTGCGCAGCTATCAATATCCTCTTGCCATCCTTCATCTTCGGGACTATCTCCGAGAGATAGAACGGTACGACACGATCCACGGTATCCGCGAGGCATTCCGTCAAAGGTAAAAGATCCTTATCCACATCCCTGAACATAGGGCTGAAAGTAGGATTGCGCTCATCCTTCTCATCCAATGCAGGAGGTCTGATGCTGTATGATCTCCTCCATTGCCTGACCTGTTCCTCGCCGTACTTCTCCGCAGTCTCGGATTTATTGAATCCCTGCAACGCACCATAGTGTCTCTCGTTGAGCTTCCATGTCTTGAATACAGGCAGCCATTCCCTGTCCATGCTCTCCAACACGAGATTCAACGTGTGTATGGCCCTCTTCAGGTATGATGTATAACAGATATCGAAATCAAACCCTTCCGCCTTCAGTATCCTTCCGGCCTCAGCGGCCTCCTTCCTACCGGTATCGGATAGGTCCACATCGGTCCAACCTGTGAAAAGGTTCTCTTTGTTCCATACGCTCTCTCCGTGCCTGATAAGTACCAACTTCATGCGAACACCGGTATGGGAGGATATGCAACAGATTGATAAAACGATTGCATCAAACGCCTATGAGCATACGCTTGCGTTTGTACTTGCGGAACTCGTATGTCGCCATCGCCATCATGGTCATCCCGCCTAACACCTCGGTGGCGAACAGTTGCCAATAGAAGTCATCCATAGTATGGGCGAATAACATCAGAACGACGAGGAACCCGTTCCTGATGAAGGCCATGACCATGGACATCTGCGCCATACGGAGTGATTGCAGTATCGACGACCCTATATCGACCATGCCCATGAAGGGGAAGAACAATGCATATATCCTCAATCCGTGGGCGAATTCCTCCCTGTATTGTACCATCGAATCAGAGAATGCAAACGGTAACACGAGATAATCTGCAAAAATGAATACGAAAACGGCCACAATGGTCATGACTGCCACGGTTATGCGGAAGGAATATCTGTATCCGGCCTCAGCCTTCACGTTATCGTTCTGCCCTAATGCCGCAGAACATACGGGTATCAATGCGGAACCTGCGGCTTGGGAGATCACCATCGCTATGGATACGTATCTCCACGGTACGTTGTAGAATGCGATACCCATCATCCCTGCCACAGGAACGATGAGGAAACGCTGTATCAAGGACATGATGCTTATCAACGTTGATTCCGTGACACGCGGTATACCGACGAAGAGGACATCCTTCATCTGCTTTATGTTAACGCGGAAACCCTTGAACGATATGTCGATGTACATCATCTTCCTGCGATACCAATACAATCCTATCGCAGTGGAGATGGCTGTGGAGATTGCTGTTGCACAGCCTGCTCCCAGAAGGCCCATGTCGAGGACATATATCAGTATGGGGTCCAATATAATATTCAATATAGCGGCCGAAAGCAGGATCACCATGGATTTCTTCGCGGCACCCTCGGCTCTGACGACACCTGTGATGGCACCGTTGACGATTAATATGACGCTGCTCCAGACCATCGGTATGATGTAATCGGCACATTCCTTCCTGATATCGCCGATGCCCATCCATGTTATCATCGGATCCATCGCCAACAGGAGGGTCGGTGTCACCACTACTCCGAATAATATAGCGAGGACCATCGTCTGTGTCGCTACACTGTCCGCTAATGCCTTGTCATCCCTACCTAGATATCTTGCTATGGATGTGGATGCACCCACACCTATGCCTATGCCGAATCCTGAGATAATCCAATAGATCGGGAATATGGATGATACGGCGGAACTCGCATTCGAACCTAGTCCGCTGCACCATGACATATCGGCGAATATGTTCAATTGGACCACGAGATATGAAACGATGAGAGGGACCATCATCGACTTGATGGCCTTCTTAGGGTCCCCCAACATCACCTCCAGATCCTTCGTGACATCCAATTTGATCGCCTTCAGTATCTTCCTGACCTTCTCGGCCTCTGGAATCTATCGCGTGGGTTTGAGTCGCGTGACCTGCCATCCCTCGATCCGCGTGAATCGTTCCTCTGGGAGCCGTATGATCTGCGGGAATCTCTGTTACCATCATCGTTACGTCTACGTTCACCGTATGAACGGTCGGATTGTCTCCTAGGCCCGTCCCTGCGGTCACCGTATCTCGGACGCTCCCTTCTCTGCGAATCATCATTGTAGGATCTACGGTGATCTCTCTTACGATCCCCATCATCTCTGGTGGAACGCCTTGAGTGCTCCATTCTGTCGCCACGAGTGTCTTCACGGCGTCCACTCCTGTGTCCGCCATGTGTCCCTCTGTCATCCTTGCGAACCTTATCATGACCATCTCCCTTCGGCGATGGTTCATCCTCCAGTGTGTGTTTGAGCTCCAATCCCTCGATCTCGGATATCTTCCAGAGTTTGATGGATTTCCCGTTCACATCACATTTGGACAATCCGTCCTCGGTCTTCGAGAGATATCTCTTCTCTATCTGTAAAGTGCTTGTCCTGTCGCTTATGTATATGTCACCGATGGATTTCTTGGGAACCGTCGTGTGATCCTTGATCATCTGCGCCAAGGATGATTTCGTGATACCGTCCTCTTTACCGATATTTATCTCAGCAACGACGAACACCTTCTCCTTGACAGGAACGTCATTCTTCCTGGAGTTCTTCTTAGCCATGACAGGACGAGGGAGTTCCGTGATGTTCGAGAACACCTTATCCATCTCACCTTTCGTCGGTGCAGGTATCTCCTCCATCGGGATGAGTGTGAGGTTCTCGATCTCCTTCATGAGTTTCCTGTCCTCCCTCATCACGAATGATAATGCTGTTCCGCGTTTGCCTGCCCTTCCCGTCCTTCCGATGCGATGGACATAAGTCTCCGCCTCAGGAGGCATATCGAAGTTTATCACACGCTCCACATCATCTATATCCAATCCCCTAGCAGCGATATCCGATGCTACAAGGACTTCGATGGCTCCCTCCTTGAACTTGCGGAGGGTCTCCTCCCTTCTGTTCTGTGAGTACTCGCCATGTATCCCGGCAAGTTTGAATGACATCTTGAGTTTCCTGACGACCTTGTCCACCCTGTATTTGGTGAAACAGAACACCATCGTCTTCTTCGGATCCTTCGCAAGAATGTAACGCAATGTGTCGACCTTGTCCTCTTTGTCGACCATCATGTATTGTTGATCGATCAGATCCAATACGACCTCATCTTTGGAGACACATATCTCTTTGGGATCATTGAGGCAATCCAACGCGAGTTTTCTGATATCCTTGGACATCGTCGCAGAGAACAGCATCGTCTGCCTACCTTCCTCCGGGATCCTTCCCAATATGAATTCAAGATCCTTTCTGAATCCCATGTCGAGCATCCTATCGGATTCGTCCAATATCACTATGGATACATCTTCTAAAAGACGCTCATCGCTCTTGAGATGGTCGCATAACCTTCCTGGAGTGGCAACGATCACATCGACGCCCCTGTCCATGTCCTGTGTCTGCCTGACCATGCTCACCCCTCCGTAGATGGGGATGATCCTGTGCCCTGTGTACTTGGATAGTCTCTCGAGTTCCTCGGACACCTGCAATGCCAACTCCCTGGTGGGTGTGAGGATCAATGCCTGGGGCCAACCGCCTTTGGTGGCCTCTATCCTATCGAGTATGATAGAACCATACGTACCTGTCTTCCCGGTACCTGTCTGTGCCTGTGCAAGGATGTCCCTCCCACCGATTCCGACAGGGACCGCTTCAATCTGAATGGGTGTCGGTTCCGTCCAACCCATCTCATCTATCGCCTTGACGATGTCGTCCTTCAGGCCCAATTTAGAGAAATCTGATGTCATAAAATAACAGTTCTCTGATTTTGAGCCCATATTTAAACCTATTATAAAGGCCGATGAGATGTTTATCGTGATTTCAAAGAAAGCCTATGAAAGTAACCCATATGGGAAGACGCTTTGTTCACAGCCGTTGTCTTGATTGTGAGGGGATGATGAAGTTTTGTTATCACATACCGATAGTCGTTTTATCGCTGCATATTTACTGAAACGTGAAACATTTGGAAATGATACGGATGTCATGGACCTAATGCGGTTATCGGCACCACAAATATCCCATCGGATCTGCGATATGCAGCATTGGACATACCGCAAATGATGCACATGAATTCAGGCATCCTATCGATGCCTTTACTCTTCCAGATATCCCTTATCTTGATGAGATTCTCGGCTGCGGATTCTATCTCCCTTGTACCCAATTTTATCTCGAACAGTGCATACCTGCCATCAGGCAATTCCGCTACTGCGTCCACTTCTCTATTGTTATGATCCCTATAGTGGAACAACTTCCCTCCGATACTTTCGATGTAGATGCTGAGATCTCTCTCACACATAGCTTCGAAGTACAATCCATACAACTTGAGATCGGAATACAGCATGTCTACATTCAATCCCAATGCAGCTATCGCCAAGGATGGATCTGTAAGGTGCCTTTTAGGCATCTTGCCCACTCTCAGTCCGGATTTCGGATTCAAACTGAAAGCAAACTGATTCTCGATGAGGAATAATCTGTTGAAGACATCGACATATTCTCTCATCGTTTTGTCTGTGATCGATAAACTCTTATTGAATTCGGTACTCCCATCGTTCTCGGAATCTAGGATGTCTGCAGTTATCTTGCTAGCATGGGCCAATGTACTCTCGTGCCTTGAAAGTGATCTGAATGCCATCAAGAGTTTGTTCCTATCGCGCGTGATGTCATCCAATCTTGCTGCATCATCGATCATACGGTCGACATATCCGCGAACGGCAAGAGCAGATGCTTCTATGGGCTTGTCGATCAATTGCGGCCAACCCCCGCGTACAGTCAATTCGATCAGTTTCTTGAGGGAGATCTCTCCTGTCATCGTTGTATCGAACTCATCATCGAACATCCCCTTCAGAGAGATCTTTCCTGAAGAATCGCCGGATTCATACAATGACATCGTACGTAATTTGAGAACACCGATCCTCCCTGCTCCACTATGTCTGATGCCTTTGATATTCGGTGTCGATGAACCTGTGAGTATGAATTGCCCACTACCGTCAGAATCGTCGACCATGCTTTTCGTAGCATCCCATATCTCAGGGATGTCTTGCCATTCATCGATCAGATGTGGCCTCTCGCCTTCGAAAATGATATTGATATCGACTTCGGCCAATCTTCTATTCATGAAGTTATTCTTGGGATCGGCAAGCATGAATGCACTCTTGGAATTATTCAAAGAGAACCATGTTTTTCCGCAACCCTTAGGACCTTCCACACAAACAGCACCGAATGCTTCGAGATATGTCTTGAACTCATCATCCATTATGCGCTTGAGATAGTTTTCCCTTGAAAACTTCATATTACATCATCTAGAAACGATAATAAAAAGATTTCCATTACCGTGATTTCAAGGAAGTCATTACCGTGATTTCTCCATATTTGTTGATGTGTGCATGCAACAATTTCATAATAGCCAGAGACTAATGTTGAAGATAGAATGTTGTTCAACGAAGTCAAATGACAGGACTTGTATTTTCAGCGAGGATTTGTAGAGGAAAATCTCGAAGTGTTTTGACCCATGGCCATAACTTCGAATGAACGGAACATCCGCAAAATTACAGCATCATGCCCTGAATCTTTTCAACCTCAACGCATTCGCTACGACACATAGCGATGACATCGACATCGCTGCGGCTGAGAACATGGGCATCTGATGCATCAATGACATTCCGAATACATATGGGAGGCCTGCAGCTATCGGGATGCAGACCACATTATAACAGAAAGCCCAGAACAGATTCTCCTTGATATTCTTCAATGTTGCACGTCCGATCCTAATGGTCGTGACCACATTGCCTATATCGTCGTTCATCAACACCGCATCGGCAGAATCCATAGCTATGTCCGTACCTGATGCCACAGCTATCCCGAGATCGGATTGTATCAATGCAGGTGCATCATTGATGCCATCGCCTGCCATCGCTACATCCTTTCCTGTTGCCTGCAATCTCTTGACAGCCATCACCTTGTCGTCCGGCAATGCGCCGAATGTTACATTGGTTATACCTACCTTCGAAGCTACTGCCATGGCTGCAGGTTCTGCGTCGCCTGTGACCATCCCAACGGATATGTCTAATTCCTTCAACTTGGAGATGGCATCGATAGATGCTTCCCTTATGTTGTCAGATATCCCGATGATGCCGATCATCCTTCCATCGATCGCGACATAGATGACAGTGCATCCATCGGACTCCATCATCCTTGCCTCATCCGAATATTGCATAACGATGCCTTCGGACTCCATCATCCTTGAATTCCCGACTATGATTGTTTGCCCTTCAGATATACATCTCACGCCCGAACCTATCGACGATATGAATTCAGAATTATCCTGAATCGATATCCCCAATGATCTCGCCTTGTCGATGACCGCATGTGCGATCGGATGTTCTGAACCGTATTCGGCTATCGCTGCGAAGCGTATCGCATCATCACTCGGATAGTAAGCGGACACAACAGGCCTTCCCTCCGTTATGGTCCCCGTCTTATCGAAGATCACAGTGTCTATCCTTCCAGCACGTTCCAATGCTGCAGCATCCTTGAATAATATCCCATATTCTGCGGCCTTCCCCGTACTGACGGTTATCGCCATAGGTGTAGCCAACCCCATCGCACATGGACAGGATATGACCAATACGGATATCGCGACCGTCATAGCGAATGCTATATCCTTCCCTGCCAGAAGCCATATCACAGCAGAGATGATAGCTATCGAGATCACAGCAGGAACGAAGACACGCGCGACCCTATCCGCCAACCTAGCTATCGGTGCCTTGGTACTCTGTGTCTCCTCTATCGTCATTATGATCTTGGACAATACAGTATCGTCACCCAATGCGGAGACCTCAGCCTTGATCGAACCGTTTGTGTTGGTCGTGCCTCCGAATATCTGATCCCCTGTCGTTTTATCGACAGGCATACTCTCTCCGGTGAGCATCGATTCATCCAAAGATCCATTACCGCTGATGATCGTGGAATCCGTGGGTACTCTCTCGCCCGGACGGATGATCAGGACATCCCCTATCGCAAGTTCACTGACGGGTTTTGTCACCTCCTTATCATCGACGATGACGTTCGCTGTGGAAGGTGCGAGTCTCCTCAATCCGTTGACGGCATCATTCGTCCTCTCCTTGGACCTTGATTCGAGGTACTTACCTACGGACACCAATGATATGATCATGGCAGCCGACTCATAGTACAGGTGCCCTGTCCCGCCATCGATCACCATCATCGTAAGATAGAGGCTGTACAGGAACGCGGTACCAGAACCCAATGCGACCAATGTATCCATGGTCGGACTGCGGGCTAGCAAAGCAGGTATGCCGCGGATGAAGAATCTCCTTCCTGCGATGATCACAGGTATCGTAAGAATGAGTTGTGCGATAGCAGATATCTTATCATCGATCTCGAGACCGAACATCGACCCCATCGACAGGACGACCACATGGATTGAGAATACTACACATATCACTAGTGATATCAATATCGATCTCGAACTGTCATCGGTTTGTGCATCCTTCTTGACCACAGTGTATCCTGCTGATGTGATCGTATCCTCTATCGTCTCCCTATCGACGATCTCCGGATCGTACATCAAGGATACTTTGCCTGCGGTGAAGTTCGCATAGGGTTCCGATACACCATCCAATTTCGATAGTGCCTTCTCTATCCTTGCTGAACATGCGGCACACGACATGCCGTCGACTCTTAAGACGAGTTTCTCGATCATTTGAACAGGCCGTGTTTCACTTTGGCCTTGAATCCTGCATCAAGTACTGCCATGCAGAGATCCTCGTCGTTGACGTCCTTCGTCAATTCGACCTTAGCCTTCCCTTTATCGAGATCCACGCTGACGGATGCAACACCGTCCACAGCGGACAATGCATCCTCTACCTTCTTCTGACATTTTTGGCAATGCATGCCATCGACGATCAATGTCTTGTTGCTCATGAGAATCTTTAAGGTATCCTAAATTAATAATCTTTATCCGTATCGTAAAACAGGTGATAAGGATGGATGGTGGACGTTCACATGTCCACCGAATGGATTCATTCCCTAAGACAGAGTTGCTTCCATATCTGCTCTGAGGCATCCAGTACCTCAGGCATATCAAGAGTGAGTATCCTTCCATCCTCGACGACCATATCTCCCTGACAGAACACGGTCTTGACATTGAGACTCGATGCAGAATATGCGATGTTCGCAACGATGTTATCCGGAAGGAGTGGCCTCATGTTGGGGGCCTTGCCATCCAATATGACAATATCAGCGTATTTTCCCTTCTCGATGGAACCTAACTTATCGGACATGCCGATGGCTTTCGCGCCGTTTATCGTGCAATAATCCAACAACTGCTGTGCGGGTGCTACTGTCGCATCCCATCTTGATGATTTGTGGAGCAGTCCAAGTATCTTCATCTCCGAGAACATATCCAAGGAGTTGTTCGTGTTGTTGCTGTCTGTACCGACAGTTACGTTCACACCATATTGGAGGAACTCCGGCAACGGAGCGACGCCTCCTGTAGCGAGTTTCATATTCGATACGGCGCAAAGGGATGCGGACATACCTGCCGCGCCCATCAACCTGACCTCGTTCATGGTCAGCCATGCGGAATGAGCTGCGATCATGTTGGGAGATAATGCTCCGATGCTATCCAACCATTCGACAGGCCTCAGACCTGTCTTCTTCTTGTGGTCGTTGACCTCTCCCCTCGTCTCCGAGAGATGGAAGTTCAGAGGGATGTCCTTCTCATCCGCGAACTCCTTCGCACCGACACATGTCTCCTCTCCGCAGACATATACTCCCTGAAGTCCGACACCAGGGATGATCTTCCTCTTATCCTTGTGTGTCTCATAGAAGTGTTTGCAGTTATCAAGCGGGTTGCCCTTCTGCGTAGTGAATTGCTCATCAAGACAGCACCAACAGAGGACACCTCTGATCCCTGCATCCTGTGTAGCTTTGGCGATCACATCCTCGGAATAGTAGAGATCGACGAATGTAGTCGTTCCTCCGCGCATCATCTCCGCGCATCCGAGCCTTGTTCCCATATCGAGATCGTGATCGGTCCTGTCAGAATCGATTTTGAACACCTTATTCAAGAAATCTGGGAATGTGAGGTCGTCACATACGCCTTTCAATGGCGCCATGGCCACGTGTGTATGCGTATTGATCATACCCGGCATGACAACGTCGCCCGAAGCATCGATGTCCCTGTCCACAGAACCGCCATATCTGCCTCCGACAGATGTGATAATGTCATTCTCGATCACCACATCGCCCTTCAGGATGTTCCTGTTAGGATCCTGTGTGACGATCCATGCATCGCGTATCGCCGTAATCATGGTCCTGTCAGTAGGGTACCGTTATTTAATCTCTAACGACACATTTACTGTTTAAACCTCAAAAAGTGGAAACTCTTAAGAAACAATGTCGAAAAAAGTTCGATAACCAGCAAGCTATATTAACAATCCAAGTAATTGATTTGTTGATGCGAAGATTGTAGTAATACACCTACGAAAGGTCGAAGCAATCACCCTTGTAAACAGTGTAGGTTGTTGATGATTGTTCAGTCCTGTAGAATAATTGGGGCCCGGCTCCGCCTCCCCAATTATTCGTTCAATTGGGATCTTCGCATCACCACACAGGTGATGATGTGTCTGAATCTATTTTAGATAAAATCAATCTTGATTCAACCTGGAATGACTTCCTATCAAGAAAAAAGATGACAGATATCATCGATGCCCGCGTCCCCAGATATGAAGCGTTATTTAACGATCCACAATGTCGCGAAGTAATTCAAAATATAGTTGATGGAAGGCACACCTTCACCATACCTAAAAAGAAATTGATATCCAGACACAACACTGCAAAAAAGAGGGCTGTTTACAATTTTGACGAATACGAAATGATGGCTCTTCGCTTATTAGCGATGGAACTGTATAGATTTGACAACCTCTTCGACGATTGCCTTTATTCCTTTCGCAGAGGGCGCAGTGTGAAGAATGCGATAGTTAAATTATCCGATGATAAAAGATTGAACACGTATTATGGGTACAAGGCCGATATCCACGACTACTTTAACAGCATAGATGTTGAAAGATTAACTAATTCTCTAATGAAAGAAATAGATGACAAACGTTTGAACTGCCTTTTTGCCTCGATACTACTTGATGGCCGCACAGATCATAATGGTGAGATAATCTATGAAAAGAAAGGCGCGATGGCAGGAGTACCAATATCAGCATTTCTAGCTAACTATTATCTCAAAGATGTTGACAACTATTTCTCGAACGAAAAATGTATCTACATGAGATATGCAGACGATATCCTCATATTGTGTGAGGATAAAATTATGCTAGAACACCATCGTTCATCATTATTAAGAATGATAAAAGAACATGGGTTGGAAATCAATCCGAAAAAAGAACAATACATTTTCCCTAACGATCCGATTGAATTCCTTGGATTCACAATAACTCAAAATTGCATAGATATCAGCCAGAAAACCGTACGCAAAACGAAAGGCAAGATAAGACGTTCTGCCAGATCAATACGCAGATGGATGCTTAAGAAAAATGCACCAGTCGAGGGAACGATAAGAGCAATGATTAGAACATACAACCACAAGTTCTTCGGATATGATAACTCAGAACTTACATGGGCGTTGTGGTATTTACCAGCAATATCTACAGACAAAAGCCTTAAGGAAATCGATCATCACCTGCAGGATTGGATAAGATATATAGCGACAGGGAGACACAATAAGAAAAATTATGTCGCAGTGCCTTATGAAATGATGGTAAAAAATGGATACAGGACACTGGTTGACTATTATCACAACGGTGCAAAGAGAAGAAAAGAAGTTTGAAAATGAAGTTCCTCATCCAGTTAAGATTATGTGCATTATAAGACTGATGGATAGTTGAAATTTCGTGTCAATGATGGCATCAAGAAACTCATATTGTGCTAATGATGCTGACGTCAGGTAACAAATCGTTATTTCTGCTAAATCAAAAAATCTATGATCAATAGCTAGGAGATGTTTATCAAAAAGAGAGTACAATCCGTCAGTGTCCAAAGGATATTGTTACTCCTCCAATACACCATACCAATCCACAATAAGGATATATTTGGGAGAATATGAGCAAACAGATGGCAAGACTTATCATGCTCGGCACAGGCGGAGGGCGCCATACGACGATGTTCCAGGCCAGAAGCACGGGCGGTTTCCTGCTTGATACCGGGAAGAGCAGGATACACATGGATCCGGGGCCAGGTGCACTAACGAATATGTGCAACATAGGCTATGATCTTAGGAGCACGGATGCGATATTGGTATCACATTGCCATCCCGATCATTATTCCGATGCCGAGGTGGCTGTCGAAGGCATGACATACGGCGGGTGGCAGAAACGCGGTATGCTCTGCGGAAGCATCTCTGTGATGGAAGGTTTCCAAGGCCTGGGGCCTTGCATATCACCATACCATCTCACCTTACCATCGGAGAAGCATACATTGGTACCTGGAGATATATTGGAATTCCCTGGTGTGTCGATAGACATCACGAGATCGGATCACAGCGATCCGACAACAGTGGGATTCAAATGCATCACCGATGACGGTATCCTCTCATATGTTACTGATACGTCATACAGCGACGAAATCGCTGAACAATATATCGGATCGAAGATACTCCTCCTTCCTGTGACGACGCCTGACGGCAACCGCATCAGGGGACATCTGTGCACGGACGATGCCATCAGATTAATCGATTACGTGAGACCCGATCTTGCAGTGTTCATACACTTAGGCATCGTCATGTTGAAGGTCGATCCCGATAAACAAGCGGATAAAGCGGAACGGGCTACAGGGGTAAAGACCATATCGGGGAAAGACCTGATGACGTTGGATATCAATACTCTGAATATAGGGCAACTCACCCCATCGAGGCCTGAATGGAGCGATGCGTGGGAATTGTGAAGGTGGATCTCATGAAGAATTTCTGTTATCATTGCGGGAAAGAACTTGATGATGATGCATACTCATGCCCTGAATGCGGTCAACTCACTGAAAAAGGTAAAGCGAACATCCAGAGTGCCGAGAGGAAGATCACGGCATTACCTGCAAAACCCAATCTCAATCCCCTGATATCGATAGCTATCGTAGTCATCCTCATAGGCGTCGCATTCTCAGGGATGACGTTCATGACCGACAAGAACGGGAGCAAGGATCCCTATCACATCGATTATGAATGGAGTGCCAAAGGTCAGAGTTTCAAGTACACCTTGGATATAGACAAGGACGATTACACTCGCATGATGAAGAGTGATATCGATAGGAGCGGCACTGTATCCTCCGATAATTATGTCAAGGTCGTCGATGACGTCAAGACCACCGTCAATGGTGTGAAGGACTACATCGTGGTGGACAAGTACATCGAGGCCATGGCGAAGGATCTGAAGAAGATGTGCGAAGAATACAATGAGAAGACCACAGTTAGCAATAGGGTCGGATATGCACAGTTCATCTCGTGGTTCGTACAATCTGCCATCGATTACGAAACGGATTCTAAATTCAAAGGTGTTGACGAATATTGGAAATATCCGCTTGAGACACTTTATGATAGGAAAGGTGACTGCGAGGATGGCGCGATATTGCTTGCAGCGTTACTCTATGCGGCAGGTTATGACGCCGGCATCTATCTCCTCCCAGGACATTCTGTCGCTGCGGTCAGTATGAAGAGCATCATGAAGATGGATATCACCGAGATCGGCAAATACGAATATCAGAAGAGATATCAAGGATACTATCCCATCGAGACAGCGTATGGAGCACATACTACCACATCGGATATCGGCGAGATAAACAACCTGTATCACAACTGCTACTTCCATCTGTACACAGGATATTCCAAGACATACTACATCAGTAAACCCAATTCCAACACATCATGGGTCGATCTGAACCTGTGAACGAATCATTGTCTTGTAGGTTCCCGTTACGAACGGCCATTTTGTAGAATAATAGGGCCGATGGGATGACGGATTCGTTGTCTTCGCCAATAATGCCCAGAACACTTCGACTGAGGATACGATCAACTTGCTACCTTGGCATGAATTGTTCCATAGCCTACGATCGATCGCGCGATATGCTCAATTTGAGGATGCCTTTCGGATCGGAATCCCCTTTCAATGAGAGTTCCCCATCCTTGAATGATTCATATGTTACAGATATCCCGCTCACACCGGCTATCTCAGGCATGATGCTCACATCCTTCACATAGGTCGATACGTCATAGAGATCGGCCATATCATCAACGGCACCTATCGCACTTGTACCTGTCCTATACATCAAGAATATGCTGAATGTCGGATTCTCGGAGGATGTCCTGAACTTACATGTGTTATTCTCACTCAGTACGAGATTCCCTTTGTTGACCTTGACCTTCCATTTCTGCGACTCCACCTCATCTCCGCCAGACGATATCTTGAGGAAGACGGTCGTATCCCCATTAGCATCGGAGTACACATAATCAGTGGAACAATCGATACCTATCTCATCGACGGTTATCGTATACGTATACTCTTCAGGCTGCATCAGATACGGAACGAGGATGGATGTCAATGCTATGACCGATAGGACGATCAATAACAATGGCATCAAACTCTTGGAACCATTGGTCGCCGATGGCCCCTGAGGTGGTACCTGCGGCATAGAATCGAGACGTGCACCGCATTTCTCGCAGAATGCATCACTATCGCCGACCTCCGAACCACATCTAGGGCAGAAACGCATACGCAGTGATTGTCTCACGATTATTTATCATGAACCATACCGACTAGTGACGATGCTCGATGATATTCCGAAGTGTGGTACGGATAAAGTATATAGTCTAAAATGACAACACCTGCCGCAATGAGCATCGAATCGGACGTACTTAAGAGAGTCAAACCGTCGGAGAGCGAAGTAGCCGAGATCAAGAAGAAGGCATACAGCCTTGAGATCCTTGTGAAGGACTACATCCTAACCCACGGGATCGATGCTAAGACCAAATATGTGGGATCCGTTGCGAAGGGTACGTTCCTCACAGGCCCCGATCTTGACCTTTTCATACTTTACCCTGAAGGGAAACCGAAGAAGGAGATGGAGGCAGAGGTCATCAAGATGGGAGAGGAACTCATCAACGGCAAGAAATCCTATGCAGATCACCCATATTCTAGTGGTAACTTCGAAGGACTCGACGTAGACCTCGTACCATGTTACCACATATCCGACACTTTGAAACTCCTCACGCCTGTGGATAGGTCACCGTTCCATGCGGAATACATCCTGTCAAAGGTGGACGAGAAGATGTGTGACGAGATACGCCTCATGAAGCAATTCATGAAAGGCGTTGGTACGTATGGCGCAGAACCTGATACGAGAGGTTTCTCAGGATACCTCTGCGAACTCATAACGATACATTACGGCGGATTCCTCGATGCGCTCATCGCTGCATCCGAATGGAAGGATGGTACGACGATAACGATGGAGAAGAAAGGGCCTCTCATGAAAGCCCCACTCGTCGTTTACGATCCCGTCGATCCAAAGAGGAATGTTGCATCCGCTGTGCACATAGAGACGTTTGCGGAATTCATCGTCGCATGCAGATCGTATCTGAACTCTCCGAAGATCGAATACTTCTTCCCTAACAAGAGAAAACCATTCAAGAGGGAGGATATCGAGAGACTCGTGAACGCCCACGGGACCAGATTGATAACGGTGACATTCGACGACCCGATGATCAATGATGACAATCTCCATAGTCAGATATGGAAGACGCAATATGCGCTCATCAAAAAGCTTGATTCATTCTCGTTCAACACACTCAGAGCCGTGCATGAGATAATCGATGGCAAGGTCACGTTCATATTCGAATTGGAACGTGATGTATTGTCGAAGACATGCAAACGTATAGGTCCGCCGGTATGGTCCAAGAGTTGCGAACCATTCTTCCTCAAGTGGAAGGACAATCCCTATGGAAGACCGTTCATAGAAGAAGGCAGATGGACAGTGATAGGTGAACGTCTGCATTCCACAGCATCTGAGATGCTGTATGAGGAAGCCGCCATATCCGGTATCGGGAAGGATCTCGAACCCGATACGATGGTCATCTTCGACCATGATGAGACACTGGAATCGTCGGATGCCATCCTTCTGACGGAATTACTGTATCCGCAGCACAGATGGGAGAATTGAGTGAGATTCGATAGAAACCATGAAGGTTAAGTGGTTTTAGGTCACGCGAATGGTGCATTGACCATCAGGATCCATACGCCCAATCCAAGAAGGATGAACAGGATGTAATTCCCGATCATCGTCTTCTGCTCCAGATATTCAGCCTTCAATCTGAAGAAACCAAGTATCTTCGGAAGACAGAACATGGAGAGGAAGAGCAATGCCAAACCAATCCAGAGACCGAGGGAATCGCCGAACGCTTTCTGAACGCATGAGCACAGTATCCCGATGATGATGGATAACAATGCGACAGCCATCAGTACCTTCGTGCCATAGATGTCCTTCAGAATAAACTCCTTCTCATCGAACTCGGGAGGTATGAACTCATATTCCTCTTCGACCTCCTTCTCGATGATACGCCTCTTCTTTGCCATCAAGCACCCAATCCTGATTCGGCTTATAAACATTATTGCACGAACAATACATTTATCGATACCATAAGTGCGAATGATGTTCGTACAGCGATTATTTTCATCAATCGGTGACCCCCTGATTTCGTTTAAATACTAATTTGATGTCATATGGGATGGTGAAAAACAATGGCCACAAAGACCCTTGAAGACATACCAGGAGTAGGACCAGCTATAGCAGAGAAACTCCAAGAAGCGGGTTATTCGGACATCATGGCCATTGCCGTGGCATCACCTGCGGATCTCTCGGAGAAATGTGAGATCGGTGAGAAGAAGGCAATGGACATCATCGAAGGAGCGAAGCTATGTGCTGACATAGGCGGTTTCGAGACCGGAGAGGACATTCTCGAAAGGCGCAAGCAGATAACGAAGCTGACGACAGGATCGAAAGCATTGGATGAACTCATTGGAGGGGGCGTAGAAAGCCAATCCATCATGGAGTTCTTCGGAGAGTTCGGAAGCAGCAAGACACAGATATGTTTCCAGCTTGCAGTCAATGCGACACTTCCCGAAGAGATGGGAGGACTCGATTCAGATGTCGTGATCATCGATTCCGAGAACACGTTCAGGCCTGAGAGGATCATACAGATGGCAACATACCTTGGTGTGGACCCGCAAGAGACACTCAGAAGGATCCATGTCGCGAGAGCATTCAACTCGCAACACCAGGTGTTCCTTGTGGAGAAAGCTATACAGCTCGCAGAGGAGAAGAAGATCAGACTCATGATCGTCGATTCGCTCACATCACACTTCAGAGCGGAATACGTAGGAAGAGGTGCCTTGGCAGAGAGGCAACAGGTCCTGAACAGACACATGCATGACCTGCTCAACTTCGCGACGCTCAACAACGCTGCGATAGTCGTGACGAACCAGGTCGCAGCGAAACCAGATGCATTCTTCGGAGACCCGACGAGACCTATCGGAGGACATATCGTCGGACACACTGCGACCTTCCGTGTCTACCTCCGCAAAGGGAAGGCAGGCAAGAGGGTGGCAAGGCTCATCGACTCACCCAACCTCCCTGAAGGCGAGGCAGTGTTCCTGGTCACCGAGGATGGTATTAAAGACTAAAACACATTGAAGGGGGCGTGAAGCCCTCTTTCCTTTTCGAATTATCTGGCGAACACAAGACGATGTGTACAGCCGAAGCTGTGAAATGCATTGAAGCCGAGGCGGATGATCATCAGATAGAGAAGATTGGACCAGGCTATGTGATCGCATCATTCGATGAGGATCTCCTACAACCCATTGCGGACCGCATATCATTGACACACAGGATGGGACGTCATCTCGGTTCATTCGATGTGGATGATCTCTCAGGATTCGAGGACATCGAAATCCCTGAAGGCTCTTTCGCCGTCAGATGCAAAAGATTTGAAGGGATGATGAAGGACATCGATTCACAGGACGTCATAAGAAAACTCGGTGCATCATTGTCAAGAAAGAATGATGTCAAACTGAAGGATCCTGAGCAGGAAGTATTCATCCTGATGAGTGATCGCATCCACGTATATCTGTCTGAGAAGGTCATCGACAGGAACATACTCGAGACACGCAAAGTTGGTGAGAGGCCATACTTCTCACCGATATCACTCCACCCCAGATTCGCTAGGGCCGCCATCAACCTTACCGGTGTAAAGAAAGGAGGTACTGTCCTCGACCCGTTCTGCGGTACTGGAGGGATTGTGATCGAGGCGGCATTCATGGGGATGAAAGCGATCGCATCGGATTTCGACCCCGAGATGATCGCAGGTACACAGGAGAATATGGATTTCTATGATCTCGAACTCCATGATTTCGATGTCTCCGACATATCCGACATCCACGACAGATTCGGAGAGGTGGATGCCATTGTGTGCGACCCGCCCTATGGAAGGTCCACATGCACAGGAGGAGAGGATATCGAGAGCATATACGCAAGGGCGATGACTGCATTCGATGATACGCTCAAACCTGGTTCTGCAGTCAGTGTCGTGCTCCCGCATCCGATAAGCAGCGACACGTTACAACTCGAGAGCATGTTCATACAAAGAGTGCACGGATCACTCTCCAGACATTATCACACATTTAGGAAACAGTTGTAAGTATCGATAAAGGAATTGTGAACTCACGAAACTGTCGAGGATGAAACGATATTGGAACATCACTGCATTGAAAAATCCTTGAGTGAATTTATCAAATCAAGTGTTTTCACAACATGCAATATTTAATATACGCCGCAACCATCCTTTTCAAAGATCCACATAGGTCACGGAAAGTGACGGAGTTCACCTGGTGGTGGCTTTGATATCATCCGGTCAGGAGCGATTTGATGTCAGTAAAACAATACATATTGGATGGAATCAAGAAAGGTACGATGCACATGGCCCTCTTGGATCCAGACAAACAGACTCCTGAGGAAGCAGCAGAGATAGCTCTCAGATGCAAGGAAGCAGGGACCGATGCGATAATGATCGGTGGTTCAACAGGCATAACTACTGAGAATGTCGATGCTACCGCAGTCGCCATAAAGAAAGCGACCGGCTTGCCAACGATCTATTTCCCTGCAGGCCCGCATGCACTTTCCACGAAATGTGACGCATTGTACTTCATGAGCATGATCAATTCCACCGAATTGAAATATGTCATCGGTGCACAGATCTATGCATCCCCGATAATCAAGAAGATCGGCATAGAGCCAATATCGATGGGCTACATAATCATCGAACCTGGGATGAAGGTCGGTGAGGTTGGTAAAGCCAAACTCATCAAGAGGGATGACATCGAAAGCGCTGTAGCTGCAGCCTTGGGAACACAGTACCTAGGTATGGATATCGTCTATCTCGAAGCAGGAAGCGGTGCGGATGTACCCATAGATCCTAAAATGATCTCAGCTGTGAAGAATGAGATCGACATCCCGTTGATAATCGGCGGAGGCATAAACACACCAGAGAAGGCCAAAGCCGCAAGGGAAGCTGGTGCGGACATCATCGTCACAGGTACATTCGTCGAAAAATGTCACGATGAGAACATCCTCAGAGATGTTATCGCTGCTGCAAAAGGAAATTGAGATCTGATGCAGGTTTCCCTGCATCGATTCAATCTTTGTTATCCCTAAGGTCAATGATCTTCTTGGCCTTCACTGCATATTGCATAGTGCCCACATTGACGAAAGATATCTTGGGTACAGAGACCAGATCCTCTTCGATGCCTTCTTTGACCTCCATGATATTGGATACTGCAGACACTATCCTCTCGGCCAATTCATCCGATGGATGCTCTGCCTCCACATCGAATGTCAACAGATCCTTGTAACCGTCCTTCGTTATCTTGACCTGATAGTCCACCACGGATTTGTCTATGAATACAGCCTCATCGAACAATACAGGATAGATCTTGTGACCCATCCCTATCTTGAATTGAAGATCCATCCTACCGCAGGGCTTCATCAACTTCCTATTGAATTTGCATCCGCAAGCACATGGAGGTGCGATCATCGCTGCGATATCATGTGTGCGGTATCTTATCAATGCCGTTCCTTCGGCATTGAGCGACGTTATGACCAATTCTCCCTTCTGTCCATCAGGCACATGCCTCAATGTCTCTGGATCGATCACTTCGAAGAGCAAGTTTGCTTCATCTGTATGCAGACCATCCTGCTCATCGCATTCCACTGCGCAAGCGAGACCGAACTCCGTCATACCCCAGACATCCAACACCTTACAGCCCCAAGCATCCTCCAAAATCTTCCTCATACTCTCTGAGAGAGGCTCGGATGTGGAGATGATCTTCCTTATCCCCAATGATCTGAGATCGCACCCTTCTCCCATGAGAACGGTCACGCGATAGATGAAAGATGGCAATCCGATTATGTATGTCGCACCTGATTCTTTGATGATATCATATTGTTTCTTGACATCCGCGTCGGAACAGACCGATGAACCGTATCCGAGGATCTTACATGCGCCGACCATTATCAGACTCGGGTCCCATGCTGCGACAAGAGGGAACATGATATGGAGCGAATCATCCGAACCCATGCCCACATTCTTCAATGCGGATGCCACGATATCGATCTTTGAGACCAGATCGTTGGTGGTGTACCCTATGAATTTCCTGTGGCCCGTCGTACCTGTGGTGGTGAACTCGGTAGCCATCTTGGTCCTTGAGACCGCATAGAAATACATGGAATTCTCGGCGAGATCGATAGGTTCCGTGAAGGGCACCTTCTCCAGATCCTCCCAAGTCCTGATGTCCTCTGGTCTCACGCCTGCATCCTTGAATTTGTTCCTATAGTATGGGGAATTCTCCTCGACATACTTCATCTGCTCTCTGAAACGAAAGAGCTGATATTCGTCGAAATCCTTCCTTGTCACATCGTCCAAGACGTTCTTGCCTATGCGTTCACGCAATTCCTTGTTCTTCTTGAAGGTCATGCGTGTCTTCACAGCGATCCATTCTTCCAATGGTGTCTTACAATCCGCAGGCACCAGGTTGGACAACAACCTGCGCCTAACAATGAACATCTTCATCGATTCCCATGCGCCCATGTTGGTCACGATGCCCATACCATCATATAAACAGTTCTAGAGCCAGTACGCATTATTCGTTACACATGACGACATCTATGTGATTATGTGGTGGATACCCCGTTCAATGTAAATACTGCTTCAGCCATAAGGGACAGTTGGAGGAATAGATTATGACCTTGACACCAGAGATGGCAAGAGCAGGTGTGACACCTCAGTTGCTCTCTTCGACACATAGGTTCACATGTCCGAACTGCGGAAAAGAGTTCAGCCTCTTCCAGTCCAGGGCTATCGCTTGCAGGGCATGTCCGCAAGCAAATAAGAACTGCAAGTATGTGAGATGTGTCCACTGTGATATGGAGTTCCCTATCAACGGATTCATCGTTAACACGAAAGAGAAAGAGAAATTCTTGTCGAATTACATGAGAGGAATCGTTGGTAACTACCACAACTCTTTCGGATACTACAGAAGATAAACCTATTGAAAAGGACTTTTCAGATGATCGTTCGCTCTGTCACGAACGACCATCTGACAACATTCATTGACAGAACGTCTTCTTCCTGTACAATGTCTCTCCTTCGTTGTTGGTTACGTTGAACAGACAGAATGGTATCAGTCTGCCATCCAATGTGACCACGTGGATACAACAGCGCTCCCATCTGTCGGTCTCACCGGTCCAAACATCCTGGAATGCCATTGCGGATACTGTGAGATAGTGAGTCTTCGCACGTGAGACGAATGTTCTCCATGAACCGTCATCACTCCTATTCTCATCCTCGCCATCCATGGAATTCTCTATGAATCTCCAGAATTGGGATACCTCTCCTCTGGTCTTATCTGCGACATCATCGGTCTTCTTCGGTGGACCCAATGCCATCGTTGTGAGCGGGAAGAGTGAATGATCAGGCAATACCACAGATAATGACTTCATGTCACAATGTACGTTGGAACATGAGGTGGGGATGAAGTTATCCGCCTTCAACATACCTTTGGTCTGTTTCTCTATGGCCTGTGCTAACTCGGGTATGGTCACACGATCATTGTTCTCAGGATCTACAGGATAACGGCCGAAATATGATATTGGCTGGAAGTGAACACCTTTCACGGTAGGCACTTTGGTTGCCGCATACTTGATTATCTCTCCTACATGGTCTAAATTGATGTTCGGAGATACTGTGACGACCAATGTTATCCCGATACCTACCTCGGCACAGTTAGCAATGGCCTGTTCCTTCAGTTCGAACAGCGATTTACCACGGGTCTGAAGATAGATATCATCCTTCGTACCGTCGAATTGCATATAGAAATCATCTACGCCTGCTTCTTTCAGTGCCCTGAGATATTCGATATCCTTTGCGATACGTACTGCGTTTGTGTTGACCTCAACATGTTCGATGCCCATCTCCTTGGCCATCCTCACGATCTCTGGAAGATCGTCCCTGACAGTAGGTTCCCCGCCGGACAATTGGATGCACCTGGGGCTCTTGACATAATCCACCACTGTCTTGAACATTCCGCGGATAGTCTCCATATCGGGATGATAATCATATCCGCACCCATTCGCTGTTGCGAAACAGATTGGACAATTGAGATTGCAATGATTCGTGACCTCGACCACGTTGAGACACGAGTGTTGCATATGTTGATTGCAGAGACCGCAATCATGAGGGCAGTCCTTTATCTGAGGTACTGCGAACTTCTCGGGGGTCTTTGGTACGGCTGCGAATTCATATAGATACTTGTAGTGCTCGACACCATTCCATATCTTTACCTTCCATGAACCGTGTTCTGGACATGTCTTGACGATGTAGACAACATCGTCCTCTGCGATCTTCTCAGCCTTGATTGTCTTCATACAAACGGGGCATAAGGTATTCGTTTCTCCAATCTTATCGACCATAGCAAATCCCGATAAGAGGGCGAATACAATCCAATGATATAATTGATTGTACCGTTTGAAATTTCAAATAAAGAATAAGGAAAAGGGAAAAGGTTTGTGGTTTGAGAACAGAATGCGAGCTTATGCTCTCTTCTGCTGGAACAGTCCCTCAGCTGTGGTGAGTGCACCGACTGCGAGGTACTCCTCGAACCAGGAGTTTCCTGATACGGGCTCAGTGAGTGAAGGTCCAGACCTTGTTGCACCGAGGTATGTGAGGTTGGTGTGTCCGTTCTTGAGCGGCTGGCCGTTCTTGACGTAGACCCATCCGGAATCCTCTTCTCCAGGGAGAACGATGTCCAAGATCTTCATCTTGTGGCTGTATGCCGACTTGACATCGCCTGCCTCATCGAAGACTGCGTAAACTGTTGCATCTCCGATCTCTTTCTTTGCGATGTAGAGACCTTTCTCCTTGTTGAAGATCTTGTCGTCACCGCATCCATCAACGATACCGATGATGTCTGCCTCTTTGAGTCCTCTCTTCTCGATGATCTCTTTCACTGCTGCTGAAATTGTAGCCATCTTTCTCACCTCACCATGTTCCGTATGTACCGAAGTCTCTGGCTGCCCTTGTAAGTGCAAGGAGCTGTCCGGGAATGGTGTACGGAGGCGTCTCACAGCTTGTACCGAGGATGTAACCCTTCTTTGCGTCACGTCCAGCAAGGAGTGTCTCCTTTGCCCTGTCGTAGACTTTCTTGGGGTTTGCCTGGATCATGAGTTTCGTATCGACTGAACCCATGATGGTTGTGACATCCTGGAACTCTTCTTTGAGGATCTGTGTTGGGAACTCTTTCTGTCCCATGTATCCTATGTGCAGAACGTTGAAGGGTGACCATACGAGGTTCTTCTTGAACACCTTGTAGTCTGTCTCGTGGTTACCACAGAGGTGATAGAAGATCTGAGGTCCTGCTCCCTTTCTGAAACACTGATCTACATAGTAGTGCATGAGTTTTGCAGAGAACTCCTCAACCTGTTCATCTGAGAAGATATCGTTGTTCGCGAGAACTGATCCGACGATAAGCATTGCCATTCCGTATGTGTCGGAAAGGAGGTCTGCTCCGTTAATCGATGTGTCGACGTAGACTTTCTGGAGCTTGTGAGCAATGTCAGGCTCTGTGAATGTCCACATGATGAAGTTCTCGACACCGCACAACTCTGCACCTGCTCCTGCAAGATCGAAACCATATGAGATGGGAACGAGTGTGTGCGGGAGGTTCTTCTGAACGTATCCATAGAGGTTGTGGAAGAGTGTATCTGTGCTTCCACCCTTGAGTTTGTCCTTGGGGATCGACTCGAGTTTCTCGACTTCCTCAGGCTCGCTGATTATAGGTCCTGTGGAAACTGGCGGCAGAGTGTCCTTGTACTCCAATGTGATTCCGAGATCTCTGATCCACGGGAGTGAGAAGAACCAGTGTGTAACCGGCAGAAGGTCGAAAAGTTCAGAGATGTATCCGACTGAGTGGATACCGAGTTCAGGTTTCTCATAGAAGTCCCTGATGGTGAAACCACACTGAACGGCAGCGTTAGACAGGATAATAGGATCCACGTCTATTCTGTCGTGGTAGTTGTCCACGAAAGGACTTGCGAATCTCTTTGCTGCATTTGCATGCCAGCCTTTGAGATCGTTTGTTGGGAATAATTCTTCATAGCCCATTGTAATCCCGGACTGGTGTAGGTCTTCTACGATATATATAGCTATTCGACTTAAAAATGCAACTTTGTTACATTTAGTATATTCTCAAACGGTTAAAATAAAACTTAATTCCATTAATTTCGAATTAATGAAACATTGTTGTAAAAACGAAAAAACGGAATCTGATTGTACGTACCGTTTTTTATAGTATAACAATCAGATTGGAAGAAAGTTGATAGGTTTTAGAGCTCAACGGTACTTGCTGTACTTGTCCATGAGCCTGTTTATCTTATCGCATTCGTCCTTTGTGAGGTCGCCGGAATCCATGAAACCCCTGACGAATTCCTTCGCTTCTTTGGTCGAGAGACGTGATGCTTTGGCGATCAAGGTTGCAAGAAATGCAGATGCTTTAGCTTCATCCATCTGTGTGTTGGATAATATCTCATTCATATCGTACTTGAATGGGGCCAGCTTATGGGTGTTGAGCATGGATTGTCTCTTAGTCGCTTCCTTCGTCCTTACCTTGCCCTTCTGTGAATTGGGTGTCGATGCGGGCCTTCCGCCGTTACCGTTAGGACCGTTGTTGCCATGGTCTTTTTCTGCAGGCACTTTGTTGTTGGACGAATTTTTGTAAACTACCAAGATTATAACTCCGCAAATGTCATTTATGAAACCCTATATAAACAACGCGGACGAATCCATAGAAATTGAGATCATATGACGGATTCTTTCGCGTATCGCACATAGCGAGAATCGGTCGTCAGTGCTACGCACATATTACACGATTAATATAAGAAATATAGAATGAAGGATTGGATAAGGCGATGGTCGGACCATCGCCTGAATTAGTTTATCGAAAAAAGAAGGACTACTCTTTGTCGCATCCTTTCTTCTCTTCTTTCTTTGCCTCGATAGCCTTGAGCTTTCCAATGGAGCGGGCAATTAACATCGTGGCTGCGACTGCGATGATGGTGACGATGATCGCGTAGATCAGGTTGCCCCAGATCGTGTCATCTGAAGAGAAACAGACTTCGATGATCGACTTTATCGTCTCATTCCATGCTAGAGCTGCGACCAGACCGAATGCGGCTGTGATCAATGCAGCTGTGGTCTCTAACAATTGAATCTTGAATGTGTTATCCATTGAAACACCTTGAGGCAAGCATCTTGATTGAAGGATATCAATCTTTAGTAATGATTATGAACGGACTCCATTGTAATTTGGATGGAGTTCATATCGAATTTCATGGGAATCTTTTACTCGATGGCATCAATCGGATACATGGCCATCTCCTTCCGAGATCCTTACCGTACAATTGCACCTTTCGTCATTGGATATCTTGATGTTACGTCTTGGATCCACTTCTATTGAGGCATCTATCTGATTGGTACCTCCGCCCTTCCTCCGGACATATATGGATACGACAGGTTTCTTCTTCCTGTGGACACTCCCTTTGATGTAGAGGATGTATCCATCATCGACTGGTATCCAATCATCATGATCGAAATCCTCCACGAATGAATCATCCACATCCTTGGATCCGTAATCCTTTCCATCGAGGAATTGTGTCATGTACACTGGAAGATACAGTATCCCATCCACATAGCTCAGATTCTTAGGGGAGATCACGACAGGCGTCTCGATCTTCAGACCGTTTCCAGACATGAATGCATCCAATGATCTATGACAAGTCGCACATGATGATTTTGTCTCTATGGGGCGCACTTTATCGCCTACTGCTGTCATGAAATCTATCTCATAGGAATGCTTCACATCACCCTCTTTCTTGAATGTGTGGTAATAGAGCTTGAACCCGATTGCAGTAAGCGCTTGCGCGACAGCATTCTCATAGACATAACCTAGATTGGCCGAAAGTCTTCCGCTGACTAGTTTTTGATATATGATGTTCTCTGAGAACTGTTTGTCATAGAAACATAAGGTGACGAACAATCCTGTATCTTCCGTGAACATCTTGAAGAAATCTTTATCAATTGTGGTCGTAAGGCCCACCCTCGGATCGCTGATATGTTGACATATTTGAACAGTCTGCGAATCCTCAAGATTGTAGAATGACTCCCTTTCCCTCTTCAACCTCCCGTTGGAAGTGATTCCTGTTATCTTATATCTGGTGGATTGACTCGAGAGTTCCGATGGTATTGCTAGATAGAATCTCCCAAGTTTTCCGCTAGGATCCATCTTTCTGAAATCATCCAAATACAATTGGATTATGTCTCTCTTAACTTTATCAATGGTCTGATAGTTCTCACCCTCCACATACTTCAGAACAGCTTGGGGCATGCCGCCAACGGCAAGATACTCTCTGAAAAGTTTCATCATGTGATGATGTACATTATCCTCTACCTTGGTCCTTCTTTCATAGTACGGGTAGAGAAGAGGCAATGTATCGATACCTTTAGCCCACAGGAATTCCTCAAAATCCAGAGGATGGAGTTTCATCTTCTCCTCTTCTGAGGGAATGATAATGTCTTTTACATTCTTCCTTATCGATACCAAAGAACCGGTCTCGATGAAATCATACCTCCCATCCTGCACCAATGCCTTGATGGCCTCTCTTGCCCGAGGGAACAATTGAACTTCATCGAAGATTATCACTGAATCCCTCGTCTTAAGTTTCGTATCATAGTACAATTGCAGACCGCGATAGAGATCATCCAGATCGTTCAGATCCTTGAATAACTCCTTCACCTCATCGTTAGCTTTGTAAAAATCCACTATGATGTTCGAAGCATATTCATTCTTAGCGAATTCTCTGACCAACGTCGTCTTACCTACTCTTCTGGCGCCCTCGACGAGCATGGCCGTTGAACCTCTTGACCTGTCCTTCCATTCTTTCAGGACATCATATGCCTTTCGTTTGAATACTGCCTCAGTCATCATTCTGAAGAAGTGCTTACGAATATTTGTACGTTTTCCATAAAGTTCAGAGAGCAAATTTGTACGTTTTCCATAAAGTTCAGAAGATTAAAATGTACGTTTTCCAAGTATTTTCACAAGGATAGGTACACATAATCGGAATCTGGTGGAGATTGAGAGTTCACGCTGAATCATAACACGATGATGGGATGGTGCGAGAGAAGGGATTCGAACCCTCGAACTTCTACAAGACAGAATCTTAAGTCCTGCGCCTTTGGCCAACTCGGCTACTCTCGCAACGGACGTGCGATGTACGATTTCACTTAAAAGGCTAACGATTGCATAAATATAGATATCAATATACTGGATGTGATGACGTACAGCATACCCAGTGACGAGAAGGTCATCGATGCCATATTCTATGTGATGTACAGGCACCCTCAGGTCAGGTCCCAAAGGGAGATGGTGGAGCTCGTTTCCAATGAGCTGAACAGATCCGGAGGCAACTACCGCATCAGTGGCCAAAGGATAAGGAGACTCGCCATCAAGAACGATATGCTGGTATTGTCGATATCGTATAACGAATCCGAAGGGGAATTACCTACCGTCTGTCCTGTCTGCGGTGGAGGAATGACATCGGTCATGAACAGCACGTTGGACGGAAGGACCATAGAAGTCTGCAGGAGATGCGATGTATGTCCGTACACCATCGGCACGACGAAACATGTCCCTGGAAGATACTCATTCAGCAGGAAGAGAAGATGACGCCCGAAGAGAGGATCACAGCATTGAAGGAAGCAGAGGTCGAATTGCGCAGGATAGCTGCGATGATAGAGAAAGCTTTGCACATGTCGGGTTCAGAGAGAAGATTCGGCGGCATACCTGAGGATATCCTCACGATCCTAGACTCTGACGACGGTCTTGTGAACTTCATCAGAGAGCTCGAATATGCTGATGAGGAACACCCTCCGTGGACCCGCCCGTTCGCCTCACCCAAGAATGTCACGCGAAAGGATATATGAGGAAACGTGTTCCGTCCTCATCAGAGAGGGTCCTCATGAAGAACTGGGAATTTTCGAAGGTCAACGGAACCAAGATCATGCTCGACAATAGGATGTCGGACATGATGGGCATAGTCGAAGGCGGATTCGTATATAGCACACTTTTCGAATACGTCGACAAAGGTCCAAAGAAGTACGAGCTTCTGCTCTCGATGTTCCCACAGGAGAACTACCGTACACTGACGAACATCACCGTCTATATGCAGGATGTACCTGGTGCAAGTGCACAGAGTGCAAGATTCCTTGCTGACAGGAGCATAAACATCCTGAACTCGATCTCATTGGACGGGATTTCAGACACGACCATAGTTTGGAAGGTATTGGCCGACCTCAGCTTCGTCGGAGAGATGGATATCCTCAAAGAGACCTTCGATGAACTGAAAGCAAAGAACGATCCATCCGTATCGCTAATAGACCACATAGAGGTCAAACCTGCGGATATCGGCCGTGTCTTCCGTACAGAACCCTCCAAACAGAAGAATGAGGTGAAACGCGCCACACCTGTCGTGTTCGAAGGCGGCGCATACGACCTCGCACCCGAATATGGGGACATACTCAAGGATATCGACGGGAAGCACGTACTGATCGTCGCTGACGTATCATCATGGATAGTTTCGGTCACATTCTTCAAGGATGAGACAAAACTCGTCAAGATGGTCATCGAGATACCGGATTGCCCTGGCGCTACGACACAGGTGCTCGATTGGATAGCCGCGACGAACGTGAACCTGATATCCGTGTTCAGCAGGATCAAGATCTGCTACCACACCACCACGTTGGAATTAGTGGCGGATTTCAGTAACAGTAACTACTCCGTGGAGAAGATGAGGAAGGAACTCCCCATCGCATTGGAGAACATGAATGGGATTTTTGAACTCAAGGAATTCACTGAGTTCTGAGGTGAGATTGACATGGACCGCAACGAGATAAGATCGATGTACGGCATCAAGGATGATGCATTGCTCGATCGCACACTGAAGACATATCATGAGATAGACGTACCTCGCCTGCTCTCGATGGCGGCCGATGGTTCGAATGCCATCGTTGATATGGCGAAGGGATTGGTGGATGACGCCATGGCGACCCACGGCGCGGATGCTGAGCTGGTGTATCCCGAGACAGGATACGGATTGCCGGCGATATTCGCATGGAAAGGGATAGAGAATCTCACATTGGAGAAGGCCAAGGAATTCCTTGACTCACTGCCTACAGCTGGAGAATCATCCGTCGAGGATGGTATGGTCGCTGGAGAGAATGCGATGTATGCCGCAGATATAATCGAAGCGATAGCATATCTCAACGGCAAAGGCAACGGATTCATCCCAGACCGTGTCCTCAGAGCGTTGGGATTGCCTTTAGTCGATGATACGATCCCTGGTGCTGTGGTGTTCCTCGGAGGGCATGTATCCGGAGAGGACGTCAGCGCGATGATCAGGAGTGTTCAGGGCAAAGGGATGGTGGCGATAGCTTCCGGAGATTATCCTGCACTCATCCAAAGACAGGGCATAGAGATGGGACTCGACAGGATGCTGTATCCCGTCGGGATGTTCACAGGTACCGTTCACGCATTGAACTTCGCTGTCAGGGCAGCACTCACATTCGGTAACGTCGCTGGTGGCGACGCCGAGAAGTTATCAGATTATCTAAAAAAACGTCCGAAGGTGTTCGTGATACAGACCGGCCCATTATGTGCGTTGGATGCGGCGTTCGCATTCGCCGCCTTGAAACACAGCGCTTGCATAGTGACCGATCAGAACCTCCCAGAGATACCTGGTGCGGTGAAGGTCTGCAAGGATCATCTGAGTTCGATACAGACGGGTATCGAAGAGAGAGGCATAGTGATCAATGTCGAACCCATCGAACTACCCGTACCATATGGGCCATCGTTCGAGGGCGAGCTCATCAGGAAACCCGATACATACGTGGAAGCTGGAGGAACGAGGAGTACAGCGTTCGAGGTATTGCTGTCGAAGGACGAGGATTCCATCGAGGATGGTTCCATCAAGATGATCGGGAAGGAGATCGATGATTTCGAAGCAGGTTCCATCATACCTTTGGCGATGATCGTCGAAGTGTATGGGAAGGATATGCATGATGATCTCGAACCCGTCATAGAGAGAAGATTCCACAGTTCAATCAACTTCGCACAAGGCGTATGGCATGCAGGACAGAGAGACTCCGATTGGGTCAGGATAAGCAACAAGGCCAAGGAAGCAGGATTCAAACTCGCCGATCTCGGAAAGATATTGGTACACAAGGTGAAAGAAGAGTTCGGCGGTATCGCAACAAGGGTACAGGCGACCATCATCACCGATGAGTCCGAGATACAGAAGCGTATGCCCGAAGCCAAGGAAGCATATGATAGAAGGGACGAGAGGATGAAGGGTCTGAAGGACGACCTGGTGGATGATTTCTACACGTGCACGATGTGTCAATCCTTCGCTCCCGCACACATATGCATCGTATCCCCTGAAAGGATCGGACTTTGTGGTGCCATAAACTGGTTGGATGCCAAGGCAGGACACGAGATCTCACCGAACGGTCCGAACCAGCCCCTGAAGAAGGAGGATGCTATAGATATCGACAAGGGTGAGTTCAGAGGCATCAACGACATGATATCATCAGCATCCCATGGTGACATCGAGAGGATATGCATGTACAGCCTGATGGACGCCCCCATGACCTCGTGCGGTTGTTTCGAGGTCATTGCAGCGATGACCGTGGATATGCAAGCAGTGGTACTTGTCGACAGGGACTTCCCTGGGATGACTCCAGTGGGCATGAAGTTCTCCACATTGGCCGGAAGTATAGGTGGAGGACGCCAAACGCCTGGATTCATGGGCATCGGAAGGAAATACATCACAAGCGAGAAATTCATATCCGCCGAAGGCGGGATAGCAAGGATCGCATGGATGCCTAAGCATCTGAAGGACCTCATCAAGGAGCAGTTCCAAAGAAGATGTGAGGACATAGGCATGCCCGACCTTTGGAACAAGATCGCGGATGAGACCATAACGGATGATGCAGAAGGTCTCATGGCATGGATGGCGCAGGTGGAACACCCCGCACTCACCATGGATCCGTTGTTATGAAGGTGATTTTAAGATGACAGAGATCCCGAATGTAAGCGAGAAATACAACGGAGAGACGATACAGGTCGCCCTCGGTAAAGGGGACTACGTCGCAGGCGGTGCTAAAGGCATGCCCTTCCTCTCCTTCGAGAATCCGAATAAGCTCAGGCCGATGATCGCAGGAGAGGTGTGGGATGATATCACCGATTACCCTGAGATCGCCAAAGAGATGTTCTCCGGAAGATGCGATGATCCTGTTGAATGGGCTACCATGTGGAAGGAATTGGGCGCGGACATAATCTGTATCCGTCTGATGAGCATAGACCCGTTCAAGAAGAATGCTTCCGCGGATGATGCTGCAACATTGGTACAGAGGATCGTCGATAAGACCAATCTCCCTGTCATGGTCAGTGGATGCGGGAACGTTGAAAGGGATATCGAAGTCCTCACTGTCGTCTGCGAAAAGGTGAAGAACACCAGATTGCTGATAAACAAGGTCGAAGAGGGAGAATACAAGAAATTGGCCACAGCCGCGATGGCGAACAACCACGTCATAATCGGATTCTCCAATCTCGATGTCAATCTTGCGAAACAGATGAACATCCTCTTGAGTGATTTCGGAGTCGAGACCAACAACATGCTCATGGATCCGCTCATGGCTGCATTGGGCATGGGATTGGATTATTCATATTCAGTAAATGAGAGGATCAAACTCTCCGCATACTCCGGAGACAAGATGCTCCAGATACCGATGATATGCGATTGCACATCATCATGGGATGTCGGGGATGCGACCGAGGAGGATGATGGTACCATGGGGCCTGCATCATTCAGAGCCACATGGTGGGAAGCGATAACAGGGATGGCCGCGATGGTGTCCGGTGCGGACATACTCGTAGTACGTGGGCCTGGTGCTGCAGATATGCTCAAAGTATATGCATGCGAACTCACGGAGGTGATGTGAGTGCCTACAGCCATAGAATTCTTCAAACTGCTCCCTAAGACCAACTGTAAGGATTGTGGACAACCGACATGTTTAGCATTCGCGATGCAGCTCGCCAACCAGAAGGCGAAGATCGAGGATTGTCCACATGTTAGCGGCGAGACGAAGGAGACTTTGAATGAAGCCTCTGCGCCTCCTGTAGCGACCATAACGGTCGGCGTGAAGAACAAGATCGATATGGGCGGTGAGACCGTGCTCTATCGTCACGAACGCCGTTTCAACAATCCGATCGCATATGCGGTGACAGTATCCGATTCGTTGGATGATGAGAACGTATTGAAGAGGATAGACTACATCAAAGGACTCAGTTTCAACCGCATAGGCATGGTGTTCAGAGCTGATATGATCTCGATAAGGAACGATTCCAATGATGCTAAGAGATTCGCTGATGTGTGCAAGATCGTATCAGAGAATTGGGACAATCCGTTCGTGTTGGAGACGGATAGTGTCGATGCCATGAAGGCTGCCGTCGATGTCGTTGGTTCATTCAGACCGTTGTTGTATGGTGCAAAGAATGACAACCTCAAAGAGATGATAGATCTTGCAAAAGCATCCAAATGTCCGCTCGGTATCAAAACGACATCATTGGAGGAAGCGGCTGAACTCTCAGAGAAGACGAAAGCAGAAGGATTTGATGACATCATACTCGATCTCGGTGCAGATCACATCAAGGATCTTCTTGAAGAGCAGACGATCGCGAGACGTGCAGCGTTGAAGAAGAAGTTCAAACCCTTCGGACACCCGCTCATGAACAAAGTGGGTTCTGGAGAAGGTGCAGTGATGTCGGCTGTCATCTCCACTCTCAAGTATGGAAGCCTCGTGATATTCGATGACCTCCACAACTATGAGGCATTACCATTGTTCACATTGAGACAGAACATCTACACTGACCCGCAGGTCCCGATACAGGTAAAACAGGACCTATATCCGATAAACAACCCGGATGAGCATTCCCCTGTTATGTTTACGACAAACTTCTCGCTCACATACTTCACAGTACGTGCGGACATCGAGAAGTCCAAAGTACCCGTGTGGTTACAGATAGTGAACACCGAAGGCATGTCCGTCCTTACAGCATATGCCGCGGGTAAGTTCGATCCGGAACGTGTCGCTGATGCGTTCGAGGAATCCGGAGTCCTGAAGAAGACCGATGGTGTGGTCATCATCCCTGGTCTGGCATCTAGGATGTCCGGTAAGCTTCAGGAGATCATTGGAAGGGATGTCATCGTAGGTACGAACGAATCCAAACATATCCCCAAACATCTTAGAGGACTTCTAAAACACTGATGTGTGTTGACGGATGCGAAAGCATCCGCCCAACATCATCACAATACATCGAATGTGAAGTACGGCTCCTTTTCGAAGAATGCGATGCCGTGGATTACGGCCTGACCTTTCAGACCATGTGCGTGATCCATATCCATAATCTGCTTAATGGATTCTTCAGCATCATGTCGCAGCATCCTTTTCCTGACTCGAAATCAGCAGTGATCCCATACCTTCCAAACAATGACGTCGACATGTCCGAGATGAATGCTGATATGGATGTTCATCATCGAGTACGAACGAACTCAACGTCTTGACTATCAATGTGTATAGAGCCCTACAGAGATTCATCACATTGCAAACATTTATCATCATGTCAACGATTGTGAACCACATGCAACTGTCTGACCTCGTACGCTACATCTGGATGGTCTTCGGAGAACAGAAACTCTCAAGCAAAGAGGTCGAGACCAGATTGGCAGAGCTTTTCAACTACCATTGTCCCGACGCATTCATCAAGACGATGACCAAACTGAAGATGGTTGGCCTCGTGAAGGGCGAGTTCTCAGTGGACAAAGGCACATGGTTATGGTGGGTTGACGATGAATGTAAATCGCTCGATCCTAAAGAGGTGCTCTCTGCAGACACCGTCCATAGCGATGCCTGCAAGAGATGATGGTAACACTCTTATGCTAATGGGTGCATGGCCCATACATGGCAGACAAATCCTATTTCATAGAGACGGAGTTCAGTGAATACGAATCAGAGGTATTCACTGAGGAACAGATCAAGGATAACTTCATATCAGTCCTCAGGACAGTCGATGATGAGGATGAGGGGATCGTGATGGTCATGGGTGCATCAGAACCCATCGGAGACTACATATGCATCTCATCGATCGTATTCAGTGACCACTGCAGGGTGGAGCTTTATGATGATTTCAACAACAGGGTCCCGAATGTTGCGAAGGACCTTGCGATCGATGACGCCATGGCGGCATTCATCGAGTTCTTCCACGGGAATGTGCCTGACCTTGGAAAAATGAAGGATTGCGGAGAGGCATACACGCTTGAGACAGAGTACACGGACTTCCCTGTTCCCGTACGTGACAAGAGGCAGATCGAGGAGTGCATAATGGCGATCTCCACCGTATGCCCTGATGACGAGGAAGAAGGGTGCGACTGTGAGGACGACGATTGCTGCTGTGACGAGGGTTGTGACTGCGAATGCGGGGATGAGATGTCATTCATCGTCCTCCAGGCACCTGCTCCTGTGAACGGCGTGGATTTCGTTCAGGCAACACCTTCGGATTGCGGATGGTACGTCGAGATGAGCTTCCTCGATGGCCGCAGACACCAGAACTTCGGTACGTTCTTCGACAACGACAATGACGTTATCGACATCTTCTGCGCATTCATGGACGGAATGGTCCCTGAGACGGATGATTGGATCAAAGTGAGGATCTGAGAGGATCATCATCGGCGGAGAGGTTCCCTCTCCGCCAGAATATCTTTACTTCATGAAAATGAAGATTCTGTATCTATCTACGACATCATCCTTCGATGATGTCGATGAGTTCTGACATCGCTTTACCGAATGGAGTATCGGATGGCACCTCGATGACATCGCCTTCCATCGCAGCTCTGCTGATGAAATCATCGTGAGGCATGACGAACACGTCATCGAATCCATGCGATCTTGCCTCATCCATCAACTGCTCGCTGATGTCCCCGAATACATTGTTGATGATCAGTATCCTCTTATCGGATTCTATGTGCACCTCATCCGCCAACTCTGACAGACGAGCTGCTGTCCTCACACCGACCTTCGTAGGGTCGGAGACGAATAATATCACATCAGCCCTCGGCAGTACGCGTCTCGAAAGATGCTCCATGCCCGCTTCATTATCGATCACTGCATACCTGTACCTTGGGATCAGATCATTGAAACAGTTCTTTAGGACATCATTGGTGAAACAATAACAACCTTCGCCTTCAGGCCTCCCCATGACCAGGAGATCTATATCCTTGGTCTCCGTCATTATCTGACGGATGTGCGTTGAGATGTAATCCTGCTTGCTCACGCCTGCAGGTACCATATCGGGATGTGCTACTATCTCATTCCTGAGCCCACCGATGGTACCTGTGACCTCCATACCCAACTTATCGCATAGATTGGAGTTAGGGTCGGCATCCACAGCCAACGTCACATCCCTCTTGGAGAGCGCTCTGATCAATTGAGATGATATGGTGCTCTTCCCGACGCCTCCCTTGCCGACGAGTGCTATGATCATCAGAACCCGTATCTCCTCTTCATCTCCTTAGAGACTCCGTCAAGAAGATCGAACACCTTCTTTGCATTCTCTTCGGTGAGGCCGCTGAGACCGCACTGAGGCGTGATCATGGATTGATGTGCGACCTTCTTCCTATTGATGCCTTTCTCCTCCATCTTGTCAAAGAGGGATTCCAATCTTGCGACTATCGTATCCACAGTTTCCTTGGATACGGAATCATCGCTGTTCGGGATGATTCCCCATGCGATGCACTTACCCTTACTAAGGAAATCGGTAAGCTCATCGGGATACATCAGGAGATTGTCCCCATAGTTGTATGCATCAAAGCTTAGAATATCTATATCCGTGGACAAAATCATCGCCCAGTTAGTGTTCCCGCAGCAATGGATGCCGCGGAATGCATCCACGCCATCCATGGATTCATTGATCCATGCCCTGGCCTGATCATCCGATATGGATGCGAATGGCGTACCTAGGATCGATAATGATGGTTCGTCAAAGAATATGATGACATTATTGTTGGACATAGATAATCTTCTAGCTTGCCATTTGGCCATCATGTTGACCGTTTTCCTTACGATCTCACTGTATGATTCGTCATAGATCACAGGGCGTGAGTTCTTGTCGAGGATCTGTAAGCCCTCGCTTATTGGTCCAGTGACCTGTCCTTTGACCGCATCATATTTGGATAGGTCACGGTTGAGGAACTCGTACATCCCCTCGTATAACTCTGGGGGGTGGATGAAGTGGTCGATGTCATCGGACAATATGGCGGTGTACGCTTCGGTCGGGTCGTAATCATTCAGATCGACGATTATCTTGTCACCGTCTATCTTCAATCCCGGCAAGTATGCTCCTGTCTGAACATACATACTCTCGTTGATTCCTCTCGTAGGCAACTGGGGCCATGATGGGCATGCTACCCTGCCGTCCAATGTTATATCGACACTGTCGATCGAGTTCGCAAAAGGCAATGAACCGATGAGTGTCGTGGCGAAATTCCAATCCATCGTCCACCTCTATCGAATACATATTTAATTAGATGACGGGAGCAGAGAACATAGTTATTGATGAATGTTCATGAGTTTCTAAGATAGATATAGTGTTCAGAATAAGATTCCAAGTGAGTTGATGATCCATTCTGTCTCCAATCCTCCATATTTGGTGTTATTTCCTCGATGATTCTTGGATTTAGGAAAATGTGTCGAGAGATTTCAGTGCCCATCCCTAAAGAAAAGAATTAGCTACGGTCGTCTTCGTCGTTCTCAGATCATCCGGTTCATCTACAGGCGGAAGATTCGGGAACATCATATGATCAGACAATGATCAAAAATGAAGGATGCCGTCACCGAAGTGACGGCTGTTTATGTGAATTCAAGCTACGGTCGTCAGAAGATTGGAACTCTTTAGAGTTACGGTCGACGCCAGATCCTTCGTAGTGTACTCGATCTTGTAGATCACTCCGTTGATACCATAATAGATCTTGAACGTGACAGGGTTGTCCGGAATCGTTGTGTTGACCATCGTCCTGACGGAGACTGTACGCTTCCCGAACACCGTATCGATGACTTCAGTAACCTCATCACCCACCACCGTTGCATTCTGACCACTGGTTTTGAAACTCTCATGATAGAAACCGATACCAATGACGTCCAAGAAATGGTCCTTCGATTTGATTTCCTTGTCTTCGGTCGTATCCACAACGAGTTTTCCGTAGGGGCCTATCTCCTTGATGGTCCTGGTATGATCCGTCACGACTGTACTCGCGATGTTAGATATGGTGCCATATGTTCCATCATCATTCACGGAGGTTATCGTCTTTTTCAGCGTGATTTCCCCATCGGAAATACTTGACACGCGACCAGAGATCTTGATATCGATGAAACTTCCATTCGACAACACCAGATCATCCTTCTTCTTGGACACGTCCATATTAGTGTCCGCGAGGGTCGTTGTAAGAAGTCCACCGAATTGGGATTCCTCCAATACATAGCAGAAACCTGAATCGACGGATATGTATGCCTTGGCCTTCTTCTCGGGCATCTCATAGATGAAACAATCAATCTGCTTTCCCTTGTATGTTATCTTTGTTTTCTCCAGATTCGGCGGGATGTCATAATAATGATCTCCGATGATTTCCTCCTTTGTATCTTTATCAGGTATTTCGAACTTATATGCGATCCTCTCGGTGAACGCGATACTGTCCCCGACTTTGAGGTCGGTCCTCAAAGTCTCCATGGCCGTTGGCTTCGTATCATCCTGTTTTTTGACTATGAGGTTAGTATCTTTGAGAATGAAGGTGCTATTCTCTCTCTTTTTTTCATTCACCATGTCGATCTCTTGCTTGTAAATGAGACCTTTTTCACCATATGTCACTGTGATGTTTTTGGTTTCCTTGTCCTTCACCATCTTAAGTGCTTCAATGGTCACTTTACGTTTTCCAAATTCGGTATCGATCGTTTTCGATGTCTTCTCGCCGTGAGTGATCGTATATCCATTCTTTTCCGAATATTTCAGAAGAGAATCATAGCTGACCATGCCGAGATATACATCCCTTGTTCTTTTGTTGACACTTTCTTTGATGATGACATCGCCATTGTAATCGAATCCCTTGATGGTGCCCTTGTAGTTACCAGGCTCAGATTTTACATTGATGGTGACAGTGGCTACCCCCCGTCTGGTGGTCTCATTAAAATCTGTCATCTTCGTTTCAGACTCGCCGGTGAATGTGCCGTCATATCCTGCTACTGTTCCAGAATATTGATATGTGTAGTATGAGCCTTTTTTCACATCCTGATCTGAAGATCCCTTACTTAAATCCAGATTCGAGTCCTTCAAGGTTGACTCTGAAACGAATCCGTCCGGATCGACATATCTGCTGTAGTAATTGACCCCTGATTTTGGTTCATTGTAATAACAGGATACTTCCTCTCCGGTTGACATCGTCACTTTGTAGACATTACACATGATCTTAGTGCCTTTATATGTGATCTCTTTCGTGCCAGACGGATCGCCACTGTAGTAATATAATGGTATCAAGAACCCATATATTGCGGTATCAGTATTATCAGTGCTTATTGTCAGGTTTGCACTCCCTGAATAGAAATCATTGATAGCTAATTGGTTAACGGTTTTGGGTGTATCAACGTCTAGTGATTCCTCAGAATCGTTCGATAGAGCAAATGCAGCGATACTCCCAGCAATGACAACAATAGCTACTGCGGCTATTGCAATTATGACTTTGGTATTCACGATGAAAAACCGTGGTCAAACTATTTTATAATATTCAAAGATACTAAGAACTATATTATACATTATATATTATTACTAGTATTGTATTCATTGATATCTTGGGGAATACGTCAATAATACCCCATCCCCAAGTACCTCTGAACCTTTGAATTCCAGTTGTATACCATCGTCAGCGACCCACCCATCTCCATCGACTGGTGTCGGTGATGTCCTTCCTCCGATCAGCATACTGCCTACGAACACGGTGTATCTGTCGACCAACTTCTCTTTGAAGAATGATGCTATGGTCTCTCCTCCGCCTTCGACAAGTACACTTTCGATACCGCATTGAGCGAGATGTTCCATGATATCCACAAGAACGATCTCATCACACCTGATTATACTCACACCAGGCCATACCTTATCACACGACTCCAACGTGATGATCACGGTCTTCGCCCTATCATCGACGACAGCTGCGTCCAAGGGCGTCCTTCCATGCGGGTCGATGACTATCCTGATGGGATTCTCATCGAAATCGCATCCTTTGACCGTGAGGTGCGGGTCATCCGCGAGTACCGTACCGACACCGACCAATATCGCATCATATTGTCTTCTCAAACGTTTGACACGTTCCTTATCCTCAGCTGAGGATATCCTCACCTGTTTCCTGTCGGAACCTGCGATCTTCCCATCAGCGGACATCGCACAATTCACGTGAATGAATGGCCTCATTTCCTTCCCCCGGGTGTGATCGTGAAGTGATATAGATCTCCCTTTCTCTCCACTCCGAATCTCACATCGAGGAATGTCTCCAATGTATCCATCTGACTGAGCAGGTGTCTGCTTATCCTGGAGACGGAGAATGCGCTGTCCCCGTCGGCCATCGCCATATACGGTAACAATTGATCCGCCGTGTGTACATCCAGTGTCGCACCCGAATCTATGATCTGAACAAGATCGTTTGCGGCATCGATGCCTGCTTGATCGGCCGGACGTCCTCTCGTTGTGAGTACGTTACTTCCAAGCAGTCCATTGTCATATTCCGCCACCAAGGATAGTCCTGCCCCTCTGGAATCCCCTGTGGTCCTTTGGGTGACGATCTCCACATCGCAATAATCCTCGAGTATCGATCTGCATCCTTCGACCATCTGTTCGGAGATCCATTTCGGAAGGCGTTGCGAGAAACATGTGCCCCTCACCCTCCTTAATTTGCCCAGATCCGTGAGTTTCAATGGTTTGATATCATCTATAGGATAGAATGTAGCTTTCACCCTACCTCCGCCTTCGGGATAGAAACCTCTGCCGATGATATCGAGTTCAGCTTGTATGTTCATCCTCGCCATCAGAGGATAGAGTACCTGTTGATAGTAGTCTATCGGAGGTGCCCACATGACATTCGTCCCTCCGGATATGTCGATGTTCACCTTCTCCTTGAAACCTACGGTAGCCAATTGCATGGCCTGGAGCACAAGACTGACGCTGCCAGCGGTACCGATGTCCATCTTCATGTTGTATCTGTGCTCATTACCAGGTATGACCGTCAATTCCCTGGAACCGAGCGTGTTCCCGATGACCTGTGAACAGGTCATATCCGCTACGGCCTGTACCGCAGTGCAATGTTGTTTTGACAATCCGTTGGTTGGACGGTTCTCCCTTATCCTGATGAGATGGATCTCATTTCCGGTGACCGTGCTCATCGCTACGGACGTACGGACGCTCTGGCCTCCGCCTTCGCCCCTCGAACAATCTATCTCAAGCATTCGGTTCACCTCTTGTCCCCTATGTAACATAACTTAAAGAAACTAACCGTTAGATTTCTAGGAATTAACAATTGTTAAATTAAGATGAATGACAAGAGAGTGAAGAATCGGAATATGATGAGTGCTATCCGCACCTAGTCTAATCGCATTGTGCAGAACTTTAGAGAGATGGATGGTGCGATAGCCGGGAATCGAACCCGGGGCTGGTGCTTGGGAAGCACCTGTCTTAACCCCTAAACCACTATCGCGTGAATAGGATGAATGAGAAGGTAGTATAGATAAACTACTATCATCCCGATTTCTATAGCGACTCCATCGCAACAACATAGCATGATGACTGAAGTCAGATGAAATATATGATGTCTGATTGATGCCACATATATTTTATAGTAATTCACTAATGGGTGAGACAACGGGCCCGTGGTCTAGTGGTTATGACGCCACCCTTACAAGGTGGAGGTCGCCGGTTCAATCCCGGCCGGGCCCACCATTGGAATTTTAAGAACGGTACTGATGAGCGTAAACGATTCCTTTGTAGCGGATGCTTTCACATGTAACTCGGAGTCATGTGATAAGGTATGGCCTTTTCGATACTTTGAAACAAGAAATGAGGAATTCTGAAGGTTTTGGTCTATATTTTACACTTGAAGTCTTTTGATCATCGAAATTCACGTGAATACATTCATTTCAAATCAAGACTATTGAATATCGATTCGAGTGTTAAGCATCATCAAAAATAGGATAATTTTAAAGAAAATTGTCTTTATTGTATCATTCTTTAAATTAACAGCGTTGAATATAGAGCCTAGTTAGGTAATCTTTATAAGTTCATCACACATATTTCATTCCGGTGATTTAACGGAACATAAGTCTCTAGTGATAGCTAGCACTATGGGCGGGAGGAACAGCGTCAGCTAGGCTGGGCCTCGTTGAGTGATCCTATTCTCGATATTGTGCGGATGCTCCGTATTCTTTCTAATGATCACCATTCAATGAGCAATGGAGCGGCCGTTCAGCATTGCTGAGGATACACTCTTACCGTTGAACACGAAAAGGTCGGACCATGATGATCACGAAGGTCCGAGAGAGTGATAACAATGAAATCGGCGTTCGCATTCATCGCGGTCGCCCTAATGATCATGGTCGCAGTCGTGCCTATGGTCGGAGTTTTCACTGAGGATTCCTCAGCAGAAACCGTCATAGTGCCGCCTGGAACA
>LVVQ01000001.1 GCA_006954405.1 Candidatus Methanarcanum hacksteinii | reverse complement strand
GATGATATTCGGAGAGAATGGTGTAGGGCCCACAGTCACGATGGGTAATAGTGCTGATTCTCACTCTATATTCAAAGTTGAAGAAGGTTCATTCCTGACGATTGATGGCGGTATATTCAATCTTTCTTCAGATTCATCGAACAATGTTACCAGGATAATGCAGAGTTTTGGTACGACTGTCATCAACAACGGTACATTCAATGGAGACATTGAACTTTGGTCATACACCAAATCTGATACAAAGTACGATTCAACAGTAACAATTAATGAAGGTACGTTCAACGGAAAACTTCTCAGGCAATCTAATTCCGATCCACAGTTTGTATTGGATGATGAAGACAAATTCATTGTCAGAGGTGGTTCATTCACTGATATCGCGAATGCTGTGAAGTATGCAACGTCTGGTGCAACGATTAAACTTGCAGACAATGTTGCGCTCGATAAGGTCCTCTACATTACGAAAGAAGTTACGATAGATCTTAGCGGCCATAAAATATCAGAAGGCACAACATGGGAAGAGGATGCTAATGACGATGCCTTGATTTGTGTGAAACGTGGAGGAATTCTTACCATAAACAACTCGTCTGTTGAAAAGACAGGTGCTGTTGATGGAAGTAAACGTACGGTGGCAATCAAGATGACTGAATTCATCAGTGGAACTGACAATGCCACTGGTGCTGATGCGAAACTCTACGTAAACGGCGGAAGTATCACAGGTGCAGGTTATGCAATATCTGGAAATGGAACCAGAAACGGAACATACATTGAAATCACTGGTGGAACATTCACTTCCATAGAAGGTACTGCGATCTATCTGCCTCAGAAAGGAGTAACGAAGATTACAAACGGTATTTTTACTGGTAAGGATTCTGCAATCGAAATCCGTTCAGGTTCATTGGAGATTTCTGGCGGTAGATTCGAATCCAAAGCCAAATCGTTCACTGTTACAGGCAATGGAAACGGTACTACGACATCTGGTGCAGCGATTGCAATCGCACAGCATACGACCAAACAGGCCATAGATGTCAAGATTACTGGCGGTACATTCACAGGACCACGTGCGATCAATGAGAGCAATCCTCAAGCGAATACAAGTCCTGTTGTTGTTGTAGACATTCAGGGCGGTACATTCAACGGCATGATCGCTATAACAGAGAAAAACAAAGCCAACGTATCAGTGGAATGTGCATTCACAGTGGAATCTAATGCTGACAAACGTTGGTATTTCAATGGTTCAGAGATTGTTGATGCTGTCAAAGAGATCAATAAGATAACTTCAGATGATGTTACGTTAGAGATATTCGAAAACATAAACATCACAGAAGCAGGAGCGGCCAAGAATGCTGCGCTATGGTTCACAAAAGGAGTTACTATCAACGGTAACAACAATGTCATAACCTATAACGCAGCAACTGGAGATGGACTTAACGTTCTTGGTTTCAGTGAAGGTGTAACAGCGACCGTCAACGATCTCATAATTGACGGTAATCAGAAAGCATTTCATGGAATCAACATCTGGAAAGCGACTAAAATCTCACTCAACAATATCACTGTAAAGAATGTCAACGCTGCAGGAATCATTGCCAATTGTGCAGAAACTACGATGAGTGATTGTGATGTCAGTCAGAATTGTGTATGGGGCGGAGTCAATGTCGACATTGGAAGTTCTGGTGCAACTACTTGTAAACTCATTGTCACTGGCGAGTTCAAAGGAAAGATTTGGACGGAATCATTCAATGCCCCATCTGTAGTAGACTACGACAATGCAATTGTAACAGCAACATACAACAACGGTGCAAAGAACTGGAAATTCTGGTATTCGCCAGATTACGATTTCACGTCTGACATGAAGGGATTGTTATCAGGTGCTAAGGTCATTCTTAACGACAACTACGTATTGTCTGAAGGAAAGAGCATTACCATCAATTCTGGTGTTGAATTGAAGATTTTGAATGGAAATGCATTCACAGGAACCATTTTCGGACCCAATGGTAACAAACTCGTTGCTAACGGAATGAAAGCTGGTGAAAACGGAATCACCATCACAGGCGGTTCTTTGATCATCAACGGTAAGATCATGGATGCAAATGGTGTCAATGCTGGTGTCACAGTCACTGTATCAGGTGAAGCCATCAAGATCAATGGTTCATTGGAATCTGGTGCAACCATGGTCATCGAAGAAGGCACAGTTGTTACCGTCGAAGACGGTAAGACATTCTCATCCGAAGGTACAATTGACAACAAGGGTACAATTGACAACAAGGGTACAATGACGAACGACGGTACCATCAAGATGACTGGTGACTCGAAGATTGATGCTACTGGTGGCAAGAAAGTTGTCAACAACGGTATCGTCATCGATGAACGTGCTAAGAATGCTAGCGCAGTACCTGTCGATAAAGAAGCAAGTGAAGGTATCGTCGTAGCCAAGAACAACGCTGATAAATACAAAGGCGATGGTATTGACGTCATCGTTCAGGATCCCGAGACAGCTAAGACTACAGATGGTACTGTCGTCGTAGATGATAACAAGTTCATCTTCATCGATACCATAACAACCACAGGCAAGCTCAACATCGTCATGAATGATGGTAATAAGCAGTACGTACTCACAATACCTGAAGGTACGCAGATTGCAGCGGGAACCGTATTATCAGTGACTTTTCCAGGAGATTACTATGAGCCCTGGTATGACTATATCAGATATCAGATAGAGACACCAGGTATCACGAATTTCAGTGCGAAGTTACCTGTACAGTCGGGCTATAAGAGCGCTAGGGTGTTCTGCGATGGAGTTGAACAGGGCGTTAGTAACGTTCGTTACAATTCATCAGAAGGATACGTAACGTTTGATGCAGTACACAATTCGGAGTTCACCATCGTATTGTCCAACGCATCCCATGCAGGTACGACAACGGTGTCCGGTGGGGATGCAGCGAACGATTACTCACTTGTGATCGCGATCACAGTGCTTGTCGCATCACTCGGATTCCTTGCATACGTGATAAAGAAGAGATGAAACCATAACACATGAGATGACATCCTCGGATGTCATCTCTGTTTTTTTTTCTTTAATCAGGCGGAATGAAATGATCGAATACAAGCTCAAAGCGATAGAAGAGAAACACTTGCTATCTACCTTGCTTTACTTATACGAGAATGGGGAATCCATCAAGACAGAGATCTACAGCAATGTATCCAGGAATCCGAGGATGCCACTCAAGTTGGATCTGTTGGAAGAATGTGGTCTCATCACCATGGATCGCGGAACTACGACCACAATAAAACTCACTGAGAAAGGCACTCGCGTAGCATCCCATATACAAATGATCGAAAACGACTTATGACAAAGGATGTCGGACATCTTGGTCTGACTCCGGGATTTTTTCTATTACGCCCAAAGAGTTATGTTGAATGATGGTCGGAAAAATCTCTCTATTCGGAAAGTTAAAACGTTCGGACCGTCTATGAACTATATGCGGGGTCGTAATCACGTATTCCCGCCCTGCCGCCAATAAATCCCTGTGCCTTAAATTTGCACGAATATGGATTCTGTGGCTTAGACCACATAATCAAGGCGAATGACGTCTTTGCGCTTCGAGCGCGGCGCGGCAGGTCATCTCTTCTACAGATTATTTTTGAATTCAGGTCAGAGATGATCATCTAGGGAGGAGTTCTGATTTAGAGGCCATATCCATTATCAGTTCATTGATAATGGATTCATAAGTGGCCAATGCAACGATCAAGACACTATCTTCAACTGAAAAAAAAGGGGACTGTAGTCTCACTTATTGACAAATTTTGTTGAAAAAGGGGATTACGACACTCTCTTTTGCAAAAACATCTCACCATATTCACCACTATCGTGGTATGCAACTCTTTTTACGGTGTAAGGGCAAGTGTCTCCAACGGCATTCATCGACAGGCATCTCTTTCCATCTGTATCGATTACATTGCCACCCTTATTGGTACCAAAGAACACCTCGCCTTTACAGGAAATATTGATCATCGCACCGAGTGATGTGATGCCACCCTCTAATTCATCGATACTCTCTTTGAATTAATTGTATTCGTCTTCACGACCGATATTATCCATCATGTTCACCAATTTATCTTCTACTTATCTTCTACTAATCGGTAGAAGATAAATCGATGATATCATCAACATACGATGATCTATAGTGCGCAACAATTCTGAAGCAGATTGCGTTGTGCGGATCATAATCCAACGCAATCCCGTGACGGATTCGAAAGGTATTCGTGACATGCATATGACATCATGAATGAACCTCGATTTTTGATGCGACCTCACTAATAATTTGGATTTTTGGCCCTTCTAATACGCATTCTCCGAATGCATCGCCACAGCCCCCTTAACACCAAAATAATGCCAAATGGATGTACAAAGTTGTACGTTGGATACATTATCGGGAAAATAATGCACATCCTAATAAATCCAATAAGAAACAGTATTGTTCTCATGTATAGATTGGAGGGTATGCTATGAAGGCCACGGCCGTAATAGCGGTATTGATAGCTCTTGTAGCCGTCATCGGGGTCGGGGTGTTCCTAGCCTTGGGCAACGGGGGCGAAGATAGCACTATTGTACTGGAGGAGGCCGTTGGAGATGATGGCATACTCTCGGACAATGCTGAGAAGAACATCATCGATTCGATCGGTAAAGAGGATGGTTCTAACGTCGAGGTGAGGATAACATCCGAGAGGTCCGATACCGCTTCGATATCATCGAAACTTCTGAAGGCTACCAAGGATAGCGGCGCCTCCCTTTCGTTCATGATAAAGGGGACATCTGTGAAGATATCCAACAAGGCCTTGAACGCTTTGAACAGCGGGAACGTATCCTTCACAGTGAAGGAAGCGACCGTTCCGAAGGAATATTCTGAATTGGAAGGACGTCCGGCATACGATCTCACATTGGAATGCGGAGGTTCTGTGGTATCATCATTCAGTTATCATGTGCAGGTGTCGATACCATATAAGTTAAAATCTGGAGAGAAGTCCGGGAACCTGTATGTCGCATATCTCGGTAAAACTACAGAAAGGTTGGATTGCACATTCAAAAGTGATAGCGTAAGGTTCTCGACCAATCACTTCTCACCGTATGTGATAGCATACAGGCATACCGATTCCGTAGAACCTAGGGAGATACAATCGACATCGCCATCACAATGGTCCTATGTCGGAGGGGATGTGGGAAGCTTCGGCGTCACAGATTCCAAGACTCCGATAACGGAATCGGACATGAGGATGCTGTGGATGGTCACATCGGATACAGAGACCTCGTCTTCGAATTGGAAGACACCTAGTTCATCTTTATGCGTTGATGATAAGGTCTATTACTACAAAGGTCAGGATTCCACGCTCTATTGTGTGGATGTAGCTACGGGAAATACGATAGCTAAGGCAGTATGTCCATCGAAGACAGTTTACAACATGGCCATCACGTACGGTGATGGGAAAGTATTCGCTGTCACGTCCACAGGTTCTACATCGATCCTCTACGCATTCGATGCTGAGACCTTGGAACAATTATTCGTCTCTGTGCCTGTGGAAGGCGGGGAGACACAGGGAACCATAACATACAATGATGGTAAAGTGTTCTTCGGAACCTACTCTGGTGATTACGCATGCTTCTCTACCGAGGATAAGAACAAGGCAAGATCGGATGAGAAGATAGAACCATTATGGTTGCTCAAGCACAAGGGGTGGTATAACGCCACACCGGCATTCTTCGATGACTACATCGTATTGGTGCAGAGGGGATTCGACGACATGGGTGCTATAGCATACTTCATGGATGCTAACACTGGAAAGGTCATCGATATGATGAAATTCGACAGGGAGTATGCTTCATCCGGTGCTACGGCATACGAGGGAAGGGTCTACATCCCATTGAACAGGGTGCATGACCGTACCATCACGAATCCGAACGAGAACACTCCCGATAAGCTTGCGATCCGTTCATACAAGATTACATCTAGTGGATTCGACAGATCATCCGAGAAGTTCTGGGAATCGGACGATAGTTATTGGAATGATAACCATGGCGGGAGAGTATGGGGAGGTACGCAATCCATCCCTGTCATTTGGAATGATACTATCTACATCGGAGGCGGAGGGAAGACCTTAGGGACTGATGAACCTCTTTGGATCATCGATATAGACAAGAATGGCAACATGAAGTCCCGTGCATATCTTAAGGATGTGTGCACGAAGGCAACACCAGTGATCTCCACCGCATATTCCACCAAAGAGAACGGATATGCGGTTTACATCTATGTCATGGAATATGGTCACGTCTATCAGGGAGAATCATCCGAAAGTACCAATGGATATGCCGACATATTCGTGATAAAGGATTCCAAGGAGAAAGGAACATCGATCGTGTTCAAGATGAGGCCCGATCCAGCACAGTTCTGCTATCAGAGTTTCTCGATTTCTAAGAACGGATATGTGTTGATAAGGAATGATTCGACATTGCTCTGCTATGGTGTTGAAAACAGATACACTGCGGAGGATGTGTCCTCATCCATAGAGAGATTCCTTTCCATGTATGATGAAGGGAATGTCAATTACAGGGATTATCAAAGGATAATCTCAAGATATTCTGAGTTGAGTGAAGATGATAAGGCCAAGGTCACCAACTATTCCAAGTTGGAGGGCGTATGTGTTACATTGAGGTTGGAGACGGTATCGAAGGATATCGTCATCAAGGTGCCGAAGGGATCTATAGTCGATATCCCTGACGTGGCCGTTCCCAAGGGTAAGGTACTGACGGGATGGATGGATGGAAAGTCTGCATGGACATCCTTCAACACGCCCGTCATGAAGGATACCGTACTCACACCGGTTTATGCCGATGCGGTAACGATAAAGCTGAATCCGCAGAATGGGGCGAGTGCATACGAGATACAATCCGCAAAAGGCTCTGAGTTGCCATTCATATACGATCCATCAAAGGATGGATATCAGTTCGGCGGATGGTACGATGGTTCGACATTATACAAGCCTAATGAGACTAAAGTATCGAAGAATGTGACACTCACAGCCAAATGGTTGGAGGTCAGTCTGCTGAAGTTCGATACCGATGGCGGTTCTCCTGTCACAGGCAAGTATTATGGAATATACGACAAACCTCTCGGAAACCTTCCAGTATCCGTCAAAGCGGGTTATACATTCAAGGGATGGTATTACGATGGAAAGGAATACACTTCTCAGACTGTTTACAAATTCAATGATGGCATAACATTGAAGGCCAAATGGGCAGAGAACACATCCACGACGATCGATAACGGAAAAGGATTGTCGATCACAGGCAAGTTCCCTGCAGAATCATCGTTGTCGACAGGTCCTTTGAACGTCACTGGAAACACATACAAATCGATATCGAAGGAATGCAAAAAGAAGACAGGTTCCGATCCTGATTGTGTTCTGGTCACTCTGAAAGGGGATGGTGTCGATAATAAGTTACCTTTGAAGGTCAAAATCAAGGCGAACAGCAGTTACAACGGAAAGGAAGTCCAGGTGTTCTATTACCTGAACAAAGTGGAGACTGTCAAAGGGAAGGTGATCGACGGTTATCTCGTGTTCGACGCGTTCGGTTCCAATGTTCTTGGCGGTGTGCAATTGTCATTCGGAGTAGAGAATGGCGTGATGGAGAAAGGATCTTGGTGATATTATGAAGAAGAATACGTTGATCATCCTGATGGTGGCGGTCGTTGCTGTCATAGGTATCGCAGCAGCCGTCATGATGATGACTGGAGATGGGAACGATGACACCAAGGATGGTAAGATCTATAGTGTAACACTTGAGGTCGCCCAGGAGGATGGGGCCTATAAGGAATATGCTGCCACAGGGATGAATGTGAAGGATATTCTAACCAAGACGTTAGGTGACGACATCGTTCTGAAGAGCAATGGTAATGTTCAGAGTTATAAGAATAAGGAGAATACTATTGATGAATCATGGATCGTCTTCAGATGGCAGAGTCTGAAGGGATGGGTGCCCGCGAAGGATACTGATCTCAGGGACGATTCCACACTTGTGTTGGAGTATGCGAAGAAGATAACGAACAATGGTAAAACGGAATATGTGCAGCCAGGGTTCAGTATAAGCAACGAAGTGTATTTCTTCATCCAGATCCCCAACATGTCGGAGATCGAGAAGATAGCTAAGGATCCGAATTCCAAACCGGATGACAAATCCGAAGGGAAGAAACTCACTACGTCAGAAAGATATAACGTCCTGATGGGTTGGTTGGAGAAGGCTGGATTGACCAAATCTGACATAGAAGGAGGTATTTGGGTCAAGGGTTCGGGTACCAATGCTAACGAAGCTTTGGTGAATGCTCTGAAGAGTACGTGGTTCCCCTCGTCAGAGGTGGAGGTGGTCGAGGACAAAGGCGTTCTCAACTACAAATTGGATGGAGAGACCGTTCATGGTCACCTGATGAGCAAGGATATGTTCGGATGGTTCACGGATTTCCTCGGATGGGCGGATACCCAATTGAATAACGGCGATTGGACATATTGGTCCCAATACACCTACAACCCCAACGCAAAGACGTTGGATGATACCAAACAATGGACATACAACAATCTGACGCTTGGTAAGTATGACCTTGGTAAGTATCGTTACTTCGGACTCGTTCTTCAAACGACGACGGAGAAACAGACGGGCGACGGAGCAGAGATCGTGATGCAGACTCCGTCTGAGATACCAGAGGGCCTATGACATGAATGCTACTGCGAAGAAGCTGACGATAACCGCTATCGTCGCAGTAGCGGTCATAATCCTAACTCCAGCGATGGGCCTTACGCAGGCCGAAGCGGATGATAGGAGCGGCGTGGTAATCGATTTCGGTTATTGGGATACGGTATGGATACCATTGGTATTCAACGGGATGGATGGTTACCAATTATTGGAGAAAGCGTGCGAGCTGAAAGGATATCCTCTCGTCTACCAAGATGATGAGCATACGATAGTGCATTCGATCAACGAACAATCTAACCTCCAAGGAAAGAGATGGGGGATGTACATCCTTGACGGAGGCGAATGGGTCCAATGCGATGATCCTAGATCGGTGACATTCGGTGAAGGGGACATAGTATCATGGGCCAGAGCATTAGGTCCGGATGATGTCATACTTGGTACGGATCAGACGGGATTCACATACTACAGTTACGCTGATTCGGGTCATTCATTGAAGACCGGTGAGAAGCTGAGGGTGGTGTCATTGGCACCCTCTGTGACGGAGACGATCTGTTCGATAGGCGGTTTGGAATATATCGTGGGTACGGATCTGTATAGCAACTATCCCGAAGGTATCGTGGAGAGGAAGGCCGAAGGCAAGATAAAGAACGTCGGAGGGTATTCCGATCCGAATTACGAATGGATAGTGAAGCTCGGACCGGATATCGTGTTCTGCGAAGGAGGTACCGGGGAGCATGTTGCTATGGCCGACAAGCTCAGGAAATCAGGGATAGATTGTGTGGTGACATACGATGTCACAAACATCGATCTCCTTTACGATAACATCTGGATGGTAGCATCTGCGATGGGATTGAGTGAGAATGCGAACAGCGTCATACAGGCGTTCAGAGGAACGTTCGATGCCGTCTCCGGAGTAATAGGATATCAAGCATCCGTCAGGACATTCATCGCATTATCCGCAGATCCATCGCCATGGACATCCGGTAACAACACATTCGCTTCCAGCATAATATCGAAGGTATCGGGAACGAATGTCTTCGATTCGCAATCTTCCTCATGGTTCATGGTCTCCAAGGAACAGATCCATGCCAAGCAACCGCAGGTGATGATCATCCTTCATAACAATGAGATAACCTCGCAGGAGGAGTACGAGAGGTTCTTGGAACGTATCGATCCTGTCTGGAGAGAAACGCCTGCATACAGGAACGGTAACATCTATGTTTTCACAGGTCAGGCCGCAGATCTATTATCAAGGCCTGGGCCAAGATTGGCCCAGGCAGCCGAACTGTTGGGGAAGGCATTGCACCCTGAACAGTTCGAATACAGGGATCCGTTGGATACGATACCGAAGTTCCTCGGGAATGATTACAAGGATTATCTGAAGTATCAGAGAGGGATGATATGAGAAAGGTCTTGCCGATAGCGATCCTATCCATACTCCTATTCACCATGGTGTCGATGATCCCAGTGGACGGTGCCGCATCGTCCGATGATGTGTTGGTGGATTTCGGTAACGGACAATATCAATGGTACGAGAATAAAGGAGGATCAACATTCATCAGTGTTCTTGAGAGTTCGGTGGATGATCTCAACATAATCAAAGATATCAAGACAACGAAGACCACTGATTGCGGATGGCATTGCTATCAATGGGATGGCAGATGGGTGGATAAGGGGATCGATCTTAACACATCATGTTCAGGTCCGATAGCGTTCGGTTACTATCCCAATGGTTTCGCACCTGTATCGACACCGGAGTATCCGACATCATGGACCACATTGAGCGGTTCATCATTCTCAACGAATGTATCCGTATCCCATGGGCAGAAGGAACCTAAGATGCCTGTCGAGTGGTACAACACATATACCACAGGTTTCGTCGATTCCGGATTGGTGGTCGCAGGCAACATGCTCTATCATACGACCGGCGGAGTGTACGGAGCGACAGGAGGGGACGAGGATGCATGGGTGTACGCATTGGATAGGTTCACAGGAGGTATCGTTTGGAAATATCACGGCATCAAGGGTGCTGGTTATGAGGTCACTACACCTGTAATCGTTGGGGATTATCTCATCGTCACGTTCACCTGTGGTGATGTGATATGTTTCGATAGATTCACTGGCGAGATAAAGGATAAGATAGAGGTGAAGATCGATCCTCCGACCAATTCCTCAGGCAATGTTATCTGGGACGGGAGGGTATTCCAGACCGGAGGTACGACACCGGTATACGATTCTGGAAGGATATACTTCGGAACATCGCATGGACTCGTTGTTTGTCTCAAATTATCATCTGAAGGTAAGATGAGCATCGATTGGGAGTATGAACCGCCTTGCGAGGAGGATCCCTCTGGAAACTATATCGGTACGAGAGGATGTTTCTATTTCCATGCTCCGACGATAGCCAAGATCGACGGGAAGAGGATGCTTTTCATCGGAAGTTATGAGGGATTCGTGTACGCATTGAATGCGGATGATGGCAAGGAGGTATGGGTGAAGAGAGTCATCGATATGCGTGATGACAACAGGACGGCCCCAGGAACACCTGGTTCGGCCGCATCGACCTCCTTATCTCCGGATGGTTCCCATCTCCTCGTCGGTTGTACGGATGGGGCGTTGTTCTCGTTGGAGGGATTCCTCATCGCTTTGGACCCTAAGACCGGTGAGACATTACAGGTGGACGGGAAGGATTGGAAACTAAGTGCGTTGTTCACATCACCTGTGGTCACGGATAGCGGATTCTACACATATGTCTCGCCATTATCGTCTGGTTCCAAGAAATTCATGAAAGTCGATGGCAGTGAGATAGATGCTACCACTGCGATATACAAATTCGATTGGGATGGGAAGGTCATCTGGAAATCACAGGACTATCAGATGATCAAGGGCGCACTCACGTTGGATGCTGATGGTATACTCTACGGAACGGATTATTCCGCTGGGGCGTTCTGGCCCACAGGAGGTGGGCTGACAGCATGGGATTCATCCAATGGGGAGGAGATATGGAGAGTGTTACTCTCACCGTATTCGGAGGATTCATACTCCATGGTCCCGCCCACTGTCGTGGATGGGAGGATATACACTGGTAACGACTTCGGCGCAGTATACTGCCTTTCGAACATACAGGGCGAAGGTACAGAGGAGGAGAGGGTGCTTGCGTTGCAGACCGTTGGTTTCGCACACTGGTCCTGGTATCTGACAGAGATAGTCGTTGTGCTGTCTATAATCATATTTATTATACTATATAGGAGGACCATTAATGTCTAAGGAAGGGCTGTTCTCTCAATTGAAGAAGGGATATAGGGGATTGAGATCCGATATGGAGAGTAATCCAGATGAATCAGAGATAGAACTGAAGAAGAAGAGGTTCAGACTGATAGTGTTTTTTGGATTGTTCATGTCGATCATCGCATTCCTGATTTCGATATCGATATCGTCGGGTGGTGTGATCCCGTTGAGCGATGCCGTTGCTGCTTTGTTCTCATCGATCGGTAAATCGATCAGCGGAGATAGGAATCTCGATATGATCGAGTTATACATCTATAACGCAAGATTGCCAAGGACGATAGCATCCATCGCTGTCGGGGCAGGTCTTGCGATAGCAGGATGTATGTATCAAGCGATAATCAGGAACCCGTTGGTCGATCCTTACATCACAGGAGTATCATCTGGAGCAGGTTGTTTGGCCATGGCGGCCACCGCATTGGGTTTCAGCATACCCTTCCTTGCTGACAACACCCTCTACATCATCCCTGTCGTAGCGATCATCGGAGGTATCATCGCTTTCGCCATCACCATGACGGTAGCGGAAGGTGCTGGCGGTTCGCCTGTGAATTACATCTTGGCAGGAACCATAGTGGGATTCGCCTTCTCATCAGTACAGACGGTGTTCATGTCCATGGGGAAGGACAATCTGACGGATGTCATGTGGTGGTTGTACGGTTCATTCGCGAACATAACATGGGAGAATGCTTGGATCGTCTTCATCCCTGTGATAGGGATATCGATAATCTCCATGGTCTGGGCGAGAGAATTCAACCTTTATTCCATGGGAGAGGATCAGGCTGCGCAGCTCGGATTGAATGTCAAGATGTTCAAGAGGGTTACCATGATCATTGCTTCAGTATTGACCTCCTTATGTGTGGCATTTGTTGGTATCATAGGATTCGTCGGTCTGGTCGTACCGCATGCGTGCCGTATGGCATTGGGAAGCGATCACCGTTTGATAATGCCTGCATCCATAGTGATCGGTGCAATGCTGATGTTGTTCGCTGATCTTGTCGCAAGGACTGTGATGTCCCCTGCGGAACTTCCTGTAGGGGCGATCACTGCTATGATCGGAACCCCAGTGTTCGCTTATATGCTCATGAAGAGGGGGCGCAATTATGACGGATGATGATCCTGTCCTCAAGATCAAAGGCTTGGTCAAGGATTTTGACGGTTTCAAGGCCCTTCAAGGGATAGATCTAGAGTTCGGTAAAGGATTGTTGATAGGATTGATAGGGCCGAATGGATGCGGCAAGTCCACCATGATGAAGTGTATCTCCAAGATACACCCTCAGACAGAAGGAACGATCGAGATCGATGGGAAGGATGTTTCTACGATGAAGGCCGCGGAAGTGGCGAAGCTCGTTGCCAATGTCCCTGCAGAGGCGGGACAGACATTCGGTATCAGTGTGATGGACATGGTGATGCTCGGAAGGTATCCATTCGTCGATAAGATATGGTGGGAGAATCCAGAGGATGAACGCATAACAAGGGAAGCTTTGAGGACTTTCGGCATAGATCATCTGAGAAGGAAACAGGTCGCTCTATGTTCTTCGGGAGAGAGACAACGCGCACTCATCGCAAAGGCGTATGTTCAGGAACCTAAGCTGATGCTTGTCGATGAACCCACATCCCATTTGGATATGAAATACAAGCTTCAGGTGATGGAATACCTCCAGAAGATGGCGAGATCCGATATGACCGTCATGGTGGCTGAGCATGATATCTCCTTGATGGCAAGATATTGCGAGGTTTGTGTCATAATGAAGAAGGGACAGATCGTCGCTGTCGGTGATCCTAAGGAGATCATCACAGAACAATTGATCAAGGATGTGTACGAGGTCGAAGCGAGGGTCGGTTTCGATGCTGATGGGGAGATCTACGTTCTTCCCAAGAGGTATGTTGAAGGTACCCTTTGATAATGAATGATGATGGATTATACATCCAATTATAATGTTACTGAAGATGATGCCGAACTGTCGTAATGAGGGAAGGTCACCCGATTCATGGAAGGGGAAGAGATTACGTTGTTTTAAATGCGGTCATCAATGGATATCACGTTCAGACGAGAGGCCTTTGATCTGTCCGGAATGTCGTTCACGCCGTTATGATGTCCCTTCCGATGAAAATAGTTGTACTGAATGCATCTATCATGCATCGGATGATGCCGAGGAATTCCATTGCAACCAATGCAATCACGTTTGGATATCCCGCATTTCGGATGAACCGCTGAAATGCCCAAGATGTAAGTCAAGGAACTGGAAAGGTGCGAAACTCCCGCAGTTCACTTGCCGTAAATGCGGTCATGTGTGGAGGAGTAAGATAGAACATCCAGATAGGTGTCCATCATGCAGGTCGAAGACATGGGATAAGGATACGTTCAAACTCAAATGCTTCAGATGCGGCCATAAATGGATAATGAACAATGGTGCAAGTCCTGACTCCGTCAGGACATGCCCATCATGCAGATCAACTAAATGGAATGAGCTCCCAGTCATCAAGGAATGCTTCAGATGCGGTAGACCATTCATATTATCCAAGAGGAATACGAAATGTCCTGAATGCAGAGGGGAAGAGAGCAGGACATACAGATGCGGATTCTGCGGGATGGAATGGGTTTCATCCGCGGATGGGGCCAAGGTCTGTCCAGAATGCGGATTGGTATTGTCGGAGAAGGGCAATTCCGAAAAATTGACAGAACTATGGGAGAATGATAGTAAGAGATTGAACTATCTCTTCAAGGACGGTATAGGTTGCATATACCTCTGGGATGGACCATATCCCGTATCATGCAGATATCTGAACGAGGTCCTGGAAGAATCCGCGATGAGTTTCTCATCGTGGATAAAGCATGCGATGTCTGAGAGGTACGCGAAGTTCTGGAATGGTGTGATCGATGATATGATCTCTCACAAGGACGATTATAAGGAGAACATCCCGTATCTCAAAGGACGGTTAGGGTTGGATGAGGATGTTGCAGAGATCTTGGCGTTGCATTTCACAGGAATGAGTCCCGAGGTGATATCTGTCAGATCCAATAGAACACTAAAGGACATCAGGATGGAATTCACCAAGATACAAGAGGCCTATAATAAGAGCGGAATCGTCGTCAACGATTCCGTATACACCGAAGATCCGGTCTCTTCATACGAAGAGGAGAAGGAGTAATATTACATCAAATTACATTTTGGACAGATAACCTATATAGTCATATCATACGTTGGATGTATCATCCATTAACACAACGGGGGTGACGGGATGATAGATGAGAGTGACTATCAGATAGGGATGAAGCGCCTAGAACGCATCATAAAGCAGAATCGTAGCTCCAAAGGCATCGATGATAGCGGTATGATGAATGAATGTAAACTATGCGGTTACGTATGGAACACAAGAAAAGGCGAGAATAATTCCAAACTCTGTCCATCCTGTAGATCATCGTTATGGGATCGCAGCGATGTACGCGAGGTCAGATGCAACAGATGCGGACACGCATGGATCACCGCCAAGAAGAATCCTCCTAAATGCCCAGACTGCGGAAGCAAGAGATGGGAAGCAGAAACGATAAAGATCATCTGTAGCAAATGCGGGATGCGTTGGGATGACCAGATGAGAGAGGGCAGACCGATCGTCTGTCACGTCTGCGGGGAATTGGGTCCGGATGATTACATATTCGGCAGAGCTCGCAAAGGTACACTGAAGGATGTGACCAAGAACAGAACATCATTGATGAACAAGGATGTTCTGATAGATGTGGAGCAATGATGACGATCTTTTCAGAGAGGTCACATTAAGGAATAACGGATTCTCTCCCGAACAAGTCACGGTCATAGTAAGATTCGACCGCGGGATACCCGTGCCGACCATAGCATCCGATGTCTCCATGTCCGTTTCTCAGGTGATGAACATCATACTGCCGTACATGGCCATTTGCGAATCGTTGGGGGTGGAGTCATGGAGTTGATCAATGGTAACAACTATGGTCCGATGACGAGGTACTCCGACGCGCACATATTCCTCGTGATGGATGCTTTAGAGAGGAACAAACGCATGAGCAGGAAAGGTCTCGTGGATGAGACCGGGCTCGGAGAAGGAAGTATCAGGGGCATGCTGAAGGTCCTGAAGGATTGGAAATGGATAGAGGTGAAACAGACCGGCGTCAGCATCACGGAGTTCGGAAGGAAGAGTTTCCATGGATTCGGCATGAGATATGTCGATATCTTCAACGATAAATATGCCGTAGGGAAATATCAACAGGGCATAATGGTAGAAGGTGTCGCAGATAAGGTCACCAATGGGATGGCCCAGAGGGACATCGCGATAAGGAACGGTGCGGAAGGTGCTGTTATATTCGTCATGAGGGATGGCAGGATAATATTCCCTAAGGATTGGGATATCGATGAGAAGGATCCCAGATTTGCGAAGAAGATAAGGGACACGGGGATGAAGGAAGGGGATGCGTTGGTCATTGTGGATTCCAATGATGCCGATGTGGCGAGAGCCGTGGCCGCAGCTGTTGGATTAGTGATGAGATGAGAAGATGGATCGTAGCAGTCTCTTTATTGATCCTATTCTCTTGTTTATTGATCTCCGATGCCGATGCATCAGAGATGGGTTTCGATGACGCTATCTATGGATATGAGACTCATGGGAGCGGACATCCGGATTACTATTGCGTCATAACATCGGTGACTTCGAATGAAGCAATATTGCATCTTCCTTCTGTGTTGGAAGGGTATGATGTGAGATCATATTCCGACGGAGCATTCGACGGATGTTCTTCGAGCACATTGATCGTTTCGAAGAATCTGAGGGCGATAGAGGATGGAGCATTCTCTGGTTGCGAATCATTGAAGAACATCTATTTCATGGGAGATCGCCCCGTCATGGGGGATGTTTTACCGAAGGGTGTTGTGATTCATACATTATCCAATACCGTTGGATGGACGAATACAGAGATCATTGAGAGGATTACGTTAGATGGCATCGATTATGCATTGCTACCGGATGGTGCTGCAGTAATCGGCGGGAAACCAACCGATGGTGTCATCTCCATCAGGAACGAAGTGAATGGAAGCAAGGTCGTTAGGATCGATGATTATGCGTTCGCAGGCACTATGATGGACGATGGGAATGTGAAAAGAAGATCGGATATCAAAAGTGTCGTGACCAATGACGGTTTGCAGATCATCGGCAAGAGAGCGTTCTATTACAATGATCTAACAGAGATAAGGATAAGCGATTCTGTGAAGGAGATGCAGGATGAGGCCTTCCGTGCGTGTTACAATCTCAATGGGGTGAACTTCTCTGATAATGTAAACCATATCGGATTCGAGACATTCCGCGATTGTCATTCGATAATGGAATTGACGATACCGAAGACTGTAAGATATGTCGGTGATGGAGCATTCTACATCTGTGATTCATTGGAATCATTGAACGTTGACACCAACATCAGTCCGCGTATGTTCGGTTATTGCACCTCACTGAGGGAGTTGACGTTGGGCGATTCTGTGAATGATATAGGTCATTCAGCGTTCTATCAGTGCGAATCATTGGAATCCGTGGGGATCCCTGAAAAAGTGAAGGATATCGGCAAGGAGGCCTTCCGTGATTGCGTCTCGTTGAAGAAGATGGATCTGAAGAATGTCGAGAACATCGGAAGGATGGCGTTCAGAGGCTGTGAATCGTTGAGGGTTATGAGCATACCTTCCACAGTATCTATGATCGAAGGTTATGCGTTCGCAGATTGTATCTCTTTGAGGAGTATCGATGCGTATGGTATGGCCCCTAAAGGGGATGATACCGTGTTCTTGAACGTGGATGCTGTGATCCATTGCAAGGGAGATGCTGTGGATTCATGGGAATCATCTGAATTCGGCCTAGAGGTCGTGGGGGACCTGGATGGAAGTGGAAATGCTATCGTTTCCCTTGCAATCTTTGGTATGGTTGCGTTGTCGATCCTCATTATCATCGTGCTCATCATGCAGAGGAAGGGAAAGGCATGATGAGAGTTCTTTTTTTTGAGATTGTATCCGAGAAGGGATCAATTGCCGCATCAGACACGGTGTTGTCCAATATATCAGTGGAAGAAGAGATCACGATCTCCATATCCGAAGCTAAGGGTGAGCATATCAACGATCTTCAGAGGGAGAACATCCCTGATGGTGCAGTCGTTGTGGATGTGAGGATCATGGCTGGCGATAAGGACTTGGGTAAATCACTCGGCGGATTGATCACGATCTCCATAAGGTATACTCCAGCTGACGGTAAGATCGGCGTGGCGTATCACATCGATGACGATGGTAACAAGGTGAGGATGGGAGGTATATATGATCCGATAAAAGGAGAGATCGTATTCGACTCAACCCACTGTTCGTTGTACATGGTCGTCGATGAGGATTCGTCTAACTCGGGGTTGTCCTACACCGCGATATTCGTCGGAATCGCTGTCGCTGTCGTTGCCGCGATTGCTGTCACCATCATGTTGTATGTGAGAAAGCGTTAAACGATTTCAATAAGCAGTCCCGCCCCGTCCCAGGGGCGGACTGTGCTTTTTCATTCCTTTTTGAATAATCTCAGTTTGGGACGTAATGATGTAAATATCTGTTACTTTGGACACATTCTTTACAGATAACTAAATCAGGGCATGAGAGACACAATCCTGTAAAGGCCATGGGGCTTGGTGTAAAAGATTCTGGAAGAATTAGACAGAATGCTATATTGGAGTTCCAATATAGTGTAGTGAAGGACAGAACTGAAATGAAGATTCACTCAGATGACAAAGACTTGGTCAATGAAGACAATTCAAAGAAGGTCGATTTTAAACAATTGTGTATATCGGATGTCAAGAGTCGCTTGGAACACATCATTGAAATTGCTTCCAAAACGATAAAGGACGAGTCTAAGATGAATGATTATGCTTCTTCGATAAGATTTTTGGAGAGAATCATCGAAGAGAACTATCGTTCTTCGGAACCGATGTACATTTACCCTGCGCCCAACAACAACCTTGAATTCGAGTGGGCGAGCAATAGTTTTGTTCTTGTCCTTGACGTAATGACAATGAAAGCTGAATTTATTGGGAATTGTGATGCAGAAGATTTTGAAATCGACATGGGTGAAAGTGAATCGTGGAACAGACTCTGTAGTTTGATAGATGGTGAAAGAAACCATGATGTCCTATCGCTTCATCTGATTAACTAATCCGATACCATTACATCTCGCTGACGTGGAATCATGAGCATTCTTGCAATCACAAATGTGGGCAACTGTAATGATTCATGTGAGTTTAAGTGTTTCTTCCGATCAATTTCAAAAACCTGTTGTTTATCACATCATTGCCATATGTGGCAATATTCGTGTCAGATTGGGCAAAATTTATCATTATCTTTGTTCGCCTAGGTCCATACGATTTTATATAATGGGTAAATCACAAAATTCATGGGTACGAACCAGTACTTCGTCGGTCGTCAGGGTGACTACGAGTCATCTGCTAGAAGCTATCCCCGCAAATTCCCTCTTGCGGTTGCGAAGGCTAAGGGTGCGGTTATTGAAGATGTAGAGAACAACCGTTATATCGATTTCTTGAATGGTGCGGGATCACTTGCTCTCGGTCATAATAATGATGAGATAAATAGTGCGATGATCGAGCTCATCGATTCCGGTGCGCCGTTGCACATGTTGGATATTGCTACGCCGGCCAAGGACAGGTTCGTTGAGAATCTGTTGACGATAATACCCGAAGAACTCGCCAAGAAGGCGAAGGTACAGTTCTGTTCACCATCCGGAACGGATGCGACGGAGGCCGCGATAAAACTATGCAAGACGGCCACCGGAAGAGGCACCGTGATCTCATTCTCCGGAGGATACCATGGAATGGGCCATGGTTCCATGGCGCTCACAGGCAACTGCACCGCGAAGAACAAGGTAAGCAACGTGATGCCTGGTGTCCAATTCATGCCATATCCGTATTCATACCGCTGTCCAATGGGCATCGGAGGGGAAGCGGGCACGAAGGCCTGCATAGCATATCTGGAGCGTCTGTTGAAGGATCCCGAGAGCGGTGTCACGAAACCCGCCGCGGTCATATTGGAGGCCATCCAGGGCGAAGGCGGTGTGATACCCGCACCTGTTGAATTCCTTCAGGCTGTACGCAGGATAACAAAGGAACTCGACATCCCAATGATATGCGATGAGATCCAATGCGGTATCGGACGTACAGGCAAGGTGTTCGCTTTCGAACATGCAGGCATCGTGCCTGATGTCATATTGATCTCCAAAGCCATCGGCGGAGGTCAACCATTATCACTCATCGTCTATGACAAAGCACTCGACCTATGGGGTCCAGGTGCGCACGCAGGTACCTTCCGCGGGAATCAATTGGCTTTCGTGGCTGGTAATGTTGTCATGAACAAACTGAAGGAACCAGGGTTCCTAGAAGATGTTACTCGCAAGGGCGATATGATGATGTCACGTCTCATGAAGCTCAAAGGAGAGATGTCGATAATAGGTGATGTCCGCGGAAAAGGTCTCATGATCGGAGTGGAGTTCATCGACCCCAACGGTCCGAAGGACCTGATGGGTGTCCCTGAACCAAGCGGAGAGGTCGCCACCATGGTCCAACGTACATGTTTCAACAACGGTCTGATCATGGAGAAGGGCGGACGTAACGGTTCCGTCATGAGATGTCTATGCCCTCTCACCATCACGGACGACGAGATCGACCGTGCGCTCACAATCTTCGAGAACGCAGTCAAAGAGGTCGAAGGGAATGTCTGCAAATGATCCCCTTCTGTTATCCGAGGATGTGAACGTCCGTAAAAGATTCACAGAGATGATCGATGATACCCTGAAAGCGGTATTCGATTCATTCTCTGACGACAGTGCATTCTCCGGTATCGATCCGTATGAGCTTAGGGAGAGCATCTGTTCCCTCGGATTCCTTCCGGAACACGGTATGGGGTTCGACAAGGTCCTCGAGGAGACCAAAGAAAAGATACTGCCGCATCTTCTTCGCACATGGTCCACGAAGTACATGCCGCATCTGCATTCGCCTGTATTGACCGAGACGATCTGTTCTGAACTGGTGATATCATGCTTCAACGATAGCATGGACAGTTGGGATCAAGGTCCTGCGGCCACAGAGGTCGAGGAGAGCATGATACACGGATTGGCTGAACTGTACGGATTCCCTGTGGAGACATCCGATGGGTGCTTCACATCCGGCGGCTCTCAATCCAACATCTCTGCCATCGTAGCTGCCCGCGATCGGTATTGCATGGAGAGATTCGGATGGGATGTGAAGATGAACGGCCTTCCGCCAGAATACTCCAAACTTCGTGTGTATACATCGGAGATATCCCATTTCTCGATGGATAAGGCAAGCCACATCCTCGGCATGGGCTATGCTGCCGTCAGGAAGATACCTGTCGATTCCAAATGCAGGATCGATCTGAAGGAATTCGAAAGGATGCTGAAGGAGGATACGGACAATGGACTCTATCCGTTCTGTGCCGTAGCTACGTTCGGTACGACCGATTTCGGTTCGATAGATGATGCCCGTGGCATGAGGGAACTCTGCGACAGATATGGTATGCATCTTCACGCCGATGCCGCATACGGCTCTGGATTGATCATGAGCGATAAGTATCGTGATAGGGTAGCGGACATATCACTCTGCGATTCCCTTACTGTGGATTTCCACAAGATGTTCCTTCTTCCGATCTCCTGTTCAGCGATCATCGTCAAACATGCGGAATTGTTGGAGTGTTTCGAGTTGCATGCGGATTATCTGAACCGCGAGGAGGACGAGGAGGATGGATACATCAATCTCGTCGGTAAATCGATGCAGACCACTCGTCGTTTCGATGCATTGAAGGTATTCATGGCGTTCAAGACGCGCGGAAGGGATGGATTCGGAAGGATCATCGATACCGCTGTTGAGAATGCATCCTATTTCTATGGAAGGATATCGAAGGATGATGATTTCATAGCACCTGTGGAGCCGGAGATGTCTTCCGTAGTCTTTGCATACGACAAGGGCGATGATGTTAATAAGAGAATCAGACGTCAGTTGCTCAAGGAAGGTATCGTCATCGGTCAGACTGTCAAGGATGGAAGGGTCATGCTGAAGTTCACGCTTTTGAATCCGAATCTAAAGCCATCGCAGATCGATGACATCATCGTCAGGATCAAAGAGATAGGTTCTCAGGATCATTGACGATCATCTGAATAGTTCCCAACGAACCTTATCGATGAAACATAGGTCGCGCATGGTCTCGTATCCTGATGATCTTATGCGATCCATGTTCTTCGGATCGAGATCGGCGGATACTACGCATTCGCCTGAATAATCCTCAGCAAGTATGTTGCCACGTTCATCGATGATACATGAACCTCCTCCGAAGACGGTGCCTTCGCCGTTATCCCCTGTCATATTACAGGATGCTACGAACAATGTGTTGTCGTATGCCCTTGCAGGGAGGATCTTGTTCCATGTGTTCCTTCTGCGTTCTCCAGAGAGGCCTGATGCGTGGGGCATTAGGACGAGATCGGCACCTTCGATAGCATATTTCGCGGTAATCTGTGGGAAATGTGATTCCCAGCAAATCTGTATGCCGATGTTAGCTTTGGATGTTCTGATGACAGGGAATGATGAGCCGGGAAGGAACGCATCCTGTTCCCTCTCACCGAGATGTGTCTTCCGATATTTTCCGCATATCTTTCCGTTCTCTGCGATGAGCTGAGTGATGTAGGGTCCTTTCTCAACGAAACCGAAACAGACGATGATTTCCTTGTCTTCAGTGGTCTTGACGATCCTCTCTATCGCAGGATCATCCAAGGACATGGCGTATCTCGTACTCGATTGTGAGGAATATCCTGTCAGAGAGAGTTCGGGAAAGCAGATGAGGTCGGAACCTTCAGAGGATAGTTGATCGATCAGTTCAAACATTCTCTTGGAATTGTTGTCGATATCTCCTACGATCGACCTCATACAGACCATCGATATTCTCATCGGCTCCATCTTTCTCTCCGTTGTTCGTATCTTCGACATGTTCTCTGTCAAATATGAACTCAATAGCATACAGGAATGAACGATCGATGTTATTTCTGTTTGTATCGTCGTATTGATGGATTCGATGCATGGATTCTCATCGTCCAGATGTTGCAATTCTATGAAGTCGCTTTGTGTAAAGTACAAATACCACTGCGCATTAGGTGTGTCCAACAAACTGTTTATATGTGGGCCCGTGGGGTAGCTTGGTATCCTTCTTGCTTGGGGTGTAAGTAACTCCAGTTCAAATCTGGACGGGCCCACCACTCGCAGATTTTGAATGATTTCAAGGGGATGAACTGCAATCCGTATGCGATCACTTCGTTCAATTACGTGTCAACATCTTCGAATATGTCAATAATGGATTCAAAGAGATATCTTCAACCTGTATCTCACCGATCTTCCGTTTCCGATCTTTATTATCGAACCATCTTCCAACAACATATTGATCTTAGCAATGGCTTCGGATTTATTCAGGTTAAGATTCTCCTCCAATTCCGCACGCGTGAATTCTGTCCTATCCTTCAGGAATCTCATCAACGGTGTTGTATCCTCATCTCTCTCGGCCGGCAGTGTTATAGTGAATGATGAGCCGCCTGTGCTGATCGTCGGTTTTACAGGGAGGTTTGTGTATGCTCCGAATATGCGCGGTATCCCTGTGCCGTATGCTTCGATTATCTTGAGTCTGTACATCACAGCGGCGAGATTTTTGTTCCTCAGCGATGATACGCCACTTTCCAGTTCTTCCAATGAATAGGGCCTTTTGAGACCACCTGGGGACACTATAGTTATCTTTGTAGGGTATATTGATACCAATATCGAATCGTCCATGGCATAATCGCGGTGCACGAATGCATTCGCCAAAGCTTCTCTGAGAGTTATTTCCGAGTAGTCCTTCTTGTCGACTCTATACATCCCGGTTATGATCGAAGAGTTCCTATTGTATTTGGAAATGAATAAGAGTGTATCATCCATCTGTTTCAGTATCGACCCTCCAAATTCTGCGCGGTCTATGAATGAAGATTTATATTCGTTATCGAACACTGCAATCTTCAGAGTTTGATCATATTGATCTGATAGGATGAACCCTAATTTGGTGTATTTGCCCTTTTCACTGATATGCAGCATTTCCATGTTCTCTTCTGTCAGTGATATTGATTTTTCCTCGAACTTCGATCTGAGGTATGTGAACGTAAGATTCTGTTCGAAGGAAACATGGTTCTCGTACGCCTCTGATCTGATATTAGCAATCATTTGTTGGAATCTCTCTTCGGTCAATGGGGAGGGTACTGTCCCATCACATACGTATATGCTTCTGTTCTCGATACTTTTTACACTGAACGTAATGGATTTTTTGTATCCTTCGTTGATATCGTTAATCGATTATAATCGATTACAATCGATTAACGATTAACATCGATAAGGATGGATCGCATCCTCAGACTCTATTGTTGTCAAGGGCGTCATACAAATGTGATGACATATCTATCCGAAGATGTTCCTGCTTGTAATGATCATGTCTACTATTTTCAGAAAGAGGCGGTTCATGCTCATGTGGGCATCGATTCAAAGAATGGAAATATTCCTTCATCATTCTAGTCGTATGCCCTCGAAGGATACAGTGAAGATGATTTCGGCTCTTGCTGATGAGAGACGTTTGAGGATTTTCGAGATTTTGGCCGATTGTGATAGAGATGACAGAAAACTATCCGAGATGATCGGTCTTGATGTGGAGATCATCAGAGAACAAGCTGCTATCCTTGAGGATGCTGGATTGCTTATAGCATGCGAGGATGGGGACAGGGTGGATTACAATCTCGATCCAAAACAGGTAGCGATCCTGACAGGATTCTTCGAACTCATGTTGAACAAATGTTCGCCACCAAAATGTTGTTGATATCATGCAGTCCATAAGGAACGATCTCGATGTGCATTGTCCTGAATGCGGTGGGAAGGTCACTCTTTCGTTGTTGGAGAATATGGTATGCGTGAGATGCGGGAAGGAATCGATGGACAGAGAGGTCTGTGAGAACGGACATCATGTCTGCGATGCATGCAGGAAGAAGGCTGCGAACAGGATGATCATGGACCATTGCAATGAAAGCAGATCCAAGGATCCTATCGTCATCCTGTCTGAGATGATGAGGGACAATAACATCAGAATGCATGATCTGGAACATCATATAATGGTGGCTTCTGCACTCATTGCTGCATATAGGAATTGTGGCGGAGAGATCGATATCGATTCCGCATTGAGGGATGCGCAGAAGAGAGGATCATGGTTCCCTGGCGGTATTTGCGGTCTTTGCGGCACATGCGGTGCCGCAGCATCATGCGGAATATTCTATTCAATAGTGACTGGCACTACGCCTCATAGCTCAGGTTCGTGGAGTGATACGAACATGCTCGTCTCTAAGTGTCTCGCTAAGATAGCATCCATCGACGGGCCTAGATGTTGCAAGAGGAACTCGTTCATCGCCATACGGGAGACGACCGATTATGTCAAAGATAAGTTAGGGATCGTACTCGAGACATCATCCGATATCGTCTGTGAATATTCTGATAGGAATGATGAATGCGTGAAAGGAAGATGTCCCTTCTACAGAGGATGATCACATCAGAGCGATGTTCTCGCTCCTGATGACATCATCGTATGATTTGTGCCCCAACACAGCTTCGATCTTATCGGAGTGTATGCCGCGTATCCTGAACACTTCTTCCGAATCGTAATCAGGGATGCCTTTGGCGATGACCTTACCAGAATATTCGATATTCACAACATCCCCCCTTTCGAATCTGCCGATGACGTCCCTCACACCGACGGCAAGGAGACTTACGTTACCTTTCATGAGTTTCTCTGCTGCGCCTTTGTCCACGATGAGTGCACCTTTCGCATGAGCCTCTCTGATCCAACGTGATTTCTTCCTTTCCTTCTCACCAGCGAGGAATATCGTACCTATCTCATCACCAGAGACAGCTTTCACTATCGCATCAGGTTCCGAACTCGATGCGATTATCATGTTGCATCCAGCTTCGCTGCAGATCTCTGCAGCCTTCAGTTTCGTCCTCATGCCACCGGTACCAACCCTTGAGGTAGGGTCACCAGCCATATGTTCCACTGATGAAACGTCGGTGACGGTGTGGACTATCTTGGCATCAGGATGTATCTTCGGATTCCTATCATACAATCCATCCACGTCTGAGAGGATAATCAGGAGGTCGGCATCCATCTTGCTGCAGACATATGCGGATAATGTATCGTTATCACCGAATACAGCATCTATCTCTCTGATGCAAACGACATCGTTCTCGTTGATGATCGGTACAACATCATATTGCAACAATGTTTGGATTGCATTCCTCAGGTTGAGATACTTCTCACGGTCAGAGTAGAAATCATAGGTGAGCAGGATCTGTGAGACGATCAATCCTTGTTTTTGGAAACTCTCGTTCCATTTCTGCATCAATATGCCCTGACCGACAGATGCGGCAGCTTGTCTTATGGGGACCTCCTTGGGTTTAGGTTTTGCTTCCATCGCCGCAAGTCCTACGCCTATAGCACCTGATGAGACGATCAGCACTCTTTTCCCCATATCTTTGAGTTTCTTCACCTGTTCGGCAACGGAATCCATGAATCCTTCGAATACGCTGTTGCCGCCACCGGTGATCGATGACGTGCCTACCTTTATCACTACGGTTTCGACATCCTTGAGGATATCCTTGCGACTCATAGCTTCAGCTCCTTGTCGATGTCCTTATGTGTGAACGGTCTCGCATCCTTTCCAACGTAATCCTTCACTACCTGTCCGTTCCCTATGAGGACGTATTTGTATATCATCAAGCCCTCCATGCCGACAGGCCCTCTGGAGTGTATCTTGTTCGTGCTTATACCTACTTCAGCACCTTTGCCGAATCTGTATCCGTCCGCGAATCTTGTCGATGCGTTAACGAATACGTCAGCTGAATCCACATATTTGATGAATCTTGAGATTCTGTCTTTGTCATTCGAGATGATGGCATCGGTATGATGTGAACCATGTTCGTTGATGAAAGTTATCGCCTCATCCATGTCATCCACGACAGCTATCGATATCACGAGATCTCCGTATTCCGTATCCCAATCAGATTCTTCTGCAATCTTAGCGTGTTCCATGTATCCGATAGCACGCTTATCGGTCCTGATCTCTATGTTGTTGTTGTGGTATTCCTTATCCATCAAAGGGAGGAAGATCGGAGCTATCTTTGAGTCCACCAATAATGTCTCTACTGCATTGCATACGGCAGGATATTGGATCTTGGAATCCAATGCAACCTTCACCGCCATGTCGATATCGGCGGATTCATCGATGAATATGTGACATATCCCTGATGCATGGCCTAGGACAGGGATCTTCGTATTCTCCCTGATATATTGTACGAACGAATTGGAACCTCTTGGGATGAGCAGGTCGATATATTGGTCCATGCTCAGGATCGCATTGACATCCTCTCTTCTTTCCATCAATACGAATACTCCTTCGGGGATGCCTGCGGAGTATGCTGCTTTCGTTAGGATATCGAATAATGTCTTATTCGTTCTCGATGCCTCGCTACCGCCTTTGAATATGACGGCATTGCCTGATTTGAGGCATAATGACATTATCTGCGGAACGACATCAGGGCGTGATTCGAATATCGTACCGATCATACCGATCGGGCATGAGATCTGATATAACGTCAGATCATCATCCAATTCCTTTGTGGAGATCGTTCTTCCAACAGGATCTGGAAGTCCAATGACGTCATCGATCCCTGCGATCATGCCGGAGATCTTCACGTCATCTATCTTCAATCTCTTTACCATGGCATTGGAAAGTTTGCCATCGGATTCCATTGTCTCTGCATCAGAGACATCCATCGAATTGGAGGATAGTATGGCATCACGATTCTTGTCAAGGGCATCAGCCATCGATCTCAATGCATTGTTCTTCACATCAGTGTTCAATGCGGCCAATGTCGTGGCCGCTTCTTTGGCCTTGATGACGTCACTAGAGATGCTCATTCTATCGTTCCCTTCTCAATTCGATAGTACTAATTTAACACGTACTGTGTATCTTTAGAGTATACTTATTCTTAACTGATTGCTGATAAGTGCGTTGTCCACCTTATGATCGTTCATCACTGCAAGGATGGATGATCGATGTATGATTTATCGTATTTTGATGTGGAAAATCCTATACTCAAATATTTAAGTCACGAAAGCATTGGGAGAATCATAGGTGAGAACTGCAGGATGGAGATCCTCTACATGGATCCAGAGACGTACACGGCCATAGCTACGCACGAGATGAGGCAAAGGATTTTGGCCAAACTTTTCAAGGAAGCATACAACGGACGCTCCATGACCAAGCAGGAACTCGCAGATTCTCTCGACATAAAATATCAGCAACTTGTCTATCAGCTGATGAATCATCTCAGGGATTTTTGGACTGTCGTAGGTGAGGAGAAGGTCCGCGGAACGAGGATGGAATACATCGCCCCTGAGAATCCGCATGGTATCTACATCTGCCTTGGGAAGGACAGGAAGATATATGTCGTCGATCCGATAGCCGAATTGTACGGCCCTCTGTCGGAAGTTGGGCTCAGATGCGATTCATGCTCCACGGATGAGGCGGAACATTGCATAAAATCACTCATCGATAAAGGAATAATTCCATCAGAGCTCAGTATCTCCGAGAGGGAAACGCTCAGTCTCAACAAGCGCAGTGGTCTGAGGCCATTGGACAGGGGACTGATCGAAGCGTTGAAAGGTATCGCAGCCGGCGATAAATGCACTTTGACGATACCTTGTGAGAGATGCAGTTACATGCAGAGGAAGAATCTCATCAAGATCAGTTGATGGTTGTCCTTTTGCTTTCATCCTTTTTTCTATCTTTATTATTTTGATGTGAGGCGTAGGCCTCATATCTTCATTTTTCAAGTTTCTCGTTTATCTTCTACTCGTTGGTAGAAGATAAGTAGAAGATAAAATGGGTATTTCTCAGATGACGTATTATTTAAAAAAGTACGCAGGCATCTATACGCAATCATTTTGATCAATTATGGAGAACAAAGACCACCATGGCCATCATCCATGGGGCCAACAAGCACATGGATGATCCAAAATTGTGATACAAATAATATCAAATGATCCCAATCGAATAAAATCGGATGAGAATCTGAATGTAATTCGTAGAAAAGAGGGGGAGGGAACGCCCCCTCTTGTTGGTTCTTTCGTTCATTCGTCCCTTATACGTATCGACCTCTCGATAGGTATGACGAATATCCTTCCGTCACCCATTTGCCCTGTGACGGCTGCTTTCTTGATCGCATCGATCACCTTCTCCTCATCCTTGTCATCGATGATGATCTCGAGCTTTGTCTTCTCGATCTCATCTACGATGATGGTGCCGACCCTGTTGGTGAATTTCAACCCTGACTGTTGTCCGCGACCCCTGACCGATGTTATGGTCATACCGTTGATGCCTATCTCCTTCAGTGCATCCTTCACAGGCTGCACCTTCTCCGGGCGAATCACTGCCATTATCATCTTCATCTCATTCACCTCACATGTTGTAAGACGGTTCACCGTGCTCTACGATGTCCGCTCCGATGATCTCCTCATCCTCATCGAGACGTACCCTCATGAATTTGGATACCACCCAAATGATGGCATAGGACATCACGAAACAGAACACGAGCGTTATGGCGACTGCTGCGAGCTGTCCGAGGAACAGATCCGTGCTTCCGTAGATCAATCCTTCATATCCTTCAGATACGAATTCAGGCATCGCGAAGATACCTGTAGCGATCGCACCCCATATCGCACCGATACCGTGCACTCCGAACACGTCGAGGGCATCATCGATACCGGACTTGTTGCGCATGAAGATCACTCCGAAGTAACATATGACTCCGCCTACGAGTCCCATGAGCAATGCATATCCTGGACCTACATATCCCGCTGCGGGTGTGATCGTGACCAATCCTGCCAATGCACCGGACATCAGACCGAGGGAGTTAACACGGCCCACGTGTATGTACTGGGCTAATGCCCATGAGAGCATAGCAGCAGCAGGTGCGATGACTGTAACTACGAACGCGTTGACCGCGACACCATCCGCTGCCAACCCGGAACCTCCGTTGAATCCCAACCATCCGAACCAGAGCAATGTGAATCCGATGAATACCATGGGCATGCTGTGTGCTCTCTTCATCGTGCGTTCGCTTCTCCTTCCAACGAAGGCCGCGAGTGCGAGACCTGTCGTTGCAGCACATATGTGGACCACGGTACCTCCTGCGAAATCGAGGACGGTGAATGTCTGATCGAAGAATCCACCTCCCCAGACCCAGTGTGCCATGGGTGCATAGACGAGTACAGACCACAATGCCATGAATATGGCGATCGCGTTGAACCTTATCCTCTCGATACATGCACCAAGTACGATACCTGCTGTGATAAGTGCGAACATCATCTGGAATACCATGAACTCCATATCGGGGATCGTGCTCCCTTCGGCGATGGCGTCATAACTCACACCGTTGAGGAGGAATTCGTCAAGGTTACCAACGATACCGCTGAGATCACCGCTGAATGCGAGTGAGTATCCTACGAGTATCCATGATGTCGCCATTATCCCCATGATCAGTCCTGTCTGCGCAAGGACGGATGTCATACTCTGTCTGCGCAACATACCGCCATAGAACAATGCTACACCAGGTGTCATGATGAACACCAAAGCGCTGCATATCAGTACCCATGCGATGTTGCCTGAATCATCTGTCGTCACTAAATCGTCTGCTGAACTGTATGGGATCATGATGACCATCGCCAATAGGACGGTCGCCATGGTAAGACCATACTTCACAGTCGCTCTCATCTCGATTTCTCCTACATCCTTCTATCTTTGAAAGATATGATTAGACAAATGTCTAATCATATATGAAAATTACTATTTTAATAAACATTTATGTAATAAAAACAACGATAAATTAACAATAATCATCTAATTCGATGGACAAATATCAATGAATGATGGAAAAAGTGTACATACGTCCATCGGAGGCATCCGACAGGGTGCGATCAGATATGTGCACGAGATATGTCTGGATTGGTGTCGTTCCTCCCCTAATATAGATAGATAATATATCTCAATTCAACGATACGCAAGTGGAGATTATCATGACCGTGGACCTATACGACAAGAGATACTACATCAACAGGGAATTATCGTGGTTGGAGTTCAATCAGAGATGTCTCGACGAGGCTATGAACAACAAGACGCCATTGCTCGACAGAGCGAAGTTCTTGGCGATATGTTACAACAATCTCGAGGAATTCATGATGATCCGTATGCCTGGTATCCTCGTACAGACTCCGAGTGCGGTCCAGAACGATCCCGATTACATTGAGAGACCAGTGATACTCGGCATGATTTATGAGAAGATCAAATCATTGTATCGCGGCTATGAGATCTGTTGGAGGAGATTGAAGAAGAATCTCGCCAAGAATGATATCAACATAAGGTCCATCGATGAACTTACGGACAGACAGAAGGATTGGGTCAGAGACTATTACAAGAAGAGGGTCCACACGCTCCTGACGCCGATGGCGTTGGATGTATCGCACCCGTTCCCGTTCATCTCCAACAATTCATTGAATCTTGCGTATAAATTGAAGGGGAACAATGGTCCTGTCTACGCCAGGATAAAGGTCCCCATCCCTCTGTTGGATAGATTCGTATCCGTTCCTTCAGAACATGGCGCTGATTTCGTTCTGATAGAGGATATCATCCTGGATTCTTCAGAGTGTTTGTTCCCAGGTATGAAGATAATATCCGCGAACACATTGACGCTGATCAGGAATGCGGATGTCAAGGTGACCATCGATGAGGCATGCGATCTTATGTCCGCTGTCGAGGAGAGCATAGAGGACAGACAGATGGGATTCCCCGTAGCCGCTGTCTTCGATTCGCGCTGCCCCAAGGATGTGAGATCGTTCTTCATACAGAATCTCAAGCTCAGTTCCATGCAGGTATTGACCACGAAGGAGACGATGTGCCTCTCAAGTCTTTGGCAGATAGCCGATCTCGATTGTCCGAGTCTCAAGGAGAGACCGATGACTCCGTACACACATCCCGATATGCAGGATGATTACGACCTATTCTCAGCGATAAAGAAGGAGGATCGTATCGTCTTCCATCCGTATGAGACATTCAACACGGTCGTGAGATTCATCGAACAGTCCGCCAGGGACCCTGATGTACAAAGCATCAAGATCTGTCTGTACAGGGTGGGTAAGGATCCATCCATATACAGAGCGTTGGAGAAAGCGATTAACAATCACAAGAATGTCAGCGTTCTTTTAGAATTACGTGCGAAGTTCGATGAGAACCGTAACATAAAATGGGCGAAGGATCTGGAAGAGATCGGTGTCAATGTCGTATACGGTCCTGTCGATCTCAAGGTGCATTCCAAATTGTTGCAGGTCGTCAGACTCGAGGATGACAGATTGGTCAGATACACGCACATGAGTTCAGGTAACTACAACGTGAGCACTGCTAAGCAATACAGCGATATCTCGTTCTTCACAGCGAATGACGAGATAGGAGAGGATGTCGGTGAATTGTTCAACGCTCTTACAGGTTATTTCGGCAAGAGGGAGTTCAAGCATCTGTTGGTAGCTCCGCTAAATCTCAAGGACACGTTGATCGAGAAGATCGACAGGGAGATACAGGTCCATAAGGAACATGGGAACGGACACATAATGATGAAATCCAACGGTCTCATCGATGCGGATATAATAGCATCACTCTACAAAGCATCGATCGCTGGAGTGAAGGTAGATCTCAACATAAGAGGATTATGTTGTCTCCGTCCAGGTATCAAAGGCGTATCCGAGAACATAAGGGTCACGAGTATCGTGGATAGATTCCTTGAGCACTCCAGGATATATTATTTCGAGAATAATGGAAATCCGGACATGTTCATGGGTTCATCTGATCTCATGCCGAGGAATCTGAAGGCAAGGGTGGAGGTACTGTATCCCGTTCTTGATAAGGACCTCATGAGGAGAATAAGGGACAAGATACTCCTGATCCATTTCGCCGATAATGTGAAAGCAAGGCTTCTCCTTCCGGACGGGACATATGTGCATGTGCTGAAGGACGGTAGGAAACCGTTGCGTTCCCAGGAATGGTTCATCGAGAACAGAGGGGTATGGCATGACTGAGCCCAAAGTAGTGGGGTTCATAGACATAGGTACGAATTCGATCCATCTGTTGGTCATAAAGTTCTATGACGGTACACTTGGGACCGAGATCGCCAGGGACAGGGAGGTGCTCCGCGTCGGGCGTAGTCTCTACTCCAAGGGCATGATCGACAAGGATGCGATCGCTAAGTGCGGTATAATCGTGAAGAAATTCACCGCATATGCGAAGAAACATGGTGCGGAAGAGGTGTTCGCATATGCTACATGTGCCACAAGGGAAGCCGAGAACAGAGAGGAACTGTTGGCAGCGATACAGACCGACGGTCTCGAAGTGAGGGTGATCCCAGGGGATGAGGAGGCACGTCTGATAAGGTTGGGCGTACTCGGTGAGAACGGCCCCAGGGAGAAGACGTTATTGATCGACATAGGGGGCGGAAGCACCGAATTCTCCATATCCATAGGGAATGAAGTGCTGTTCTTGGACAGTCTCCCTCTTGGAGCGGTCAGATTCGCATACGGATTCCCGTTCGATTGCAAGGGGCCCTTGGGACAGGAAGGTTATTCATCCTATCAACGCGAGGTGGAATTATGCGCATACCGTACGATGAGGCGCATAAAGGAGATAGGATTTGACAGGGTGATCGGATCATCGGGGACATTCGTCACATTATCAGAGATGTGCTCCCCGCGCGGTAAGAAGGATACATTATCCCTTGGATGTCTCACACCTATGATGGAATCGCTCAAGAATATGAGCATCGATGAGCGTTCATCCGTCCCGAGATTGAGCGAGAATCGTACCGATATAATCGTCGCAGGCGGTGCGATCGCCGAGGAGTTGATGAAAGGATTGGGTATCGACACCATCGAGATATCCCATTTCGGTCTGAAAGAGGGAATGATGGTCGATTATCGTGTTAATCACGGTCTTCGTGACATAGATGTGAGGGAATCTGCGATAGCGGAACTCGGATACAAATGCCGTTACGATTTGGAACACGCGATGACCGTCAGGAAGGGTGCACGCAAGATCGCGGACAGGTTGAACGATATGTTCGTCACCGATCTCAACGAGCATATGATACAGATGCTGGAGTACGCATCACAATTGCATGACATCGGCGAGGTATTCGGTTATGAGAAACACCATGTGATGTCATATGACATAATAATGAACTCGAACCTGATAGGATTCGACATGGGCGAGATACAGATGATGGCGACATTCGTGAGATATCATCACAAGAAGATGCCATCTTCTGATGATTCCCCATTCCGCAAGTTGGATGATAAGACATCGCTCAAACTCAGACAATGTATATTGATCCTAAGGATGGCTGATGCGATGGACCGTCATAGGATGCAGCTCGAGACCGATTTCACGGTGGAGGCTGTGAAGGGCAACACGATATTGTTCACATTGATATCCGATCAGGATGTGAGCATGGAGCGTTGGAAGTTGGAGGAATCCGCCGCAGATTTCAAGAGACTCTTCGGCAGGGAGATGAAGGTGCTCTGATTCAAAGCTCCTTCTCCAACGTATCGCATATTATCTTCAGCACTTTTATGCGCCCATAATACTTGTCAACGCTCTCTATGGCGTACCATGGAGCGTTGGGTGTGTTGGTGGATTCGATCATGGTGTTGATGAACGATTCATATTCATCCCATTTCTCCCTGTTGCGCCAATCCTCATCGGTGATCTTCCATTGTTTCATAGGGTTGTTCTGACGGTCATTGAAGCGTTCCAATTGGACATCCTTCGTTATATCCATCCAGAATTTGATCACGATGCGCCCATTGTCGGTCATGTTCCTTTCGAACATATTGATCTCATCGGCGGAACGGGAGTATTCCTTCTCTGAGCACAATCCTTCGATGGGCTCCACCATCATCCTTCCGTACCAACTCCTGTCGAATATCGAGATATGTCCCTTTTGCGGTAATCTCCTTGCGAATCTCCAGAGATAGGTGTTGGATCTCTCCTCATCATTGGGTGCGGATGTGGGATAGGTAGCATATCCGCGAGGGTTCAATGCTTTCGTAACACGTTTTATGGACCCTCCCTTTCCGGCGGCATCCCATCCTTCGAACAGCAGGACCAATGATCTATTCGACAATGCTAACTTGCATTGGAGTGCAGCCAATCTGCTCTGATATCTCTTCAACTTGTTCTTGTACTCGCTCTTGGACAGTCTTTGTGAGAAATCGACACTGTTCCTTGGATTATCATATCTCTCCACGATCCTGGAGCTTGTTGGGATGTAATCGTTCTCTATACTGTCCTTCAATCTTCTCAGTACAACATTGCCGATCTCATTCACAGTGTCGTTGAACTTATCGACATCGATGACATCCCACGGCATATCCTTCGAATCAGTCGAATCGATCAATGATGACACATCATCTTCCTTCAACGAGAATCTGTGATAGCTAGGATCCTCATCACCAAGGAAACCACAATCCTTCGAAGGTGAAACGGGATACGAATCCTTCACCTCATCCATCCTCTTCTCCGACATGTGGAGGAATATCTTGACCAGGATGATCCCGCTGTTGATGAGATATCTTTCAAGGGATTCGATATACTTCCCTCTGTCCTTACTCGTTATCTCATTCTCTATGACGTAGCTGTACCATGACCTGTCGAATATCGCGATCTTCCCTTTCGCTGGTGTGTATCCTAGGTAGTTGTGCACCCTATCGGGTGTGAAGCTGTGGTATTCGATACCTCTGGGCTCCAGGATGAATGTGAAGCCGTTGATCAGGAAGGACATCTGACTTCCGCCGACCCCCTCGAACAATATCAGGACAGCCCTCTTGTCATTGAATAGCGTATGCTGTACCGCATTGAGTTCTATCTCTAATTCCTTGCCAGAATAACTGCCCATGTTACCGATTAATGGCGGGATATGATTAATAATCATTGGACGGGGACATCATCCTTCTTGTCAAGGCACCATCCTCTGATAGGATTCATCAACAATACGATGAGTGCAGCAACGGACAATATGATGATGAATGTATGAGGCACATCCCTGAACGTAGCCGATATGTAGATCAGCAGATTGATGCAGATGAGCACGACCGCAAGCACGTATGCCTTCTTACTGCCGTTGACTATAGGGTATATCAGGAATAGTATGGAGAAATCGATGACCATGTCGTAAACGAGTTTGTCGATATCGGCATTATCGACATTCCCGTGAAGGAAATTGATGGCATACCCCATCATAACGCACACGACCATGATCACGTTTATGATGATGAATATCACGGCCATGTCGATTATCCTCGAGTCAATGCCGTTGTATGCATCCATATCAAGTGATACGAAAGCTGCATTATTAATCCTATTCGTCGGATGATCCCCAAACGGGATGAATTTATTAACGGATGTAATGTACGGGCCTACGATGAACATCAACGGTGCGATAAGAAAAACCATCCACTCCATGGCATCCGCCATATTGTCGAAGATGGTGAAGATCATCGCAATGATGCTCATCGTGTATGCGATCGTATCCGCATACATCCATCTATTGAATTACAGCAAAGGGTACTACGACAGTATCGGCATCTGTTTTATCATAGGTATCGTTCTGCAGATCGCCTTCGGCACGATGATATTGATAGATTTCTCCAACAACTTCAGTCGGGGTATCGGTTTATTCGCCATGTCTATGGCGATCAACAGGCTCATGAGCAATCTTCCAAATCTCGCTGAACCACGTGGAATACAGTTCGTGTACGCGCTCATAATGATAGCTACCGCTGTGAACATGCTGTACACAGGATATTCGTTCGCCAGATGGAGGACCAGATCACGCATCGGATTGATGTGCTCTTCCCTTCTGATGCTATCCTTGACCATGGGCAAGATCTACTATAATGCGGATTCGTATGATGTTCCCGGGGAATTGATATTCACAACATACCCTGACCAATGCATCGCCTGCATAATGTACGTCATCCTCTTCGTGATGGTCAGCAGCGAACAGGTCAGGAACAGTATGCCCACGCATGTCTATTTGAGGAAGTTGGATTCGATAAGATGCATCAAGGCGAGCGAACCATCATCCTACATAACGAGGTGTGATGCACGCACACTCCTCAATGCATTCATCGACAGGAAGGATTGGTCCGATGTAAGTGATGGTGGACCAGTGGAATGCGAATTCAAATGCACTTTGTACAACTACCTCGGCGACGAATCCATGATAATGGTACAGAAGTGGGCGGATCATGATTCATTGTACATCACGATAACCGGCTCGAAGGACGGTTCGATATTGAATGCTTACAGGACATCCATCGACGACATATCCGCCGACGGTCCGATCGAGACATGCGACACATTGTTCATGTACGGAGGACAAGGCTCCGAATACAGACTGAGGGTGAGGGATGAGGTGGAAGAATGGTAGCTAGATCGAGATCAAGCAGGATCGCATCCATAATCGTACTATCATTGACGATAACCCTAGGTATCATCGACATCCTGACATTCAACAGGCACCTAGGTAGTTCTCAGATAGTCCTGATATTCTTGATATCGATCATGATAGCACTGTCCGCATTCATGTTCATCAAGAGGAATGAGAATCTTATCATGAATATCTCCGTATTCGGACTGATGTGCAGTCTCTTCGTGTTGCAGGAGGGGTTGTACTCATTCGATCACGATGATATCATCAGTATGTCCTACGCTATTCTCGAGTGTTCCATCGGAGTCTTAGGGATATACCTCAATCTTCTGCTCTACATCGGTAATAGATACAATCAGATGCGCCTCTATGCGTTGACCTCTTTCACGATATTGATACTCATATTACCGATATTGTACGATGTAGCATTCGATTACACATACCTGTGGGATTCGATGGTAAAGCATCTGCCGAACACGATAGATATCATCATCCTGTCGTTATACATGATAATACTCTCCCATCCTGATGTGAGGTATCATTCCTTGAAGATACGTTTGGGATACAACGTCAATGTGTTGGATGATACGCTGTTTGTCGACAAGGATGCGTATATGGATAGGAGGGAATTCCTTTCATTGATCGATGGAACGATTGGTTGGGAGAGTTCAGATCATCCAGGGATATCCGGTGTGAAGACAGCGATGTTCAATACCAACGGCCATAAGGCAAAACTTGTCATGAGGAGGCATGATGACGGTACCATATACGGTACATTCATCGCCAACGATGATGGCACACATATACAGGAATTGACATTCCCTGTGAGACAACTGACGTATAACGGCGATAGCACGGATTGTGACATGTTCACGATCTACGGGGATACAGGTTATTTCATCAGGATGATGGTCAAGGATGAGAAACCTGTACCCAAGAACCGTCTTACTAGGTTCTATCGCTGGATGACAGGTTATTAAATGGACGACATCAGGAAATACGTATCCATCTCATTGATTGCTGCCGCATCCATAATCTGGGGGTTCCTCGGATTATGCATCAGAGAACTATCTGCGGCAGGTCTGAGTTCACTGCAGATGTTCGAGCTCAGATCCATAATCTGTACCGTTCTCATAGGCATCATGATCCTGGTGAAGGATAGGAGTCTGTTCAAACTGAACAAGAGCGATCTGAAGTTACTGATGATGATCGGTATCGTGAAGATAGCTGCGGACACGTGTTATTTCCAAGCGCAATTGATGGTCGATCTATCCTTAGCAGCGGTATTGGAGAATACAGAACCATATTTTGTGGCGATAATCTCATATTTCTTGTTCAAGGAGAGGTTGACAGGGATACAGAAATCATCACTCGTGATAGCGTTCGTCGGTTGCATATTGGTATCGGGTGTCTTCAACGGCGTCGATGCGACGGATCCCCTCGGTATTTTGGTCGGTCTGATATCAGGATTGACGTTCGCTGTGTACACTGTGGGAGTGAAGGATGCTACGGAGAGAGGATGCGCTTCCAGTGCGATATTGTTCTACATCTTCCTCGTATGTTCGGTGTGTACGTTCCCATTCTCCGATCCCGTGACGATGTTCGAGATTTCTTTCTCAAGCATCGATGTGGTAGCGAATGTACTCCTCTTAGGTATCGTATTCACATTGATCCCGTACTATATGCACGCACTCTGTCTGAAGGATCTGACGGCAACGACATCATCCATCGTATTGTTCCTCGAGGTCGTCATGTGCGCCATAGTTGGATACATCTTCTATGGAGAGATGCTCGATGTCTTCAATCTTGTGGGAATGGTGTTCGTTTTCATAGGGATCGTGATGATAAACAAGCCTGCGCATCAACATCAATCGGATGATAAGTTGCCTTCGGATTGAGTTTCGGACGTGGATGGATAGGCCTGTTTTTTGAGTCATGTTCATCAGATCTTTCATCCCATCTCAATGTGTAGTTGTGGCTTCGAATAATGAGTGTAAGCCGAATGTCACTGTACAATCTATGTGAATCGATCTGGGTATATGGGCATGTAATGCGGGATTGAATATAATTTAGTAAATTAATCAAACTCATTTTAGTAAATTAACCGAATTTATTTTAATAAATTAACCAAACTTTAAATGCTAGCGAAAACAATGTGATTTTTATGAACAAGGCTGCGGGACACTTCCCGAGATTGGTAGAGACGGAAATCGAAAGATCCATAAAAGTCATGGGTGCAGTCAGTCTCGAGGGTCCGAAAGCATGCGGGAAGACGTGGTGTGCCAGACATCTGTGCAAGAGTGAGTTCTCGTTGGTAGATCCGACTGGTAATTTCTCGAATAGGAAATATGCAGAGATAGATCCCATGTTGGCCCTGGAGGGGGAACAGCCCCATCTTATCGATGAATGGCAGGATGTCCCGAAGATATGGGATGCCGTACGCTATTCGATAGATAGTGACGGCGGGAAGGGGAAGTATATACTCTGCGGCTCCTCCTCAGTGGATAAGTCCAGCATATCTCACTCGGGTTCGGAGCGTATCTCGCCTATAAGGATGCATACGATGTCACTCTTCGAGTCAAAGGAGTCTGATGGGAAGGTCTCGTTGGATGGATTGTTCCGCGGAGAGATCAGTACGAAGAGAGCGAAAGAACATTCACTGAAGGAACTCTCTGCGATGATAGTCCGCGGAGGGTGGCCGGGGATGCTCGAGGCAGATCCTGATGCCGTGTCAACGGAACTCCATAGGTATCTCCTCAACGCTTGTTCCATTGATGCCCAGAAGATCGATGGCAGGAAAAGGAATGTGCAAGGCCTCATGAGGACGATACGCTCATTGGCTCGCAACGAGAGCACACTCGCGAATCAATCCACAATAGCGAAGGACACCGGTGAATTCGACGGAGATCCTCTTTCGATCCCTACAGTAGAGGATTATCTGAACGTTCTCAACAGGCTGTTCCTCACAGAGGATCAGTTTGCCTTCAGCCCACAATTCAGATCCTCCCTTAGGGTCGGGAAGAATCTCAAGAGGCATCTCGCTGACCCCTCCTTATCAGTGGCTGCTTTAGGTCTGAACACGACATCCTTGATGGAGGATCCGAACACGTTCGGATTCATGTTTGAGGCATTATGTGAGAGGGATCTCCGGATATATGCCCAATATCATGGAGGCAGTCTGTTCCATTATCGCGACTACAAGGACAGAGAGGTTGATGCGGTTTTGGAGATACCAGGAAGAGGATGGGGCGCGTTCGAGATAAAACTCGGATCGAACCAAGAGGATGCAGCTGCTGAGGCCCTTCTTTCCATGCGTGATATGATGGTACGCAACGAAGCTAAGAAACTACCGGAGTTCCTCTGCGTCATCTGCGGCACTGGGGATATCGCATATCGTCGTGACGACGGAGTTTTCGTTGTACCAATCACCTCTCTGGGGCCATGACCAACCGCCCCTTTCATGAATCTTAGATTCAAATGCATTCCAATCGTTTCCTCGATAACATCATGGGGGCGACAACCCCAATCATCACCCCGTGTGTGAACAATTTAATATGATGGCATTCTCTCAGATGATTAGGTACCATCCCATGGAAGATAGAAACGATCTCCCCTTCGGACAGTATATCGGACCGCAGAATCATGTTTCTCAACATCTGAGGTCGATCTGATGCGCATATGCTCGACATATGGTAGGCCGCACGAGCTTTCATTCCGTTATGATTATGAGGAAGTGCGCATGGATGTGTTCGACAAAGTGCCTGATAACGTCGATTCAGACACCATCATAACATTATGCGGGAGAGATGCATCGCTCATACCTTCTGGATTCAATGGTTATGTCGATAACGGTACAGAGATCGTGCATGGTTTCAGGAGCATAAGATCGTATCACGATTTTAAGAGAACGCCTGATGTGTGTGACATCGTCAACATGTTCTCGAAGGTACAGGATATCGCTAAGGGCGCATTCACTGTGAGATCGTTCAAGGATCTCAGTAAATTGTATGAGGCATCGCAGATCATTGGCAAGAGACATGTGTTGATCGGCATGGGAGATATGGGTACCGTAACGAGGTTGAGAAGCAACATCCTCGGCAACGAGTTCACATTCGGTTATATCGGAGCACCTACGGCAGAGGGTCAGTTGGAAGCAGATGTATTGGATGATCTGGGCGACGATTGCACGATCGTCGGGATCGCCGGATGCAACATACAGCACAACAAATTCACAGCGATACAGAACGCTGCCATAAAGAAGGCGAAACTTAACGCGATACCACTTACATTCGATTCGAAGACATCTGATAGAATCGGAGAGGTCATGGTCCAATATCAGATAAGGGGATTGAACATCACCATCCCATACAAGACAGAGATCATGTCGATGCTCGATGAGTGTTCTGAAGAATCGATCAAGATCGGTGCAGTGAACACCATCGTTAACGATGATGGTAAATTGAAAGGATACAACACCGATTGTACAGGGATCATGAGAGCATTTGCTATGTCTGGTTACGATCTTGGCAACAAACGTGCATTGGTCATCGGTTCGGGAGGTGCTGCGAGGGCATCCGCCTATGCGATGAAATCCATGGGATGTGATGTTCACGTTCTTGCAAGGAATGAGGTCACGTTGTTGGAATTATGTGACGATCTCCTTGTCGAACCCACTTCCGATCCCGATGTGTCAGGATATGACATCATAATCAATTGCACACCCATCGGTATGATCATGGATTCGATCTATCCGTTTGATCTCAATACGATGAACGGGGACCAATGCGTTCTGGACATGGTCTACAACAGGAAGACTAGGCTCATACAGGTGGCAAGGACATTGGGATGCAAGATAATCAGCGGTTCCGATGTTCTAGTTGGTCAGGGTGCCGAATCATTCAAACTCTGGTTCGGCATGGAGCCTGATTACGACGCGATGAGGAAAGCTGTCGGTAACGAATGATCACATATCGTCATCCGTGTTCCTGAAGTTCAATGCAGGACAAGGTCCGAAACATTCCTTGCACCAAATACATTCGTCGGGATTGATCTCCACCCTTCCATCCTTCATGTAGAGTGCGTGCTGTTCGCATCTCGCTGCGCACAATCCGCATCCTACGCATTGTTCGGATCTTATCACAAGTTCGAACAATCTTTCGATCTCGGTACGTGCATCCTGTTCGACGGATGCCTTGGAGATTATCGCACCTTCTCTGTAGATTGTGATGTAATCGACGGATGCCCATTGACCGTCAGGGTCCTTCTCAACCGTTCTGCCCAATGCCTGCATGAAACCAGCCAATCTGTCAAGGTCTATCGGCCTTGACAGCGCAGCCTCGATACTGTATCCGATGACGCATGGGGAATATCCTTCCTGCACTTTCATGGATATCGGCCCTTTCTCAGGTGATTTGGTCTGTTTCGTGAGTTCGGAGACATCCTTTCCTGTGACCCTCTGCACCTCTTCCTTGATGGACTGGGGAGCCTTCTTCCATCTCCATAGGCCATAATCCTTCCATTCCTTGGGAAGGCCGCGGGATTCCATGTATTCATTGAGATACGCATCCCATTGCGGATATCTGTCGGAATTGCCGGCGACTATATCGAATTCGGCTAGATCCGATGCGGGACAGAGGAAACATCCTATCCTGTCCAATCCTCTAGTGTACCATACGTTGAAAGGCTCCTTCTTGTAGAATATGTAGAACCATACGTGGATGGAGTTCCAACTCTGGATGGGCGATGCACCTGTCTGACCTGGTGTCCATGGATTGACCCATACTCTTGGTTTGTTGTGTCTTGCCTCAGACTCGTATTTCCTTTGGCCGATGAACGAGAGACATCCCTTCGGGAAGTTCTTGTTTATCGCAGCGACAGTAGGGCCTAATTTATTGGTTTTGCAGCACCACCTATAATCCTTGGCAGGAGGTCCGAATTGAACGAGATTACCGAAGAAAGCATCCGTCGGAGCATCCTCCTCGATCAATTGCAGATTATGTCTCTTGCAGATATCATGAACGTGTTCCACGGTCTCGTTGAACTCCAATCCCGTGTTAACGAAGAGAACAGGCAATTTCAATCCTGCATCCAATGTTAGTAACAGTGTGGTAAGTGAATCCTTGCCGCCAGAGAATGATACGATGGCGGGTTTGTCGTACTGAGCGATCGTCTTCTTGATGAAGGCTATTGCTTCATCCCTTCTCCTGAAGATGACGTTCTCATTCGTCTTTACGGCATCATCCCACGAGTTCTCCTTGTCGATGACCGCACTTTCCTCCGGTTTGTACCATTTGGTCCTAACGGCCATGCCGTGGTCCGAGGATATCATCTCCTCAGCGGACATCCTTGCGGTACCGGTCGCGATGGCAACCCTTTCCTTTGTGATTATGACGACCTCATCCCCATCCTTCACGTCAGGTGACGCATCGATGACTCCAGGGGCCATAAGGTTCTTGGATTCCTGCACGAACTTGATAGCAGCGGGATCGATGACAACATACCCTTTTGTTATGACCTTCGAGATCCTCATCGCACTTTGCATACGGTTGATGAACACCCATTTCTTGCCTAGGTCGTATCTGATGGATGCTATCGTCCTTCCGTCGATGATGATCTCATCCATCCTGTCCAATGATGGCGCTTTGTTCAGCAATACGACATGTCCTTCAGGGAGCAATTCCAAACCAGAACCTTCGCCGAACTGTCTGTCGACGAGATCCCTGATCATCTTGATGTCGTGTTCGAATGCGGGTCTGACCTCTCCAGGAGGAGTTATCTCCACCTCATGCGTAGTGTTCCCGCATTTGGGGCATTTCTCATTCTCCAATATCGGTAGATTACATTCGTCACACCATCTCAGGTGGTTCTTTCCTAGTCTAATCGCTGCCATCGTCCCTCGTTATATACAGCACACCTAAAAGGATTGTCTTCGCGCCCCTAAGAAGTGCGCGAACTTTTATATCAATCCCAGGGAATTCGGTCCCTTGATAAGTATGGTAAGAAAGATACAGGCTTCCAGACGTGCGTTGGGGATGAACTATGCGATCAGAGAGATCGCTGTACCAGCTGCCAAGCTCGCTGAACAGGGTAGGGAGCTCTGTATGCTCAACATCGGGGATCCTAACAAATGGGATTTCGAGACCCCTGCTTATTTCAAGAATGCTCTCAGAAAGGCTGTGGATCACACCGATAACGGATATGGTGATTCGCAAGGAAACCCTGAGTTCAGACAAGCGATCGTCGATCGTGAGTTCGAGAAGCACGGTACGAGGATAACTCCGGATAAGGTATTCGTCACCTCGGGCGTCGGAGAAGGTATCAATCTCCTGATGGGTGCGCTAGTCGAGGAAGGGGATGAGGTATTGGTTTCCGGACCAGGTTATCCGTCGTATCATCAGTACGTGGATTTCTATGGCGGTAAGATCATATCGTACAGGTTGATCGAGGACGAGGATTGGATACCTGACGTGGACATGATGCGCAAACGCATCACAGACAGGACGAAAGCGATCGTTGTGATCAACCCGAACAACCCTACGGGTGCGGTGTTCGATGAGAAGGTCCTGCGTGAGATAGGCGATCTCGCAGCAGAGATGGAGTTGCCGATAATATCCGATGAGATATACGATAAGATAACGGACAAACCATTCTTCTCCATGTCAAGGCTGCCATCTGATGTAACGAGGATAATCCTGAACGGTTTCTCAAAAGTCAACCTGATGCCAGGATGGAGGGTCGGATACGGATACTTCATGGACGAATCCGGTATGCTCGATGATGTTTGGGAAGGATTAATGAAACAATGTCGCGCACGTATCTGTCCTAACGTACCATGTCAATGGGCTGCGCAGGCATCCCTTCAGGGACCTCAGGATTATATCGTCGATATGAACAGGAGACTGAGAGACAGGGCACGTTTCTCGTATGAGAGATTGAATGAGATCCATGGAATCTCGGTAAGGGAACCGCAGGGTGCGTTCTACATGTTCCCCAAAGTGGAGCTCAACGGCATATGGGAGAATGATAAGCAATTCGTTCTCGACCTCATGAATGAGGAAGGAGTTGTCGTCGTACACGGTTCAGGATTCGATCCTGAGTTTGGTCAAGGACACTTCCGTACGATCACATTGCCTAGGATAGAGGTCCTTGCCAACGCTTACGATAAGCTCGAGAGGTTCATGATCAGGCATAAGGCATGATCGGATGGTGGCTTTCTGCCACCATCGCCCTTAGAATCATGATGAAGAGTTCCTTTTGAACTCTTCTTTTATTTCTGTTAATAGTTTTGGTTCTCTGAGGATATCGTATGTCGCCAATGCGAATGCTCTGATGTAAGTGAGCATAGAATCCAATGCGAAATCGGAACACGAGTCGCGTGCGAACCCTATAGAATGAGCTTCCGTCATGTTCCCGGAATCCGGCGTTCCTATGGAGAACAGCATCTGTACGGATGGTTTTATATGGCTTACATTACCAAGATCGGAAGACACGGAGAGGTGTTCTCCCTTGGTCCTTTTTACATCGACACCGAATGATTCCAATCTGTTGGTTATGATGTCTGCAAGTGCATAGTTCGTCATGGTATCGTCAAGGAAGTTCTCCACTTGGGAGATCTTATGTTTGCAACCTGTGCCCATGGCGGCGGCAGCAACGATCCCTTTCATCCTCTCATAAACTTCGTTGCAATGTTCTCTATCGTTAGCACGGATGTAGAACACTGCGGATGTGTAAGCGGGTATTATGTTAGGGGCATCACCGCCGTTCGTGATGATGCCATGTATCCTCACATCAGGACGTGTCTGTTGGCGATACGCATTGATCATATTGTACAGGGAGATCATGGCATCCAACGCATTGATACCTTCTTCTGGTACTGCAGCGGCATGAGCCGCTTTACCGAAGAATTCGACCTTCATGTTCATCATGGCTATGGTGTTCATGCCATCAGCGTTATGATAGCTCGGATGGGCCATCATGATGATATCGCAATCATCGAACAATCCTTCTCTGATGAAATCGACCTTGGAACCTACAGTCTCCTCCGCAGGCGTACCGTAGACACGCACCTCTCCTCCGAACCTGTCGATCACATCCATTACAGAAATCGCGGAACCTGTAGCGATCGTTCCCACGAGATTATGTCCGCATCCATGTCCGAGACCAGGTAATGCATCGTATTCCGCAAGGAATGCGACGACAGGCCCATCCTTCTCACTCTTGTGTGATGCAATGAACGATGTGTCGTATCCTGCAACGCCTATCTCAACATCGAACCCATGTTCGATCAACATCTCTGTATGGAGGCGACACGCCTCATACTCCTCAAGGCTTAATTCGGGATTGTCATGGATCCTTATCGCTAAGGATCTTAGATCATCAGCAATCGAATCCACCTTCTCCATCAAACGATTCTCGATATCGTCCATCCAATGTCCCTCCTACCCTCTGACCTTGACGAAGTAATCGCCTATGAACATGAATATTATCAGAAGTATCATGAACGGGTAGAGATCACTCAATCTGTCGGCGATCGTCAGTGATACCAATGCTACTGATGAGATCAGACTGCACACCATATAGTACACGGAATAGTGCATCTTCCCGTTCCCTTCATATCTCTCTTTCGAGAAAGGCATCTTGTCCGTGATGACCAATGTGCTGAACAATGCCAATAACACGATGAATGCGAACAATGCTACATAGATCGGATTCTGTTCGAATCCTTTCGGGAGCGGAATCGCCGATATCGATATCGCGATCAGATCCAATATTATGATCGTGGCCTTATGGTTCATGCGGACCGCCTCAGTATCTGAGGTGTGGATGTGCATAATGTCTTTTAACCATGATGTTCACAATATGCACATCCCTTCCACACGTAGAGAGATAATGATTATACATGAGGTCAATATCGTTGATGCATAACAGGCGATCCTATGGGGAACATATGGCATGATATCAACCCGAAGAGGATATCGCCCGACGATTTCATGGTCGTTGTGGAGATCTCCAAAGGCAGTAAGAACAAATACGAATTGGATAAAGAGACCGGACTTCTGAAGTTGGACAGGATCCTTTACACTTCAACGCACTATCCTGCGAGTTACGGTTTCATCCCGAGGACATATGCTGATGACGGGGATCCATTGGATGCGTTGGTCCTCTGTTCCGAACCTATACTCCCTATGACGTTGGTGAGATGTTATCCCATCGGAGCGATAAAGATGATCGATAACGGAGCGAACGATGAGAAGATCATCGCCATTCCATTCGACGATCCGATGTACAACTCATACACCGATATCAGCGAACTTCCGAGTCACATGTTCGATGAGATGAAGCACTTCTTCGAAGTATACAAGACACTCGAGGGGAAGACAACAGCCGTCGACGAGATCATCGGTTCTGATAAGGTGCAGGATATCATCAAGTATACTATCGGAAGATACAAGGATTCTTTCTGTTGATAGGGATTCGTGCCTGATGTTAAATCAGGCACGATCTCTCTTATCATACCAACATCAACATCTGCATGATGGCCTCAGCTGCCATGTGCGAATCGAACCAACCAAGACTTCCCGAGAATATGCTCTCGACACCCATCGCAGCGATGAACAGACCGATTATCTTGGTCAGGATGCTGAGGGCCTGTTCGCCGACGAGCCTCATTATCAGGTCGGATTCCCTAAGGATCACCCATGTAGTCACGAGTGCGATAGTACTTGCGACCATCACGGTAGCGATACCGTATTTGGATGAGATGAGGATGGCAGTCGTGATCACACCAGGTCCGGTGAGGATAGGTGATGCTATGATGGCCCATTTAGCTCCTTTTTGATCATCTATCTTCGATAGTTTGAGGCCGAATACCAATTCCACGGCCATCATGAGGAATATGATACCTCCGGCGACACGGAAACTATCCATGGTGACGCCGAATATATCCATCAGTTTGTCGCCGATGAGGATGAACATGAACAGCAGGATGGCAGCGACGACTATCGCTTTGTCAGCATAGATCTTGATCGTACGGTTATCAAGGCCGTTCGTGATGTTGATGAACATTGGAACGCTAGCGAATGGATCCAATACCAAGAACAAGGATATCGATAGGGTTATTATCGCGCTCGGATCCATGTTGGTGGATTGACATCATTCGATATAAATGACTTCGCACAAGTGTGGTGCTGAATGGAATGTTATATCAATCTCGATGTCATTTTTTCATCAAGGAGGCCACAATTCATGGGATACATCAATATCACGAAGGATAACATCGATAAGGAGCATATCTGCTGTGCTATGTCCGGCAAGCAGAGCCTTGCGAAAAAAGAGTGGTTGAAGCAACGTTTCGATGAAGGATTGGTCTTCTATCGCAGTGAGGAACGCGGTAAATGTTTCATCGAATATATTCCGGCAGAGAATGCGTGGATACCTATCGATGCGGATGGCTGGATCTATATCGATTGTCTGTGGGTCGCAGGTTCTCTGAAGGGACACGGCCATTCATCGATGTTGCTTTTCAAGTGTATCGAGGATGCTAAAGCACAAGATAAAAAAGGTATCTGTATCCTATGTGCCGAAGGAAGGAAGAGGGAGTTCTTAGCCGATCCCAAGTTCCTGACGTACAAGGGATTTCAGGTCGCGGATGTATCTGATTGTGGTATCAATCTCATGTATCTGCCAATCAAGGAAGGCGTTACGCCTCCAAAGTTCAAGGATTGCGCCAAACACCCTCATGTAAATGAGAGGGGTTTCGTTCTCTATTATACGGATCAGTGTCCTTTCACTTGCTATTGGGTGCCTAAGGTACAGGAGATTGCGAAGGAACATAACATCCCGTTCAAAGTGATCCATATCACCGACAAAGATGCTGCGCAGAATGTACCTGCTCCGGTCACGACATATGCATTGTTCAAGGATGGTCAGTTTTTGACTCAGAGCATCCAATCTGACAAGAAGTTCCTTGCATTGGCAGAGATCAAGCTCAGTTGATATGATAAAACGATCCTCCCCGATCGAGAGGCATCATATCAGAGATAGACCAACAATCCCTCATACTTCTCGCTGTATTCGGCAGTTAGTTCCTTCTTCTCAGTGAATGGGGACAGATTGTTCAAACCTTTGAGTCTGATCCTTCTATTGATGCATAGTGCCGAACCGAATTCGTTCGGTCTGATCGTCAATATCTTTGCATCCGGAGATATGTGTACGAAATATTTGTGGTCGGTGAATGATTCACTGAACAGGGTCTCTTCACCTATTCTTTCAACATTGAAGACCATATGAGGAACGGATTCTTTCGCACCTACGACCCTTATCTCAGGCATTCCGGGTGAACCTGCCCTGTATGTGTTCGGTATCTTCGGAATTGTGAGCATTCTGATGGCCGGTGCTTCAGCATCCGCACATAATGGTGCCGAACCGAGTTCTATGCATACGTTGTTATTGATCTCCGAACCCAACTCGATCATATTCTGCGTGGAATCATGTGATACGGACAACGATTTGTTCAATATGCGTTCCCGCTCCAACTCTTCCTCTAATATGGAAATCCTACCTTTCAACTCATTTATGATCCCATCGAGTTCAGCTCTTGCTTCCTCTATGGCGAGGTCATGGATCTCATTCTTGTATCTTTGAGCGAAATCGCTTTCGAACATCCCTTTGTTACGATCCCAAAGCGAATCAATCATCTTCTCTCTTAGATTGGAGTCAAGGCTGATCAGGAAGGATGCCGTGACCTTGTAGATGGGCATAGCATAATTCACGGTGATGTTGTTCCCTGGTGAGACGGAACAGATCCAAACATCCCCTACTTCGACTTTCCCAGGGAATCTTGAATCGACGAAGGTCACCTTCCCATTGACATGCGATATCACGTTGGTCTTCTTGTTATCAAGGCCGAAGGTCAGCATATGGATCTTCTTCCTATCATTCTCCAATGATTCGAGAGCTTCCTCGTCATCAAGTCCTCTATCGATCATCTCTCTGCGGAAATCGTTCATGTCCATCTTCTCATCAGTCAATAGTCCACCCCCATGTCATCATTCGGAGAGGACATCGACATGATCGGCATCTTATCGATCAGATAGTATACATCCGCTGCTCTCTTGCATTCATCGTTATAAACGCTCTCGATCGCAGCCACTTCGACCCTCTTGCCTGCTGCTTGTACCCTTTGGATGGCAGGAACGAAATCTCTGTCGCCGCTTACGACTATGGCAACATCATAGTGATTCAATAACGCATGTTCGAGCATCTCGCAAGCCAAGGAGACATCCACCTCTTTCTGCTCTATTTGTCCCTCAGTGCGGAAAACTATCGATTCGCGAGCGATGACGCGGAATCCTTGATCCCTCAGTCTATCGTGTGTAGCTAAGGTGGTATCGCCCTTGTCCGGAATGCGTTTCCTCGCATCGAACACATAGGCACCGACAAGATCCCTTGAACCGACAAGGATCTGCGTCAATCTATACAGGTCCAATCTGACATCGTCACCGAGGAATTTCACGCTCTCATAGATGTTACGGTAATCGATGAAGACCATCACTCTGCTGTAACTGTTTTCGGTGAACAATGTCATGTTATCGCCGTAGACTATGACTTGTTCGGTTATTTATCTGATTGTCGATAGAATCGATTTTTGATGACATTTATTTATCCATGCACTTGGATTCTATCGTGTTATCATGATGAGAGGCACTTCTTTACAGGATATGGTCAAATCGTTCTCCTCTGATGAGTTCGCTGAAATGATGTCGAAGAACGATGAGGGAGAGGTCAAGGTCAAGAAGAAGACAGCGATCCCTAAAGGCGCACCTATGCCCAAGAAAGTACCTGCCAAGAAAGAGCAGTTCGAGACCACAGGTTCCGATGAGGAAATGATCCCTTTATCTGAACATAACGAGAAGATGAAGAAACAAGAGATGAAGTACGAAAAACTGGAAAAAAAGTACAAAGATCTTTCTGAAACGAACAAAGGGAACAAATCCGAACTAGCGAAGGTCACGAAAGCGTTGGATACCGAGAAGGAAAGGAAGGAAGAAGCAGAAAGAAAAGCGACCGATTTCAGTAAAAGGTATGCTGATGCCACAGATGAGATCAAGGATCTTAAGAAAGCGATCGAGAAGAATGATAACAGTGATGTGATCAAGGAAAAGGAAGATGAGATCGCAAGATTGAATAGGATTCTAAAAGAGAAGGAATCCAAACTGAAGGAGAAGGAAGAGCAGATCAAATCCTTGGAAGAGGAGAGGGATTCCCTTGATTCCGAGAAGAAACAGCTCATGGGAGAGATTGAATCGTTTAAGAAAGAAGATGCCGTTGAGGTGAAAATAGATCAGTCGCCGATTATAACCCGTATATCGGCCACCGAATTCCAATCTCCTTCATTCAATAGTGCGCGTTACAGAGTCTTCCTTTCCAGGGATTGCAGATTTATGACATTCAAGGCTGATATCATGGGGTCTGCTACCTGTAACAACGGAACGATAATGCTTCCGACCCTTGCTAACTTCATCCCATTCACTGAGAAGAAGGACTATGCTGTTCAGCTTACGGCGAATGGCGAGATGCTCATCTATCTATGATCTCCAATCGATTATCGTAAAAGCATATCTGTATGCATGGTCGCTTTGTCATCGATCCGCCATTCAACAGAAAGGTATATTTCAAGAGATGTTGGTCTTCAACATATATGATAATCTATAGCGGAACCAAGGACGGATTCATCGACGATCTGTGCAACGGTATTTTGGAAGAGAAGATCGGTTCCGCAATGGAAGAACGGTTCGGCAGACATGCGCCGCAATCGGAGGTCCGTTCATGGTCGAATTCATTGACGTACATGGGGATGGTATTGGAGAATTCGATAGTTCCTAATGATGCAGGTATCGCGATTGAATATAACATCCCGTACACATCGAAACGTGTGGATTTCATCATGTCGGGATATAACGCTGAGGGTCACAATTCTGCAGTCATCGTCGAATTGAAACAATGGGAGCATGCGGATTCCGTTCCAGGGAAGGATGGTGTAGTAAGAACATACATTAATGGTGGTGAGCACGAGACGACTCATCCGTCCTATCAAGCATGGTCCTATGCCACAGCGATCGGTGATTTTAACGCGGATGTACAGGACTTGGATGTCAAATTGCAACCATGCGCTTGTCTACATAATTACATCGAGCGCACTCCAGAGCCACTTCTCGATTCCATGTATGAATATTACATCCAAAGGGCCCCAGTGTTCTCCAAGAAGGATGGTAAGAAATTAAAGCAGTTCCTGGAGAACATACTGAAGAAAGGCGACAAGGGCGAAACGATCTTCATGATAGATCGCGGGAAGCTCAGACCTTCCAAATCACTCCAGGATGTACTCTCCTCGATGATGCTAGGGAATCGGGAGTTCGTAATGATCGATACACAGAAGGTGGTGTACGAAGAGATCCTTCATTCGATGAGACAATTATCAAAGAGTGACAGGAAAAAGACGATAATCATAAGAGGCGGTCCAGGAACTGGTAAGACGGTACTCGCCATCAACCTTCTAGCCGAGATCATCGCAGAAGGCTCATCGGCAGCATACGTATCCAAGAATTCTGCGCCGCGTAGCATCTACAACTGTAAATTGAAAGGTTCTATGAAGAGAAGTCGTATCGATGCACTATTCAAAGGATCCGGAAGTTTCATCGATGCACCTGAGAACACATTCGACGTCCTACTTGTGGATGAGGCGCATAGGTTGAATGAGAAGAGTGGACTTTACGCATCATTGGGTGAGAATCAAGTGATGGAACTCATCCGCTCTTCCAGATTGTCCGTGTTCTTCATCGACGAGGATCAGAGAGTAACGATCAAAGATATCGGGACAGAGAGCGAGATAAGGAAGTATGCTAGAAGATTCAATTCTACCGTTTCGGTCATGGAATTGGATTCTCAATTCAGATGTTCTGGTTCCGATGGATACCTGGAGTGGGTGGACAACCTCCTTCAGATAAGGGAAACGGCATCGTTCGAACCCGATTCTTCTTTCGAGTACGATTTCCGCGTGTATGATGATCCCAACGAAATGAGGGCAGATATAGAGTCTCTCAATTCGATCAATAACAAATCGAGGATGGTCGCGGGTTATTGTTGGAATTGGATCAGTTCTTCGAAGAATGATACGGATGTACACGACATAACGATTCCAGAATATGGATTCGAGATGAGTTGGAATTTGGGAAATACGACCACATGGGCCATAGATCCCGAATCGATACGCGAGGCGGGATGCATACACACATGCCAAGGCCTTGAATTCGATTATGTCGGTGTGATCATTGGTCCGGATCTCAGATACGATCCTTCCACCCACATGATAATCACTGATGCAAGTGAACGTGCTAAAACAGATTCATCACTGAAGGGATTGAAGAAAGGGCGTACGCCTGAGGAGCAGAAGGCTTTGGCGGATAAGATAATCAAGAACACATACAGGGTTCTGATGTCTCGCGGAATGAAAGGTTGTTTTGTGTACTGCATCGATAGGGATCTGTCCGATCACATTCGCAAGATGTGCAAAACTAGATTTGACTGATTTCATAATCGCTATGTGATGAAGTTCGTGTTGATTCGAATTCATTCTTTGCAGAAACAGATGATGCTCTCTATCCATGCTTTGAAGTATGGACATACTGCCTACATCACTTAGAAGGATCTTCGGCGTAAATGAGGCCCAGGCATCAATAATCGCTGGTCAACAGGTTCTTTCTCCAAAGCATACTGAATGTGTAACCATCGTCAAGCCAATGACTCAATCTTTCAAGGTCCAAACGAGAGAATGTTGTTCCCGAACCATCATCTTTCACTACTATAACATCTTTAGCTGTGAATTCATCAATGAGATCCGTTGATTGCGTCGAGATGATCAGTTGATCGGTCTTTCCAACAGATTTAATCATTTCAGCAAGACAGATTATCGCTTGTGGTGATAATCCCAATTCCGGTTCGTCCAAGATGATCATCGTCGGTCTGAGCCTTTTCGGTTGAAGTAACAATGTAGTTAAACAGACGAATCTGAGGGTGCCATCAGACAACTGATTGGGCCACATGATATCATTATGGTCGATCCTTTTCCACTTCAGCATAACCTCTTCTGTGTCGGTGTTCGGTATGAGGATAAAGTCATCAAAGAATGGTGCGACGATACGAATCGAAGATACGATGTTATTGTAATCTATCAGATATTCCTCTTTTAAGCGAAGTAGGAATGGTGCGATGTTTCTCGCATCAGGCATAAGATACAAATTATCATGTACGCTACATGATTTTCTCATCAATGATGTTCTTGACGTATTATCGAAGTGATAAACACGCCACGTCTTTGCTGAAATGATGTGATCAGTAACCTTATCCGGGGTACGTTCTATCAATTTGGATTCGAAATATCCTTTACCAATGGAAGATCTCGTGTCTTCAGATGTTTGACAGAGATATTCGTTTGAGAATATCATACGTTCATCTTCTGTCAACTCCAAAGAGAATCCACAGATATCGTTCTCAAATGAAGTTTCGATCGAGATATTTTTTGTTTCTTTCGGCCCATTGTAAAGCAATGATATTACACCATATCTCGAGATCGTAGTCTGAAGTTCCTGAGATACAATCTTTTGAATCAATTCAAGCGCGGATAGAAAATTAGACTTCCCTCCACCATTGGGGCCAATCAGTATGTTGATGTTATCCAGGTCGATGGATGCATCACGTATTGAACGATATCCTGTTATCCTTATTCTCTTCAACATCGTATCATCCATTTGTGTACTTCCCATAGGATTAGAAGATTATATTATTCAATATTCTTAATATATTATATTAAGGCGGATGCGCATCATTTGCACGTTTGGTGTTTGTTAAAGGTGTGAAACATTGATGTGAAGAATATGTGAAATGACAACCACTCAAATGATTGTCCGTAGCACCATAATTGTCTTTTTGGAATGATCATTCTATCTCAGTAGTTCTATTTCAGTAGACCAACGGCCTATAATACTCACTATCGCCGAATATCAGCTTCGACACTTCTTCCGCCCCCTCTTTACCCTCTGAGAAGAAGATCACTTTGGCATCCTCATTGATCGATTGGATCAATCCCTCGAGATCATCCCTAGTCCTTTCATCGATCATGTCCGAGAATGTAAGGACTACTGCGTCAGATTCATTGATCATGTTGTAGTATCTGAAACTCTCAGTGCTCTTATTTGATGTTCCTTTCTCCAAAAGATCGGTTGCTTTGATCACGGTGATGAGCGGAGCTAGTTCGATTCCTTTATCCTTCATAAGATAGAATGGATTCATCATCGGTGACGATACCTCAAGACAATTCCCTGGAGGTTCCGAGATCAAAAAATCAGGACGATCCTGTTGTAGTACGTTGGATACGCGGAATTGGAATTGTCTGACCCTAGCACATGGTGATTTGAAAGGGAACACATCGGTGAATGCACATCCTGCTTCTTCCATCATAGATGCCGAATCATCATTATTGGCGATGAAATCGAAATCGTGTCCTTTGGTAGCTTCTCTTACTACAGTGGTCTTTCCCGATCCCGGGATACCTGCTACAAGTATGATCCTGTTCTTCATCTCAGACATCTGATATCCCTTCCTTCAAATTTTACATGTATCAGTACTACGACATCATCCATTCAATTTACATTTTCTTGTGCAGTCGACCATGACCTTCATTTTGTCCATCGGAAGAAAACTCTCGACCGAACATGAACATGACATGATATATGGCATCCCTTTGAATGCATCCGCGAATGAATTCACATCATCTCTTATACATTCCTCATTCCCAAGGAATATCGTAGTGAACGAATTCACTCCAGTATAGATGATATCATTCAAATTCCCTCCGATCACACTGTCATTCTGTTATCCAGATATCTGATCGCAAGTATTTGATTTCACTCTTCATTAATATATTATAAACTCAATCAAACCTTATGGATGAAGCGATTACAGGATCGATCGACAGGATGAAGGAGAAAGCTCTGAGGAATGAGAGGCAGGACAAGGATGATCTGCTCAGTATACTTTCCCTTGACTCGAAATCCGAGGAATCCCTTTATCTCGCTAAGGCTGCTAAGGAGGTCGCTTTGGAATCGGTATACAATTCCAAGAAAGCAGGCCTTCTAGCATCATGCGGATTGGATCCGATAGGTCCAGAACATACGAATGAGGAGATCGTCGAGAAGTTGGAGATCTATCGCGAGAAGATCGAAGCCGTTGCAGTATGCACGATGAAGAGAGTTGCTGTCAAAGGCACACCGAAATACGATCTCAGAGAGATATCCAAGGAGAGGCACACGCAGATGATCGCAGTCGTCAGGATGGCCATGGGGAAGAGGGCGATGGTCCCGATGCATCCGCTCAATGCGGATGGTCTCGATTGGGGATGCAACCACATGTCCGTGGAGATAGGTGCGAATCCGCGTGATGACGATATGGAGAACGTCAAATGGTATCCGTTCCCTTCAGATGAGGTCAAGAAGCTGATGATCGAGAAAGGTTTCGAGATCGGTACGATAGACGATTTCAGGCATATCATGCCATATGATCTGTAAGATGATATGATGACGTCCAAAGAATTGTTCCTATCCACTCTTAGACAAGAGCAGACTGAAAACGTACCGTTCTTCCCGAGGGATCTGACCCTTGGGATGGATGCAGTGCCTGTGAGGACGGATGAGATCTTCCATGATGGTGGATATGATGCTGAACTGTCTGCAAGATGCGTATTGGCGCTACAGGATCTTCTGAATAGCGATTGTAATGTCGGATGCATATTCACGTACGGTCTGGAGGCGTTTGGAGGACTAACGAAGTTCCCCGAGAATGGGATACCATACGTTTCGGGCTATTGTTTCGAGGATTATGATAACATAGACAGGTATGAGCCGTCGCAGATACTCGACGGATATCTGTACAAAGGGATGCGCAGGTCGTGCGAGATCGTACATGAGAAGCGTCCTGATTCTGCTATAGCGATAAATGTTCCCGGTCCGATGACCATGGCGGGATTCGCAAGGGGTCTTGAGACATTGATGATGGATCTCGCTCTGAATCCTGAACTTGCAGATAGGATATTGAGATTCTCAATCGATGCGATAAGGTATGAGATGCTTGGGATGGCAGAAGATGTGGCGGATTGTGTGTTCTTCGCATCTGCATCGGACAATTCCGACATGATCGGCGATGATTTCATGGAACGTTCGATCACAGGTATCGAAGAGCTTACCAAATATGCTCATAAAGAGGGCCTTCCAACGATATTCCATCCGCATGGTGTGTTTTCCACGGACGATCGTTCGGATGCATTGGAATCGTCCATAGCGACTGGTATCGATGGTTTCCAATTCTCGGAAGGGAATGATGCTAGCGCTATAGCGGATAAGTGCAGAGGAAGATGTTCTGTATTGGGGGGCGTCGATGCCTATTCGACATTGTTACTAGGTCCCGACAAGAGGATCGTACGTGACACCAACAGGTTCATCGATATCATGAAGGATGAACCATACATCATGATGTGCTCCTGTTCAGTGAACAGAGGATTGTCCCTGAACAATCTGAAGGTGATGGCCGATACGATCGCCGACCATAACAAGAACGTAGGATTCTGAGAATTGATAGAAAAATGAATGGTGGATGGGATGGTCGCACTCACGTGCGACCATTCGATCTCACAGTCCGAGTCTCTGCAGCATCTTGACAGCTGCATCGACGACCTGTGCACCCTTCTCGATCCTATCCATGGCCTGGAGCTCTGTCATTCCAGGGCCGGTGAGTCCAAAGGCCACAGGCTTTCCGGATTCCAAGGAGAGATCCATGATCTTCCTCGATGCCTGTCCCATGACCACTTCATCATGTTCGGTCTCGCCCTCGATGACCGCACCGATGGTGATGACCGCATCGATCTCGGGATCGTCGACAAGGCTCTTCACTGCAAGAGGGACCTCGAAAACTCCGGGCACCATGATCTTCTTCACGATGTCAACACCGAGGAACTCCGCCTCTGCTTCAGCCCTTGCTGCCATGAGGGATGTGATCTCGTAGTTGAACTCAGCCGCTACCATTCCAATCTTATATTTTCTCGTTGCCATAACAAATCACTTCTTCTGTCTTACAGGTCCTGCATCAGCAAAACCTTGTCTCAAACCTGTTCCCGCACGTTTTGTCAATGATTCTGGACGGAACAGTAGATCGTAAACATTGACAGCATGCTCCCTTGCCCTGCTGTCAGCCAAAAATTCCAATTCTTTGGCATCCTTCGCCTCATCCTCGTGGACGAACACCTCGATGATGTGTGTCGTCGTCATCAATTGACAGAGGATCAATCCTGTGGATGCCTCGTGTGCGCATGTCTTGTCCTTCGCCATCGGACCAGGCATCGCCAATGCCATGCAGATGTCGCATCCATCCTCCTCGATGAGTTTCTTGCATGCGACAGGGAGGTCCTTGAATCCAGGTACTGTACGTCTGATTATCTTGAATCCGGTGCCTGTCCTCTTCAATTCATCGATGGCCGATGCGGCCATGTCGTATCTTGCGAATGTCGTATCTGCGATACCTATCGTCTTCATTTCAGATCAATCCTCTCGCGTATCTTCTTGATGATGGCCCTTGTAGCTTCCAAGTCCTCGCCTGATTGGTCCGCACGTTTCACAGCTATGTCGAAGCCTCTCTTCTTCAATTCTTCCGATAGAGTGTTCTCATCGAACTTCTGATCGAATCCCAATACGATGACGTCAGGTCTGATCTCATCCAATATCGCGAACATGTCGCCGCTATCGTTGCCGATCATAGCGACGTCAACGGGTTTCAGAGCAGAGACGATCCTGACCCTCATCCTTTCAGGGGTTATCGGTTCATGTTTGTTCTTCCTGACGGTGTTGTCGCTCGCGACAACGACGTACAGTTCATCACCTAGCGCCTTCGCTTGCTCAAGATATGATATGTGACCTGTGTGCAGTATGTCGAATACTCCGGAGGCCATCACGCGGACCATGCTCACTCCCTGTTCTTGAATTCATTCCAGGCTTTGATGATCTCATCGCCTGTGATGAATGTGAGGTCGTGTTCCTTAGCATATCTCATGGTGTTCTCCTTCTTCTCGGAGTTACCGTCGTCACCCATCATCTCGCATATCGTCGCTGAAGGTTTGACTCCTGCCATGACCATCAATGCGTTGGTCAATTCCGTATGTCCCTTCCTGTTGACCAATGGTACTTCGGATGTGTTGAGGAGATGTACGTGTCCTGGTGCTCTGAAGTTCTTACCGAGGTCCTCGCGTATCCCCTCTGGGGATTTGTCCTGGAATATGGTCTTCACATACTCCTTGATGGTGAGTGCCCTGTCATTGTCAGTGATACCAGTGTATGTGTTGCGGTGGTTGATCGTCACACCGAACGATGATTTGGTGTTGTCATAAGGGATATCGTTGGGAGACATCATCCTGAGCACAGGATATTTCTCATCATCCCAATATACATCGGACATGAATGGGAGTCCGACTCTCTTGGCGACATCGAATGGCGTTGTCGTGCATACGAGTCCGCCTGCATCTTTTCTGAAGGTCCTCAGGATCTCGTGTGTGATGAATTCTGACGCGATCGTCATGTCCGTCTCCTTCTCCCTGTCATCGAAATCGTAAACGAGAACGATCTTACCGTTCCTGATATCCTCCATTGCTTTCTCAATGCTCATCATGACACCTTTCGTACCTGTATTCGAGGATATTAAAAAGAAACTTGGCTTATTACTTATTTTATGGTACATTGATTGATATTTGGTAGAATCGATGGATGATATCTATCGTTCAGATATATTATGCCACATACCTTGCATCGACATCCATGGTTGCACATTCACATTTATATCCCTTAATAGCAATCATTTCAACAGTGATAGAATGGGATTTATGAACAAATTGAACAATGTTCTTGATAATCGCAAGAGCAATAGGGACGAGAAGAGCGAGATAAATCAGATGAAGAATGATAAAACATCTGAACAGAAGGCCATAGATGAGCAACTGATGGCTATCGGTCAATACTATTGGAATAAATACGCTAACGACGGCACATACGTCCCTGAGGATGATGTCAAGGGCGCATTCATAGATATCGAGACTCGTGTCGTGAGGATCAAGGAACTCGAGAAACAGATCGAGGATCGTAAGGTCGCAGGCGAGGCGGAGCGTCAGAAGATCAATGAGGAGACAGCTGCAAGAGAGGAAGAGATGAGACTCGCAAAGGAAGAGGCAGCTAGGATCAAGGCCGAGGAGAGGGAGGCCAGAAGGGCTGCGAAAGAACTCGAGAAGAACAATAATGAGTAAGCCAGGCAGGCATGTCCTGCCTATTTTTAGGCATAGTTAAATATTCCCTTTACATAATGGCCACTTGATGAGTACCGATAACCGTGAGGATTATCTGATCAACATCCTGCGCCTCACAGATGGCGTCCGTGTCGTCAAGACCACGGAGATAGCGAATTATATGGGTGTAGCACCCGCTAGTGTTACGGAGATGTTGAAGATTCTCAGCAAAGAGGGTCTTGTCAATTATGAGAGATATAGGGGCGTCTCCTTGACCGCTGAGGGCATAACCGTTGCGAAGAACCTCAGAAGGAAACACCACATCATGGAGAGGTTCCTCACGGACGTCCTCGATGTCGATCATCAATCCGCACATGACAATGCATGCGCATTCGAACATTCGATGAGCGAGGATGCAGCCATCAAGATGTGTCATATGATCGGACACAAGGTCGATGGGGACTGCGACACGTGTCCTGAACCTTGTGACGAGAAGATGGGTGTGAAGAAACCAGCGATCTGCCTCGTCGATGCTGAACCTGGGGATTGGGGGACCATATCTCACGTGTCCAATAAGGATGTCGCAGTCGTTAGGAAACTCATCTCGATGGGTTTCGTACCTGGAAGGGCTATCAAATTGGACAGCAAGGTGTCTGTGGATGGCGCTCGTATCATTTTGATCGGTGACAGTGTCATCGCTCTCGATAAGGAGCTATGTTCATCGATATTCATGAATCAGAACTGATCTTATGAAATTCCAAATAGCACTCATCGGCCAGCCTAATGTGGGTAAATCCACCTTGTTCTCCAGGTTGACCGGTGTAGGTGTGATATCATCGAATTACCCTGGTACCACAGTGGAATTCGACGAGGCTACTGTGACCTACGGTGGTAACGAGTTACATTTCCATGATCTTCCAGGAACTTATAGTCTTTCCACAACTTCAAGTGATGAGGATGTCGTCATCAAGATGCTGAGGGATGCCGACAATGATGTTATCGTCGTCGTTGCGGATTCAACGGATCTGGAGCCGAGTCTTGTATTGTCCATGGAGGTCTTGGAACTCGGTCTTCCTACGATAATCGCCCTCAACAAGTACGATCTGTCGATGAAGAGGATGACGATAGATGTAGAGAAGTTGGAGAAGATCTTCGGCGTTCCCGTCATTCCCGTTTCATCAAGGAACGGGGACGGGATAAGCGATCTTTTGGACGCGATATCCTCCGGGAAGGCGAAGATATCCGATTATCGTGTGATGTATGACGATCACATCGTAGAGGCTATCGATAAGGTGATGGAGACACATCATGTCAACAGAGGGAAGGCGATAAAGATCCTCGAGGGCATCGATGATGATTCCGATCCCTTTATCATCGGTGATATCGACCGTGAGTTCACGAAGATACATGGGGATCATATAGGCGTGCATATCGCCAGGGACAGATACGGAGATGCACACGTCATCGTCATGGAGACTGTCCATCGTTCGACGAAGAATCTGACGCGTTCAGAGAAGATATCGGACATAACCATTGAACCTTCCACAGGTATCCCGATACTCATCGGTATTCTGGTATTGACATTCATAACATTGATCGGCCTGGGAGGGATAATCGCTGAATGGATCGATCATCTCTACACGACATTCGTAGGTACCGCATTGATAGATCTCGGTGGCAACATCGCAGGAGACATCGGAAAGGCATTGATGTCCGGTATCGACAGCAGTATCCAAGCGATCTTGGGATTGGTGATACCTTACATCATGGTGTTCTACATAATATTGGGGATATTGGAGGACACAGGATATCTTCCCAGGGCCGTAGTGCTCCTTGACAGATTGATGCATCATTTCGGTCTTCACGGGAATGCTTTCATCCCCATCATGGTGGGTTTCGGATGCAATGTGCCTGCGATACTCGCTACACGTATGATCAGGTCGAAGAGGGAACGCATCATCCTTTGTTCGATGATCTGTATGGCGGTACCATGCTCTGCACAGATCGCGATAATGACTGGGGTTACCGGAAAATTCGCAGGCATCGAATGGGTTCTGGTCATTCTTGCGATCCTTACCGTATTGATGGTATCGATTGGGATTGTGTTGAACAAGACGTTGAAATTGGAACCATCCAACCTTGCCATAGAATTGCCTGAATTGCAGGTCCCGAGGGTGATGAACGTCATCAACAAGATGTGGATGCGTTCTAAGGATTTCTTCGCGATAGCAGTACCTTTGCTCATAATCGGAAGCATAATCGTGGAATTATGCATCTATTACAACCTGTTGGACGTATTCGTGGAACCGATGTCATGGTTGACGGTGGACATGTTGGGCCTTCCTGCAGTGACGATAATCTGTTTCATCGTAGGTGTGGTCAGGAAGGAGATGTCATACGGTATGCTGGTCATCGTCGGTGCGATAACGGAGATGGATCCTTCGCAATTCGTCGTATATGGTATCATAATGAGCATTTACATGCCTTGTATCGCGACCATAGCTGTCATGAGAGATGAGTTGGGATGGAAGAACACTCTCGCTGTCTGTCTGTCATCCGTTACCATCGCCGTATTGGTGGGTACGTTGGTCAATCAGTTGTTCAATATAGGATTCATAACCGCATGATGCATCCTGTCCATGGACAACTTTCCTCACGATCCGTTAACCCATACGTAGAACGTATCATTGTTGCGATATACGAACAAATAAACAATGTCCGTACGCAATAAGCCAACGGTAAATCAATATCATATCGCACGTGCGCAAGTAGTGAGTCTATTATATATGCAAGCGTTCGGGATTCACATGTCGAACGACATCGAGATCCTCATCAGGAAATATGCGCTTCAGAATGCTGTATTCTTCAAGGGTAAGGCTAACCCTAAATCCATAGTCGGTAAGGTACTAGGCGAATGTCAGGAGTGGAGGGCCAAAGTACCGGAATTGAACGAGATCGTCAATTCTGTCGTATCTGACGTGAATGCTATGGCATTGGAGGATCAGAAGAGAGCATTGGAGGAACTCGATCCATCACTTCTCGTCAAGGAGAAGAAGGAGAGGAAGTACGAACTTCCCGATCTGGAGAATATTGATGGTAAGGTTGTCATGAGGATCGCTCCAGGCCCGTCAGGACCTCTGCATATCGGTCACACACGCGTTTCGATACTCAATGACGAATATGTCAAGAGATACGGTGGTAAACTGATCTGCAGGTTCGAGGACACTAATCCTGAGAAGATCGATCCTGATGCATACGATATGATACCCGAGGACTTGGAATGGTTAGGTGTGAAGATACACGAGAAGATCATTCAATCAGAGAGGTTCGAGATCTATTACGATTACACCAGGAAACTCATCGAGATGGGCCATGCATACGTCTGTACTTGTGACGCAGAGGATTGGAGACAGAAGAAGGAGAAGAAGATCGCCTGTCCATGCAGGGACCTCCCTGTAGAGGAACAATTGGAAAGATTCGATAGGTTCATGAACGGCGGCTACAAGGAAGGCGAAGCGATCACTGTCGTAAAGACAGCCATCGATCACCCCAATCCAGCTGTCAGGGATTTCGTAGCATTGAGGTTGGTGGATCACACTCACCCATTGACGAAGGATAAGTACAGGGCATACCCCATGATGAATCTCTCCGTCGCCATCGATGATTATCTCCTCGGTATGACGCATGTCATCAGAGGCAAGGACCATCTCAACAATACGTTCAGACAGGAATACATCTTCAATTATTTCGGATGGAAGAAGCCGACATACTATCACTACGGACTCGTCAACATCCCCGATACCATACTCAAGACATCGCTCATCAAGGAGTCCATCAGGAACGGTGAATACTCCGGTTGGGATGATGTGAGAACAGGTACTGTTAGAGCATTGGAGAGAAGGGGCATAAGGCCTGAGGCGATCAGGAGATATTGGGTCGAGAGCGGCATTAAGCCGATCGACATACAGTTCTCTTGGGACAATCTCTTCGCGATGAACCGCGATATCATCGATCCTGACGCGAACAGATACTTCTTCGTCGCAGACCCTGTCAAGTTCGAGATAGATGGATGCGATGAGATCGTAGGTAAAGCGCCTCTCCACCCCGATCATGCTGATAGGGGATTCAGGGAGTACGACATCAAGGACAGGACCATTTATCTATCCAAGGAGGATTCGGAGCTGTTCGAAGAGGCCGGAAAGATCAGGCTCAAGGATCTCTGCAATATTGATTACTCATCACCTGCGAAATACGCAGGAACGGATGTATCCATTCTCAAGAAGGGATTCAAGGCTGTGCAGTGGGTAGGCAACGATTCCACCGAGGCGAAGATATTGATGCCTGACGGAACCGTCCTGAACGGTCTCGTCGAGAATGCCGTGTTATCTGAGAAGAACGACATGGTACAGTTCGAGAGGATCGGATTCGCAAGGATCGAGAACAAGGATCCAAAATCATACACAGCAGTGTTCGCACACCGTTGAATATCGATCGCATCGATGGTGATTGTCGTATGACGAATATGGTGACTGATAGGAAGGATCAGCTCGTACTCTACGTAGTTATGGCCATGGCATTCTTCCTCGACGGGTTGGATGGCACCATAGTCACTGTCGCATTGCCAGAGATAGGTAAATCATTCGCAATGAGCACAAGCGATTCATCATGGGTCGTTACGGTGTATTTCATGATGATGGCGGGATTGATACTCGTCTTCGGTAAGATAGCTGATAAAGGTGCGATAAAAAAGGTGCTTGTTGGCGGATTCATCATATTCGCATTGGGATCATTGCTGTGTGCATTGTCATACAATTCCACATTCCTCTTGATCTCGAGGGCGATACAGGGTATCGGCTCAGCGATGCTCGCTTCTACAGGAATCATGCTCGCTGTGAAGTTCTTCCCGCCGAAGATGATGATCTTTGCGATGACGCTTTCTGTCTTGGGATCATCGGTAGGGGCAGCATTCGGTCCGACATTGGGCGGCATATTGACGAATGCGCTGTCATGGCATTGGATATTCATCATCAACGTCCCCATAGGCGTGATATGCGCCGTGTTCGCACACAGATACGTTCCGTCAGATGATAAGATGGATGACATGAGATTCGATTATCTCGGTTCATTGTTACTGTTCCTCTCATTGATATGCGGATTGTACGCAGTGGAATCCATCCCATCCCACGGTATCGGTGTAACGAACATCTCGGCTCTTGTAGCATTCGTGATCATATTCGCGATATTCGTCACATATGATCTGAAGAAGGAGGATCCCGTTCTCGATCTCAGATTGTTCAAGATATCGAGATTCGACAGGGCGATATTGGCGTTCATGATACTGAACGCATCATACATGGGATGTCTGTATCTCATCCCATTCATGCTCAGTATAGAGATGGGCTATGATACGATGGAATGCGGATTGATCATGCTCACACAGGCACTAGTAACATTGGTGTTATGTCTTCCTGTAGCCAAAGCATGTTCAAGCCGCGGTACGAGGACATTCGCCATAATCGGATGTTCGTTGATGATGTTGACATGCATCATATTCACGTTCCTCGATTCATCGACCGGCCTCATCTCCTTGATATTCGGATTGATACTCCTCGGTAGCGTATGGGGATTCTCGGGAAGTTCTGTGGGTACGCGTCTCGTGGAGAATGTACCGTCGGAGAAGAAGGGTTCAGCATCATCATTGCTGTCATTCTTCGTTTACTTCGGTTCTGCATTGGGGACTGCGATGTTCTCTGCGTTCTTCAACATAGGTTCGAACAGTTCAGGTATATCCATATCCGATCTTCCATCGGAAATATTCATGGAAGGATTCAGGTTCACGATGATAGTCGCATCCATATTGGCATTCTGTGCGGTATTGCTCTCAGCGTCGATAAGGTCCAGGACGAACGAGTGAATCCCATAAAATGTAAAATACGGTCTTCGCTATCATGTAATCATGTCCGTAGGAAAGTATCTGAAAGGTACGGAATTCAGGGTCAAGGATAAGATCGATGCAGATTCAACTCAATCAACCAAATTGATGTTGGAGGATCAGGACAGGACCATCATTTTCGAGAATGTCAATGGCGGGAAGGCTGTAGGCAATCTATTCTCCACAAGGCAGAAGGTCGCTGAGGCATTGAATATCGGACAGGATGAGATCGTCACATCCCTCATACACGCATCGGACAATCCCTGCGATACGGAATTCACCGATGAACCCGAGTTCAGATACCAATCGTTACCTGTCGATCTTATGGCATTGCCGATATGCAAGTACTTCCCTGAGGACGGTGGACGTTACATATCGTCAGGGATAATCGTATCAGAATACAACGGCAAGAGGAATGTTTCCTTCCACAGGATGATGATAATGGATCGCGACAGGATTGCCGTGAGGCTCGTTCCTAGACATCTCTACAGGATGTACAATGAGGCCAAGGAGAAGGGAGAGGAGCTGAAGATCTCCATCTGTATCGGAGCAAGGCCTGAGATGCTCCTTGCGGCTGCTACATCCACAGCCTATGAGACGGACGAGATGACCATAGCATCATCATTATGCAAGATGGGCACAGGAAAGCCGTTGCAGGTCGGAAGGACAGATAACGGATTGATCGTACCTTCGGAGTGCGATTATGTGTTCGAGGCAAGGATAACATTCGATGAGACTGAGGAAGGTCCGTTCGTCGATATCACGGGTACATACGATTACATCAGGATGCAGCCTGTGATCAAGGTCGAGAAGATATGGGCCAACAAGGATCCTTACTTCCACTTCCTGTTACCAGGCGGTAATGAGCATTATCTGTTCATGGGACTCCCAAGGGAGCCGATGATGTACATCTCCGTGAGAGAGAAGGTTCCTGGCGTGAAAGCGGTCCGTCTGACAGAGGGCGGTTGCTGTTGGTTGAACGGTGTCGTTTCGATCAAGAAGGTCAATGAGGATGACGGAAGGGTAGCAGCCTTAGCAGCATTGGATGGTCACAAATCGATGAAGAATGTGATCGTTGTCGATGATGATGTCGATATCTTCGATGATAAGGAAGTTGAATGGGCTGTCGCTACGAGATTCCAAGCGACAAGGCTCATCACGATACCGAATTCGAAGGGTTCATCACTCGATCCAAGTGCCGATGATAGCATCACATGCAAGGTCGGGATCGATGCAACGATACCTCTTGACAGAGATAGAAAAGCATATCTCAAGGCACAATTGCCTTGATAGCTGCGGGATGGGCCAAAACCCACCTCACAGTTTGAAGTTTGACAGACCTTATTCAGATCTGAAGATGCTGAGTCCAATGTTTCGAACGATCTTCTTCCTCGATAGGCATGTCATCTCTGGCAGCTGTCTTGGATTTCTGAACGTTACAGGAACATCCTTTTCCTTTCGCTCCCATGATTAGTGTGTATGCAGGACTATTAATTACGCATATCCTGCATACAACCTATCATGTCGATAGGTAAAATATAAAGGGAAGATGACTTCCCTTTGAGATTCAGAACCATTTACCGAATCTATCGATCGTTTCTGATCTCTTAGGACCGATTGAGATGATCGATGCGGGGATCTTGGTGTATTCCTCGATGAATTCGATGTAAGTCCTCATGTTCTTGGGCAATGCATCATATCCGTCCTTGATGATCTTCTCAGAATCATCCCATGAATCCCATCCATCGAACTCCTTGTAGATGGGTTTCGCCTTCTCGAGTTTCGACAATGATGCAGGGAAGTGTTTGAGTACTTTTCCATCCACATCATATCCTGTGCAGACATAGATCTTATCGTAATCGTTGAGGACATCGAGTTTCGTTATCGCCCAGTGCGTGAATCCGCAGAGTCTTGCGGCATGTTCTGCGACAACGAGGTCCAACCAGCCGCATCTCCTTCCTCTTCCGGTGGTGACACCGAATTCTCCGCCCTTCTTACGAAGTTCTTCCTCGGCTTCGCCTTCCAACTCGGTGACGAACGGACCTTCGCCTACACGTGTTGTGTATGCTTTCAGACAACCGACAACGTTGTCTATCCTGTTCGGCGCTACGCCGGAACCGGAGCATATGCCTCCGCCGACCGTTGATGATGATGTCACGTATGGATACGTACCATGGTCGATGTCTAACATCGCACCCTGTGCACCTTCGAAGAGGATGTTCTTCCCCTCGTCGATCATATCGTTTATGAGAACGGATGTATCGCAGACGTATTTGCCGAATGTCTCGCCCCATCTCTTGAATTTATCTTCGAACTTCTCAACGGTGCATTGACACCCCTCAGCATGCATCATCTTGAGAAGATCCTTCTTCATAGGCAGGATGAACTCTGCTTTCTCCCTAACGAGTTCAGGTTCAAGGATGTCTCCCGCTCTGAATCCATATCTTGCGATCTTGTCCTGATATGTCGGTCCGATACCTTTTTTGGTGGTTCCGACCGAATTCTTGCCTCTGTAGATCTCCTCGGCACCATCCAATTTCTTGTGGTAGTTCTGAATGAGATGTGCTCTGTCGGATATCCTGAGTCCATCGATGGAAAGGCCGGCATCAGTGATCTGTTTGATCTCCTCGGCCATGTCATCCATGTTGACAACGACGCCGTTGCCGATGATCGCCAATTTGCCTTCTCTAAGGACTCCAGATGGAAGAAGGTGCAATTTGAAGACGTTGTCACCGATGACTATCGTGTGACCTGCGTTGTTCCCGCCTTGGAAACGGACGACTGCATCCGAATCCTCTGCAAGATAATCTGTGATTTTCCCTTTGCCTTCATCGCCCCATTGGGCCCCGATAATAGCAAGCGTCGGCATGTTAAAAACGTAAGATAATGCGGTATAAATGGGTTGCTCATTGATAATTTTCAATGGCGTTCAAGAGGTTCTCAGGCTTATCCGCATATCTGTATCCGTATTCGATGCAATTCTCCTTCGTTATGCCGAATCCGTATGCTGCCGCAAGGAATCTCACCTTGGATTTCTTAGCAGCCTCCAGATCATTGAATCCATCGCCGATCATCAATGTTCTTTCACGCGATGTTCCGGTCTCGTTCATGCACATCTCTATCATGTCGGATTTTGTGCGACTCTCTGTTTCGGATGAACCGTGCATGACATCGAAGCATTGATCGATACCGATCTCCTTCATGGTGTTGATTGCATACCTCTCAAGGGTCATCGTTGCCAATCCGATCTTGTAGCCGCGTTCATGTAACGTTTTTATGGTCTCTACAACAGGTTCGAACGGACCGCTCATCGCATGTCCTTTTTCTTCATATTTCTGTCTGAAGTATCTCACAGCCTCGTTGATAGTGGATTCGTCATTCGTATGTAACATCAGTTTGAGATTCTCAGGGAGATAGCCTACGAAATATGACCAGAACTCGTCATCAGGCATATCGGCGTTACCGAACCTCTTCAACGTCTCTTTGTAACAATAGAGCATGGATGGCCACGAATCGCAGATAGTACCGTCCATATCGAAGATGATCAACTCGAAGTTCATACCGTCTCCTTCGAGACCTCTGTGTACACGTCGCAGATCTCCTTCAATGATAATTCGGTCTTGAAAGCTGTCGGAGAGATATGTGTCTTAGACGTCCTGCCATACTCATTCATCCTCTCGATGAATGTATCCATGCGAGGTGTGGTGACCTTGAGGAATGAGGATATCTCGCTCATATCGTAGAGTAAGGGGATATCATCTATCTCTTCTTTCCATAGATCGAGATATTTGTTGCATTTCCTTTCTACGCATGTATCATGCGCATCCATCTTCGCAAGATGCTCCTTATCGAACAATCTTCCGCCCCAGAATGGACCATAGATATGTTTTTTATCAGGTTCATATGAATATGATCTCTCTAATGTTACAGGATCGAATGCGATATAGATGAGATTCTTCAATGCCTCATCAGCGTTATTGGCTCCATCCATCACCTGCAGATACGTTCTGAAGTAATGGTCTGCAGAGAATGAGAGCATCGGTCTAAGGCCCTTGTCGAATTTGGCCATCTCCCTAGCCATCGTACCGATCAGTATCCTCAATCCGGCTTCATGACACATGATCCCTCTCAGAGGGCGTACTTGGTATCTTCTCTCGCATTTCGCACGATGCGCACCTGCAAGCGGTGCCGCATCCGTAGCTGTGATCGCAAGATAGCCGTGTCTTCTAGCACCCTGTATCGCTGAATGCAGGAATGGCATAGGCGAGCCGAAGGGATCAATATCGATGTAGTCGTATATGTTCTCAGCAAGGATAGAATGCAGATTCCTATTGGATGGAGTGCAGTTGGTGACACCATTGATCTCGATGTTCTTCTCGATGAAAGGTATGGCGTAGGCGCTGATATCATTGGCAGTGACATTCGTCTTCGGGGCCTCATTCGCTATCCTCACAGCCCTCGAACCGGTCGCTGTCATGGCATCCAATACCTTCAATTCCTTATCGAACGCACGTAGGAACATCACGCTGATGTCCCTGTTGAATGCCATCTGTTCATTGAAGAAAACGGAACCATTGATCTTACCAGGCCCTCCGGAGGAGTGATCCTCGGGAACAATCAATCTTGTTGGGCCTTCTTGGATCTCAACGTAATTCATCAGATGTTCTCCCCATTCATAAGACGTACAATCTTATGCGGAAGGAGTGCACGGTTGGTGGGTGTGACCTCAAGGATCCTGACGTCATCCCTTCTTCTGATGTCCTGAAGAAGTGGGTTTCTTGATTTCTTGTGGAGTGTGAGAATCATGGGTTTGTCAACATCCAAAGCATCCTTCACGACCTGACAGAAAAGTTCACTCTCGACCTCGATCTTCCCGACCTCGTCGATGATAATGATGTCGCATTCCTCGCAGGCTTGCTTGATTGCACTGACACCTACGGATTCCAATTTTGAGATGTCGACACCGATCTTCCCGACCATTATCTTGCTCTCGATGGTGTTGAGTGCGAAGGTCTCGGTATCACCGGTCATGAAGTTCTTAGTGGTGAAACCTACGCGATATCTCCCATCCATGATGGGTTCGTTAAGCATACCACCGATCTTCAGATCATCTCTTTTCAGCATATCGATGACGCTGAGTAAGGCAGTGGTCTTACCAGCACCTGGTAGGCCTGTAATTCCGATTTTGATGTCTGAAATCATGATACATCCCAGTTATAGCGAGAGGCTATAGGGTTACGCGTATTAAAAGGGTATCTTCATTTTGCGTTCTTTTGGGGCGATTCAGCAGTTCAAACAGAATTCAATACATCCATCTTAAATCGTCCTATCAAAAACTGAAGTCCTTCGAATCTAGATTGCATTCACGATTGTAAATCGTACAATCACCGGATAACGTTATGTAGTCTATGCGCATAGGTCACTCTGGTGAACAAATGATGAACATAGCTGAGGAAATAGAGATCGTCGAGAAGATGAAGAAGAAGGGCAACAGCGAGGTAGCATACGCAGACGGTATGCTCAGCGTGCTCAAACAGGTCGCCGAGGGAAAGTCTCCTGAGGAGATCAAAACTTACGTCAACAACACTCTGAAATGTCTTGAGTGTTAAGCCGATTGAGGGTATATCCCCTCAATCCTCACCAATCTCTGATACGAACATCAATGGGTACTTCAGCTCATTGTCGTATCTCATTTCTGATACAACAAATACGTCATCGATCTTTATCGTGACCTTTGCATCGATCATATCGCCAGTCAATGAGATGTAGCTGTATCTGTCCCCATTAGATACGAATCTGGTGCGATCGATATACACTTCAGCATCCGAGACGTATGGTTGTGCGATGATCGATTCCTCGATCGCGAGTTCAAGCGGTTCCACAGAAACGGAATTGACAGGCGTACCGACGAATTGATGATAGATCGTAGCTAGTTTTATTCCAGATTCGAATATCGCTCTTTCCCTCACGGAACAGTTGAACTTACTTGCTGCATCGATCTCTCTTTGACTCATGTCAGGACAATAATCAGAACAAGTTAAAATCATTGCTGGATGACGTTCTCGGCGAATGATTATTATTTATCACCATCAATCATGATGTGAGGAATGTGTCGGATGAAGATATGTTGAAGGCTGATTCGATGATGAGCCCTATGAGTGCTGACGACCTCCTCACATATTCATCGAGACGTAGCTCATGAATTCGCTGAGTTTCATACCGTCATCCCATCTCATTATGTAATTCCCATTGGAATTGACATCGATCTTCGGGATTTTCCTCTGCAACAATCCCATGCTGCCTCTCAATTCTTCTTCGATCGGCAATGCGAACAGCCTCCAAGGATCGCCACGATAGTTCTTCAGACGCATCGCATAGATAGGTATGACATGGGATTTCATGCAATTCTCCATCATATTGGTCGCTTGTTCGGTGAGTCTCTGGTTCCTGCTGAAATGCATCGTTCTGTCGGATGAGCTCTTGACCTCGATGGGGAATGAGAAATCCCATCTCAATGCTACGAGATCGACTCCAAGTGAACCTGCAGCTCTTATGACAACGAATGGTTGGTCCTCCATCCTACGATATCCGGATTCTTCCGTTTCATCGCATGTTTTGACCATCTTGTTTATGATCTTGCTATCGCCGGAAAGGAGGAATTTCAGTTCTCTTTCGTAGATGTCTCCAGGTGCACCCATCTTATCAACACATTGTTCGCATTGATGATATATAAAGTGTGAAGGGGAGGTCACCGATTGATAAACGTAAATCAATGACTGATATGGGGTCCATCGGCCCCTTCAGATCATTGTTTTCTGAGCTCATCCTTGATGGCTTGTCTCATCTCATCATCCATCTCATTCCTCGGCGATGGAATGGGTATGTTCTTCTTTTTCAGGCGCATCATGTTCACTGCAGAGAGTACAGTGAGCAACATGCCACAGAACATGATGATCGGTATGAGGTAGAATTTTTCGAATATGATCGCGAATGGAACGCTGAAGAATATCGAGAAGAACGTTATGATGGTGCATGTGATGAATAATCCCTGCCCTCCGCTACGTGTGAGTGTCTTGTAGGAGTTCATATCCTCCTCGGTGAACACGCCGTAGGACTTCAGACTCTTCGCACGGATTATGTCGTTCTTAGCGTTCTTCTTGTCGAAAACGGCATCCATGTACCATACATCTGCGTTATCAGCATCCATCTGCATGGCCTTGCCGAGGAGTGCCTGTGCGCCATAGAGGTCGCCATCGTACATCGAATACTTGGCGAGCCTCAATATGTTCACCACTTCTGATGTGCGATCCATCTTTACTTTGATATCGCCGACTATTGCTTTGTCGTTGATTATCTGGCGTCCGCAATATGTGCAGAACCCTGTCGCCAGGGTGTCCTCCATCTTCACCTCTCCACCGCAATGGGGGCATGTGCACGCAACGAGTGTCATGTTATCCGCTCTGCACAATGTATAATGTGCATCCTCGAAACCAGTGCATGTGAATCGTATTCAAGTACTTTTTTGAATTGCGGGAATATCGTCTTAGAAATTAATGTTCTTCAGAGTCATTTCATTTCTCTGAAATTACAATCGAAGAATAAGGGGCCATAATACTAATCCCGTTGAATTCATACATGTCGATATTCGCTCATATTCCGTGGTTTATTTGTTCAAAAAAGAAGTATTCGGTAGTCATGGATATATACTAGATTGCATTAGTCATACATAGTTGAGTTCAGCCATCGTCAAAGTAGGAATGCACTTGTGCCTTCTAGCTGTGGCGTATGGGCATCCAATGATGAGAAAGATGAAAACGTTGATGAGTCCGATGCTTTCGCATGATTGTGTCTGTTCTCGTTTTCGTGTGATTCTTTATGGTGATCCTCATCTCTGCGGAGGCGATGGCTGTCTCCAAACCATTTCGTTTTTATCAACGATTCATCAAAAATGACTGTTTTTCGTCGTTGAGAGTATATACTCAATCACACATCATCCGTACATGTTCGCAGATGCTTGTGAGAAGGCAATGAGATACACTAGGCCGGTCATAGTTTCTACACGTTGTGTCGACGGGTCCACTCAATCGGGTTGCGGCGCATTCATCGTATTGAATAGGGATGGATGGATCATCACGGCAGGGCATCTGTTCTCTCAATTCATCAAATTCCAACAGGATAAGAAGAAGATGGAAGAGATCGATAGGATAGTCGCAGAGGAAGGTAACCATCCGAATCTGGAGAAGGATCCGAAATGGATCACTCATCACTCCTTTTGGTGGGGGTGGGATCGTGTCAATTTCGTTGAGGGATTTGTAGATGGTGATACGGATATCGCTGTAGGAAGATTGGAAGGCTTCAGACCTGAGATGATCTCCGAATATCCTGTATTCAAGGATCCGGACACCATCCGCCCAGGGACCAGTCTGTGCCGTATCGGATTCCCGTTCATCGACAGTACGACCGATTTCAACGAAAGTAACGGGACATTCTGCATAAGGAAAGGCGTCCTTCCGATGGCATTCTTCCCGAATGACGGGATTCATACGCGTAACATCTACTCTGGAAAGAGCAATGTCGGCAATTATGACAAATTGTACATAGAGACCTCCACGCCGGGTATGAAGGGACAGTCTGGAGGCCCTATATTCGATAAGAACGGTTACATAGCAGGTATGCAGGTCCGTACTGCCCACATGCCCTTGGGATTCTCCCCTACAGCTGTCAATGAGAAGGGTGAGAGGGTGGTCGAGAATCAGTTCCTCAACGTCGGTATCGGACTTCACGTGAAGAGTATCCTTCAGATACTCGATGATAAGCACATCAGCTATGATTGCGAAAGGGATGACCAGGGCTTCAAGATCGTGAGTTGAGTATCGTTCGTGATACCCTCTCATTAAGTACCCTTATCACATATTCTGTCCTATGCAGACGATTCAGATAGACGGGCTCAAATTCGACGGTCCATACGTATTAGGTAGGGATGAATTGCCGAATGTTCCTGCCATCGCACTGATAATCACAGAAGCTGGAGAGGGTTTCAAGATCATGAGTGTACTCCATGGTGTCAACATCAAGGAAGAGATAGAGAACAGCCCCAAGCAGGATTGTTGGCATAAACATGCGTATCACGACATCATCGACATCTACCTCAATCTGGATGATATGCCTGAATCGAAAAGAGAGGATTACAGGATCAGATGTATCGAGAAGAGGAAGGATGTCATCTTCTGCGATGAGGTTACAAAGATCGTTGATGATTGGTGATTTTAATTAATTAATTCAGTTAAGTTATCAGCTTAATTAATTAAACATTAGGTTGATCATCAGAATCATCGCTGCGATCGTGACGACAGTCACGACGATTCCTACGAGCATGAACTTGAAGAAATCGATCCTTATGCCGTAATTCTCCGATCTTTCAGCGACGATTATGTTCGCTACGGATCCGATCAATGTGGTGTTACCAGCCAATGTGGATGACGCTGCGAGAGCTATCAGCATCATTGTCGTAGGATCCGTGATCATCTCTGTTATGAGCATCACTGCAGGTACGTTGCTCACGATATTGCTCAATACGACAGTGAATATTGATAATGACGTGATCGAAAGAGAATCCCCTTCGCGGAATCCAGGGAAGGATGATGAGAGGTCGGATATCAGGCCGGTATTCGATGCTCCGCCGATGAGGACGAATAATCCGATGAAGAACAGCAGTACATGCCAATCCACGTGTTTGATGGCCCATATGGTGTATCTGGGCTCAGATGATGCGATGATCAATAGGGATATCGCACCAGAGACCATCGATACGACGCATATCCTATATCCTCCGATGCCTGAACAGAGGAAACCGACGAATGTACAAATCATCACTGTGATCATCAGGTACATTTGTTTCTTAGCGACCGGACGTTCATTCTCATGAACATCAATATGATATTCGTATTTCGAGTAGAGACTCTTTCTGAATATGAGCAATAGGATTGCATACGTCAAAAGGATGCAAACGATGGATATCGGGATGGAATAGAGTGAGAATGTGATGAAATCCATCCCGGAGACGGATAATACGTATGCATTCTGTGGGTTGCCCACGGCAGTGGATATGCTGCCGATGTTAGCAGACATCATCAGGCCAACAAGGAAAGGGATTGGGTCCGCATCGGCCTTCTGACAGCATCTGATCACGATGGGTGTAAGGATCAAGACTGCAGCATCATTCAATGCGACGGCAGAGAGTATCGCTGATGTCAGCATCACGATCGCAAGCATCTTCCTTTTCGATGAGGATTGCTTGACCATTAAATTCGATAGGAGTGTGAAGAATCCTGTGTACTCCAACCCTGCGACAAGAAGCATCATGCCTAGCAATAGCATGATCACATCCATGTTCACAGAATCGATGGCATCGGTGAATGATATCGTACCGACTATGATCATCAACGAAGCACCGATCAAGGCAACATAGGATCTCTTGATCTCGAACCAAGGCGTCTTGTTGACGGCGATGAATAGATACGTGCAGATGAAAACGATTGCTGCTATCGTGCTTATCAATGCCATCTCTTCGCTAATTCACGGTACAATGTTAATAGTTATGCAACCATCTTGAAATCATGTCTATCGTGAAGAACATCCCATTGCAGGAAATGTTCAGGGTTGCGGACCAAGTACAGGTCCTTCCGGGACAGGTCGTCAGTAAAACGATCGTTCAGAATAGTTCTGTTAGTATCACTATCTTCGCTTTCGATAAAGGTGAGGAGATAAGTTCGCATGCTTCCAGAGGTGATGCGTTCGTGACCGTACTCGAAGGGAAGGGAAAGTTCTGCATCGACGGAATACCTTACGTATTGAATAAGGGCGAGAGTATCGTTATGCCTGCCAACATACCGCATTCTGTTTTCGGTGAGGAGCAGTTCAAGATGTTGTTGGTGGTGTTGTTTCCCGCGGATTCTGCAAAGGTCGAGGGTAAGCCAATTGTACCTTCTTGATTGATTATTATTAATTAAGCTAGTAGATTTATTTACTTAATTAGTAAAATATGTCAATCATTAATTCTTGTTGTATTGTAAAATGCACTCGTAGTAATCATTTAGTTTGGACTTCGATCATTTTGCACTATCTTTTGTAATTATGCAGTTAAGCTCGTTGCTTTATTTGCTTATCATAACTCGTTTTAATTGCATGTTGCATTAAATTAAGCTTATTGCTTAACATGAATTATTTTTTACAATATGTTATAATTAACGGTGTTAATTTAGCAATTTGCTTTACATGCTATATTTGTCTAATTTTTTAGTTGTTAAAAAAATTAAGTTAGTAGCTTTACTTATGTAATTAATTGTGAACTACAATTTTTACGATCGATTTTTGTTCATTTTTGGCCAAAAACGTCACAATTTTAGGTCAATTTTCTATCTGTTTGTCCACGACGGTACCCCGAATATCAACTTGAAATGATGTGATTTTTTCAAAAATAACACATTTTTAGGTCAATTTTGACATAATTTGTGATTTTTATAACATTCATTATGTTATTATTTATTCTATCTAATTTAATTTAGCTGTTACGTTAATTAAGTTATTTGATTGAATTACCTTGTTTTTCACACAATTGTTATAGTGTTAAAAAAATTAAGCTAATTGCTTTATCTAATTAAATAATAACAAACTGTCAAATTAACCTATTTTTAACGGCGTTAATTAGATATCTATTGCACGTCAGATCACTAATTTTTACCATCTTCATTTATTTTACTGTAAACGGGCATAGAATCGATTTTTTCGTCTTTTCGATGACGAGTATGGCTTTACACGACTTATTGAGATATAGGGGCATTTCTGCGCATGAATTTTTCGATAGCTCATGCGGATCTTCTCGATTTTTCTGCAGAAACATCCTTCGTAATAGAAAATTAACGTTGTTAATTGTCTAATTTTCGTGTAGTTATATTAATTAATCAAGTTAAGTTATCAGCTTAATTAATTGCAATATAGAATTGAAGAAAGAAGTTTGATTGAGGGATAGCACCCTCAATCGCATTTTGTCCATCCGCAGCTTTTACAAACGTTGCATCCGCCTTGGAATTCAAGTTCGTCTCCGCACTTGGGGCAGGGGTTGATGACCTTTCTCTGAGCCTTGTCCTCTTTCTTGTCATCATAAAGCATCGTGCCGTTGATCTCCCTCTGCATCTCTTTGTACATGTCAATGAGTGCATGACCGACAGCGGTAGGACAGCATGAGCCTTTGCTCGTATCATGTTGTGTGTGGGTACGGAGGACGAATGATGGGCATGAGCCGCAACTCTTCAGCTGATCGACGATATCGCTGATCTCACATCCGCTTCTTGCAGCGAGGGAGATCATCCTCGAGAGACCGATCATGAAGTTGTTGCATCCGCCGGTAGAACCTTTGTTGAGATAGACTTCCAACAACTGTCCATCCGAAGGATCGAAGAATGCTGTACAATGGAGGCTTCCGCAACCAGTGATCAGTTTCCTCTTCTTGCCGACGACATCGTCCTCGACATTCTCCACGAATCCTCTCTTCTCCTTCTTCTTCGGAGTCTCTTCTTTCTTCTCCTCTTTGGTCGTAAGGATACCAAGACGTTTGCATCCATCTCTGAAGACGGTCACACCTTTGCATCCGATCTGCCATGCGTACATGTAGAGGTCGTAGACATCCTCCTCGGGGAATTCAGAGGGAAGATTGACAGTTGAACTGATCGATGCATCGATGTGCATCTGCCATGTTCCCTGCTGGTTGAGCCTCTGTTTATAATCAAGATTCTGTGCAGTGACGAAGAATGCCGGAAGATCAAGGTCATCGGTTATCCCATGCTTCTCCATGTAACTTTTCACGACAGGTGTGTAGACCTTGTAATACTCGTCGTGATCAGACAATGATGTCGTCCTTCTAACGTAATAGTTCGCAAAGATAGGTTCGATACCGCCGGATATTCCGAGCATTGTGGATAGCGTTCCTGTCGGTGCGATGGTGAGGAGTTGTGAGTTCCTTAGGCCGTATTTCTTGACAAGTTCCTTCGTTTCATCGGAAGCATTGTGGATGAAATACGGTGATGCGAGGATATGATCGATGTTGCACTTAGGGAACGGACCATCCTCTTTCGCCAAGAGAGCGGATGCCTTCATGGCCTCATCTGCCATGATTGTACCTAGGTGGTCGCAGAAGTCCATCGCCTCTCTGCTTCCGTATGTGAGCTCCATCTTGATCAGCATGTCTGCCAATCCCATGATTCCGAGGCCAATCTGTCTCCAATCGCGTACCGATTCCCTCTGTTCCTTCAATGGGTGGAGTGGCAATCCCTCATCCAATACGCCGTTGAGTGCTCTGACGCAGACTCCTACGCATCTTCTGAACTCATCCTCATCGAATTCTCCATATTCATCTACGAAATTGGAGAGGTTTATGCTTCCGAGAAGACAGCTACCTCCTGCGGGTAAAGGCTCCTCAGCGCATGGGTTCGTTCCTGCGTAGTGGTAATCCGGGAATTCAGAAAGGAGGTTCCATGATTCTATCCTGTCCCAAAACAGGCAACCAGGTTCCCCATAATCCCAATTGTTGTAGCATAGTTTCTTGAAGAATTCGTGAGCATCAAGCTCTTTCTTCGTGATATCATTGGTCTCAGGACGTTCGAAGGTCTGGATGTACTTCTTCTTGTCTCTGACGGCGTTCATGAAGTTATCGCTCATGCGTATGGACATGTTGGCTTTGGTGACCCTTTCCAGGTCTGTCTTCACAGACATGAATTCCTCTAGGTCGGGGTGATCACAGGACATCGTGAGCATCAATGCTCCTCTTCTTCCATGTTGGCCGATGAGTCCGGTCACCATCGAGAACAGATCCGTGAATGACACGGCTCCAGATGTCTCTGATGCCGTGTTGTTGATCTTAGCTCCTCTCGGTGCTAGCTTGGAAATGTCTATTCCGACTCCGCCGCCGTAGCTGAACGTCCTCGCTAGCTTTCCAGCAGTCTCAAAAATCGACTCTATGGAATCCTCTGGAGGTGCTACGACATAGCAGTTGGAGAGTGTTATCTTGAGTCCCGTGAGGTGAAGTCCCCTGTTCGCAAGGATCCTTCCTCCAAAAAGGAACTTCTTTTCGATGATGAGCTGTTTCAATTCTTCGTCGCCGACGGATATACGATCCAACCAGTGATCGAAGGTCTCGCCCTGATAACAGTACTTTTTCTCCCAAATGTCAATACCAAGATTGTTTTCCTCTCCAAGCCACTCTTTTATGTCCATGAACGTACCGTTCTGAGGTAGTGATTCGATGTATTTTAAGTGAATGAATTAACACATTTGGCGTTAAAACAACGTTATACTTTGCACTGGGTCTTGATTTTTATCACAATTATGATAATATTATACAATTTTATTTACATAAATAAATAATCTCAATAAAGATATCAGCTTTATTATTTGTCACTTCAAAATACGATTCTACACCAGTTTTCACTTCTGCGAATGTGGCGAAAAACTTCGGAAAAAAGTTCGATCAGTGGATAGAGTAGAAGTTGAGGGAAGTTTTCTCTAATATAAGTTCAACTTCTCATTTTGATCTCCCATCTGGATCGGAGCGTGGATTCCGAGGGTATGATGCACATTGAGAGGTTGCAGAACTCGTTCTCCTTCGATTCCAACAGAGCGGAGATTGTTATTCCGAATCAGAAAGAAAAAGGTGCCGCCACATAAGTGACGGCTGTTTGAGATCAGGATCCGATTGTCAGAAGGCTGGAGTTCTTCAGAGTTATCGATATTGACATCTTCTGACCATCTATATCCAAGTCGGCTTCGGTGAGGTACAATATCCCATCATTACCGCAGTAGTACTTGCCTTTGCCAACACTGCCCGTATCATTGGCAACTTCCACTGATTTGACTGTGACCGAACGTTTTCCGAATTCGGTATCGATAACTGCGGTCTTTTCGTCAAGTATCTTCAGATTTTTTTCTGTTTTTTCTATGTATGTAAAGGAGATGTAACTCAGGAATTTATCCTTCGTTTCAGCATATTCATTTTTTCCATCGTTGACGCTGAGTGTACCATCCTTGTCTATCTCTGTGATGGTCATGACAGTGTTTTCGGAGAATGTTACGGATATGGCGGTATTACTTACGTAAGTTCCATCATCGTTCACTTTTTCGATGGTTTTGGTGAATATCATGGGCTCTTCGGTGACCATGCCTATGAATTTACCTACGATACTGTATTGGATGAAACTGCCCTTCTGGAGCACCATTTCGGCTTTTGGTTTGGACAGATCTATGTTGGAGTCTACAAGTGTGATGACAGTAGCGTAGCTGCGGGCACATTCCTGACGATTAACGTCGTTTACAGTGGACGAATCCGATGACAGATGTCATCGCAGAACGAAGATCTTGGAAGTATCCTTTTGAATCTTCTCTTCGAGTATTCTGGATTCTCCGTTGATGATATCGTTTTGCATTGTCGTGATTGAATGATTGTTCATCTCGATACATATGATGGCTGGGCGCACAGATCAACATGAAAATGATCGAGAATCTAACAAATCCTGTCCTAACTGACGCTATCCCGTAAAGGACTAGAGAAATCAGAAGCCAATCAATTGATGAGTACACTAACACCAGCAACAAGTGCGGTACCAACGAAGATGAGTACGATAGCTATGGCAATGATCTTCACCATCATCTCTTTTTTCTTCTTATCGGACATATCTGCCATGACGTGACTGCATATTAAAAAAATTATCGGAGTATGTCACAAAGACTCCTCAACATCCAACAGGATGGGTAGATTCTTCTTCGCACCCCTCGTTTTTGATGCCATCAACCTTTGTACTTGGTTATACTCATCAACAGAAACGGGACAATCCGCATGATGTCCTATCAAATGCTCCTCCCAATGCATGTATCCTGCATAGACGGGGTTATGCAATATGTTGCGGAGATTGTATTTATTCCACTGATTCCCGTTCCTTGTACGGATGAACGATGAATTCAGTTCAGAAGCGATCTCGTCCAATGTGGAATTCTCGAGATATGATCCGAATATCCTCTTTACGACGATCTGTTCCTCGGGTATCGATATCAATTCACCATCGGCGATGGAATATCCATAGGGCGGTTGGAATCCCATGATGCCATCCTTCTGCTCCGCTTTCTGTATCATACCGAATTTGGTCCTCTCGCCTATCTGTTCGGATTCTAGCTGTGCTATACGTTGGATGACATCCATCGCGAATCTTCCGACGGCCGTGGTCGTATCGATCCGTTCGGTCGTGGAGAAGAATGATTGTCCGTTCTTTGACAGATCCTCGATCATCAGCATGAAATTCTTGCTGTTACGATGTATCCTGTCCATCTTTATGACGACGAGAGCATCCCACCTCTGACGCTCATCAGGGGAGAACATCCTGCGATATGCGGGCCTTCTAGTATTCGTCCCGGAGTATCCGTCGTCGACATATTCGCCTGCGATATCCATCTCGAATACTTCGCAGAAGTCCCTGAGCATCTGTAATTGTGCTGCAAGTGAATATCCTTGATCCGCTTGTTCTTCCGTAGAAACACGTGCATATAGGGCGGCACGTATCCTGTCGCTCATGAATTTACCTTGATCGGGCCATTGATCGTGATGAATTCATCCATATCTATTATAGCTGGATGGTCACCTTCTCTGACGATCTCTCCCCATTTTACGTATCCCACATAAAGGGGGTTATGAAGTATCTTGAAGATGGATTGTTTATTCCATCTCCCTCCTTTCTTGGCAGGTATGCTTGCATCATTCAGTGATGTGGCGATGAATTCCATGGAGAATCCTTTGTTGTACATCCTGTATATCGCCCTTACAACGAATACCTCGTCATCATTCACTGATAGTACGCCTTTCCTATAGTCGTAACCATATGGCTGCCCGAAACCAAGCAGGCCGCCCATTGTCCTTGCTTTCTGTTCCATCCCTAACTTCACCCTCTCGCCTATCTGTTCGGATTCAAGTTGTGCTATACGTTGTATGAGATCCATAACGAACCTGCCCATGGCATTGCTCGTATCGAATTGCTCCATGACGGAACAGAATCCTTTGTTCGAAGCATTGAGATCCTTCATCATCCTCGTGAAATTCTCACTGTTACGATGTATCCTGTCCATCTTGAGTACGAGAACGATATCCCACTTTTCGCTCTCGTCCATCATACGTGTATATTCGGGACGTTTGATGTTGCGTCCGGAGTGCCCTTCCTCACGGTATTCGTCGGCCACTATCCACCCTTGTGAACTGCAGTATTTCCTCAGACGACCTAGTTGTGCGTCCAGAGAGAAACCTTCCATGGCCTGCTCTTCTGTTGATACCCTTGCGTAGAGTGCAGCGCGTACACTGTGCTCATCCATCCCAAAAGCATAATCGTTAAATTTCGTATTTATAACTTGGTCATTGTCGAGATTGAATTATTTAGCATCCAACTTAAAACAAAAAAGGTGTGTACTGAATTAGTAACGGAGAGCGATTTTTTCAGGTGTTCGCAATCCAAAGGCTGGAGGCCATCAGACTAAATTATCATGAGGTGTGCTGGGATATTCTGTTGCCGCCCAACTCTATATTTAAAAGTTTTTGTACTATCTATATAAATAACAATCCTTATACTACTTCGTTTGTGGGTGATGCACTCTTGATCAAGATAATCTACAATCCTATCGGCGGAGGAGGTATGAATTGGGACAGGATGAAGCATGTCCGTTCACTCCTCGAGGATAAAGGTGTTACTTTCGAGTATTATGAGACGACATTCGAGATGAGGGGCGATGCAATGGCCCGTCTCGTTGCCAAGGATGGTGACATAATAGGTATCGCCGGTGGCGATGGTACCATCCACGAAGTGATATCCGCTACATATGACATGGATCTCACTTACGTTCTCCTCCCATTCGGTTCAGGCAATGATACTGCGAGGTCCGCAGGCGTATTCAATTACACCGATGAAGACATCGTCAACGCCTTCACCAATGGTACGGAACGTCCGATCCCATATTGGGTCGCCAATGACATGGTGTTCGTTCAGACATTGTCGTTCGGTACGATCGTCGACATCAATATGATCGCTGATGAGTACATCGAGAATCTGATGTCGAAGATGACAGGCAACACAACGACTGCGATCATAAGGCGTTATATCGATGTTACAAAGACGCTCATGTCCTCTATGATTCATAGCATCCTCAATGGAGAATTATCATTCGTCAAGGTCGCTAAATCGAAGGATTATCGTAGGATAGCACTCAAAGCTGTGGCCAAATGTAAGGCGAAGAAGTACACGATCACATACGACGGTGTCACAAGGGATGTTGAAAGCATCTTATTGTCAGTTCAAAATGTCGAATATATGGGTGGAGGACTCAATCTTTGTCCGAACGCTGCGATCGACTCTGCAGATCTCATTGTATTGAACGTCAATAAGAAATCGAAATACAGGTACGTGATGAACCTCGTAGCAATGTCCAGCGGTAAGATCGAAACGCAGAAGAATGTCGAATATTTCAAGGCTAAATCCGTTACAGTGAAGAGCGATGAGATCACTCATATGATCGTCGACGGGGAGACATTGAAATTCGATGGATCGATCGAAGTCAAGCCCGGTGACCACAAACTGATCGTAAGGGTGTGAGTCAAGTGACGCGTACAGGTTTCAGGATCGGATCGACAAGGAAAGATGTTGAACTGAATTGTTACAAATGGATTCCTGATGGTGATGTCCGTGCCGTTCTTTTCATATCGCACGGGATGATGGAGCACATATTGAGATATGATGCGTTCGCGGAGTATCTCAATGGATTCAACATCGCTGTATACGGTCATGATCATATGGGGCATGGAGGTACCTCTCCGGATGACCGTGGATTTTTCGCAGAGAAGGACGGGGATGAGGTTCTTGTCAACGATCTCTACGAGGTCTGTAAGAAGGTCGAGGCCGATCTTCCCGGCGTTCCTAGGGTCGTCTTGGGGCACAGCATGGGTTCATTCGTCACAAGGCGTTTCCTGACGAAATATGGCGATTCTGTCGATGGTGCCATACTCATGAGCACAGGTCAGAACAGTATGTTGGAAGTCAATGCCGGTTTGTTGCTTTCGAAGTTGATCTGTAAAGTAAGAGGGACGCATTACAAGTCCAAATTACTGTTCAGTCTCATACTTGGGCCGAATAATAAGCCTTTCAAGGATTCGGACGATCCGCTCAGGTGGCTGTCCACCAGTGAAGAGAGCAGAAGGATGTATGATGAGGATCCTGATTGTGGCTTCGATTTCACAGCCGCAGGATATCGCGATCTGCTAACATTGGTCAAGAAATTGGGTAAGGAACAGGATTTCGATAAGATCCCGAAGGACCTAAACCTTCTCTTCGTATCAGGTTCTGATGATGTCATCGGCGAATACAAGGGAACTCTCGACAAAGTGATAGCAACTTTGAGGAAATATGGCTTGGACCCTAAGAAGAATGTTTACGAAGGCCTTAGGCACGAACTTCTCGTCGAGAATGGTAAGGAAGCGGTATTCGAGGACATCAAGGATTGGATACTCGCTCTTCCGAGCGTTCAATCTCCCATTCAATGATATTGGGCCATATGACCTTGAATGCTCTCTGAGAGAGCTTTGCCAAAGGCATATCGGCATCGGAGTCCGAGTAGAATTCATCGATAGGAGAATCGCCGTACAATTCCCTGAATCTCCTTACCTTCTCCTCATCACGACAGTTCTTGCCAGTGGGCTTACCCGTGATGGGGTCGATAGGTGATGCGATCACATTCTTGATCCCTATGCGTTTGCACGCGGATCTGATGAGGAAATCGGGTGAAGCTGATATGACTACGTCATCATCCTGATGTTTTTCAGAGTACCAATCGGCGATCTTCTGTATGTTCTGATCCCAAAAGTTCTCCACGGTCTCTTCGATGGTTATGTCCTTGAAGAATCTGTAGTAATGCTCCTTCATCCTGGTATGATCATAAAGGCCGATGTGAAAACCGAGCCATCCTTTGAATTGTATCGGGAAGTGTCTCAATATCGATTTCTTCTGAGAGAGACAATATTTGTAGAAGTCGATGGTGCTGTCTCCGTTGTAAAGCGTACCATCGAAGTCATATACGTTCATCAGGACACCACATTGGATGTATCCATATCGGATTATTTAGAAGGGTGGGGTTGTTGGGGGTGTTTCCACCCCCAGAATTGGTTTTTTTCAGAATCACATCATTCCGCCGATGCCGCTCATACCAGGTCCGCCCATCGATGGGTCGGCCATGGGGTTCATCGGGGGAGCCCTGCGTGAAGCGATGACATCATCGATCCTGAGGACCATGTTCGCCACTTCAGCGGCTGAGTTGATTGCCTGTACTTTGACTCTGAGAGGTTCGATGACGAAGCGTTCGAGCATGTCGACTGCCTCTCCGGTATCGAGATCGAGTCCGTAGTATGCGGCATCCTTCTTCTTCTTGTCGTGGGCTGTCTTCAATTTGATGATAGCATCGATTGAGTCGATACCTGCATTCTCAGCGATCGTCCAGGGGATGATCTCGAGAGCTTTGGAGAATGCCTCGATTGCGAGCTGTTCCCTTCCGCCGACTGTTGAAGCGTATTCTGCGAGCCTGAGCTCTGTCTCGATCTCAGGTGCACCTGCGCCTGCAACGACCTTTCCGTCCTCGATGGCGACACCGACGACGCGGATTGCATCCATCATTGCCCTCTCAACTTCTGCGAGAACGTGCTCTGTACCGCCGCGGATGACGATCGAGACTGCTTTCGGGTTCTTGCATCCAGTGATGAAGCACATGGATTCAGCTCCGACCTCTTTCTCAGCGACCTCATCTGCTGTACCGAGGTCCTTTGCCTGGATCTCCATGACCTCTCCTACGAGTGAACCTCCAGTTGCTTTGGAGATTGCGATCATATCGGATTCCTTGAGCCTCCTGAAGCAGAGGATACCTGCTTTTGCGAGGTAGTGCTGTACGAGGTCGTCAACACCTTTCTGGCAGAATACGACGTTCGCTCCGACGGATACGATCTTGTCGACCATAGCCTTCAATGTTGCATCCTCTTCGTTGAGGAATGACTGCATTGCGAGCGGGTCTGAGATGCTGATCTCTGCGGATACCTCAGGTTTCTTGTTCTCGAGTGCGGTCGTGAACAATGCGATTTTCGCTTTGGGGACGACCTTAGGCATACGGGGGTGTACCCTCTGCTTGTCGATGACGAGACCTTTTACGAGGTAGGTGTCGTTGATGACTCCTCCTGCCTTCTTCTCGATCTTGATGTTGCTTGTGTCAACGGATTTTCCTTCTTGGACATCCCTTGCTGCTTTGACGATGATATTGGCGAGGTGTTCACTCTCTCCGCCGACGGATTTACCTGTCATGGCGGTCTCTGCGACCTTCCTCAAGAGCTTGTCGTCATCCGAGGGGACAGCGATACTGTTGAGAATCTCGACTGCTTTCTCTGCTGCAAGTTTGAAACCGTTGGTAATGATTGTGGGGTGGATGTTCGCATCGATGAGTGATTCAGACTGCTTGAGGAGTTCTCCTGCAAGTACGACAGCTGTCGTCGTACCGTCTCCGCATTCTGCATCCTGCGTCTTTGCAACCTCTACGACCATCTTTGCTGCGGGGTGCTGGACATCGATCTCTTTGAGGATCGTAACACCATCGTTGGTGACAGTGACATCTCCGATGGAGTCAACGAGCATCTTGTCCATACCTTTCGGTCCAAGGGTGGACCTTACGGAATCAGCAACTGCTTTTGCGGCTGCGATGTTGTTGAATTGTGCTTCTTTATCCTTGCTTCTCTCCGTGCCTTCTTTGAGCACGATGATCGGCTGATTGTTTCCGGAACCATACATAATATGTATCTCCTAATATGGGTGGTAGTAATTTTGTTCTTCTATATAAACATATTCAATTAAATATCAAATTCATGTAATTTTCTTCGTAATAATATAGCTACCACCTATAATCTTAAAGTTGAAAGCTGGCTGCGAGAAGGGAACAGTTTATCATGGTCCGATTCGATGTATGCGTATGACTGATGAACCGATGAATGATAAGGAGTTCGAGGAATTCGTCAATTCCAACAGGGACAGGATAATAGAACTGATGGGCGCACAGGAAGAGAACACATTCTCTTTGAAGGATGCTGTGCTGAGGATCATGAGCGATGAGGATGTGCAGAAACATTTTTTCACAGCATGTATCGAGATGATGCATTTCTTCGAATCCGCTGTCGATGTCATGCCCATGTCTGACAGGACCAGGGAGGCCATCAAGACCGTTGAGAAGGCACGCGACAATGCGATAAGGAATGCTGTGATGGTGTCCGCGAAGGATCACATAGAGAACATGACGTTCGATGATGTCAAAGATGATATCAGAATGGTCACCGACACGGTGAAGAAATCGGTCATGAAGAGATTCACTAGGGATGAGGGTAAGGATTGAACTATGATGTGGTGTCAAGATCGTCCATGATCATCGATCGTTCGTCTCTCGAACACATCCTTGACGGTCACGCCCTTTGACATCAATCTTCTCCTTATCTTTTCGATACTCTCGATGGAACCTCCGCCTATATTCATCCTGGACAATCTTGAATTCAACAGTGGACGATTGTTCAATCTATCTATGTATGCCAATCTCACGCCTGTATCTGCGATCGCATCGGCGAACATCTCCTCCTTGCCCTCCAGATGCGATAGGACTGGGCCTATGAGCGCATAGGTGTTCAATCCTGCATCCGTGAGTCCTGCAAGTGTATCTAAACGTTCTGCGGGCATCGGAGCGCCCGGTTCGGTGATCTTGCTCCAGCGTTCTTCAATCGATGTGATGGTCACGGCGATCAATCCATCGATCTGCGATAGGATGTCGATATCACGAAGGATGAGATCCGATTTCGTATGCATATGGATCGGACAATCCATCCTCGATATCCTTTGAAGACATTGCCTAGTCAATTGGAATCTCTTCTCGGCCGGTTGATATGGGTCGGTGACGGTCCCGATGCCGATCGTACCTCTCACGAATGTCAATTCCTTCGTGAGTCTCTCCACGACGTTGGATTTGACCCTTACGACACGCCATGTGTCCCAATCCGAATGTGTGACCTCGGGGGCGTAACAATATATGCAACCATGGGCACATCCGCCATACGGATTCAACGAATAGTCCATATCAGGGAGGCCGGATGGGGACAGGGCACGTTTGCATTGAACGATCTCGTATGCACCATCCCATTTGTTCGTATCATCGAAATCGAAAAGACTAGACATAATCATCGATCCTCCTTTGTATCATGTAGTCTCTGAGCACCGCAGAATGCTGCAACCATGTCTTGCGCGGTATGTCCATGACGGAATCGATATGCTGCAATGCGGATTCCAAATTATCGAATCTGAATGGATTCCCTGTCAATGATTCCCTGACCCTCTCCCTGACGTTCCATACTCCGACAGGCATCACATATCCCGGATGGGCCTCTCTGAATATCACCACGCCTGCTGTTCTCTTCTCCTTCATCAGGAGTTCGTTCACAGCCACCCTCGATGCATAATAACACCCGCCTATGGGCGCGTATTCCGTCCTTCCATCGAAGAATTCGCAATCGGAGATCATCTCTATCTGTCTGCCCGATGGATTCCATGTCGTGTTCGGATACCATGCCTCGATCAATTCGAACCTCCACGTACATGGCATCATGAGTATGCACCATCTGTTGTCCAACGCATGGAGTTCGTAGATCCTGAATTCATCTATCGTGTTGTTGTGTTTCGTCGTTTTCAGAAGGTCTTTGCCGATGATGTCATCGACCGCCGTTATGCTCCATCTCGTAGGTACGAAACGTCTGTTCCTATCGATCCCCATTGTCCCTACGGAGAATGCCTTTTGGATCTCTGAAATGAGTGTGCCGTTCCTGTATGCATTCAACACGGCATCCGCCGCCTTCATATCGGTATCGTAGAAACTTCTCTCCAGATACTTATGCATCCTTCCGTTCCCCGCTTTCATGTAATCCATCCTGGCGGATGGTCCGAAAGGTTGTATCTCGTCATCCAGGATCACACGGCCTTTGGGTTTGGATGAGAATCTGGCTTCGATATCTATGGGCCTCTCGATCAAAGCCATCTCCTGTACCTGGTCGACTATCCTGCCGCCTTTCTTGAAATCGGTCGCATCGATGCGATACTTCCCTCTGACGAGCCTGAATCTGAAGTCGGTTATCTCATCTATCGATTTGTTGCCCCAGAGTTCTGGTTTGTCCATGATCGATGTGTCCCCGAACTCAGGGGGGATCAGTGGACCGATGTCCACCTTGGGATATCCGTATCTCCCTACGAACACTGCAGGCGGTGAGCTCCCTTCGATATCTGTGGCATCGATGAGTTTCATCGTCTTGCTCTGTGAATAGAATTTGATCATCAGCGGACATCTGTCCTTGCCACAGAGTCTCCTAGCACCCTTACAGATGATACATTGGCTGGTATCGTTGGATACGTCATTGTAGTTGACCATCTTGTCAAAGAACCATTCGCCCGCCATATCATCTACAACGATAGGATGTAAGTATAGAACATTGTCGGAAATGCATATCGCCGTGGTGATATCCTACTATAGATGATCGTGTGGACTGTGTGTGAAAAACATGGTAACAAGAGACGGTGGACTTTTGGTCCAGTACAAGGGGTCCGTCTCTTGCAGTGAATCTCTGAACAGTTTCTCAGTATATAAAAAGTTGCAAAATTGTGAAAAATCGAACGATTTTAAGGGGGTTTGATGTAAATGGTTTGTGTCTGGATGGGATTCACTCATCTTTCGATTTCTTCTTCTTAGGGAGCCTGATATCCACTGAGTTGCAGTGCGCATAGAGTCCTTCGGATTTCGAGATCTTCCTGATCGTGGGTGACAATATGTCAAGTCCATCCTTGGATAACATCTGCACGGTGGATGTCTTCCTGAAGTGCGCCACATTCAATCCGGAGTACAGTTTTGCTCCGGAAGCTGTAGGGAGTACGTGGTTGGTGCCTGATGCGTAGTCGCCTGCTGCGATAGGTGTGTATCTTCCGACGAATATGGATCCTGCATTCTTTACCTTGGAAAGGGTGTCCATGACATCCTTGGTCTGTATACAGAGGTGTTCAGGTGCTACATCGTTCATCATCTCGATGGCGATCTCCATGTCGTCGGCCACGATGTAGCCTGAGTTCTTCATGGCGGCCATGATGATCTCCTTCCTGGGAGCATCCTTCACCTGTTTCTCTATTTCCTTGTCTACAGCTTTCGCGACATCCTCTGAATCGGTAATGAGGATGAATGCCGACATCGGGTCGTGCTCCGCCTGTGCTACGAGATCGGAAGCAACGTATGCGGGGTCGCATGAATCATCCGCAAGCACACCCGCTTCTGAAGGTCCTGCAGGGAAATCGATCTCGATCTTACCTCTGAGGAGTGTCTTGGCCGCAGTGACGAACACATTACCGGGGCCGACGATCTTCTGTACAGGTTCGATGGATTCGGTACCGAGGGCCATACCTGCGATTGCCTGTATGCCTCCGATGCTGTAAATCTCGTCCACACCAGCGATATCCAATGCGACGAGTGTCGCAGGATTGATGGGTGCGGGCGTACAACAGACCACCTCATCGACACCTGCAACGCGTGCAGGGATAACGCACATGAGTGCTGTGGAAGGATATGATGCCCTTCCTCCGGGTATGTAACATCCGACTCTTTCAAGAGGGGTGCTCTTGACACCGAGTGTTATCCCGGGCTCGACCTCTGACAGCCAAAGGTCCTGAGGGAGTTGCATCTTGTGGAATCTCTCGATGTTGTATGCAGCGTTCTCGAGCTCCTCGACGAGTTCGGGATCCACTTTCTCATATGCTTCCTCGATCTCCTCGCGTGAGACCTGAAGTCTGTCAAGTTTGATCTTATCGAATTTCTCTGTGTAGGCTTTGATGGCCTTGTCCCCGTCCTTCTGGACGTCAGCGATGATGTTCCTTGCTGTCTCCATGACATCATCTACTTTGGATGAACGATTCCTCTGCCAGAATCCCTCTTCGAATTGCTGCATCATATCGCTCTCTATATTATTGTGCGATATAAACAATACGCAATGATGCGTAGCCATCAAGCCCATTGATTATATAATCCAAGATGAATTCCAACCATATCGGCCGAGGCTTTCAAATGAATATAATCGTAGTTGGAATCGGAAATGTGGGGTACATAGTGACCGAGGTATTGTCACAATATCATGACGTCATGATCATCGATAATGATAAGGTTACAGTGGAGAAGGTCAAGAGCCTTCTGAATGTATCCGTTCTTTACGAGGACGGCTCGAACCCGAAGGTGCTCAGGAGTGCGATCGAGCGTCATCACGCGGATATCGTCATAAGCACCACGGCCAGGGATGATGAAAATCTTCTCATATCGATGCTATCGAAGATGATTAAACCGGAGATAAAGACCATCGTCAGGATCAGGAATCCTGATTTCGCTATCGAACCTTCGCCTCAGACCGTCGATCAGATAATCTCCCCTGAGATAATGATGGCCAACAAGATGGCCGAATTGGCCCTTCTTGAGAACGCTGTCGATTATGAGAGCATAGAGGCGATGGACCTCGGTCTCGCTCTTTTCGAGGTCACGGACGACCACAAGGACATAATCGGGAAGATGAGCATAGATATCCAAAAGCCGAAGGATTGTACCATCGTTGCAATCTATCGCGGTGATGAGATTATCATGGAGCATGAGATGACGGCGATCCATGTCGGAGATATGATACGCGTCCTCGGTTCCCCTGAGAGCATCCATGCATTCAACGACATGATGGGTGTGAAACGTCCTGCCAATGAGTTCCTTATAATCGGCGGGGGTGTCGCAGGCTCACAGACTGCAAGACTCCTCGAGTCCAGGAAGAGATATGTGAAATTATTCGAATCCGATCGTAAGAGATGTACCGAACTCGCTAAGGAACTGACATCCACAGTCATCGTCAATGGAAGCGGCGTGGATCCATACCTTCTGAAGTCAGAGAACGCTGGAAGGGCGGATGTGATAATCGCAAGTACTGATGTGGATGAGACAAATCTTCTTTCCGGTCTTATGGGAAAGAAACTCGGCGCATACAAGATTGTCAGCAGATACTCGATGGTGGAGTACGAGGATATCTTCGAATACACCGGGATAAAGACCATAGTCGGTAACTACCGTGTTGTAGCCAATGGAGTCACCAAGACACTGATCTCCAACGATAAGGCCATCCTCAAGATGAAGAATCCCGACGAACTGTTCTTCACCGTGACCGTTAATCCAAGGTCCGCTGTCTGCAACGAGCACACAGGGGACATCAAATTGCCTAAGGGATGTCGTCTCACATGCCTCATACGCAACAACGATAAGATCTATCCCGATATGTACACGAAATTCCAGGCCAATGACCGCGCTGTTCTGTATACATACAACGTCAATAAGAACAAATTGGAGAAGATGTTCGGAACCTCGATAGACATCGATGTGTGAATGAGATGGAAAGGCACGTGCACATAAAGAAGTTCGACAGTTTCACATTGAAGACCGTCGGATACACACTGTTGACATTGGCAGTACTGATGTTGCCATCCCTGATCTACAATCTCGTCGATGGTCATGATGTATTGCCGTTCCTGCTTCCGATGTCTGCGATGATGGTGATAGGGTTGCCGATGGTCGTTATGACCCGCATGCCCAAATCGATCAATCCAATCTTCATCCTAGCAGACATGGCCCTCATGTGGTTCATCTCTGTGATATGTGGCGCACTACCGTTCTTCCTTTCAGGTTTCGCACCTGTGGATGCCATCTTCGAATCGACATCCGGTGTGATGACGACAGGCGCATCGATAATCCCGAGAGTGGATGAATGGAGCAGAGGCATCATACTTTGGAGATCGATCCTCCAATGGATCGGCGGTATCGCCATCATCGTCATGTTCCTTCTAGTCCTTCCTACGATAGGTTTCGGGAACAGGGCATTGTTCTCCAACGAGGTATCCGGTTCGGATGCTGGCAATATAACATTGAAACTGAAGGATACTGGAAAACAGTTCGCCATTGTGTATTCGATCGCAACGATATTGATACTCATCGCATTGGTATTGTGTGGATTATCCTTCTTCGAATCGTTCTGTCTTTCTTTGTCTACGATATCGCTGGGCGGTTTCTCCCCAGCAGATAACAGCGTCTCGGGATACAGCGATATCATAAAGATCGTCATCATTGTGTCGTTGATCTTCGGTAGCACCAATTTCTATCTCCATTACAAATCGGTCATGTCAAAGAAACCGATATACTTCAAGAGCGAGGAGTTTAGGATGATGGTCATGCTGACAGGTGTCGTTCTATTGATCGCGTTGGCGTATCTTCTGATCGAAGGCGACGATACGCCGATCAACATCGTCTTCAACACGATATCCGCTACGACCACGGCATCGTTCGCCGCTTCGGATTATTCGGTATATCCGATATTCATCGTCGCGTTGCTGTTCATAGCAACGATCGTAGGTGGTTCTGCGGGTTCAGCAGCAGGAGGTCTGAAGGTCAGCAGATTCCTGATAATAACGAAGAACGCGTACAATGAGATCAATAAGCTTCTGCATCCGAATGCTGTATATGATGTGAAGGTCGACGGATCTAGCGTGGATGATCGTTACATCTCGATAACCATGGTCATGCTCTTCGCATTCATCGTGACCATGATATCCGGTACGGCAGTGTTCCTTTTGTTCGGACTGCCTTTCGACGTCTCCGTCCTGACATCGATCAGCAGTCTTACATGTTATGGGGCATCGATAGGTCCGTACGGACCATTCGGTTCCTTCGCTGAACTGACGGAAGGTGCGAAACTGTTCATGTGCATACTGATGTGGATCGGACGTGTGGAGATAATGTCCGCATTCATCCTGTTCACACCTGGTTACTGGAGAGAGTTCAGACTCTCCATGAGGAATATGAGGAGAAAACCGGTCAGGAACTGGAGGTGATCCTGCATGCGTCCAGAATACGCATCACGGATGGATCGAGAGGATCTTTCTCGTTGATCACGCCAGCTAGGAGTTTCGCTTCCTTGTACTTCCCTTTCTCGATGAAGCACATGGCCATGACCTCCAATGCACCTATGTTGGAATAATCGATCTGAAGCGCACGGTTTGCGTAATTGGCCGCTGCAGGTATCTTTCCGGATATGTACATCACATAGGCCTGCAACGCTAAGGATTCTGCGTTCTTCTTGTCCTCTTTGAGATGTTCCTTCGCGACCTTGATAGCATTCTTCACGTCGCCCTTCTTCATCAACACGGTGACGAGATTCAACAGCGGCTTGTATGAGGCACCATTCTCTTTCACGATGTCCTCAGCTTCATGTTGTGCTTTGGCGAACTCTCCGAGAGAACACAGGATGTCACAAAGAAGGATACGATCATCGATGGATTTGCATCCGCGTTTCGTCATCATCGATAGGGCCTCTTCGGATTCGTCTATGAGCATGAGCGTCCTTGCGACCTCCGGGATCCTGTCATCGTCTGTACGGTAACATTTCATCAATCCGAATGCATCCTCTGCCCTTCCCAAGGCTCTGATGGATAACCCTATATCGAAATTCCTTGGATCATCATCCTCTACCTTGTCTAGCACATCATCGATGATATCCTGACATCCTTCTTCATCCTCGATCACTTTCAGCAATGATGCACACTTGAGCATTATGCTGATGTCATCGGTCGATGCCGCCAGATCCCTGGTAAGTTCGCTGGCCTCATCGTTCTTTTCGTTCTTGATGTATTCGGATATCTCTTTGAATGTGCTTTCGGCATCCATCATTGTCCGTATCCGCGGTTCTTTATTTTAATTCTCATGTTGCTCAATCTCGGATTCTATGAAGTCTATGACGACTCTCCAGAACCACGTGGGTTTGAATGTACCTACGCTGAAGAGGAACAACCATGCGAGTCCGAGGATGACGACGATGGGCTCCCAGATCTCGAATCTGAAGTTGAGTGTGACGAACAATCCGAGCAACAGCATCGTGAACGTCAGTATCGATTGCGGACCGCGTCTCCTGTTGATATCCCTCATCGTGTAGAAGACTACACCTGTCGTTGCCAAAAGACCGAAAACAGTTGCGAAGAAGTAGTGGAATGCACCTGTGTTGAGGTTGAACACGCCGACCATGGAGAGGAAGACACCTGAGAGTGATGCGATGTATGCGCCTGCAACACCTCCTCCATGATCCTTCTTCGCCAATTCGTAGAAATACAATACGATAAGGGCACCGGTGACGATACAGGCTACGTTGAACAATATAGCAGTAAGGGGGACTGATGATACGCCCATCGCCGACAAGGAGTTGTGTCCGAATGTCCAATCCTTGTCCAATTTTGCTGCTATGGCCCACATCGCTGGAAAGAGGAGTGATGTGAACATCCCGATGCGGCCGAGTACCTTACCCTCCATCCATATCACCTTGTCATTACAATCGCAGTCGTCAGATATAGGGTTATCCCAAATGTTGACATCGACATGATTTATCTACTCTGTAGCCGTTACAAATGATATGAGACTAAGATATGTCGCTGTATACGGATTGTTCAACAGTTATGACCATATCATCGAATTGAACGGAGAAGGTCTCACTTTCATACATTCCCTTAACGGTGTTGGGAAGAGCATCGCCCTCAAACTCATCAATTCATTGTTCCTCGGAGATGAGGATGCACTCCTGTCCGTACCGTTCCAAAGGATGGATGTCAGATTCGATGACGGTACGATGATCTTCGTCGATAGGAGAGAGGGATTGAAGGCACGCATATCGAAGAATGAGGTCGATACCGATACGACGATAGAGGAGATCGGGAAGATGTACGACGTCCTCTACCTTTCGCCTGACAGGAACATCATCGAATTCGAGGATGGGATGATCAGGAATTCGATCGACGTACTTGTGGATGATTTCAACGCACGCATATCTTCTGCCGTCGAGGACATGTCGATCGAGATCGGGGATGATCTTTGCGATGATATGGAACCAAGTGATTTCGTCAATAAGTGCAAGGACATCAAGGCGAAGATGGATTTTATGTCCGAGGCTGGTTTCGTCCCGAAGTTACCATCCGATATCAAATTCCCTCCAGAGAGGATGGATTATTGCGATAATAGGGACAGATACAGGGCGCTTCTGCATTCCCTTATGGATTGGGTCGAGAGATATTACGTATTGGCGGAATCGATCGTCACTTACTTGGACATACTGAATGGGATGTTCACGAATAAGAGGGTCGTCATCAATGAACATAACAGATTGAGTATAGTGCTCTTCGATGGCAATAACATCCCTGTGAACAAGCTCTCCGCCGGCGAGAAGCAGATCATGATAATGTTCTATGGACTGTTGTTCATGACGCATGATGATATGACCGTCATCATAGATGAGCCCGAGATATCATTACATGTCGCATGGCAACAGAGATTGTGCAATCTGTTCCTGAACATCAGTAGGATAAGGAACATAGATATCCTCGTTGCAACGCATTCACCACAGATAATACACGACAGATGGGATCTTGCTCAGGAGTTGAGGGCGGATCATGCGTGACCGTATCAATGCGAACGATATTGCGAATTCCGTGATGATGCTGCGTTCAGCGTTCAAAGGCACGATTGTGATTGTAGAGGGTTCCACAGACAGCAGACTGTATGGGAAATTCCTGGATGAGGAGAATACCGAGACTGTGATCGCACATTGCAGACAGAACGTCTACAATTCGGTCAAAGAGGTATCGAAAAGGAGGGGTGATGAACGTCTGATCGGAATAATCGATTCCGATCTGGATCACATGAACGGGATCAAAAGGAGTCCCCCGCTCTTCCAGACCGATGCACGCGACAGCGAGGGGATGCTCTTCTTGAGTAAAGCGTTCGACGATGTCCTGTTCGAATACGCGGACAAGGAAAGGTTGGATGATTTCAGAAGAAGACATGGGAATCCGAAGGATGCCATCTATTCCGCTTGCTATCCTATAGGGATATTGATGATGATATCCTCGAGAGACGGATTGAACCTTTCCTTCAAGGATCTTGTCTTTGAACATTTCTTGGATCGTCGTTCCTTGAAATGTGACATCAGGCGTATGTGCGAGCACATACTGGATAGGAGCAACGGGGCATGGATATCATTATCCAAACTAGTCGGTCTCGTCTTCGATGAGCCGAAGATGGATCCCGTCATCGTGTGTAGGGGTCACGACATAGCCGATGTGTTCGCATTCGCCCTCAGAGAGATATTCGGAGGGTATAACGCAAGGACGATCAACGGCTACCAGGTCGCCGGGGCGATGAGGATCGCATATGACAGGGAGGATTTCGATAAGACCGTCCTTTATGCGACATCGGATGCATGGGCATCTGGTAAGGACATGCCCCTTTGGGACAAAAGCGGTATCGTCAGATCTTGAATTCGTCCTTTATCAGACCGTCGGCGGAGTTCATGAGGATCTCCACTTTCCTTTCACTCTCATCGAGTATCTTCCTGCATCTTTCCTTCAATTTGACTGCTTCGGAGTAGATCTTGATACTCTCATCGAGATCGAGATTCCCTTCCTCGAGCTTCTTGACTAGCTCCTCCAACTTGTTCATGGATTCCTCGAAGGACAATTCCTCTTTTCCGTTCTCTGTTGTCATCATTCCACTTCCTTGATACTTGCGATGGCCTTTCCATCCCTCATCCTTATCGTAACGTCATCATCCACGGATATGCGCCCGATGGATGTTATCACATTCCCCTTCGCATCCATTATCATACTGTATCCTCTGTCAAGCACTTTGTTCGGATCCAAGCCGTTGAGCATGCTCTCACTGGATGCGAGGCGATTCTTCCTGTCCTTCAGTATATCGGACACGGACCTATCGATCCTTTCGGATAGGTTGTCCATGTACATCATGTTCTGATTCAATCTGTCCTTGAGACGTGTCGGGTCCAATTTAGAATCCAATATGTTGAATCTCGATCTTTCGGTGTTGATCTTACCTCTCAGACCGGCATCCATCCTCAAACACAGGTTCTTCAGATCGCTCCTGTTCTGTGTGAGGAGTGCCCTTGCATTCTTGGGAGATAACCTCTTATCGATGCTCTCGAACCTGGATCTCATGGACGAGACCATCATCATGAGTGATTTGTTAGCTCTTATGGCCAGGTTATTGATGTTACGCATCTCGTCGATCCTGTCCGGAGTAGCGATCATCGCTGCGGCGGTAGGCGTTTCCGCATATCTGTCCGCGGCAAGGTCCGTCAATGATTTATCGGTAGCATGCCCGACGGCAGAGATCACAGGTGCTGCGGATCCAACCACGGCTCTGACAACGATCTCAGAATTGAATGCGCTGAGATCCTCCTTGGAGCCTCCGCCTCTTCCGACGATTATCACGTCCACACCAATCTCGTTCAAGGCCTTGATCCCTGAGACGATGGTGATCGGAGCATCCTCTCCTTGAACGATCGCTGGAGCGAGGAGGATGTTGACAGGATATCTTCTCGCCGTGGTGTCTATGATGTCCTTTATCACAGCGCCGGTCGGTGATGTGACGACACCGATCGTATTCGGATATTTCGGCGGGGCTCTCTTGCGTTCAGGTTCGAATATCCCTTCCTTCAGAAGTTTGGCTGTGAGTTCCTCTAATTTCTTCTGCGATTCGCCCTTTCCATACGGGGTCAATGATTCGATGTTGAATCCGAATGAACCGCCCTTGGCGTAGTAAGAAGCTGAACCGAATGCGACGACCTTCATACCGTCCTTGATCTCTATCCTTATCCTTGACGCAGCGAATCTGAACAATGTGCAGTGGATCAGGGAATTTCCATCCTTCAGGTCGAAATAGATGTGACCTGCTGTCGATCTCTTCGCACCGGATATCTCACCGACAACAGATACATCGCGTAATTGTCCAGAATTAACAACGACGGAATTGACACGATCATTGAATTCCGATACCGTCAGTTCTTCCGTCATGGCCCTTACAACACGGACATGGATTATCTACCTTACTGTATCCATATTCGCAGCGTGGATAGCTATCATATGTCGAGTACGGACATGATTATCTATAATGTGATTATAGTAGGGATTATGTCAGATGAGAATGTGTGTGATCCGAAGTTCCTCTCTGTCGTATCTGAGGATTGTGAACAATACGTGGAGAAGATCGAGGAAGTCTACAATGCACCATTCATAAGGGAATTGGGAATAGAGATAGGCAAGATATCACAAGATGAGGTGGAATTATATCTCGACATCCAGCCCAAACACATTAACAGTCGCGGTTTCGTCCATGGCGGTGTGATCTACACTCTCATGGACCACAGTCTCGCTTTCGCTTCCAATCTCTGCGGAGAGGCCGTAGGACAGAGTTCCAACGTGATCTTCCACAGGCCCGTGAAAGAAGGGAGATTGATATCGAAGCTCACCGTAGTGAATAGGTCCAAAAGTCTGTTGATATATGATGTGAAAGTATTCTCCAAGGACAAGCTTATCGCATCATCGACCATGACGGCATTCAGATTGAGTGATGATGGATGAGCAGGAAATGCCCTTATTGCGGTGAGGAGGTGCCTACCTTCAGCATAACGTGCCCCAAGTGTTACAGGGACATACCGAGGGAGGAGAAGAGATCCGAGCGTTCCTCCGGACATACGGTTCCGGATGACAGGGCACCTGCGACGGTAAGGTACAGCAAGACGCTCATACTGTTCCTTTCCATCGTCCCTGCACTCTTCGGCATAATGGGGATAGGGCAGATATATCAAGGCAAGGGTGAGAAAGGTGTCAAGTTCCTCATCGTCGGTTCGTTATCGTTCGCGATAATGGCATTCTGCATGTATCAGATGATAACCGTCAAAGGCTGGGCGTTCCTTCTTCTCGGATTGTTCTTGTTGTCTTTGGTTGTATATGTCGCCACATTCCTGATGCAATTGTTCGATGCATACGCCAGAACGGTGTTCAGATTCTGATCACAGAATTATAACATTAATAACATCATTGGCTTTATTAACTATCTAATCGAATGTGAGTACGATGAGATTAGCGAAGAGTATCGATGAATTGTATGAAGAGGTCAAGGATTACGATATCGTTCTTTGTAACGATGCGCCTCTCTCACTTGCTTTGAACAATAGATTGGATCAGACAAGGATCGGTATATTCGCTATCACGCCGAGACAATTGGCAGGAGATATGGCGATAGACATCCTCGGCCAAGGATTGATGGATGACATAGAGGTCGTGAAAAAGGTCTCGGAATCGACAGGATATAGGTTGAGATATGTCCATGGCGAGATCGAGAACATCAAGACCATCATGAGATACACCTCTGAAGTAAGATCTAAACTCAGTCGCAAATCTCAGAGAGTGTATGATGAATTCATCGAGTTGCCTACATTGGAGAAGGCGATGATATCATTCGACAGCGAAAGAACAGGATATTTCGTTGGAAAGAAGGTTGCCGTGATCGGCGAGGAGTTCTTCGACAATCTCGATAAGAACATCCTCCCCCCACCAGACAAGCACGATGAGATCTCATTATTCAAGAGAAAGGATTGTTATGAGATAGATGAGATCAGGGAACTCTCGAATGATCGTCAGATCGCTGAGAATATCGTATCCCTCATCAACAAGGACAATGCGAAGGATTTTGCCATCGTGTTCGACGTAGGCGGAAGGGTGGCTGATGCGATTCGTTCCGCATTGTACAGGAAGGAGATACCATTCATCAATTCGCTGAATGTGAAGGATCTCAGTCATGTCAGGGATTTCATCGAGTTCCTTTCACTGTCATTATCCTTTGAGACCGTCAAAGTATCTCAGGTGAGGGAATTGATCTCTTCCTATGGGGGATATATCAGTTCCAAATTCGATGAATATCTGGTGAAACAGTATTCCGTGTTCTGCGAGGACGAGAGGACGAAATTCATTCTTTCGACGATGGATGGTATCCGCAACATGACCTATGCTCAGGTCTGTGATGCCGTCTCTCAAAGGAAGAAGGCGGCACAGATCAATCTGCTTCTCGATGAATTGAATTTGAAAGATGTGTCGGTCAATGATGCCGATACAGGCGACATCATATACGCCGTAAACAACATACCGAATCTGAAGCATAACGAGGAGATACCTGATTCGGAGAAGGAAGGTGTGCTCCTTGTCGATTGTAAGAATTCTGTGTTCGTTGACCGTCCAGTGGTCATTTTCGTTGGAATGGGCCAAGAATGGGAGAAGGATCTCAGTTTCCTCAATCTTATTGACTATAGGATGAAGGACAGCGAGAGTGATAGGAACGTTTCGAAATTCGAGGTCCTCCTTCAACAAGGCAGCAGAAGACTGTATGTGGTGAACTCGATAAAGGATGGTGAGAAAACCAAACCGTGCAATTATTTCGACTTTGCATCGTTCAAACTCACCAAGGAGTTTGGTGATGTATGCAAGGACCTGATCCCTGGACCCTGGGTCCCTGCTCTAGAGCCTCAGATCATAGAATCAGGGGAGATCTCATACACCGATTACATCCCAAAACCCTTCTCTAAGACATCATATGGTAATTTCGTCTCGTGCCCAAGGGAATTCATGTATAGTGTGATCCTTGGAAGTCCAGATAACCGTAGCAATGTCGTCGGGAACATATTGCACGAGTATGCTGAGTTCAGGATAACATATCCTGATCTTGCTAAGAAACATGACATCGATTACTATTCAGACATAATTTGCGACAAGTGCGAGGGCCTCTTCTCTCCAGAGATGCGTTCCATCGAGCGCACCAATATCAGGAATTCGATAATCAATATCGACAGATTCGTCAATGAATTCGAATTGGATAAGAAATCGAAGATCGATGAGAACATCACGAAGAACAATGTCGATGACAAAAGGAAAGGATACAATCTCTTCATCGACATGGAGGGCATGAGATTCGGAAGCGATATAACTGAGATCACATGCACCTCAGCAGATGAGAACATGAAAGGGATATTCGATGTAGTCCTCGATGGTCGCATCTTCGATTTCAAGACAGGCTCCCCAAAGGAAGCGAAGGATATCATAGAAGCCATGAATTCCGAGAAGAAATCGGAATACAATCTCGAATTCCAATGTATGTTCTACCTCTCTTTGCTTGAAGAGAAGAATAAAGAGGGTCAACATGTGTTCTCGCTCTTCTATACGAATGACAATCTGAATAAGAATGCTACAGGGGCTGATTTTGATATCAAATCCAACATGAGGCATGTGGAATTGATCGATGACAAGGAGTATTTCATCAAGAACTATGTCGCTGCGGAGAAGGTCAAAAAGAAGACGTACATGCCATTGGAAGGTTGTAAGGATGGCCTCGTAGATCTCATCCTTAATTCTGGTACGAGGGATTCCGACACTCTGAATGCAATGGCCACAAGCTACATAATGTCCGCAACCGGCCTAACGGAAAAGAAGTCTGCCACATTGGGTGAGGGTTTTGTCAAGGAGATATGCAATAACATGGACAAGGAGATGTTCTACAGCGGAGATAGGGCATTCGTCACCAGGAAAGCCCTTGAGGATTTCAGAGCCGAGGTGAAGAAGAATCACGAACTCGTCAAAGAGAGCTACTTGGATGGATTTATCGCGAAACCATTGATCAACTGTAATAATTGCTATTTCAACGATATATGTACCGAAACCGTCAAGATAAGAGGTGAGACCGATGTCTGATCTCAATGAGAAACAGCTCCTTTTGGCGAATCATATCGATGGGATGGTCGTCGTAGATGCCGGTCCAGGGACAGGGAAGACGCACACGATCGTTGACAGATATGTGAATATGGTGAAGAGCAACATCGATCCGATGAAGATTATGATGCTGACATTCACTAGGAACGCAGCAGAGGAGATGAAGGCAAGGATAACCAAGAAATTGATCTCCATGGATGAAGGCGATTCAAAGGCATACAGGAATATGGCGAAGAACGTTCGTACGACGACATTCGATTCGGAATGTCTGAACATCGTTCTCGATTCTCCTGAAAGTGTCAATGATTTCTTCTGTATCAAGGAATCATTGTCAAGAAGTGCTCATCTTGTAGAGAATGAGACCTTGAATCGCGAATATTTCCGTAACTTCTATGCAAAATTCATCAATGAGCATTCAGGCAGATACCACAAGGATGGAAAGGATCCTGCTGCTCTGATAGGCAACAAAGTGAACGATCTCTATAAGATCATCAACAAACTGATGTCTCGCGGTATAATCCCGATGGAGTATGAATGGTTTGGAAAGGGAGAGAGGCTCATAGAAGGCAGAACGGATGATCTTTTCATCACACTCAAGAACAATGAGAAATCAGTGAAGAAAGCGATCGATGACGCAAAAAGATCGGAAGATGATTATGCACTCCCAGATGAACTTGGTTCATGCGATGATGAACCGATATCCGACGATATCCTCCGTTCGATCTCTCATGAGGATCGTTTCATGCTGTTCGAGTTCATACGTGACGTATATTTCGGATACATAAGATCATCCATTGCCGATAACAGGTTGACATTCGGTCTCGTAGAACTGTTCGCTTTCGCTATATTGTACTCGGATCGCCGTTCACGCGAGATGCACACCGTGGACTACATGATGGTCGACGAGTTCCAAGATACGAACGAGTTGCAATTGAAGATCTGTCTTCTTCTGCTGAATAAGCCGAATCTTTGCGTTGTCGGCGATTGGAAACAAGGTATCTATGGATTCAGGTTCGTTTCAATCGAGAATATAACACAGTTCGAGGACAGGGTCGACCTCTTCATCACCGAACTGAACAGGGATGATAAGAGGATCCCGTTCAAGATGGTCGGTGTGAAATGTATAGAATTCACTGAGAATTACAGAAGTTCATCATTGATTCTGGAGAAAGTGTTCAGATCACTCGAACTCAAAGGTAGCGAAAAAGATGTCATCGAAAATGCTAACGTCGTCCTTCTCAACGCTAAGAAGGATGAGTTGTACGGAGATAATACATCATTCGACATGATTCAGACTGATTCACTCAATGATGAGATAGATATCGTCATCAAGAAGATAAAACAATACATCTCCGATCCAAAGTACGTAGTTTTTGACAAGGATGGTAATAAGAAGAAGATGTCATTCGGCGATATCGCTGTCCTTTGCCGTAACGGTAAACTCTGCAGACAGATACTTGATAGATGTTCAGAACAGCATATACCTGCATTCTTCCAAGGCGATCTTGAGATAATGTCCACTCGTGAAGGCAAACTTGTCCTCGCTTGGCTTAGGTATGTGAACAATTCGAAGGACAAGAGAGGGATGATGGCGATACTCTCCGATAGGGGATACAGTCTCTCACAGATCGAGACCATCCTTGGTGAAAAAGGCACAGGTGCGATGCCCGACGAGTTCAACAGACAGAGGTTCCGTCTCTTGAACAAGAGGAGGAGGCCAAACGATCTGCTGACGACGATATTCGCGTTCTATGGGTTGGACAATGACATAACCCAGTCGATAATAACCGTACTCTCGTCCGCATACTCCAATTCACTCATGACCCTCTCCGATCTCATAAGGCTCATCGAGGAGGACATAAAGAACGGTACTAAGTACAACGTGGATCAAGCCCTAGATGCGGAAGCTGTGACGATACAAACGATGCACAAATCCAAAGGATTGGAGTATCCTGCCGTCATCATCGCCGGTATCAATCAAAGATCCATGCCTAACACGAACAGCGACAAGGAGGTCTTGAGGTACTCTGATGCATACGGTATCAGATGTACTAAGGAATACAGGTCAACGATCGTGGATGATACGGAATATGATAGTGTTCTCAATTCATGGAGATACAACGTACTGAAAGGGATAAAGAATCCAGATTATTCTGAGGATAGGAGGTTGATGTTCGTAGCAACATCAAGGGCCAAACAATATCTGACGGTAACATCGTACAATCCATCGAGATTCTTCAAAGATCTCGGTACAGCGAATGACAATATCGATTTCGATGAGTTCGAGATGATCGAGAAGGATGTCGAGCTTTCCAAAGTGCCTGTGATAGGGGATTATGCGACAAGAAGGAGGAGTCTTTCCCCGCACGACCTGATGTCGGTCTTCAAGAATCGTGTCGAGGACACCAATGGAGAGGGTACGAAATACGGTACTAAGGTGCATGAGTATGCGTATTCCATGTGGAGAGGCCGTAAATGCGATGTCGATTTCAAAGAGCATGATAGGATCAAAGAGATCTTGGATTCTGTCAGTAAGGCCATAACTGTCGCAGAGGAGAGATTCGTGCTTCCCGTGGATGATGTGTCGATAAAAGGTACGATAGATCTTCTTGCCGAATTCGACGATCACATCGAGATACATGACTACAAGACAGACGGTACCAAGGCGAACAGGAAGTTGTACGAGTTGCAGTTGAGCATCTATGCTGCTGCCGTAGCATCCACAACGGACAAGCCCATCGAATGTTACATCGATTACCTCAACATCGGATCTGACAAGGTCGAGAATATGTACACGATGGAGGACATCAGATCGTTCGTGAAGAAGTACTATGAACTGGTCTCGAAAGGTGAGTTGTCCTTTAAGGATATATAATTCGGATGTAATCGCGAACTATGGATTTCACAGGATTGACAACCGAGGAAGTGAACGAGCGTATTTCCAAAGGCGAGGTCAACTCGGTGGAACAGGTTGTCAGTCGTACGTACAAGGATATCATCTTCAAGAATGTCTTCACTGCGTTCAACATAATCCTGTTCGCTCTCGGTGCGATACTCATTTGTTTTCAGGAATACATCAATGCATTGGCGGCCACATTCGTTATCTGTTTGAGCGTGACGGTGGCCACGATACAGGAAGTAAGGGCCAAACGTAGATTGGATAAGATAGCGCTCCTGATGAGACCGAAAGTAGTCGTCATCAGGGATTCGAAAGAATGTGAGATCGATCAGACTGAGGTCGTAAAGGACGATATCATCAAGCTTTCCTCTGGTGATCAGGCTCTTGTCGATGGAACACTGTTGGAGTCGGAATATCTTGAGATGGATGAATCGCTTCTTACCGGTGAATCACACACTGTGAGGAAGAAGGAAGCTGACAGGATATTCTCCGGATCATACTGTGTCACCGGCATCGGATACTACAGAGTGGATGCTTTCGGAGAATCCACATTCGCATCCGAGATGCTCTCGTCAGCGAAACAGTTCAAGAAGAAGAAGACCCCTCTTCAGATGGAGACCACCGCGGTCACCGAATTGTTGGTCTTCGTCTCGATAATCTTCATGATTTTGATGATAATCATAAACCTCATCAAACACTTCGATTCATCCGTATTGGTCACGACGATAGTGAACAATGCCGTCATCGTTCTGGACATCGTCCCCGTGGCTCTCTTGTTGTTGATAGTCATCGCATACATGGTATCTGCCGTAAGGATGGCGGATACAGGCGTCCTTCTGCAGAATTCCAACTCGATCGAAGCGCTCAGCCATGTGAATGTCGTCTGCATGGATAAGACGGGTACAATAACCACTAACAGGCTGAACTATCGCGAGGAGATACAGTACGTGGAGGATGCGGACGAGATAGCTAAATTGTTCGCGAATGCCACTGGAAGCAAGAACCGTACTGTCGAGGCACTCATCAAGAAATTCGGGGAGGCGGATGTAAAGCCGTTGGATGAGATCCGTTTCACCTCCGAGAGGAAATACAGTGCGGTGAAGCTCACATACAACGGAAAGCCGATAACGATCTATTCTGGTGCATATTCCGCATTACGCGACAACCTTGACAGACAGGATGTGAAGGATGTCATCGATTCCTATGCAAAGATGGGGTACAGGACATTGCTTTTGACCGTCGGCCCTGATTTCGAGATGTATTCGGGCGATACTCCGTTGATACCCGAATTGAAGGTCGTATCCGTGATAGCTATCGAGGATGAGATACGCAAGGATTGCAGGGAGACTATGGATGTCTTCATGAAGAATGACATGGAGATCAAGGTCATCTCTGGTGACGATCCCGCTACCGTCGATGCGATGTTCACGATAGCCAACATCCCTGGAGAGAGGAAGATAATCTCCGGTGATGAGTTGGATGCCCTTCAGGGCAAGGATAAGGAGAATGCGATCCTCGAATACAACATATTCGGAAGAATGAGGCCTAACCACAAAGAACTCATCGTCGAGACCCTCAAGAAGAATGGAAAATACGTCGCGATGATCGGTGATGGTGTCAACGATGTCAAGTCATTGAAATCGGCACAGGTCGGTGTAGCTCTCGAAAGCGGTGCCGGTGCCGCGAGAGGTGTTGCGGATATGGTCCTCATGAAGGATAGCTTCTCTGCACTTCCGCGTGCACTCGTAGAAGGCAAGAGGACCGTCAGCGGTATGAGGGATATCCTCAAACAATACATATCGAGGAACTTCGTGTTCGCATTCCTCGTTCTGTTCGTTATGATCATGTTGGGCTCCGCATTCCGTACCACTCTGTTCCTGCCTACACAGGCCGCATTCTATGCATTCGTCTCGGTAGCAATCCCATCGTTCTTCATGACGCTCTGGGCAAAACCGACGGATACCAAAGGTGCGATATTGCCTGCTGTTCTCAGTTATGCCGTTCCTGTTGCACTTTCCATAGCTCTTATGGCGGTATGTGTCTACTTGTTCTTCTACACGGGCACACTCAACGGTCTCTTGGGGCACTCGTACATCGATCCCGACACATTGTACAGATTCGGATATCCCCAGTTCGAATCGACAAAAGCGATGCTCGACTATTATGCTGAGAGCGGGATCTCTCTCGACGAGAGGTACGCAGAGGTCGCTGCAAGGAATGCATTATTGCTGTTCGTTGTCCTTGCACAGATCTCACAGTTATTCTTCATCAATCCGATCTGCAAGTTCTTCGCGTTGGACGGGAAGGTCACAGGGAACTTCAGGGTGTTTTTCCTCACCCTCTTCCTCTTTTGTGTCGTCGGTGCCGCATACTATGCAGTGGATACTACTGATTTCGCATGGCAGATCCTTCAGATCACCATGTTCCCATGGCAATATGTCCTTATCATCATAGGTTCATTGGTGGCATGGTTCTTCGTCATGAGATGGATAATGAAATATAACAGTACGAATTTCATAACAAGGCTGACAGAGAAATGGTATGAGAAAGCTCTCTACAAAGTATCTGTGAAATCTGATGAGGAGGATAATCAGGATGTACACACTGTCCATAGACACATCTGAGATCAAGACATGCCTTTCCATTGAAGAGGCGATACTCGAGATGGGGCTGAATCCCGATTCATTCATCTTCTTGATCGATGGCAATCCAGTGCCTATGGATTCAATACCCGTGGATTGCAAGGTAAGAGCGATAAGGGTGGCATCTGGTGGATAATATGGACACGTTCGACCCTATTGATGATCTGTGGTTACAGAAGGCCAAGAAGAGATACGCTTCTGCTGTGATAGGAGCCCCTGGTGCTGATAGGATACCTGTCGATCCGATGATGCTTTCCCATTCCACTGTATTCTATGGGCATACGATCAGGGAATTCTATGAGAATCCTAAATTGGCAGCGGTCTGTTTGGCGCATGCGCAACAGCATTATGATTTGTTGCCCGTCACGAAATACTATTTCGCACACCCTTGGCTCCCTGAATTGGGTATAAATCTGAAATATATGAATCTCACAGCCCCCGTTCCTACGAATATCGTCGTGAACGATCCCGAGGATGCGGAGAGGATGGAGATCCCTGGCACAGAGCAGATCCGTTCAGGATACACATTCAACAGATTGACGATGGCCATGGATTACATCAAGGAGACCATGCCCAACATGTTCGTGCCATTGGCCTATGTCCCTGAGCCTGTTGGTGCCGGTGCGGAACTCTGCGGATTGGAGCAATTCTTCATGTGGTGTCAAACGGAGATGGATCTTGCAAAGAAACTCGTTGATATCTATGTAGAGACGGCAACGATGGGGGCGGAAGCGATAGCAAAAAGATACGGCATGGCCTTGCTGAACACATCCGCTGTGCTCGAGAACAGCGATTCCATGTCTCCGGAGATGATTAAAGATATATCGCCTCCAGCACTGAATAAGTTGGTCAGGAACTGTCTTTCCAAAGGTGCTGGTCCGCAGATATTCTATCACTTCTGTGGGAACCATAAGGATGATTATATGCTGTATCCAGGGAAGATCGTCTTCACTCCACTCACCATAATGCAGATCGGATATTGGGATCGTGTGGAATTCCCTGCGGAGATCATGAAGGATACTTTCGGTAACCTCTGTGCGATAATGCCATCGGTGGATACCAAACTGTTCGTCATAGAGAATAATCAGAATGAGATCTATGAGCACGCCAGATCACAGATAGAGGGCGGGATCGACACCAAATGTGGGATGATATTGGGTACCACATGTGAAGTTCCCCCTTACTCCTATGAATATAACATCAAATCCCTTGTCAAAGCGGCTGACGATTTCGGCAGATATGATATCCAGAAGAAGGAAACTCCGATTCAGTTGGTGGCTCACAACTAAGCGTATAGGCGGAGCGATAATCGTTTAAACATAGGCCTTGATATAGAGAGACATGGGAGATTCATTCAGATTCATTCATTGTTCTGACCTGCATCTAGGGTGCAGATTCTCAGGGATCTCCGATGCGGATGAGGATCTTGGGAGAAGATTACGTGAATCAGTGTTCACTGCACTCGATAACATCGTATCATTCGCAAAGAAGGAGAAAGTTGATTTCGTAATATTCTCTGGAGACATATTCGACAGTACCAATGAGACGCCGTTGACGAGGAGCAGATTCGCCGACGCTATAGCATCCATGAAAGTACCGTGTTACATCATCTACGGCAACCATGATACCAAGAGGAGATGGGAGAACTCCATACCGTTGCCGAAGAATGCTTTCGTATTCCCTGAGCAGATAACGCACATGTATTTCGAGAAGGACGGGAGAAGGGTCACTGAGCTCATAGGCATGAGCTTCCCGTCAATGAAGCCTAATTCGAATTATGTGAAATCAGTGAAGAAGGAGAGCGACCTTTTTGCCATAGGCGTGTTCCATTGCAATGTCGATGGAGCCAAGGATGACAATTACTCGCCCTGCAAACTGTCCGACATGAAGGATAAGGATGTCAACTATTGGGCGTTGGGCCATATACACAAGGCATCCATACTCAATAGGATGCCTTATGTCGTCTATTCCGGTAACACTCAAGGGATGGACCCCAAGGAGAGCGGTGAGAAGGGAGCATATCTCGTGACGGTGAATGATGGCGCCGTCGTTGACATATCCCCATTCAAGACATCTGCGATCGATTGGGTGGATGTCAATATCGATATCACAGGGAAAACAGATTTCAAGACTGCGATCGATGAATTGTCGAAGATCAAGAAGAATTGCATAGCATCCATCACATTCTCCGGTCGCGGACCATTGGATGCGATACTGCGTACTGGCGGAACGGAATCCATCAAGGAGATGATTGAGAATTCCATCGATTGCAAGATATCGTCCGTGATCGTAAGGACGGTACCGGATATCGATCTCAAGACAAGAGAGGAGATCAATGATTTCACATCCGCGGTCATCAGTTACGGTAACAGGATCTCAGGTTTCGGAAGAAAGGAATTGATCGATATGATCTGTTCCACGACCGTCTCCCAATCAAGAAAGAGCATGTTCGAATCCTTATCAGATGATGAATTGAAGGATATCGTCGATGACGCGATGTATCTCGTAATAGAGAAGATGATGGGGGCCGAACAATGAGGATAGACAGGATCAACGTCAGATCGTTCGGTAACATCATGCGTTGGAACTCCGGCGATCTGAAGGACAACATGACTGTCATCTATGGTCATAATGAAAGTGGAAAATCCACGATAACCGAATTCATAAGATCAACGCTCTTCCCCATAAGCGGGAAGAAGAGACTGTATCCAACGCCTTCGAAGAACGATTCTGGCATCATAGAGGTTACGATGGACAATGGAGATCGTAGAACGCTGATCAGAGAACAGAAGAAGGTGAAGGAGGAGAACGGAAAGAGAACGATCTCCGAAGAATTCTCTAACATGGATTCCGCCACATATCGTGCACTCTATGGCCTCGATCTCGAGGAATTGACTAATAATAAGGTCATATCGACCAATGATTTCAAGAGCAAGTTCCTAACCATACCTGGCGGAGAGAATGTACCTGCGGTATCGAAGGATATCGACAACAGACTCGAGGAACTTATGACGCCCGAGAAGATGTCGGATACAAGACTGATCGGCGCGTGCATGAAGGAGATTGATAGCATCAATGCTGAGATCGAGGAGATCGAATCCAAGATGGACCAGTATGATGCATTATATGCCGAGAGAGAGGATCTTAAAAGAAAAGTCCTCGATAAGAAGAAATTGATCGACCTCTCGAACGATGAGAAGGCGCGCAAGAGATTGAACAGATCACAATCAGGCAATCTTGAGCATCTTCGTGAATTAGAGGATGAATGCAAAGGATTGTCCGAATACGATTCATTCAATCCAGATGATAAAGCGAGATTCGAACACATCTCCGAGGAGATCGATCGTATCAAGAGCGAGATCCCGTCCGATAAGGAGATCAAGGATGTCAATAACGTCCTATCTAAACGTACCGAGATCGAGAATGTATGTTCTCAATCGAATGATTACATCAAGAACAAGGCATCGATCTCCAAAGTGGAGTCCGATATCAGCAAGATAGATGGTGAGATAACGGAACTCGAGAAGAAGGTCGGATGGACATCCGAACAGGCTTCCAAGGTCAGGAACGGACAATACATCATCAGTAAGGCTGAGCGTGTGTTGCAGAAACGCAACGGCCGTAACTTCGGAAAGAGGGAATATGGTCTCCTTCTGTTGGGGATAGTGGGCATAGTCGTTGCAGTGCTTGGCGCGTTGTTATTGGAAGATATGATCGTGACGATAGCTGGTGCCGTATTAGCACTCCTGGGGATCGCATTACCATTCATCGTAGTGTCCAAAAAGAAGAAGGATCCTCTCAATTGGGATCAGTGGATCGTCAATGAAGGATATCCTTCGGGAATAGAACCTGAGAGGGCAATCGTCCTTGCCGAGAATCTCCGTGTACTTTGCGATCTCAATAGCAAGAGGGATGCAGCCAAGGCAGAAAGACAGAGCCTCATCGCCGAGACATCATTGTTCGAGAGGACGTTGGCCCCCTTGGCGATGGCGTATGAATTGAAAGGTAGCACTGAAGAGAACATAGAGAGCCTCAGGACCATGCTCAACGATGCCATCGTTATAAAGGAGAAGAATGAGCAGATCACCAAATTGAAGGACAAGATGAAGGCTGATTCCGAAGAGAGGTCAAGACTCCTTAGGAGATGGGGTTCATCCGAGAGGTTCAAAGAGGCATACCTGAAGAAGCTCAGACTCATCGATCTGAGGAAGGAGATGGAGACACTCAAACAGAGCATTGAGGCCACTACCAAGTTATCGATCAGCGAGCTCAAAGCATTCCTTGCCGATGATATACCTGATGCTGACGATCTGAAGGATGATTCAGATCAATACAGTCAGAGGATCGGAGAGATAACGCACATGATGGATGAGATCATGAATGACGATGCGTACAATCAGCTCCTCACCAAAAGGATGAATGCGGAGGAGAGATTAAAGGGATTGGTCCGTGAATGGGCCACATACAGTATTGCACAGACCATCATACGTGATTCCTGTGATCGCTTCTACTCCGATCTGCAACCAACGGTCGTCATCAGGGCCAATAGATATCTTTCACTCATGACCGAGGGAAGATACCAACTGGACAACGATCCGAGGGACAACGACATAGTCGTCAAAGATAGCGTCATGAGGAAGAACTCATCCCAATGGAGTTCCGGTCTCGGGGATCAGATCTATCTGTCGATAAAGATGGCATTGGCGGAGGAGATCACGGCAGAGAAGATGCCAATGATCATGGACGATATCCTGGTCCGTTTCGATGATGAGAGGAAACAAGGGGCCTGTAAGGCGATCTATGAATTCTCGAGGGAGAATCAGGTCATAATGTTCACTTGTGATAACTCCGTCTTCAACTATTTTAGATTGGAAGGGAACTTCAACGAGATAACACTCGGATGAGTGGAGGGGGCGTAAACCCCCTCAAAAACCCCATTGTGCGTTAATGTTTAATATATAGGCATACATTCTCGTCGCAGAGGAAACGAAGTTCTCCTCGTATCACTGATCACTATCACGATTACGGCAATCTTGCGAGATGAGGTAGCCATGTCATAATTCGATCGCGGGGATGCGGTCGTAAATCAATAGGGAATGTGTCCCGAGAAGGGATCTATCACAGCAATCCGCTAAGGACGTAGGAGCCTGATCAAGGCGGAGCAAGAAGCAGTGGCTGCGAGAGTCTAGAATTTGTTTTCTCGTATAACCTCACAAGGAGAGGAGTCATACGAATATAGATCCAACTGCAACTAAATATCTGATAAAAGCAAAACTGATGGCGGATGGTATTGTAGACAAGCCTGATGTCGTCGGAGCAATCTTCGGTCAGACCGAAGGTCTTCTCGGTGATGAACTGGACCTTCGCGACCTTCAGAAATCCGGAAGGATTGGAAGGATCGAAGTTGATGTCCAGTCTAAGAGCGGTAAATCCGAAGGTATCGTGCTTGTATCATCATCTCTCGATCAAGTGGAGACCGCGATCCTCGCTTCCGCATTGGAAACGATCGACCGCGTAGGTCCCTGCAAGGCTGGGATGAGGGTCCTGGGCATCGAGGACGTACGTGTATCCAAGAGGGAACAGGTCGTCGAGAGGGCCAAGGAACTCCTGAACGATCTCATAAAACAGAGCAAAGGAAAATCATCCGATCTGACGGAGAGCATAAGGCAGAGCATTCAGGTCGAGGAGATCACCACATACGGTAAGGATCACTGTCCCGCTGGACCGGCAGTGAAGGATTCCGAGGCCATCATCATCGTCGAGGGTAGGTCCGATGTTCTCAACCTCCTTAGGGCTGGTGTGAAGAACGCGATAGCTGTAGAAGGAACGAACATACCCGAGACCGTACAGGAATTGTCAAGGGAAAGAGTGGCTACAGCATTTGTCGATGGCGACAGAGGAGGGGAATTGATCCTCAGGGAACTCTTCCAGGTCGCAGAGGTCGATTTCGTCGCAAGGGCACCCCGTGCACACGAGGTGGAGGAGCTCAGTCCGAAACAGCTCACGAAGTGTCTGAGAAACAAGGTCCCGTACGACCAATACATGGAGATGAACAAGCTCAATGCGCCTGATGACGACGATGAACCTAGACAGAGGCATGTCAGAGAGGATGACCGTCGCAGGGACAACAACAGGGACGAACGCCGCAGAGATAACGGTAGAGACAACGGCAGGGACGACCGTCGCAGGGACAACAACAGGGACGAGGATCGTCACAACAGGGATTTCAAGGAGCGCGAACTCAGGGAGAAGAGGAAGGATCGTTTCAACACGGATGCCGCTGACAGATTCAAGAAGAAAGAGGAATCGCAGCCTGTCCACGAGGGGAACGAGATCGTCGAGACCACTATCGTTGTAGAGAAGGAGCCTGAGGTCGTCGAGGAACCCGTTGTAGAGGAACCTGAAGTCATCGAAGAGAAACCCAAGAGGACAAGAAAGACGAAGGTCGTCGAAGAGGAGCCTGAGGTCGAAGAACCTGTCGTCGAGGAGAAACCCAAGAGGACAAGGAAGACCAAGAAGTCCGAGGAAGACTCTGCAGAGGATGTGGAGGAAAAGCCCAAGAGGACAAGAAAGACGAAGGTCGTCGAAGAGGAGCCTGTGGTCGAAGAACCTGTCATCGAAGAACCCGAGGTCGTTGAGGAGAAACCCAAGACGATCCGCTCCAAGAAGAGGGATGCTGCAAGGCAGACGAAAACGCTCTCGCCCGAACAGCAGACATACCGCGATATGCTTCTTGACATGGCATCCACACACAATGCTAAGATCCTCAATTCCAACAATGAGATCATCCGTGAGATCGCTGTGAAGAGTCTCGTGGATTCATTGAAATCAGATTCCAGCAGTGTATGCACCATCGTGTTCGACGGTGTGATATCACAGAGGATCCTCGATGTATCATCAGCTAATGGGATCCAGACCATCGTTGGTACCAGGAAAGGTAACATAACGAAGATGCCTGCAGGAATAACAATCTGGACAAAGGAAGATCTCTACTGATGACAGAGAAAAAACTTGTAACGACATGGGCGGATGTAGAAGGAATGTCCTCTACGGAGGACATCCTCATCCCCTCAAACCCATTGGATCGCGTACTTGGTCAGGAAGAAGCGATAGCTCTTGCGAAGATCGCTGCCAAACAGCGCAGACACCTTCTGCTCGTTGGCCCGCCAGGCACAGGTAAATCGATGATAGCTAGGGCTATCTCCATGCAATTACCTAAGGTGAAGACAGAGATCAGGGTCGCAGACAACCCCGAGAATCCTGAAAGGCCTTTCCTCGAAGTACTCACAGAGGAAGAGGTCAACAGGGAGAACACAGCACTCTCCGGAGCATCCGGTAAGCTTTTGGATCCCGATAAGGCACCAAGGCATGTGGCCGAGAAACTCGGTTACGTCTGCAAGAGCTGCGGACAGATGTCACTTCCTAACGAGGTGAACTGTCCCCATTGCGGAAAGACGAAGATCGACATGGGCGGTATGCAGAACAACCCATTCGGTGACCTTCTCGGCGGCATGTTCCAAGCAATGCCTGTTTCCATAGGTAAGGAGAGAGTGAACACGACACGTACTCTCGCCGATGGTACGGAAGAGACTGTTGTCTTCGAACGTGCAGGCGATAAGATCCGCATGCTCGATCAGAAGGCACTCGAGAAGAGAAGGCAGGTGGATAAGAACTCCAAGCAGAAGGTTCTCGTCAAATTGGACAGGGAACCATTCGTTCTTGCCACAGGCGCTTCAGAGACCGAATTGTTGGGCGATGTCAGGCACGACCCTTATGGAGGTCACCAAGGCCTTGGGACGCCCGCGTATGAGAGAGTGATCCCTGGTTCAATCCATGAGGCACATGAAGGTGTCCTCTTCGTGGATGAGATTTCGCATTTGGGAGAATTGCAGAGATTCATCCTCACCGCTATGCAGGACAAGGAGTTCCCTATTACGGGTAGGAATCCTCAGAGTGCTGGTGCGAGTGTCAAGGTCGACCACGTACCTTGCGATTTCATCCTTGTTGCCGCATGTAACATACAGGACCTCGAGAACATCCTATCTCCGTTGAGATCAAGGATCATCGGTGGAGGATATGAGGTGCTTGTGGATGTCGCGATGGCTGACAACGATGCTAACAGAGCGAAATATGCTCAATTCGTAGCTCAGGAGATCACTATGGACGGTCACATACCACATGCGACGATCGGTGCGGTCGAAGCAGTCGTCAACGAGGGTAGAAGCCGTGCTAAGAAGGATAAGCAGCTCAATTCGCTCACACTCAGGCTTAGAGAGTTGGGTGGTCTGATAAGGGCCGCAGGGGATCTTGCGGTCATGGAGGATGCGCCTCTCATCACTGAGGATCACATCAAAAGAGCGCTCAAGCGTGCAAGGCCTGCAGAGGACCAGATCAGGGAGATCTACGGATCATACACCAAAGGTCTTTCCAAGGATCTCTCGGAATCTCAGAAGCAGAAATCCTCCAACTATTACATGGAGAATGAACACCTCGGAGATACGATGTTCAACTGAATGTGGGGAGACCCGCATTCTACTTTAGAAATTCAATTGGACAGGACCATCCATACGTATCCCGTTCCCGCCGTCCTGGTAGAAATTAGGGATCAGTCCTGTCTCTTTGAATCCATTCTTTCTATAGAATCTCTTAGCACCCTCATTGTTCTCCCTGACCTCCAGTGTGATATTACGAACACCGGACATCAGAGAGACAAGTCTGAATCTGTTCAGAATTTCCTGTCCGATGCCTTTGTTCCTATGTTCTGGAGAGACGGCGAACAACATGATGCGTGCAGTCCCTGGTTCAGCCTTAGAAGAGAACAGAAAGGCCACAGGTGCATCGAATATATCGCATGCGACCAGCTGTCCCTGAGGCCACATGCTGTAGAACTGGAAGAACACCTCGCGACGGTAGTATTCATCGAGGGATGAAATCATGATAGAATAGAGCCTATCTACGTCATCGGGTCTGAACTCCCTGATCATCATCTTATTTGCACTTCCATCTGTGAAGCAGGCTAACCGTTGCAGTCGCTATGCATATGATAATGATTGGGATGTATTTCAATGGTATTGGGAACACATCCATATCGGCGTCACTGATGTCCAACGTCCTTTTCCAAAGATATGTCTCATCGCCATCGGTCACTCTCAAAGTGATGTCGTATGTGCTGTCTGAAAGATCAATAGATATCTTCCTCCCAGTCCTTTCGATCACTCCATCTCCATCGATATCCCATTCGAACAGTGAGCCGTTAGGTGCATAGGATCCTGATGCATCGATGACTATCGTCCTTCCGTTCTTCAGTTCACCGATGACATCCACTGTTATCACAATATCATCAGCCGATTCCGTTCCCCAATCATCGATGAAATATTTCGCAAAGAAATCGGATACTTCCTTCGATTCTATGATAACAGCGACCTCTCTGTTGTCATGTATCGATGTGTTCGACCAATTTATGGAACCGATCCAGACTCCATCATCGGATATGATCCCTTTGTTATGCAACATCCTGTCCATCGCGGATGTTCTCACAGCGATAGTATCACTACCCTTCAAGCGATCGCGTATACCAAAACCATCCTTCTCATCTGAATCGAATTCTGAATCGAATGTCGTATCGATCAATAATCTGCAGTCAGCTTTCGATCCGATCATCCATGATAGTGGGTTGTTGTCTTCATCCAACCAGTCATATTCAACTTCCAATTGTTCAACGAACAACCTCTCATTCGCTGATGTAATGAATCCTTTCATTGCACTAAAGCTGAAATCAGGAGACAATATAGGTGTCGCCCTCCCATGATATGATGGAAATAATTCATTCGACGGAATGTATCCTTCGAAAGTGCCTCTTCTTTCCTTAGGGAAGAGTTCCTTGAATGATCTGATGTCCAGATTACCATTGAAATCAGATTCAAAGACCGATCTCATGTAATGCGCATATTCATTTGAAGATATCACGGCGCCCCATCCTCTGTTGTTATTGAACGATGATTCCGCCCAATTCTCCGATGTGATTATTGTAATATCTTCATCAATCACTGCATATTTCGAATGAAGGAAATTGTATCTTTTGTAACCATCATCAGAGATGATGAATCTTACATCGGCACCATGGTAAACGAGTGTTGACATCGCTATCCTTTCCGACAGAGGTATGCCTCCCGCAGGTGACCCTTCCAACAATATCCTTACGATGACACCATCGGACAGCGCGTGTAATAAGGATGAGATGACACCCGGTTCACTCAAAAGGTATGTTGATATGTCGATCCTTGACGTAGTACCATACACGACATCCTTCACAGGAATCCCTTTCGAATCAGGGAACACGAATGGTGTTATCTCGCATTCGTATCCTCCCGTCATAGAGAAATCGCTGCGCCCTGGTGTGAATATCTCCCAATCCTTCGATGTATCGGTATCTATAATCGATGTTCTCTTCGCATAGCATTTCTTCGGTATCTTTTGAAATGCGTCACCATCCCAACCGTTCCTGTTGCTTTCATCCCCATAAACGAATGTATCAATCAATTGTTCTCCTTTGTAGAGATATACATCATCCCCAGTATCTCTCAGTAGAAATCCTTTGCATACGACGCCTTTGTCCCCGTATTGGATGTAATTATCGATCATCATCCACGGTTCTGGAGCCGATTTCAATAAGAATATCGTGGATCTTCCACTCAATATGATTGATTTCGTGAAAGTTATCGTGCCTTCACCGTCAGAAAGGCGATATTCTTTGAGATTCACGTCGCCATTGCCATAATTGGTTATCCCTACGCCTTCGGATTGACTCGTTGGGATCACTACCGATAATCGAACATAATCTGATTCGCATCCATCAACGACATCCAATGGTATGGATATGACAAGGAACAGGACCAATAGGAATGGGAACATCCTCATAAAAGGATGATTCCTTAGAAGGTATTATTCAATGGATGTTAATTGTAATCAGTTAATCCCCTTTCGGGGAGATAACCGATTCAAATGTGTTTGATGAGATCGTAGAGCGTTGCCTTAGGATCCTTCGATTTAACGACTCCTGAAGCCAACAGAACGCCTGATGATCCCAATTCGATGGCCTTGGCGACATCCTCTCCGGTCTTTACACCAGCTCCGCAGAGGACAGAGATCTTCTTATTCACGGATTTCACTGAGTTGACAGTATCTTCGATGATAAGCGGGTTCGCTGTAGTCACAGATATATCTCCGCCGATCAGTTCCGGAGGTTCGATCGCAATGAAATCCGGGTGATATGCTGAAACCGATACCGCCTTCTTGACAGATTCGGCACATACCATCGTTATGAGGTCATCGGCCTTTGCGAGTTCGACCGATTCGCTGATCACATTGTTCTCGAATCTGTGTTCCGAATGATTGATCAGCGTACCGATCGCACCAGTGGATTTGATCATCGATGCAGTGATCCATCCAGTGGATGAACCTGGGGCATGCGGGTCAGCATTCTGCGAGAATACAGGTATGTCCACAGCCCTGGCGACCGTTCCAAGCTCCACCATAGGCGGACAGACAGCGATGGTCACTCCTGAATTCTTCGATACAGACTCGCATATCTTTGCGAGCTTGAGCGAACCTTCGCCGTCCACCTCTCTGTATGCCTTGAAGTTGACGACTATTGCAGGCGTCTTGAGATCAGTCAAGGTTCTCCATCCTCTTTGTGAGTTCCTTGAGGACTTCCGGCCTTGAGGTGTATTCCATCTCTTCGGGGCCGAGTACTGCAGGCATGAACGGGCCGTGTGTCCTCATGAATTTGGATACTTTGACAGCATTGTTGCGGACATAATCCCACTCTGCTCCCTTGAAGTAATCGACAGGAACGTGCACACCAGGTGCTGATCCCATGGGTTCAAGACCCTGGAGGTGACCGTCTACGAGCTGGAATCCGAGACAGCATACTCTTGGAGGTCCATCGAAGTATGTGGGTGTGGAGTCCTCGGGTGAACAGGGGTAGAATGCACCGTAGTGTGATCCCCTCATCCATCCTGCGACGAGCATCGTGTTCATGAAGGGCTGGAGGTACTCACCGACAGACGGCATACCGCTCTGGGCCCTTACGACACAGACGGGATCGTCCTTTCCGACGTATTTGCCTGCTGTGAGGTTGAGTTTATCTGTGGATACGACAGCTGCGGTTCCGAGACCTGCACGGCTGAAGACCCTCTTGATAGCATATCTTGACGTGTCACCGAGGAGTGAAAGGATGCTGAGTGTCTCCTCAGGTGCGGACATGATGACCTTCTTGTGGTCCATGACATCATGGATCTCGACATCGAATCCCTTCTTTGCCCTGGCATCGATGACGAGGCCGGTTGTAGTGAAGGGGTCGAGGAATATCTTCGAAAGAGGCAATGAGTATGCTGACGGTTCTGTCTTGTCAGCCATGAAGAACATGATAGGTTCTGATTTCCTCTCCTCAAACTCCATCTCAGCGGATCCAGGTCCGGCGCCTTTGATGTTGCCTGAGAACGAATCTGCGAGAAGGTCCTGTCCTGCTCCATATAGGTGCATCTTCCTTGCGAGCTGTGCGGCCTCATAGAACGCATCCCAAGCAAGCTTGTGGACGTCCTTGTTGTTCTCGCCCTTGTAGTGTGTCATGAAGAGGTTGATATCATCGCCGACGCGTGTGACGTAGTAGTCTTCCAGGATGCCTTGCATGACTCCCTCTTTGAGCATCTCATCGCATTTTGTCATCATGTCGGGATGTGGTCTTGTGTGTCCGCAAACTGAACCGACATCAGCTTTGATAACTGAAACCGTAACTTTCTGTGCCATATGGTCACCTATTTATTACCCCCTGATTTGCGCGCAATATAATAGTCTTTTCGAAATGGGGTGCGTAAAATCCATGGAGTAAGGGATGAAGGGACGTCATATCGTCAATTCAACCGTAAAATGAAGGATCGGATGATACCTATCATCCTCGGACAATTTACATATCATCGGACCATCCTCCAATCGATTCAGGGGAAGTGGGAGAACATGATACGTGCAGTCATCTTCGATATGGATGGTACGCTCCTAGACACAGAGAAACTCAACGTAAGGTTCTGGATGGAGGCTGGACGGAAGAACGGTTTCGACATAACCGAAGAGGATGTCCTTCACATAAGAAGTCTGGATGCCAGGATATCGGAGAAGTATTTCATCGATAGATTCGGAGAGACATTCGATTTCCATTCGATAAGGGAAGATAGGAGGCAACTGATGAGGGAGCATGTGGTATCCGAAGGATTGGAATTGAAACCCTTCGTCAAAGAGACCCTCGCTTTCCTGAAGAACAGGGGAGTAAAGACCGCTGTCGCCACAGCCACAGGGGAATCCAGGATGAGGCAATATCTTGACATGGTGGGGATAAGTGACCTTCTCGATGAGAAGATATGCACGAACATGGTGAAGGATGGGAAACCTGCACCGGATGTGTATCTCTACGCATGCGAAGCCATAGGTAAGGATCCCTCTGATTGCATTGCGGTGGAGGATGCCCCCAATGGTGTATTATCTGCTTCACGTGCAGGATGCAATGTAGTTTTCGTTCCTGATCTCACTCCATTGGGTGATGATCTGAAGGATGTGGTGTTTGGAGAGATATCCGATCTCATCGGACTGCAACGGTTCTTCGATGAATGAATTCCATCCACATCGATAAAATACCATTCAGCATATTGTATCCTCGATGAGATTAGGGCTTGGTATCGATACAGGCGGCACCTATACGGATTCCGTGATATTGGATCTTGATACGAAGGAGATCATCTCCCGTTCCAAAGCGCTTACGACGCACGATGATCTTCTGAAAGGGATAGTCGATTCGATCGATGGACTGAGATCTCATGAGAATATACAGTTAGTTTCTCTCTCCACGACCTTGGCCACGAATTCCGTCGTCGAAGGTAAAGGCTGTCGTGTAGGATTATTGACGATCGGAAAGAGGATCGTCCCCGATCTCGATGTATCTTCCATCGGTTTCGTCGACGGTGAATTCGATATGAGAGGCAACATCGTCACAGAATTGGATGAGATGTCCGCGACGAATCTTCTGAATGATATGAAGGGCAAGGTGGATTCCATCGCGATCTGCGGATATCTTAGCGTAAGGTATCCTGAACATGAGAATCGTTTGAAAGGTTTGGCATCTGAGATATTGGATGTACCTGTCGTATGCGCTCATGATCTGACATCGAAACTCGGTTTCAAGGAAAGGCTGAACACAGCAGTGATGAACGCAAGTCTCATCCCAGAGATAATTGGGTTGATCTCTTCCGTGAAGGATGCTTTGGTGGAGTTCGATATCGATGCCCCGTTGATGATCGTCAAAGGTGACGGTTCTGTCATGAGTTCCGACGTTGCGATGGAGAGGCCTATCGATACGATAATGTCCGGTCCCGCATCGAGTCTGACAGGTGCGATGAACGTCCCCGGTGTGACGGACGCGATGGTCATCGATATCGGTGGGACGACGACCGACATCGGGATGATACAGAACGGTTTCGTTCACACGTTGGATGAAGGGGCATCGATATGCGGACATAGGACCAGAGTACATGCGGCGGACATATGCACGTATGGTCTTGGAGGGGATACGGGCATGGAATTGGTCGATAAGAGGATAGTATTCTCTGGCAGACGCTCCATCCCATATTGTGTCGCGTCCAGCAGATGGCCATCCATCCATGATCGCATAATGGAGAGAAGGATGGTTTCAATCGATGATTGCATATTCTTCATTCATTCCAATGGTAAAGGACCTTTATCTCTCAATGAACTGAAGGGCGAGATGGGTTTATCCGATGCGTCATTGGGTGCGATGGAATCATCAGGTTCGCTCATCCGTATCTCATTGACGCCTACGGATATCTTAGCTGCAGAAGGCAGATATGACAGGTACGATAGCACAGCATCCACAGTCATGGTGGAGCTGATAGCTTCATTCAATTCGATGACTGCTGATGAATTGATACATTTGGCTAAAGGCTCCGTGAAGGGAAGATTGCTCCAATGCATCTATGATTACACCTATCATTCCGACGATGAACCGATGGAGGTGTTCGGGCGTGTCGGACAGGCAGAGAGATACAAGAAAGCGGATATCACTACCATCATCGGCGTAGGTGCCCCATCAGGGTCATGGTTACCTGATGTCGTAGATGCGATAGGATATGATCTCATAATCCCTGATGATTTCGATGTCAGGAATGCTGTGGGTGCAATATGCAGCAGGGTTACGGAATACGTCGAGATAATCATACGTGCAGCACCCAATGACTTCTCACCGGACCCGCAGTGTAGGGTGTACTCATCCGACGATAGCTTCTATTTCAACGGGAAGGATGAGGCCATAGAATTCGCCAAGAGTGAAGGCATCAGGATCGCTACTCAGAAGGCCAAAGCCTCAGGTGCCAATGAGATTGAGATTATGATGAAGATAGAAGAGCACAATATCGATGAAAAATTCCATGGGGAGTGTCTGTTCCGTGGTGCAGATATCATCGTAAAGGCGTTCGGTGACCCCTCATTCGGTAGTAAATGATGATCGATCCTGTTACCAATCACTGACTGCAATGGGTAACGTTTATGATGTTTGCACAATGTTATAGGTAATATCTCTAAGAGGTGATTATCTGTATTGTCAAAATTGCGGAAAGGATGTTGGTGAATCCAACTTTTGTCCTAATTGCGGGAAGGAAACGTCAAAGCCGATGGTCGTTCATCAGAATACATGCAACGATTGCGTCAAAGTGAATAAGATCGCATATGCGCTGTTGGCGATACTGTTAGGCGGGATAGGGATCCACAGATTCTATGCAAGGAGATTCGTTTCCGGTATCCTATACATCCTCTTCTGCTGGACGGCGATACCTGCTATATTGGGTATCGTTGAAGGTATCGTAGCCTTGACAGAGGAAGATGACGGGAATGGATTCCTTATCGTCAACCCTGACAAGTATTTCGTTTGAGCTATGATTGCGGACTCAGTGACCTTCCTTGAAATTCGATGCTTTCTTTAGGAAAGAATGTACGAATTCGGGGTTCGAATAGTAGTACATGTGAGGGAACCCTACTATCATGTTGCCATCGTCATGGATGCATCTGTAGCTGTTCCCTTTCACATTGGTCGCAGTCCAATCCTCTCCATTGTTATCGCTATCCCAGTGGTGGAACTCGTGTGCTTTGATGGTGCCTTCCAGATTCGGTGAATTCAATCTCACATAACCGAATCTTACCAGCCCTTCGGTCTTCCATGTGCTACCTTTGATCACTCCGCACATGTCGTACATAATGCCATCAGCACCCTCCATCCTCTTGTGCAGATACATGAATCCTCCGCATTCGGCCAAGCATGGCATCCCTCTGGAGAGATTGTTCTTTATCGATGCGATCATCGTATGATTCTCGCTCAACTCCTTAGCATGCATCTCGGGGTATCCGCCATACAGGATCAAAGCATCCGCATCAGGCATCGCCTTATCGTGTATGGGCGAGAATCTTACGATCTTGACACCCAATGACTCGAGCAGTTCTATGTTGTCGTGATACATGAAGCAGAATGCCTCGTCGTCAGCGACCGCGACCTTCACATCATATCTTAGATCTGATGTCGGAGGTTCCTTGGATACGATGTCCTTCGCAGTCCCTGCTAATTCGATTATGGCGTCGATATCCAATGTCCTTTCGAATCTGTTGGCGACCTCGTTCAACATCGCCTTGATGTCGGAAATCTCGTCGGGCATCACAAGACCCAGATGTCTGCTTTCTAACTTGATGTCCTTCATCTTCGGGATGTAACCGATCGGTGTGATGCCCATGTCTATGACGTGATGTCTTATGGAATCGAATACCCTCTCGGACATCCTGTTGAAGATGACGCCTTTGATATTGTTCCTCTCCAGATCCGCGAATCCCTTCAACACTGCGAGGGCGGAATATGATGAACCTGAGGAATCAACGATCAATATCACAGGCGCATCCAATTTCAATGAGATATCACATGAGCTATCCTTACTGGAATCGAGGGATGAACCGTCATAGAATCCCATTACGCCTTCGATGACGGCGATGTCCGTCCTATCGGCACTCCTTGAGAACAAATATTTGAGTTGTTCATCATCCGAGAAGAAAGGATCGACATTCGTGGAATCCGCGCCGATGACCTTTTTATGGAACATCGGGTCTATGTAATCCGGACCACATTTGAATGATGATACCTTCAAACCTCTGTTGACAAGCGCCTGCAGTATGCCACATGATATGGTGGTCTTACCGCTTCCGCTGGATTGTGCAGCGATCATTATGCGTGGAGTCGTCATCCCCTCACCACATTGATGTATACAGGATTCTGAGAATCCATCAGATGGTATCTTCCTATCTTCCTAGTGCGATCCACGGAAAGGCATATGGTCTCTTCCTCTATAAGATTGAATGATTTGATCACATCCAATATTTCGGATATGGTCTCCAATGTGACCGCGTTCATCACGATACGTACGTGAGGGTTCTTCTTCAATATGCACGAGATGATGTCCTTGAGATTGCCTGATGATCCTCCGATGAACACATGAGTGGGTGCAGGCAGGTCATTCAATGCCTCTGGGGCCAATCCTTCGACTGGGATGAGGTTCGGGACCTTGAATCTCTTGCGATTCTCCTTGATCAGTTCTATAGAATCATGATCCCTCTCTATCGCATATACCGTACCGTCCACCGCTCTCAATGCCAATTCTATGGATACGGAGCCTGTGCCTGCACCTACGTCATATACTATAGAATCTGCATCACAGTTCAATTTCAGTACGGATAACGCTCTCACTTCACTCTTGGACATCGGTGCATCACCACGTATGAATTGATCATCAGGTATGCAGGCTGTCCTTTGGATCAGATCCTTGTTCTCGAACAGTACGACGATGAGTTTGCCGAATTCCATTCCTTTGAGTTCTGAAGGCTTTCCTTTGATGAACCTCTCAGCATCTGTTCTGAAATCACTGCCTACGGTGACATCGACATCATTCAGTTCATAGTAACACATCTCTGAGAGGATGTCATTCAATTCACCGGATGATGAGAGCAGTGAGAATACCTTCGGATATCTGCATATGTGATTGATGGTGTTCATCCTTCTTCCGTGGGAACTGATAAGATGGGCATCATCCCATGACTTCCCTATCTTGGAGAAGAAGTACACCATGGAGGATATGCCGCAAACGACGTCTATGTCATATCTTTCAGTATCTATCACTTCAAGAAGTCCCTTCGCACCGCTATAGAATCCCACATCGCCTGATAACAATACGGCGATCCTTTTGTGATCCTTGTGTGATTCGATGTAGTCGATAACATCCTTGGGAAGGTATCCCTCATATGTTGCTTTATCATGTATGTGAGACGATTCGATCATGCGTTTAGCGCCTATGACCAAGTTCGCTTCCGATATTGCATCCTTGGCCTCGATCGTCATCGTATCTCCGCCTAGACCTATGCCGATGAGTGTGATCTTCCTTTTTTGAGTATCCTTTTTGATATTGAAACGGGCAGATAGCTCATCCACGACATCATCGTATGACATCCCGTCATCATTCGGACGACCTATCACGATGAGTTTGACATCCATCTTCTTTGCAGCTTCGTACTTGGAATCGAATCCGCCGACATCGCCGGATTCCTTCGTTACCATATATGATGCATCGATCTGTTTCAACAAAGCCATGTTCATCTCCATCGAGAACGGTCCTTGTGCACAGATGATGTTCTTGTTGGGATATCCTAGTTTGATACATCTGTCCAATGAATCCATCGTCGGAAGGACCCTTACGAATACCCTTTCTTTGAAATCCTTGATCCTAGTGTAGACATCAGCTTCCTTCGAACCGGTTGTAACGAGGATGTTACCTTCGACATCGTTCAATATCTTCGGTACATCATCTATAGAAGGGACGGTGATGACATCATCGTATTCGGACTCGTTCCTCTTGACCCTTATCAACTCGGTATCGGTCATCGAACATGCCTCGCGGATGTGCTCCGTTATCCTTGATGCATATGGGTGGGTCGCATCTATGACGAGATCGTACCCTTCAGTCTTTATCGTTCTCGCTATGCCTTCTACACCACCACAACTGCCTACATCGACATTCACGTCATTGCATACGAGTGCACCGTATTCCGTAGCCACTCTAGCAGTCACATCCAATTCTTTACACGAGGAAAGCCATTCCGTAAGTCTTCTGCCTTCGGTAGTGCCTGAGAATATCAATATCTTACACATCACATCAGCCTCAAGACAACAGGTTCCTTCGCAAGGGCGATGGTCATACCATCGGATGCATATTTGCGCATGATGAGTTCGCCACCTCCGCATACCGCAGAGCGTTCGCATACGCAATCGACATCTGTGATCCTCTTAACGAATTCGGATGAGCTGAAGGTACCATCGATCGAATTCAATTCCACATCATTGTAGAAAGATAGATCGGCACCGTACCTCTCCGATAGTTCGATGATAGCATCCTCATCCTTCTTTATGTCTATGCTTGCCACCCTCTTTATGCGGTGTTCCGAGATGTTCTCTCTTCTGAGTACATCCTTAACGAACGATTCCATCACCTTGGGGTTGGTGTCCCTCTTACATCCGACGCCTATTATGATATCCTTGGGGATCAATACCAAGGTCTCATCGAACGGTCTATCATCAATGGATTCCGTTACCTTTATGCCGAACTCCCCGCCATCCGATGGTGTCAATTCCGATGGAATGTCCCCTTCGATCGGAAAATCACTGCTGAATCCGACGAAGCGTCCATCGATCAATCTGGCGGATACATCTTTGGCTTTGGACATACTTGTGATGAAAAGATGGTTCTTCTTCGCGAAGACATCGACAGCGAATCTGTTGTGGATGTCTGTTGATGTCGTTATTATCGCGGTCGAACCTAATTCTGAGGATATTCTCTTCGCAAGTTCGTTAGCACCGCCGATGTGGCCTGAAAGGATAGGGATGACATATCTTCCAAGATCGTCTATCGCTATCACTGCCGGATCGACGCATTTGTTCTTCACGAAATGGGAGATGTGTCTCACTACGATCCCGATCGCACCTACGGAGATCAAGGCATCATAATTTTTAAAGACCTGTTCCGTCCAAAGGGTAACGTTCATCCCGACATCCTCGATGCCATGTGTATCAGAAGAGGTCTTGCAGCAGACGTCGATATCATCGCCGAAGATCTCCTTCAATCTAAGCAGGACCTTACAACCGTCCGATGAATATGCTATGGCGGCTATCTTCATCTTCTCACCTCTTCCAGCAATATGTTGGCGTTATCCGTTTCACCGAGGAATCCGTATTTCGAAGAGAATACTATCGCGGCCGTACGTATAGTACCATTGGTACGTTTGGACATCCTTTGGGAGATCTTCTCTGTCAGGATCCTCATGACAGGTTCCAATATGTTCTCTTCTTTGATGTATTTGAGTGCATCATCCGTTGTCGTGCATTCCATGATCCTCTTTGCCAATTCCAAGGATCCTCCAGCCATTATGCAATTGGATGCTAGGATTTCCATCCTGCAATCCGCTACGTGGGAATGGGTGTTCATTATGCCGCCGGCCAATTTCACTAATTTCCCTATGTTCCCTATGAGCAGGACATCTAAATCTAATTCTGTAGCATTGTCCAATGCCTCTCCGATGAAATTACTGCATCTGACGACGTTATCTCCATCGACTCCCGGTAATGAGATGGCGAAATTCTCTCCATAGTTACCAGGGACCATCACAATTATCTTCTTCCCTTCGGCCTTTTTGACGTTCATCTCCACCCTGGTTGTGGATATTATCGCTTCATTGCTCATCGGATTGACGATGCCTGTCGTACCAAGTATGGAGATCCCTCCCACGATCCCAAGGTTAGGATTGAATGTCTGTTCCGCAACAGCCTCACCCATCGGTGCTGTGATGATTACATTCGCACCTCCATGGTAATCGAACTTCTCGAATATCGTCTTCAGCGAGTATTCTATCATCTTTCTAGGGACAGAATTGATGGCTGCATTACCTACGGGTTGATCGAGGCCTTCTTTCGTTACACGGCCCACTCCGATACCGCCGTCGATATTGATCTCGGATGGAGTGAACGTGATCTCGGTGATGATCTCCATGCCATCTGTCGCATCGATATCATCTCCACCATCCTTGATCACTGAATACGTGGCCTTGTCACGATATGATGATAATTTCTTCACATCGATCCTCAACGTATCGCCGGTCGGCAATGTTATAGCGACATTGTCCTGTACATTGCCTGTCAGGAGCTCAATGGCTCCTGCCACGGCACCGGCCGTGGCGCAGGATCCCGTCGTATATCCGCACCTCATTTTTTTGACGCGTCCGTCGTGGCCATCACAGTTCATTTGATCAATTTTTGGATATATAATCCAATATATAGTATATCTGTGATACCTGTTCTATGAGAGGAAAGCTTTTCGGAGTCAGTATCGGCCCAGGTAATCCAGAACTCATGACCTTGAAAGCCAAGAATGTTCTGGAGACCGTCGATGTCATTTGTTATCCTGTGAAGGAAAAAGGTGAGGTCGGAGTCGCTAAGGAAGTGATCGATAAACAGATCGATACGAGCGACAAGGATGTCAGAGAGGTGGTGTTCTCCATGAAACCTGTTGATTCTACGATGAAGGATTCGCAGGATATCGCCGCAGATATGATTTCGGAAATACTGGATGAGGGGAAGGATGTCGCTTTAGTGACGATCGGTGATGCTTGTGTATACAGTACGTACATGTACGTCCACAAGACGCTGATGAAGAGAGGATATGACGTGGAGGTCGTATCAGGGATCAGTTCCTTCGTCTATGGTGCCGCTTTGGCGAATGTTCCCCTCATGATGGGTGACGAATCACTATGTATCGTACCTATGGCAAAATCTAACGTCTGGAGATTGAAAAAGGCATTGGATGAGAATGACAATGTGATAATCATGAAGGCTCATGGTCACATCGAGACCATAATCAAGTTACTTTGTGAACATGACATACCATTCGATAATGCTATCATGATGTGCAATCTTGGACTCATCGATGAATATGTCGGCCCACTGGATGTGAGAAAGGATACGACGTATTTCACAACAGTATTGGTGAAAAGGGATTCAGATTGATGCATCCCCTGCATCTATCGAACTCTTTTCCATACTATCCTTCTTACTGATGTCCTGCATCAGTTTTTGAAGATCTCCGCACATCTCAGAATCATAAGCTAGTACGAACTTTCCGCGCGGAGTGTCAATGATGTCGGCATCTACGTTGTAGACATCCTTGATCATCCTGTTCGTGATGACATCCTCAGTCTTTCCAAAGGAGTATACCTTTCCATCCTTCAGTACAGCCACCTTGTCTGAATATCTCAATGCAAGGTTGAGATCGTGCAATGCGACAATCATGCAAGTGTTCTTCCGTCTGATGGTGGACTGCATGAATTTCAATGTATCCAATTGGTTACGGAGGTCCAAAGCGGATGTCGGTTCATCGAAAACGTAGACCATCGGATTCTGCGTCAAAGCACGTGCCAATGTGACCCTCTGCTTCTGTCCACCGGATAGTTCTGATACCTGTCTGTCGAAGAAATGACTTACCTTCATCATTTGCATAGATTCCACGGCGATACGGATGTCGTTGCGTGTATAGCTCCATTTCACATACGGCAGACGGCCGATAAGGACGGCATCATATACTGTTGAATGTCCTATGAATTCTGAATTCTGAGGCACATATCCTACGATCTTGGCGAATTCATTCCTGTCGATCTCATTGATAGGGACGCCATCGATGAGGATCCTGCCGGATTGTGGTTTTTTGATACCGCAGATCGTCTTTATTAAAGTGGATTTTCCTGAACCGTTGGGTCCGAGTATCGTCAGGACCTCTCCTGATTGAGCACTCAACGATATGTCATGGAGGATCGTCTTACTGCCATATCCCTGATCAACAGATTCTATGTCCAACCTCATATTCTCTGACTCCATTTCTTGTTTGCGATCATCCATACGAAGAACACACCGCCGACTATGTACAGCACGATTCCCACTGGAAGTTCACCAGGCCTTATGATCATCCTGCAGAACAGATCCGATATCAAAAGGATGACTACTCCCATGAGTCCGGATGCTGGTAAGAGGTACCTTGAATCATTACCTATGATCATCCTGCATATGTGCGGGGCCATCAATCCGATGAATCCGATGACTCCTGTGAATGAAAGACAAGATGCGGTTACGAGTGTACAGACTATCAGCCCGTTACGTCTCAATGCAATCACATCCACGCCGAGACTTGTAGCTACATCATCACCAGCGGACATCGCATTAATCTTGAGCGCCATGTTCATAAGATATATTCCACAGATGATCACGATAGGAGTGAGGATTATTATCGAGCTCCATGATGAACCAGAGAAGTTCCCCATGATCCATAGCGTAATCTCTCTGAGTTGATCGTCATCGGAGAAATATTTCGTTGCCATGATCCCTGCTTGGAACAGGTAACTGATGACAACTCCGGCGAGGATAACAGTAGATCTCGATACTTCTTTCCCTTTTGTCAATCCAAGGATTAATGCCATGCTTAGCATCGCCATGACGAATGCAAAGAGGACTGCACTGAGATCATCGAAATAGAATGTTATGTCCCCAACTGTTGCATTGGTTCCTGCCAATGCTCCGAACAGGAAAGAACCGAACAATATTGAAAGCGCAGCACCGAATGATGCGGCTGTCGAAACACCCAACGTGAACGGACTGACCAACGGATTCCTCAGAAGTCCCTGCATGACCATACCAGCCATTCCGAGGCTGAATCCTGTTAACAGGATCATGAACATCCTCGGCATTCTGCCCTTGTAGATGAAATCCGCATAGTATGTTTCTGATGGTTGTTGGACAAAATCAGGGAATATTGGATGTAAGAACACTCTGACGAGATCTACAAAAGGTATATCGACCGAACCAAGACACATGCCTAGCATCATCAGCGATACGCTCATGAACAGTAGCACAAGGATTAGGATCAGTTTTTTACGTACCGACGCGCTATATTTTCCTTCAAAGGTATCTTCATCGATTCTATTTTTTATGATATCTGTGAGGCTGATTATCCCGTCATCGTTCGCCATTGGATCACGAAAAAATAAAATAGGGGCGTTAGCCCCATCACTCGATTATGATCTCCTTGAATGTGTTACAATTATCGGATGTGCCGAAGAGCATACCTGTTGTATCTTCGTCGAATCCGTATGCTTTGTTGTAGTCTGAGATCAATTTGGATACATCATATCCTGTGTCGATGCCAGAAGCTTCTGCAATAAGCACATATCCTACATATGTCAACGGGCCCGACATAACATTCGTGTTCAATACGTATACTTCATTTGATTTTACAGCGTTGAGGTCTTTATATGCCTCACTCTGCTTGATCAATCCGTTCTTATCATCTGACCAGAATGCTTTAGCCGATGCAGCATCAACAACCTTACTTGATCCTCTGATGAATAATTTATCTACAGGCGTCTTTGCATCCAATGCGATAACCTGCTCTTTGATTCCATCTGAACCTGCACTGTTTGTTACACCATTAAGATCGAGATTCGGTATGCTGTTAAGAGCATTCTTTCCGTAGATTTTCTCTGTTATTTCACTGAGTGATGATGTCTTGTTGTAGAATCCCATACCTGACATGTAGAACAGGAAGGTTTTATCGCTCGTACTTGAAGAAGAAGCTTTTGTGATAACAGTGTTGATGACATCGTTTGACATCTTAACGTATTTCTCATATGCATCGTTTGTCTCTACATTTTCTCCAAGACACAATTTCAATAACGTTTTAAAATCCTCGTCCATTTTGTCGCCGAAGCAATCCAGTTTGACGACAGTGATTCCAAGTTCCGCATATGCTTTTTCTTTATCAGGGGATACCGTCATTGAGGAAACAGGTGCGATAACATATTTCACTCCAAGTTTGGAGATTTCTTCTGCAGTCATATTCTTAGTTACAGACATGTGTTTCGCATTCTTGAAAATGGGATGGAACATCTCCCATAATTTTGCATCATTGGAGCTTGAATAATTGCTTATCCCTGTGACGTAATCGTCCAAACCCAAGATCTTCATTGCTTTAGGAACATTCGTATTCACAGTGACGACCGATTTCACCGGTCCGGAGACTTTGATCTCTTTACCGCTTCCATCGACTATCGTATATCCTTCACTCGATGAATCGTTGTTTGAAATGACGATTGCTGTCGCAATACCCGCTATCACAATTAGCGCTACTGCCGCAATCGCAATGATTTTCTAATCAATTGCCGTCTAATCACCTCGTTGGATAATTCATCCAATATTACGCAATCTCTCAATTGGTATATAAATCCAACTTGAATATTTGAGTGCACATCTCTGGCCTTTTGAAACAAAATGAAGAGGGAGTAAAGAAACCCCATCCAGTATTAAAAAATCGTAAATCATAATATAGGTGCACAAAAATAGCGAACTTCATTCACATGACGACTAATACTGCAGATGAAAACATCATCGTTGTAAAAGGAATCACAAAAAGATTCAATGAAAAAGTAGCTGTCGATCACGTAGACTTGGAAATAAAAAGAGGCGAGATTTTCGGACTTCTTGGTCCAAACGGTGCAGGTAAGACCACCACTGTCAGGATGATATCCTCACTCACAATGATGGACGAGGGATCGGTAATGATAGATGGGAATGACCTCATCAAACAATCGAATGAAGCAAAAGGTTGTTTAGGAGTCATTCAACAGCACATAAGTCTCGATAAAGATCTGACCGTGCGTGAGAATCTCATCCATCACGCGATGATGCATATGATGCCGCGTGCAAAGAGGACTTCCAAGATACAGGATCTAGCAGACTATGTTTCACTTGGCGAATATATGGACAAGACCGTCGACTCCCTATCGGGCGGATGGAAGAAACGTGTCGCTATCATTGCGGCATTGATCCATGAACCGAAGATAATATTCCTCGACGAACCCACAGCAGGCCTTGATATCCAAGCAAGGAGGGGGCTTTGGGATCTTGTCCGTAAACTCAACAATGATGGTACAACGATCATTCTAACGACACACTACATAGAGGAAGCTGAGAATCTCTGCGACAGAGTAGGGATCATCGATCACGGGAAGATCAAAGCGATCGATACACCAAGACATCTCTGCGAAACTGTTGGTAATGTCGCTGTCGAATGCAAATATCACGACGGTCACACCGATTACAAATACTTCAAGAACAGGGATGATGCGAACGCATACTCCGCGACTCTGACGGATGATGTGGATGTACTCATAAGGAAGACCAACTTGGAGGATTGTTTCGTCAAACTCACAGGTAGTTCGGTAGGTGGTGTATGATGTTCAGACGTCTGAGGGAGATATACTACGTCTCATGGGCCGATCTCGCATTCATGAAGCACAATATCCTCAACGTGATATTGATGAGTCTGATGAGTCCTATCCTATACTTGATAGCATTCGGTTATGGTCTAGGGGGCTCGGCGACCATCGAATACGGCGGGGAACAGATAAAGTACGTTTCGTTCATGTTGCCGGGTATCATCGCATTGTCGACGTTGTCATCCTCGTTCACTTCCACTGCTACGAGGATGAACGTTCAGAGGCTCTACTACAAGAGTTTCGATGAGATGCTGATGTGTCCGATACACTATTCATCGATAGTCATCGGAAAATCAATACTAGGGATATTGAGAGGTCTGTTGAGCAGTATCGTCATCTTCATCATAGGATTGGCATTGGATATCGGCATGATCCCGAGTCCGGGATTCTTCGCGATGGTTTTGCTATCATGCATAGCATTCTCATTGTTGGGTGAGACGGCTGCATTGGTCGTGAAGACGCATCAGGGCATGTCATTGTTCAACACACTCATCGTGCTCCCGATGACATTCCTTTGTGGTACGTTCTTCTCCACGGCATCATTGCCGCCCATCTTCCAGGGCATATTGTATATGATACCGTTGACGTACTCAAGTGAGTTGATAAGGGCCACAGCACTCGGTGCTGAATTCCCGTGGGTATTGCTGATCGCCTTACTGGCATATACAGTTGTATTCTATTTCATCAACTTATATCTGATAAAAACGAGGAGGGTCTGAACCCTCCCATCTTTTTGAAAAATTATTGGATCGTATAACCCCTCGGGGTTATCATCTTTCCATCTTCGATGAATGTCTTTGAATTACCGATGATCAATGTGCAGAACATATCGATGCTCTCACAATCGAGTTCTCCGAGTGTCGTGCACCATGATTCTTGATCGGCCCTTCCAATATTCCTTGCGACACCGACAGGTGTTGACGGGGATTTGTATTTGGACATGATGTTGATGGCTTCTGAAAGTACGTCGGGACGTGCATTGCTCCTTGGATTATACAATGCTATGACCATATCTGCTGAAGAGACCGCATCAAGACGTTTTACGATGACATCCCATGGTGTCAAGCAATTGGATAGACTGATCAATGCGGTATCGTGCGTGAGCGGTGCACCTAAGAGGGAAGCTGCCGAGGAAGCTGCGGTGATGCCGGGTATGACCTCTATCTTCACATCAGAACCCATCTCTGATGCGACCTGATATGTTATCGACGCCATACCATAGATGCCTGAATCCCCGCTGCTTACCAATGCTACGGTCTTATCCTTCGCTTCTTCCAAAGCCGCCTTACAACGGTCGACCTCGTGCGTCATACCTGTCGATTTGAATTCCTTATCCGGGAAGATCTCTTTCAGTATTCTCACGTATGTCGTGTAACCCATTACAAGATCTGCGTCCTCGATGGCCTTCACAGCCCTTATGGACATGTCGTCCTTGCTCCCAGGACCGAATCCGACAACCTTCAGGACGCCCATCACTCCACCCCTTTGCGGTATTCTGTCGTGAAGTGTTTGTCATAGAGTTTGGAAAGGCTGTATTTGTTACCCAAGAATCCGCCTACTACTGTGAGGGCGGTCTTATCGATCTTTGATTCCTTGACCTTCTGCGGCATATCGCTCAATGTACCTTCGACTATCTTCTGTTCAGGCCATGTCGCCTTATAGACAACGGCAACAGGAGTGTCGGGTGAATATCCTCCCTCTATCAACGTCTTGCATAATTCGTCCATGAAACTCACGCTGAGGAATATGACCATCGATGAGTTGTGCCTCGCAAGATCGATGAGCTTCTCCTTCGGAGGCATCGGTGTGCGACCCTCCATGCGTGTCAAGATGACTGTCTGACTGACATCAGGTAATGTGTATTCCTTCTTCAGAACAGCAGCGGTCGCTACGAACGAACTAACACCAGGTATGACATCGAATTCGATGCCTTCCTTCTCCAAAAGGTCCATCTGCTCACGGATCGCCCCATATATCGATGGATCCCCAGTATGCACACGTGCTACACTCAGACCTTTTTTCGCTGCTTCGATCTCGATGCGAGATACCTCATCCAAATCCATGAGTGCGCTGTTGTAGATCACGGCAGAATCCTTGTGACCGTCCAGGACCTTCGGGTTCACCAACGATCCTGCGTAGATTATCACGTCTGCTTCATCTATCAATCTGCGACCTTTTACTGTTATCAATTCCGGATCCCCAGGTCCGGCACCTATGAAATGAATCATCTTCATCACGCCTGAGGGCCTTTGCCCTTTGGAAACCATATTTTGTCCAATATAATAAATTGGTTGTATAATCCAACATATTTCACGGGTGATGCGGATACGTAATGGAATAAATGATGGGCCTCAGGCCCAGAATTCAATCATTTATGTCATGTTTAGGCTTCTCAAGACCTTCGATCTTGATATTATGCTTCTCGGCATAATCCCAAAGTGCTGCATGGATTGGCGTATTTCTCAATGAAATACGGCATCATCACATCCAATGTCTCTTGTTTCATTCTCGTTGTCGATGCATTATCGAAGAAATCTGTTCCATTCCTCTCATCTCTTTGTTAATCTCTTACTGATATCCCTGATGTCATAGGGCGTCTGCTGATAGACGTAATAATTCAGCCAATTGGTGAATATCAATGTGGAATGACTTCTCCAAGTCACGATCGGATCGTATCTGTCGTCATCATTCGGGAAGTAATTCTTCGGCATCTCTGTATTGAGTCCTCTCTCCATGTCCCTTGAATATTCATCGGCAAGCGTCGATCTATCATATTCCAAATGTCCTGTGATGAAGATCTGCCCATCATCGGAAATCACGATACCTGTATCGTCATCAGCCGTTTCGGCCAAGATATTCAACCTTGGGTTGGCCTTTATGTCCGATGATGAGATCGTCGCATGTCTTGATTGAGGGATTTTCAAATACTGATCTATGCCCCTCATCAACGGTTAGGTCTCAATGACATTCCTGTATTCGAAGATGCCCGATCTCTTTTTGGGAAGACTCCTTTTCTGAATGCCATAATGATGATACAATCCAGCCATTGATGCCCAGCAGATGTACGTGGTGGACCAGACATGTTCCTTCGTCCAATCCATTATCCTGCACATCTCGTCCCAATAATCCACCTTTTCGAACGGGATATCCTCCAATGGGGCACCAGTGATGATCATCCCATCATAGTAGCGATCCTCAATGTCAGAGAATCTCTTATAGAATCTTGTAAGATAGTTGATAGATGTATGTTTAGATTCATGAGTTGAAGGTATGATGAGATCGACATCCACCTGAAGTGGTGTGTTGCTGAGCAATCTCAATAATTGTATCTCCGTTTCCACCTTCGTCGGCATAAGGTTCAATATCGCGATCTTCAAAGGCCTGATGTCCTGTGTTCTCGCACGATCGTCATCCATGACGAATATGTTCTCATTCTCTAGAGTCGAGAATGCAGGTAGTCCCTCAGGTATCTTGATCGGCATCTTTCTCCTCGAGTGAGCCTAATCGGTTCACAATATTTGTATTTACCTATCAACATAGTAGGTAGGTATTAAATACAATTCGTGCATGGTCACTTTCAGTGATATGGTGACAGGTTCGAATTACAAATTCGAAACATTGCAGGTCCATGCAGGACAAGAAGAACTGGATCCAGCAACGGATTCACGTGCAGTACCTATCTACATGACAACATCATATGTCTTCAAGGACTCTGCACAGGCAGCAGGAAGGTTCGCTTTGGCGGAACCAGGGAACATCTATACAAGATTGATGAATCCAACATCATCCGTCTTTGAAGAGAGGATGACCGCTTTGGAGGGAGGTGTCGGTGCATTGGCAACTGCATCGGGTTCAGCGGCGATAACGTATGCGATACAGAACATCGCTCTTGCAGGGGACCATATCGTGTCCTCGACAAATCTCTATGGCGGAACGTTCAATCTATTTGCCAATACGTTGAAGGAACAAGGTATCGAGACGACATTCGTGGATCCCTCCGATCCTTCCAATTTTGAAAAGGCGATCAAAGAGAACACCAAATTGCTATACACGGAGACATTGGGAAACCCCAACTCTGATGTGGTTGATCTGGAAGCTATATCTGCCATCGCCCACAAACATGGGATCCCATTGATTGTTGACAGCACATTCACATCACCATATCTCCTTAGGCCCATCGAGCACGGTGCCGATATCGTGGTTCATTCTGCGACCAAGTTCATCGGAGGCCATGGTGTCGCAATGGGAGGTATCATAATCGATGGCGGTAACTTCGATTGGGCAGCGAATGACAAATTCCTAACTTTGTCAAAACCTAATCCATCGTATCATGGTGTTGTCTTCACCGATGCCGTAGGCAGGGCTGCATTCGTGACGAAGATACGTACTACACTGATGAGGGATCAGGGAGCTACGATCTCTCCATTCAATTCATTCCTTCTGTTACTTGGATTGGAGACGTTATCGCTTCGTGTGGAGCGTCAGGTCGAGAATGCGTTGAAAATTGTCGAATTCCTCAACGAACATCCTGATGTCGAGAAAGTGAACCATCCGTCGTTAGCGACTGGTAAGCAGAAGGAGCTGTATGATAGGTACTTCCCGAACGGCGCAGGCTCGATATTCACATTCGAGATCAAAGGCGACGCAGAGAAAGCGAAGAAGTTCACAGAGTCTCTGAAATTATTCTCACTCCTCGCCAATGTTGCGGATGTCAAATCATTGGTCATCCACCCTGCCTCGACGACACACTCACAATTAGATGAGAAAGAGCTCCTTGAAAGCGGCATCAAACCGAACACGATCCGTCTCTCGATAGGTACTGAGAACATAGATGATATCATAAATGATCTGAAGAACGGTTTCAAAGCGGTAGAAGGCGAACAAGATGCTTTATAAGACTATAGATGGGACCATCGGTAACACTCCGTTGGTGGAATTGACGAACATCGAGAAAGATCTGAAATTGGATGCCAGGATCTACGGAAAGATAGAGGCATTCAACCCAGCTGGTTCAGTGAAGGACAGGATCGCGAAAGCGATGATCGATGATCTTGAGGAAAAAGGGATATTGAAGGAAGATTCCGTCATAATCGAACCCACCTCAGGCAACACAGGCATCGCGTTGTCCTCCATCGCCACGGCACGCGGATATAGGGCGATAATCGTCATGCCAGAGACCATGTCCATCGAACGCAGGAAACTGATCAAGGCATATGGTGCGGAATTGGTGTTGACTGAGGGTGCTAAGGGAATGAAAGGCACTGTCGCCAAAGCAGAGGAATTATCCAAGACGATTCCGAATGCAGTTATCCCGGGACAATTCATCAATCCTGCGAACCCCGCCATCCACTATAGGGCGACAGGCCCTGAGATCTATAGGGATCTGGATGGGAAGGTGGATATCTTCGTAGCCGGGGTCGGTACGGGCGGAACACTCTCCGGAATGGGGAAATACCTCAGGGAGAAGAATCCTTATGTGGAGATCATCGCTGTAGAACCTAAGGGCTCCCCATTGCTCTCTGAAGGGAGGACAGGCACCCACAAGATACAAGGTATCGGCGCAGGATTCATTCCAGAGACATTTGACAGGGACATCTACAACCGTGTTATCGCTGTGGAGGATGAGGATGCATTCAAGGCCGGCAGACTCGTTGGGAAGAAAGAGGGCATACTTGTCGGCATCTCATCGGGTGCTACGACATGGGCTGCGATAGAATTGGCGAAGGATCCTGCCAATAAAGGTAAAAATATCGTCGCCATCATGGCGGATACAGGAGAGAGATATCTCTCAACAGCATTGTTCGAGGAATAAGGAATGAATGCAATTGTTTCGACAAAGGGCAGATATGCGTTACGCGTGATGATTGAGTTGGCGAATAATCTTGGAAGGAAAGTTCCTTTGAAAGATATCGCCAATGACCAGGGCATATCGCTCAAGTATCTCGAATCGATCATGCCTCCGTTAACGAAAGCAGGGTTCGTGACCGCCATCCATGGTAAGGGTGGCGGTTATGAACTCGCCGTTTCGCCTGATGAATGTACATTGGCAGAGATAATCACTTCTGTTGAAGGGCCCATCCTTACAGTTTCTTGTCTTGATCCCGAGATCGTTTGCGAGCGCAGCTCCAAGTGCAAGACATTACCAATCTGGAAGGGTCTGGATGAGACGATCAACGATTATCTCAGTAAGATAAAGTTCAGCGATCTCTTGACCGATGACATCATCAGTATCGCTGATGAATGATCTTTTTGAAAGAATGAGATCGACGCACTTACGTGCGCCGACCACTTTCAAGCGATCACTGTATGAAATCCGGTCACCATGTATGTGACCTTCTCAGCTATCTTGCAGGCGTGATCCCCTACTCTCTCTATGTATCTCATTATCGACAGCAGGAATACACAATCATCCGCTGATGCAGGATTCTCCTTGATGTGTGCTATAAATGATTCACGATTGTTCGTGAGACTCTCGTCGATGAAATCATCCATATCCTGTATCTCATCGAAACCGTCCACATAACGTTGGATGAAGCCATCTATGGCCTTGTTGACCATATTCACAGCTATGTTACCCATGGAGACGACATCTTCGATGAATTCATTCGGCACATCGCCATCGAGTTTCCTTACAGCAGAAGATATGTTCTTACTGTATTTCGCCACTCTTTCTAGGTATGTTATGCATTTCAATACAGTAGCCATCGTGCGCATATCCGATGCCCTCGGCTGATACAAGGATAATACTTTCAACGCACTCTCCTCAATACATCTGTCATATCTGTCGACTATCTCGAAATCTGACATCACATCATCAGCTAGCTTGATATCGCTGTCGGCGAGAGCCTTTATCGATCTTTCGATCATGCTCGACGTCATCTTCGCCATCTTGATCGTATTCTCCACGACCGAATCGATCTCCTCTATCGCTTTTTGCATTCGATCACCCGAACCTTCCTGTAAGATATCTCTCAGTCATCTCTTCCTTTGGTTTGTTGAATAATGATGTCGTGTTCCCGAACTCGATCATCTTTCCAAGATACATGAAACCTGTATCGTCACTGATACGCGAAGCCTGTTGCATGTTGTGTGTCACTATAACGACAGTATACTCCTTCTTCAGCTGCACAGCGAGATCCTCGATCTTCGATGTAGCTATCGGATCCAATGCGGAGGTCGGTTCATCCATGAGGATGACATCAGGATTCATGGAGAGTGTCCTTGCGATGCACAATCTCTGCTGTTGTCCTCCTGAGAGGCCGAATGCGGATTTGTCCAATCTATCCGCCACCTCATCGTAGAGAGCGGCCTTCTGAAGACATGACTCTACGATCTCGTTCAATTCCTTCTTATCCTTGATGCCTTTGAGTTTAGGTCCATAGGTAAGATTCTCTCTTATCGTCATCGGGAATGGGTTCGGTTTCTGGAACACCATCCCAATCTTCATGCGCAGATCATTCACATTGGTGTCTTTGGAGCATATGTTCTCTCCGCGGAACATTATCTTCCCTTCGATCTTGCATCCATCAATGAGGTCATTGATCCTATTGATCGACCTCAGCAATGTGGACTTACCGCATCCTGAGGGACCTATCAATGCGGTGATCGCATTCTTCTTGACTTTCATGGACACATCATACAGTGCCTGTTTCTCCCCATACCAGAGATTCACATCCTGTATGTCTATCGCCACCTCAGAATTTGAGGCGGATTCTTTCATTTCCATCATACTCACCATCTGATTTTCTTATTGTAGTGACTTCTGACAACAGATGCCAACACGAACATCGAGAGCACGATGATCAGAAGTATCGTTGCCGTTGCATATTGATTGCCTGTGGTTCCAGGGACCTCTGCAGTCAGATAATACAGGTGATATGGCAAAGCCATCACAGGATCCATTATCGATTTTGCAAGACTTGGATGGAATGCCACTGCTGCAGTGAACATGATCGGAGCGGTCTCTCCTGTCGCACGTCCTAAGGAAAGGATCGCACCGGTTATCGTTCCACCTATGGCTGCAGGGAAGACGACCCTGTATGTCGTCTGCCATTTTGTTGCACCCATTGCTCTGGATGCTTCACGTAATTCGTTAGGTACTGCTCTTATGGATTCTTCCGTCGTTCTGATTATCACAGGAAGTATCATCATCGATAATGTCGCCCAACCAGCTATCAGAGAATATCCGATGCCGAGATAAATCACGAAGAATGATAATCCGAAGAGGCCGAATACGACAGATGGTGTACCGTTCAATGTGTCTATCGCACCTCTTATCGCTCTGTTGAGCTTGTTATCCTTAGCATACTCTGCAAGATAAATGCCTGTCAATATCCCCAAAGGCAATGCTATGACGGCAGTACCTGCCATCAGTTCCAATGTGCCTACGATTGCAGGCATTATCCCTCCTTCCCTACCGCCCATGGATGGTGAAGAGGTGATGAAATCCAAGGATATGTTCGGCAGTCCCTTTATTACTATATCTAATATGATTATTGCAAGCAGCAGGAGGACGAATACCATGTTAGCGATCAATATGCATTTAGCGACATCCTCTCTGTCGGACGGACTCAGTCTCGAGACTGTGAAGAGGGTAGCATAAGCCCCTATCGTGATGATGATAGATGTTATCAAGGAGGACAGACCAGAAATCATCAACGAGAGGATCATCCACGACATCGTGAAGATAAGGATGAAAGATCCTATCTTACAGACCATTTTCTTGTTCCTTTGGATGGTGTCGACAAATGTTGCATACGCCCTTATCTTCGAACGGTCATTGAATGCTGTTCCGTTGAATTTCTGCTTCATGTTGTCCGTGATTTTCTTTGCTACGATATTGACTGCAAAGACCATGACCATAAGGACCAAAGCGAGCATGAATAGTGCGTTATAGTGTGTATCTCCCACGACCGACTCAGGCATCTCCAATGCCAATGTGCCTGTTATCGTACTAATCAGAGAGAATATGTTCCATAGTGGGTCTGGAATTATTGTAGCATTACCGGACACCATCATGACGGCCATCGTCTCACCGATCGCTCTTCCTATACCGAGCGTTACAGCGGCCGATATGCCCATCACTGCGGCAGGAACGATCACTTTTGCTGTCGTCTCCCACCTGTTAGCACCCATCGCTATGGATGCTTCTCTGTATGAATTCGGTACCGCGCGGATCGCATCCTCCGATACCGAAATGATCGTTGGTAACGCCATTATCCCCAATATGATCGATGCTGCCAACCAAGAGGAACCGAACAGAAGGTTCTCATCGAACATCTTGGAAAGGAACGGTACTAATATCACAAGCCCGAAGAAACCGTAGACCACTGAGGGTATGCCTGCGAACACCTCACACAGAGGTTTCAAGACACTACGTACTTTCGGATTCGCGAATTCGGATATGTAGATGGCTGCTAAGAGCCCTACGGGGAATGCGAATGCTATCGCACCCAACGTTACCAACAAGGTACCGACGATCATGGGCAATGCTCCATAGGAGCCATCGGACGGTGACCAATCGGTACCGAAGATGAATTCGATGGGATCTACGTCCTTGAATAGTTCGATCCCATTACCTACAATGAAAAAGAGGATGAGGAAGATAATCAACACAGCTGTTGATGCTATCGCAATGAGCACATACCTCATTATAGCATCCGCATCCATGTTTAATCCTCCTCTGCTGTGTTGATTATCGAACATCCATTTTCCCCATCAGAGATTTGCCAATTGTCCGATACTGATGTATCCGATCGAATCGTCGGTGTTGCCGATCATCTTGATCACGGCACCTGTGGAAGAGAGTGAGTTGACATCCGATTTCATCTTCCAACCTGGTGTAGATGCTTTTATTGACTCCTCGAAACATTCACGTGTTCCTGAACCATCCTCACGACATACGACACCGATGCTCTTGTCGACACCTCCGACCTGTGACCAGTTCGTGTATGTTCCGTCGTAAATCTTTGCTACCTGCTCTATGGTGAGGTCCTTCACTCCTGTACCATTGACGATGACCGCTACACCATCCTTACCGATGATCGTAGGGATCAATCCCTTCTCAGCCTCTGATGCCTTGAGATCCCTGGAGCACATTCCGATGTCGGAGACTCCGTTGATCGTGTTGCTTGCACCCTGACCCGATCCTCCTCCGGTGATGGAGACCTTCATGTATGGGTACTTCGCCATGTATCCCTCGGCGATACGTGTCATCGTATCCATGATGGTTGTTGAACCAGAGATTGCGATCATGGTCTTGCCATCCTTGTCGGGATCTTTGTAATCTGTCATCTTATCGATCGAGATGAATTCCTTTCCGACGATCTTCTGTCCGTCGGCAGATGTCACATAATTGAGGAACTCTGCCACATTGCCAGTGGCTTCACCGTTCGTACATACGATAAGGTTCCTTTTGATAAGGTATGAATTGTCTCTCACGTTTGATTCAGTTGCTTCTACGCCATTCAATGAAACTGCATATGCATCGTTATCGTTGTCGTCACCATTGCTCATGAAAGCGACGATCGAAACGCCTGCAACAGCGATTACGATTACAGCGAACAACGCTATGATCTTGTTATTCAAGATTTACACCTCGAATCGGACTATTTCGAGACTTAATATATAGTTATTTGATTTATTATATAGAACAATATATACTATATATAGAACAATATTTTATATGTAAAATATGAAAAAATCATGTGTTTTCAATGAAAAAACTACGTTTTAAGTTATGTTACAATAACATATTAGGAATATTAAACATTGTTTACTATATATTATTTATATTGCTATATACTTCTAGTTTTGGCGAGGACGATGGAAATAAGGAAAGTTCAGATTACCGGCGGTTCATCAATGATGATCACACTTCCCAAAGAATGGGCAGAGACAGTTGGATTGAAGAAGAACGATCCTGTATCGTTGGACGTACAGAACGATGGTTCGTTAATAATATTCCCTAACGGTATGGAAGAGAGGAATCTGTCCTCTACGAAATGTATCGACGTAAATGATATCTCTGACAATGATTTCCTCTACAGACAATTGGTCGGTGCATATATCGCAGGACACAATATGATAGAGCTCAGATCCAATGATAAATTGGCTAGTGAACACATCGACGTCGTATCCTCATTCGTACAGACCTCTATTGGATTGGAGATAATGGAGGAAAATGATAATTCCATCATCATACAGGATCTGATGAACCAAAGTCAGATCAGACCATTGAAGTCATTGGAGAGAATGGAGGTTCTCGTCCGCAACATGCTCAATGACGTCATAGATTCGATTGAGAAGAAGGATGTGACGCTGTTCGAGAGCATGGTCGAGAGGGACAAAGAAGTGGACAGGATACACTGGTTGATCTTGAGACAGGTCAGTATCAATCAGAGGGATCCAACAGTTGCACGTAAACAGGGAATGAGTATCGCATCGGTAACTCGTTGCAGTTCCATCAGTCGCATCATCGAAAGGATAGGCGATCACGCAGTACTCATGTCAAAGAACATGAGGTACTTACTGGGAGAGTGTCCGCCGAACATGATGGAATCATCTATGGTCGCTGCAGGCCGTGACGCGATAAAGTTGTTCTCAGACTCCATAAAGACATGGAAGACCAAGGATATGGTATCTGCGAATGCCTGTATCGAAAGAGGCAAGATACTCGCGAACAAGGTATTTGAAAACTCGAATCGCGTTAACGAATTCACAGGAAAAGCTGCTATCTCCACCGGTCTGATCATTGAAAGTGTGAAGAGGATAATAGAATATTCAATGGATATCTCCGAGATCGCGATAAACGCGACCATGGAGTAAACCGTTTGAAAGAACTTTCGAAGTAGAGGATCAGTGCATCCCCCACTATCTTCGGTCGATTCCGAAGAAGCATGAAAGAATCGTGTTGGAATGGATATATCCTTTACCCTAGTTGGATGAGTCTCGGTCACGGATTCATTGTTTTCTCAATTTACCTTGGTTCAATGCAGTCTCGAAACCGGGCATATCATCAGGGGTGATGATCACCTTATCGCCCTTAGCGTATTTCTTGCCCTGTGCCCAATTCGTGAATGGAGACAGTACGCGATACGAATCACCTTTCTGCTTTGGTGTTTTGACAACGGGTTTACCTTTGATGTCCGTGTAATTGCCATTGTACATCTTTGCTGTGTTCCCGGACACTTCGATAACCTTGTTACACACATTGTCGAGGAAATATCTGTCATGGGTGATCGTTATGACCGTACCATCATATTCTGACAATGCCTGCTCCAACATATGCTTGGATTCGATATCCACATAATTCGTAGGTTCATCCAATATCAGGAGATTTGTCGCGCCGTTGAGTAACATGCACAATGCGACCCTTGCCCTCTGTCCTCCTGAGAGCGTGGACATCTTATTCGTCACATTCTCATCTGTTAAGAGGAAGTGTGCAAGCATGTTCCTTGCCTCGGCTTTCCTGTCCTTGCCGATGATCATCAACATCTGTTCCTCTGCTGTGAGATTCAGATCGAGACCTTCATGATTCTGTGAATAGTAACCGATCTTCGCGCCTGGTGCCACCCATAATTCACCCTTCACGGGTATCTCTCCGAGTATAGATCTGATCAAAGTACTCTTCCCAGCACCATTAGCACCGAATACACCGACCTTGTCGCCCTTCTCGATATCGAGATCCACACCGCTTAGTATCGTCCTGCCATCATAATCCACAGACATGCCGTTCGCGATTATGACATTCTTCCCTGATTTCTGAGCGGCTTGGAAGTTGATGGAGATCTTCTTTGAATCCTCTGGTCTCTCTTTCTTCTCCATCTTGTCGATGAGCATCAATCTTGTCTTGTACGATGCCATGTATCTGCGCTGATCATGGAACATCTGTTCGGCTATGGCTTCTTGTTTCTTCTTCTGATTCTCATATCTTTCGAATTCTGCCATCGCCCTTTCGATCGCTTCATTCTTCTTCTCGACGAATTGGGAGTAGTTGCCTTTGTATTCCCTTGTCTTCCCGTTCTCGATCTCTATGACCCTCGTGACGATGGCATCGAGGAAGTATCTGTCGTGACTTACAACTAGGACGGCACATTTCGAACTCAGGATCATATCCTGCATCCATTCGATGGTCGTGATGTCAAGGTGCGATGTGGGTTCATCCATTATGAGGAGATCGCAATCAGAGATCTGGACAGCAAGCTTCGCTATCATCACTTTCGTCCTCTCTCCCCCAGACAATGTATCCATCTTCCTGTCAAGGATGGATGTTGGGAAGTTGATGGATGCGAATACATCCTGTAATTTGTCATCTATCTCTGATTCGAATGATGATAGCTTGCGTTCCAATTCCGCACTTTCCTCGGCCAGGGCATTCCAATCAACGTCCCCTCCTTGCATCATCATATCATCGATCTCAGCCTGACGGCGTTTGATCGTCTCAACGAAACCATAGCAACTGCTAAGAACATCACGCGGAGTGGCATCGTCGGGCAATTCGGTGAATTGCTGCATATAGCCAATCTTATCCGTCCTGCGGATTATCTCCCCGGTATCAGGTTTCTCCTCACCAAGTATCAATCTAAGAAGTGTGCTCTTTCCGGCACCGTTGTTACCGACAAGACCTACGCGCTGTCCTTCGTCTATTTGAAGCGTCGCATCCGTCAGCACCTTCATGGGGCCGAATGATTTGGATAATGATGAGGCTCTTACTAACACGGTCACAGGCTATCGGTTCACGATATATAACGAAAATGTCCGAATCGAATGACTTCATCCAACATATGGCAAGGAGGATATTGTTAGACGTTAAGATATCCTTCGAATCGATGAAATAAAATCATATGATGTCATCGGCAGGAACATGTTCGAATACCAGGAAATCGAATATGCATTGATATCGTTCATCAAGGAGAAAGTAGAAGGGAAGGATGTCGGTGTCGCTTGTTCCGGAGGATTGGATTCCGGCCTGGTATCCGCTATCGCGAAGGAATTCGCCAATTCGGTCACATTGTACTCATGCGGTACGAAGAATGCACATGATGTGATGATGACTAAGGATCTCTCGGAGAGATTGGAGATCCCTATGGTCCATGCGAAGATAACGAAAGGAGATATGCACGGACTGATAAGGGAGATGATAGAGATCGCAAGTCAACCGGATCCCTTCACCATATCCTATGAGATGCCACTGCTTTGTGTATGTAAAGCTGCCAAAGAGGACATCATCCTCACCGGACAGGGTGCGGACGAGTACTTCATGGGCTGTGCTAAATTCGTCGGTGCGAGTGCAGAGGATTATGAGGTCCTGAAGACAGCAAGTGTTGAAAGACTGTTGAACGTTTCAGTTCCATGTGAACTCAAGATCGCGGAGCATTTCAACAAGACGCTGTATTATCCTTATCTTGACATCAGTATAACCTCTCTTGTCGAGAAGATCGATCCAGAGGTATTGAGACCGAAGGACATGGATTCTAGGAAGGAGGTCCTTAGAAAGATCGCCATCCACCTCGGATATGATTTCATCGCTAAGAGACCTAAGAAATCATCGCAATATGGGTCGGGTACGACCGATCTCATCCGTGGTATCGCCAAGGAGAACAATATGATGTATGCCGAATACATCGCATCCATAAGAGACGAGGTCACATATGGTAAGATACCTTTGAAGAGAGGATCCGTTATCAACGCTCGCATCGACCCTATCGTGAAAGAGAAGGCAGAGCGGATACTTCTCCAACAAGGAATAACTCCATCCGAAGCCATCGAAGACCTTTACAGGAAGATAATACAAGAGAATGAGGACTCACTCTGATTGTATCTTCTTGGGCCTTTTTAGTTTCAGATTCAAAAGTGCTACTCCAAGGAGGACAAGCACTATTCCACAGACCTTTATCGTTGTCGGTGATTGTCCATACATCACGAATCCGGCAACCGTTGCCACCATCGGTTCGATGAGCGCGAGAACGGACACATAACCCGCATCCAAACCTTTAAGACCGGAACCGTACAGGAAATACGGGATCAATGTTATCAATAATCCCAATCCCAACATCCAAAGGGCCGCTCCTTCGATGTTGATCGCGATATCCAATATACCAAGGATATTGGAGAATGGGACCAGACATAGAGCTGAGATCCCGAAAGCGTAGAAAGTCAATGTCATCGGACTATACTTCCTGAGAAGGAACTTGTTCAAAATCGTATAGAGGGCGTATGTGAAACCTGAACCGAGTCCCATCCAGAATCCACGCATATTCAATTCTCCGCCTTCGCCTCCCACAAGTCCGACTGCGAATGCACAGCCTATGAATGCCAATCCAAGAGCTAGGACCTTGTGGAGCGTCAGCTCTTCCTTGAAGATGAACACGGAGAATACAAGAACGAAGAATGGTGCCGTATAGAGCATGATCGACACCATCGACAACGGACATCCTATGGCGATCTCTTCGAAATACAGGATGTTATAGACCATGAAGAACAAAGCTACGGCAACCAGGATGACGAGATCCTTCGGTTCCACCTTGAATAGAGACCTATCGCGGATCAACATTATGATCAGAAGGCCTATGGCGGTTACGGCACACCTTACCTCAGTAACCTGCGTGGATGTCAGTCCATCCGCCTCAAGTTCACTCGTGAATACACCTATGACTCCCCACAGACATGCGGCGACGACGATCATAGATGCATAGAATGCCCTCTTCTCCATATACCGACCTATCTCCTTCCCATATTAATATAATCCTATGGGGGCACATCATTCGTTTTGATGGGTGGCATATATGAACGGAGTAAAGGATTATATCACATAACGCTATGATTGTTTCCCAGAGTAGTGGGATAAATGAAGGATTATCCGAACGTTCACATTCTGGACCATCCGCTGATAAGGCACAAGGTCGCCTATCTTAGGGATGTCAATACAGACACCAAGCTTTTTAGAGATCTCATCACAGAAGTTGCCACACTTATGACGTATGAGGCATTCAAGGACGTACCGACAGAGTCGATCAAGATCCAAACGCCATTCGAGCTTATCGATCAAGATATCGTCAAGAATGATTCGGTCGCTATCGTCCCCATCCTACGTGCGGGACTAGGCATGGTTGATGGTGTGTTTAATCTGTTCCCCTTAGCGAAGGTCGGACATATTGGACTCTATCGTAACGAAGAAACGCATGAACCTGTGGAATACTATTGCAAATTACCTCAGAACATCGAGAACATGGTCACCGTCGTCCTTGATCCGATGCTTGCCACAGGCGGAAGTGCCTCAGAAGCAATCACCATGCTCAAGAAACGTGGCTGTAAAAAGATTAAACTCATGTCCATCATCGCAGCTCCTGAAGGAGTCACTAGGATGGCTGAGGACCACCCTGATGTGGAGATATATGTGTCTACACTAGACAGGGAACTGAATGAGAATTGTTACATCCTGCCTGGACTCGGTGATGCAGGAGATAGGATTTTTGGAACCAAATAAGGTGTTATAATGACTAATGGAATAAAACTCGTATATGATGTGTATGACAAACTGCCATTCAAAAAGAACATCATATTTGCTTTGCAACAATTCCTTGCCGTAATCGCAGCGACGATCCTTGTCCCTGTTCTCGTGAATTCGGCAACAAGTACTGAGTATCTCAACCAAGCATCAGCACTTGTCGGAGCAGGTATGGGTACGATCGTGTATCTCCTATTCACCAGATTCAAGAGTCCGGTGTTCCTAGGAAGTTCGTTCGCGTTCATTCCCGCTCTCATAGGCGCTGTGTCCTTCGGTTACTTCGGGATCATCATGGGAGCCATCATGGCTGGTCTCGTCTATGTTTTGCTTGCAGCGATAATTTGGAAATGCGGAACTGATTGGGTGGACAAATACATGCCACCGATCATCATCGGTCCGACCGTAGCACTCATCGGATTCTCACTTGCTGGATCTGCGATCGGGAACCTCGGTGGGAACACATCATACGTTACGATCTTCATCGGTATCGCAACATTCATGGTCGTTGCATTGGCATCCAATAGAGGACCTAAATCAATCAGACTCTACCCATTCATCATCGGTATCATGTTCGGTTACATCCTTGCCGCATTGCTCACCATCGTAGGTAACGCTTGTAACATCGAGGAATTGATTATAATGGACTATTCTGCATTCGATGATATCGGCAACTTTGACAAATGGATTCCAGACCTCACATTCCTTGGTGCTATCGATCAGGGAACATCATTGATGTCTTCGGCAGCTAGTTGGGTCACAGTCGCTGTGCTCTTCATTCCGATTGCATTCGTCGTATTCGCTGAGCACATCGCTGATCACAAGAACCTCAGTTCGATCATCAACCACGATCTTATCAAAGAGCCAGGACTTAAGAACACACTCCTCGGTGACGGTGTCGGTTCCATGGTCGGTGCATTCTTTGGAGGATGTCCGAACACGACATACGGCGAATCCATCGGATGCGTCGCACTCTCAAGGAACGCCTCCGTCAGCACAATCCTTCTGACAGCTATAATCTGTATCGTCGTCGCATTCATCTACCCGTTCGTGGCATTCCTCACAACGATCCCGACATGCGTCGTAGGCGGTATCTCCATAGCTCTTTACGGATACATCGCGGTATCAGGTCTCAGGATGTTCAAAGAGGTGGATCTCAACGATTCCAAGAATCTCTATGTCGCTGCTGCGATCTTCATCACAGGTATCGGCGGATTATCACTTCAGTTCGATTTCGATGGACAAGCTATCGTCATAGGCACGATCGCATGTGCTTTGATAATCGGTATCATCACCAACCTCCTTCTTTCCTGGAAAGCTAAGGAAGACGATGATTTCTGAGTAGAATTAAACAATCGGGGCCGATAACCCCGATTTTACCCCCTTGTTTTCAATAATTATTTTAATCATGTCGTTTTAGGTATCATAAGATAGGGGAGATAAGAAATGGTCGACGATTACTTCATTAAACAGGCTGCATTATGCTCCACACAAGACGAAACGCCGACAGAACTCTATGAGAAATATGATGTCAAGAAGGGACTCCGTGACAAGGATGGTAAAGGTGTTGTCACAGGTCTGACTCACATATCAAGAGTTGATGGATTTGAAATGATAAACGGAGTAAGGACTCCGATAGAGGGCCGTCTGATCTACAGAGGATACGACATCAAGGATTTCATAATCGGCCACGGTGAAAGGAAATTCTCATTCGAAGAGGCCACATACCTCTTGTTGTTCGGTGAACTTCCGACAACTAGTCAACTCGAAGAGTTCAAAGAGATAATCGCAAATCACAGGGAACTCCCTACGACATTCTTGAGGGGAGTTATTCTTAAAGCTCACAGTAAGGACATCATGAACTCCATGACAAAGAGCGTGCTCTCACTTGGAGCATACGACGATTACATCGGAAGCAACGAGATTCCCATCGTATTAAAGCAATGCATCAGCTTGATCTCGGTCATGCCCATGCTTGCAGCTTATGGGTATCAGGCATACAGATATTATGACCTCAACGACAGCCTCATCATTCACAGGCCCGATCCAAAACTCTCCGTTGCTGAGAATCTTCTCATGACCCTCAGGCAGGACGGGAAGTTCACGGAATTGGAAGCCAAGGTACTCGATGCTGCCCTTGTTCTTCACATGGAGCATGGAGGAGGTAACAACTCCACATTCACAGCACGTGTCGTCACATCCGCAGGTTCGGATACCTATGCGGTCATGGCTGCGGCATTATCATCGTTGAAGGGACCTAAGCACGGCGGTGCAAACATCAAGGTCGTTCAGATGATCGCAGACATCAAGAAGCACATCTACGACACTGATGACGAGGAAGCTGTAAGGAAGTACCTCATAGACATACTTGACAAGAAGGCATTCGACAAAGCAGGCCTGATCTATGGCATGGGGCACGCTGTGTATTCGATATCGGATCCAAGGGCGGAGATTCTCAGGACTCTCGCAGAGAGATTAGCTGTTGAGAAAGGACGTGAGAAGGATCTCAGGCTCTATCAGACCATCGTGAAATACGCACCGGATCTGATCACTGAGAGAAAACATGCGTTCACGGGCGTCAGTGCGAACGTCGACATGTACAGCGGATTCGTCTATGACATGCTGGGGATACCAGAGGAGATGTTCACCCCGATATTCGCGATAGCAAGGATCGTCGGATGGAGCGCACACCGTATCGAGGAACTCGTCGGCGGAGGCAAGATCATACGTCCTGCTTACATCTCGATCTCGCCTGAGAGGAAATACGTACCGATCGAAAAGAGATAAGTTCTCTATTGATCGTGCGAATCAAAAATATGTTAGATCGACCCCGAAGGTGCATTCCATCGGGGCCGATCACACTTAATTTTCATTTACGATAGGAGATTCATCTTTTCCTATCATCTTTAGGTTTTGTTCTAAGATATTTCAGAAGGTCCGCATCTTTCTCATCGGACCATTCAGGAGTGTATCCATTGAGGATGAACTCCTTGTACCATGATTCTGCCTCCTTCATGTATGGTTTCATATCCAATCTTGGAACAACGATGATCTTGACGTTATCCTCCGATGGCTTCCATGCATTCGGACGGATCACCTCGGATTCTTCCAAGAACCCTACCAAGAACACAACGGTATCGAGGCCTGCGAGTTCAGCATACAGGGAAGCCTGCAACTGATACGTCATCGGAATGTTGGTGAACCCACCCTTGCCATCATCCCATTTACTCTTATCATGGGATGTTTTGATCTCAAGTATAGCTTTTCTCTCGCCATCGATCACGATATAACCGTCAACAAGCCCACCGAACAACTTGTTGTCATGAAAGTGATCATAACCGCATTTATCGCCTTCGACAGGTTGTTCGACCGCAGCTTTCTGTCCTTCCGAGAGACCCATCGGTCCAGACAACATCCTTGTACAACTCTGACCGAGATAATTCCTCAGCACAGGCTCCAACGCATTGCCTGCATCGATGTATTTGTTGGCCTTATCGCCAGGATATATCCCTGCGATCTCGCATGCTACCTTGAATGGTGTGGCGAATTCACTATATCCCAATATCCCTCTCCGATCTTTGTACCCGATATCTTCTTAGGCTTCCATGTCTCGAAGTAGATGGTCTTCTCATCATCGCTTATCTCGACGATGTTCTTCCTTCCATCAAAGGCCATCGGGATCACTCCTTCAATGTCTCTTCAGCACTTTGGATACATTTGGTCAATACGGAGTATGCATTGATCATGTCATATTCGCCGACGATGAATACGGTGTCCGTATGACAGCTAACGGTCTCCTCGATGTTTATGCCCGCATCAGAGAGATTCGTGATCAGGTATGCGATGACACCGCTTGTCTCCACGATCTTCTCAGGGGATTTTACAGTGATCTCGACAAGATTCTCTCTGATCTTCAGGATGTTGAACCTACCTACCGTATCGATGATACGTTCCTTCAGCATCTTATCCGCGATGATCGTGACTGCAGATGCGGATTGAACGATCTGCATGATGGAATCCTCATTCCAAAGGTCCTTGAAGAGATTATCCATCTTATGAAGGACGGACCAATCGTTCTTGGCTGTGACGATACATGTCTTCGTCCTCATCTCAAGGCGACTGTCCTTGAGGATGTTGAGGATGCTGATCTCGTGATCTGTCGAGACTCCCATCTTGCTAGCATATCTTCTGCATGCGATCATGACCGCTTCCTCGTTATCGAGGTCAAGTTCCTTCATGATCGCTCTTGCAAGCGATGAATAATTGACAAGTCCCTTCGAGACACAATCCTTCACACTCGGATGTGCATCGATATACACTCTTGTCTTCTCAGCGAGACTCTCTCTTGTAGGGCCTTTTGACATGAGCGTTCGAATGGTATGCGAGTATTTATTTGTTCTATTTCAGACATATTTGTTGAAATAGAAAAAGAAATGAGACAATAATGTCTCAATTCAAAAATCTATCAAGTGATTCGACGAATATGTCTGCATCAGATGTTTTCATTATGAGCGGTGGTATTAGACGTACTGTATTCCCATGACATACGTTGATCAATATGCCGTTGTCACGACAGTACTTCTGGAAATCGGATGCCTTGCTTCTCATCTCGATACCGATCATCAGACCATATCCGCGTACATCGACTATCTCATCGGAATCGATCTTAGATACTCTGTCCTTCAGATACTTCCCGACGTCATGCGAGTTCTGAACGAGATCCTCCTCCTTCATCACGTCGATCGTTGCCGATACCGCCGTACAGACAAGCGGTGTTCCTCCGAACGTCGTACCATGTGTTCCCGGCGTCATTACGGATGAAATTTCATCAGTGGTGACGACTGCACCTACCGGCACTCCACCACCTAATGCTTTCGCCAATGAAATGATATCTGGTACTACATTGAAGTTATCGATACCTAACCATCTTCCTGTACGCCCCATGCCGGTCTGAACCTCATCGACGATCATCAGTGCACCTCTGTCGGTACAGACATCACGTACGGTCTTGAAGAATTCAGCCGATGCCGTTCTCACACCGCCCTCTCCTTGGATAGGCTCCACGATCACTGCAGCTGTGTCCTTGTCGACCATGGATTTGACTGATTCGCATGAATCATAATCAAAATAATCGAAACAATCAGAGATCAGTGTTTGGAATGTATCCTGATATTTCGTCTGACCTGTCGCACCCAATGCGCCTGCCGTACGTCCATGAAATGAATTCAATGCGGACAGTATCTTCCTCTTACCTGTGTAACGAACAGCGACCTTCATCGAACCCTCGTTCGCCTCAGCACCACTGTTGACGAATAAGGTACGATCCAATCCTTTCGGTGTGATGGATGCGATGGCCTCTGCAGCATCTGCCTGTTCCTTCACCTGATAGAGGTTGGATACATGAACGAGTTCTGAAGCTTTCTTTTGGATCGCATTGACCCATTTTGGATGTGAATATCCGATGGAATTCACAGCGATTCCCGCAACAAGGTCGAGATACTTCCTGCCATCGAGATCGTAGAGATACATCCCCTCTCCGTGATCGAAACAGAGGTCGATACGGCCATAGTTCTGAAATAGATACTTTGAACCTTTCTCTTTCACTTCGTCAATCTTCATCCCTTCACCCTCTTCTTATGATCGTTCCTTCTTTTGAACCAGATGTTATGTCCGAGATGATGATCCTGTCATCCTTCCCGTTCATCATACGTACCTTTTCGACACCGGCGCCCAATGCCTCACGGCATGCTTCTACCTTCGGTATCATGCCGCCGGATATGATCCCTTTTCTGATCAGTTCATCAACTTCAATGAGTGTCATCTCATCTATCTTCGATGATGGATCCTTGACATCCATCAGAATGCCTGGAACATCAGTTATCTGCACCATCTCGTCGCATCTCAATGCGGATGCGACACCTGATGCCATGGAATCCGCATTGATATTCAGATGATCGCCGTTCTCGTCCGCACCTATCGGATATATCACAGGAGTTATCCCATTATCAAATAGTCCCTCTATAGCATCGATATCGACTGAAGATACATCTCCGACATACATCAGATCGACAGCCGTTCCATCGACGATCGAAGGTTCTTTCCTCTTGCAGAGTGCGACGACATATCCGGGAACACCTAATGCCTTCACACCGGATCTCTTCAATGAACGTACAAGACTTCCGTTGATCGAGGACAATGTCCCTTCCACGACATCCAATGTATCCTTGTCGGTCACTCTGAGCCCGTTCACCTTCTTTGGCTGTATGCCCTTCATCTCCAATGCCTTGTTTATCTCGGGGCCTCCGCCATGTACGATTATCACTCTTGTACCTGAGTCGATCATCGTCGACACTGCATCACAGAAACGTCTTCTGTCCTTTGCATCACTTAGTGCATTGCCTCCGATCTTGAAAAGAAATGTTGACATCTTCGACACCCTGTTCATGTTGAATACTCTGCATTGATACGGACGTAATCATATGTGAGGTCGCATCCCCATCCTGTCGCTGAATGATCCCCTACTGCAAGATTGAGAATGATCTTCACCTCTTTGTTATCCATCGCCATCCTGACGACTTCGACAGAACGTTCCTCTTGGAAGACAGGGGAACCACCTTCGAGGATAGGTACTTCCATCTCTCCCCCTTTTATTATCAGACGACATCTCTCTATGTCGAACTTCGCACCGCTCTCACCCAATGCCATCATTATACGTCCATAGTTGGGATCAGAACCGAATATCGCCGTTTTGACCAATGGGGAGTTGATGATCGCTTTCACGACAACTCTTGCATCCTCTTTCGATTCTGCACCATTGACCTGAACTTCGATCAATTTACTCGCTCCCTCACCATCCATTGCAATGGAACGGGCGATACGTTTCATGACGAATTGCAATGCAGATATGAATTCAGGATCCTCATCTGCATATGCTCCTCCAGAGAGTCCATTGGCGAGGAATATGCATGTGTCGTTGGTCGATTGATCACCATCCACGGAGACCATATTCATCGTATCATCCAATATCTCCTGCCATTTCTCACGGAATCCGAGAGAGACATTAGCATCGGTCGTCACAAGACTCAATGTCGTTCCATGGAGTACCTTGAGATGAGGTTCTATCATCCCGCTCCCTTTGGAGACTGCGCCTATGTATGCCAAGGTACCATCGGAGAGACGTACGCGAACGGCACATTCCTTTTTCACGGTATCCGTCGTCATTATCGCTTCAGCAAGACGGTCATCGGCTTCACGACCGACATCCAATTGTTTCGCGGCCTTATTGATCCCATATTTGATCTTGTGCATGTCCATGAAACGTCCGATGAGGCCAGTGGACATCACACCCACCTCTTTCGGATCGAGATTCAGCTCTGCGGCGACCGATTCCTTCATGGTGATCGCATCCTCGATCCCTCTGTGGCCGGTCAATGCATTCGCGTTACCGCTGTTCACGACGACAGCAGAAAGTTTCGGCGAATTCTCTGCCATCATCACCTGTACGGGTGCAGCTTTCACATTGTTGCTCGTGTAACCTACACATGCCGTCGCAGGGACATCGGAGTACAGGAGGCCGAGATCCAATGAACGATACTTCACACCACTGTGTACTCCTGCTGCTTTGAATCCATGTGGTGTGGTTACGCCACCATCGATTATCTCGACCGTGTTCACACCCCCAAACCAGGCATGTCAAGACCTGCGGATTCCTTCAATCCCAACATGAGATTCATACATTGGACCGCTTGTCCGGATGCGCCTTTGACAAGATTGTCTATCGCTCCGAATGCAACTACCTTCTTCTTTATCGTCTTGACACCTATCTGTACGTGATTGGATGCCACTACGGAACGTATGGATGCATCATCGACAACATGCACGAATCTCTCGTCAGCATATTGTTTCTCATAGATGCCTCTAACATCATCTTCATTCAGATCATCCTTCAATCTCATGTAACATGAAGAAAGTATTCCACGGACGATCGGTACAAGATTAGGTACGAAGAGGACATCGGAATCCTTGCCAGAGAACATCTTCAATGCCATCTCTATCTCAGGAGTGTGACGATGCGAACCTATGTTGTATGGGATCACGGATTCTCCGCAGAATGGATGGTGCGTACGGGAGGACGGTACCATACCGGCACCTGAGGTGCCGCTCTTCGCATCGACATCGATATCATCCTCCACTGAACCAGATGCGACCAAGGGGGCACAGGCGAGTATCGTCGCTGTCGCATAACAACCAGGGTTCGCTACAAGATCGGCATTCATAATGTCCTTACGGAACAATTCAGGGAGGCCGTATACAGCTTTCTCAAGATTGTCTAGATCGGTATGTTCATGTCCATACCACTTCTCGTAAACATCAACATCGTGTAAGCGATAATCCCCGGAGAGATCGATACATTTCATGCCCTTCTCGAGATATTTCGGTACCTCGTTCATCGCGACACCATGGGGCGTAGCAACAAAGACAAGGTCCGCACTATCGGATATCGTTTCTGAGAACGTCAGATCCGTATATCCTTTAAGGAAAGGATGTATGTCCGAGACCTTCTTCCCATCATTCTGACGTGACGTCATAGAGACTATCTCTACATCAGGATGCACACAGAGTATACGGGCCAATTCTCCCCCTGTATAGCCTGTCCCTCCAATTATCCCTACTTTGAACATGAAATACACCTGATTACTGCTATCAACAACCAACCTATAAAGATAATGTTTCATTTAAGACACAAATTGTATAAAATACACATAGTATGTTTTCATACAGACAATGTAATCCGACATCAAACGAGAAAATGAATGTTTTGTATCCAATAAATGTTGATTAAAACTGTTTTAATTCATACCATCATGATATTTTTAGACAATCAATGTTTTATTTCAGTCAAATACATTTAAATCTAAAACTAGGATACCAAGAAATGATAACATGGTCGCATGTAATTGTGGTACGGCTGATAATAAGAGGGAGAAGATAGTTCTCGCATATTCTGGTGGCTTGGATACATCCGTTGCAATCAGATGGCTACAAGACAAATACAATCTCGATGTGATCGCAGTTGCGATCAATGTCGGTCAACCACCGAGCAGCGACGATATCGTTGCACGTGCTCTGAGGAACGGTGCTATCAAGGCAGAGTTCATCGATGCTAAGAAAGAATTCGTTGAGGACTACATTTGGCCTACACTCAAAGGCAATGCGATGTATCAGGATGTGTATCCCCTCAGCACAGCGATTGCAAGACCCCTCATCGTGAAGAAATTGGTCGAGGTCGCACAGAAGGAAGGCGCCAAATATATCGCACACGGCTGTACAGCGAAAGGAAACGATCAGGTCCGTTTCGATGTCGGTATCGTATCACTCGACCCTGACATGAAGATCATCGGCCCCATGAGAGAGTGGGTGATGACACGTGAGGAAGAGATCGATTACGCCAAGGAGAACGGTGTAGAGATCATCGTGAAGAAGGAGAATCCATTCTCCGTCGATGAGAACCTTTGGGGAAGAAGCTGTGAATGCGGTATCATCGAAGACGCATGGGCAGAGCCTCCTGAGGAGGCATGGGGATGGACCACAAATCCCAAGAATGCACCCGATGAGGCGGAATACGTCGAGATCGAATTCGAAAAAGGAGTGCCTGTAGCTGTCAACGGCAAGAAGATGGAAGGCGTAAAGATCATAGAGGAACTCAATGCCATTGCATGCAAGAACGGTGTCGGTCGTATCGATCACGTAGAGGATCGTCTTGTGGGGATCAAGAGCAGAGAGACATACGAATGTCCCGCTGCAACGGTACTCATCAAAGCCCACAGAGGTCTCGAGTTCCTTACACTCCAGAAGGATGTCCTCGAATACAAGAGAGGCGTTGAGCAGAGGTATTCTGAGATAATCTACAACGGTCTTTGGTACGGTGTCCTCAGGGAATCGCTTCAGGCATTCATCGAGAAGACACAGGAATTCGTCACAGGCGTCGTACGTCTCAAACTCTACAAGGGCAGCGTCATGGTCGTAGGTCGCAAATCAGAATACTCGCTCTATGACGAAGGACTCGCAACATACGCCAAAGGTGATGAGTTCAACCACGAATCCGCACTTGGATTCATCTATTGCTGGGGACTCCCGAACAAAACGACATCAAGAGCACACAAGAAGTGATATCATGTCCCAACAGGCACTATGGTCCGGAAGATTCGAAGATAAGATGGATGATTCCACATTGAGTTTCACATCCTCTTTGGATGTCGATGTCATGCTCTCGTTCTATGATGTCATGGGATCGTTAGCACATGTGAGAATGCTCAAGAAATGTGAGATAATACCATCCGATGATGCTGATAGGATTATCGAGGGTCTCAAGACCATAGCTGCCGAGATGGAGAACGGCGAATTCAAGATGGATGAATCTTTGGAGGATATCCATATGAATGTAGAGTTCAGACTCACTGACATGATTGGACCTGCCGGCGGAAAACTTCATACAGGAAGGAGTAGGAACGATCAGGTGGCCACGGACTTCAGGATGTATCTCAGGGATATGACCCTCGAGACCGTGAAGAACATCGACTTGTTGATCGATTCGCTCATCACCATCGCCAAGGACAACGGAGATACTGTGATGCCGGGATTCACGCACATGCAGCACGCACAGCCCGTCACATTGGCTCAACATATGCTTGCTCACGCGTTCAAACTCTCACGCGATGCACAACGTTTCCTCGATGCCTTCGAGAGACTCAACCTCTGCCCTCTTGGTTCAGCTGCCCTTGCGGGTACGACATATCCCATCGACAGAGAGATGACCGCCAGATCACTTGGGTTCAAAGGACCTACGTTCAATTCTATGGATTCCGTCAGTGACAGGGATTTCGTAACAGAATTGGCATTCTGTTCATCGTTGACATCGATCCACCTATCCTCCATGTCAGAGGAATTGGTCCTGTGGTCATCACAGGAATTCGGATTCATAGAGATGGCCGATAAGTACACTACAGGCTCATCGATAATGCCTCAGAAGAAGAACCCGGATATCGCAGAACTGATAAGAGGAAGGTCTGGTGCGATAAACGGTAGCCTTATCACAATGCTCATGATGATCAAAGGACTCCCACTGTCCTACAACAGAGATTTACAAGAGGACAAGAAGCCTGTCATGGAATCCCTTGATTCATTGAATTCGTGTCTCACGATGATGTCCAAAGTCATCTCCACGATGAAGGTGAGATCGGACGTCATGCTTTCCAAAGTGACCTCTGGATTCATCAACGCCACGGATCTTGCAGATTATCTTGTTACAAAAGGTGTTCCATTCAGGGAGGCGCATGGTATCGTAGGCGCTTCAGTGAGATACTGTATCGATAACGGAAAGAAATTGGATGACCTTTCCGTCGAAGAATTCAACAAGTTCTCTCCCCTTATCACTGATGACGTCTATCAGTTCATCGATGTGAGGAATTGCGTCGAGAGAAGATCGTCATTCGGAGGAACATCCTCTGCATCTACCGATTATCAGCTCATGATCGCCATACAGGAATACATGGCGAGAGAGGATATCGTCAGACAAGAATCCGATCTGATCGAAAGCTGTTGGGATGAGCTTCTTAACTGAATCATCAATCGGTGACCTCCCCCACTTTCGTTTATATATCGTTCGACGAATCGTAATTATGGCGATACGGATGGGAACGATGTATGAGCTAAACAGAAGCAGAATCGTTGAGATCGAGAATGAGAAGGAAGCGAAGAAAGAACGTTGCAGGATGGTCTGCATATCATCTGCGATAGTGTTCTTGCTCTTCCTAGCTATATTGAACACCGATCTTTTCAGTCAGATGAATGTATTGAACAAATGTTCTTTGTTGACAGGATTATTGATGATCTCACTGTCAGCCTATCTGATATCAAAGGAACAATACAGATCAGATATTGTTAGAACGTTGATGTGCACAGGAGTCGCCCTGTTCATTTCGTCGATGTTCGTACTGATGTAATCAGTCTATCTCGTCATCTCCTCTCGACGTCTCGAATTTGATATTCGTTGTCGAAAGGATGTCTGCGATCCTATCGCCGACGCGCTTGACATCATTGGGTTTCGCAACCAAGGAAATGAGATAGAACTCCATGGTGCCTATGGGGAAGATGAGTCTGTACTTACCTTTCCTGTTATATCCCTCTGGTTTGCGATTCTGTTCTAGATCAAACATATTCAACTCGATGAACATCTCTCTGCTCTCTTCATCCTCGTCGTTCTGGAAGTGATCGTTCTCTGCAAGGATCGTCTTAAGGATGTCTGGAAAAACAGGCACCAAATCCTTGTATTCGGCCTTTCCTTTGAGAATGAAGTGATAGCTGTGAGATTTCATCAATCGCCCTATGATTCAGCCCGTATTTATCTATTCGGCTTGTGATGAGGAATAAGCACACCATTGTGGCCAGCGACAGGCCATTCATATCCTTTATATAAGGATGTATTATAAGCTCACATATGAGATGTGCACTTACGATTGCAGGTTCAGACTCAATAGGCGGTGCCGGTATTGAAGCAGACATCAAGGCCATGGGGTCGATAGGCATCCATGCCTGTGCTGTTATCACAGCAGTGACTGCACAGAACACGACGGCCGTCGATCGCATCTATCCTATGCCTGTAGACATGGTCATAGATCAGCTCGAATCTGTATTGAAGGATGTGGACATCAAAGCGATAAAGACAGGTATGCTTTATGATTCGGAAATCGTCGAGGCTGTTGCTGATGTTCTCGAGGACCACGACATGCCTCTCATCATAGATCCCGTCATGGTCGCAGGAGTAGGAGATTCACTCGCGACCAATGATCTTGGAAGAAGCATCAAAAGGAAACTCATGCCACTCTGTGAACTCATCACACCCAACAGGCATGAGGCAGAGGTTCTCGCCAAGATGCCGATAAGGACAGAAGATGATGCTACTTTGGCTTGTGAACTCATTGGTAAGGAAGGTTCATCTGTCCTACTCAAAGGTGGGCACATGACGGGAAAGAACGTTGTTGATTACTTCTACCTGTCATCAGAGATCACAAGGATGGAATACCCTCGTTTAGAGAGAGCAGGCCATGGAGGGGGATGTACATTATCATCATACATCACAGCCCATATGGCCAAAGGACTCGATATCGTGAATTCTGTCATCAAATCGAGGGAATTGATCCAAGAATCAATCGCATCCATGTATGTCATAGGGAAGGGCGACAAGATCGTTAATCCTTTGGTGAAGATGCATGATGATTCCGTTAGATTCCGTATACTTGATGAGATAGATGGTCTTGCTGATAAGGTCGTAAACATGATTCCGCAGGATTGGGTTCCAACATCTGGTCTGAACATCGCATATTCCATGCCTAATGCAGCAGGCCCCGAGGATATCGCCGCGATAGACAACAGGATCGTTTTCAAGAACGGAAGCCTTAGAAAATCAGGGAAGGCCAAATACGGTTCAGCGGAACATGCATCGTACATGTTGCTCTCCGTAATGAAATATGATCCTGAAATGAGAGCGACGATCAATTTTGAATACACCGAGGAACTCTATGATGTCATGGAAGAGGTCGGTTTGAAGATCGTTGCTTTGGATCGGAAGAAATACAAGGACCTTCGCCTCGGTGAGATCACGGATGCGATGATAAGAGAGATCGGATACATACCCGATGTTTTCATCGACAGGGAATCAGGAAAGAAGAATTACCTCAGATTGTTAGGTAAGAGTCCGAAGGACCTGTATGATAAACTCGAACTCTTCGTTTGAGTGTTCATCGATAATATCAATGTAAGTCAATTCTCTTGCATCGATCGAAATGGAATAAAAGGATTACAGGGGATCTACCCCCGTATAATCTGTTTTAATCACTCGTACTTCACAATCGTGATCGTGAAGTAGAGATCTTCGCCTGTCTTCTCGTCAGTTGTCTTGTACTTCATTGACTCGGGGTAGACGTAGATTGCGTTGTTATTGTCCACAATGACCTTAACGAAATCCCTCTTGGTATCCTTCTTGAGTTCGTATGTGATCTTTACAACTCCATCCTTGACTGAATCGACCTTGACGGAGACATCTTCGCTCATGATGTAGGTATTACCCTCTTCAGGCATGTAGTTCACTGCCACGGTACCATCCGTCATCGTGGAGATGACTGCAGGGAAACCGAAAGGCGAGTATTTCGCTTCGTCCTTCTCTTTAATCTCTGTGTGCGCGTTCAAGTACATGAGGCCGCTGTTAGCACTAGGTGCATCGAAACCGAAGAGTGACTTGAATTCATCAGCTGTGAGGACATCTGCCATCTTGATGTTCGCCATGTTGGTGAAATCATACAGCTGTGCTTCGCCGTATCCATTGGGAATACAGACCTTGACAACATCACCAGGAACGTGACCGATCAATGCTTCCTCGAACGCCTTCAAGTACTTGCCCTTGCCGATCTCGACATTGAGTTGCTTGTACGCAGGATTGTATTCGTAGCTCTTCATTACGTCCGAATCCTTCAAGCTCGAAAGGGATGTGTCGAAGACGATTGCACCGTTCTTGAGATTGTTCTTGTCATAGAATTCCTGGTAACAGCCGATGTAGTCCACAACGACCTTGTCACCGTATTCAATCGGCGGGTCAGAGTGGTCTGCGATAGCGATATCAAAGACTGTGTTACAAATGACGATCATACATGCAATTGCGAGGACTATTGCACTGATGTGGAGAATCGGATCGCGGTCCTTCTTCTTGATGAGACCCATCCTTAGATTCTTTTTCCCGTCCTCAGATCTCTTATCCTTGTCGGATCTGACGTCCTCGTTAATGGAAGCTGTATCGAGCGAACCCTCATCCAAGGGCAAATCGTCGATGACCTCCATCTCCTTCGACTTCTTCGATTTGTCGGACATAATAACTGTCGCGGACTATGACAGGACTTTATATAAAGATAATGCCCGCACAAGTATAATGCGCGCGTGTTAAAAAAGAAAGAGAGTCGGGCCAATGCATAAGCATCGACCCGATCCAATTCATCCTTTGGATGATATCTCGTTGAGTACGTTCGTTATGAACTCATCGGTCTTGACAGAACCGAGATCCCCTTTGTCCCTGCTCCTGACAGCAACGACCGTACCGTCATCACTCTCCTTCTCACCGAGAACGAGCATGTACGGGACCTTCTCCAACTGAGCTTCACGGATCTTGTATCCAATCTTCTCATCCCTGTTGTCGACCTCGCATCTGATGCCTTTCGTCTTAAGTTCAGCGAGTATCTGGTTCGCATACGGACGTGATTTCTCCGAGACTGAAAGTACCTTGACCTGAACAGGTGCCAGCCATGCAGGGAATTTACCTGCGTAATGCTCGATCAATATGCCGATGAACCTCTCGATGGAACCGAATACGACACGGTGTATCATGATAGGCCTGTGCTTCTCGCCATCCGTTCCTACGTAATGGATGTCGAATCTCTGAGGCATCTGGAAGTCGAGTTGAATCGTACCGCACTGCCATGTCCTCCCAAGCGAATCTTCAAGATGGAAATCGATCTTGGGGCCGTAGAACGCTCCGTCACCCTCATTGATGACATAGGGTAATCCCATCTCATCGAGTGCTTTCTTCAGGCCTTCTGTGGCTGCTTCCCAATCCTCGTCCGAACCCATAGAGTCCTCAGGACGTGTGGATAATTCCACGTGATACTTGAATCCGAACAATGAATAGACCTCATCGATGAGTCTGACGACACCTTCGATCTCCTCAGTTATCTGATCCCTCGTCATGAAGATGTGCGCATCATCCTGTGTGAAGCACCTCACACGCATCAATCCATGGAGCGTGCCTGAGCGCTCATGCCTGTGGACGGTACCGAGTTCTCCGATCCTGAGTGGGAGATCCTTGTATGAGTGCGGTTCACTCTTGTAGACCAATACTCCGCCTGGACAGTTCATCGGTTTGATGCAGAACTCCTCATCCTCGATCTTGGTCGTGTACATGTTGTCCTTATAGTGGTCCCAGTGGCCGGATTGTTCCCACAACTGCTTCCTCATGATGAGTGGTGTGGACACTTCCAGATAGTTCTCCCTCTGGTGTATCTGTCTCCAATAATCGACGAGCGTGTTCTTGAGGGTCATACCCTTCGGAAGGAAGAACGGGAATCCGGGACCTTCCTCGAGGAGCATGAAGAGGCCGAGTTCCTTCCCTAGTCTCCTGTGATCCCTCCTCTTCACCTCTTCCAACATCTTGAGATACTCTTCCAACTTCTCCTTGTCCTGGAATGCCGTACCGTAGATACGTGTGAGCATCTTGTTCTTCTCGCTTCCGCGCCAATATGCGCCTGCGATGGATGTCAGCTTGTATGCTTTGATAGCCTTCGTATACAACGCGTGCGGGCCTGCACATAGGTCGACGAACTCGCCCTGCTTGTAGAAACTGATGAGTGCATCCTCGGGAAGGTCCTCGATGAGCTCCACTTTGTAGATCTCACCCCTTCCTTTCATGTATTCGATGGCTTCCGACCTTGGAAGCGTGTATGTCTCGATCTTGAGGTTCTCTTTGATGATCTTCTTCATCTCTGCCTCGATCTTCTCGAGGTCGTCTGTTGTGAAACCTCCGTCTTTGTCGAAATCATAGTAGAATCCATCATCGATCGCTGGACCGATCGCGAGTTTCGTACCTGGGAAAAGTCTGAGGACGGCCTGTGCCAAAATATGGGATGCCGTGTGCCTCAGTACTGATAGTTCATCTTCTGTTTCTCTGACGCTTCCGTCGTTGTACAATGCTTTCATTTAAAATCATCCCTTTACAAACGGGTTCTTAATCGACACTGTCAATCAATGACGTTGTATTAATATTATACATCCTAACATGAACCATCGAAAAGGACAATTTTGCAAGTATCGTTGAAATGCTCAGATTTATACAGATAATACATGATACTCAATGCATGATTACTACAGGCGGCATGCTGAAAAAAGTCAGAGAGATGAAACCCCTGGTCTGTCAGATAACCAACAATGTGACCATCAATGATTGTGCGAATGTGACATTATGCACAGGCGGTTCCCCTGTGATGAGCGATTCTATGGCTGACGCCATCGAGATGGTGGGTATGGCATCCGCCCTCGTCCTGAACATCGGTACGGTCAATGATGATACCCTAGGCATAATGATCTCTGCAGGTAAAATTGCCAATGAATGCAAGATACCTGTCATACTCGATCCGGTGGGAGTTGGCGCCACGGGATACAGATCAAGAGCCGCCGAAGGGATCCTAAAAGAAGTCAAGGTCGATGTCATCAAAGGCAATGCCGGTGAGATCGCATCACTCCTTGGTCACAAAGGAAAGGTAAGGGGTGTGGATTCTGATACTTCCTCCGAGGTTTCAGACTGTAGGAGATTGGCAAGGAAACTTGGGATTGTCGTAGGTATGTCAGGTGAAATCGATTACGTATCCGACGGAAAAACGACATATGCGCTCCATAACGGTAAGGATATGATGGACATGGTCTCCGGTACAGGATGCATGCTCTCATCCGTGATCGGATGTTTCGTGGGAGCCAATGGCGTATCCGCAGAATCGGTCGCCGCAGCGATATCGTCATTCACCGTCGCCGGTGAACTTGCTAACGATTCAAAAGGACCTGCATCTTATAAGATCAATCTCATGGATTCACTCTTCTCATTGGTTCCCGAATACCTGAATTCAAGACTGAAGGTAGAGGAGATATGAACTACGACCTGTACGTGGTCACCGACGATACACTATCGAATGGCCTATCGCATGTGGAGGTCGCACGCAGATCCTACGAGGGCGGTGCGGATATCGTACAGCTACGTGTGAAGGACAACGATCCGAGATTCCTGTCATGGGCGAAGGAGATCTCTGCGATTTCGAGATCGTATGGCAGATGTTTCATCGTCAATGATGATGTGGAGATCGCATTGGAATCCGGTGCCGATGGTGTGCATGTCGGCCAAGGCGATGAATCCCCATCATCAATAAGAGAGCGCGTACCCGAGGATTTCATCATCGGTGTTTCCGTCGGCAATGTAGAAGAAGCCGTGAAGGCCGAGAAGGAAGGTGCGACATATGTCGCACTCAGTCCTATCTTTGACACGAAATCCAAGGATGATGCAGGACACGGCCATGGATTGAAGATGATGAGGTCGATATCCGAATCCGTATCGATCCCTGCCATCGCTATCGGCGGGATAAACAAGGATAATGTCGAACCCATAATCATGAACGGTGCAGAGGGCATTGCGGTCATCTCTGCCGTCGTGTCGCAACAAGATATCCCCAAAGCAGCGAAAGAACTGAGGAAGATCATCTCTGATGCAAAGATGTGCAGAGATGGTCCTGCCTCACACACGACTCATTAGGATTATATCACTGTAACAAATCACCGCGACCATGTCTGATGATTCAAAGAAAATATTCGAGTCCGGCCTTGAGACGTTGTACAAATGCGATGTCGCAGGCGCAATCATGAATTGGAACAAGGCCTTCGAGATAGCTGAACTTCCGATAGAGGATTGCGACAAGATCGTTTCTGAACTCACAGATTTCTATTTCGAATGTATCGAAGGCGGACTAAACGGATTCTCTACAGAAGGTCTCGAGGAATTGTCAAAGCACATGCTGAAGGCCAAGGATATAGACCTACCGATGGACATAATAAGAGTGATATCAGAGAGATCCACCTCATTCAGGGATTCGGAATCACTCATCAACTACACACTTGGGGTCAATAGGATCTCATACTGTTCACTGATCAACACTGACTATTGTCCCGATCTTCAGAACAAATGCGAAGCATTGATGAATACGATGTCCGACATTTGTTCGATATCCAAGGTATTGAACGAACCGATTGAGGTCAAGACGATCCTTTGGAAGGTTGCGGACGAATACAGGACACAGTACATAGAGCTCCTTGGCGAATTGACAGTAGCATCAGGATGCATGGACGAATCCGAATTGATCAAGAGATCCAAATCGATGGATGATAGACGCGAAGGTTCATCGTTCGCACTGAAATGCGCATATTATGCTACCGAGGACCTGATAACATGCCCTCCTACCGATAGGCCGACGGTGGAAGATAGAAGGAAGATGCTCATCTCACAATTCGTCAACACATACCTCGACATCGTCTGATGATGATCAAAGCATGGATAACTCGCCGGTTATCTTGTCGAGGATCGCATCCGTGCTAGGCCCTATACCGATACATGTGACCGAACCAGGGGCGATCTCCGTCCTTCCAGCATCCGTGATTAATGAGTTGTTGATAGAATTGGCATCGACGATGGCTTTGATCTCATACAGCCTTTCCAAGGAATCCACCTTCAATACGACTTTCTTCTGACCTTCGGAATACCATTTATCGAAACCTCTGGGGTCCTTCTTCTTGGCAGCGAAGGCACAGTTCACAGCCGCATGAGCAGCTTGAGCCGCCAGTTTACCTTTCGACATCTTGAGATCGGATCTCATGACGATGACCATCTTGTATTCTTCATCAGTCTTCGATCTGAGAAATAAAGCCATACACATCAATCAGGAATGTTGTATAAAATCCTGTCCAGGTACGATGTCATTGAGTTATGGCCTATTGAGATAAGATAAGTTTGAATTACTCCGATACACATCAAGGTTCGATAACATGAGTTTTCTTGACAAAGCCATCAATAAGACCAAGCTTGTCGCAAAGAACGTCGACAGCAAACTCGGAGAGGGCGTTGATGTTTCCAAGACCAAGAGTAAGATAAACGATGAGAAATCCAAGATCAAGAAGAATCTCAAATTGATCGGAGAACTCTACTATGCCTTTGTCAAAGGCACCGATCCCGATGCTCAGACCAAGATCGATGAGGCCATTGCGAAGATCGATCAATCCAAAGTCGATATCGAGGAATATGAAAGGCTCATAGACGACATAAAGGTCAAAGGCAAGGAAGAAAGAGAGAATTTCAAGATCGAATCCGAGAATGAGGAATGAATTCTGAGCCCTTCGGAAGGGCTCACCCATTCCATTTTTTAAAACATAGTTATTTCAATCGATTACACAATAATCCTCAACATGGCAATGCTAGATATCGAATATAGGTATTCTGCTGAACCGCCGTCGGATTTGGATATCAGGCGTAAATCCGTCAAAGAGATGGAGAACTACATCAGAAGCCTTGTCCTCGAGATGCAGATGGCTGACATCTCTGTCGGTTTCAAGATGATCAAGAAAGATGATTTGGATAGGAATACGGTCCTGATCAATGGAAAGACCGTCAATCAGATCCTCGATGGTCTTCAACTCGTGATGCTTGAACCTGATGAGGATAGCTGTGGATGCAATTCCCCTTCGAAACCGATAACAAATATCGGACGTTCCGAGCTCGATTGGAACGATGAACACATCGAGGATATTTCCGATGTGTTGATGAAGAACGCCATAGCCAAGATGTATGCTGACATGGAAGCTGACAGAATAATGTGATATGAGGTATACCCTCATATCATCAAACTTATTATCTGGCACAATACTTTTGCAATAAAATGGCCACCGTCCTTATTTAATATAGGGTTTGTTTACTGTTCCTTAATGTTCGAAATAACCAAAAGGGACGGACTCGCCAGATTAGGTAAATTCGAAACCAAGTCAGGCATAGTCCTCGAAACACCGGCGCTATTACCTGTAGTGAACCCGAAGATATTCACAGTCACGCCCAAGGAACTCTATGAGGAGTTCGGATTCAGGGCACTCATCACAAATTCATACATCATAAAGAACAACCCTGCCCTCAAGGAGAAGGCACAAGCTGAAGGTCTTCACAAGATGCTAGATTTCCCCGGAGTGATCATGACGGACTCGGGAACATTCCAGAGTCATATGTACGGCGAAGTTGAGGTCACCAACGATGAGATGGTCGAATTCCAGAAAAGTATCGGCACCGATATCGGTACCGTCCTCGACATATTCACAGAACCGTTCTGGCCCAAAGAGGAGACCGCTGATTCGATCACGGAGACTCTCAAGAGGACACAGCACGCATGCGACATCAAAGGAGATATGATGATCAATGGTGTCGTACAGGGATCGGTCTACCAAGACCTGAGAGAGGATTGTGCAAGGAAGATGGCGGATATGGATATCGATGTTCATCCTATCGGCGGAGTCGTTCCCCTGATGGAGCAGTACAGATACACTGAACTCGTCGACGTCATCATCTCTTCCAAGAAAGGATTGAACCCCAACCGCCCAGTGCATCTATTCGGCGCAGGACATCCGATGATCCTCGCATTCGCAACACTGCTCGGTTGCGATCTCTTCGATTCCGCATCATATGCGAAATTCGCAAGGGATGACAGATTCATGTTCATCGACGGAACATATCGTATCGCTGATATGCAATCCCTTGATTGTAACTGTCCTGCATGCAGAGGACACACTCTGGAAGAGATCAAGAAGATGGAGAAATCCAACAGAGAGAGGCTCATCGCACGTCACAACCTCTACCAGATAACGAGTGAACTCGCATTGGTGAAGAGATACCTCAAGGAAGGAAGGCTTTGGGACCTTGCTGAGATGAGATGCAGGGCACACCCCGAATTGCTCAACGGATTGAGAAGACTTAAGGAACATCAGGCATTCCTTGAGAGGACAGAGCCCATCAGCCGTGATGCGGCATTGTTCTACACAGGATCGGAATCGAGATCGAGGCCGATATTCCTCAGATACTACAGAAAACTCCTCGAGAATTATGTCCCTCCTACGAACAAGGCAGCGATTTTCGAGGATTCACCGAAACCATACAGCAGACATTATGTTTCCGATTTCAATAGAGTGAGGACGGCAGGATACACTCCGATCGTAAGATCTCCCTTCGGCCCAGTTCCCGCCGATCTCGATGAGGTATATCCTCTTGCACAATCCTTGTTCCCAGAGATATGGGATAGAGAGACTGAAGAGGATGTCGAGAGGATGATGGATGAATTCATCAAGAAGATGGGATTCATCGATGTCAGGGAACAGAAGGACATTGAGCCCGGAGAGATCGAATACGATGCAGACCTGTTGAGAGCGAAAGCAACAGCTGCGTATCAATTCGGAAAAGAATCTGCGGATGCATTGTTCAAGGGAGAGATCGAACTCATCAAGAGCAGGAAGACCGGGAAGATAAGGAATATTATATCCGACGGAGAACACGTCCTTTCCCTCAGAGCTCCCGATGGACTCTATACTCTGAGGCCCGAAGGTGCGCAGAGACTTCTCAAGATATTGCCTTCACCGAAGATGAGATGCATCTCCATGGATGATGCGGTTCCCTTCGTATCCAACGGAAGGAACATGTTCTGTCAATTCGTAACAGACATGGATCCCGAGATCAGACCGATGGAAGAGATAATCATCGTCGATAAGGATGACAACTTCCTCGCTACGGGACGTGCGATCCTTACCTTCGATGAGTTGAAGTCATTCAAAAAAGGCATCGCCATCAAAGTCCGTAGCGGAAGCGACGATTCCTGATGCTTCCTCAGCGATCTTGATACAAACGAGAAGGTCGTCGGCAGTATTCCTCATACTGCCGGCATCCTTCGCTTTCATTTTGAATATTATCTCCTTTCCATTCAATTCGGATTCGACATATCCTCCATTATCAGGCTCCACGGCCCTCAATACGGATTCCGCAGTCCTCTCATCCTCATATCTCAATCTGAGTTCCAATTCCAACATCAGGATCACTGTTCATGATTTCCACAGGTAATGCTTGTTGCACATCTCCCACGCGACGATATCCTTCGCATCCGTCTTGAAGAATGCTTCAGGCTTATCACCCGGGTTGAGATACTTCTTCATATATACGCCGTCTGCGAGTATCTCAATGAAGACGATGTAATGGTCGGGCTCCATAGGATGTGCCGTCTCTTTTCCGACCTTGACGATGACTCCGCCGTCGACTTTCTCCACATAAGGGACGTGCTTCTCCGTAGCGAAATCAGCTGTCTTTGCTTCAAGCAATTTCATGGGTTGTCCACAGCACATGACCTGTGCCTTCGTTGCGTATTCAGATTCGATGATATTCCCGCAAACGGGACAGACGTAGTATCTCTTCTGCTCCATCTTATAAACACCGTTAATACATTGGAATCCTGATATTTATTAGTAGTTGATAAATCGTTGAATGATATTCGATGGAATATGAGCAGACTCCTTATCATCAATGGAAGTCCGAGAAAAGATGGCGTCGATGCCAAGATCGGACAGATGATCGCCGAACGTATGAAAGGATACGATTATGATGCTGAGGCCGTCAACATCAATGATCTGAATATCAGGGGATGTCAGGCATGCATGTCCTGTAAAAAGACAGGCAAGTGTGCTCAGAATGATGACATGACAGTACTTTATGATAAGATCAGAGGGTCGGACATGCTCATCCTGTGCTCACCGATATACTTCGGTGCAGAGACCGGTCAGATGAAGACATTCGTTGATAGGATGTATGCCATGGTCATCAACAAGGATGGACAGAGATTTGTCAATTTCGGCAATGTGAAGAAGGCATCCATACTCCTCACATGTGGCGCGCCGGACGGATACATGACGTATGGCGGGATCCTCTCGAGACTTACGAACACCATAAAATCAATGGGTGTCAACGATCTCTCAGGGACGATACTCTGCGGACTCACGCCTGACACCGCGACAACATCTGAGAAGGTGAATGATTACTTGGAGAGTTTGGAATTCCAGGCAGAGATGTGATCCGATGCATGTCCCGATGATACCTTTGACATCAGATACGGATGAGATCGTCCTGTTCGCTGAGATCCAATTCGATGGATGTGAGATCAAACAGAAAGGGACCATCCTTACGAAACAGCGCCTAATCCCAAGTGTACCGTACGGTTCTCCCATATTGGTGATGGATGTGAAGGGATTGCAGAACGACACCATCAATCCGACCATCCTCAAACGTTCAAAGATGCGGGGTGTGACCACATGGCTGATGACTTGCGTTCGCAATACGGACGATCTTTTTGATGCATTCAATTCAGATGCGGATAAGATATTGATGCCTTATCACAAAGTGGAATCCGAGGACAACCTGCATGATATATTATCAGTCTCTGATTCCGCCATACCGACCATATTCGTGTCAGAAGGGATAGCCCAATGTATCGATGGCACCAGCTCCGTGAAAGAGATAGTGGACTATCTGCGTGAGATAGGGTACACGGACATCGCTGTCATAGATACCGACGGCTCATTATCATTCGACGATTGGAAGAGGATATCCTCCTATGGCAGGATCATCCCCTATTCGGAAAGATTCCACAGCAGTGTCTTCGAATATCTGAACATGCCGGATGATCTCTATCTGATCACTCCAGATCCTTGAGCATCTCCGCAAGATGGACTCCGAACTTGTACGAATCTTTGAAACATTTCGATTCGTCGTTATCGGTCCCTTCAACAAGCGTCTCGCCAGCCCAGACACACCTTGTGCCGAATGCGAATGCCCTTACGATGGAGATGACATTCTCGAATCTCGGATTCCTAGAACCTCCATTGCAGAGAAGAGCGACATATTTGTCTGAATAGGGCTCATCCACAGATTCCCATCTGCATTGGAACCTATCGATGACCTGTTTCAATATCGATGATGGTCCGGAGAAATAGACCGGTGTTGCCAATATAAAGACATCCGAACCATCGAACGCATCATAGATCACCTGCATATCATCCTGCATGTAACAAGAATCGGTATCGATACACCTGTTGCACCCTGTGCAGTGGTGTATGTCCATCTTGGCAGGCCTTATGACATCTACCTCTATACCATTCTCTTCGAGGGCGTCCATCACCGCACGACATTGTGCCTCAGTATTACCGTCCTCCCTTGCACTTCCGATAATGATGGCAGCTTTCATCGGACGATGGATTGTTGTGAACAGTTTTAATACTTGGCTACCATAATTGACCATATTTCGGACGTGCTGTCTTATGATCGAAGATACGGGTTTTTCAGAATTCAGAGCGATGACATTCCCGAGGAATGTAATCGTTGGACATGATACTCTTCCAGAGATCCCTAACATGTGCGAACAGTTCGGATTCGCCAAGGATGGGATGATCATCACAGGAGACAATACGTACAAAGCAGCCGGAAGGACCGTCAAGGAATACATGGAGGATTCAGGCTACGACATGCATGTCCAACTTACAGGCAATGCGACATTAGCGAATGTCGAGGATGTTGTGTCTGCAGGGAAAGAAACGAAATCCAAATTCATCCTCGCTGTCGGAGGTGGCAGCAAGATAGATATTGCCAAGATGGTAGCGAAACAGATGAGGATACCTTTCATCAGCGTACCTACATCCGTAGCTCATGACGGCATAGCATCCGGAAGAGCATCTCTGAAATCGGACATGGGACCTAAATCCGTTGATGCGGTCGTTCCCATGGGGATACTTGCAGATTCTGCCATCATTTACAAATCCCCATACAGATACCTCGTATCAGGATGTGCGGACGTCATATCCAATATCACCGCATTGAAGGATTGGGATTTCGCAAGGAGGATCAAGAACGAACCGTTCAGCAAAACGGCGTATGCATTATCGGAGATGTCCGCCAACACTATAATCGATAATTCGAAGCTCATAAAACCCGGACTCGAGGAAAGTGTACATATAGCATTGAATCCGATTATCATATCTGGTGTATCGATGGCCGTTGCAGGCAGTTCAAGGCCTACTAGCGGTGCGGAACACATGTTCTCCCATGCGTTGGACATACTCCATCCCGGACGTGCGATGCATGGCGAACAGTGCGGCGTAGGTTCAATAATGATGATGTACCTGCACGGAGGCGATTGGATGAGGATAAGGGATGCATTGAAGGATATCGGAGCACCCACCTGTGCGAAGGATCTCGGACTGAAGGATGAGGATATTATCGATGCACTCGTAGAAGCGCCCAACATAAGGAAGGACAGATTCACCATCCTTGGAGATAATGGACTCGATCGTGAAGTGGCTGAAGTGGTCGCCAAGACCACAATGGTAATCTGAAGGTTAAGACGATGGTATTGATCACGTTGGTAGGAAAGGAACAAGCACAGATTGGGAACAGATTCTACTACATCGGCCCCCTTACCGAATGCAGGGACTGCAGATTAAAGGGAGTATGTTTCAATCTCGAACCTGGACACAAATACGAGATAGTAAAGCTCAGGGACACTGAGCACGATTGCGAACTCATCAGTGAGAAGGTAAGGGTCGTCGAAGTCGCCAAAGTACCGACCAAAGCATTGATCCCTAAGAAATACGCCATCGAAGGGAGCGTCATAACATATGACGATATCGATTGCGGAAGACTCGGATGCAAGAACTATGAGTATTGTCACCCGATAGGATTGAAGAAAGGGGCGAAGAAGACCGTTGTGAATAACATCGGTAAGATCGATTGCCCCGAATTCGATAATCTTGTTCTGGTAGAATTGGATTGATATCGAATCGATTGTGCCAGACGATTTTGATACAGAGATCTAGGCAGGATGGCCGGCCATCGATGGCCGACATCATCCGCCTGTAATTTGTTCTTATTGCTTAGAACTTCTCGCCCGTGATCCTCTCATACATATCTGTATAGAGCTTGCTCACACGATCGATGATGTCCTGCGGCAATGCAGGGATGTCGGGTTCAGGAAGGCCCTTCTCACGTGCTTCCATCAATTCCTTGTGGTATCCGATATCGCGATAGTACTGTCTGACGAATTCCTTCGACAATTCCACAACATTCCCTTTCGCATACTCATCCGAATCCCACCAACGGTCCTCATCGAGCGTACCGAATGTATCGATGAGCATGAGGTTACGGTTCTCATCATAACCGAATTCCTTCTTACCATCACAATGGATGAGTTTACGCTTGGATGCTTCCTCACCGATGATCTCATCGACCTTCAAGATCGTATCAAGGATTCCCTGATAGTCGGAATCGCTCAAACCTGCGATATCCTTGGCCTCCTTCTCATCCAATTCACGGTCATGTGCTTCCAACTTCGTCGTACACTCAAGGAATGGCTTCGGAAGTTTCTCACCATATTGTACAACGTGATCCTTGGGGAATCCAAGCTGTTCCGCTGTTATCTTTCCGGCCTTGACACGATCCATCAAAGAACCTGCTGCGTAATGCCTGCAGATCACTTCAAGAGGGATCAGATAGTCGTTTGTGGTCTGATCTATCTTGTCATAGTCCTCAATGATCTGGAATCTCTTCACCCTCATCCTGTTAGGTGGAAGATACTCGATGAAATGATTCTTTATCCCTTTGGATTCAAGAAGAGTGAACCAATACTTCGCAGTCCTACATAGTGTCTCCCCTTTGTGCGGGATCTGTGAAGGTATTATCTTGTCGAAGACAGAGATGTTGTCTGTGAATACGAACTCGAGTGTATCGTCGTCCACAGCATAGACCTCTTTCACTTTACCTGTCCTAATGTGCTCCATGCATTCCACATCGGAAGAACGATATTAATAGTATCTCAAAACACGCGAAAGATATCTATCGGCCATTGTGAAGATGACCGCATACAGGACAATCCTCTCTGCGGTTGATCGGGACCTTCTCGAATGAATTCGAGAGAAGATCGATCAGGAGTAGTTGGTTCGTAAGGACCTCTCCCACTCCTGTTATGTATTTCAACACCTCATTTGCCTCGATGGATCCGATGACTGCGACAGCGGATCCGATGGATGATCTCTCGTTGTCACCTTTTCCCAAAAAGCATGAGAGGCATGGCGTGATACCAGGCTTGATGAACGTCACCTGCCCATACATCCCGTTGATGCCGCCGTGGACCATAGGGATGTTCCTTTTCACACAGGCATCATTCAATGATGATCTAGTTTCATTATTATCTAGGCAATCGACAACTATCTCTGCAGAGGAGATGAATTCGTTCACGTTTTCTTCATTCAATGATACATCCATTACCTTGACCTTGGCATCAGGATTGTTGCGAAGTATCCAATCCTTCATTGACAATGCCTTCGAACCTGAGTTGCCGCAATGAACGAATTGTCTGTTAAGATTTGATTCTTCGATGACATCACCATCGATAATGGTAAAATTACCTACGCCTGCAACGGATAATTGAGTTATCACATTGGAGCCCAATCCTCCGCATCCTGCAACGGCGACATGGGCCTGTTCTATCCTCTTCTGCCCATCATCTCCTATGATCGGTATCTGTCTTGAATATCTCATAACACACCCTTCACGAAATCGATGATCATATCGATCAAAGCATTAGTAGAACTTGTGCGTATGTCGTCCCTGTTCCCATCGAAGTGGAATACGGATGATATGCATCTTGAACCGTCGGTAACCGTCATCCATACGGTTCCGATAGGCTTGGAGACAGAACCTCCATCCGGACCTGCGATACCGGTGACTGATGCAGAGATGTCGGTATCGAATATCCTCGATGCACCCAATGCCATCTCTACGGACGTCTCCCTGCTGACAGCTCCGAATTCGGATATCGTCTCCGGTCTCACTCCAAGGATGGAGATCTTTGATTGATTGGAATAGGTTATCGCTGAACCGATGAAATATGCAGAGGATCCTGGACGATCCGTTATGCTCGAAGATATCATACCACCCGTACAGGATTCTGCCAAGGACAATGTCAATCCTTTCTCAAGCATGAGTTCCTGTAGATCAGATGCCACCATCGAAATCACCCATGGACCTTATCCTGCCCACTCCGTCGATGGCATCGATGACCTTTGCAACGGGTTCAGGCACCAAAGACCTCCAATCACCGCCGTTGGCCATCCTCCTTCTGACCTCTGTACCGGAATGATCCCTCCTGTTGTACAATGGTGCATGACGTACCTCATATCCCGCCTCCGTGAAAAGACGTCTAGTACCTAGATTGTTGGAATAGATGATGGAGAACGGAGGACATATGGATTCGACGTGAGAAACCCACACGGAATACCTATTCAAATCCTCGACAGGAACGATCATCGCATTATCGATGCCCTCATCCTTGAGCGTCTCGGACATCATCAGATATCTCTCACCTGCAGTGAACGGATTCTCTGAAGTATGTGAGGATTGCGCACTCCCGATACCGATGATGACGTGGTCACATTCGGCAGAAACCTTCCTTATCACCTCCAGATGTCCATTGTGCAATGGTTGGAAGCGACCGATGATCAATGCATCATTCTCATGACCGTGAATGCTGTGCATACGATTTACTATATACAACTGAGATAAAAAGTAATGGTTGGTAAATGGTTTAGTGAATGTGATCACTGAGGTGATGGAGTTGTGTCTCCCTTGACATCGACAGTGATCGAAGGAGAGGGGTCCGAGGTGGTCTCGATGACCTCCTCGTGCGTCTCCTCTACAACCTTGTGTACTACATCGGGTACCTTCGGGGGCACGACCTTCACAGCAGAGGACACACCGTTCCTCTGAAGTGGAAGGAGTTTCTCCATGTACTCCTGTTTCCTGGGGCAGTCTGCGAATGCGTGTTCGATGACATCACGGAACGTCTCCACGAGGATGATCTCCATCTTCTCGTAGTATCTCGACTCTATCATCACATCGTTCGCATTCTCTTTGGGAATGAGGACCTTCGTTATCCCTGCATCCCCTGCAGCTTCCAATTTGGCGGTAGCACCACCGATCGGAAGCACCATACCTCTGACATTGAGACTTCCTGTCATAGCGATGTTCTGGTGGATGGGGATGTTCTCCAATGCTGAGATGATCGCAGTTGTGATCGTTATGGATGCACTGTCGCCCTCCACACCATCGTATGTTCCGATGAACTGAAGGTGAATGTCCACATCAGAGATGTCCGCGATGGCGTACTTCTTCACTACAGCCGAGATGTTGTCCACGGCTTCCTTGGCGATCTCGCCGAGTTTACCGGTAGCGACGATATGTCCGCCCTTCTTGCTCTGTGAAGGTGCGACCTCTGCTACGATCGGAAGTACGATACCTGCATACTCTGCCATGTTCGAGCTTGCGTTGAGTGCCGCAAGGCCGTTGATCATACCGACCTCATCGCCAGATGTCTTGAACATGTCGTATTTCTTGTGTGATTCGACGACACGGTCAGCCATCTGCTTCTCAAGACTCCTTGCTGTCCTTCTTGCGAGGAGAACATCATCGATACCGACGACCTTCTTTCCTTTCTGCGTAGCGATATCGCCGGATACACGGACGAGACCACCGAGTTCCCTGAACCTGAGTGTGAGCTCTCCTTTCCTGCCGGAACGGCGCTGTGCCTCTCTAATGACCTCTCCTACGGCATACTTGTCGAATGGAGGGATCTTTCCGTCCTTCTTGACCTCCTGCGCGACGAACCTGCAGATGTTCTTACGGTTCTCATCGCTGTCGATCATGGTCGTCTTCATGTAGACCTCGTAACCGTATCCTCTTATCCTGGACCTGAGTGCAGGGTGCATTCCCTGAAGCGCATCAAGGTTACCTGCACAGACGAGAACGAAATCCGTCGGTACGGGTTCACTCTTCACGAGTGCACCGGATGACCTCTCGGACTGTCCTGTGATGCATGCCCTCTTCTCCTGCATAGCAGTGAGCAATGCCTGTTGGGATTCCATCCTGAGCATGTTGATCTCATCGATGAAGAGAACACCTTTGTTCGCCTTGTGGATTGCTCCCGCTTCAAGCCTGTCGTGTGACGGTGTCTCCAATCCACCGGATTGGAACGGATCGTGTCTGACATCACCGAGGAGTGCTCCTGCGTGGGCAGCTGTCGCATCCACGAACGGGGGCATCTCATTGGCATCATGACCGACCAATAACTTGGGCACTATGATGACTTCCTGCCTCTGACCCCCAGGTGTCCTGAACACCATGAAAATCAGGAATGAAGCCATCAATCCAATCCAAAGGAGCGACATGTCCTTTGTCATGATGAAGTATAACACGGCGATTCCGAGAATGGCGAAGATGATGTAAAGTGTCGTGTTGTTCTTACGATTCTTCTGAGCCGCAGCCTGTGCCTTCTGCTCATTGACGATCGTCTTTCCTCTTCCAGCAGGGAGGACACGTATCCTGGGCTCGTTGAAATCCTCAGGGTTATGATACGCGATGACGTCCTGTAACTCTCCTTTCGGGAGATATTCCGTCATTGCATTCGCTAACATCGATTTACCTGTACCGGGCTCACCGATGAGCATCACGTGTCTCTTCTGTGACGCAGCTTTCTTGACGATATCAACGGCCTCCTCCTGTCCAATGACCTGATCGGCCTTGATTTCGGGGATTTGGATATCGTCCGTGGTTTGGAATGTCTGTCCTTCTACCCATTCCTCGAGAGGGACCTTACATTCCACGTCCTTTTCTTCACCCATTCTCTTCCTCCGTGTAACTAAGTGGATACCCCCTTATGCACGACAGGATATAAGGTTGTCCTTAAAATACAAGAAAATGGGAGGGATCAATAACGTTTCTTCTGTAACTTACCATCCTTCTTCTGACGCATGACGGTCGTGCCCTGGTTCTTCGCCAATTCCTTCGCATATGCCTCTGCTTCGAGTTTAGTCGCGAATCTCTTCGTGGCCTTCTTGCCGCCTTCGATCTTCACCTGCCACCCGCCATCAGGATGTGGGGAGACGAACTGCCTCTTCTTCCTCTCAGTGGATGTAGTAGATTCAACCTCTTCCGTCTGTGTTCCAACATCGATCTCAGTCTTCTCTGCCATGGAAACATCTCCTCATATCAATTAGGGTCGTCAAATTATAATACGCTTTTTCAATTCACCAAGCATGTACGGCGGACCAGAGGATGCAATGAAGAAGGCGAAGAATCAAGCATCGAGCAACAACATCAACGGTGCCATCGAAACACTGGAAGCATATCTCGTCAATGATCCGCACAACGTAGAGGTCAGGATGCTCTTGGCGAACATTGCATTCAATGCCATGATGCACAATTATGCGATAATGCAGCTTAATATCATCGTCGATCTCGATCCAGACAATGAGGATGCTAGAAGGGCGTTGCTCACGATCTACAAGAACGACAAGAAGACCGTCAGGCAAGCTAACGAGCAATTCCAATACCTTCTTGAGAAACATCCCGAAGATCCCGATCTCTTGAACAGCTACGGGATATTCTGCAGACTTCAGCTATTGGATAACAAGAAATCGGAGGAATACTACCTCAAGGCGATCGAATTGGATCCGAACAGGGCTGAATTCCACCTCAACTATGCGATACTCCTCGTGAACGATCTGAAGAAGTACACAGAGGCAAGAGCACATCTCGAGAGGGCATTGGAACTCGATCCGAACAACACGAAAGCGAAGGAAGCGTTGGATAAACTTCTGAGGAAGAAGTTCCCCAAGGATGTCGAGAAGAAAGGATTCTTCTCATTCTTGAGGAAGCGTTGATAGAACGTAATCGCTGTTAACATTGTTAACTTTTTATACAAAGATTGTGATAGAGCAACGATAGAGTCGTAAGACTACTAGGTGATATTCATGAAAACATGGAGATGCAAAGTCTGCGGAGAGATTGTAAAGAGCGACATCTGCCCCGAGAAATGCCCCGTTTGCGGTGCAAGCAAGGAACATTTCGAAGAGGTCAAGGATGAGCAGTGGGTCTGGGCAGCAGAGCACAAGGTCGGAATCACAGACGGAGTACCTGCAGAGATCATCGATGGACTCAGAGCAAACTTCCAGGGCGAATGCACGGAAGTGGGCATGTATCTTGCGATGTCAAGGGTCGCATTCCGCGAGGGATACCCTGAGATCGGAATGTACTGGAAGCAGGCCGCATTCGAAGAGGCTGACCACGCATCAAGATTCGCAGAGATGCTCGGAGAGGTCCTCTCAGACAGCACAAAGAAGAACCTCGAGATGAGGGTCGATGCAGAGTTCGGAGCCACAGCAGGCAAGACAGAACTCGCAAAGAAGGCAAAGGAACTTGGCCTTGATGCTATCCACGATGCAGTTCACGAGATGGCAAGGGATGAGGCAAGGCACGGAAAGGCCTTTAAGGGACTCCTTGAGAGATACTTCAACTGAAACCATCAGGAGGGCGGGAACCGCTCTCCCCATTGCAATTACTTTCTCGCAAGACCATCTGATAATCGGATGGTCTTGCGTCAATCCTTATCTATTCGCACGACAATGACTTGGTCGAGGTATTGAAAATGCCATCGATCAAAGGATCAAAAACGGAACAGAACCTGCTTACTGCCTTCTCTGGAGAGAGTCAAGCCAGGAACAAATACACATACTATGCCTCACAAGCCAAGAAAGATGGCTACGAACAGATAGCGGCCATCTTCTTGGAGACGGCAGAGAACGAGAAAGAACATGCGAAGATGTGGTTCAAAGCACTTCATGACGGCTCTGTACCATGTACCGTAGAGAATCTCAAGGATGCTGCGAATGGGGAGAATTTTGAATGGATGAAGATGTATGCCGAGTTCGCAAAGACGGCAAGAGAGGAAGGTTTCAACGAGATCGCTGCCGCTTTCGAAGGTGTAGGTGCTGTTGAGAAGACACATGAAGAAAGATATCTGGCACTTCTCAAGAACATCGAAGAGGGCCTTGTTTTCAAGAAAGATAAGGTCGCCATATGGAAATGCAGGAACTGCGGATACACTCACGTGGGCGAAGAGGCTCCTGAGGTCTGTCCCGTCTGTAAACACCCCCAGTCATACTTTGAGCTCAAAGCATCGAACTGGTGAATTTTTACGCCGCACCATGTGTGCGGCATTCCATTTTTTATAATAAACACGCATCCCCTTCGACATGGAAATGGATCAATTTAAAATCAAAGCGAGCGAAGCATACCGCGAGGATGGACACTGCATAATCAACAGCCACATCTGTGAAGATGGCGACTGCAGACAATGTAGTTTCATCATTTATGCATCGAACCTTTCTCTCATCGACGCATTGTTCGGCGAATCTTCAAATCACCACGGGGATTGCGAATGCAGTTGCTGCTGTGAGGAAGATTGCTTCGATGACGAATACACTGAAAAAGAATGATGTGTTTGGGAGAATCTCTTCTCCCATCACGATCATCTAAGACGAATCGTCTCAAGGTTCTGAGGCGCTTTCGTCTCTATCTTATATTTCTGATAGATCGATGATGCGAGATCCGCACATTTACGATCCTCACCATGGCCTACGATTATCTTGGAAGGCCTTGGATCCAATTTCGAGATATAATTCATCAATTGTTTACGGTCGGAATGTCCTGAGAAACCGTCAATGGTCACGACATTCATCTTGACCTCGAGATTGAGCGACTTTCCGCCTTTCATAGTCAATGATACCTCTTTCCTTCCTCTTTGGATTGTGCGTCCCAAGGAATTCTCGCTCTGGTAACCGACGAACATCAACCAATTGTTGGGATCGTCCACCCACTCCCTGAAGTACTCCATCACAGGACCGCCGGTCATCATACCGCTTGTAGCAAGAACGATACAGGAATCGGGCGAATGACATATCTCCTCTCTCATATCCGATGTCTCCACACGTTTGAATATGGGAGACAGGAAAGGATTCTCATTCTGTTGGAATATCTTGGTCTTGAGTTGACTGTTGAGATATTCAGGATAGGCTGTGTGGATGGCTGTTGCCTCCCAGATCATACCATCAAGGTAAACGGGCATCTTGGGCAACTTACCAGTACGCATCATCTCTTCGATGACCAACATGACCTCCTGCGACCTTCCGACAGCGAACACAGGGATCAAGACCTTTCCGCCATTCTCGGTAGCCTTCTGCAGTATGCTGCACATCTCCTCTGATGCATCCATCCTGCTCGGTTGCATATCATTGTGTCCGCCGTATGTCGATTCTATGACCAACGACTCCAGACGAATGAATCTTGTACTTGCGGGATTGAACAACCATGATTTCTCGAATTTGGTATCCCCAGTGAATGCAACATTATGGAATCCGTTGCAGAGGTTGAAATGCGCTATGGATGATCCGAGGATGTGTCCTGCGTTATAGAATGTCAATCTCACATCTGGGGCAATATCGGTCGTCTTCTCATATTGCAATGGTATGACGTGCAATACCTCCTCCCTTACATCAGAAGCATCGAAAGGTGCCTTCTTCGCCTCACCGAACATGAGCTTTATTGAATCCAACTGTAGAAGGGTCATAAGGTCCCTCGTTGGAGGAGTACAGTATATCGGCCCGTCGAATCCGTATTTGTAGAGTACGGGGAGCAGACCGCAGTGGTCCATATGTGCATGTGTGATGACAACGGCATCAATATCCGTTATCGGCTTCATCTCAGGGACATTGAAGTACGGGGATGCATCGGATGACGGGTCGAGACCGCAATCGATGAGGATCTTGCTGTTCTTTGTCATCAGAAGAGTGCATGATCTACCGACCTGTCTGAAACCGCCCAAGGATGTCATCCTCACGAACTGTTCCCCGTTCTCTATGATGGCCCTATTGATACGCCTACCGATGTGGCGCATGATCTCTGACCTCTCATCACGACTGTATCTCAAGTATCCGCGGACATCATTGATCGTCTTGGAGGGGATCGGAGGCGAACGGATCGTCTTTATGTTCCATCCGGTACTCTTCTTCAGATCCGTAAGGTATTGTCCACCCTTTCCTACGATGGCTCCAGGATTCTTGGCCTCCACCATCACTACGCCAGTATCATAATCGAAGTAAAGACCGGTTATCTCCGCTTCCTCAGGTATCATAGCTCTGATCTTCTCTTCGACATCATCCGAGTTCTCCAATGACTTAGGGTCAGGGCGGATGTCGAATCTCTTCTTGAGCTCGGTGGCCAACATCTTGGTTATGTTGGCGTTCTCAGAGAATTTATCAAAGTCTTTAGAGTATATCACGATCGTAGGTCCTTCGACCTCGATAGCCGTTATGTCCAGATTTTTCGGGATTATGCGTCTTATCTCCTCTTTGAGATTAGCGAATTGTCTATCAACGCTCATGTAAATGGGTCCTTGAGATTAATTGGAAAGAATGGGTTTGAGAATAAGGGGTTTGGTAGGAGGGATCATCTTACGGGATAGTTGATCCCGAGTTCGACGGCACGAGCCTTGATCTCATCCTTGGGGATCCACTTGAATCCGTCCTTGTTGATGACTGCGATGAGCATTCCGTCACCGGATGCAGAGTCTCTGTTCATCGCTGCATGCAATGCCATTATGACGATGTCCCTTGCCTCATCCTCTGAGAGATCGGGTTTGTATGTCGTCTCAAGCGAACCGAGTGCGAACACCGATCCTGAACCAACGGACATGACGTTGTCCTCGATATATCCTCCAGCACCATCTATGCTGTAGATGTGACCGCCTGTGTTGTCGTAACCGCCGATGATGTGTCCGACGTAGAATCCATTACGGATAACGTTAGCTACGAGTGTAGCCGCTGCATTGACGGACATCGGAGCACCCTTCCTCATCGAATAGAGGGCCACCTCGCTCTGGATGAATCTGACCATGAGCTGTGCGTCACCTACGACTCCAGCGATCGTCAATCCGAGGTTGTCAGCGATCTTGTGGACCTTCTGAACATCGGAATGTGCGATCATGTTGCTCATCGTCGCTCTCTGATCTGAAGCGAGAATTACTCCGTCCTTGTACTTTACACCGATGGTAGTGGTTCCTGTTTTGAGAACTTGTTGTTCAGACATGTATTATACCTTCCAGAATAGAATTCTGTCAAAAGGCAGCTGTCTAATCCGACTTCTGCATCTACAGCGATTATCTCATACCTTATATAATTGACTGAAACGGAATCGTCATGATTGCTATGTTGGATGTATATGACAATGAGGGAAGGATCAGTGATGCGAATGACCAAAGTACTTCAATCAGGTCTCGATACAGTAGAATATTGAATCCCTATATCGAACTCACACGTCCAGCTGACATCATTGTGGGCCTCATCGGCCTGATAGCTGCTGCATTCGTCGCATCTGGAACAAACATTGCGGATCACATGATGGAAGTGATCATCGTGTCGATTGCAGTCGTGTTCTACATCGCTGGTGGCAATTCCATCAATGACAGCGTTGATGGTGAGGTAGATAGGATAGCGCATCCGGATAGGCCCGTACCATGTGGGAAGATCTCGTCGACCTCCGCATTCCATTTTGGGCTGATATGTCTCGCCCTCGCACTAGCATCATCCGTCATCTCGATGGATCCTCTTGTGATTATGATAGTCGGTGTAGCATGTGTAGCGATAACCGCCTATGAGATGATATTGAAGAAGAAAGGCTTCATCGGAAATATAACGATAGCAGCACTCACTGGCGCATCCTTCATACTTGGAGGGGCTATGGTGCATAACATATCTGCGTGTTTTGTGCTTTCTGCCACGGTATTCATGATAACATTGGGCAGAGAGATACAAAAGGATATAATGGACAAGGACGGAGATTCAGCTGATAGAAAGACCTTACCAATGCGCATCGGTGTTGAACGTTCATCCGTTGTCGCACGCCTGTCCTACGTAGTTGCTGTGATAATATCATTGGTCCCGTTGATGATAAGATCATCGAGCATACTGTATGCATCCATATCCATTGCTGATGTGATGCTTCTGATATCTGCATCGGGGCGCGTAGATACGAAGTGTTCCGAAAGAATTGCCAAATACTCGATACTTGCAATTATTGTCGCTTCTGTTCTCGGAACACTTCACTTGTAGAGCGAAACGATATCAGGGCAACGTTCCTTCACCACTTTCACCATGTCATCCACCCTGACCTTTTCCATTTCCGCATGTGATGCGACCTCGATCAATTCATCGATCGTCCTGTCATCCATATCGACGAATTTCTCCTTTATCTTCCAGTTCCTTTGGAGCTCTTTCATGATCTTTCCACGCCAAACCTCCTCATAAGGTTTGAACGACTCTTTGGAATAATCTTTCTTCAGATAGCATTCGGCCAAGGTCTCTCCAGCATGCATACCTGTCATAAGTGCATGATAGATACCTCCGCCTGTCATTGGATCTATGACTCTAGCAGCATCTCCGACAAGGACTATCCCATCCTCCGCAGCGGATTCAAGGCCGGGACACAAGGACACCATGCCTGCGGCGATATTGACTACGGATCCGTTCTTCAATCTAGGATCCGATTCTATGAATCTGTCAAGGTAATATTTCGGACCTCTTCCAGGCTCTATCTTGGTACCTTGGATGCCCAGTCCTACGTTAGCAGAATGCTTTCCTTTGGGGAATATCCAAACGTATCCTCCAGGTGATACTGAACCAAGAATGAATTCGCAGTAATCCTGTACGATATCGACATCGACCATGGTGTATTGTATGCAGGAATCGATGTCGTTGAGAGATAGTGAGGTATCGATGCCTGCCCATCTAGCCACCTGGGATTCGAAACCATCAGCAGCCACTATGCAATCGCAACCTATCTCCTTCGTTTCGCCCATGTGAGTTACCCTTACACCAGAAATCTTACCACTGTTGTCGCGTATCACGCCTGTGCACGCAGCACGTACTACAACATCCGCACCAGCCTCGGCAGCTTGTTCTGCTACGAATTTATCAAAGAGATGACGATTCAGTACGTAACCTACCTCCCCATCCTTCCAACTCTCATCCACCTTGAGGTAACTCCCACCAACGGTACGCATGATTGTCCCGCGTATCTCAGAAGAGATCCACATAGGATCGGGTTCGATACAGACCTCTTTGAGCCTCCTCTTTGAAACACCCTCGGCACACCTGAGCGGGGCTCCGATCTCAGCCTTCTTCTCTATGAGAAGAACGTCCGCTCCAACGAGTGCTGCATGTTTAGCGGCCATCGAACCTGCTGGACCAGCACCTACTACCACGATGTCGTACCTGTCCTTCATGCCATGTAATCTATGGTTCGTTATATAACGATATTTTGGGTTCGTCATCCTAAATACTTCCATACTTCCGTGGAAAGACGTAATAAACACGCGACACTTATGGTCAGAACATGAAGGTATTGTTGATCAATGGAAGCCCGAGGAAGGAATGCACATACACCGCATTGAAAGAGGTCGCTGACGCACTCGAAGCGGAAGGCATAGGGACTGAGATCATAACCATCGGCAACAGGACGATAGCTGGTTGCAGCGCATGCAAATCATGCAAGAAGACAGGACGTTGCATAATCGATAACGATCCCGTCCATGATATCGGTTCCAGATTGGAACTCTATGATGGATTCATTTTCGGTTCACCTGTTTACTACGCCGGCCCATCGGGACAGCTACAGGCATTCATGGACAGACTGTTCTACGCATACGGTGCGATGCTCAGAGGCAAACCAGCGGCATGCGTAGTTTCGTGCAGGAGAGGAGGAGCGAGTGCGGCTTTCGACCGTTTGAACAAGTACTTCGCCATCAATGATATGCCAATCGTGACATCACAATATTGGAACCAGGTACATGGCGGTAACAAAGAAGAGGTCGTACAGGATGTGGAAGGGATGCAGACCATGCGCACATTGGGCAGGAACATGGCCTGGTTGCTGAAATGCATCGACCTCGGCAAGAAGAACGGTATCGTCAAACCGGAAAGGGAACCTACGACACTCACGAACTTCATTCGCTGATCGGCGGCCGATATATGAGAGTCAATGAGTTGGATCTTCCAGATGAGGCGATAACCGCTCTGGAGGAATGCGGATATCACACACTACACCCTCCGCAGGAAAAGGCCATACCTATCGCACTGGAAGGGAGGAATCTAGTCGTAGCTGTGCCCACGGCCAGCGGAAAATCGTTGATAGGATACACCGCCGCTCTGAAGACCATACTCGAAAAGAAGAAGAAAGTACTGTACATCGTACCGCTCAAGGCCCTTGCATCCGAGAAGAAGGATGATATGGATCGCTTCGCACATCTTGGATTCAAGACATCATTGAGCATCGGCGATCTGGATTCTGACGATAGATGGCTGAAGGATGCAGATTTCATCGTAGCTACATCGGAGAAGGCGGATTCCCTCATCAGACATGGGAGCAGCATAATCGATGAGATCGGATTGGTCATCGCGGATGAGATCCATCTGATCCATGACCCTTCCAGGGGTCCGACCCTTGAGGTCACATTGACCAAGATCAAGAGAAAACGCAATGATGTTCAGATAATAGCATTATCCGCAACCATCACCAACGCTAACGACCTAGCCATGTGGTTGGATGCCGAACTCGTGAAGATGGATTGGCGTCCGATACCTCTGCATGAAGGAGTCTATTACGACGACGAAGTGACGTTCGAGGACGGTCGTTCATTCGATATAGAGGCGGGCAAGGACGAGATATGGGCATTGCTAGAGCAGAGCATACAGAATGGAGGGCAATGCATCATATTCGTCAATGCGAGACGTTCCACGGAATCATTGGCGGTGAAATACTCTCCGAAGATGAGAAAGTACGCGAAAAGAGAACTCTCGAATGAAGAGATCTCGACGATTGAGGGAGATTCCGATACAACATCCCTCGGAAGAAAACTGTCCGAATGCATCAAGGATGGCATGGCATTCCACAATGCCGGCCTCACCTTCAAACAGAGACGTTACGTTGAGGAGAACTTCCGTAACGGGAACATCAAATGCATCGTAGCGACACCGACATTGGCAGCAGGCATCAATCTGCCTGCAAGACGCGTCATCGTCAGGGATACGAAACGTTTCGAAGCGAACTCCGGTAACACGCCTATCTCCGTCATGGAGATAAAACAGATGTGTGGACGTGCAGGAAGACCGGGATACGATCCGTACGGCGAAGCGATACTGATCGCCAAATCATATGATGATTACGAGAATCTCATGGACAACTATGTGATGTGCGATACGGAAGCGATAATGTCTAAACTCGGTAACGAGACCGTGTTGAGGAATCATATACTTGGATTGATAGCTACAGGCGATGTATCCAACATTGACGATATCGTTGAATTCATGAGGGATACGTTCTATGGAAGTGAATCCTCGCTGTACGGAATAGAATCCGCAGTGGAGAACATAGTCGATTTCCTTTGTGAGAATAAGATGGTCGAGAGAAGGGATGATGATATCCTAGCACTACCATTCGGAAAGAGGGTCTCGGATCTATACATCGATCCGAAATCAGCGGTCATCCTGAGAGATGCTGTGGAGAAGATGGATGAGGATACGCTCGATCTTCCGATATTGCATGCTGTGGCATCGACACCGGATGTCCTTGGTCTATATCCGAAGAAAAAGGATCAAGATTTCCTTGCTGCCACCATCAGGGAATTCGAGGATGATATGCTTGTTGATGTACCCGATGACATGGATTATTCCTACGAATATTTCCTGAGCGATTTGAAAACGGCTTGCCTCATCCAAGATTGGATCGGAGAGATGAGCGAGGACGTGATTACGGATTCATTCGGAATAGGGCCTGGAGACATAAGGTCGAGGGTCGATATGATGGATTGGTTGCTGTATGCGATGAGCGAGATCGCTGTTCTGTTCAAACCGAGTGTCGTCAAAAGACTCCGCGAGATGTTGACAAGAGTTAGATACGGCATAAGATCCGAACTGATAGAACTCGTATCGATGAGGGGTGTTGGAAGAGCAAGAGCCAGATCATTGTATGATCACATGGTGAAGACAAGAGACGATATCGCGAGGATAGATGTCAATGCCCTGGCCGCGATACCTAGTATAGGCAACGCATTGGCGCATAAACTCAAAGAAGAGGTCGGACAGAAAGATGATGTATACACATCCGCTCCGACATCGATAGAAGAAGATGAAGAGTTGACCGCTCCGGCCGAGCCGAAGCAGTCGAGTCTCTTCGATTTCAATTGAGAATATTCTCAACAGCTTCGACACTGTTCGCACATTTGATTATAGGCTCACAGTTGTTGATGATCGTGTCGGGGTCCTTCAGACCGTTACCCGTACAGATACAAACAACCTTCTCATCCCTGTCGATGATTCCCATCTCACGCAACTTCTTAGCACCTGCTACGGAAGCTGCAGATGCAGGCTCAACACAAACACCCTCTCTCCTTCCAAGGAGTTTCTGTGCTGCGATGATCTCCGCATCCGTCACTGTGGTCGAATATCCTCCAGTGTCATAGATGGCTTTGAGAGCCTTCCTTCCGCTGATTGGGTTTCCAATCCTTATGGCCGTAGCGATCGTCTCGGGATTCTCCTCTGCGACGAAATCATTCGTCTTGGCAGCGAATGCTGATGCGATTGGTGATGCACCTTCTGCCTGTATTCCTGTGAGCATCGGCATCTTGTCGATCCAACCGACCTCTTTCAGTTCGGTGATGGCCTTGTAGATGGCCCATATGTTCGCTGCATTTCCAACAGGAAGGATGATCCTGTCAGGAACATCATACTGGAGCTGATCCATTATCTCGAACAATACTGATTTCTGACCCTCAGGCCTGAATGGGTTGATACTGTTCAGGAGGTAGATCTTCCTCTCTTCTGCCATCTTCCTTGCCAACGCGAGTGCATCATCGAAGTTACCATCGATCGAAAGGACCTTAGCTCCGAAGAACATGGCCTGTGCGAGTTTACCTGCCGCGACCTTTCCAGATGGGAGGAAGACAGCACATTTCAGTCCTGCTTTCGCGGCGTATGCTGCGAGTGATGCGGAAGTATTTCCGGTCGATGCGCAACCGACGGTAGGGACACCTAGCTCCACAGCATGGGATACTCCAACGGTCATGCCCCTGTCCTTGAATGAACCTGTAGGGTTCGCACCCTCGTATTTGACGAACAGATCGGGGATACCGATCTCTGCACCCAATGCCTTGGTTGAATAGAGAGGCGTTCCGCCCTCTTTGATGGATACTGCATGTTTCTTGTCCACAGGAAGGAAATCAGCGTATCTCCATACACCGATTGGTTCCTTCGCAAGATCGGTAGGTTTCTTCTCCTTCACCTTCTCGAGATCCATCTTGACGGTCAAGAGGCCACCACATCTCGGGCAGATGTTGGTGAACGGGTCATCAACATCACATCCGCAATCCCAACATACCACTTTGTGATTACTCATATTACTCTCTCCTACATCCTTCGCCCCAGGTGGTCACCCAGGTGTCGCAATGCATATTGTTCTGATCATAAACGCTCTTCACTGCATCAGCGATGTTCTTCCCATCCATCTCCGATTTCTTGAAGAATGAGATTATACACGGGCCAGATCCTCCAAGGAATGAAGCCTTAGCACCAGCACTGAGTGCTGCCTTCTCCGCTTCTTTGAGATGGGGGACAAGACCAGCCCTTGCAGGTTCGAATACCGCATCCTTGATGCTGCGTCCAATGAGATCGACATCTCCGACCTCCATACCGTGAACGAGACATGAAGCGTTACCTACATGGAAGACGAGATCCTTCACAGAAACCTGTGTCGGCAATACCTGCCTTGATTCCTTCGTGGGTACGAGCACATCGGGCATCGCGATGACGATACCGAGATCATCTGGAGGCCTTATCGATATCACCTCGAAGGGTTCATAGGACCTTATCATCGTGAATCCGCCAAGGATACATGGTGCGACGTTATCCGCATGGAAGCCTCCGGATGTCACATCCTCTGCATGTGCTGCGCACAATACGACCTCTGTCGGCGTGAGCTTCTCCCCTGTGAGCACATGGGCGAGATATGCACCTCCCGCAGCGGATGCTCCTGATGAACCGATACCGCTGCACGGCCTGATACCTTTCTTGATTCTTATCTCGATACCGAAGTCGGAACCTGTCCTCTTCAACACCTCAGTAGCTGCAATACCTACGGAATTCTTGGTCGGATCTGTAGGGATGCCTTCGCTCCCAGGTCCTGAGATCTCAGTGATACTGATACCAGAATCGATCTTCCTTCCTTCAATCGTATCAAACGGCTCGTCGAGTGCCAATCCGAATATGTCGAACCCTGCTCCGATGTTCGATGTCGTCGCTGGCGCGTGAATCCTTACCCATTCGCTCATGATGATCACGTGTTACCGAGGATTGGAATGTCTATTCCATATTAAAGGTGTCTGCAAGAACTTAATGAGAGGGTTTCCTTTGCTACATATGGATACAGTATCTGATGGGATCATTGACATCATTTCTCAATGATTGACGTGCATCCTATGTGCTATCATATGCCGATGTTTATATCATTGATTTAGAATTCGAGGACATGGACTTCAGTGTCATCGGGATGAGAGGAAATGCATCATTCGAGACGATCGTAGAACATTTCACATCGATGGGCGGAGAGGTCGTACTCCTCGATCCCGATTATGTCTATGGTCGCGATATGATCGAATCGGCTGCAGAACACGCCGTAAGGGCATTCGAACATGGGATGAACCGTTCGAAGACCATCCTCACAGAGACGATAATCTATGCCGCATCAGAAAGGCAGATCTCGAAGGCGCTATCCAGGATGAAGCCGAAGGAAGGCCGTATGGATTATGTCGCATTACTGATCGATATCCCTGATCCTAAGTTAGATGAAATCGGAATGACAAGGGATGATTCATTGATCGAAGGTACGCCGGAGAAAGCTGAGAGACTAGGTCTCATCAATGAAATGGGGATACCATGCGAGGATCTCGCATTAGAACGCGTCGCATTGCTCGACTTAGCAAAATATTAAAGGTGTTTTGGTCGGACATTCAATGTCCGACCGTTGTTGGTTCATTTGATCGGCACGAACTTGAAACCGTAATGGATGACACCCGAATCCCCATCCGCATCCAATTTACGGAGTACAGCACGTACGGGCATACCTATCTTCACATCCTCGATGTTCACATCGACCAACTGTGATGATATCATCAATCCATCATTCGTCCTGACCATGGCTACGACGTATGGTTTCTGCATGTTGTTGCAATCAGGCGCCTCATGGATGACCGAGAAGGTGTACACCTCTCCTTCCCTGCAGACCTTGTACGGCTCCATCTTTCCGAGGGATTGCCTCCTGCAATGAGGACACAATGATCTGCTCGGGAAGTATGCCTTTCCGCAAATGGGGCATTTGGTACCCTCAAGGTTGTACCTTCCCGGAATCTCCCTCCACTCTTTAGCTACGGATGACATCAGATCGCCTCCAATATTGAAACGGTGACAGTGGAACCGGTACCTCCGACGCTCTGTGCGAGCCCGTATTTGGCATCCTTGACCTGTCTTCCATCGGCCTTACCTCTGAGCTGATCGACGATCTCAGCGATCTGGGCCACACCTGTCGCACCCAACGGGTGACCGCGTGCCTTGAGACCGCCTGATGTGTTGACCACAAGGTTACCTCCGTTACCGTAAGTAACCTCTCCCTCGAGAACGGCCTTACCGGCTTTTCCCCTTCCGAAGAATCCGAGGTCCTCAAGGGCCATTATGCCTGCCACTGTGTAGTTGTCATGAATTTCTGCTACAGATATATCCTCGGGTTTGATCCCTACATATGCGTATGCATCCTTTGCGGCTGCAACCGTTGCACCGAACGATGTGATCGTATCCCTCTGGAAGAGTGCGAGCGTATCGCTCTTCTGTACCACTGCGGACACCTTTGCGTATGCATCGGTGTGCTCCTTTGCCTTCTCAAGAGGACAGAGTACGACAGCTGCCGCACCATCAGAGATAGGTGCACAATCGAATACACCGAGAGGTTCAGCAACACTTCCAGACCTGAGCACTGTCTCAAGTTTGACGGCTTTCCTGAACTGTGCGTTGGGATTTAACGCACCATGTGCATGACTGTTCACTGCCATGGATGCGATCTCCTCTCTCGTAGCGAGACCGTCATTAATCATCCTCTTCGCCATCATCGCATAGAGAGATGCGAATGTTATTCCCATCCCTGCTTCCCATTCAGAATCGGATGTTGTGTCGAGGATGCTGTTGATCGATGCATCATCGAGATCGGTCATCTTCTCCGCACCTGCGACCACGACATAATCCTGAAGTCCTGACGCGACAGCCATGACACCTTCTCTGAATGCTACGCCTCCAGATGCCTCTCCTGCTTCGACACGCGTACATGGGACGTGGTTGGATGCCATACCGGAATAATCGGCTATGAGCGCATCCACGTGCTGTTGGTTGATGAAACGTCCCGCGGACATGTTCCCTATGTACATACCATCGATCTCATTCCCTGCAAGACCTGCATCCTCGATCGCTTTCAATCCTGCTTCGATTCCGATCGATCTGAATGATTTGTTCCAGAGTTCTCCGAATTTGGTGACTCCGACCCCTATTACTGCTACTTCCCTCATCCTATCACTCCGGCAGTGTGATCTTGCCTTTGTACTTGGCATACTGTGCATAATCAAGGTAAACGACATCCTCGAGGATCTTGTCCATCGTGGGCGCGTTCTCCCTCTTGAATTTACTAATCTCATCGGTCACAGTGATATCGAACGCATCGCTTCCTGCTCCAGAACCGTATGAGACGACGAAAATCCTGTCCCCTGGTTTGGCTACGTCAAGTATCGCCGAGAGTCCTAACGGAACAGCCCCGCTGTATGTGTTGCCTATGCTAGGCGTCAACAATCCTCTCTCGATCTGCTCCTCTGTGAATCCGAGCTGTGCAGCCACCCTTGTGGGGAACTTTCCGTTGGGCTGGTGGAATACTGCATAATCATAATCCTCCGCTTTGGTGCCCATTGCATCGAACATCATCTTGGCAGCTGATGTTATATGCCTGAAATATGCAGGTTCTCCTGTGAATCTGCCTCCGTGCTTGGGGTAAGGTTGACCTTCCCTCCTCCAGAAGTCCGGAGTATCGGTGGTGAAACTCAATGTCTTGTTGATCTTCGCGATCACATCCTCCGTACCTATGAGATATGCTGCTCCGCCTGCGGATGCGGAATACTCCAATGCATCCCCGGGTGCGCCCTGTGATGTGTCCGCACCGATCGCCACAGCGTACTTCATCATCCCTGAAAGGACGAGACCAAGGCTCATTTGGATACCTGCTGTACCTGCCTTACATGCGAACTCGAGGTCCGCAGCGGTCATCGCAGGCGTAGCCTCTATCGCCTCAGCGACTATGGTCGATGTCGGTTTTACAGCATACGGGTGCGATTCCGAACCAACGTACACTGCGCCTATGTCCTTAGGGTCCACGAACGGTACCCTTGCCATCATGTTCCTTGCGGCCTCTGTTGCGATAGTGACAACATCCTCGTCAGGCGAAGGGACTGACTTTTGATTAATGTACAATCCTTTTCCCATGGACTTGCCATCCACGCCCCAGACTTTCCCGATCTCCTCGGGAAGTATCCTGTTCCTGGGCACATATGCCCCATAACTCACTATTCCTGCTTCCATCATACCCTCTCCGCCATCATCTTCATCTTCGATATGACATCATTAACACCCAAGCTCGTCTCTATCAACGGAACCTTCTCCAATTGTGCCAATTTGATGGCCAAAGGATCGCTGTTGTCGGGCCTTATGTACACGACTGCAGCAGGTGTAAGCGGATGTGCTCTGATCGCCACCATCGGTGAACGTCCGAAATGTACATCCGTAAAGATCAGTGCCCTCTCTATGCTCCATCCGTAGATCTTCATGTAATCAGAGGAATTCAAGGATATTATCGCCTTCAACGAATCGACGACGGTGTATCCGTAGATCTTCTTCTGTATACCGTCATACCCAATGTTCTTTCCAATGATCGTTTTCATGAACTTGCTGAGTTCGATCCCTTCTGGGAACTCGCCCATGTCTATGATACAATCCGGTCTGTCATCGGGCTGATATTTCCTGATGGTCGGGGATCCCGCTGCCACATCAATCTCGATGAAAGCATCGATCATCTTCCTGACCATCTGAACTCCGGGAGATTTCCTTCTCCCGGACTCATAATCACTCACTACGGAATGCGACATCCCGATGGCATCAGCGAGTTGATGTTGGCTTATGCCGAATTCCTCTCTCCATTTCCTGATTGCCTTTCCGGGTTCGGATGACAGGGCGATTTCTCCTGCCATCTTCTCTCTGAGCGCACCTTCCATGAAACGAGAACAATATTGCGTTATATATTATTGACGAATAATTATTTCGTCAAATGTCGTAATTATAGTGTAGAACAGGGCTACACCCTGTGCTACGCTCAACCGGATATCATATGACTGTTATCGTGATAGAACAATGCAAGTGAAACCGATATCGCGATAGGGACTATCGCACTCATCACATTGAGAAGTTCGTTAGGGGTATCCTCGATGAATATCATACATATTGATGATATCGTGACGACCACGACCATGACCATCGATACTATATGGACATCATCCTCCCCTCTAAGGAACATCGTTGCCACGAATGCTATGATGGAGATTATCGATAAGGCTATCAAAATCATCCTTGTGAACGTTATATCCCCTCCGAGGATAGGGTGTGCGATTATGCTGAGGATGAAGATACCAGCACATCCAGCGAGGTGTATCGGACCTTTCTTCTTGTAACCTACTGTCGCATACAGGGCGAGCATCAATGATGATGCAAGGATCAAAAGATAACCAATCAATTCCGATTTCGCACCCTTATCCATGGACGACAGATCGAATCCAATACCCATCATCCCCCATACCGACACAACGATACCGAAAACGATGATCAAGACCTGGATCGGACAGATATGATGTTGACAATTCGAAGAAGAACAACACCTCATGCACACCGTATTAGCGGACTTGTATAAAATTCCCTATCGTGATATCAATGACATCATTGTATGACGTCATTTCTTCCGATAGCTCCCTTAATCATTATAAATAAAACATCCATCACCGAATCAAGAGGTTTGATCCCATGGTCAAGATTAAGGATTGCAGAAAGACGATCGATACGGAAGAAGGAAATGTGACGTACTATAGCCTGAGGGAATTGGAATCACAAGGCCTGATAAAGGATCTGAAGAAGATGCCGTATTCGATAAAGGTCCTCGTAGAATCCTTACTCAGACAAAAGGATGGGAAACTCATAACGGACGATGATGTCGCAACGATAGCATCATGGAACTCCAAGAAGAATGTGGATGATGAGATCCCTTACATTCCGGCACGTGTGCTTCTCCAGGACCTCACAGGAGGTGCTGCGGTCGTAGATCTCGCATCCATGAGGGCTGCCGTCGCTAGGATGGGCGGCGATCCTAAGAGAATCAATCCCCTCGTTCCTGTCGATCTTGTCATCGATCACTCGATCCAAGTCGACTATGCGGGCACACCCGATGCGGAGATGAAGAATGAGGAGTTGGATTTCCAAAGGAACAAGGAGAGATACGCTCTCTTCAAATGGGCACAGGGCTCATTCGACAACTTCCGCGCAGTACCCCCGGGAAAGGGCATCTGCCACCAGGTCAACCTCGAATACCTCTCACCCCTGATTCACTGTGTGAAGAAGGATGGTGTCCTAACCGCATATCCCGATTCGTGCTTCGGTACCGATTCACACACCACGCAGATAGATGGATTGGGAGTCGTAGGATGGGGCGTCGGAGGCATTGAAGCTGAGGCTGTCATGCTCGGACAGCCCTGTTACATGAAATTACCCGACGTCATCGGATTCAGACTCACAGGGAAACTTAGGGAAGGAGTGACAGCGACCGACCTCGTCCTCACTATCGTGGAGATGTTGAGGAGAGTTGGTGTCGTAGGTAAATTCGTTGAATTCTGTGGTGAGGGATACCAGAACCTCGAACTTGCCGACAGGGCGACCATAGCTAACATGGGTCCGGAATACGGTGCGACAATGGGATTCTTCCCGATTGATCAGAAGACCATCGACTACCTCAGACTCTCAGGAAGGGATGAGAAGCACATCGACACCGTGGTCAAATACGCGAAGGAACAGACACTCTGGTATGAAGGCGAAGCTGAATACACCGAGATGTTGGAGCTCGATCTCGCTGATGTGTATCCCTCGCTCGCAGGACACAAGAGACCGCAGGACAGGATACCTCTCTGTAACATGAAGACCGCATTCCGTGCGACATTGGACGAACTCGGAGTGAAGGAACAGAAGGAAGCAGATGGGATCAAGGACGGATTCCTTGCGATAGCATCCATCACGTCATGCACGAACACCGCCAACCCATCGGTGATGATCGCTGCCGGACTCGTCGCGAAGAAGGCATACGAACTCGGGTTGAGACCGAAGGAGTACGTGAAGACATCGCTCTCGCCTGGTTCGAGAGTCGTCACACAATACCTGAAGGACTCCGGACTCCTCGGATACCTCGAGGAACTCGGATACAACGTTACAGGATACGGATGTATGACATGCATCGGCAACAGTGGCCCGTTGGATCCCGCGATCGTGAAGAAGATACAGGATAACGACCTCGTTGCAGCTGCCATAGCTTCGAGCAACAGGAACTTCGAAGGACGTATCCATGCGAATGTGAAAGCGAACTATCTCGCATCACCGCCACTCGTCGTTGCATTCTCCATCGCAGGCCGTGTGGACATAGACCTAGGTGCGGAACCCTTGGGTCAATTCGAAGGCAAGGATGTGTTCCTCAAGGACATTTGGCCCTCGGATAAAGAGATCAAAGAGGTCATGGACAGATTCGTCACAAGGGAGACGTTCATCGAACAATATAGTAACATATTCGAAGGTTCGGATAGATGGAAAGCGATCGAGGCACCCGAAGGAGCATTGTTCGAATGGGACGAGGGAAGCACATACATCAGGAACCCTCCGTTCTTCGACGACATGTCCGAAGAACCCGCGATAAAGAACATCGAGAGATCACATGCACTCGCATCGTTGGGAGATTCTATCACCACAGACCACATCTCGCCCGCAGGTTCATTCTCCGCAACATCTGACGCAGGGAAATATCTGATATCGTTGGGAGTCGAACCCAAGGATTTCAATTCATACGGTTCAAGAAGAGCTAACCACGAGGTGATGGTAAGAGGTACCTTCGCCAACATCAGATTGAAGAACAAGCTCGCACCTGGAACGGAAGGCAGTTGGTCACTGTACGTACCTGAGAACAAGATCGATACGATCTTCGAGACATCCAGGAGATACATCGAGGATAGGACACCGCTCATCGTCCTCGCAGGCAAGGAATACGGAACGGGAAGCTCAAGGGATTGGGCAGCTAAGGGCCCGTACCTCCTTGGTGTAAGGGCTGTGATCGCAGAATCCTTCGAAAGGATCCACAGATCCAATCTCGTCGAAATGGGAATAATCCCGTTGCAATTCCGTGACGGACAGAACCTCGAATCACTTGGACTCACAGGTAAAGAGGTGTTCGACATAGAGGTGGAGGATCTCGAACCCAAATGCGATGTCAAGGTCACCGCTTACAGAGATGGTAAGAAACTCGAATTCTGGACGGTCTGCAGAGTGGATGTGCCGGCTGAGGTGGATTACATAAAGAACGGCGGAATCCTTCAGACAGTGCTCAGGAACATGATGTCCTGAGCACCCTAGCCAGAAGGAAAGCGACTGTAGAAACCTTTTATACCAATGACATATTAGGGAGGCTCACGGGCCCTTGGGTTAGCTTGGTATACTTGTGCCTTCGGGAGGCATAGACTCCGGTTCAAATCCGGGGGGGCCCACTCATTACATGTCTGGCTAAAATTCAATGACATTTTTGGTAGGTCATCGATGGATTTGAAACGTTTTCGTTTTTGAGGGCATGTTGCCTTTCTCCGAAAATGCCCGTTTTTTTACCAAAGGATTTGAACCTGTTGCATCCAGCAAACTGAAAACAGATTCAATGATTGGTAAAAGTCAGTGAAGAAAAACGTGTATTTCATCGAAAAAACGACGTACATCTTTTTTGGTAGGCTGAAAATCGTGTCGTATTTGTTTCATGTTTGAGTTTACTACTCAAAATCTCAAACGTGAAACAAAATGGCGAAAAGGTAGGTCCGAAAATGCCCGATTCCGGTCTCTTGCGGAACAAGAATGATAGAATGATCTGCCCCTTCCCGATCGTTTTCTAACACTCTCTTAATACGACTACGACCATCCCGAATCGATGAAGGAAAAGGACAGGATTCTCTTCGATGAGGTCAACAGATCGTTGGAGGCCCTATCGTCCGCAACCAACGGTTCAGGATTCATCGAACCCTGTAGCGTCGAGTCCTTCAAGAACAGCACCAAACAAACAGTTGAATCGGCCAAGAAGAGATCCAAAGGTATCTTCTTCAGACTCGGTCTCGTAAACAAACCGTTCAAGAGCAGCATAATCGAGTTCCTCAAGAGATACGAGGCCTTCCCAGAGGATGCCCACAAACACAATGTCGAACTGGCAGAGAGACTGTCAGTCGATGTCGGTCGCATGATCAATCCGGTGGAAGGCAGGGATCTGGACAGACAGCAGCTCACCTCCATCGCCATGGATGTCAACACCCGTCTGGTCATAGCGGGGGCAGGAACAGGAAAGACCACGACCATCATAGGTCTTGTCAAAGAGCTTCTGATGACGGAGAAGGCCCAACCTGAAGAGATCCTTCTTCTGTCCTTCACAAATGCCTCTGTCAACGAACTGAAGGAACGCATCCTCAAAGAGACATCTAAGCGCATCGATACCACGACATTCCACAGGTTGGGACTAAAGATTATCGCCTCCACCAGGGGGAAGACCCCCAATGTATCCCACACGGATCTGAATCAATTCGTCACGGACGAGCTGCAGAGAAGAGTCTCCGACCCTCAGTTCCTGGCTGACTTCAACTCATACATAGCATTCGATTACAACTCACAGACCGATGAGTTCGCATTCGCAACGAATGAGGATTACGTCAGGTACGTCAAAGAGAACCCTCTGATCACACTCAACGGAGAGAAGGTAAAGAGCTTCGGAGAGGCCGATATCGCCAACTTCCTCGCTATCAACGGGGTGCCGTACACATATGAGGATGCCTATCCGGTCGACACCTCGGATGCGAAGCACGGCCACTATCATCCGGACTTCCACATCAACGGCACGAACATCTACATCGAGTACTTCGGAACGGATCGTTACGGGAATGTGGCACAGTTCATGTTGGATGCCAATCCCAATGCTGCTGAAGTGTACAGACAGTCCATGGAATGGAAGAGGACTATCCATCGGATCAACAACACCGAACTGGTGGAGTTGTTCGCATACAATAGGTCAGAGGGCACCCTTCTCGAAGATCTGAAGAACCACCTTACCAGACTCGGTGTGGAGATGTCCCCCGCATCCCCGTCGGATCTGTTCGACAGGATGTTCAACAGCGGCAGGCTGAAATTCAGCATGATAGCATCCTCCATGACCACCGCGATCCTCCTCATCAAGGGTTACGGGAAACCGTGGAACGAGGTATACCCGACATCCAAGGACAGGAGGGTAAAGCAGTCCCTGATCAGATTGGAGAAGGTACTAAGGCCGATATACGAAGAATATCAGGATCAGTTGGCGATCAACGACGAGATAGATTTCGAGGACATGCTTAACATGGCCTCCGAATGCGTCAAGGAAGGCTACATCCATCCTTACAGGTACGTCATCGTCGACGAGTACCAGGACATCTCCAGGTCGAGATTCAATCTGCTGAAGGAGATGAGGGCATCGAAGGATTACAGGTTGTTCTGTGTGGGTGACGATTGGCAGAGCATCTATCGTTTCAACGGCAGCGATGTATCGTACATCCTGGACTTCGAGGACTATTGGGGGCCTTCGGAGATCTGCAAGATAGAAACAACATATCGTTTCTCCGGGGAGCTCCTGCAGAAGAGCAGCGAATTCATCATGCGCAACCCCAGACAATTCAAACCAGCGTTCAAAAGATATGTGAAAGGCCTTAGGGAATGTGTAAATGACAATGTACCTGATTCTCAAGCAATCGATATGCTAGCACAGCAGATAATAACCAAACCCATCTTCGAGAAACTATTCACACATGACGGCGGATTCGCTCTGAAGAACTCGGTCTCAACATACATCGACAAGATGTTAGAAGAGATTGATGCAAAGAACGGATTGAAAGACATTCAGGATAAACTGGATAGATTCTATGAGACTGTTGAGATAACGCTCAACGGTATAGACTGTGCAAAACTCGCTTCGGTGTAACTATCAGAGGCCCCATTGGGGCCTATTGGAACTCCTTTTATGTTTGAGCCTAATATTAATTTATGCCCATTAGCAAATATTCCGGTATCACCTTCACCATGATTACCAGACCCTTTGGTACCACGTACTGTACAATTGTCTATTATTGTTTTATCTTTAATGCTTACGCTACCGAGATTGATTGTACAGTCACGTAGTGTATATTTGCCATTAATATCGTACGATAGTTCTCCGCAATTGTGTAATACATTGCTATAGAGGGTGCCACTTTCCCATGAATTTGCATCACTCAATTTATTCGAATGATTCTCTAATCTTACCCACTTAGCGTATAGATTGACTTCATAGACTAGATCATCAACTGACTTTGTTATCAAGTCCCCTGGATCATACGATTTTCCGCCATCGTCTACCCAGCCATTAAACAAAAGAGTATTTCCTTTTTCATAACCTTTTACAGGATACCATTTTTCTAATTCGGTACCAACTAATGCAGAATATAATGCAGAAGATCCTCCGTTATTGACATCCTTATTCCAATATTGCGGATTGTATTCAGTGGATGCGAAATCACCGTAATATGTTACCGAAATGGAGCCATAATTACTAGAATCATCGGGCGAACCATTGAGTGAACCATCGATATTTGTTGGCTTTTCATCTTCCTTGTATGGATAGTATGTAATAACTATCTTATTTCCAACATACCCGCCATCCGCCGAGCTCTCTCCAATGCCCGCAATTACGAGTGATAGAGGTCCGATTAACAACAAAGCAACAGCAAAAATAGAGAACAGCATAGCTCTAGGTGATCTCTTCCTAAGTACGCGATGCAGATCGAAAACGACAGTTACGTCTCTCTTCGATGACTGTTTCGACATGTTCTCCCTCATGCCCTCTCACACTCCTATCTATATTTGCCGATTTGTCTATATAGCGTTCGTCAACGTGACGAAAAATTACTATCGAAAGATATCTTATCTTTTTGTAGTATATATTCATTATTTCATTCTACATACTTTTTTAAGTCGCGTTTAGAGAAAAATATAGAATTTTAATATAATAGTAATTTAATTAATAATTATATATTCTATATATTCATTATAATAAAATTAATTACCTAATAAGGAAATAATAACTAATAATTACCCTAAAAATGATAACAAATTCTCGTAATTCGCATTTTATTTTGAAAATCGTAGTCCGTCTTCGACGATTTCCTTCTACATCGCATAATTATAATCGAATCGTATTTCCACCTCGTGGTTTGGAAAATTGGCGATCTTGCTATCGAAGGCACCGCGATACTCGCACCGATGTCAGGTTTCACATCCAAAGGATACAGGGACTTCATGCAACCGTTCGGCGCATCGCTGTCCTTCACGGAGATGGCATCCGACATAGGGATCATACATGGCGGAAGGCGTACCGCCGAATATATAGAACTCAATGACAACGGCTTGACAGGAGTACAACTCTTCGGTAACGATCCGAATGAATTGTCAGAAGCCGCAGGCATCATCGCCGACAACAATCCCGATGTCGCATTGATCGACATCAACATGGGATGCCCCGTATCAAAGGTCGTCCGCAACGATGCGGGATCGTATCTGATGAGAGATCCGAAGAGATGCGGAGAGATCATCAGAAAAGTGAGATCGAGGATTGATATCCCCGTCACCGCCAAGATACGTCTCGGTTGGAGCGATACAGAGATGAACTTCATGGATGTGATCGACGAACTGCAATCCGCCGAAGTCGATATGATATCCCTCCACGTACGCACAAAGAAGGAAGGATATGCAGGCAAACCCCATTATGAATATGCAGAAGGATTGCGCAAAAGGATGTCCGTTCCACTGGTGATCTCCGGGAACATCTATTCCCTCGATGATGCGATCTCTGCAATGAACATATCAGGTGCAGATGCTGTGATGATCGCACGCGGAGGCGTCGGAAATCCATTCCTCGTAACTCAGGTCGACAGATACTTCAGAACAGGAGAGAGACTCCCAAACCCCACTGTAAGACAACAAGCGGAATGGTGCATCCAACTCATGGAATCCCTCTCGAGGAACATGGATGAAGATACACTCATCAGAAAGATGAGATGCTATGCACCGAAATTCATTGCAGGATGCCACGGTTGCCGTGAACATCGTCTTAAGTTAGCAACGATGACGGACAGTCGCGAATCACTCATACGTATGCTCGATTCCATCGTAGAAGAGATGGGTGACGTACATATCGGTGACCGTTGAACAAAAATAAAGGGAGGTGGAGGGAATCGATCCCTCGAACCTCATTGTTTTGCGCCCCATTCGGTGACGTTGGTGAAATCAAGTCCCTGCTGGTCCAGATTATTGATATCGAACACAGGCTCCTCGATCCCTTCGCTCTTCTGTTTCTTCCAATCGTCCCATGCGACCTTGACGTACTTGTAGAGCATGAACAGGGCACCGATGTTACAGATACCCATGACCGCCATGAACACGTCACAGATATCCCAAACGAGATCGATCGGTATGATGCACGCGAAGAACACGACACATGTGATCACTATGCGCAGCCATTGGACCAACTTATGATCATCCTTGATGAATCTCAGGTTGGCCTCGGACATGGAGTAGTATGCGATGAGACTGCTGAATGCGAATACGAACATGAACAATGCAAGCACCCAAAGGATCCAATCCCCGCCGAATGCGTTTGACATCGCTGCCTGAACTGTATCCATCGCCCAACCGCTCTTCCTGTCGCCGTTCATCCATACGCCATCCCAACCGTTAGTCATATTGATACCGTTGGTCATGAACTCTGAAGGAAGACAGCAGAGCACCATGAATGCCGTGACCGAACAAACGATGATCGTATCGACGAACACACCGATGGACTGAATGAGTCCCTGTCTGATCGGGTGAGGTACATCGGCCGATGATGCTACGTTGGGAACGGAACCTATACCGGCCTCGTTGGAGAAGACACCTCTCTTCAGACCCCACATGATACAACTGCCGGCGAATCCTGCGAATATCTGTTTGAAGTTGAAAGCATTCTCGAATATCTGCGTGACAGCCCATCCGATCTGCTCCCAGCCGATTATGATCGCTATGAACCCTATGATCAACCAGATCAATACCATGATGGGAACTATGATCTCCGATGCCATCGCGACCTTCTTCACACCTCCGAAGATGAGGAATGCGGTCATTGCTGCGAATATCAATCCGAGGATGATCGTTATACCATCTATGCCCGACAATGCATCCATCCTCGTGAATGCGGATGCTGAGTTCGCAGCCTGGTTCGCGATGAATCCCACACCGTATGTGACGATGATCCAAAATGCGATGAACAATGCGAACTTGCGGTTCTTCAATCCTTTCTTGATGTAATATGCCGGACCTCCGTGGAAGTTACCGTCGGACTTCTTCTCCTTGAAGATCTGTCCTAACGTACATTCTACGAATGATGTGGCCGCACCCAATAATGCGAAGATCCACATCCAGAAGATGGCTCCTGCACCACCCATGATGATGGCGGATGTCACACCTGTGATGTTTCCTACGCCGACACGTGCCCCCATTCCGACACAGAATGCCTGGAATGAGGAGATCATGCTATTCTTGTCCCTTTTACCCTTATCGATGTTGGCCATCGGGTTGATGTACTTCACCTGATCCTTGATGTTCGTGAACTGTATGCCTTTGAACTTCCATAGGAACAGTAACGCACCAGCGATGATGAAGACGAATCCGACGTACCAAATGTAGACATCAAGATAATTGTTGACGAACACGTCCACCGGTTCTAGGGCGTCCGTGATCGTCTGTTGTATGTCTTTCAACCAGCTCATTATATCACACTTTCAATCCGAACTGTTGTTCGGATCACAGGCTGCATGTCTGTCGATTTTGACGTGACATGTACCTGACCGATGATGTCTGAACGACACGGTATTTAATAAATGTTGTTTTTTTGGACAAAAACTATTACATTTTGTTATTTATTAGACAAAATACCATGTCATCCATATTATGAATGCTCATTTTGTCTAAAATATTACTTAATTTATTCTTTATGTAATTTATAGAACAAATGTATGTTCTATATCACTAATTACTTTTATATAGAAGTTTTAACACTTAGCATATCCATCAGACTGAAGGAGTGGTTCCAATATGGCAAAGAAACAATTCAAAACGGAATCGAAACGTATTTTGGATCTGATGGTGAATTCCATCTACACTCACAAGGAGATCTTCCTCCGTGAGATCATCTCTAACGCATCGGATGCTATCGACAAGATGAACTTCAAAGCGATGACCGATGAATCCCTTGGACTCTCGAAGAAGGATTTCAGGATCGATGTCGTCATAGACAAGGATGCAAGGACGATCACCGTCAAGGACAACGGTATTGGTATGACACAGGACGAGATGGAGAAGAATCTCGGTGTCATCGCCCACAGCGGCTCATTGGATTTCAAGAATGAGAACGGGGACAAGAAAGGTGCTGATTCCATCATCGGTCAGTTCGGTGTCGGATTCTACAGCGCATTCATGGTATCCGATAAGGTCACCGTTGTATCGAGACCTGTCGGCAGCGATGTCGCATACAGGTGGGAGAGCTCCGGTGCCGATGGATATTCCATCACCGAATGCGAGAAGGACAGCTACGGTACAGATGTGATCATGCACATCAAGCCCGATGAGAAGGATGAGGAGTACAGCGAATTCCTCGAATTCTACAGGATACAAGAACTCATCACCATATATTCGGATTACGTCCGTTGGCCTATCCACATGATGGTGGAGGAAGGAGAATGGAAAGAGACCGGAGAGAAGGATGAGAAAGGTAATCCGAAGAGGGAATACGTCACAAAAGAGGTCGACAAGGTCATCAACAGCATGGTACCCATCTGGCAGAAGAACAAGAAATCCGCAACTGATGAGAAATGCAAGGAATTCTACAAGACCAAATTCCATGACTTTGAGGATCCCATCTCCGTCATCCGTGTGAATGCCGAAGGATTGGTGTCATACAAAGCGATGCTGTTCATCCCCAAGAGGGCACCATACGACTTCTATTCAAGGGATTACGAACCGGGACTCCAGCTGTATTCCAATGGTGTGCTCATCATGGACAAGTGTGCTGATCTGCTCCCATTCTGCTTCCGTTTCGTGAAGGGTGTCGTGGATTCACAGGACTTCTCATTGAACATCTCGAGGGAAGTGCTTCAGCATGACAGTCAGCTCAAAGCGATCGGAGAGAATCTCAAGAAGAAGGTGAAAGCCGAATTGCTCCGCATAATGAAGGATGAACCCGAGACATACAGGGAGTTCTACAAGAGCTTCGGACGTCAGTTGAAATATGGTGTCGTAGAGGACTACGGAAGGAACAGGGAGTTCCTCCAGGATCTTCTGATGTTCACATCATCCGAAAAGGATGAACTGATCTCACTCGACCAATACGTTGATGCGATGCCTGAGGGACAATCCAACATCTACTACGTCACAGGAGAATCCGTCCAACAGGCTAAGAACATGCCTCAGACCGAACAGGTGCGTGACAAAGGATACGATATCCTCGTACTCACCGAGGATGTGGATGAGTTCGTGATGAAGACACTCGCAGAGTACAGGGAGAAGAGGATGTGCAATGTTACATCCGATGACCTTGGACTCGAGACCGAGGAAGAGAAGAAGGATGCTGCGCAGAAGGAGGAGGAATATAAGGACCTTCTCGATTTCGCAAAAGAGGCACTCGACGGAAAGGTCTCATCCGTAAGGATATCTCACAAACTGAAGAATCATGCAGTACTTCTTACAAGCGAAGGTCACATCACACTCGAGATGGAGAAATACTTCGCGGAGATGCCCGGTTCCGAGGATGAGAAGATGAAGGCACAGCGTGTCCTCGAACTCAACGCCTCGCACCCTGCGTTCAAAGCATTGGATGATGCCTTCCTGAATGACAAGGAGAAGGCGAAGGATCTCATCAAGATCATGTATGCACAGGCATCGATCATGGCAGGATTGCCGTTGGACGATGCTGTCGGATACTCCGATCTCGTCTTCAAACTGTTCTGAATGAGGATGGGGCCTCAAGGCCCCGTCATCCATCATTCATGCCGTTATCGGCATGACGTTGTCCTTGGGACGGTATCTGTAATAGAGTATGATGTCGAACAGTACTAGAGCGAAATCCAATATGTAGAAGTATATCACATAGTTGATCTCGTCCATGACGATCTTGTTGATGAATCCGAAGAGATATCCTGCCAACACGATGTAGGAGAACAGGATGCTCTTACCTTCGGTCCTCTTCGTTCTTAATTGTTTAATTATGGAAAAAGGCCATGCGGTCGCAAAACATAGTAGCATCAATATCTCGAATATGCTATCTATCATGATTCCCTCTGAGCCCGCTCACTCAGAGGGATGATATAAGGATTATTCCAAGATAGCTCCGGTGTAAGCGCAGGTCTTCTTGTGCTCCCCGTTACCGGATTCGCTCTTGACCCTGATGCATTCACCGAATACCAGATCAGGCAGGATCATCCTGTTCTTCTTCGCTTCCTTAAGCATCTCGGTATCGACTTCCAACACCCTGACGTCACTGCTCTCTGTGCATCCTTCGATGATATTTCCATCAGGTCCGATGAATTTGCTCCTGCCTATGAGATTCACACCGCAATCCGGACCAACCATGTTACAGAGGATGACAGGTAACGAATTCTCTGAGGCCCTTGACCTCACTATGCTGTCGAATCTGTTCATCTGCGATTCGGTGAATGCGGAGATACATATCAGAAGATCTACGTCGTTCTCCGCATAGTATTTGTATAATTCTGTGGAGAGGAGATCGTATCCTACGGAGATACCGATCTTCGTTCCCATGTGATCGATGATCATCGGCTGGTTGCCTGTGGAGAAGTATTCTTTCTCATCGAACGCACCATCATTGCTGAGGATCATCTTCTTATAGGTGTTGATATCCCTCCCGGTTATGTGCAATGCACAATCGTAGATCTTACCGTCGATCTCCCTCGGACAGCCTACGATGATCGCACACCCTCTGTTCACAGAGAGCTCAGAAAGCTTCGAAACTATCTTAGCATCCAACACATCGACGGTCATCTCCTCCTTCTTTCCCGTGTATCCGGAGCAGAACATTTCCGGCAGGACGAATATGTCCGATTCGACATTGTTGATCCTCATCCTGGCCTTGAAGAAGTTGACAGTGGGATCGTTCATCAATCCCCTCGATTGCACAAGCGTAATCCTCATGCGTACGCACATGACTTCTGGAGTATTAAAGGGACAGTATCGCAGATGATACTTCCCAAGGACAGAGATTAATAAGCTATGTCGTCATTGGGTCAGGTATGTCTCAGGTGTCGGTCAAATGTCCTAAATGCGGGAACCTATGCACATTCCGTGATGGAAAGGTGTTCGGATATTGTAACAAATGCGGTTCCAGCATCGAACGTGATGTCGTCAATAACGTCAAAGCGTATGACAGATCCTCAGAGACGGATGAATCATTGGTCATGGCCTACGACAGAGCTAATGCATGTGCTATGCTCAAGATACCAACAAGGGAAAGATTCGATATCGAAGGATTCAACTTCGAGGTCGAGAGGATAATGGATAATCTGATCGTATTCAACGAGATAATGACCGACATCTATGATTCCTTACCATCCATGGACTTCGACAGGAGGAAACGTGTCTGCGAAGTATGCTGCGATCTCATCGACCGCGTATGTAAACAATACGAGGATTTCATCACCGAATACGAGGACTATGGCGTGAAGGAGATCCTCTCGGAAACATCCAAAAGATATACTGAACTCGAGAATCAACTCTCATCCGAATTCTCCAAGGTACAATCCAAGGCATTGAAGGAACTGTGGAAGGGGAGAGAGGGCGAGTATGCTGAATTGCAGAAAAAGCTCGAAGAGGCGAAGATGCATAAGAAATCGATACCTCTGTTCAATCTCAATGCGAATTGGGAAGCCGACAACGAGATATCAGATATAGAACGTAAACTGAATGGTATAGAGTGAGAACATGTCGCTGGATTGGACAGAGAAGTACAGGCCAAGGTCATTGAAAGATGTACTAGGGAATCCTGGTCCTGTGAGCGATCTGAGGGCATGGGCCGAGTCATGGGATAAGGGCATACCGAAGAAGAGGGCTGTTGTGCTGATAGGCACACCGGGTGTCGGTAAGACCACTTGTGCCGAAGCGCTAGCGAACGAGTACGGTTGGGGATTGATCGAGATGAATGCCTCTGACCAACGTACCGGCGAGGCCATAAGGTCCGTAGCACTGAGAGGCGCATACTCCAATACATTCTCCGATAGCGGCGAATACCTCAACACGAAGGATGGGGGAAGGAAACTCATAATATTGGATGAGGCCGATAGTCTCTTCGGCAATGCAGATCGCGGAGCCGTACCTGTTATCGCAGAGTTGATCAAACAGACGAAGCAGCCTGTGATATTGATAGTGAATGATTTCTATGGATTGAGTAGAAAATCATCTGCCATCAAGACCGATACATTACAATTGACGTTCAAGAATCCTCCGACGAGCACGATAGTGAAGGCAGTGAAGAGGATATGCATATCAGAGAAGGTAGACATCACAGATGGTGCTTTGGAGAATATAGCGAAGAACTCCAACGGGGACATACGTGCAGCCGTGAGGGATCTGGAATCCTTAGCTCTCGGAAAATCCAAGGTTACCGTAGAGGATACCGAAGAACTATCGGGCCGTATCGTGAAGAAGAGCATGTACGACCTCATGAAAGTGATATTCTGGAATGCGGATGCGATAAAATCCAGAGAGATGGTCCGTGATATCGATGAGGACCCCAACATGGTCATGCTTTGGGTGGATGAGAATCTCCCCCGCCAATACATCGATCGCGGAGATCTTTACAGAGGGTATGGTAAACTCTCGAAGGCGGACATCTTCCTTGGGAGGGTGAACAGACGCCAATACTACGGCATGTGGTCCTATGCATCGGATATGATGACATCGGGAGTATGTGTTGCGAGGATGACCAATAAGAAGAGTAGCGATTGGTTCAAGAATCCTGCATATCTCACAAAACTATCAAGATCGAAAGGCATACGCCAGACGAAGGACGTCGTATGTCAGAAATTGGCCGACCATCTGCACACATCGACGAAGAGAGTGGCGTTGGATGTCTTGCCGCCATTGAGATTGATGCTGGAGAAGGACCCTGAGTTGAGAGCGATGTTGGTCAGGGATGCGGACCTTGATGCAGATGACCTTGCATTCCTTCTGAATTCCAAAGTGGATTCTGCGGAAGTGAAGGATGCACTCAATGAAGCGATGTCAATGAAAGAGAAGAGAATACATCCGAAGGGCCATGACTCCGAAGAGAAAGCTGAGGACGTGCCTAAAGAAGAGAAACCTCAACCCAAGAAGGGACAGAAGAGCCTGTTCGAATTCTGAGTGATCGTATGGATGAGAGTTATCGTAATTTACTGATCAAACAACAATACAGATTGTACAATGACCACGCAGCAGTCAAACTCTGCCATTGGATGAAGGAATCGATGATCAGACAGAGGACGTGCTACAAACATGATTTCTATGGAATCGATAGCCACAGGTGCCTTCAGATGACGCCTGCCATAAACGAATGCTCTCACATGTGTCAATTCTGCTGGAGAGTTCAGGAGAAGGATTTCAAGGTCAAGGATTGGGCAGAACCTAAGGAGATGTTAGACAATCTGATCGCACAGCAGAGGTTATTGATATCAGGTTTCAACGGCGACTCAAGGGTCTCGAAACAGATGTTCAAGGAGGCCAACGAACCGAATCAGGTAGCGATATCGCTTGCCGGAGAACCGATAACGTATCCATATCTCTCAGATTTCCTGAAAGAATGTCATAGGCGCAAGATGACGACATTCCTTGTCACCAACGGTACATATCCCGAAAGAATCATGGAATTGGACGAGCTTCCTATGCAGCTATACGTCACCGTGGCAGCTCCGAATGAGGAGATATACAAGAAGGTCTGCAGGCCGAAGATAAGTGATGGGTGGCAAAGGATAATGGAAACCTTGGAATGCCTGCCATCGCTCGACACCAGAACGGTGATAAGACACACTCTTGTCAAGGACCTTAACTTCGGTTGGGTTGACGATTATGCAAGATTGGATTCCATCGCAAGACCGGATCTGATAGAACCGAAGGGATATGTATTCGTTGGCGGTTCGAGGATGAGGCTCTCGATGGACAATATGCCCTCATTCGATGAGATAAGACAATTCTCACAGGAACTCGGTTCCAAGGTCGGCATGGAGATAATAAAGGAGAAAGCGGACAGCCGTGTCGTCCTCCTCGGTACTCCGGGAATGGAAACGAACGTGAGGAAGATACACGGCTGGGATTGAATCCTATAGCAAGATGATGCATGCGATCAATATCACGTGTATTGCGAGGAAAATATAGTTCAATTTGAACTTGACCTTCTGCGTCTTGTGATGTGCATAATGCATACCGATGACCGCACCGAAAGGAGCGATCAATCCCGATATCAAGAGAGTGTTCTCGGTTATCCTCCACTTGTTGTGTTTCGCTTTGTATTTGTCGATGTTGTACAACATGAATGATACCACATTCAGAACGACGTACACTATCAGTATGGGCAACATATAATCTGTCATTTGGATCGCGACCATCCGTTATACTCCGACAGAACGGTCATTGGATAAAAATTGATTTCTGACGATTGATGCAAATATCGTAACAATTAGTGATATCTTCCACATTCCTAATAGTTAAGTATATAAATGTAAATAACCAATTTATATACTGAGGTGATAAAGAATGTCAGCAAGTGACCTGGTGATAGGTATCGTGAAGTTACTAATCAGCCTTGTGATCATGGTCATCATCGGCCTGATTTTCTTCCTCATTATCGCATTCGTTGTGAAATGGGCAGGAGAGCTGATCTTCGGATCAGGTTCAGTAGATGCATTGACGTGTATGATCGCTGCAGCGATTCTATCCGCAGGTATGCTCATCGGCGGTGGAGCCGGTATGAGAGAATGATCGATAAAGGATCATCCTAAAAATTCATAAAAGGGGGCATTGAACCCCCGATTTATTTTATCAAAGTTTTTGACCCAATGCCTTGGCCTCATCCATTATCTCTTTGTTCTCGGATGCTGCCGTCGGTTCCATCAGGCCGCCACGTACGATCTTTCCGACCACATTTCCTTTGAAGAAGTTGGTCCATTCGCCTTCGATGGCATCTGCGATCCTGTTGGCACCGTCGAGTCCTGAACCGCATGTCACAACGATCGCCACCTTCTTGCCTGCCGCTATGTTAGGAATGAAATCCCCGCCGAGGAAACTGAAACATCTGTCCTCGAACATCCTGTACTGTGCTGTAGACTGCGAGAAGTAATCCGGTGTTGCAAGGATTATCGAATCCGCTTCCCTTACGGCGTCGAGTACTTCGATCATATCGTCCTTCACGACGCACTTGCCTGCCTTCTTACAGCCATAACAGCTCTGACAGCCTCTAGCCTTGAGCTGATTCAGTTTGAATGTCTTGATTTCATTGCCCTTTGCTTTGGCCTCGTTGGCGATCGCCTCTGCGATTGCTTCAGAATTCCCTTTTCTCGGTGAACCGAGAATGACCACTGTAGATGTCATATGATACACCCCATGGTGCATAGCTTTCCCTATGCATCTACTCCATCATATTATTTTGAGTATAAATTACATTTGATTACTTGATTACATTTTAATATCTAATTACATATATGTAATCATGGATGGACCAAGATATGACTGCGCCATAGATGCTGCGATGTCCGTTTTCAAAGGAAGGTGGAAGACGGTCATCATATGTCTCCTTGCCAACAACGGCCCTATGCGTTTCAATCAATTATTGAAGAGGATCGATGGCGTATCATCCAGGATATTGACGAAACAACTCAGAGAACTCGAGAATGATAATATCGTCAAAAGAGATGTCGATACCGACACATCTTTGAAGGTCGAATATTCCTTGACACCGAGAGGGGAGACCCTCCTACCTGTTATGAGGGCCATAGCCGAATAGGGCCTGAAGAACATGTTCCCCTACAGAGTTATCATCGACGATCTTACCTGAAACGTCACTACTTCTTCCTCAAAGGATTAAATCCACGTAGCTGATATTCCACGCATGGGATACCAGGTCACACTCATAGGCATAGAGGAAGCAGGAGAGATCTACAGATCATGCAAGAACCTCAGATTCAATACCGCTAAAGCAGACATATCGGGGATATGTGTAAAGGTACATTCTGAGGACAGGGAGATCATCGACATGTGGAGGGATAATTTCCGTCCGATGAATGATGAGATCCGCACCCATGCCAGGATATTCTGTCTCAAGGATGATCAAGGGGATCTCAGAGTACTCTACAACAGGGTAACATCCACCGTATTCCTGTACAACTTCGATTATTACGGATGGATCAAGAGCATGGCGTTGGCCATGGCCTCGGATATCCTGGAGGATTCGCACAAGATATATTCCGTACATGGGGCAGCATTGGATATAGATGGCGTAGGCGTGACATTGATAGCTCCCTCAAAAACGGGAAAGACCACGCAATCATGGGGATTGCTGAGGATGGATAATGCTCACCTGATAACCGATGATTGGTATTTCGTCAGGTTGACGAAAGGAAGGCCGATGATAAGAGGCTCCGAGAAGAACTGTTACATCGATGCCGATATCGGGGATGTGTGGGAAGAGTTCAAACCTCTTGTAGAAACAACTAAGTTCGATAACAAAGGCCGTGGCATCGCCAATGTGAGATGGGTCACCGGCAACGATTCCGTCACCGACAGCACATTCATGAGATACATCATATTCCTGAAGAGGGACGATCGGGATGACGTGATAAGCAGAGAACTTACATTGGATGAAGCGATGGATTACATTGTGAGCAATGACTTCTGCAATCCCCATCAGATGATAAGAGACGAAAGGAAGATCACCCTTAGAACGAAATTCTACAGAGAATATCTGTCCAAATGCAAAGTATTCCTCATCAACTCTAGGATGAAAGCAGAGGATACGCAGAACGTCATAAGGAAGATCATAACGTCGGGGAAGGATTCAATCTGATCTCGACAGGTTCGTTCAATACTATCGATGATTCCGTTACATTACAATCATACGCAAGGATCCTTACGCCATTCTCGGATGCCTTCTTCAGAGCATATCCGAATTCGGGATGTGTCTCATAATTGGGTGTGAAGTACTTCACACCCTTCATCTGTATGACGAATATGATGTATGCATCATATCCTTCCTCAACACATCTGATGAGACCTTCGACGTGTTTCAATCCCCTTTCTGTGGGTGCATCAGGGAACATCGCTATACCGTCGTTCTCCAAGGTCACACCTTTGACCTCGATGAAACATTCCCTCTCCCCTTTCGCATAGATATCGAAACGTGAATCCCCATGGGTGACCTCTCTCCTTATTGTTCTCAGACCTTCTATCAGACCAAGTTTGGAAATGGATTCCTCCACAACAGCATTCGGTATCTGACTGTCCATGTTGATCAGAAGTTCGCCTTTGTACACAGCAATGACGTCATATCTCGTCTTACGATCGGGATCGTTGGATTCTTGAAGTACAACGGTCGAACCTTTCACCAATAGTTCTTTGCAACGCCCGGTGTTCTTAACGTGACATTTAGTTATGATGCCGTTGATCTCGACCATGGCGATGAATCTGTTCGGTCTTTCGATGAATGTTCCTGTGGTCACATGATCGTATCTCATCAGTCTCGTCACTCCGACATTTGTTCTCCTAAATACGATTTCATCCTTGATGATTCTTTTCCTTATCAAGGCTAATCCTAAATCACCAGATCAATAAACATTAGGTGAGGTTTGATGATCAGAATGGATCAATCCCTAAGGTCGGGATGATAATCGATCAACCATTGGTATGTGGAGATCATCGAAGGCACGACAAGATATCCTTCCTTCGATATCGCATAATATGCGATATCATCCACATTCTCCCTCGTAATCAACTTGGAATCCTCCAATGACTTGAGGTGTCTGGAAAGGACCGTCTGCGTGATAGGCGTCAATGACCTCTTCAATTCATTGAACCTCTTCGGTCCGTTATACAATTCATAGAGTATCTGAAGATTCCAACTGTTCCCGAATGATGTGAGATATGCGTCGATTACCTCACAGATACTTTCCCTGTCCATCATAGGACCATAACCGAAGGATGACGATATAAAACCAGTACACTCAGTATCGTCAGTGATACTGCTCGATTAATAATCACTGGTTGTGATTACACATCCATGACTGAAGGTAGGCTTGGGATGGTCGTATGTCCGATGTTGGAGGATGAGGCGATATACAATCTCAAGAATGATCACGAAGATAAGAGGATCTATCTCGTCAAGGGTGCATACAACACCACGATAATCCCCAAGCTGAAGCAACATAACGTACCATACACGATGATCGATGAGCATACAGTACTGAATGGGGATTATGACCATGACGGGTACACAGTGATCATATGGACCATGTTCATGGGCCTTCATGAGGATATCGACATGCTCAGAATGGAAGTGATGAACCAGATCGTGAAGATACACTCTGCTGTAGATACCATATTACTCTACTATGGAAGATGCGGGAGAGGATTGGATACGATCTGCGATTGGGCATATGAGATGGTTCCCACGCCTGTGTGCATCTTCAGGAACAAGGATGGGACGATCTGTGACGACTGCATATGCATCCCCGTAGGCGGTACTGAGAGATACCTCAAGCTTCTCCGCAAATATCCCGGAAGATTCTACTTCACACCCGCGATGGCAAGCAATTTCGAGGGTTTCCTGATGTCGATGGAATTGTTCAATGGGTTGGATGTGAAGAATGATGACATCATGAAGATAATACTGGATTTAGCAGGATACACGACTGTCATGCGCGTACAGACTGGTAACGGTGACCAGGAACATTTCGATGAGAACATCAAGAGATTTACCGATAAGTACAACCTCGAATGTACTAGATTGGAGGACGGATGGGCGACGAATGACCTTGCAGACCTCAACTATGATAATGCTAAGTCCACCATGACACGGTGGTTGAATGAAGGAAAGAAGGAGAGGGTGATACCGAATGCTGAGTGAGAAGGATGTGGATAGATTATTCGATATGGGGTTCGATTGTTCACAGATAGTCTTCGGCGAATTCGCTGAGAGATTCGGGTTGAAGAAAGAGGATGCATATCGCATCGCAGGTTGCTTCGGGATCGGCATGGCGCAGGATGGCGTATGCGGCGCCGTTTCCGGTGGCATGATGGCCCTAGGACTCGCATTCGGGAATGATGCTCCAGGAGACCTCTCCAAGAAGGATGCATTATTCAAAATGAGGGATGAGCTCGTGAAGGAATTCAAAATAAGGAATGCTGACGTGAACTGTCCCGAACTCCTAGGTCAGAAGGTACATACGTTGGAGGATCTGATGTTGACAAGGCCCACGGGCATCTACAAGGATTGCCCCAAGTATTGTATCGATGTCATCGAGATCGTAGAGAAGATGCTTCACTGACAGGATCTTAGGATCTTATCCAATGAATTATCGCTTCTCTTCGCGTGTTTGCATTTGTTGCAGTTCTTGTAGTCACAAGGCCTACCAGTGATATGGCAGCAACCATCCAACGGATCCAAGAACCTCTCATTGAAGGGGACTATGTGCTCTCCACCCATACGGTCGATAATCTTCACTCTCTCGTCCATGGGCCGTGATGTATGGCGCAGTAGATAACCGATTCTGAAGATGCATCTCCTGCTCGCATGATATGATTACAAACTTGTTCCTTATCGGTTAAATATCCTACAATCAGATACGATGACTAAGGTGGAATGAATGGTAGCAATTCCAAAATGTGTAATCGATATCGTGCCGGAAGCTGTCAAGATCATAGAATCCGTCTCAGTATCCGGACAACCCCATGCGATCGTGTGCGGCAGCATCGGAATCATCGGCGAATCCAAGGTCGCCGTAGGCGAAGTCCTCATGAAGAGGACTAAGGAGAATCTCGCAGCCAACGGTAAAGCATCGATCCTCATCACCGCAGGTCCGAAATCATTCGAACTCATCCTTGAGAATGCAAAACGCGAGGACAGCGGACCCGTATTCGAGGGATTGAAAGCGAAATTGGCAGAGATGAAACTCCCGTGTTTCGCAGCATGGACCTTTGATGTGAAAGAGGTCTGGGATGAGAGTGCCGGACCCAGCGCAGGTACGAAGATCGCTTGATATCAGAACGATCGAAGGGCGTTCCCCTTCGATCCCTTTACCTTTTCTATTCGTATTCTTGATTGCTAATATCTCTCAGATCATTCCTCAGATCCCTTGATCGCCTCTATATAGAATGATACGGGCCTGAATCCATCATTGCATGAGATCATCGCGGAATGCTCATCCTTCATCCATCCATCGAAGAAATTACCTCCGCCTTCAGATAACACCTTGACGAATGGGAATATCGATTCCCATGCGCTCTCGCAGAACCCATCCGGTCTTTCGCAGCCATTGGTCGTCCAAACATCGCCGACACATACGTCACATGCATGTTCGATTGGATTCTCATACAACTCCATGAGATCACGATATTCGGTCTTTCTCACCGCCGTTATCCTGCAATCTACCATATATCCTGATACCGACTGGCGAATATTTAATGAAAGTCTATTTAACGGATGTTACAGATAGCGACAGAGATGAAGATCGTTGCCTTCGATTCAGAATGCTCACGTGATATCGGATTATACTGCGAGATGTGCACATTCGGCTATGCCGTTGCAAATGAATCGTTCAACATAGAATTATCGAAGCAGATATTCATCAACGCTTCTAAACCGACGGGAAGATCGAAGAAATTCTGTCGCACGGATTATTCCAAATTCAAGAATGCTCCAAGATACAAGGTCGTCAGATCACAGATCGAGAGCGCCCTTCAGAAGGAGGATACGATCTACGTCGCGCATTCCCCCGAGGTGACCTTCAGATACCTATGTTGCATGGATCGCAGGAACAATCTGGAGCCCATATCATGCAAGGTATTCGACATCCACTCGATAGTGAGGAACTATGCAGATATTCCATCGTATGGCCTGTCAAACATCGCGAAACTGTTCGGCATACCGTATGACAGCAAGGAATCCAACGTGGATGTGAAGACATGCATCCGCATCCTACAATACATCTGCAAGGAAGAGAATCTCTCGATCGAGGGGTTGTTAGAGATGTGCGGGAAAGGTGCCGTTGTGGATTCGGAGGTGGTGTATCATTCCACGTTACTGAAATTCAAACAGGAACGTCTTCAGAAGTATTACGATGGGAAGATGCCGTCTGGAAGCAAGGAACTTGAAGGGAAGGTATTCTCCATGGCCGAATCCTTCGAGGATCAAAGAATAGAGATCGGTTTCCGCATCGCGGATTTCATCAACCATCATGGCGGGAAGTTGACACGCAAAGTATCCGAATCCAACTTTTTCATCTGGGACGGGAATATAGATTCCAAAAGATTGGAATCCGCCAATCTGATGGCCGACGGTACGATCCGCATATTGACAGCGGATGAATTATTCATGATGAACTTCGAGAGATGATATCATGGAGATCGAACCGATCGCCCACATCAGGACGAATTTCGATGAGAAGTTCGGGATACCGCGTCAAAGTAATCTTGTGGATAGTGTCGGGAAGATAGTGTTCGAAAAGAGATACAGGGATCCTGAGGCCTTGAGAGGGATAGAGGGATTCTCCCATCTTTGGTTGATCTTCGATTTCTCCGAGAATCATAGAGAAAGTTGGTCGCCGACTGTACGTCCCCCAAGATTGGGTGGGAACGTAAGGGTCGGCGTATTCGCTTCCAGATCTCCGTTCAGACCGAATTCGTTAGGGTTGTCATCGGTGAAACTATTGTCCATAGAACATGATGATGAGTTCGGCGACATCTTGGTCGTCGAAGGCGTAGATATGATGGACGGAACACCGATCTATGACATCAAACCCTACATCAGATTCTCGGATTGTCATGAGGATGCCGTATCCGGTTTTTCAGACAATGTTCTAGAACATTCACTGAAAGTGGAATACGATGATGAGATGTTATCCATATTCACCGATGCACAAAGGGATGAATTGATAGGTTGTCTGCAACAGGACCCTAGGCCATCTTATCAGGATGATGGGAAAGAGTACGGGATGTCGTTCGCAGGACACAATGTACGGTTCATGGTCATGGACGGTATTCTGAAGATGTTGGATGTCGAATGAATGATGTAGATTACCATAGAATCATCTGACACATCCATTTTTGTACACACGATGGAAAATATGGCAATCGATCCATCGTGTCTTTCGCTACGATAATATTAATACCCTGTCCATCAATCGCGCGTACAGATAATATGGCAGCTCTTATAAGGGACTCAAGCACAGTGAAGGTCGGTGACGGAGAGGTCACCGTCAGAGGTTGGATTCAGGACACCAGGAATCTCGGAGGCATATCATTCATAGCACTCAGGGATAGATATGGGGTCATCCAACTCACGCTCCCGAAGAAGAAGATCGAACCGGAATTGTTCAAGACACTCACGACAATCTCGAGGGAATCCGTCGTAGCGGTCACCGGAGAGGTCAAAGAGAGCAATCAGACCGAACTCGGGTTGGAGATCATACCGTCCGCAGTGGAGGTCTATTCGGAAGCATCCACGCCACTCCCCATGGGAGTCATAGACAAAGTGAACGTAGAGATGGATACACGTCTCAACAACAGGTTCATGGATCTCAGAAAACCTGAGATAAGGGCCATATTTGAGCTCAAATCCCTGATGGTCAGGCTGATCGTGGAAGCCATGGAAGAGAATGGTTTCACACAGGTCTACACACCAAAGATCGTTGGATCGGGTGCAGAGGGAGGAGCTACACTCTTCCAGATAGAGTATTTCGGAAAGAAGGCATACCTCGCCCAATCCCCTCAGCTCTACAAACAGATGCTGATGTCCACAGGATTGGACAGAGTGTTCGAACTCGGCCCAGCATTCCGTGCGGAGAAATCCAATACCAACCGTCATGTGACAGAATTCATCTCATTCGATGGTGAATTCACATGGATCAATGATCAAGAGGATGTCATGCACATGATCGAGACGGTCATCGATTACGTTCTCAAAGGACTCAAAGAGAGGGGCGCCAAACAGTTGGAGATCCTTGGAAAGGAGATCAATATCCAACCCACCCCATATCCGATACTCAAATACGAAGAATGTCTCAAGATCGTCAACGATGCGGGACTTGATCTCAAAGATGGTGATGACCTCGGTACTGAGGGAGAGAAGATCATCGGAGAGTACATGGCCGAGAAAGGCAAGGATCTCTACTTCATCGCAGAATATCCTGAAGCTGAGAAACCATTCTACATCATGGAGAAGGATGGTACACCCTATTCATATTCATTCGATCTCGACTACAAAGGACAGGAGATCTCATCCGGTGGACAGAGGGAACACAGATTCGACAGGCTCGTTGCAAGGATCGAGAAGCTCGGCCTCAACCCCGATGATTTCACCTTCTACACCGATGCGTTCAAATACGGTATGCCCCCGCACGGCGGTTGGGGTATCGGTATCGACAGGCTCCTGACGAAGATGTTGGACCTGCCGAACGTAAGGGAAGGCATCCTGTTCCCCAGGGATATGCAGAGGCTCCTTCCATAAATAAGGATACATTCTAATGGGGGATTCCTTCCCCAATTTTTAATGAAGACTATGGATTATCAAAGAGCCAGCATCCGCTGATATGAAGTCTGTGGATGGGCCTTATAGAAGTGTAACTGGTTCAATGCGTATGTTCGACACATTCGCCACAGAACGGACATTCCTTCAGAAGTATGGTCCTGTTCGTGTTGGAAAGATAGAGATTGGACTCGTCATCATCCTCGAAGGGGATGATCTTGCCCATCCTTATGTATTCACGAAGTCTCTCACAACAAGCCGTAATCGTGAAATCGTTCGCTATCGAGAGATGCCCCGTGATAGGGATCGCATCGGCCAATTTGTCGATCACATTTGAGATAGCTTTCCTTGAACCCTCGGTATGGACCTTGTATGAACGCCTGTAGAGGCTGTATGCGGTCCAAAGGTCCTCCTTTATCCCCCATCCGTTCTCATACATCTTACCGAGATGCAATTGGGCCTCTCCATCGTTCTTTATCGCTGCATCCTGCAGGTAGATGAACGCTTCAACGTAATCGATATCCACGCCATAACCGTAAAGATAGGAAATGCCGAGTTCGACCTGTGCCGCGATATCTCCCTCCTTGGCCCTTGATTTCATGTCTTCTATGTCCTTGTTGACCATGGATTCACCTTCTTTGATGCGGAGAATTGAGGACTATGTCCTTCTGTTTCTGCTTCATCTGCATGGAATGCTCAGCTTTTATATTGTTCGTATTCTCCCAATTCCTCCTCGTATGATACATGAGCGTAGATATGGTGGAAGGAGTGGGTGTGAATATCTGAACCTGTTCAGGGTTTGTTTTTAGATAATTCCTGCAGAATGATGACAATTCCTCCATATGCCTCTCGTGACATCCAGGATGGGCTGCGATAAGGTAGTATGTGAGGAATTGATCTTTTCCCAATTCATCATTTATCCTATCGAATCTTCTTTTGAATTCGAGGAGTATATTCCTTCCGGGTTTTCCCATATATCTGAGGACGTCATCGCACACGTGCTCTGGTGCGATCTTCATCTGACCTGAGATGTGGTGTTCGCACAGATGTCTTAAGAAATCATCGCCATGGACCTTATCCGCTACAATCATGTCGTAGCGTATCCCTGATGCGATCGATACCTTCTTGATACCGGGCATCTTCCTTATCTTATCGAGCAACACCTCATATCTCGAATGATCTATGGGAAGTTCCTTGCATGGAGAAGGATAGAGACACCTCTTATTCTGACATGCTCCTGATCTCAGCTTCTTAGGACATTCTATCCCATACATATTGGCTGTCGGTCCGCCGACATCATTGATGTATCCATTGAAACCTTTCTTCGATGAGATCCTCTTAACCTCTCTGATGATGGAATCCTCGCTTCTCGATGTCACTGTCCTGCCTTGCATCAATGCGATGGCACAGAAATTACATTCACCGTAGCAACCCCTTAGGATCGTGACAGAATTCCTGATGGTCTCCATGGCCTTGACCTGCCCATCCTTAAGATAGAATGGATGTACGGCATTTTCGAAATCCATCTCGTATATCTCATCCAACTGTTCGGAGGATAATGTCTCCGAGGGAGAATTCTGTATGAGGAAACGATTGCCGTGTCCCTGCGCTACACCCTTCGCTGTGATGGGATCGTTGTTGCGATAGAAGAATTTGAATGCCCTGATGAATGAATCGTTCGATGCGATGCAATCCTCATATGACGGTGCTTCGAAGAATCCATCGGGGATCTCGTTAGACATGTAGCAGATGCCGCGGATGTCCCTCCAATCAAGACCGTTCCTCATATGCTGTGCTAGGCGTAGATTCGACAATTCCGCCATGCCATATGTTATGATGTCCGCCTTGGAATCGAGTAATATCGATCTCCTGAGCTTATCGGACCAGAAATCATAGTGTACGAAACGCCTGAGGCTCGCTTCCACACCGCCAAGGACTATCGGCTTACCCTTATGATATTTCTTGATGAGATTAGTGTAAGCGATGCATGCCCTATCGGGGCGCCTATCGTTCACTCCACCAGGAGTGAAATCGTCATCTTTACGGAATTTATTCGTAGGTGTATAATTGGCGACCATCGAATCCACGCAACCGGCCGTGACCGACCAGAAAAGATCCGGTTCGCCCAATCTCCCTATGTCTTCATCGGAATCGATACGGGGTTGTGCGATCATCCCCACTTTGAATCCGTGTTTCATCAACCAATGTCCGATGATGGCAGCTCCGTTGTAAGATGAATCGATATAGGTATCGCCGGATACGATGATTATGTCCAACGAATCCCAACCGAGTTCCTTCATCTCCTTCGGAGTTGCCGGTATGAACATCAGATTCCACCTTCCATGATATGGTCGTTCACGAAATAATCATTTCCGACATATGCACTGTGTCCAGAGTACGCGATCATGGTATTCTCATGGAAGGGGCGATATTTTGGACTCATTCGGAATCAGATATCGATTCGTTCTTCTCGGAGATGTCCTTTATCAGCTGAAGGAGTCCCTGTTCGAAGTTGACACCGTATCTGACATCCGTCTTTGCGGCGTATGTCCTCTTTATGCTTCCAACAGTGAAATCTACAGCGATCCTCACGGAATCCGCCAAAGGACATCCGTTCATATATGAGCCGACGAAAGCGGAACCGAATACATCTCCCGTACCGTGGAAGTATCCGGGGACCCTGTCGGAGAAGTAGTATGATCTTTCTCCTGTCTCTGCATCGTATGTCGCCGCTCCGAGTTTATTCTCATCGAAGTAGACTCCTGTGAGGACGACCTTCTTCGCACCGATTCCAGATAACCTTTCCATCAATCCCTCGATGTATTCAGGTGTGTACGGGCCCTCGACATATTCCTCCTCAAGCATCAAGCATGCTTCGGTTATGTTGGGCAGGATGATGTCCGCCTTCTCACAGAGCTTACGCATACCCTTGGGGAAGTTTGAATCGAATACGGGATACAGCACTCCATCATCCGCCATCACAGGGTCGACTATCCTAAGACCTTCCAATCTATCGAATGTCTCCGAGATGATATCTATCTGCTCGAATGAACCCAAGAAACCGGTGTATATGGCATCAAAACCGAGATCTAACGTCTCCCAGTGATCGACAATAGATGTGATGTCCTCAGTGAGGTCACGGTATGTGAATCCTGTGAATCCGCCTGTGTGTGTTGACAGCACCGCTGTAGGGATCACAGCACATTCAGCACCAGTGGCTGAGATTATCGGTAATGCAACGGTCAATGAACATTTGCCAAAACATGAAATGTCATGTATCGCCAAAACACGGTTTTGTCTTGTCATCGATATCGTTGGATTTGTCCAATCTATATAATGTCTATTGGATTTCCATCTAAACATGGGTTTATAGTTCTCACATCACATCATCCGAGTATCATATCCTGACAAGTTCGAACGAACGATGGATATCCGCATCCTATCTTTTTGGACAGATAGTGTCGGAAAGATTATCATATCTCGATCAGTTCGGTTGGTGATGAGAGCTTCCGACGAACATTTGGAACAGGCATTGAAGGAATACAATGACAAGATCTCCGCATTGGAGGTCAACGGTACGGACGATGAATTACTGGAAGCACTCGTGAACAGAAGTACCATCCTGATGCTCCTCGGTTCGTACACCGCATCGATGACGGATGCAGAGGAGGCCATAGAACTCTCCAAAGGGATGAAGGATGTGGACATCGGGACATTCGTCAAGATGTATGAGAATCGCGGACAGATGATCTTTGATGATAATGAGGAGATGATGGTGTCCGATTATTCTATGATAATCTCCAGATTGGATGAGATACATGGAGAGATACGTCACTATGATTGGAAAGGTCTCATCATGATGTGTCAAGGATGTGCTGAGGATCTCATCGACTGCGATCGTTTCGAGATGTCCGTCCCCTTCACACAGAAGGCGTTGGAGCTCATGAAGGATGCTTCCGACATCTGGTCCATGAACAGGAAGATGGAGATACAGAACCTCATAGGTCAAGCCGATACAGGCATGGGATTGGATGATAATGCGATCGATGCCTATTCGGAATCCATCTTGATGGGAGAACAACTCTATGATGCATCCCGCATCGAAGATCCCATACAACTCGTGTTCGCGTACGTATACAGAGGAGACATCATGGAAGCGAAACATGAATTGGAGAAGATGTGGAACGACCATGAGAGTGCCCTTGTGATACTGGAAGAACTCAACAACAGGAACAGACTGAGCGATCCTGAATTGCTGATCAAGCTCCATCAATCATTGGCCTCATCGATGATGGAATCCGGAGAGATCGAAAGAGCTGAGAAACATCTCATGAGAGCGATAAACCTTGGAGTACCCGGGATGAAGGATGCCATAGATGAGATGAACTCCATGAGATGAATCTGATAGAGATACCATGAACGACAACACCGATAAAGCGAGATCCATCCTCATCGAAGGAGGATACACATGCGTCATATGCAATGGTGATCATGTGATGACATTCACCGAGAGAGGAGTGAAGCCTCTGCTCTCGTTGTTGGATACCAAAGAATCCTTCAAAGGATATTCCGCCGCGGACAAGGTCGTTGGTAAGGCGTCCGCTATGATATACACACTATTGGATGTGGATGAGGTGTATGCTCCTGTGATGACCACAGGCGCGATCGATGTCCTGTCCAAAAGCGGTATCAAGGTGTATCATGACGAAGAAGTGGAGATCATCATAAACCGTCAAGGTACAGGCATGTGCCCGATGGAAGATGCTGTAAGACATTCATCAACGGCAATCGATGCTGTTGAAAGGATCAGGATAAGATTGTCTGAATTGAGCAATTGAATTCATTCATCGCTCACATCATGGCTGTGCATCTCTCCACCGTGCTGATGGTGGATATGCATCATATCCACAGGCAACGGATGAGGTATGATGAACGGTTTTCCCTTATGGATGATAACATCCGATCTCACGCCGTAGACCTCTTCGATCAATTCTTCAGTTATTATCTCGGGGCCGCCCTGCGATATCACCGCCCCATCCTTAACGAAGATGAACTTGTCCGAATAATGCACCGCGAGATTGATGTCATGCATCGTCATGAGAGTGCACATCCCTCTTGAACGCACAGCATTTATGATCGTATGCATGGTTATGTGCTGATTCGAGATGTCCAAGTTGTTAGTGGGCTCATCAAGGATCAACAATTCAGGTTCCTGAACGATTGCTCTTGCGATCTGTACCTTCTGATATTCGCCCCCGCTGATCTCATCCACGAATCTTGATGCGAGATCGCCTATCTTCAATGATTCGAGTGCTGACCATGTGAGTTCGAGATCATTCTTCGTCGTGCTCCATTCTATGTAAGGACGTCTTCCGATAAGTACGGAATCGAACACCCTTATGTTGCTCCTCTCCACATATTGGGGAACATATGCGATATGCTTCGCCAGCTCCCTCATACGAAGTTCCTTGACATTATATCCGCTGATCGTGACATTTCCTGATGAAGGTTTGATTATGTTGCATATACATTTCAGCAATGTGGTCTTCCCTACACCGTTAGGTCCGAGTATCGATACAACAGAATTCTCTTCGGCATCGAATGTGACGCCCTTCAATACCTCCTTCTCGCCGTAGGAACATCTGATGTTCTCCACAGTAAGCAGTTTCCCGCTCATGCGATACCTCCTTTCTTCGAATATCTTCCATAGAGTATCCAAAGGAACAACGGACCGCCGATGAATGATGTCACGATACCGATGGGGACTGTGAAGCCGAATGCATTCTCAGATAACATCAATGCTATCAACAGCACCAACGCTCCGATTATTGCGGATGTGGGGATGAGAAGACATTTGTCATTACTGACCAATTTCCTTGACAGATGCGGTGCAAGAAGGCCTATGAATCCTATGATCCCGACGAAGGATACGATGATGGATGTCATAACTGCAGACAATAACAGAACGAGTATACGTACGCGAGAGACGTTTATGCCTAGACCGTGAGCGATGTCGTCCCCGAGATCCATCGCATTCAGATCCCAACGTTTGAGATAGAGATATGCGAATGCTATTGCTACAATAGTTGCAACGAACCACATATTGTCCCATGATATCTTCTCGAGATCTCCGAACTGCCAGAATACTATCGCGCTCAATGCCAATTCGTTCGCCTGATATTGCAGGAATGCTATCCCTGCAGAGAATATCGCACTTAGGGCCATACCTGTGAGCAACATTGTCTCGGGACTAGCATTGAATATCCTCATGGAGAGGATGATCGCACCTGTCGCCAACAATGAGAACATGAATGCCGATATCGTCACTATGTATGGATTCTCAATGATGTAGCTCGATACGGATTGTCCTATGACGATCCCACCTCCAAGCACCATTATGCCTAGAGCGGCACCGAAGGCTGCCGAATTCGATATACCTAATGTGTATGGGGAACCCAAGGGATTCTTCAATACACACTGCATTACAGCGCCCGATACTCCGAGACCTATGCCTGCCAATATCGCAGCTATTGATCTCTTTAGTCTGATATCATGTATGACATAACCTTCCCACGAACCATCGGCTGAGAAGATGTTCTTGAAGATTTCCCCAATTGTGACATCGGTAGGCCCGATGTACAAAGAGATTATGAAGATGATGAATGTAGAAACGATAAGGAACAGTATCAATCCCCATCTGAAATGGTTGGTACGCTTGTATTCATCTATACCTTCATTCATCATTGACACTGTTCCGTATTGAAATGGTTTATAAGTGGTTTTGTGAGTCAATCGTCATTCATCTTCTCTTGAACAACGCATAACCGAGCAATCCGATAGCTATGATAGCGACGACAGTGACAGAGATTATGATCATGGAGTTGTCATCACCGCTGCCACTGGAGTTGACATTTCCTTTCGGCCTCTCAGTGATCTCGAATGTGTTCTTTTCTTCCCCTACGGTCACCTTCAGACAGTTACCATCCAAGGTCAGGTTGGTACCTTTCACGGAATAGAATTTCGTCATCATGTATGGCATGATGATATCTCCGCCGCTGTAGGTCTTTCCTCCGATGTCCATCTTTTCCTTCTTGAGTTCTGGGTAGAATGCGCCGTATACGGAACCGACCTTCTTCACGACATCATCGAATGAAAGGATACCATCATAGCACACATAGACCAGATAGTATGCATTGGCGATCGCATTGTCGAAATTGTATCCGAACCAGAAGTAAGGAAGGATAGTGTAGATGGGAACGTTCTTGAGTTCAGCGTATTTCAGTACTGCATTGCTTCCAGGGTCATTGCCGACGAACTTCGCCGTACTGGAAAGATCCATGAAGATGACCTCAGGAGTGGTCTTGGACATGACCTCTGATCCTACATCCTCTGAGACCGTTGTTCCCTTTGTATATGCATTCTTCACGCCTGCCAATTTGAATGGGAGATAATCCCCGACGGTCCATGTGAGAGATTTGCCACCAGCATTGGATGCTGCTCCGATGTATGCGGAATCGAACTTAGGAGTCTTCCCTTTGATCATTCCCTTTATCGCACCCACGTGCATATTGATCTGATCAACGAGTTCGTTTATAGTGTCGATCTTGCCGAATGTGGTTCCCATGATAGCGAGGTTCATCAAGAAATCATCGTGCAACGTAAGATCGTCATTCATGAAATTGAGACAATCCCTGATAACAACGAATTTGATCCCGAGATTAGTTATTCCCGATTTCAACTCAGGCGTGAATTTATCGTATATCGGCTTTATGACGACCATCGTCTTCGGCACATTGGACCATTTGCCCAATTCCTCAAGATCTGCTGTTGTGAAATTATTGTGACTGTGGATGGCCATTCCAAAATCCTTAAGATCGCTTTCCAAAGGCGGGTTGTTGTGTTCGCTCCCGTATTTCTTTACGATCTCGGCAGAATTGACTTTGTTCACATTATCAAGGTCGAACAATGCCCTGTAGCCTTTCCCGTTCTGTGATGCGGCATTGATGTCTCCGTAGTCGATACATTTGACATCATACATCATACCGACATAGGACACCCACCTTAGTGCACCTGAACCGACAGTGATTATGCCTCCTTCCTTTACTATATTTGATATATCATTGCCTGCTGCATCGACATTCACCTTCGTGATGTTTGATGCCGCAACAGAATCGTCGTCAGTGAACGTCACGACAGCCACCGTAGCGGTCGAGACGAACATCGCGACGATCAGTATTGCTAATAATGATCTGGATTTCATCGTGCGAAAAATGTTTCTAATGGTATTAATAATATTTTGCTATTCGTGTTATTAATTACAATATATTTTTTATTCCTTATGCATATGACCGCACAATGGGAAACGAGGACACCGTCTGTTCAAAATGGATTAAAGAACGCGCCAAGCACCCTTCCTTCGGAGAAGGGAAGGGCCATGAAGATATGCAAAAGATGTGGAATGAATCCGCAACCACATACAGCGATTCCCAATACTCCGCAATCTCCGACGACATCGTATCCGCATTGTTGTCTGAAGGGATCGTGAACAAGGATTCCACGATATTGGATATCGGATGCGGGACAGGTTCTTTCGCATTGCGTTTCTCACCGCATGTCTCAAAGGTGATCGGTTCTGACAGCAGTCCGAAGATGTTAGAGAGATTGATAGACAATGCATCTGAAAGAAACATGAACAACATCGAACCATTGCTTTTGGATTGTCTTTCGATACCTTCAGATGTCGTATGTGATGTAGCATTCTCATCGCTGTGCCCGCCTATGAACGACCCGGAATCCCTTCTCTCGATGGAAGCCCATTCGAAGAGATATTGCATCTATGTCTCATCTGCCAATATAGGCAATGGGATCGAAGGAGAAGTATGGAAGGCACTAGGTTGCGATTACTCCTATTCGGGATACGATACCACATATCCATTTGAATATCTGAGATCCATAGGAAAGGATGCGAGATTGAGGTTCTTCACACAGCGCAATCAATCGATCATCCCGATAGAGGAATGCGTGAACAGATACCTCAGACTAGTTTCCAAATATCGTGGAATGAATGGCGACATGGAACATACGATAAGGGATGTCATCGCTTCACATGCGAAGGATGGCAATATCGACCTATCCCGCGAGATGAGGATGGGAATGTTGATCTGGGAGGTGTGATGCTTTTACATTTACATCATTTGTAAAAGCTGATTTTTACAAAATTTCAAATCATTTTTACCCGATATCTCTCATTTATCTTTGATTTGTGCCTGAAATTCAATGATTTTTTCCGAGTTTCTTATTTGTGTTTTACACATTTGTTTTGTAAAAGTAAAAATAAAACAAATGTTAAATATCACATCACTCGATATTGATATCGGTGTTAAAATGAACATAGCACACATGCTTAGAGTAAGAGGAAAACTTTCAGACGTAGCTGAATCGTTAGGGATATCGCGCCCATCCCTTTACAAATATATGCAATTATACGACAAAGGTACAACGGATCAGATCCCACCTGATGTCCTGAATTATTTCAATGATATCGCTTCAGATGAGACTAAACGTTTCGAACTGATGCGTATGACCAAATGTGAGGCAGAAAAGACAGATTGTGAATTATTACATCGTCGCGAAAAACTCGATGCATTGCTGAGTGAACGTAATATGATGATGAAGAAACTTTCATCGAATGAAGACATCGACCAAGATGTTGTTTCTAAGTTTAATGAGGCGATACGTGATATCGATTCGGCAATCAAAAGCAACAAGACCGCGATGGAGAAATTACTCAAAAAGAAAGAGGACCTCTACGCAGAGATGAACCAGAATCAGGAAGCTATGCATAAATTGGATCATGCAGAGGATTTGTCCGCATGTATCAAGACCAAATGCTTCCGCGAGGATGGAACGTTCATGATAGCCTATGATGATCCTGAATCCTGTGGAGAGGACCACGTACTTTCATTGATGGCCAAATTCGGTGAAGAATACAAGACCATAGGCACATACGATGCGGTGAAAGGCAAGAATTTCTTCATCATCAGTGATATTATCTACAGTCCTTATCTCTACTATTCTGTGAATAGGGTTATGATCGATGATGACGGGAACAGGATCATCGATGAGGATTATCGCTCGAAGATAAGTCAATTCAAGAGATGATATCGTGAGCATAATAACCAATAACAGAGAGAGCAGGGTCATGATATTCATCGACCTCAGGAACATCGTGTCCTCTGTGGCCATGACGCAGTCATTCCCATTCAAGACCGATTTCTATTCCTTGGCAAGACTCCTAGCCGGTCAGCGTAACGTCCTGGCGGCATACGTATTCGATGGTACGATGGGGGATGATGAGGATTCCGCCGCACGTACAAGGAAATTCCATGATTACCTCAGATACAACGGATTCCGTGTGGTGGAAAGGAATTCCGTCGAAGGAAGGGAACAGAAAGAAGTGGATGTCGCCATGGCATGCGAGATGGTCGTCCACGCACTGAAGGACAACTATGATGTGGCCATTGTGATAAGCGGGGACAGGGATTTCGTACCTGCGATACAGCATGTACAATCCGCTGGTAAGATCGTCGAAGTAGCTGCATTCAGGACATCAGCCTCAGAGGAATTGAGACGCACCGCAGATAAATACATCGAATTGGAGTCGTTACCGATACTGACCATGTTCAACAAGGTAGAAGATGTCACTAGGATCATCATCACCGACGAAGAGGAGGCTTCAGAATGAACCCGAATCAGAAGATGAGCTTCTATGATTTCATCATGGAGAACAACAAGAAATACGACATGGATGACGATGATTGGGGGCCATTCACCAACAGGAAATGTGCAGTGATAAGATTCGATTATGACAGCAAAGGGAATGTCTCTGGTGAATACAAAGGCATAACCGTCTACCGTGACAAGAGTTTCGAGAGAACTATTCTCCCTGGTGACACGTGGATCTGCTCACTGAAACCCAACCCTAATCTCAAATCCAATTTCTTTGCCAAACCGTTGGAAAGAGTGGATGCATCATTCGTATTCTCGCTTATGGAGGAACAGAGGGATGTGATCATAGACTCCATGTGGTCCGATCATAAGGAAGAGATGATGCCGATGCTCGAGGAGAAGTTCAAAGCTGTCATCGATGAGCGTGTGAAGGCCGCAGAGGAGAAGATCACCAAAGAGGATAAACGGATGATCGATGACCTCGAGGAGAAGAATGCACAACAAAGCATGGAATTAGCCGAGAATGAGAGGATCATCGAATCCATGCAGACTCAAATCAATACGTTGAAGGCTGAGAACGAGGAATTGAAGGACGAAAGCACACGGAATAAGAAGAAAGAGGCCAATAAGTCGGATAAGGTGACGGGCTTCATGGAGTATGCTCCTCCGAAGTATACGGTCATGAGAGTCGGTGCAGATTCCATACAATCGGACCTCTTCACAAAGCCGAGATATTACGTACATTTGAGTCCGGATCAAAGGATCATGGTCATCCGTCCGTCTGATAAGGGGAATGTCATCTGTGTTGACAATACGATCGAATTGGCAGGATTGTCATTCATCTCGGATTTCGTTGAGGAAGGGGAGATGGTCTCACAATACGATCCGAAGGCCGGAGGCATCCAGATCAGGTTGAAATGATTCTCGATCGAGATGGTGGTCTTCGGGCCCCCTATCTCACACATTTTTTTGATATAGCGACGAGTCGATATAATTGAATGCATATCTCCATATCAGTGGTGTTGTAATGCCTTTAGAATCATTCTACGAGACCATGGTGATCGATATGCCCGAAGCGGGCGCTAATCTAGCTAAAGCTATCGAGCATTATGAGAAATACGGCCCGTACATCCCCAAGAATGTTCAAGGTACCACTGAAGACCCTGAAGTCTTGGATAGGATCATGGGCATAACGCACCAATGATGGATCGATGGCATTTGAATCACTGTTCATCCAGCATTTTATTTAGTAAATAACGCCCCCTATTTCATTTGAATTTGATTGTGATGATCCCACTGAATTCAAAGTATACATGACGATGATGAAGGATAATGTCTCTTTCCTGGAAATAGTGAGATCGAAGATCCAATCGCATATTGTATCCTATTCAGAAACATCATGAATTATCTGGAAGAACATTGAGCCGATGAAGACAGACATAAATTCACTGCTACAATGCATGGATGATTCATCTGGAGCTATCATAAATCACATGTGATCTAATCATCGTCTTCTCTGACCTTTGTAGCCCACCCTCCATCTATACAGAATGCTGCATACAATGGCAGGCTGTAAAGACCGTCCTCGTATCCGTAGTTCTTGGATGAGATCCTGATGGATGATCTAGGGGAATATCTTTTACGTAACTTATTCAAACTCTTAGAATCCGTACGATCCCCTGATTTCACCTCTATCGGAACCGCTTCTCCATCAGCGTCCTGTATGATGAAATCGACTTCGGTATTCTGATCGGGATTCCAATAATATGCTTTCAGATCGTTGGCTACGAGGGATTGCGCAACATAGTTCTCTGCCATGACCCCTCTAAATCTATCCCCTGCCGTGCCTGAGTCCACACTCTTAAAGGGTACCTCGGCCTTGGAACAGAGCATCCCCACATCTGCCACGAATAGTCTGAATGAAGAAACATCAACAAATCCAGACAATGGGATTGTGGGTTCGGTCACCATATCTATGCGGTTGACCATCCTGGCAGCCACCAACCAATCCACAGAAGTAGAGTATTGGGAAGAACGCCCTCCTTTGATTATCTTGTTGTATTGGAATTTCAGATTGTCCTTCATCAGCTGAGACGTCATGCTATTCCATGTACGGAGTGTTCTTACAACGGCATCTGTGGAACCTGCATGCTTCAAGATATCACCGATCATGCTGTCGTTGAGTCCCTTTTGCATGATCATGACCGTGTTGGGATCCTTCGTATCCACAAATGATGACACGACCTCAGGCATTCCTCCGACAGCGAGATATTCGCGATACATCCCCATTGCGGAATCGTGCAATGGCATCTCAGACATATCATTGAAATGCTCACGGATAGAATCGGAGAGTGTCTTCCTGCCTGTGGCCCATGCATATTCCTCAAGATCCATCGGATGCATTTGGATCTGTTTCACCATCCCGACAGGGAATGAACGTTTGGCGATGGTCCCATCACTCTGTTCAGAATCTCCTGTTATCAACCCTAAAAGACTTCCAGTCGTGATTATTGGCTGTTCCGGCATATCCTCTCTGAAATACTTCAAGGATGTTACAGCACGATTGCATTCCTGTATCTCATCGAAAATGATGAGCGTATCTTCATTTATCGTCTCCTGCGAATAGGCTGAAAGTTCCTTCAAAAGCACATGAGGATCAAGATCCCCTTCGAATATCCTGTGGAGCTTGATTGACTCCTGGAAATTGAACAGGACGTAATGACTGTAGTTCTCTCTAGCGAACTGTATGGCAGAGTATGTCTTACCGACCTGTCTAGGGCCCATGATCATCAATGGTTTTCTGTCATCAGAATCCTTCCATTCCTTCATCAGGGCGCTTATCTTCCTCTGCATGAAGAGATGACGTCTTTAATGATATTTAATGTCATCCTAATACACTTTTTATTAATAAAAAATGTAATTAGAATACACTTTTTATAAATCAATTTAAACAAAATGGTCCCCGAGGGGACCTGAGATGTTTAGAAAGCATCCTTTATCGCCTGGAGCATATCATGAAATGTGGTCTCGGCAGGGACTATATCGGGTTTGAATCCAAGCGATTCCAACATCTCTGCTGTCGGTCTGCCGATCGCAGCGATACGAACTTGCTTGAGATACTTATCTCCCTGTTCCTTGCCGAAGTGTTCCTCCAGCCCTCCGATGAACGAACTGGCGGATTTCGGCGATGTGAATGCCATCGCATCGATACGAGCCTCCTTTATCGAGACATACATGTTGAGGATATCCGGACACATGCCGACCTCCTTCAATTTGTAAACAGCAACGGAGACAAGGTCCGCACCTGCTTCGATGAGACCATCCGAAAGTACATCGGAACCACTATCCGAGCGGATGACAACGACCCTCTTACCCGATACATCATCCTTCAACAGGTCAACAAGACCGTATGAAGAGTAATCATCAGGAACGGAATCCACTTTGAGTCCTACCGATTCCAACTTCTTGGTGGTAGCAGGACCGATCGATACCATGCGCATGCCATCGAACATACCTTTCAAAGAATCCCCGAAACGCTTCTGACATTGCTCCACAGCGGTCGACGATCCAAAGATCACGATACATCCGGGGATAAGTGAGGAAGTGAGTTTATCGAACTCCTCATCATCCCCTGTGAAGATCTCCAATGACGGAGCCGCCATGACAGTGAACCCCATATCTTCAGCCTCTTTGACCGAATCCTTGATCCTGTCCTTCGGTCTCGTGAACCCTATCACAGTCATGCCATGTCCCCCAGTATATCGCGCATCTTGGCAACCTCGCCTACGACGATTATCCCGGGAGGTTCGATGGAGTTATCCGCTATGGATGAAGCCAACTCGGAGACCTTTGTGACGACTACCTTCTGGTCGGGCGTGGATCCTTTGGATATGATCGCTGCAGGCATATCAGCGGACATGCCGCCTGCGATGAGTTCCTCGGATATGTGTTTAGCATTGCCCAATCCCATCATGATGACCAATGTCCCGTGACCGGAGACCAATGACCTCCAATCGATCCTATCGGTCTCACGATCGGCCTTCTCATGACCTGTTATGAATGTGACGAGCGATGCATAATCCCTGTGTGTCACAGGTATTCCTGCGAGTTCTGGCACTGATATGGATGATGACACTCCGGGGACCACATGTACCTCTGCCCCTGCCTTCCTGAGCTCCTCAGCTTCCTCAGCACCGCGACCGAACAGGAATGGATCCCCTCCTTTCAGACGCACGACGATCTTTCCCTCGGCAGCCTTCTCCACAAGCATCTGATTAGTCTGCCATTGACTGAGATGATGGTCCCTGGCCCTCTTCCCTGCGTCTATGAGCTCAGCATCCAGCCTGCATTCTTTGAGCAATTCCGGATTCGCCAATGCATCATACATCACCACATCCGCTGACCTTAGGAGTTCAAGCCCTTTGATCGTGAACAACCCCGGATCTCCTGGGCCGGCACCAACGAGGTAAACCTTTCCTGTCATATCGTATCCCTCTTTCCTGTAAGATATTCCGCGATATCGAGAAGATCATCGACCGTATGATCGATCGGGAGCATCTTCTCCACTCTCCTAGGTGTCTCCAAGTACCCATAGGACACGGCGACGATACGGACCTCTGATCCGATCACCTCCGCATGTATCCCCACAGGCGAGGAGCAACCCGCTCCCATCAATTTCATTATCCCTCTTTCCGCACTCACTGCGATACGTGTGGTGCGATCGTCCAATTTACGCACAGATGCTGTTGTGACATCATCGTCAGCCCTGCATTCAACAGCGATGACACCCTGTGCGGGCGCTGGAATGAATCTATCCTTGTCGAGGATCGCCATCGGCCTCTCTATGCCCATGCGATCGAGACCTGCCTTGGCCAAGATGATGGCGTCGAAATCCCCTTTATCCAATCTATCCAAACGCGTATGGATGTTACCTCTGAGCGATAGGATCTCCAAATCAGGACGGATCTCCTTGAGCATCTCCACTCTCCTTACGGACGACGTACCGACCCTTGCACCCTTGGGAAGATCCTCCAATGGACATGGGAGGATGACATCCTCGGGAGCGTCCCTCGGGAACATGGCCACTATCCTCAGATCCTTATCGACATCGATCGGTATATCCTTGAGCGAATTGACGGAACAATCTATGTCTCCTCTCAATATCGCATCATCGAGCTCACGAACGAAGGCCCCTGTAGCCGACATCTGATTGAGTGGCGACTTGAGATCGATATCCCCCAATGACTTCATACCGACGATCTCACATTCGGTACCTGGTTCGACCTCGGCCATCCTTTCGCAGAAAATCTCGGTCTGACGCATAGCGAGCTTACTCTCGCGCGTACCTATTCTCATCCACGCTTCACCTCGGAGAAGAATCCTTTGAACGCCTCCGACAACTTCGATACGGTTTCATCATCATGTGCTAACGACATGAAATCCACCTCCAACGCGGACGGCGGAAGATATACGCCATGTTCTAGCATGTATCTGAACATCCTGTCGAACATCATGCGATCGGCAGACTCCGCTTGAGTACCGTTAGTCACCTGTTCCGGGCCGAAATACACTGCGAACATGGATGCTAGCGTATTGACGCATCCCGAGATGCCAGAATCCTCCATGGATTCCCTTATCGATGAGACGAGTGTCTCTGTCCTCCTTTGGATCTTAGCATAATTATCATCAGAGCACATCAGATCTATCTGAGCGAGACCTGCTGCTGCGGATACGGGGTTACCTGCGAAAGTACCTGCGGCATACACTGGACCTTGAGGAGCGACATTGGACATTATCTCCTCCTTACCCATGAACGCACCACCGGCGAATCCTCCGCCGATGATCTTGGCCATGGTGGTCATATCCGGCGTTACACCGTAGAGCTTCTGAGCCCCTCCAGATGATGCCCTGAATCCCATGATGACCTCATCGAAGATCAATACGACATCATTCTCGGATGTGATCTTCCTCACTTCATCAAGATAACCTTTGGAAGGGATTACGAGGCCTACGTTACCGAGAACAGGTTCCATTATGACGCATGCTATGTCGTCCCTCTTCTCCAAAAGGTCCGACATAGCCTGTGCATCGTTGTACTCGACGACGTGCGTATGCTTAGCGATATCAGCAGGGACACCTTTGGATGAAGGGACTCCATCCGCAGATCCGCTTCCCGCCTTCACGAGGACGGAATCATGGGCTCCGTGGAAACCTCCGTTCATCTTCACGATCCCATCCTTTCCAGTGAAACCCCTTGCGGTGCGTATTGCATGCATTGTGGCCTCTGTCCCGGAGCAGGCCAATCTGACCATCTCCGCTGAAGGGACCTCGGAGTGTATCCTCTCGATCAACGCTAACTCCTGTTCGGAAGGTGCTCCGAAGACGGTTCCCCTTGAGAGTTGCTCGGATGCTGCTTTGATCACAATTGGATTCGCATGTCCTGCGATGAACGGCCCGTATGCCATGCACAGGTCGATGTAGGTCTTACCATCGGCATCTGTTATGCGAGGGCCATTGGCCTCCTTTATGAACAGGGGGTATGGCTTGAAAGCCCTGACCGGACTGGAAACACCCCCTGGGGATAGTTTTGATGATTCTTTGTAGAGTTCTTGTGAGCGATCCATGTTATCACAACATCCTTGCGGCTTCCTCTGCGAAATATGTGATGATCATATCCGCTCCTGCACGCTTTATTCCGAGGAGGGATTCCATCATGACCCTCTCTCCATCTATCCATCCGTTCGCCGCAGCTGATTTTATCATCGCATATTCTCCAGACACCTGATAGGCTGCCAAGGGAAGGTCGAACCTATCCCTTGCCTCACGAATTATATCCAAGTACGGGCCTGCTGGTTTGACCATGATCATGTCTGCGCCTTCGGCGACATCCATCTCGATCTCACGCATAGCCTCGAGCCTGTTCCCGCACTGCATCTGATATCCAGCACGGTTACCCTTTCCTGGTGCGGATTCGGCCACATCTCTGAACGGACCATAATATGCACTGTAGAACTTCGCACTGTATGCCATTATAGGGACATTCTTGAATCCTGCATCGTCTAACGCCATCCTGATGGCAGCGATCTGCCCATCCATCATGCCGCTGGGAGCGATTATGTCGGCACCTGCCTCCGCCTGGGAGACAGCAGTCTTGCCGTAGAGTTCGATCGTATCATCATTGACGACGCATCCATCTGCATCCAGGACGCCACAGTGGCCGTGATCCGTGTACTCGCAAAGACATAGGTCAGCGATCACCATGAGGTCCGAATTCTCCTTCAGACCCTCGATAGCCTTCTGGACGACACCCTCCTTCTCATATGCACCAGAACCGACAGCATCCTTGTGGGTGGGGATACCGAACACCAGGACGGAATTCACTCCACTGTCCTGTATGCCTGATGCGATCGCATCATATCCTTTCAACGGATGCGTAGGGACACCAGGCATGGATGCCGTTGTCTTAGTCTCGGATATGTTCGCGTCAAAGAACATCGGAAGCACGAACTGGTCCGGATGAAGCCTCGTCTCAGCGACGAGGTTCCTCATTCTCTCACTCTGTCTGAGCCTTCTCAGGCGTACATCTGGGTATATCATCATTGTTCATCCCTCAATCCGAAGAGTTCCGCTGCGGCCTCGCAGATATCGGTACGACCGTCGCGGGATGCCTCCCTCATATTCTTGTAGAGTTCGGCGGTGAATTTGTTCAAAAGTGCCCTGGAAAGATCATCCAGGACTTCGGCCTTACAATCCTTCTTGGAACGGGCCATTGCTGTCTCCAGTTCATGTTCCCTTATCTCAGTAAGCTTTATGCTGAGCCTGCGGATCAAATCGTTAGCATACTGCTCCTTCTGCTCGTTCGCAAGACAGGCTAGCTCCTCTGCTATGATCTTCTCAGCTCTGGAGATCTCATTCTTCCTACGTTCGACATTCCTCATGGCGATCGTACGCAGGGAATCCATGCTATCGAACTCCACATTAGGGATATCCGTAACACTCGGATCCGTGTTCCTGGGAACGGATACATCTATGATCAAAAGTTTACGATCCGGGCGCATCGCCATTGCATTGGACACATGTTCGTATTTCAGCACATAGTGCGGGGCACCGGTCGCCACGAGGATTAGATCGGATTCGGCCACAGCCTCGGTGAGACGGGCCATGCTCACTGCCTGTCCCCCAAGTTCATCAGCCAACTCTATGGCACGACTGTATGTCCTGTTGGAAACGATCACCGTTCCCACATTCTTTCCGATCAGATTCTTGGATATGACGGAGGCTATATCTCCTGCCCCAAGTATCGTGATCACCTTGCCGAAGAGATCGCCTATACGTTCCTCGGCGAGTTCCACGGATGCGGAACCTACAGAAACCGCACCCTTGTTCAATGCGGTCTCCGAACGGACCCTCTTTCCGACAACCATGGCCTTATCGAAGAGCTTGGATAGCATTGGTCCAACGTGACCGCCCTCCTTCGCTTTCGCATATGATTCCCTCATCTGATGTTGAATCTGATCCTCGCCGACGATCAACGAATCCAATCCGCATACGACCCTGAAGAGATGACGTATGCAATCACGATCCTCCAGGACATACGCTATGTTGGAGGACGGGACAATGGTCTTTATCGTACTTTGGAAATATTCCGACACAGCACGGTTATCCCTGGTCGCAGCATACACCTCAAAACGGTTGCATGTCCTGATTATGACATACTCGGATATGCTACGGACCCCAGAGATACGTTTGCCGATCTCAGTCTCTAGAAGGGGTACGACGTCATTGAGTCCCTCCGTCCCTCCAGCAGAAGAATGGGTGACATGAAGACTTACTATCATTCGGGCATCCGCTCCATTGAGATTGAGAATGCTCCGTCACGGTCACCCTCTGATAGTCTTTTCCATATCCTGTCATCCGCCAAAACCCCTGCGAGGAACTCGGCCCTTGCCGGTTGAGTTGGAATGCGATCGCGTATGATTGCCCTCAGATCGACAAGAAGATCTAACATCGCATCATAGGATGCATCCAAGAACATATCTATCTTGGATATGACATAGGGCGGGAATGCAGGAACTCTGCCCTCGGATGATACTGTTACAGTGAATCCGTCGCGATGAAGCGTCGATGGGATGAGTACGTCCCCTCCGCCGTGTGCGGAATTTGTCATTATGCCCATGGACATCGCAGCATCCCTTATCGAATCGTTTAGTTCATGACTTGATGTTGCAGCAACGACGATATCCGCATCATCGACATATTCCTTGACCGTAATAGGATCAACGGCGACACGGATCACCTCATCCGCCAGCTCTTCCAACTCAGGAAGGACCTCAGGAGAAACGACCCTTGTCCTGAAACCGTCAAAATGACGACATTTCCTCAAAGCAACAGTCCCTCCACCGAAAACGACTACCAATCTATTCCCTGGAGACAGGAGGATGGGGGACATCTTGACAGGATTCATGCACATACTCTCTGAATCGTTCGTATGCCAAAAGCCTATGATAAAGTCTTGGTTTTCTCATCCAATCTTCATAATATGATGGGGGTGCATCGTCACAGGGTTTATCGATGGGGCTGATAGCTCATTCCAATAGCATTCCAGCACCCTTTGCGGGATCATTTCCATTCGGAAACGCCGATGCATAGGTTAGAAGAAATTGGGCGAAGACTGTCTTTCTGAGAATTCCGCATGAGATAATCGAGAGGGGTCGCAAGGAATCGAATGCGCACTCTCGGCATTCACGGACAATACAAGATTAGAGTCTGCAAAAAATATGAGGGCTGCTGAGAACATACGGGGGAAGCAACGACACCATCGGAAGCTACGTGAGATACATCCAGGACAATCGAATCTTCGACCTGGCGCATAACTTCGACTTCGCCCATTCGGTGTATCTGGAGTGCGAGGACATTCTGTTGAGGAGACACTCCACATTGTCGGATTTCGAATCCGTCATACCGTTCGCGGTATCGACAAAATAATTCGCAAGGAAGAGCAAGGACCTGGTGATGAGCGGACCTTTCGATGAGTCTGACAAGTACTTCTTCAGGAGACAGAAGGAAGGCCAGATGAAGCAGTCTAGCGAACCTTCCAGTTGAATAGAGTCGTTATTCAACAAGAAACGATTAAATCCATTCCGAATCATCCATCCCTTTTTCGTGACGAAGACCAAGGTATACCTAGACAACTGCAGTTTCACCCGTCCTTACGACGATCAGGACCAGACTCGCATTCATATGGAGACTCTTGCCAAATGGATGTTCAGAAGATGATCACATCGGGGGACGTCCTTCTTGCAGCCTCAGACTATCTGATCAACGAAAACAGCATGAAGAAGGACGAGGACATCAGGAGCCACATCTATGATTTCATCGTCAAGAATGTGGTCATCTTCGTCATCGACAAAGATTCTAGGTTGGACCCTTTCATCAAAGAGGTCATGGATTCAGGGGTCAAGGATGTGGATTCGGCCCATGTTGCGGCCGCAATCGTCGCAGGATGCGACTACTTTATAACAACAGATGACCGTATACTCAAATACAGGACGGACAAAATCAAGATAGTGACGCCCATCCAGTTCCTGACGGAGAATGAGGTGAGATAATGTATACAGAATCAGAGTTGCGCATGATTGGAATGAAATGCCTTTCCGACCGTCTAGGTCCTGTAGATGCAGAGCACTTCATAGTCTCCATGAACAGGAATGCCGGAGATTACACCCTGGCCAGAAGGGAGGTCTTCGACAACATGTCCATCGATGAGTTCAGGAAGTCCTCTAGGGAGTATATGGATTCCCATCCGCTTCCGCCCGAGACAGTCGCTTGCATCGAGGCATTCAGGGCTCAGAACGATCAGAGCTGATTGGTATTTAGGCCATCATTCTTCCTGTGTTTCGATTTGTAGATATAAAATGGCCACGACTCTTAATTCTGGCTTGCATGCTATGCTTTCAGCTCGTGTTTACCTTAGCCTAATTATCCATTTTGCAACCATAATTATCGATTTGTTCTCAGAACGTCTTTTTGAATTATTTGGGAGCATTACCGCAGGACGTTCGGTCAGAGATATATGGACAGTGACGTCGACATCGAATCGGTGTCGGTATTGATGGGACATGCGAGCACCAAGACCACGGAGGGATTCTACAGCAGAAAGAGGCTCAACAAGGCCATAGACAACGCAAGGAACTCACGGTTGTCCAGCGGTGGACAGTGACACTGTCCATTTTTCGATGATCTGGGTAATGGTTAGTGGTGGACAAGGCGAGATTCGGACTCGCGGCCTCTTCGTTGCGAACGAAGCGATCTAACCGGGCTGATCTACTTGCCCATATGAATATGACTACATTCGCATATCCGATATAAACCTTGGGTCTCACAAAGGTCACAATCAAATACATACAAACACATCAAATCAACAAGTGATACAATGACGAAGATTGATGACAATATCAAGTCTGAATTCCAGAAAATGAAGATAATCTACTTAGCGACATCATCCAAATCTGGGATACCGAATGTCGTACCGATGGGTGCTATGTTCCTCCAAGATGATGAGAACCTTTGGATCGTCGACAATTTCATGAAGAAAACACTTTCGAACCTCAAAGAGAACCCGAAAGCATCATTCTGCGTTTGGACTCCCGAAGGCGATATGTCATGGCAGATCAAATGTGATGCCGTTGTTGAGAATGAGGGTGCCGATTATGAGAAGGCACGCGATATGATGCATCAGAAGAGACCTGACCTTCCAGCAAAGGGACTTGTCAAGCTCAAATTCAAAGAGATCTATCAGGTGAAGCCCGGACCAGGTGCCGGTGACCTTCTCGCCGATTGATCACTCATCATCGTCTGCAGGTCCTGTGATGGCCTGCAGACCACTCATTATCACGAAGATCGGCAACAATGCGAATGAAGCGGGATTCTTGTCGGTCATGACGTACACGCCGACGGTCATCAGAACACCGAGCAACACGCCGATGAACAATCCGGTCTTCAATCTCCTTTTCTTCGACTCTGAGAGCTTCAAATTCTCACCTTGAGTTTCTCTTCCACCTCAGCGACCATCTTATCGACGATCTCCTTGGCACCACCGGTATAATTGTTAGGGTCCATCGCTGATCTGATGTCCTCCTCGGACATCATGGTCTTGAGATCCTCCCTTTCAAGGAGAACATCCCTGAGCTGTCTTCCCTCATCTTCAGCGATCATGGATGAGGAACGAACGATCTCATGTGCATCTTGTCTTCCGACACCTTTCTCGGTCATCTTCATCATCAAAGATTCAGCCATGATCAATCCATGAGATGATTCGATGTTCTGGACCATCCTGTCCCTGTGGACCTCGAGTCCGCCGAAGACGATCTCCATCTTCTTGAACATCTCATCGAGCAATGTGAATGTATGCGGGAGGATGAACCTCTCTGCACTTGAATTCGAAAGATCCCTCTCATGCCAAAGGACCTGTGATTCGAACATCGGCGTGACCATGGACCTCACTATCCTTGCGAGACCACAGACGTTCTCGGACATCATCGGGTTGCGTTTCTGGGCCATGGTGGAGCTTCCGACCTGTTTCTTCCTATCGAACGGTTCCGCTGCCTCGGATATCTCCGACCTCTGGAGATTCCTGACCTCAGTCCCGTATCTTTCGAGTGATGTAGCGATATTCGCCAATAAACAGACCAATTCTGTGTATCTGTCCCTTCCCACGACCTGAGTTGCGGCAGGCTCGTATGTCAATCCGAGATCGGACATGACCGTTTCCTGTATCTTGAAGAAATTCTTGCCCAATGCGGCACCGGTACCGACAGCACCCGCCATCTTTCCAGCGCATGCCCTAGATTTCATCTGTTCCAATCTTTCCCTGTGCCTGAGCATCTCCGCCACATATCCGGCGATCTTGAATCCGAATGTGATAGGTATAGCGAACTGAGCATGTGTCCTTCCGACCTCTATCGTGTCACGTTCCTGCTTAGAAAGCTTCGCAAGTGTGATGATGAATGAGTCCACATCCTTTTGTATGAGCTCTATTGACGCCTTTATCTGCAACGCAGTGGCCGTATCCACGATGTCATTGGAGGTTGAACCGTAATGAACGAATTTACCTGCATCCCCCTTGCATTGTTCGGTCATCGCTTTGACCATGGCCATGACATCATGCCTTGTTTCGGACTCTATCTCCTTGACCCTCTCGATCTTCGTAACGGAGAGGTTAGCGACACGTGTGATCTCTTCCGCATCCTCTTTGGTTATCGTACCCAATGATGCGTGTGCTCTTGCCAACGCGGATTCGACATCCATCTGATATTGGAGACGGCTCTCCTCATACCAGATTTCCTTCATTTCCTTCCTGCCGTATCTATAGTCAAGTGGACAAAGGTTGCTCATACTATCGAGCAAGCCATCGCGTTATTTTATTTAAGGGGTATGTGGAGAATCCTAGCCTGTCATATTGAAAGCAAATGATTACAATTTGGAAAATAAATCATGCTGGCACAGTTAGAAGTGGATGAGAGATCATGTTTTCTCTGGAAAAGAACTCGACGTCAATGATGCTTATGCGCAATATTCATATTATTACCATACAGGAAAGCTTTATATCTCATACCCGTATGCGCTTTATTGAGTAGGCCGTGACTCTGACACGGTGCAAGCCCAGAACATATGAGTGATTTATTATGACAGATTTGGAGGAACAAATTCAACAGACTGATGGATCCGAGGAAGTCGTAGCAGAAACAGTTGAGACCCCTGTAGAAGAGGTTCAGCAGGACCCTGCTAATTTGGCAGAACTGGAAAAGAAGAGAAGTGCAATCAACGCTGACGCTGAGGAACACAAACGCCTCAGAGATGATCTGAACAAACAGACCAAAGAGTGGGTTGCAAAGAGAGATGCATTGAACGCACAGGTCCGTGAGCTTGTTGAAGAAGCAGGCAAACACAGGGAAGAGCGTGATTCACTTAACCAGAAGGTAAGGGAGTCAAAAGCTTTGAGGGATGAGGCGAACCAGAAGGTCTCAAAACTCACCGAAGAGTTCCATGCGATCAAGAAAGAGATGCCAGCACACGACAAGGACGCACCCTCGATCAAACAGCTGATGAAGGAATTCTCCGACCTTGAGAACAAGCAACAGACAGAGACCCTCAAGAAGAAAGAAGAAGAGGCAATCGTCAAGAGGCTTAGAGAGCTCGACCAGAAGATCACAGAGATTAAGAAGACGCAGGACCAGTCTGGCGACCTTCACGAGAAATACAGCGAACTCAAGGAAGCAAAATCTGAAGCAGAGAAATGTCACAAACTCGTTTCCGAGTATGCAGAGAAAGCCCAGGAAGAGCACGATAAGATGATCGCACTCTACGAGCAGGCAGACACACTCAGGAAACAGGCAGATGAGGCTCAGGCTAAATTCATCGAGTGCAAGAAAGCAGCAGATGAAGAGCACAAGAAGCACATCGAGCAGATCAAGACGTTCCACGAGACAGACGGTGCAGTCGCAGCCATCAAGAACAAGCAGAAGTCCGTTCGTAAGAAGAAGACCGATGCAGAGTCCAAGAAGGCAGCTGATGACATCTTCGCTAGATTCAAGAATGGTGAGAAGCTCAGCACCGAGGACCTTATGGCCCTTCAGAAATCAGGATACCTCTGATCTCGAATCATTTACCCACGGGAGACCGTGGGTAAATAAACGATTTTGTCACAAAATTCAATATTTTTCACTAATTTTCGCACAAGTTTTATATACGCCCGAGAGTAATGTGGAATTGTGGGAAAAAGGTTAGCTTTGTAGAGTGCATCCCATCCCTTCTGACTGGCTAACCTTTTCCTATGAACTTCTGTTCTTTTGGACTTAAAAATTGATTCAAAAGTAATAATCTTTATAATAAATAAGACAGTCAAGGTTACCAATGGTCTTAGATGGATTGGGAAAATCTCTCAGAGGTGCAATTAACCGTATCACAGGTGCTACCTCTATCGATGAGGCGCTCATCAAGGATGTTGTAAAAGATCTTCAGCGTGCATTACTCCAAGCGGATGTCAACGTCCAACTCGTATTGGAACTCACGAAGAAGATCGAGAAGAGAGCACTCGAAGAGAAACCAGCCACCAACAGGACACCTAAGGACCATGTCATCAACATCATCTACGAGGAGCTTGTCAATCTCGTCGATAACGGCGAAGGACTCAAGATCGCACCTCAGACCATAATGATGGTCGGTCTCTACGGTCAAGGTAAGACCACCACGACAGGCAAACTCGCCAACATATTCAATAAGAAAGGTTTCACAGTCGGACTCATCGGTGCCGATGTCTACAGGCCTGCCGCATTGGATCAGCTCAAACAATTGGGAGAGAAGATCGGCGTAGAGGTATACGGAGAACCTGGAGAAAGTGACGCTGCAAAGATCGTGAAGAACGGTATGGCCAAATTCAAAGAGAAGAAGGTCATCATCATCGATACGTCGGGACGTCACGCTCTAGAGGATGATCTCATCCAAGAGCTCAAGGACATCTCTGCTGTCGCAAAACCCGATGAGAGGTTCCTCGTTCTCGATTCGCAGGTAGGACAACAGGCTGGACCTCAGGCAGATGCATTCCATAATGCAGTAGGCGTCACAGGCGTCATACTCACCAAGATGGATGGTACCGCGAAAGGAGGAGGTGCGTTAAGTGCAGTATCGAAGACACATGCTAGGATCGTTTGTCTCGGTACAGGAGAGCACATCCGTGACCTTGAGCCGTTCAACGCCAACAAATTCATCTCCCGTCTATTGGGAATGGGCGACATAACCGCTTTGGTCGATATCGCAAAGACAGAGATCGGAGAAGATCAGGATGTGATGGATGCCGGAAAGAACATCATGTCCGGTAAATTCACACTCAACGACATGTATCAACAACTGAAGGCTATGAGCAAGATGGGGCCTTTGCAGAAGGTCATGTCACTCATCCCCGGTATGTCCAAGTTCGAAGACAAGATGGATTATGAGGCCACACAGGCGAAACTCCAGAAGTACAGATACATCATGGACTCCATGACCAATGATGAGAAAGAGGATCCTTCGATGATCAAGGCATCCCGCGTACAAAGGATAGCCAAGGGATCAGGAACATCCATCCAGGATGTCAGAGAGCTTCTGAAACAATATAACACATCGAAGAAGGCCATCAAAGGTGTCATGAGCAACCGTAAGATGAGAAAACAGATGATGAAACAGATGGGCATGTCCGATCTCTCAGAGCTCGAGAACGAACTCAGCGAGGAATGAACGTGAACAGATTCATCGTTCTCGGACACCGTGCATACACAACAGGCGATTTCAAACTGGATGATATCTGTGGCGGAGCCGGAAGATTAGATATCCTTGTAAGGTGCGTCAACTCCGCATTCTTCCTCAGCCACGACCTGAGAAAGGATTCAGAGATCTACCTCGTGCTTGAAGGCGGAACGGATGCGCCCAAGACTGTAAGATTCTATGGGCCTGATATGAAATACCTCAATCCCGATGAGAGGAGCACAGCGTCACTCATAAGGAATGCACTTCTCAAGAAACTCGACGGTAAGAATGAGATAAGGTCATCACCAGGAGTATACATATCAAGAAGGTCATTCGAAGATGTCATGAAGGACCTCTCAGACAAATGTAGATTCATCTACCTCAGAGAGGATGGCGAGGATGTCAGGGAATACGAATTCCCTGAGGAACCATGTTACATTCTCGGAGATGACAGGGACCCCACCAAAGAGGAGGAGAGGATCATGTCGGAATATCCATATGATAAGATCAACCTCGGACCTGTAAGCTATCATGCGAACCACTGCATGATCATCGTTCTGAATGAGATGGATCGCAGAGTGACAAGAATGGAGGGATGAATATGGCAGAACCTACCGAGAGGATACCCCAGCACAAACACTGCATCTATTGTGGCAAGGCATTCATCGACGGCAATGGAAGGTATTGCTCCGATAAATGCAAGGACACTAAAAGAGAAGAGCTCACCAAGAGTAAGAACAAACTTCTGCTGATATGGTTGGCCGCAGTAGGTGTCATGGTCATTGCCATAGTCATCGGAAGATTATGATCGTCGCAGTAGCAGGAACGTTCAATGTCCTTCACGAAGGACACATAGCATTGCTCAAGAGGGCATTCTCTCTTTCCAAAGATGTGTGCATAGGGATAACATCCGACAGGATGGCATCGGAGACACGCACAAGGGTCAATCCATATTACATAAGAGAGAAGGCCGTCAGAGAATATCTCAAAGCAAATAATAAGGAAGCGGACATCTTCTGTATCGACGACATGTACGGCCCGGAGGACATCATGGCCGATGTCGACGTACTAGTGGTATCCGATGAGAGCTTGAAGAATGGGAAGAAGGTCATCGAATGGAGATCCACCTTCTCCGATGAACCTTTGAAACTCTCAGTCGTAAGATCGATCGAGAAGGATGATGGCAGCAAGATATCATCATCCGATATCATGAATGGTGTCTGTTCACGTGATGGTTCCATGGATGCGATCGATATCGCGGTCGGTTCCCTGAATCCTGTCAAGGTCGAGGCTGTAAGGATTGTCATGGAGAAGATCTACGGCAGCGTAAGGATCTTCCCTGTCGATTCGAAGAGTGGCGTATCCGAACAACCGTTCGAAGATGAGACTGTAAAAGGTGCTATCAACAGGGCCAAAGATGCTCTCGGCAATCACAAGATGGCTGTGGGGATCGAAGCAGGCGTCTTTGAGAGATATGATGGGTTATATGATATTCAACACTGTGCTATCATCGATGACACCGGGAAGATAACGATTGGCATGGGTTCAGGATTCAGATATCCCGATAAGATCGCAGAACTCGTCCGCAACGGGAAGACCGTTGGCGAAGCCATGGGTGCGACATATGCAGAGAATGATATCGGCAGAGAGCAAGGTGCGATCGGCATATTGAGCAAAGGTCTCCTTGACAGAAGAGAGCTGACAGAACAATCAGTGCTCAACGCCATGCTTCCCAGGATATGGGATGAATGATGTCTGACAGATGCAGTGGCGGAAACTGTTCCTCAGGCAGTTGTTCCGGTGGGAGCTGTCAATCCGATGACGATAGATTGCCACCAGGTATGTTGTCGAGATATGACCTGAATCAGGATACAGGATTAGGTTCATTGATCTGGGCAGAGACCGTCGATTCGAAGATAGATGATGCTGTCATAAAACTGATAGGGAAACTCAGGTCGATATCCAACGACAGGATATTCGCCATGATCACCGGACCTGCTGATATCAAACCTTTGTATAATGTGTTGTTCTCATACGGAGTAGATACAATCTACCACATAAGATCCAAGGATCTGGAGGATTATGATCCAAAACTCTATGCAGATGCACTCTCCGACATAGCGACGAGGATCAATCCTATGTGCATCATATTATCTGCGACAGAAAAAGGGAACGAGGTTGCAAAACTGACCGGTTCGATATTGAAGAAAGATGTCGAACTCGATTGCAGTGATATCTCAATCGTCAATGATATCCTGTCTGTGGAAGGATCCAACAGCGGAAACATACCAATGTTCAAGAGATATGGCAGATTTCCCATCATAGCTACCGTTAAGGCATCATCCTTTGACATGCCTGAAAGGAACGATGACAGGAAAGGTACTGTTATAAGCAGACCTTTCACTGCATCAAGGACTTGACCGTAGAATAGACCGTATCGGCATGTCCATCCACTTTGACCTTATACCAACAGGCCTCTACTTTACCGTCCTTGCCGATGATGAATGTGGAACGGATGGTACCTTCCACCTCTTTCCCATACATCATCTTCTTACCCCATGCACCGACCTGTTCCATCAGAGTATGGTCTGAATCAGATAACAATTTGAATTTGAGATCGTTCTTGGCGATGAATTTACGGTGAGATTCCGGACTATCCTTGCTGATACCGATAACAGGTACATTCCTTATCATCAGTTTTGTATAAACCTCATTGAATGTCTGAGCCTCTTTCGTACATCCTGATGTGTTATCCTTCGGATAGAAGTACACAATATACCTTATCCCTTCCAGGTATTTCGAATCGAATATCTCCCCATTCTCATCGGGAAGGATGAAGTGTGGGAAGGAATCGCCCACATCCAACATCAGAACAACCCTCCGCCCAATCTCTCTATGAACGGCTGAAGATCGAGTTCGAACATCATCACAGGATGATTGATATCGAAATCTATGACGACCTGAGGAGATACCTCTCCGAAGTATCCTACCGAACTTCCGTCGATTATCACCTCTGCACCTCTTCCATCTATGAATACATCATATTCCGATGCTTTCAACTCATAATCAACACCGATCTCTCTCAATACAGACTCTGAATACGATTTGATCTCGGTGAACGAGACCTTAGAATTCATCTCTGCAAGACAAAGATTACGCTGTTTGACAGCATCGACGATGACATCGCTTATTTCGAAGATCCTCTGTGGAAGATCGCGACGCTTGTTACGCCTGAACAATCTCATGAGGCTTGGGAACAATGAATGCCTGAGGCATGTGTGGTCCTCGGTGATCGGATTCATGACAGTAACGACATCCTGTTCAGGAAGACCTGCATTGGTGAACTCATCCTTCTCGTTGCTCAATGTGAGTGTTACGACCTCGGTGAATCCCAATCCGATGATCACATCACGGAGCCTCTCTGAGAACGCAGTAACATCCGACAACTTACCTGCGGTCTGCGTGACCATGTGTGATGATTGTCCGTATCTCTCGAATCCATATCCCGTGGCGACATCCTCATAGAGATCGACAGTGTGCATTATGTCCATCCTTGTGGACGGCACCTCAACATGCACGATATCATCATCGATGAGAGCATCGAGCCCCATCTTGTTCAATGAATGCACCATATCCTCGTCCGAAAGCGGTATTCCGAGGAATTTGTTACAATCTGATTTGGAGAACTTCCAACTTGACGATGAGAGATCAGGCGATACGAATTCCTTGCCGTCATCATGCATGTTGACGGATACGATCCTTCCGCCACGCTCCGCCATCGCAGTGGAAATTATATTCAATGCACCCTCGACCGTCTTCAGATCGTTGCCTGTGACGTCTATGAAGAGATTCCTTGTCTCCGTTGTCACGGTCGTAAGCGCACCGTTGATTATAGGAGGGAACGAGAGTACGTTACCTTTAGCATCCAGGATTATCGGGTACTTGTCATATCCCTTCAGAAGATGTGCGTATGCGACACCTTTCTCATGTTTCTGGAGTATTTCATCGAGATCCCACTCCTCCTCTTTGGCAAGAGGTACGAATTTTATCTCATGAGGGTCGATCGCTTTGTAAGTGAAGGGCGGTTCGACCTTGTCAAGATCATGTATACCTATGGCGATCTTCGACCTCTTCCTCCCGATCGTGATATGCAGTTTTTCCTGCATCTCCATGATCGATCTGAGGAGTGTGTCATCGACCTCCACTCCGAGGACGACCGCACAGCGGAAGTATGGCCTGACATCCTTCACACTGTCATCGACGAACACGTCTATGTCGCTGTCATCGACATCATACTCTGTCATACCCGGTTCGATATCGAGGAATGCCCTCATGCCCCTTGCAAGACCCTCCACCGAGTAGAGGTCCGGCCTATCCGGGAAGAATTCAACGGACATCTCGTCCACCTCACCCTCTGTATCGTGCATATCCGCACCGATCATGGGTATCCTCTCAAGGAGCGTCTTTCTCGGTACTTCCTCACCGAGCATCGAACATAGGTCGTGATAATCGAAGTTGATTACAGGCATACGTGCGCGTATGCGTGCGCGATATAAATATTATCGATTGGAATCTGACGATGGTTCAATGACCGAGTTGCTTATGTGCCTCTGCCAATTGACCTGCTGCCTGTGCACCCAATGTGGATAGCTCTCCAGCAAGAACAGTGACTGCGACGATCTCTCCGAATTTCCTTGCCTTCTCATCGCCAAGACAGCCTATCATCCTGAGGGCGGCCTGTTGTGACGGCAACCTAGTGCCTCCACCGACTGTACCAATCTCAACCGCAGGCAACCTTACAGCGATGTACAGATCACCATCGACATCCTCGCATGTGGTCATACAAAGACTTCCCTCGACGACATGTGCTGGATCCTGACCTGTAGCTATGTACAATGCGGCCACCATATTGGCGGCATGGGCGTTGAATCCCATCGAACCTGCCATCGCACTCCCCACGAGATTCTTCCTCGTATTGAGTTCGACTATGGCCTGTGTCGTCGAATGCAACTTCTTCTCGACGATATCCTTCGGGACCCTACATTCGGCTATCACATGCTTACCGCGTCCGCGGATGAGATTGATCGATGCAGGTTTCTTATCAGTACACATATTACCTGAAACAGAAACGGTGACAGCGCCTGTCTCCTTGGATATGAGTCTGCATATGGCCTCGGATGCTATCGTCGCCATGTTCATCCCCATGGCATCGCCTGTGCGGAACGATATCCTCAGATGGAGATTCCTTCCGTTGGGGAATGCCTCTATATCCATCAACTGACCATGATTCGTAGTGGATGATACTACCTCGTCTATCTCCTTCGTGTGCTTGGATATCCATTCGATCACTTTCACGGAATGGTCTATCCCGTCCACGCGGAGGATCGGTGCCCTTGTCATCGCATCCTCGAATACTCTTACGCGTGAACCACCTGAAGCGGTTATGACCGACATACCTCTGGATACAGAAGCCACCAATGCCCCTTCCGTCGTTGCGAGCGGGATGATGAACGAACCTTGTGCCAGATCACCATTGATCTGTACAGGTCCGGCGAATCCGAGAGGGATCTGCGTCACACCGATCATATTCTCGATGTTCTTGGATGCGATAGAAGGATCGAATGTATAATCAGTCAATTCTGTCAATCTTTCGCCTGTGAGTTCCTCAACGGCTTTGAATCTCTCATTGACATCCTTGCGTTCGTATCCTCTATTCTTCAATCCATCCTGCACGGCCATGGCCTCACCATCACATTCTGCGTATTAAATTCTCGTACGACGACAACACGCACATGAGTGCGAAACCGAAGAACGTACCTGTCAATATCCTAGATATGGCTACATCCACACCCATGGTATGCTGTATGGCCCAATCGATCATCAATATGATGAATGCATATGATATCATCAGTATAGATTTCCTGAATCCTATCATTTTGGAGAACTCGGTGTATGAGAACACCAATCCTGCGACGATTCCGATGAGAACTGATAAATCTCTTATGCAGAATGCCATCTGAGATCCGTTCAGGATGAAGGATCTTGACATGATCTGTGGGCAGAATATGTCGCCAAAAAAATATGTGATCATTGTGAGCGGATCGCTGTTCAACCATAATTCTGGATGATCTATCGCCCCTACCGTGCCATCCAATGAGGTAAAACGACCATATAGATTGATGAATGGTGTAATTATGAGCAACATCAATGCTAATGTCGCCAAAATCAATAGTATCTCTCTCCATTGTAACCGCATGATAGGAACCCGACGATAGATATGATTGTCATTGGAAATCATATGTGTTGCGGAACCCTCACTTGCTCTGTTACAGACTGATCCTTGAACATAACATGAATACTGCCAACGATATGGATGCCATTGTTGTGAACCTCATCTCCATATTTACGATCCCGCTCTCACAGGTGAGATTCGATGATAGTACTGCGATCAACGCTGTGAGTTCCATCAGATAGATGGATAACACCGTGGAGATGTCATCGAAGAAGACTTCTCCTACAATCTCTGATATAGGGCCAAGCATCACGACACTCATCGCAAGGATCAACGGTGCGAATACCGATGCGGTGCCTGTCATCATATCCAGCATGCTCTTCAGCCTATTGCCTATATCCTTCCTCACGGAATCCTGATCCTGCAACTGATGAGCTATCGATGTTGCAAGTCTACCTGCATCGCGGATATCCTTATTGGATGCGTTGAACACGTCGCAATACGAATCGGACATGAATCTCGATATCGGATTCAATACTGTCCTTATCGCCGATGCGACATCCCCTCTGCATAGAACGAGTTCCCTCTTCATCTTCTCAGTGATATGCGCCATATCCTTTCTAGCTGAGAATGATGATATCAGCGCGATATCGAAATTATCTCCCATGGATAGTCTATTTCCCAATTCGAACATCGCATCCATGAGCAATGCCTCATCCCTACGTCTCTTAGATTCAGAATTGATCTTTCTCATCATCACCATTGATGATAACACACCGGATACTACACAGGAATATGCGATGGAATCTGCCCTTTCGACGCCATTCCTTTCGAAGATCATGAACAACGGTATCGTCAAGAGCATCGGCAAGAGATATGTTATGTCCGACATGGATGACTCGCTGATTATGAACGGGTTCTTCCTTCTCATGAATACTATCATTGAAGCTACGACCGCGGGTATGAACACCAGGATCACCATTGTGATAACATTGGAATCCAGTGCTTTGACAGCGAATTGACCTCCGAGATTCAACATCGGAAGTATCGATATCAGGATCATCGGCAGCATTATGCCGAGACCGAAGATCAACGTACAAGGGCTGCTGAGGCTTGAGCTGTATGCGTCGCCGATCTCCTTCAATCCTTTCAGGACTATCGATTCCGCATCCCTCATCATCGATCTTCTCTCATTGAGATCCAATGATTCGGATGCTGCCATCATAAGGCTCATGGATCTTCTGAAGGGAGCTGCTTCCGCAGGCAGTGTGACAAGCATACGATTGATATTCTCCTTTATGTATGGCTCTTCTCTACAATCGGCATCCATTGTGATGTCATTGAATAATGTTCTCATAAGAACGGGGCCGTTCTCGGATACGTCCCTGACGGCCATCTCAAAGGAACCTCCTGATGACAGGACCACGGACATCATCCCTATGACCGTCGGTGCCTCGTTCATCAGTTTGTAAGGATTGATCATTGATCATTCACTCCGAGCTTCTTCTTGAATGACTCCAGGACATCATCGGAATCTGTGATACCAGATGATATGCATCTGGAAAGGTGATCGTTCGCAAGAATGATCCATTCCGGATTGCTGTATCCGTCATTGACTTCGATCGCTAGTTTCGATAACAATCCCCTCATCTTTGCTCTAGACTTTATCTCCTGTTCGACGTCACCCTTCGCCATGGATGTCGATTCCATGATACGTCTCATCGCCGGTGATCTGTACATCCCTTTGTCGACGGATATGAATTCGCCGATCGTGTCCGAAGTGGATACGAATTCAACTATCTTCCTCGTCTGTCTGTTTGTACCTCTCTCCCTCCTCGTCCCCATCACGATGAGGAAATCCGTTGCCATGAATGATTCTGCGGGTATGCCGATATCATGCACCACGCGTTCATACACGCCTTTCGCAGAATCTCCGTGTATAGTACCCATTATCGAACTGCCTGCACGACCAGCCCTCATGCTCTGATACAACGTTCTGGCCTCATCTCCTCTGACCTCGCCCAGAATTATTGCGGATTCACCCAATCTCAGCGAGACCCTCAATGCCTCATCCGCCCTCTTGCTGACATCGCTGTTCATCCTCTCGTCTATCAGCATGGATTGGACCTTGTAACCCATCGAACGCATCACATCACCTGGTAATTCCAATGTGTCTTCTATCGTCAATATGCGCTGTTCTATTGGCATCTCGAACAACATCGCTGACAGGAGAGAACTCTTCCCTGCGCCCCTTGCACCGCAAACGAGGAATGTACAGCGGTTGTCGACAAGGAATGATATCAAACCGGCATCATGCTCATCTATCGTACCATTACCTATCAATTTGGTCAATGTCCATGGAGTGGTCGAATGCTTCCTTATGGCTACCGAATCCCCGTTCGGACTCATCGGATATCCTACGATGGTCGCCCTGGCCTGATTGTTGCACATGTTCGTCTCCATCACAGGAGACGATTCGCAATATGGCAATCCACTATCGCGCATCAGAGTGTTGATCAGATTCCTTATCTCCCTCTCACTGGCGATGAGATTGGTCCTGCACCTCATGTGCGTATTGTATCCGCTCACGTTATCCAATGTTACGTAGATGCGATTCTTATCGCAAGGTGCGTCGATGTAGATATCCTCCAATCTTGGATCCTCCAACAACAGTTCAAAGATGCCGAGTCCTATCGTATACCTCACAACAACATCACACAATTCCCTGATCGCGTATTCGAAAGAACATCCGCCCGATATCGCATCATCGATGATGTCACGGTTCTTGATCAGGAATTCTTCGGCAGATCTCCTCACGTCATTCGTGTTGAAACGACCGCCATCCTTCCGATACTCATCCCTGACATAGGATATCGTATCGTTCACAAGATCCGATAAAGATAGCGAATAAGTGTATTCATTCGGCATTATGTTGTATTCTATCTCGCCATCATCCGCATCACCGATGATGATCCTTGAGTGGTTCGTCCTATATTTCTCAAGAACCGCGATATCCTTGTTGTCCCCTATGGACCATGTATCCGCATACGGTGGTTTGATCATGCGATATCTTCTATCGATGTTCGAAAGGATCTCCTCGATCGTTTTTCTTTTGAATGAAATGTCATCGCCTTGTTTGACGACATCGGGATCGTCATCGGATATCGGTACGCCATTGGAATCCGCTATCCTTCCTCTATCAGGCGAGATGGTTGTCTTGACGATGCGTGGCATGATCAGACCCCAACGATTCTATTGGCAACGAAGGACATCTCTTCCATCAATGATGAGAGATCGTCACGCAAGACCTTCAATGACGATGTCACTGCTCCTTTGCATTGATCATATGATTCGCAATCGACCGTCACATCATCTATGGATGCCATCAATGAATCTATACCTTCGACGGAGAGGTTGGCCCATATCGTATCGATCACAACGCCCTTTGATAACGGACATTCGAGACATCCTTTCTTTCCGACTGATAACGTGTTACAGGAATTCGGTATTGTTGTGATCAATCTGCGTATGATGTGCGCAGATTCTCCCCTAAACTGTATATCCACAGAGGAACGGAATATGATATCATCGGCATCCCTATCCGAGAGTCTGTCCGAGCAACATCTCAAACATAGCGAAGATGATATGTTCGGCTTGGAATCGCACTCCCTGCAATCTATGATGTTATCGCACGGATCGATGATGTCACGTGAATCCTTCCGTTTGAACACATCCTTCAATGATATCATATGGTGGGATTCCGACTGTCCAGATATATCTGCGAGATACTAAAGTTAACAATTAACAAACAGGTCACGGCAACCCTTGTATGTTCTCTTTGATGTACTCTATGAATCTCCGGCTTGCGGCTGACATGGAATCCATGTCCGTATAACCCAATGATATGGTCCTGTACAAAGGCGGGTCCAGATCCTTTATCCTCACATCGTGGTGTGTATCGATCAGTACCAATTCCGCTAAGATACTGACGGCCATCCCCAATTCCACCATCCTCATGATGGTGTAGTCATCATGTATCCTGAATTTGATGTTCGGTTCCAGACCTTCATCGGAGAATGCTTCCAACACCTCGCTGTACGAACCCGTCTCCAGAAGTATGAACGGATCATCGGAGATATCCCTCAGTCTGATGACATCCCTGCCGGATAGTCTATGGTTCGACGGCAGTATCGCAACCATCTTCCCCTCCTTGAGCTCCTCCGTGTGTATGTCCGATACTGCGGATTTAGCAAGGAATCCGAAATCCACATCACCGTTCTTGATCCATTCCTCTATTGATGTGTAATCGCCCTGTTTGAACGAGAATTTGACGTTCGGATACATCCTTTGGAATCCTTGGATCAGTTCAGGCATCCAATGGCATGTAACGCTTGCCAATGTGCCTATCGTTATCGATCCTCTGACAAGATGGTTGACCTCCTCGGCCTGTTCTACGACAGCGACATAATGTCTGATCATCCTGTCGATGAACGGATAGATCTCTTTCCCCTCAGGCGTCAATTCGATACCGTTCCTTGAACGCCTCAGCAATACGATGTTCAGCTCATCCTCCAACGATGAGATCGATTGACTGATCGATGATTGCGTACATCCCAACGATCTTGCCGCTTTCGTGAAACTGCTGTACGACAAAACACGTTGTAATGCGATATACCTCTTCACCAACATACATTAGATTTTCTTATATTAAAATTAGTAATATTTCAATTTTCAATATATATAGGGTTTACTCATTTATGGCGTATCAATCCGCGTCACGAATGTGGGTTATTTAGTGATACAGATGAGTAGTACCGAAGATATCATAGAAGCCTTGACTCCAGTCAACGATTGGGTCTGGTATGTAGCATTCGTATTCCTTGTCGGGCTAGGACTTTTCTTCACATATAAGATCAAGTTCCTTCAGATTCTAAAATTGAAGGAGACATCAAGTCTAGCTCTATCGGGATCGAGTGAGGGTAAACGCACACATAAGATCACATCTTTCGAAGCCTTCTGCATAGGACTTGGCGCCCGTATAGGCGTAGGTAACATCGCGGGAGTCGCATCAGCAATCGTATTGGGAGGGCCTGGTGCAGTATTCTGGATGTGGATCTTCGCCATCATTGGTTCCGGAAGCAGTTTCATGGAATCCACATTGGCTCAGATATACAAAGAGAAGAAATCCGATGGTAACTTCCACGGAGGACCTGCATACTATGCAACAAAAGGTCTCAAGAACAGAAAATTGGGAGTCCTCCTCGCATTCCTTACCGTCATAACATTCGGTATCGGATTCGTTGGTGTACAGGCAAGTAACGCATCAAGTGCACTCATCGGTGCATATTCATTCGATCATGCTGAGGTCATCTATGGTGCTATCATCGCCGTCGCAGCAGCAGCCATCATCTTCGGTGGATTGAAGAAGATCGGTAAGTTCTCATCAAAGATCGTCCCCATCATGGCATTGATCTGGATCATCTTCGCAATCGTTGCAATATGCTTCAACATCGGCAACCTCGGCAATGCGATATCCATGATCTTCGTCGACGCATTCAGCGCGCCATCCTTGATCGGAGGTGCATTAGGTACCGTCATCATGAGCGGACTCAGGAGAGGTGTCTTCTCCAACGAGGCCGGTCTCGGTTCCGTCGCCAACATCGCATCGACAGCTGATACGAAACACCCTGTGAAACAGGGAATGATCCAATCCTTCGGTGTCCTTGTCGACACACTCATCGTCTGTATGATCACAGCATTGGTCATCCTCTCATACGGCAGCTATGAATCCATCATGGCACTCGGCCTTACGAAATCACAGCTCGTACAGGCAGTCGTAGCATCCACACCGTTCGGTGAAGCTGCAAAATACATAATCGCCGGATTCATGATGGTGTTCGCATTCACGAGTCTTATCGGATACTACACGATGAGTGAGTCCAACATCCGTTTCATCAAAGATGACAAGAAGGTCGTCTTTGCGATCCGTGTCCTCATCATCGCCGTAGCGTTCATCTCATGTGTATTGGGTGCAGACCTCATGGAGATCGTCTGCGACACATTCATGGCCGCGATGGGTGCCGTCAACATGATCGCCGTTGCTCTATTGAGCAAGAAGGTCTACGAGGCCTACAAGGACTACTGCGATCAGAAGAAGAACGGTATCGAAGAACCTGAATTCCATAGGGACGTCCTCAGCAATAATGAAGGCGTCACCGAATGGGAATGATGGAAAGACAGGGGGAAACCCCTGTCACAACCTTTTTCCGATCGGTATGACGCCGATCCTATTCTGATCATCATATTACACACATCTGCTCCGTCCTCGATTACTATATAAATAATAACACGATGGACGCCACATGGAGATTTTAGCACCAGCAGGTTCCCCGGAAGGTCTAGTGGCCGCCATAAAGGGCGGATGCGATGCAGTGTATTTAGCAGGAAAGAGTTTCGGTGCTAGAGCATTCGCTAGCAATTTCACGGATCAAGAACTCGAAGGTGCGATAAAGTATGCGCACGAACACGGCGTTAAGGTGAATGTGACCGTCAACACACTGATCAAGAATTCAGAGATGGAGGAAGCAGTACAATTCGTCCAATTTCTGAAGGACATAGGTGCAGATGCGGTCATCATACAGGACATCGGTCTCTTGAAAGCGATAAAGGACATCCCTATCAAGAAACATGCCTCCACGCAGATGGCAGTACACTCCAGGACAGGCCTTCAATGGTGCGCCGATAACGGCATGGACAGGGTCATCCTGGCAAGAGAGCTCACCTTCGACGAGATAGCAGATGTCATAAAGGACTCGCCTATCGAGACGGAAGTGTTCGTACAAGGTGCGATGTGCTACTGTCAATCAGGAGGATGTCTCTTCTCATCCATCGTCGGTGGAAGGAGCGGCAACCGTGGCGAATGTGCCCAACCATGCAGGAAGAAATATGAATCCGAGGACAGGAACGGATACATCCTCAGCAATGCGGACATGTATTGCATAGATTATCTGAAGAAATTGGATGAGATCGGCGTATCATCAGTGAAGATAGAAGGAAGAATGAGGAGTGAGGCGTATGCATATCTCGCATCACGCGCATATTCACTCGCATACAAGGATCCTGAGAATCCGGAACTTGAGAAGACCACGGGATTGCTGAAGACCGTGTTCAACAGAGGATACTGTCACGGATACTTGGATGGAGTATCATCTTTGGTCCAAGCGACATACCCTGACAACAGAGGATTGTTCATAAAGAAGGTCAAAGTGAAGAACAGAACATTCTCCATCAAGGATACTGACCTCCATACAGGCGACGGGATATCGCTGTTCGACGGGGATATGAAGATCGGCGGATTCAAGATACTCACTTCAGGCACGGATGTCACATCCCCGTTCAAACTGCAGGATGGATCATATGATCTCTACAGGACCTACGATCCGCGCATAGATGAGGTGAAGAATCTCATCGGAAGGCCCCCTAAGCTCACCGGTGACACGAAACGCTCTAAAGTGAAGGTATCCGCACCGAAGATTGAACGTGCGAAGAATCCGTCCAAACTATCATTCTACGTCTCCACTCTGAAGATATTGGACATCGTTATGCCTTACGCTGACCGCATATACTACGATGGTAAGGATTTTGATGAAGCATTCGCAAGATGCAAAGGAACAGGAGTGGAATGTGTGATGTACCTCCCCAGATTCTCTTACAAGGAAGACATTCCTAAGGATAAGGATATACCGATCATGGCCCACAATATAGGTCAGGTCGAAGCCGCCAAGGGACATAGAGTATACGGAAGCTACTTCATCAACATGTTCAACTCGTTCTTCCCCAATGATCTTCATCAGACCACATTATCGGTAGAACTTTCCAAAGCGGAGATTAAGGATGTCATATCAAGATATGACGGGAAGGTCGAGGTCATGGTATTCGGCCGTCTCGAACTCATGATAACAAGGGACCCGCATCTCAAGAATGGTACGATAAAGGATGACAAGGGATATGTCTTCCCTGTGTACAGGGACAGATTCGGATTCACGCACATATTGAACTCTTCCGACCTCATGCTCATCAACTATCTCGATGACCTTGAGAGATCTGGAGTGGATTCATTCGGTATCGACCTGAGGAAACGTCCTGTAGAACTTGCCACCCTTGTCTGTAAAGCGTTCAAGGACAGGGACTTCCAATACAATGAGGAGATCAAGAAACTCTGTGGCGGGACCGTAAACACAGGACACTATCTCCGTGGCGTCTGATTAACTGTTAACTGTAATATCTGTCCTATAACAGCGAACCGTCCGATCACATCAGTGTGATCACCGACAGGAAAGGCCTAGGAGGATTCATGGAAGCTATGGTGGCTATGATGATCGTCACCATCGCAATGACATCGTTCATCAGCTTGATCGCCTACAATGAACTCCCGACATTCAACGATGATGCGATGATAGACACATCATATCTGAGATTCACCGTTGTCGATAACAAGATCACAGGAGACATACAGGACCAGATGGAACTATCTTGTGAAAAATATGGCCTTCTTGGAATCAATGTCGATGTGAGATTGATAGGGCCGTTGTTCAATGATGAAAAGAGGTATCAATGCGGCATCACGGATAGCGAGAACAACAGGGTGAAGAACGGGACATTGAGATTGAGTTGTGATGACGGTTCGATCGTACTTGCATCCTATAAGGTGACGCAATGGTATTGAATCGTAAGGGAAGCATTGCGATGATCGATGCGATGATCTTCATCATCCTACTTTCGGCGGTGTCCGTGACCATGTTCGCGAACATAATGCCCGATAATGTTCATGATGGACCGAACGCAAAGACGGTATGCGATGATCTTTTCAGCATGAAATTGGATTCATCCACATTATTCGATACCGAGGACACACAGATCCTCCCTATCAGCACACTGATCGCCGCCAATATGAATTCTGGACATAAAGAAGAGATGAGATCGTTCATAAAGAGAGTTATGGACGATCTCGTCCCTGATATCTATGGTTATGACATCAGCATGACCTTCAAGGAAGATGAGATGATTGTGGAAAGACATGCGGGAGGGGACATCTCCTCCGAATATTCATGCTCCCAACCAGTTGTAGGATCGATGCATATAGATGTGCGTATCAGACTGTATTAGGCATCCGGCCACAACTCGTGAGCCTGGTCCCTCATCTTGTACTTCAAAATCTTCCCTGCTGCATTCATAGGGAATTCATTGACGAACGCTATGTACTTCGGAGTCTTGTACCATGCGATCTGACCCTTGCAGAATTCGAGCACGTCCTGCTCATCGATGTTGGAACCATCCTCTCTGATGATGAATGCTCCCGGCTGTTCACCATATTTCTTGCTGGGCACACCGACGACCTGAACGTCCTTGATACCTGGACAACGATAGAGGAAATCCTCCACTTCCTTCGGATAGATATTCTCTCCGCCGCGGATGATCATATCCTTTATCCTTCCTGTGACGTAGAAGTATCCCTCGGAATCCCTGTATCCGAGATCTCCTGAATGGAGGTATCCGTTCTTGTCAATGACCTTGGCAGTCTCCTCGGGCATCTTGTAGTATCCCTTCATCACGTTGAATCCCTTACAACAGAACTCACCGACGGTACCGTCAGGACATGGTTCATTCGTCTCGGGATCGAGAATCACGACATCCACGCCAGGCAATCTCTTACCTACGGACGAACATTTCTTCTCGATCGAAGGTTCATCATAACGTGTCTGCGTCATACCAGGAGATGCCTCTGTCAGACCATACACGATGGTGATCTCCTTCATGTTCATCTTGTCAACGACCTCCTCCATCGCTTTAATCGGACAGGGTGAACCGGCCATGATGCCTGTTCTGAGTGATGAGAAATCGAATTTGTTGAACAGTTTATGATTGAGCATAGAGATGAACATCGTAGGTACACCATACACTGCGGTACATTTCTCCTCCTCTATGGACGTCATGACATCTATCGGATTGAATGTCTCGCAGAACACCATCGTTACACAATGGTTGACGCATGCCATTACACCAAGCACGCAACCGAAACAATGGAACAGCGGAACATTCAGCGTAAGGCGATCATCTGAACCATAGTTCATGTTCGCTCCGAGCCAATATCCGTCATTCGCGATATTGAAATGAGTGAGCATGACACCTTTAGGGAATCCTGTCGTCCCTGATGTGTACTGCATCATCGTCACATCATGCACGTCGACAGCGTCCTTCATCACGGAGTATTCGTCATCGGATATCTCCACAGCCTTGGATTTCACCTCGGACATCGAAAACATCCCGCGGTACTTCTCAGGACCAAGGAAAACGACCCTTTTGAGGTGAGGATATCTCTCTGAGTGGAATCCGTCCCTCGGTTGCTCCTTCAATTCAGGTATGAGCTTGTAAACGGTATCGACGTAATCCGTGTCCCTCACACCATTGATGAGGAAAAGATTCTCCATGTCAGATTGCTTGAGGACATAATCCAATTCAGCAGCCTGATAGTTGGTGTTGATCGTCAACAGGATAGCACCTATCCTCGCGGTAGCGAACATGAGCGTCACCCAATCAGGGACGTTAGTAGCCCATACGGCAACCTTCTCCCCTTTCTTCACACCCATGGCCATGAGTCCTTTGGCCACACGATCGACTTCCTCCCCCCATTCTTTCCAAGAATAGCGGAGATCCCTGTCGACATAAACGATCGCATCGTTATCCGGATGCTCTCTTATGCACTTGTCCAACAAATCCCCCAGCCTCTCATCACTGGTAGGATTCTTCCTAGGGATGCAGACCATATGAAACACCGTCACATAGGGCTGTACAGGACAGCAAGTATCTCTGCAGGACCATCGATGGCACCGATGAAGTGGCTGACGACAGAATTGTAGTACACGCTGTCGCCCCTTTCGAGGATGTATTCCTCCTTCCCGTATCTCACGATGATCTTTCCGTGGACGACGACCATGAATTCCTCTCCCTCGTGGGTGGACATGGCCTTCTCCTCATCCTCTTCTATCCTTATGAAAAGAGGCTCCATATGCCTATCGGACTTACCTTTACCAAGCGGATAATAGTGGTAGTGTCCTTTCGCTCCATCCCTGGAATTGGCGGTCTCCTCCTTCCTCTCCGAATATCTCACGATGATCGGATCCGCGACATACTGGTCGTCCATGAACGTCCCCAGCCTTTGGCCAAGTGCACGTGATAATTTTATCATAGAACCTATCGGAGGATAGACGATTCCATCCTCGACGTCCTTGATGAAGGTTAGGTCCAATGAAGAGTTGACCGCAAGTTGCTCTTGGGTCAAGCCAAGATGCTCTCTGTACTTCTTCACTCTCTTTCCGACTTTGTTCATGTCAGCCATTAGTACTAACCTCACATGTACCCATAATGGATAAGTAAATAAAATTGACGGCGATATCTGTAGAAATCGCATGATATCAAAGTACTATCGGATCATAGAGGTGGTATGATGTCCCTTGTTCACAAGCCCATGTATCGACGATAGGATCCCTTGTGGATTGGTAACGTTTAATAATCATGTGAAAATCCACAGTACATGCCCTTCGCTGATGTTAACGGAGCAAGGATCCATTACGAAATGTCTGGAGAAGGTGAACCTGTCATCCTTCTCACAGGATTCGGAGGAGACATCAATTTCTTCCATTCCTTGATACCAAGTCTCTCTGACGGATATAAAGTGATAGTATTCGAGCACAGAGGTTCTGGTCAGACAGAATACACCGGCGATGTGGATTGTCAGACATATGTGGATGATGTGAGAGCACTCCTTGACCATCTCGACATCTACAAGGTCCACATGCTCGGGTGGTCCATGGGAAGTCAGGTCGCCATGGAATTCGCCATTCAACATCAGGAGAGACTGCAATCATTGACACTCGTATCCGCATTCAAGCGCTGCCCCGCAAGATCGAGTTACATGATGAATACCATGATCGATGCCGGAGTCAACGGCACCAAAGTGGAATACATATACGCGATGGTCAATGCATTCAGTTTCACGGAGGATTACTTCGATTCGAAACGTGAGAAGGGTCAGAAGGTCAAAACGATAAACACGACCACGCCTGAGAGATTGCGCCAGCAGATGTATTGTTTGGATAGATATGACCTTCGCGGAAGACTCGGTGTGATCAAGGTCCCTACGCTCTCCATCCACGGTCTGAGTGACATAATGGTGGAACCGAAGTTGGGGGATGAGGTAGCATCCGACATAAAAGGGTGCAGAGTATATCGCATACCAGATGTGGGGCATGTGATACACCCATCGCTCTATGCTGACGAATTCAGAAGATTCCTGGGAGAGAATTCAAAGCATTGATCTTCTCTTGATCCTCGCTTCCTCTATCAACCCGGGGATCCTTTCCTTGATTATCTTTGTACAAGGCCAAGTGTCATCCATGTATTCAAGGTCCGGAAGTATATCGTGACCTTCGTTTACTATCGATAAATAGACCCTGCTCATGAACATCGAGACCATGTAAGGGAACTCGTTGCATATCTCCGGTCTTCCCTTCCATATCCTGCACCTGTTATCGTCATCGAGGAATGCGCATGGGTTCGTATGTCTGAATAACCACTTACCTTCCTCGTTATCGCGTGTCAGATACTGGAACATGAATGATACTGCATCAGTCCCTGCCGCCTGAGCGACACTCTCGACCTCCTCGTCACGGACTGTGATGAAGGGTTGATGGCAACACTTCCCGCACATCTCACAGGGGGATGTGTCCTTCAATGTCTGACAAAGATCATAGGCGATATCGAGGTCCCTGAGCATATCTGGAGGTATCTCATCCAGACCATCCAGGATGTATCTGTCACGATATATTGCCATCGTACCACATCAGAATATTCCTGTGAATCCGATGATGAAACCGATGACGGATGCGACCAAGGACAATGCTGTCGCTCCGATCATGATCTTCTTCTTGTCCTCTTGGACATCGGATACCCTGACGAGTGTCATCGAATAACTGCTCGCAATCATACCTATCGCACCGAACACCGCTCCGAAAATACCGAAATCCATGAGAGCGACTATGAGGGCCGCTACACCGAAAACAAGACCAACGTATGTTGTAACGACAACTTTCTGCACCTTTGTCTCAGGCTTGTAGGCCTTATTCAGTTGCCAATCACATTCTGAGCAGAATATATCGCCGTCTGCGTTATCATGACCGCATTTAGGACATTTCATATCCGCCTTAACACAATCATCGGATTAAATAGATTCCATGGTCAATCGATCGGATTCAGAAAATCGGCGAATATCCTGCTGCGCATGGTCCCGAATCTTGTGGTCTCGTCCACTGTCAGGATGGAAGCACACCCCATAGGACTGAATGCATCGATCAGTTCCTCCTCTGTATAGTAATGGTATCTTATCCCATTTCCTCTCACGAATGTACCCTCATCTATGGACTCCCCCTTCTCAGAACGCATGTCATTACGGGAGAACACCTTGATCAGTATGTGTCCTCCGCCTTTGACAACTCTTCTCAATTCGGAAACGGCATCCTTGAGCTCCTTGTCATCCAGATGCTCTAAGACATGGAAGGCCAATGCACCATCGAATGAATCATCGGAACATGGAAGCGAATCCACCCTAGAACAGATGAATTCGACATCTCCTTTGATGTCAGAGCACATATCTATCGCACTCTTGGAGAAATCCACCCCAGTGACCTTCAATCCCATCTCGGTCAATGCTATCGCCGTCTTCCCGTTCCCACAACCTAGTTCAAGAACATGTGAACCTTCAGGGAACGGAAGATCATCTACCTTCGATACCCCTCTCCACGGACGATTATTGTTGCGATAGAATGATTCCCAAGCGGACATCTGATCCATGATGTACGATCGATCACCAAGTACATAGCGATACCGCAACGATGTTTTTATTATGATGCATCTGTTTATACTGAACATGGATGAACAGGAAGAGGTCATCGCAAGACTCAGAAAGATCCCCTCTGTAAGCGAGAAATGCTGCCTGGGGATGTATCTCCTCGGAATAAGGAACATCGAGGATCTCAAAGGGAAGGATCCTGACGAGATGTACAGCGCATTGACCGTGAGGAAGAACTTCTACGCAGAACCGTGTATGCAGAAGATGCTCAAGATCGCTGTCGGAATGGTCAACAAAGGCGCTGTCAAGGACGATTGAATCTCTCATGCATGGATATGAGCCAATCGTAGAACAGTTTCAGAGCTAATTCCGTCAGAACTATGTAGGTGTCCATGGGACCTTTCATCATCCTTCCAGCTCTCATTATAATCTCGATGTCCGATATCGCCAATCTGGTCGTTCTATCTGATACAGAATTCTCATGCACCGCCAGATTTCTTATCAACAGCACATCATCCCATCTGCCCAGATCATTCTCTGTTATCACACCCGCTTCGCATGATGATAGCATTATGTTCCTAAGATAGAGGCGATTTGCCTTCTTGAGGGTTGATTCCTTGATTCCAGAGGAAGGATACATCTTGAGACAATCCTTCGTCCCCTTCTCTATCGCCGACACTATATCCACGAACATATCCCTTGTGACAGTCACGATCCTGTCATGGATCTCCGATATGCTCGATTCATCCAATTTAGAAAGAATATCAGGATTCCATCTCTTGTCGTAGACAGATATTATCTCCTCGGTGATCTTGATCCTGTTGTACATATACCAAAAACATGTGCCTCTGGGATCGCCCTCGGTCCTCGATACATTGGAATTCATATACTCCGCATCATCCCTGCATGATGACATCAAGTCGATGAGTTCGTCGTGTATCGTCATAGGCTGTCAATCATGTCACGACGATATAATCATATGTGCATTCCATCGACCATTCCTTACATCATGTTCGATCGGGATGACCTACTCCCTCCGATATATCATACGTAATCTTTATTATACACCTATAAATAGGGCAATCAGGAGGCCTGAATATGTATTGGGACTCGAAAATGGAATGTATGCCGAAGAAAGAAATGGAAAAAATGCAGTATGAGAGTGTGAAGAAACTTGTTTCCCACTTGTACGAATTTAACCAGTTCTATCACAACAGGATGAAGGAGGCGAATGTACGTCCCGAAGATATCCAATGTCTGAGCGACGTTTCCAAACTCCCATTCATGTACAAACAGGACCTGAGGGACAACTACCCCACAGGATTGTTCACCGTCCCACAGAAGGACGTCATAAGATATCACGTCTCATCAGGCACCACCGGTAAACCTACGCTCGTAGGTTACACAAACGGTGACCTTGATTATTGGAGCGAGGCACTCGCAAGATCCCTTACATCCGTAGGTATCGGAAAGGATGACACAATGCAGGTATCATACGGATACGGATTGTTCACAGGCGGTCTCGGACTCCACTATGGAGCAGAGAGGGTCGGTGCCACCGTATTGCCGTCAGGAACAGGAAGCACAGAACGTCAGATCGAATTGATGGTCGATCTTGGCGTCACTGTCATCGCATGCACACCCTCATACCTCATCCATATCGGAGAAGTTGCGGAGAAGATGGGCATCGACATAAGAAGGGATACGAAACTCAGAAAAGCCGTCGTCGGTGCAGAACCTTGGACGGAGAGCATGAGAGCACACATCGAGTCATCTATGGGTGTCAAAGCATATGACATCTACGGAACATCGGAGATGGCGGGGCCTATGTTCACCGAATGCGAGGAACGTAAAGGGATCCACATGCAATCGGATATGGTCTATGTGGAGATAATCGATCCCGAGACCGGAGAGGTGCTCGAACCCGGACAGAAGGGCGAGATGGTCGTCACGATGCTTAAAAAAGAAGCATTCCCACTCATCAGATACAGGATCAAGGACCTCACATGCTTACTCAATGATGAATGTCCTTGCGGAAGGACATCCCCGAGGATAGAGAGGATCAAGGGAAGATCCGACGATATGCTCATCATAAGAGGCATCAACGTATTCCCATCACAGGTGGAGCACACACTCATGCAGATCCCTGAGGTCGGGAATCAATACATGATAATCGTCAACAGGAAGGGATCCCTGGATGAGATGATCGTTCAGGTTGAACTCAAGAACGAGGCATTCAGCGATAAGATGACCGATATGATGATGCTCAAATCGAAGATAGAGGCCGAGATGAAGAAATACCTGAACATCGCTGTTAAGGTAGATCTTAAAGAACCTGAAACCCTTCCAAGATTCGAAGGTAAGGCAAAAAGAGTGATCGACAACAGGGTGTTATGAATGAATGATATGATAACTCAACTCTCAATATTCGTGAACAACGAACCTGGAAGCCTTGCTAATATGGCAAAGGTGTTGAAGGAATGCAATGTCAATCTGAAAGCGTTCAACATATCCGAGTCATCAGGATTCGGCGTATTCAGGGCTATCGTGGATAACCCTGATGAAGCATATGACAGGTTGATGTCGAAGAATCTGATCATAAAGAAGACGGAACTCGTCGCAGTCTCCGTAGCGGATGTGCCTGGCGGACTCTTCTCCGCAGCGAATGTGTTGGGAGAATCAGATATCAACATCGAATACGGATATGCACATGAAGGCTCTGACGAACCCATCATATTCCTCAGGGTCGACGATCCCGAATCCGCGATCAAGGCATTCAAAGATGCCAAGATGAAAGTCATAACGGAAAAGGACCTGTGAGTGCATGGGCAATCTCAATGTCGTTGTCGCAGGAAGCAATAACTTCGCATCCGAGGTAGGGAAGAAGGGTACCGTTACAGATATGACCTTCTTCGAATTGAAGAAAGGGAATGATTCCGTCACTCTCATCGAACCTACGAAATACCCTGAGAAACTCTCATCGTTGTTCTACTCGGTATCCATGGCAGAGTACGCCATATTGGTCGTCGAGAAGATAGACAGTTTCCTTGGAGAAACGATTGTGATGATCGATTCGCTTGGAATCGATAAAGGATGGATGGTCCTCAGGAACTATATCCAACCCGAACAATTGAAACCGCTTCTCGCAGGGACATCCCTTGAGAACTACGAACCACTCGAGGACGATCCGATTAAGACGAGGGAGATGCTCATAGACCTTGCCTGCAACACCAAGAAGGAAGCAGGCAATGGAACATGTGGCTCATGTCCGATAGATAGTCACTTCAATGTCAAAGGTGTCGGTACCGTCGTTCTCGGTTCCGTCATAGACGGATACTTCAAGGTTCACGACAAGATGCAGATCTATCCGATCAAGAAAGAGGTCATCCTGAAATCCATACAGAAGCATGACATCGATGCGGCAGATGGTATCAAAGGCGACCACGTAGGACTTGCATTGAGAGGTATTGAATCCGACGAATTGGACAGAGGATATGTCGCAACCACTGACCCGTCCATCAAAATGACGCGTAAGGTCACAGCTAAGGCCACATTGGTCAAATTCTGGCCGAATCCGATCAAAGACGGAATGGTCATCCACATAGGACATTGGATGCAGATGGTGCCCTGCCGTGTGACGTCATCCAAGGACGACGGTGATTTCAGATCACCTATGCTTGAGATGGAATTCGACTCGGATATCATACACAAGCCTGGCGACAAAGCCATGATGATGTATCTCGAAGGCGGAAAGCTCAGAGTGGTAGGTTCATTCATCCTCGAATGAACATCTTGTGGGGTGGATCCCCACAAACCTTCTCAACATGAAGAACAGATTCAGAAAAACTGTCATTTTCCTAGCATCGATGATACTGATGTCGATGTCGGCCTCCCTTTCTACAAAAGCGTCGCTCGGCGTATCCCCAATCTCATCCGTACCATACACATTGAGTCTGATACCAGGGACGATGAGTTTCGGGATGTGGACATTCACCTTCAATTTCCTCTTATTCCTCGGCGGAATAGCTGTGATGAGACACAACTACAAACCGTTCTACGCATTGAGCGTCATCTTCGTGATGGTCTTCAGCTACATGTGCGACGTATTCCTGATAGTATTCGAAAGCATATGTCCGACAGATTATCTCGCCAAATGGGTCATCGAGATCATATCTGTCATATTATTGGCATTAGGCATAGCGCTGAGCATCGCATCCTCGGTCTCCATGCTACCAGGTGACTTCTTCGTAAGATTCCTCGCCTGTGTGAAGGATTGGAACTTCGGACACACCAAGATCGGATTCGATGTTGCATGCATCATGACATCCATACTCATATCCGCGTCATTCCTCCCGGAGATATCCGGGATAAAAGAAGGGACGATACTGTTTATCATCGCTGTCGGTCCGATGATCAATCTGTTCATCAGGATCATGCACAGGACAGGATTCATGGGGTGGATCGGCTACGAACCGATAGAGATCAAGATAGTTCCTAAAGGCGAGTAAGCCCCTCTACAATCGATTACTATATATCGGAGTCCACATTATACCAAATATCCGTGTTATATCTTAGCACGGTAGAGTGATCCAATGACATACTGGAATGAGAAGATCGAGACGATGCCCAAAGAGGACCTCAAAGCAATGCAACTTGAACTCCTTAAAGAACTTGTGAAGAACACATACAGGGATTCGAAGTTCTATCGCGAGAGGATGGATGCTGCAGGCGTTAAACCTGAGGACATAAAAACACTTGATGACATCAGAAAGCTCCCATTCATGAAGAAGACGGATCTCAGGGACAATTACCCTGACAAACTCTTCGTAAGACCATATGATGACCTAGTGAGGATACATGTTTCATCCGGAACGACAGGTAAACCTACGGTCGTTGGATACACAAGGAACGATCTCGATAATTGGGCTGAATCCCTCGATAGGGGGATGGTCTCATTCGGTATGTCAAAATCGGATATGCTCCAGAACGCCCATGGATATGGATTGTTCACGGGAGGCATCGGAGTCCATGATGCTGCGACAAGACTCGGGGCGACCGTGCTTCCGATAAGTACAGGTAACACCAACCGTCAGATAGATCTGATGTGCGATCTCCCTGTGACGGCGATCGCAGGAACACCATCATACCTCTTCCACATCGCAGACACATGCGATGAGAGAGGTATCGATATCAGGAAGGACACCAAACTCAGATTGGCGATCGCAGGCGGAGAACCATGGTCCGAATCCATGAGGAAGAAACTTCAGGACAGGACAGGCATCCGTGTCCACAACTGTTACGGTGCATCCGAATTCTATGGTCCAATGTTCCTTGAATGCAAGGAACAATGTGGAGTCCATGTATGGGCGGATCTTGCTTTGATCGAGATACTCGATGACAATGACAACCCTGTCCCTGATGGACAGAAGGGAAATGTGGTCGTCACCATGCTGAAGAAGGAAGCATTCCCCCTCATAAGATATAGGATCGGGGACATCACCAGCATAACATGGGAAAGGTGCAAATGCGGAAGGACACACCCCAGACTCGACAGGATCACCGGAAGATCCGACGATATGCTCGTTGTCAAGGGAATCAACGTGTTCCCATCGCAGATAGAGGCTGTTATCGGAGAGATGCCTTTCCTCAGCCCATTCTACATGATAACGTTGGATAACAAGAACTACTCCGATCATATGCTGGTGGAGGTGGAATTGAATGAGAACTCGCTCACAGATGACACCACTGAACTGGCGAAGATGGCGAAGAAACTCGACAGCAGACTCAAGGAAGTGTTGAACATAAAAGCTGAGGTAAGACTCGCATTGCCGAAGACACTCCAAAGATTCGAAGGAAAATCGAAACACGTCATCGATAACAGATCATATGAGTGATGCCCTCTTAGGGCATCACCCCATCTTCTTCAACCTTTTCAATTCAGGTTTACAGGCAGGCACATCGTGGTCTGCACCGTATTGATAGTACTCCAGTGCCTTCTCCAAATTGCCTTCCTTCTCGAATATACCGGCCAATAGGAATGAGTATTCGAAACGGCCCATCTTGATAGCTTCGAGATAACATTCCTTCGCTTTCTGTGATTCCCCATTCTCTTGATGGATGTAACCATATGAGCCGTAGCATTCAGCCTTGTCGTTCTTATCCGCTTTTGCGTTGATGAATGCCTTGTCGATCCATTGTTTCCCTTTGGAAAGATCCTTGTCTACGCCTTTCCCAAGGAGATATCTGTTCCCGGCCTTGATCTGACTGCTTGCTGTTTGCGTATCGTTAGCGGAGATCTCGATCCAATGCGTAGCCTTGGTCTCATCCAACATCGGCTTCTCAGAATAATACATGTAAAGTGTGAATGCCACATCCTTGAACCCTGCTTCATAGGCATCGTTCAATAGTTCTACAGCCTTCTGATATTTCTTCTGCTTATGCAAGAGTATGCCTTTGTAGCCCATAGCCCTGGCATCACCTGCCTCCAAAGCCATGTTCAACCATCTTACGGCGATCTGTTCATTGGCTTTGATATCGTTCGTACCATGCGCGTAATCCAAGAACAGTTGGATCATCGCATCAGCATCACCGGATTCAGCCTTCTCTCTTAGGCCTTTCTCACGGTCGGTCATCTTCTTGAACAAAGGCATCCTGATCACATCGGTTCGGATAACAGAGCCCAAGGACTCTGTTCATTTTCTACGATTCTCCTCATCCAATATGTCCTCTCCTTTCTTGTACTTGTATCTCGCGTAAAGGAAATACACCAAGAGCAAAGCGATTATCACTGGTGCGATACTGATCAGATAGACGTATCCGAACGGTCCTGGGGACACGATCATGATCAGAAGATCTATGACGAATACGAATGTGATTGTACCGAATTGAAGGATACCATAGTATATCCTATCCATCTCTGTACCATTCTTCTCACTGGCCTCGATAAGTGCCTTGTTGATACCTTTCACACTCCTTACGAGGAACAATGTCGGTGAGAATAATGCCAAGAGATTCATGAGCATTAGCAACATGAATCCTATGCTTCTGTCGCATCCGAAGAATGAGACGATCTGTTCCAAGAGGAAATCCATGAACGATGTGAATATTATCTCGATGAAGATGATCGATACGATGGAACCATACACCGTATAGATGTTATTCCTGATCCTATTGCCTATACCTGCACTCTGCAACAATCCGTAAACTCTATCACGCGTATTGAACGCCCAATTACCAACGGAGCAGAGAAGTTTCGGTTTCTTCTCCTCGACGGCATCCACCACTCTGAATGTGTATCTGGAGATCAACGGCAATATGATCATCGAAAGAAGCGATGCACCGATCACGGCAGAGTAGAATCCTGAAGTTATGACGTTCGTCTTCAATGCCTCTCCTGCGATGATGAATGCGAACTCTCCCATTGCCATCAAAGATATGGAACAGGAGAAACAATCGACGTAGTTCTTGTTGCCGACGAAGTAACCGATGAAGACGGTAACGAACTTACCGAGCATGAATATGACCACGATCGCAACGGCCAATCCGAAGTTATCTATGAATTCGCCGAACACGACCTTCATTCCTATCGATATGAAGAATATCGACATGAAAAGCTCCTTCATCGGTTCGACCTTATCGAACAGATTCATCTTGAATTTAGATCTCGACAAAGTAACGCCCATAAGGAATGCTCCGACCGCCATGGAGAGTCCGACCATGTGCGAAAGGTATGCTAAACCGAAACAGAGTCCGACGGATACGATGAGGAGGACTTCCTGTGATGTATTGTCACCGATCCAATCGAGGATACGAGGCATGAATTTGACGCCGATCGCGATGATGACGATCATGAACACTATGATTTTCAGAATGAGCGTGGTCATCTCGGACATGCCCATCGTACCGCCAGCGAAGATAGGCGTTACCATCGACAGGATGATGACCTGACCTATATCCTCCATGATCGTGACAAGGATGAGTGTCTCGGCAGTCTCTTTGGATATGCGTTTCTGCATCTTCAAGACTTCTGCGACGACAGCTGTAGAAGAACCCGAGATTATCGCACCAAGAGCTATGGATGCAGATGGCGTGAGACCGAGGAACGAACCCGAAACATAACCGATCATCATCATTAGAGGCAATTGTATTATGGCTACTATCATCGCAAATTTACCATCATTCTTCAGTTTGTCGATATCCAGTTCCATTCCGATACCGAACATCAACATCACTAAACCGAGATGCGACAGATTATCGATGATCTCTCCATTCAGCGTTATTTTGAATGGACCTTCAAGCACATTCACGATCAGTATACCTGCGAGAAGATAACCGATGATCGGCGGCATCTTCAACTTGTTGAAGATGACCGAACAAATACCCGCGCTAACGAGCATTATGGTCATATTCACGAGGAATTCGAGCTCTTCCATGAAAAACCGAATATGATACCCGTTTATCAAATTACCCAGTGAACTGTATGCAAGTCACAGGAAAAATCGAATTTGAAGAATAAAGCGATACGCACTCCGACCCCCTAGAGGGCCGGAGTACGATCTTGATGATCATGCCTTCGAAGCATTGTCTGGGAACAGCTTGTTCCCGACCAATAACGCTATTGCGGATAACGGAAGAGCGATGACCAAGGGGTCCACGTAGTTCCATAATCCCATGGATACCATCGGCGTACCGATCACCGCAGCGATCGATACTGATACGAAGAATCCCCATATCGCCCATACGATCGCTCCGATAGCGATACTGAATATCGCAGCGTTCTTGTTAGGTTCACCCTTGGCGTAGAGAGCGTAGACATATGACGGAAGCAACGTAGCGGCCATCAATCCCATGAATATGGATGTCGCTTTCGCAATGATGTTGGAAGGCATCAGGTATGCAAGTACGACGACTACTACCAACATGACTGCTGTGACCATCCTGTTCAGCCTAAGTGATCTGTAATCCTTGTTCTGTTCGAGTTTGCCTCTCTTCCTTGCGATCACCGTTGCGAGATCGTATCCTCCCGATGAACCCATCACGTGCAGCAATGCACTCATCGTACTGATAGATGCACATAACAACGCCAATACGAACAGGGAAACGAATACATCTCCGAATGTAACCTCACTGAAGAGATCGACGATGAATGTGGGCATGATCATATCGACGTTCGCAACATGATCGATAGCAGCTTCACCGTATCTATCGAAGAAGAACATGTTAGAGAATGCACCGATGGTGTATGCACTTCCGACGATGACGAGCATGAATATGCTGCCGATAATCAGTGACCTTGACATCGCCTTGTCATCCTTCGCTGTCATGAATCTTATGACCAATTGTGGCTGGGCAAGGGCTCCGATACCGACACCCATGAGGAATGTCGTGACGACCGTGAGCCAAACCTGTGAACCGAATTCTGGCATGGAGCCCCAATCCACCATACCCTGGCTGGCAAGTTCCTGCAGTTTGGTCGATGAGGCGATCGCCATGTTCCATGTGGAATTGATGTCGCCATCTATTCCTCCGAACGTTATAATAGAGAATACGAAGATGACGATCATGCCGACGAACATTATACCTGCCTGTAGTGCATCGTTGTACATCACAGCGATCAATCCGCCGTATACGACGTAGATACCTGTGATGAGTGCGAATATCAACAATACGGTATTCCTATCGATATCCAACATCACGTTGAGGAAGTTCACACCTCCAAGAAGTACAGCTGCACAGTAGATTGGCATACCGACTAGCACGATCACTGCCGTGAACGTCCTTATTGATGGCGATTCGAATCTCTTACCAAGAAAATCCGCGAATGTGAATGCACCTAATTTCGCACCCAATTTTCTTGTAGGTTTACCGAAGACGATGAATGCCACTGCAAGACCTAGGAACAGGTTCAGGAACACCAACCATATCATGGATAATCCATATTTGGCCGACTGTCCGCCGAAACCTACGATCGCGGATGCGCTCAGAAATGTTGCGCCGTACGACAATGCCAATATGACTGGATGTGTGTTCCTATCGCCAAGAAGGAATTCTTCGGAACTTCTGACACGCTTATATGCGAGAAGGCCTAATCCCAAAGTCACGATGATGAACAATGCTGCCATCACCAAGAATATGGTGGAGTCCATCATTCATCACCCCCGTCTCTCTTAAGCCAACCGTATACGCAACAGAATATCACCGTAAGTATGGATCCTGCATATGCGGCCCATATCATCGGGTCTGTGATTCCGAACATTCTCTTTTCTCCTTTGTGCCGTGCTAACATCTATCACGGCATCACCCCATCTTTGATATCATATATAAATTCGATAGGTGCACCTTACTGAAAGATGTGATATTTATGGCAACAGAATATCGTATTTTCGACATCTTCATCGCAGATCAGTCCGCAAATAACGGAAAATGATTTAATATCGAACGGACCATGGGGTTGATGCTAGGCTTGACCGGGATGCTTGGCGTATCCTTGTATACCGAAACCGTCAATACGCGGAGGTGACAGCAAGGGGCGGCGCCGTGGAAACCTCAAGCCCACTGAGTGACGATGAGATTCTGTCTTGCGGGATTAGTGTCCATGTCCAGAGCCGTCGGAGGATGGCCGAGTTCATGCTAATCGGGGAAACCGGGTCAGGTCCTGACGGGAGCAGCCTTACCCTGAACTACTAAAGTTCGCAGGGTAGCGGAGTCGAGAAGCGATGTGTTAAACTTGACGTGGAAATGACGTCCACCTTTGTGGCCTAGCACTTCATTGCTTTCTCGGTTTGCAACCAGTTATTATATCGCTATTAAAATCGAAGAGAACACGTTCCTCATCACCTGATCTCAATCTCAGGATCTGTGATGAATCCACCTTACCCACTATAGCGCCGTCACATTTTACAGCCTTGAATATGTCGATTATGCGCTGTGAATTCTCTGGGGGGCATGAGAATACGAATCCGCATCCCTGATACGAAAGAATCCATTGGATGAAATCAACGCCTTTCGGAGTTGGTATCTTGTCAACATCCACATAGCCTCCCATCGATGATGTCTCCAACAGCATCCCCAGGGTCCCTATACAACCAGGATTGCTCATGTCCTTAGCTGCATGCGTCAATTTCTCAGCGGCCACATCGCACATAGCGGCCATCTGCTCTTGGACGATCCTGTCCTCTTTGTTCGTAGTGGTATCCCATGCATATCTGAGGTCCGGTGGGTAGAAACCGTCCGTATCCATTACGAATACGATATCGTCCCCATCCTTCGCAGTGCTACTGAGTATGACCTGATCCTTCGGAACAGAACCGATTATCGAGATATCGATGGCGTGATACATACAATCAGGATGCGTATGCCCCCCGACGATAGGAACATTGAATTTCTTCACAGCACGTTCCATGCCTTTCAGCATCTGCGAGCATATCCTGTCATCTTTGACTGATATCACATCGACCATTGCCAATGCTTTACCGCCCATCGCAGCGATGTCATTGACATTCACCAACACTGCGAAATAACCTGCATAGAACGGATTGGTCTTCAAAAGAGATTCCATTATACCGTCCGCAGCGAACAGGATAAGGTCATCTCCGAACTCGATGGCAGCAGCATCCTCTCCCTCTGATGCGAATACACTGGCGAATGTATGCGTGGGAAGGAATCTAACTACGTCTTGAATCGTTTTCTTCCTTGTGATGCCAGGGAACTCTCTTATTGCCTTGATTATGCCATCTAGTTCCATACACTATCCTAAATCACTCATACTACTAAAATGACACCCTTATATCCTTCAATCTGGGTAGAATAAAAATACTATCGATAGATTACGAAGAAGCGGTATTCATGGAACCTCAGTTGCTCGCTTTGATAATCCTAGCGATTTTGTATATGCCCACTTTCATATTTGTGAAGAGGAGCAAATGGTGTAAAGAGCATGGGTTGGTCACATCGAGTGTACTGATAATGCTGAAGACAAGATGGGGAATAGACCTCATGACGCGTCTCGGAAAGCATAAGCGCTTTTGGAGAGTCTGTGGTGTTGTTTCATGGATCGTCACAGCGATCCTAATGATCGGTATGGTCTCAATATTGGTCATAGATATGCTCATAATCCCGAAGATGAGCAGTACCGCTGGATTAGGCGTCACCTATGTCCTTGCCATCCCTGGTATCAATCCCGTTCTACCGATTGTGTATGGTTGGATCGGATTGATCATTGCCATGGTCGTACATGAGGTCGCACATGGAATACAGACGAAAGCGAATGATATGGATGTCGAGAATACGGGCATCATTCACTGTATCGTTCCTCTGGGAGCTTTTGTTGAACCGAACAACGATCAGGTCCAAAAATGTAGCAGAAGAGCTAGGATGGACCTATATGCTGCTGGAATAACAACGAACTTCTTCGTCGCCATGATCACATTCATACTCGTATTCTGCGGAATGACATCGGGCATCAGCAGCGATTACGGAGACAATCCCGCCGTGTTCGGTATTGCCGATTCATCGCCTGCATTCGACTCAGGGATACCGAATACATCGATCATACTCTCGATAACAGATGATACAGGCACCTATGAGACCAACTCCCTTTCTGATTTCTTCGATAACATAACACATTGCGGGACATATTCCGTAACATACAATTATAAAGGGACGATAGAAACGAAAAATGTCGTCTTAGGTACTTTCATCTACAAAGTGATGGCAGGGTCGCCAGCCGATAATAAGCATATCTTCAGCGGTTCCATGTTGTACAGCATTACTAAGATCATTGGCAGTGATCGTAACCCCTCAGAGGATGAGGAAGAGGTCATTATTGGATCTCACCTTGACTTCAGTAAATTTATGAGCAGTACACAACCGAACGATAATGTGCGTATCAAATGGTTTGAGTATAAAGACGGGGAACTTGACACTACCGCACAAGTGACTACGGTCACACTCGGTGACAAGAATGGTGTGGGATACCTTGGTATCACGACAAATACAGCAGGATTCGGATTCACAACGCCAAACAACACGATAGCTAAGGGAATCGATCCATTCAATGGACGCGATACCGTCGACCAGAAACTCTACGGGCTCCTTTCATTCGTAGGGAATGCATTCGGCGGATACTCACCTGTTCCAGAAGCCACGCACTGGTGGTATGACAGCAACATACTCCCTGACGATGTGTTCTGGGTTGTGATGAGCCTCATATTCTGGATATTCTGGTTGAACCTTGTACTCGGAATCACTAACGCACTTCCTGCAGTACCGTTCGATGGAGGTTTCCTCTTCATGGGCGGACTCAGCTTCATACTCGAGAAATTCGGAATGAAGGACGATGAGAAAAGAGAATCGTTCGTGGAAAGGATAGGTACAGCGGTCACCTATGTCACATTGGCCATGGTGGTGCTCGTGATCCTCGTCATGGTGATCTGATGATATCGGGGGCATCCCCGATTATCCTCTTCGCCCATTGAAGTTTCTTCAATTTGATATCAGGGTCGCTTCCATCCTTTGGGTACGGCGCATCATAATCGAAACCGTAGAGTCTTATCTTCGAACATCCGAAATGCCTTGCGATACAAACAGCCCTGTCTCCGTCAGTGAATCCGCCGAAATTACAAAGGATGTTATCAGGCTTCGATTGTGTTGTAATCAATACCTTCCCACGGAATTCTTTTGCATACCTCATAATGAGATCCTCATTGTCACCGTGGGCGTGCATGACTGTCACAGCCCCTTTATCCGATGCCTTGATCTGGTTGTCGATATCTCCATCCAAATCTGTAACGACGATGTCGGGCATCAGTCCCATTGCCATCACACGAGATGTCGCCGAACCAGCAGATATCAACGTACCTTGTGGAGATGAATCTCTGATATCAGTCTCCAATCTTGCTGCAGAACCGAATATTGATACCTCTTCTCCGATCATCGACGACAATTCGTCAGACGTTATCAGTTCGGCATTGACCATCAACACCTTCAACAATCTAGCTGATGCCTCATCTGATGACCTGTCATAACCCATATCCGATATGATGGATTCATAGATTGGAGACCACTCCTCAAATCTCATCTGCAATTTCCTCGACTGAAGAATTCTTCCTGATGACAGTGAATACGCTCGACGCGATTATCGAAACAACACCGATCAGGAATTCCACAAGGACCACGAAGACATCCACGGTACCATACCCCATATAATTCTTGAGGAAATCGACCACCCCTTGTACGATGAAACTGAATCCCATGATCGTCACGATGGTCGTGATAAGGCCATATGGGAGCTCTTTTGTCTCCACATAATCATTGATGGTCTGTCCCATGTAATTCAAGAACATAGAGAATGCGAATGGCCAAAGGAAACTCGATAGGAATTCCATCGTTACGAACAATATCCCATTGTTCAACACATCCTTTATCGAGAACAAGGCGATGACTACCGCCGTCAGGAACAGCACAGCGGACAATATCTTGAATGTCAGCGTTATGCTGGGTGATTTCAATTCACCCCTTATCAGATCGATATATCCATAGGTGATATCGACGGCATCATACGCATATATCAGCGTAAGACCGCCTATCAGGAATACGACCATCGGCGCAGTCATCGAGAAGAGATATGACACCGAATTGGTAGCTACGAATGCAGAGATATCCGCTAGTATGTATACCAAAGCGATGAAACAGAATAGTATCCCTATTGGTGCAAGGAATCTCTTCTTCTTCTGCGGGTCCCTCAGTGTCTTGGATATGATATAGATGAAACCTTCGACACCAGGTGCCTGTTTCACATACACCTTCCTCACTGAATCGATAGGTACGCGCGAAGAAATGATAGGGTAAATGTACTCATCCTCTGCACCGTCTCCGACGAGTATCGCATGTTCTGGTTTTACGATATCGATTACCGTCTCAAGCTCAGAGATCAACATGGAGTCCGATCTGTGTCCGACCTTCTTATCCCCACATATCAGTGCGATCTCAACATCATCATTGTCCTTTATGAGGTCATTATAGATGTTCATAGCGGCAAAGAGTGCATTGACATCGGAGTCCTCAGGATCCTCGACACCTAGGCTCATAGCTGCAACTTTGGCAGCCTCTATACCTATTACGGGTGTCTCAACACCTCCTTTCTCTCCGAAATCATCATCCCTGTCAACGACAAGGATCAACGTCTTTGTCACAACACCATATTCGTCCTGCGATGATATAAAACATCGTCTTCACGCAATTAGAAATACATATATCTGTGGCTTTTTATTCTGAACTCTATGCAGATTACGTGGTATGGTCACTCCTGTTTCTTAATCCAGAACGAACAAACGAAGATTATCATCGATCCATTCGATGAAAAATCCGTTGGACTGAAGAGACCGGATGCTACTGCAGACATAGTACTCATGTCGCACGATCATTATGACCATAACGCATCGAATTCCATCGATGGTGCACATGAGGATCACATGGCACACAGTGGAGGATTCAATTCACACGGCATCGATTTCCTAGGCCTCGATACGTACCACGACCACGAACTAGGTGCGAAAAGAGGCCATAACACCATGTATCTCTTCAGATTGGATGGCATCTCGATATGTCATTGCGGTGACCTCGGATGCATACCATCGGAAGAAGTATTGAAAGAGATCGCAGGTGTCGATATATTGATGATACCGATCGGAGGATATTACACACTAGAACTCGATGAGGTCATGGAACTCATAGATATCGTCAACCCATCCGTCGTCATCCCCATGCACTATCGCATAGGAGGACTGAAGATAGATGAGATATCCGACTTGGATCCATTCATCAGATCGGTATCGAAAAGAACTATCGTCAATATCGGTAAGACCATAGACATCAACAAGGACGAAATGCCCGTTGATAAAGAGATTTGGGTATTCGATAACTGATGGATCAATCGTAGAGATCCAACGCTTCTTCCAATTTACCCATCTCGATGGGTGTTGTAAGATCCCCGACCAATGCTCCCCTTGAATTGGCAAGAACGCCAGGAGCTACGAATTTACAACCGTGGTTCAATGTCGTCTTAACGATATTGTCCACTTTCAAGACATCCTTTATGAGTGCGATGTCATCTTCTGTGGCATCCGGACAGACAGCAACGCCTTTGTTGGTGGCCCTGCAAACGGAACCTACGGTCACGATATCCGCAATGGTTCCACGGACACACTCCACACCAAGAGCATCCTCTATCTCTTTCATGGATGCATCATCGACCTCAGGGTTCACGATCGCGCCGTTGTCGTTGACGAGTATGTTATTCCCTGCGGCATTGAGTTTATCGTTGAGAAGGGCCACAGGAGTCTTGGAACGGATTACCTCCAATTCCCTTTCTCCTGCAAGCCCCGACACGATTGCGCCGTTTGAATTCATAGCCACGAGTGAACCAACGACATAACTGTCGGCCACGGTGACTCTGATGCACTCGACGCCGAGTGCCTGTTCGATGTTGTTAACGAATTCGTTGACAGCATCATGAGCTACGAATGCGAGACTCTCGTTAGCTACAGCGAATACACCGATGTTCGGATTTCCATCATAGCTAGCGCGTCTCATCATTCGATCACTCTACATTCTCTTTTGTTTCTACGGGTACAACGAGTGAAACTTCGACAAGGCCGTCCTCGAATTTGACTGCCTTGACTGTTATTTTCCTTGGGGGGTTCTGAATTCCCCTCTCCCAAATCTTCTCGTTGAGTGATTTGTCGATCCAGATCTTCTCTACATCGGCTTTCATGTGCCTTGCGATGTTGTCCCTGATCTCCTTGATCGCACGTGCTGCTCTCTTGGTACGGGGTGCCATCTTCGTGGCTCTCATGGGGATTGTAATAATCCTCTCTACTTCCTCACTCATTATATCCCTCACTCTTTGATCTTACTCATGCGCCAGGACCTTCTCTTAGGGTGGCGGAGGAACTGCCTGTTCGTCTTGATCATAACCCAGGCGGGAACACGGCGGTTCTGGTTGACCAACTTGTTGAGCCTGGCTTTCATGGCTGGCGGTTTTGTTGATGACATGATTATCTCCTCTCGATTTTGATCTCCCTGTGTTGCGGGGCGACCTGTCTAAGGATGTCTCTCAGCATGGCGTCTGTAATGACTCCCTGGAGTCTGCCTGACTGGGCGAGCTGTATGAGCTGCATTTCGACCATGTCCGCCATCTGAGGATTCGCTACTCTCACATTGGCGAGTCTGTCCCTTGCTTCTGGAACGAGGATCTGCCTCAGAATCATCTGTTTCTGAAGCTCCATCTGTTGACGCTGGTTCTCCGCGGCCTGCTGCTGTGCTGCTGCCTGCTGCTGGTTCGCCTGCATCTCCGCAAGTCTTCTCTGTCTTAATGCTTCCAATTCAGGATCATCCATGCTGATACCTCCTCAGGCGTTCATCTCGTCATAAACCTCTTTGGCGGCGTTGTCAAGAAGAGACATTCCGCTGGGGCTGATAGCACGGCCCTGCTTGTCCTTTGAGACAAGGTAGCCAGCCTGCTCGAGCTGAATCATACATTTTCTAGCGATGTTACGGCTTCCCTTTACCGCTCTGTTGGGCATTGTGCCTTTGTCGCGGTATCCACCGTATTCTGCTGCAAGTTTCGAAGATCCCATAGGACCTTTGACATAGAGCTTCCTCATAATGGAGGCGGACCTTGTGAACCACCAGTCCTCCTGCGAGGGAGCCTTCTCTGTGTGCACACCGGTCTTCACGAACTCAGCCCACTCAGGGGGCACGATCGCAGAGTTCTGCTTGAGCTTCTCTGCAACCTTGAGTATGAGTTTCTCGGCGGGAACATCATAGACGGTTACCATTTTGTTACCTCTTTTTCGATTTCTTCCGTAAGCCATGGCCATAGCCAAAGCTACGGTAAGTTTCGTTATATTGGTCAACTATATAACTATGACGAAAATGTGACAATTGAAACGATTGCAAGACTCGAGATAAAACCTATGCCATAATTAATTAACTGCCACGATATCACCCAATCATGAGGTATGTAGTCGCTATCACCGGTGCATCTGGTTCGATCTACGGCATACGTTTGCTCGAGAACCTACCAGGCGAGAAGATACTTGTCATATCGGAGATGGCGAAGAAGATAATCCCTCATGAAACGGGGTACTCTGTAGAGGATGTCAAAGCGTTAGCGGATGTCACCTTCGAGGACGATGACCTCTTCGCCTCGATCTCGTCTGGCAGTTTCAAATTCGACGCGATGTTCGTGGCACCCTGTAGCGGGAGCACATTGGCCAAGATCCATGCGGGCATAGCAGATACGCTCATCACCAGAGCTGCTGCTGTGGCGATCAAGGAATCGAGAAGGTTGATAATCATACCCAGAGAGACGCCGAAGAGTGCGATATTCCTGAGGAATGAGTATGAACTCTCAAAGATTGGTGTGTGCATACTAGATGCGAATCCGGGATTCTATTCGAAACCTAGAACGATCGATGACATCATCGATTTCGTTGTCGGGAGATGTTTGGATCAGATCGACATAGAGCACGATCTCTACAAAAAATGGGAGTGATGTCTCGGATCCCTCCGAGACCTTGCACTCATTCAAGATATATTCCTGGTTTACCGGGAACAGCGACCTTCGACTTGTTCTGAGGATCGTATTTCTCCTCATCATCAGCACTGATCACTTCGACGTTGTATCCGACCTCATCCGAAATGAAATCCTTGGCCGATAAGAGATGTGCCAACTCATCCAATCCGCTCACTGCTTCGATCTTCTCCACAGGGAGCCTCATGTAATCCTGAGCGACCTTCCTGGCAAGATCGGAGACAGTCTTTCCCATCTTCCTGAGGTTCTCATCCGCCATACAGGCCTTCGTCAATGTCGGCACATCCAACTTACCCTCCTTGTGGAGTTGAACGGCCTTCGAGAAGACATTGCGTTTCCATTCCATGGCCGTGTAGATGATTATCCTCTTCGGCTGCATACCGGTGACCTTAATGATCTCCAATATGTCTGACATGACATCCCTTATGAGATCCTCGGCATACTCCGCCGCTACTGAACGGATGTTGACATCAGCATCAGCGAGCTGGGCCTCCGAGACCATTCCTTCGAATCCAAACTCCTCCCAGAGTTCCTCTGCCACGTGAGGCGTCACAGGCATCATGACTGTGATCCATATCCTTGCGGCCTCTCTGATGGTCTCCTCATTCATACCGCCCCTTCTGACGTACCATTTAAAATCATTGAACATCTCGAAATATGCGATGGATGCCATCTGCCTGATGTCGAATGATTCCATAGCATCCTTTATCTCGGCGATATGGGAGTGGAATCTGGAAAGCAACCAGTCATCGATGGATGATCTTGCATCCCCTTTGATCTGCAGGAGATCGTCGATGAATTTCACTATTTTGTCCACTCTCTGTTTGTATGTGAATACGTTATCCTCATCCCATTCGACATCTATGAATGGTGATGCGGAGTGAGCATAGAACAACCTCATACCATCGATGCTGAATTTATCCACAGCACCAGGGATGGGCTGTGCACCGCCCTTTGACTTTGAGATCTTACCGGATGCGTTAGCAGGCGATTTCTTACCTGTGACGTACCAATTGACCATGATGCCCTTTGGACACATCTCCTCCGGAAGTATGGCGATGTGATTGAACAGGAATGCAGGGAAGTGAACGGTCATGTGCTCCTTTCCACCGAGGTTAAGGTCGAGAGGATACCAATATTCCACATCCTTCCTTATCCTATCAAGGAGTTCAACGGATATTCCCGTCTCGGATGATACGTCATTGATGTCGCCTTCCTTCAGATATACATAATCGAAGAATGCATCAGTCATCTGTTCCGGTCTTATCTGACCCTCATTGGCATACATTGACACGAGATAGTATATCGGATAGAGCGTAGAATCGGATATTGCCTCGATTATCCACTTCTCATCGAAGGGGAACTTGGTACCGAGCCAATTTCCGAGACGTACGCATGCCCTCTCTCTGAACCAATCGAGAACACCATGGATGTTGTTGTAATAATCCACGGGTTCGATGTGCATTCCTTTACAATGCTCATGTGTCTTCTCTGTGAGATCGGTATCCGCATAGTTGATGAACCATTGATCGTCGATACGTTTGATGTAAACCTTCTTACCGCATCTGCATATGACTTCCTCGGTGAGATCGTAGAATACATCGGCCTCGTTCGCCTCGATCATTGTCTCCTTCATCCTGTCCTTCGCCCTGTCGACAGGCATGCCTACGACTTCTGTACAGATGGGTTTCATCTTACCCATGTGGTATCCGTCCTTGTAGACCTGCTTCTTCGCCTCCACGAGTTTCGGATCACCAGGTGCGGTTATTCCGAGCTTATCGATGATAGTTTTAGCGGGGAATTCGCCATATCCTTCGATATCGATGATCGATATCGGTACGACAGAGTCGATGAGTTCCTGTGTGAGTCCGTATTTGGAGATCATCTCAGGATCCTTCTTCACTGCTTCCAATGATATCCAATCATCTGGTGCATCGGACGGACATGATGTCACAAGACCGGTACCGACATTGGGGTCACAGAATGTAGCAGGGAATACAGGGATCTCCTTGTGGAGTGTAGGTGCGATGCACATCCATCCGATCATATCCTTTCCGGATATCCTGCCGATCTCCTCTATTCCATCCTTCTGGTATCCGATCTTCTCGAATGCCTGCGGCGAGATGATCCACGTCTCGTCCTTGTATCTCGCCTTGACGTATTCAACGTCGGGATTCACCCAGAAACAGACCTGACCGTAGATGGTCTCCGGCCTGAGCGTCGCAGCCACAAGATATTCATCACCATGCTTGAATTTGAGAAGGACATATTCCTGCGTCTCGGCATTTCCGCCCTTCGAGATATCTGTCTCCGAAGCATCCACTGCGACAGGCCCACATGATACGCACGATGGGGCGTAATACGGCTTTTGGATCAACAATCCTGCATCGTTGAGTTTCCTGAACTGCCATTGGATGAACTTTGAATAATCCGGATATAGTGTACATGTGAATCTCCTCCAATCGGCAAGGAATCCGAATCTCTTCCAATATTCATTCTGATATACGTCGTTGAAGAAATTCACGACGGACATAGGCTCTTCGAGCTCCGAGAACTTCTCCTCGGGACAACCGTTCTTGAGCATGTAATCGATCATGCCCTCATTGCGGTTCTTGATCTTGTTGGCAAGACTGATGGAACCATTCCCTGTTGCATGCGTACCTACGGGGAACAATACATTATACCCTGTCATACGCTTGTATCTTCCAATAGCGTCAGCATATGAGAATCCCCTCATATGGCCCACGTGAAGATAGCCTGTGACACCAGGATATGCAAATATCACCATGAATTTGGGTTTCTTCTCATCTCTATTCGCACGATTGAGACCGGCATCAGCCCATCTCTTCTGCCATTTAAGTTCCATCTTGCCGTAATCAGATATCATATGTACACCAGATACCGAATGGTTGAATGAACAATCCGATTATATAGGTTGCCTTATATTATATAAGTAAAATCTGAATGAGTGAAAACGCAGATCAGAATATCACCACACTACTATCGACTCGTTGTAATACAGATTATTACAATGTGATACATTTTTATACTAATAGTTTGATAGAGATTACGTAGCTTGAAGGGATATGCACTCGATACAAAGCTAAACACAGGTGACTTGAATGGACGAAGGGAAGATCATTTCTCTGAGAATGGGGACTGAAGAACTCCAGACGATGGACGACTATCTTCAGCAGCATCCAGAGATGGGGGGACGTTCCCTGTTCATAAGGTCAGCCATCCGTGCATACGTCGATAGGGATGCCGACGTAGCACAGACACACAAGAATGAGGTTGCAGTTCGCCTCGCGAATGCAGAGATCGATACGATCGATTCGATGGTAGAAGATGGGATCTACATCGATAGGTCGGATGCGATAAGATCGATGATACGCGAGAAGATCGTAAGCACACAGCTTACAACCGAACTTGCACAGAGCAAATTCACTGCAGCCTCATCACTGACAAGATAAAAGTATAGTACATCAAAAGGAGGATGGGACAGTAGACCTGTAAAGGTAGACTGCCTTCTTGGTGAAACGCCTTAATTGGCCGGAAGGGAGGATGGGACTTCGGGACCGAAAGGGACCGTTGCCTTCACCGGCCACTAATACACAAACGAAAGGAGGACGATGTAATGGATGGAAAGGATATGCGTACAGCAGTAATAGGCATTGGCGGAGCTGGTTGCAATGTGATCAGCGATGTTCATATCGACCATTCAATGGATGTCATTGCCATAACATCGGATGAAAAGAGATATGAGGCCCTCGATATCAAACAGAGGATCTTCATTCCAAAGGCACTTAGCACGACCAGGAACAATGTCGCCAACGATATCAAGAATGTTCTTTCCGGATATGACGTCGCTTACATCGTAGCTGGTATGGGTGGCGAGACGGGAACCGATTTCGCTCCGATCGTAGCATCGATTGCGAAGGATCTGGGCATCACCGTTCATTCGATATTGATCTCTCCTTTCGAGTTCGAATTCATGCGTGTCGCCATAGCAAAGGACGGTATCGCAACGATGAGGATGTTGTGCAGTTCGACTGTGGTCATAGAGAACGAGAGATCGTTGGAGAAGTATGGGGATCTCACACTGAACGAGATATTCTCCAGGATCAACCAGACCATTGTCAGTTATATCAACAAACAGCAGGATGTCAACATGAGGACATTCCATGATCGTCTCATCGACAATGAGAAGACCAGCATACGTACTACGATGGTTCAGAGAAGTCTCGCATCGTACTGACGATTATTTCTCCCCGATAGGGAGTTGCTTCTCCCTATCACACTTTCTCCTATCCCGCATCCTATTTAGATATATTAAATATAAAATAAAGGGGGCGGGAACCCCTTTTTATTTATTCTGTTTAAAACCGAGGTCAAATGCCTTGAGGTTCAGTTCGAGGAACTTCTGAGGAACATTCTCCGCAAGAGTTTCCCTAAGGACATTCATGTCAAGCGGGAATCCTTTCACACCTGCAACAGCACCGATCATCACTGCATTGGCAGCAACGGCTTTACCGGCTTCTATCGCAAGCGATGTCGCCTCCAATGTCCTCACATTCTGATTCTGCGATCTTGCGGATGCGATGAGTTCATCGATCTCAGGATAACTCTCCATTCCGGCCGCTACCATCGACGGATACACTGGATCGAGATTCATGATGACCACCGTATCCTTGTTACCCAATGAGAGATATCTGCAAGTCTCGACAGGTTCGAATCCCATTATCATGTCAGCATCGCCTTCAGCCTCCAAAGGACTGATGACATCGTCGCCGAATCTCAATGTACAAAGTACGCTTCCGCCCCTCTGGGCCATACCGTGGACCTCACTCATCGCCACCTTGTATCCTGATTTCATAGCAGCGTTACCAAGGACCATGGAAGCAAGTAATACTCCCTGACCTCCGACTCCAACGATCTGAATCGTGTACTTCATTGTTTCACCCCTATCGCATCTTTAGGACAGACATTCGAACACATACCGCAACCGATGCATTGAGTCTCATCTACAACGACCGTTCCATCCTTCTTGATCAATGCAGGACAAGCGATTGTTTTCAGACATGTCATACACTGTATGCATTTCGATTGGTCGACGATGCATACCTTGGGCACCAATTTCTTCTCTTTCTTGAGCTCGAGAGGACAAGGACATTTGGATATCACCACGGATACGCCATCGTAATCGATAGCTCTCTTCATGACATCCTCTACCTTCCTCACATCATACGAATCCACAGTCTCGACGAATTCGACACCGATCGATTTGACGACCGCTTCAATGTCGACCATATCCGTCTCCACCCCTCCGAAATGTCTTCCCGTACCAGGGTTCGGCTGATGTCCGGTCATGGCGGTCGTACGGTTATCAAGAATGACCATCGTGAACTTGTGGTCGTTGAATTTGGCTGATATCAATGAGGGTATTCCTGAATGGAAGAATGTCGAATCGCCAAGGAATGCGATCGATTTCTGATCCGTTGATTCAGAGAATCCTCCGGCAGCTCCTGCTCCTCCACCCATGCAGATGATGAAATCCGCCTCATTGAACGGAGGCTGTCCGCCGAGTGTGTAGCATCCTATATCAGAACAATAGATGACATCTTTCTTTCCAACAGCCCTCTTCGTAGCTGCGAACAATCCTCTGTGAGGGCATCCCGCACATAGCGTTGGTGGCCTTCCAGGGAGTTTGACGGTCGTCTTCTCCATGGCTTGAGGGAATTCGGTGATCTTCACGATATCCTTGAGTTTCCTCATGGTATCCGGTGAGAACTCCCATTCTCTCGGGAGCGTTCCATCCCTCTTACCATATACGCGTACCGACAGACCGTTCTGAGCGATGATCCTGTATACCTGATCCTCAAGGAACGGATCGAGTTCCTCGACAACTATGATGCTCTTCTTACCTCTGATGAAATCAGCGATCCTCTTCTCAGGAAGAGGGTTCGTGAATCCAATCTTCAGTATGTCCGCACCATCTGTGAATTCCTTCACATAGGTGTATGATACCCCGGATGTGATTATGCCGACTTCGGAGCTTCCATCCCCTACGATGAAATTCAACTCGGATGATTCTGAGAGCTCCTGAGCCTTTTTGTTCTTATCGAGAAGGATGATCCTGTTCACCCTCGAGTTCGCAGGAATGTTCACGTATCTCTTGAAATCTTTATCGAAATGTCCTACGGCGGGCTTATCGATTGGTTTCTTGAATTCTACTACACCACGTGCGTGATTGACTCTGGTCGTGGTCCTGAATATGACAGGTAATTTCAGTTCCTCGGAGATCTCATACGCTAAGGGCAGCATCTCCTTGGCCTCTTCAGGCGTCGATGGTTCCAACATCGGCAACAGCGACAGATGCGAATAGTAACGATTGTCCTGCTCGTTCTGAGAGCTGTGACACGATGGGTCATCGGCAGTCATGACGAGCATACCGCCATTGACGCCGGCATAGGCCAATGTCATCAAAGGATCGGCTGCGACATTCAATCCCACGTGCTTCATGAATGCGAAAGAACGCACACCTGCCGTAGCAGCGGCTGCGGAGACTTCCAATGCAATCTTCTCATTCGAGGAGAACTCGAAATAGATCCCTGCTTTCTCACCCATCTTCTCCAGATTGTTACCGACTTCCGAAGAAGGCGTACCTGGGTAGGTCGAAGCGTACTTCACACCTGATTCGATCAATCCTCTGACAATTGCCTCATTTCCAAGTAACAACTGTCTTCCACTGTCTGATAATAAATCGACCATCTGACTGCCCCTACACGACACAGGATATATCCTGCACTTATAATGTGTGCGTTAGTGTGGTGACAAAAGAATACACAATCAATAAAAATAACCTCAGCATTCCCATTGAACGTGCAGGGGTAGTCAAGCTTGGCTAACGGCGCAGGACTTAGGATCCTGTCCCTAGCGGTTCCTGGGTTCGAATCCCAGCCCCGGCACCATAAAGCCATCAATGATGATGTCCACAGGTACAACCCGTATGATCCTTCTCTTCGTGATGGTCCTTACCGCAAGAACACTCATGATCATGATGATGTTCGTGATCGTGGTGATGCTCATGGTCGTGATGGTGCCCACATGAACACTCATGCTCATCCAGACAGAAATCCACCCCGGAATCCTCTATGGCGTGAAGCATCACATGTTCCAATTCTCCGGCATCGACATCCGTCACAGCCACCATGAAATCGAAGTCCACCTTCTGCTTCGGCATGAGGGAACCATGGCAAAGGACACCTTCGTCAAGATCGGTGAGGTTGAGCGTTATACCCTTTCCCTCGAACATTATGGCCATCTTGATGTGTCCGAGGAACATGCCTGATTCTTCATCAACCCAATGTCCGACCTTCATCATCATATCGATGAGTCTTGCTTCAGCATCCGCATTGAAACCATGGATGTGCCCGGAAAATCCTGCTGCCGACCCATTTGCTTCTTCGATCGATGTCGTCATTCTCTCAACTCCGAAAATACCTTGTCTAGATTCTCGCCGGTAGTGGCCACGACAGGGATTACCTCTATGCCCGGTATCTCTTTGTTCATCCATTGGATGGCCTCTTCCTTCACGTCATCCGGTGTGAGATCCATCTTGTTCATGACCAATATATCTGAATCCATCAATTGTTTCTTGTAGAAATCCTTCTTCTTTTCTACGAACAGCTTGAATCTTGGACCATCGAATATGCCGATTATCTGTATGAACTCCTCACCATAATCGATCAATTCGATGGCTTCCCTGACCTTACCTGGGAACGCAATCCCTGTAGGTTCTATTATCAGGATGTCGGGTGCGATCTCCGACTTTATCTTCATCAGGGATTCGTGCATGGTCCCGACCATGGAACAGCAGATGCATCCGTTAGGAAGTTCGACTGCGTTGTATCCTTGTGAGTTGATCGTGGCTCCATCGACACCGATGTCGCCTGCCTCATTGACGAGTATGGACACTTTCTTCCCTTTATTGATGAACATATCTGCCATCTTCATGAGAAGTGTCGTCTTCCCGCTCCCTAAGAATCCTCCCAGGATGTAGATCTTCATACGACCTATATCTGCAGATGGGTATTAACGCATTACTCAATCAATTCCGAAAGATCGTGTATCCTGTGGTCACAAACACACTCGATCGCATCCCCGCGGTCGATGTGTATGGCATCCACGCCTGCGTTGATGGCGCATAGCATATCATTGGGAGAATCGCCTATGAAACATGCGTTGCGTCTAGGTATGTCATATTTGCCCATTATGAGGTCGATACAATAAGGCGATGGTTTCTGTTCAACCATCCTCTCGTAACCTACAATCTGATCGAAGTGATCGGTGATACCGAATCTATCGAGTGTCTGCCGTATCCTATACTCCGTCTTACCGGATGCGATACAGAGGATCTTGCCCCTATCGTACAATTCTTCTATGACATGCATCGACTCCGAAAAGAATGATGTGGATTCCACCATGTCCTTTTCAGATTCCATTATGAACGCTGTGACGAACTCTCTGAGTTTACATGTGCAATCTGAGAATCTTCCAAATGTCTGATTCAATGATTCCCTCATATATTCGGAACATTTCCTCTCATCGAATGGGAATCCCGCGACCTCGAAGGCTTTCCTGTAACATCCGATAGATGGCTTCAGAGAATCCACCAACGTCATATCGAAATCAAAAATATACAGTTCGTAATCCTTCATCGGATGCCGTATGTGATGGATGATTTAACTGTGATGGTAAGACAAGGGGCAACGCCCCTTGGATTCATTCCTTTGGTAATTCGAACGTTGCGTTCAATTCGCCGGTCATCTTTCCCCAATATGCAACGGTAGTGATCTCGGCTTTCAAAGTGGTGATATTCTCTTCCCTCTCGTATGTGGAAGATTTATCGCCATCAGGACCTACCCACCATCCGCTGACGGTGATCGTTCCGACGACATTCGATGTGAAAATGATGTAACCATCATCCCACAATACTATCGAATCCCCGTTGAGGTACTCCTTGCCTTGGTATGTACATTTCAGTCCATCGCCGAGACTCAGTTTCAAGACTGTTGGAAATTCCATAGATACGTTCTTCTCATCATCGCAACACTCTTTCTCTGCAGATGTGTAGATAGCTATGCCGGCGATGATGATCAAGGCGACAACGCCTATTGTTATGATGGTACTCTTCATAATTCATCCTCCACGATATACCATGGCAAATGTAAAGAGAATCTCTGAATACTAGACGTCTTCCCATGCCAGAATGTTGATGGAGGGGATTTTACCCCGTCATCACATTCTCTTTTTCCAATTCATCAAGGATCTTCTTCCTCAATGCTGTAAATTCAGGATCCGTACGGTTCCTGGGCCTTGGCCACGGAACATCGATTATCTCCTTGATCTCCGCAGGCCTTTTCGTGAGAACAACGACCCTGTCCGAAAGGAATACTGCCTCTTCAACAGAGTGAGTGATGAATATTATGGTCTGGTCCGTCTTCTCCAAGATCTTGACCAATTCCATCTGCATGATGTTCCTGGTCTGTGCATCAAGTGCACCAAAAGGCTCGTCCATCAATATCACATCAGGATTGTTCACGAATGCCCTTGCGATACCTACGCGCTGTTTCATCCCTCCAGAAAGTTCGTGGATCCTTGCATCCATGAAATTCTCAAGACCTACAAGTTTGAGGTACTTCTCCGCCCTCTCTCTCCTCTCTGCCTTAGGGACTCCTGCAACCTCCATTCCGAATTCTACATTCTTTCTCACGGACCTCCATGGAAAGAGCGCAAAATCCTGGAATACCATGCCTCTGTCAGCACCTGGTTCAGTGAATACTTTACCGTTGGAAGATACTGTACCGCTCGTAGGTTTTTCCAATCCTGCGATGCATCTGAGCAGTGTGGTCTTACCGCATCCAGATGGGCCGACTACGGATATGAGTTCACCCTTCTTGATGTCAAGGCTGAAGTCCTTTATTGCAACAACTTCCTTATCATCGGTTTTGAAAGTCTTACTGAGGTGATCGATTACGATATCTCCGACCTCATCGGAGTGATTGTGTTGTTTCTTATTGAACCTGATCTCGTTCATTCGATCCCCATCCTTTTAGCTATGGCTTTGTGTGCATATTCTGCCAAACTTGTTGTAAGAAGACCGAGAACCGCGATGATGATTATCGCAGAATATGCCCCGGGCCAGTTACCTGCACTTGCCTGTTCCTGAAGATAGAACCCTATTCCTCCAAGAGGGGTCGCATACAACTCAGCTGCAACGATACACATCCATCCGATACCAAGACCGACCTTCAGTCCGTTCATTATGTATGGTACAGATGACGGCAATACGACCTTTCTGAACAATTGTAAAGGATTTGCACCCATCGTCCTTGCGGCATCCAACAGCATAGGATCCAACTTCTGAACACCGAAAATCGTGTTTGTTAGCATCGGGAAGAATATTCCCACGAACACCACCAATGATGGACCGATCTGATATCCGAAGGACAGAATGAATATCGGGGCCCAAGCGATAGGTGCTATCGGCCTCAATACCTCGATTATCGGATTGAGGAACTCCCTCAGTGGTTTGATGAATCCTAAAAACAATCCCAAGGGAACAGCAATTACAACAGCAAGAGCCAATCCCTTAAGAAATGTACCGAAACTTTTCGACAGATATGTCGATAAAGATGCCCCCGTAAGGGGGTCTCCATCATTCAGCAACGATATGAATGCATCCCATGTCTCAATCGGTGTTGGTAATGCAGTCATGTTGGCCATGATTGCAACGAACCACCAAACGATCACGAACGTGGTCAAGGATGCCGCTGCTATAATTGCAGATCTTGCGAATCTGTGATATTTGTTATGCTCATCGTATTTGAATGACAGAGACATTGCTATCACTTTATGCCGTAACCAAACTACTGTTCATAACCGTTATGGTTATAGGTGGAGCACCTAAAAGCCCGAGGTCTGCTTCCCCTGCCTGAAGTGCTGTTGCGACAGCAGGGCCGTTGTCCTGGCTACTGATAACGATATCGATTCCATATTTGTCGAAGATACCGATGTCAACTCCATAGTGAATGGCTATCTGGTGTATATCTCCTGCTATCACAGAGAGTTTGATCTTTACTTTCGAACCATCGTCCTTGTAGTCCTTCTCCATCGCTTTCTTCATGTACGTTCCATCGACGAATTTCTTTGCAAAATCATCGGCTGATTCGAAACCGAGGTCTAAATAACTCTTCTTTATTGAACCGAGTTCTTTAAGATCGACAGCGAGAGTCGCTATGTCCTTTCTCAAATCCACAAGAGGGTCATTCGCATTTTCATCGTGTGCTCCGAATTTAACAATGTTGAGTGCATTTTCGATGACTTTAATCTTCGTCTCGGTCGATGTTCCGCTGGGCATACTGACTTTATTAATTGCGACCTCTACCAACTTTTTATAGTCTTCAGATGTAGGATCTTCGATTGCTTTGACCATCTTGTCAAGAATCTCCAAGTATGCTACGAGGAACTTAACTGTTGAATCACTATTAGACTCCATGAACGATGTGTTTCCAGCTATTACGCAACACGTGTGTCCAGGGAAGATGTTGTTCGTAATCTCAAGACCAACACATTTATTTTCCAATGCAAGCGAATATTGTGCTTCCCATATTATCGCACCAGTGATTGGCAATGGCTGTGCACCTGTCGTCTTCTCTTTGTATGCTGCAAATGACTTCACTGCATCGAAATAAACAGTATCCTTGCTCATTGAAGATCCGATCGCATATGCTTTGAACTTAAGGCCCATGACATTCTCTACAAGTGTCTGTAACTGAACATGCTGGATTGTTGACGTACCAGGAGTTCCGAATAGCTTTCCGCCCCAGTTCTCTGCCTTGAACACTATGAATTTGTCACCAACTTCAATGTATTTCTCGCCAGAAGTCGGCTTAACATCGACAATCTCGATGTAGTCTGATGCTTTCTCGCCTTCCTTAAGGTAGATTCCAGAACCGTCGGTGTTAATCCTTCCGACGACGTTGATATAATTCTTAGAGGACTGCTCTTTCTCTCCGTTGTTCATCGCGATGACTGCTGCCATTCCTGCGACTACAAGGATCGCGACCACAATGATCGCGTACATAGCTTTTTTGTCCATGATTTCACCTTGAAACTTCGATGAATTTTCCTAGGATATAAAACCGCCGATTTTATCACACAAGTATACTGATAATACAATTGTGATAAAATTTAACGTTGTTTTCCAAATGATGACATCGAAAAAATACAATTATGTCAATAGAAAAGAACAACGTCACAATTATGGCAAGGGCAATATGAATTGCGTGACAATACCTGACATGGCCATTGGTCGTGTCTGATGACCTTCGGACGCTGGCCAACATCCATCGTAACATCTTGTCATATATACTCTACATTTATAACCACATAATCTCTCTTCAATCCATGGCCATGACGAACGACCATTCCATATCCGAATTCATCGAAACTACGGATGGATGCAGGATCATCAGAAAAGCACCCACTCCATCCGTTACCAAGGATGATATCCTTAGATTCAGAAAGCTATGCGAGGACAATCTATGCGGAAATTACCGCACATCATGGACGTGTCCGCCATACTGCGGCACGATGGACGAGTGTATGGATAAGATCAATTCTTACAGATATGCGGACATCCTTGTGCGTGATTTCCAAAGGTACGATATAGAAAACGAGAAAGAGATGGAAGAGATGATGGATTCCTTCCGCTCTGAATGCAGGAACATCAAATGCAAACTGATTGAAAAAGGTGCAGACGTACTAGCATTGGCAGACGGACCGTGCAGATACTGTGGCGAGAACTGTTCTGTGAAGATCGATAAGGAATGTCCATTCCCCGATAAACAACTGCCATCGGTCAGCGGATATGGCGTGGATATGGAGAGATACATAAGATCGTTAGGCGAATCGTTCGGATTCTCCAAAGATAGAATCACGCTCTACGGAATATTCTTATTCAAATGATAGGTAGGAGCGGATATGACGTGCTCGAAGGTGTATTATACCGATTTCCACCACGGAGTGGAAGATAATTTCATAGAGAAATTCGAAAGATTCCTTAGAAAAGCTGGTATCGAGGAACTTGATTACGATAGGAAATTCACTGCGATAAAGATCCATTTCGGCGAGTACGGAAACATGGTCTACCTCAGACCGGGATATACGAGGACGGTCGCATCCATCGTGAAGGAACATGGAGGCATGCCGTTCGCTGTGGATTGCAACACATTGTACGCAGGAAGAAGGAAGAATGCGCTTGAACACCTTGATACAGCCGCGATCAATGGATTCAACCCCCTATCACTTGGATGCAATGTCATAATCGGTGATGGGTTGAAAGGGGACGATGATGTCGAGATCCCTATAGACGGGGAATTCGTCAAGAACGCGAAGATCGGTCGTGCCATCGCGGATGCGGATATCATCGTAACGATCAACCATTTCAAATGCCACGAGATGGCGGGCATAGGGGGCGCGTTGAAGAACCTTGCAATGGGATGCGCATCCAGAAGAGGTAAGATGGAACAGCATGCCAATGGGAAGGTGCAGGTCGAACAGGACAAATGCATCGGATGCAAGAAGTGCACGAAGATGTGTGCCGCCGAAGCCATCTCTGTTGAAGACAAGAAGGCATCCGTCGATGAGAGTAAGTGTACAGGCTGCGGATTGTGCATCGCATCATGTCATTATGATGCGATAGATGCTGTCTACGGAAGTTTGGATGAGATGTGCAAAAAGATGGCGGAGTATGCTAAAGCCTCCATATTGGGGAAACCTAGTTTCCATATCAACATAATCGCAGACGTATCATCTAGTTGCGATTGTCGCCCCAACTGTCAACAACCGATAGTCCCCAACGTAGGGATGTTGGCCTCGTTCGACCCTGTTGCGTTGGACGTAGCAAGTTCGGATCTCGTCAACGAACAGATCGTCATACCAGGATCAAAAGCGGATAAGGAAGGGCCTGACGACATATTCACGAGAACGAATCCGGGCACCAATTGGAAGGTTGCCATAGAACATGCCGAGAAGATCGGTATGGGCATTTCCAAATACGAATTGATAAGGATATGAATGATCCAGGGGAATCCCCTGGATCTGTTTTTCTTCTCAGAATTCCCTTTTGAGGAACAATAACCAAGCTATCACAGATGATGCCAATCCCCATGTAAGCATGACCGCTGCTTCCTTGAAGAGATTGGGATACGCTATCGGTGATGCGAACATAGACATCATGCTGATGAATTTTTGAACGAATGGTGCATAGCTCTGCGTCTCCGGATCCGTCGAGTTCAATATCGTTTCGTAGATTTTCTGCAGAGCATAGTACATCTCGTCGATGGTCGCATTGTGTGCATCGACATACTCCGGGATACAAGTGAGGATACTCTCGGATGCCGTGGTGAGCATATACCATGTATCTCCCTTGATCATCGTCGTTATGATCGGTATAACGACCATCAGCGCCAAGATGGAGAATATGATGCATATGCTGGACCTCTTCATCACCGCACTGAATATGAACGATATCCCTGTCGCTGCGACGATGTAGAAGCAACACATACCGAACGATTCCACCAGATTGAGCGGTATCGTCTGGTGATAGATCAATGTCATAGCGACGACGCCGATGTAGTATGCCAACAGCAACAATGCCGACAGCAGGAACGAGGCGAGGAACTTCCCTATGAATATCGTCGTCTTCTTGACCGGTCTGGTGAATAGGATCAATGCAGTACGTTCTTCATATTCGGATACGAGCGCGACAGAACCTATGAGACCAACGACCAACACAACGAACATGTTAGCATACGACAGATACGATGACAGCATATCCCCTAATGTGAGAACATCCCATCCTTTGCCCGTTAGGAACGGTACCAATGTTATCAGAGCCCATACGATGGCTACCAATATGGCTGATGCCAGGAACCTCTTTCCCCTGACGCTTTTCACAATCTCGTTCTTAGCGATGATCGCAGATTGTCTGAAGTCATCCAATTCAACATACATGCGTGCCATCATCTCGACTCCTTGATCAATTTGAGATAGGTCTCTTCCAATGCGGAGCTCTCATACATACTGTATACGCCTGCATTCATCCTTGAGAGGTCATCGAACAGTCTTTGCCTTGTATCCATGTCCTCGTTGATCACGACCTGTATGTCATTACCGAAACGTTCTGCGTCATGGACGTATTCCAATGAACCTATCCTCGATATCAGATCGTCAGTCGGAATGTCCTTTGTCTGTACGATCATCGTCCTCGCACCTGAGATCGATGTGAATTTGCTGATATCACCATCCATGAGGAGGTTGCCATGATTGATCATCGCGATACGATCACAAAGATCCTGCACCTCAGGAAGTATGTGCGAACTCATGACTATGGTCAGATCCTTGGATTCGTTCCTCAGGTTCTTGAGGATCTCCCTCATCTCGGCCATACCCCTCGGATCGAGACCTGATGTGGGTTCATCCAATATTATGATACGGGGGTCGTTCATCAATGACTGTCCGATGGCGATCCTTTGCCTCATACCTTTGGAGAATGTTCCCAATTTTTTGTCTCCCCATTCGGTCATCTTCACTTTCTCAAGGATTTGCTCTGTCTGATCCTTTATCCTCTCTTTCCTCATGCCTATGAGCTCTCCGACATACCTCATCGTCTCTCTCGGAGTGAGATATCCATAGAATTCAGGAGTCTCGATGACCGTGCCGACCCTCGATAGGGCCTTCTTGGGATCCACGGTGACGTCTACGCCATCCAGGTATGCGCTACCTGATGTAGCATTTATCAGATGTGTGAGTATCTTCAACGTCGTACTCTTACCAGCCCCATTGGGGCCTAGCAGACCCGTGAAGCTATTCTTCTTTATCTTGAGATTCAAGTTGTTCAGCGCAACGAATTCCCCGTATTCCTTGCGTAGATTCTCTATCTCGATCGGCCATTCATCGGACATGATTCATCTCCATCTCGTGATTTTGATACAGTATATATTTACTTACATTCAAACTTGCTCAATCCAATATCAGGCGATGATGCGCGGATATAAGAACAAGGCATGATCAAGAGACGTCATTCGAATTGTGCGATAGGATCATTCTAATCGAAATTTCACGTACATGTACGTATAATTTCTAATGACATTTGACCATTATAACCATTATCATCATTCCGGATCGAGTGTTCAAAAAATGGATGGGTTCAAAATCTTATAATGCGAGATGACCATTGATGGACATGATGAGAGGACAGACGAGGACCTTCATATCCGTGGAATTACCGCATCCTGATGATTTCAAGTCGATCACTGATACACTCGAAGGCATCCCCGGCGTAAGGATCACTCCCTTGAATCAACTGCATATAACGTTGAGTTTCTTAGGGGATGTCGATACAGACAGAATACCGAAGATCTGTTCTGAATTGAAATTAGCATTCAAAGATGTTGGTTCCTTCCATCTAAGTGTGAAAGGTCTCGGAGCGTTCCCGAATGAGAGGCATGCCCGCATCATCTGGATGGGGATAGAGGATGGGGATGTTCTTGCATCATGTGCAAAGATCATTGAACGTACGTTGAAAAGGATCGGCATACGGCACGACAAGAAGGAATTCACACCACACATAACGATCGCAAGGGCGAAGGATGTCGTGGATATCAGTCGGATCATCGATGATCACAGAGATGACGAATTCCTGAACTTTGATTGTTCATCTATCAATGTCATGAAAAGTGTCCTCAAACCTACTGGTGCCGAACATTCCGTGATATGCACCATACCACTCAAGCAGAATGTGTAACTGTTAACTGTAATACTTCTCCCAAATATCTCTCGATAACAACATACGAATCATGTTGCACAGAGAAATGAACGGTCCCAATCTAAAGAATGATAGGTCCGGCGGCATAGAAGGATTGCCACTACAACTTATGATCCTCATCCTGATCGCCACACTGGCGACAGCCATCATAATCGGATGGATGGGGAACATCTCCACGCCTGAATCGATAGGGGATGTGACATTAGACAAGAGTGATGTATCTGCAGTACGCGGTGCGAATGGATATTGCACCATCACTGAAACTTTTTCTGTCTACGTCACCGATCGAGACGATAATCCTCTCAAGGATGCAGTCATCACACTATCAGGACATGGCATACAGGATGCGTATGGGAATACCGTCCACAAGAACACCGACAAAGATGGCAAAGTCACATTCAACAAGAATAGTATGAGATTGAAGATGAGTTCGAATACGGGTTTCGTCACAGTGAATGTCTCTAAACCAGGCTATGGCGAGGATTCATCATGCAAGATCATCGTAATAGTCTGATCCATGACAGGAAAGCTGTCGTGAGCATGCCCATCAAGCTTCTGATCATCATGGTCATATTGTCACTCTCCATCCCTATCATCTACAGTGCGATGGAATTCAATCAAGAATCGATGATGGATGTTAGGATGGACAAGGAATGTGACAAGATAATAGGTTGCGTGAGAGAGATCTACTATTCTGGTACTGGTTCGATCAGAACGATCGATACCGAACTTCCGCAAGGATGTGAACTAGTGATTGGTGGCAATGATGGCGATGCATATTGCATAAGGTCATACTACGAAGGCAAGGAGATCTCGAAGGCATACATGGACGAACCGTTAGTGAAATTCTCCGAAGAAATTCGTATATCAGGCCATACCAAACTCAGGATGATGACAGGGTTGGTGGACAATGAGTACGTCATAAAGGTGTCGATCGCATGATGGAATTCACATTGACGCGTGTTGTACTCTGTGCTGCAGGCATATTGGTGCTTGGAGCAATATTGACCCCTGTAATGGATATGTTCGAAGAAAGAGATGACACATCATATCAGGGCCAATCCGACAACATAGCTTCCATGATCGATACGTTCTATGCATCTGATGCATACGAGATGACGATATCCTTGGACAAGATCCTTCCGCGCGATTGCGAGATAAGCCTGAGGAACAACGTACTCACCCTACATCATGGCGATAGAAGATTCGAATCCCTGATAGATGCGGATACGATAGCGGATTCAGAATCATATGGGCGCGGACAGATGATATCGCTCACCAAACATGACAGAACTATCATCATAAAGGAAGTCATTTAACGAATGTATCTACGATCTTCCTGAGTGCATCCGTGAAACGTTCGATATCCTTGTCGTCATTGTATAGGTACACAGATGCACGGGCAGTACCGTCGATATCCCTCGATACGAGGAATGGATGCGCACAATGCATTCCGGACCTTATCATGATACCACCCATGTTATCCATCATCATTGCGATATCATGCGAATTCAATCCGTCCACATTGAATGAGAACACACCCCCTCTTTTATCAGGGTCGTCGGGACCTATTATGTGCAGACCCTTGATGTCCTCTACATCCTTCTGTATCAATCTCTGCAGATGATGTTCATGCTCGGTTATGTTATCCATGCCGACCTTAGAAAGATAATCCAACGCTGCAGAAGCACCTATTATGCCTGAATAGTTCTCAAGACCTGCCTCGAACTTCTCCGGTGCAGGGGATATCTTCACCGAATCATATGTCGTTAGACCGACGATCCCTCCGCCGTAGATCAATGGCCTCAATTCCTTAAGACGCTCCTCCTTTCCGTACATGAATCCGACACCTGTAGGTGCAAGCATCTTGTGTAAGGATGCACAGAAAAAATCCACATCGAGATCCTTGAGATCGACGGACATGTGCGGTGATGATTGCGCACCATCAATAGCGACAGCGACACCCATGTCATGAGCAATCTCCGTTATCTCCTTCACAGGTATGGTACAACCGGTCACATTGCTGGTCTGACCCATCGATACCAGTTTCACATCATGTCCGATGACCTTCTTGAATTCCTCGATATCGAATTCGCCATCGATGGATGTCTTGCAATATCTCCTCTTTATCCCGACATCGCTCTCCATCGCCAGCCATTCCACATGATTGGAATTGTGCTCCACATCCAACGTAACGATGACATCGTCTTTCTTCAGGCCAAAACCGCGTGCGATGGTGTTCATACCTTCGGTCGTATTCTTCGTGAACACGAATTCCGATGGATCGTCGCATCCGAAGAATGCGGCAAGCTTCTCACGTGTCTCATCGACCTCCATGGACACACGTGTACCCATGGAATGGACGCTCCTTCCTCCGCATGCAGGATATTCCTCATAATATTCCACGACCTTCGCTATCACACAATCCGGCTTCAGACTTTGACACGCACTGTCGAGATAGACGCCTTTGCCGTTGCGGATGGTCGGGAAATCCTGCCTTATAGAAGATACATCCATACTCCCTGGATTGAACTGCTTTTATTTATACTAGTCAACGACAACTGGAAAGTGTAATATCGGCCAATGCAATCACAGCAACATGTCCGAACCGAAGACCAATGCCATGCGCATCCTCGATCAGAAGAAGATGCCGTATGACGTAATCTATTATGAACCTGGCGATTTCATCAGCAGTCTGGAAGTGTCCGATAAACTCGGTATCGACATCAATGTGATATTCAAGACACTCATAGCACAGGGAAAGAGCGAGAGATACTATGCATTCGTCATCCCGGGCAACAGGGAATTGGACATGAAGAAAGCTGCTAGATCCGTTGGAGAGAAATCTGTGGATCTCATTCCTGTTAAGGATATAAACAGGCTGACTGGTTACGTCAGAGGCGGATGCAGCCCGTTGGGGATCAAGAGACAATGCAAGGTAGTGATCGATTCCTCATGCAAAACATATGATAAGATGTATGTCAGTGGCGGTAAGATCGGGTGCACGCTCTGCTTATCACCACAGACCCTCATCGATGCTTCCAACGCGACCACTGAGGATATAACATTAGATAACGTCCTGATAACCGAATGATTTTTTAACAGATTGTTACAATGGGGAGAGTATGAGTTCCCTATACACCAGGATAGGTAGCCTCGAACTCGAGAGTCCGGGGATTCTCGCATCAGGAATATTGGATGAGACAGGAGAATCCATGGTCAGGGTCCTGAAGTCCGGTGCAGGTGCAGTAGTATCGAAATCCATAGGCACGAATGCCAACCCGGGACATGCGAACCCGAATTTCATCGAAGTTACGTCAGGATGCATCAACGCCATGGGGCTTCCGAACCCAGGTATCGAAGCTTTCGAAGAGGAGATACGTACGGCAGCGGATGCGGGGGATGTCATAGGTTCGATCTATGGTGCAACGCCTGATGAGTTCGCCACATTGGCAGGGAAGATGGAGGATTATGGCGCATGTGCAGTGGAACTCAATCTGTCATGCCCTCATGCAAAAGGATATGGTATCGAGGTAGGGACCGATCCGATAATGGTCAGGAACATTGTGAGTGCCGTGAAATCGGCTGTCAACATACCTGTCTGGGCGAAACTCACTCCCAACACACATATCCTTACGGACATAGGGAAGGCTGTAGAGGATGGCGGAGGAGATGCGATAGTCGCCATCAACACTCTGAAGGCGATGAAAATTATCCCAGAATTCAGATGTCCTGTGTTAAGCAATAAGGTCGGAGGTTTGTCTGGTAGTGCTATCAAACCGATCGGCGTACGTGCGGTATGGGATCTGTACAATTCCGTATCGATACCAATAGTCGGTGTCGGAGGGATATCGAATTACAAGGATGCCCTCGAATACATAATGGCAGGCGCATGTGCATTCCAGGTCGGAACAGCCATAATGAACGATGGTCCGATGTTATTCAATTCAATAAACAAAGGCATGAACAAGTTCATGAAACGTTACGGTTACCGCTCAATCGAAAGCGTGGTAGGTGTTGCACATGAGTGATGTCGTCATGATCAAGGACTGCAAGAAGATCAACAGCAACACCAGAAGGATCTCCTTCGAATGGGATGCTGAAACGAGACCGGGGCAATTCATCATGGTATGGGCCCCTGGAATGGAAGAGATCCCGTTATCCCTCTCAGGAACCAAACAGGAGAAATCCATCACCTTCAAGATCATAGGCAAGGACACAGAGAGACTCGCACAGCTTGGAAGTGGCGACAGGATGCAGGTCAGAGGTCCGTACGGCAATGGGTACAAGTTCGACCAGAACGACAAGAAGAAGATCCTGATCGTAGGCGGCGGAATTGGTATCGCTCCGCTCATCCCTCTAATGAAAGCGAGATCCGCGGATGTCATAATCGCTGGTAGGACAGCGGAAGAGGTCGAACCATATGTCCCTACGGTGAAGAATTTCTCCATGAGACATTGGGAATGCACCGATGACGGAACATACGGAGAACAATGCAATGCCGTTGATATGGTCAAGAGCGTGCTGAAGGATGAGCAATACGATGAGATCATCGCCTGTGGGCCTGAGATCATGTTGGTCTTCCTGCACAAATACCTCAACAAAGTACACATCGAACACCAGATGTCGTTGGAAAGGCACATGAAATGCGGATGCGGATTGTGTGGATCGTGTATGATCAACGATAAGCGCGTATGCAAGGATGGGCCCGTGTTCAACAATTACGAGATCGACAATATGCCCGAATTCGGAATCTCGAAAAGGGATATCGACGGTTCGATCATAATCTTCGGTAAGAAATGACTCAAGCCCCATACCACATATCCGTAAAGCACGGGAACATGCTCATCAACGTCCCGAGGAATCTATTCCGCGGACCTGATTGTGAATTCGTAGACGATAAAGTCAAAGAATTCAGAAGGATAATGTCGGGAAGATACCCATGGTTGATGGAGAATTCCTTGGATGTTCTCCTAAGGAACGCTAGGAATGAGATGTTACGCATAACCGATGAGGAGACTGGGGGCCGTTCCACGAGCAAGAGCATGGCATCCAAAGGGAAGACCGATGCTGCCATCAATCATCTCAGGAAATATCTTGAGAGGAATCCTAACGATGCCGATTCATGGTACACCCTCGGTGAACTTCTCTGTAAATCAGGTAACATCGAAGAGGGATACAAAGCGATGAATAAAGGTCGCTCACTCATCGAGAAAGAGTGACCTTATCGCATCTATCACTTCTGGTATCGTAGCGCCCCATGGGACCTTGACCACATCGCCGTCGATGATGTGACCTTCCTTCACCTTGCAGCATTTCACGATGCATTTGCCCTTTCCTTCGGTGAAATCCGCAGGACATACATTTATGAACGGCACGTCACAGTTGTATAACGATCTAAATATTCTTTCCGAGAGGTGACATCCGATCAACGTGACATCATGTTTCAATGTCGGTGCCTCATCAAGGAAATAATATGGTCTATTGGATGATAATCCGGATACTTTGCACGGGAACATCACCGCTTCCGTTGTGACTTGAGGCTCCATCTTCCCCATATCTATGTCCTCTTTCTCCACAATGATCGGCAGATCGATGAGATCTGTCGCCAATGCCTTGTCGACCAACACACCGAGCTTGGATGGTGACGGAGGGACGTTGTCTATCACCTTCAATCTCAATGGAACTATGTCCTTGATGAACACCACATGAGAGAACATGCCCTTTATGACAACAGTCTTATTCGGATGAGCATCCTGTATCGATGCCAAGGTAGGCATATTGAGAACGTCGATCGAAGGATCCTCCACATAATCAGTCCCCTCCGGTAAGGAAAGGATCTCATAACCCGATACCTTGGAGAACAGATCCTTACTATCGTCCTTCTCTATGTGCAATGTAGCATAATCGTCACCATTCTTCAGAACGATGAATTCTGCACGCTTGTATGCTTTCCAATCCTTCATCAGGAGATCGATATTCTCCTTCGTCAGACCGATATCCACATCACGGACGGACACATCCTTGCAGTGCATGAGGGTTCCATATCTATGATAGATATATAATTTGAATCCGAAACACTGGTTACGTTGAACTTCAAAGAGACATAATTGCTCTGAAGTAGCGATATGCGCTGGGACGCATACCCCAATGGCTTTTTATATGAAGATTTAATAGCCTGAGTACCGCAATGTGGGAGTAGCACAGCGGCCATGCAGGGGACTGCAGATCCTCAGATGGGGGTTCAACTCCCTCCTCCCACTCCATACAACCACGATTTTTTTCAAATTTTATCTTTCAGCGGATGCTTTGGTCATATGAAAATGTCACTATCGTTTAGTGATGTGTGAACAAAATAGGGGGCGAACGCCCCCGTTTAGGATTATAGTTTGGTCTCAGGGATCTCGTCACGGATCTTCTCATATGCGTTGATCTTATCCGCGATCGGACATGAGTTCTTGAAGGTCTCAGAAGTGATATTCTCAAATCCGTTCAATTTTGCCGTAAGTGCCCACGCATCGAAGAGCGCACCATTGATGTTCTTCCAACATACCTCGATCGGAGAGTTAAGGAGAGCGTCCTTGATCGTTGCAGCATCCTTCACACTGCTCTTAGTCTGACAGATCTTTACGGCTTCATCGATGTTCTCCGATATCCATTTGTTAGCCTTGTACGTAGCCTCTACGAATTTCTCCATTCTCTCAACATTGGCATCATATTTCGCCTTGGTAGTACAAAGGACCAACGCAGTGGGTTCTCCAAGGACCTTACAATCTCCCCAGATGAATGCTCCAGATACTTTATCGACTGCATTGGTCGGTATAGGGTTACTTCCTCCGAGCATGTCGATAGCACCCTTACCAAGTGCTGTGATGGCTTCTCCCCCCGTAGGGAATTTCTTTATCTGGATCTTCTCTTTGGTTCCACTCTCTTCGGAGTAACCGATACCATAATGCATACACCATTTCATGAATGTCGTAAGTGTGGTGGATCCGCTGACAAGACCAACAGTAAGAGTTCCATCATATGCTTTGATAGCCTCTGCTGCAGCATCATTCTCTGCATCTGTAGCTGATTTTCCTTCTATCGGTGTAAGTTTAACAGGACATTTTGAAGTGGTGACCCATTTATGTCCCGCAGATGCTTTGGTGGTCTCATCATACATGCAGAGTCCGACGAACTTATCGGGACCATTTGATGCGAGAGTGTTGACATACGGTGCATCCCCTGTAGCAGCGACAGTGGCATCTCCAGCCAATACCGCATTGATCGCATCCTGTCCGCTTCCTCCGACGATGACAGGCTTTACCTTGAATCCAAGATCGTCATAAAATCCTTTATCGAATGCCACGTGAAATGTGTAATAACCTTTCTCAAGGTATGCCACCTTGAATTCATCCTCGTTCTGATTATTATTCAAAATGAGAACTCCTGCGATGGCTGCCACTGCGATTATAGCTACTGCAGCGATCGCTCCTATCTGTTTAGAATCCATTGTATCAAATCTCCTGACCTGAACTGATCTCAGTCAAAGCCGCACTGATTTCCTTTTTGATCTGCATCATCTCTGGTGATTCCAAATCCCTCGGATGTTCGATGTTGATATTCCACTCACGGACTATCTTCCCAGGGGAATCCGAGAACAGGACGATTCTGGAAGCGATCTGTATCGCCTCCTCGATGATGTGTGTGACGAAGACGACCGTTCTGTGTTTCTTTTGCCATAATTCGACTATCTCTGAATCCAACATCGAACGTGTATCGTCATCCAATGCAGAGAACGGTTCATCCATCAGCATGATCTCTGGATCGAGCGCAAGCATCCTTGCGATAGCGACCCTCTGTTTCATCCCGCCTGAGAGCGTATTAGGGCGCATATCCGCATATTTGTCCATGCGAACGGTCTTCAGAAGCTCCATAGCCATCTCATCCTGTTCCTTCTCAGGTATGTTCTGGGCTTCAAGAGCAAGTTTGACATTGGATTTCGCACTAAGCCATGGAAGAAGACTGTATTCTTGGAAGACCACGCCCCTCTCGGGAGAGGGGCCGGTGATCTCTTTTCCGTTACAGTAGATCTTTCCCAATGTAGGTTTCTCGAAACCCGCTATAAGATTGAGCACGGTGGTCTTCCCGCATCCCGATGGTCCGATGAAACATACAAATTCATTATCATCTATCTTCATCGAGATATCATCAAGAACGACCCTTGCCTTCGATTTGTCTCTTTTGACGTAATATGCTTTGGTGATATCGGTCAATTCTATCATACTATCACACATCCTCGTCAAGGTTCAACTTGTGTCTGACATACTTCTCGATGTTAACAAAGATGATCTTATCGATCAGGAGACCAATCATACCGATGATCATGATGCACGCGAATGCGCCTACATAGTCGAGGACGCCACGTAACTCTGAGATGACAAAACCGACACCTACCCCTGTTCCGATGATCATCTCGGCAGACATCAGGACCCTCAATGCGCTGCCCATCCCTAGACGCAGACCGTTGATCGTATCGAGAAGCGCGAAGGGGATTATGACCTTGAACAGCTTCATGAATTTGTTCGCACCCATCATATCGGCTGCGCGCAGATAGACCTCGGGTATACGGCGTATGCCTCCAGATACATTGATCGTGATTATTACAAAAGATATGAGCCAGATGATGAAGACTGCAGGCGCGTCCCCGATACCGAGCAGAAGTATCGCGACAGGTATCCATGCTGCTCCGGGAATCATCTGAATGATGTTGACGGATGAGATCGCTATCGGATATATCTGTTTGAAGCAACCGATTATCAATCCTAGCGTCACACCACAGACGGCAGACATGAAGAATGCCTCGAACCATCTTCCGAGACTTGCCTGCACATGTTCGATCAACGGTACTCCGAAAATTAATTCCTCCTGTGTGAAATATTGGATCAATCTCTCAACACATTCCATCGGATATGGAAATGCTAACAGTGAACCATCAATCTCATTCGCCCACCATGCATATATCTGCCATATTGCAAGAATGATCGCCAATCCGGCGAAGAATATGAACACTGATTTGAGATAATCGAATGGTCTGTTGTTGGGCATCTCGATGTATTCCGAATCGCCCTTCCTATTCGATGCGTATCTTGCGATCCTAGAATCGTTATCACCCGCATACCATTCCCATAATCTGTTCATTGTTCCGACGATAAATGATGCAAGATATATAATTTTATCAATTATTAAACAAAAATCTAAAATAAACACAACGAAAATATACAAAAAAACACATAACCACGTTCATGAAGTTCATCCAGTGAGTAGAAATGGATTCACTGTAGAATGGATAAAACACCCGATCAGAAGGGTGATGAGGTCACCTTAATATGCTGTCCGTAGGCGAGAAAGCGATAGATTTCACATTGGATTCCACTGAGGGTAAGTTCACATTATTTGAACATGCCATCGACTCCCCAATACTCTTGTACTTCTTCCCTGTGATCAATGGGAGGACATGTACCGATTATATCTCATCAATGATCGAAAGAAATGAAGAATTCAAGGAGTTAGGCGTAGATATCATCAACATCAATCACGAACCGATCGATAACCATCGCGCATGGATAGAGCATACAGGATCCCCATTCGTGGATCTTTCGGATCCTGAATTGACTATCTGTAAAGCATATGACGCCATCGTAAAGAAAGCTAAGAGTGAATCATTGATCGGGAAGACCAATAGGGCACTATTCCTCATCGATAAGGATATGACGATAAGATATGCATGGTGTGCGGACATCCCATCTGATACAGTCCCCATAGGGACTTTGATCTCAGAGATCAAAGACGCATTGGATATTTGATCATATCAAATGCAATAAAAATTGTTTGAAGAGGGGAAATCCCCTCATTCAGCTTTGTTCTTCTTCTTGAGGATTATACCCGTCAGAAGGATATCGGACTTGTACAACCTTACCGTGACGTAGATCATCGCGAATGCGAATACAAGAAGGTACGCAAGACCGCCGAACACCATCGCCATGTTACCGAACATCAGGTTCTGCATGACGACCATAGGGTGTGTGAACGGGATGATGAACAGAAGCACCTGCAGGATCATTGGAAGTTCCCCGTATGAACCGAACATCGTAATGAACATCGGGATCAACGCCAATACGCTGATGGGCAACACATACGTCTGTGCCGCTTTGTAATTCTTGGCGAATGCACCGAGTATCATACACATTCCAAGTGCACATATGATGGCAAGGAACATCGTCGCGATGACCATTATCCAATCCAATACATCGAGCGTGAGGCCCAATGATTCCAACGAGACTCCGTCCCCTGTGGTTATCATCACTCCATTGATGTAGAAGTACATACCGACCATGTACAATGCGCCCATGATCAGCCCCGCGATTGATGCACCGATCAATTTCCCGCTGACGATGGTCGTCCTATTGATTGGCAATGTCAGCAAGGTCTCCATGGTCTTGTTCTCCTTCTCGTTACCGATGGACGATATGACGATACTTCCGATCATCACGATGACCAACATGATAATTATCGGTACGAACATTGTCTGATTACCCAAAGCGGAATAGATCTGATCCGGTGTCACACCCTTCTGAAGAGTTCCGTTGAAGAATGTTGAACCCGTCATGAGGCTAGGTGCTTTGATTATGTCTATCTCGTTCTTATCCAATGATGGGTCCTCGGATACCAACCTGTTACCGATGTAATCGTTCAACCTTGCAACGGTCTCTCCGGCGATGACGGTGTTGAGTGAACTGAATACGCTCGTATTGGTCTGTATCCAATACACGTCGATGGTTCCGCGTTCCAATTTCTTTATGTTATCATTGAAATCCTTGCTGAATACGAGTGATGACTCCACGCCTGCGGACTTCATGGCATCAAGGAGTTGATCTTCTACAGTAAAATCGTCCTTGATGTATTGCGACAGATCGATGATGTACTCATCTGGTTCCATTCCATATTCTTTGTAGTAATTCCTGAGCTCATTGATCGAATATGTAGCATAACCATCATCGCCATCGCCCGTTTGATCATAATATCCGACAGGCTGGATGCTCATCTGTCCTTTGATCTCGGAACCCATGAATGTTCCCAATGAACTCAGTAGTACAACGACGACGATGATCGATATCAAGGACGATGGCGTCAACAATTCCCTGAGCTCTTTCCTAACGAGATTCCACAGGTGATTCATTCTGCCACCGCCTTGACGAATACCTCTTCGAGGTTGTCAGCATCATACCTCTTCTTCAGATCCTCAGGCGTGCCGTCGAGGACGATCCTGCCGTTGTTGATCATTGCGACCCTGCTGCAAAGCAATTCCACCTCGAACATGTTGTGCGACGATATTATTATGGAAACACCGCTCCTCGCAATCCCCCTTATTATCTCCCTGATCTCATAGGCATTAACGACATCCAATCCTGATGTGACCTCATCCAAGATGGCAAGTTTCGGATTGGGCATGATCGCTCTTGCGATGAGAAGTCTTCTCATCATACCCTTACTATAGGTGTCGACTTTAGAGTCGATCCTGTCGCCGAGATCTGCGATCTCGATGCCTCTTGCGATCATCCTATCCTTCTCCTCACCCTTGGCGAAGAAGGTGGCCATAAAATCGAGATACTGTCTTCCGGTGAGTCCTTTGTAAGCCCCGGCGTCTTCAGGGAGATAGCTGATCATCCTCCTGACCTCGTTAGGTTCTGTCCTAACATCCTTGCCATAGACCTTGATATCACCGGATGATATCTTCAGAAGTGTAGAGATCATCCTAAGGGTCGTGGTCTTACCGGCACCATTCGGGCCGATGAGTCCGAAGATCTCACCTTCTTTGACGGAGAAGGTAACACCTTTGACAGCCTCTCTATCCCCATAGAGCTTGTGAACGTCATTCACATTCAATGCATCCATGTTTTATTAATGAAAATTATGTGTAATAAACCTTATTGAAATAACCTACCGAATCCCGGTCTATATGATGTAGCCACTCCTGAAAATCAGGTAAAAGACTACATTTGAGATCTAAACCGCACACGTGTATGGTTTTAACCCATTATTGCAAAGGATTTTCATAATTGCCCACACAGATATGGCTTCATTCTCCTCAACCCGATACCTGACCTCATACCAGTGAAGGTATCTTTTATTCATTTCCATTATCTTGGACATTCGTTCCTGATCTGAGAGTATTGTTGGAATAACACTTTGATCCAGGTTATTGAGATCAGGTACGCGAACTATCTTCTTCACGAATGATGTTGTTTTTTCGGATATATAAAGAAAAGTCAAACATACATATTTTGACTTTTTTTGACTTTTCCAATACTGTTTCTACACTTCAGTACTGAACCTTTCGAAGTACAATCAACCACTTCTATGGAAACACCAGGAACGGAGATGAATTATTATCATAATAAACGGAAGATTTGGAGCGATTTTAGGCCGATATCGAGGGCGATTTTCGGTCAGGAAAGTCCATTCCAGTGCCGAAGGCACATGGGCAAATCGTTCTCGATGGATTCCGAACGTAGGGAATCAGTAACTGAGGACACGCGGACGGATGCAGATATCCAATTGTTCTAGCAGATGTCAGATCAAATGTCACGCATAAATGGCGAAGTCGGGATCGACATACTCAATATGATGATATAGGATTGTCTTCCAACTATATTTCCATCCAAAAAAATCAAAAGGAATGGGACGTTGAGCCCCATTCAGAATCGGTTTATTTCTTCCTTATGACGTCGCGATCCCTGTACATGAAACGATCGGATTTACGCGTCAGATTGAATGAATTCGGTTTACGATACACTGATGCGTAATCGTCAGAACAGACATCCCTTATCTGTCCGATGAGGAACTTAATTGTGAAGAAGGTCGCGACCACTCCGAACAGGAATCCGATTATCGCTGATGTACCGTAATCCCCGCCCATGATGGCACCGAATATCCCTGTACACAATCCGAAGATGATGAAGAACATGGCGACACCGAGTCCTATGGCCTTCGGATTGGAGATCGGAAGGTTACCGACGATCTTACCGGTCTGACCGTTCATAGCGAATGTGAATTTCTGATCCTTCCATTGCGTATTCATCAACCAGACAGGATACAATATGTAATTCGCTGTCGTGTTGTAGATCTTGACACCTTTCTCTTTCGTGGTGATCTTGTCGTAATGAGCGGTCTCTTTGAATGCTACCTCGGTCTCATTCGATATACGTTGGGATGCACGAGGTATCGCTTCCTCCTGCGTGACATCGTACTTATCCGCCAGGTATCCCGACAGATATGCCGTCTTGAAATCAACGGCATCATCATGATAGAACGGTTCTATGGATTCCATCAGATCATCATCGAGTTTATTGGAACCGTCCACAGGGACACGTTCATAACTGATGTTACCGGCACGAAGGACGGAGTAATAATCCTTTATGATGATCTCCTCATTCTCGTTCGATACCCTCCTCTCGTTCACTCCGATGAATTTGAATTCGGCATCCACATCGGCATCGTAGATCCAGAACGGTGCATACAATCCCTTGATCTCCTTGAGCTCGTTCTCATTGATGAAACCCTTAGGTACGAGGATGTTGCCCTTACATTTCTCCTTCAATGCATCGATGGCATCCTTGTTGGTCCTCTTGAACGGAACAACGAGATCCGGTTTCAACGTACCGCTCAACCTTCCTTTCAGAATGACCGCATTACCACAGTAAGGGCACATAGTCGCCGATGTGTTCTCGTCGGAATACACCTCTCCGCCGCAGGATTCACAACAATAGACTGTGAGTGAATCCTGTTCGTTGGAATCCCACTCCTTACCTGCATCCGCGGAGATGTTGATATCGTCCTTCAATTCGACCTTTGACTCCTCATCGGCCATAAGATCGGCAGCCTCATACTCCGCGTCACAATATGGGCATTTGACCTTCTGTGAGGTGACATCGAATTTCAATGCGCCACCGCATTTGAAACATTTGTGTTCGATGATATCTCCCATTGGAACCCCTCAGAACTGATTACCGCACTCAGGACAGAATTTCGGTGTCTTCGTAGGGTCTGCAGGTTTCCATCCACATTTGCTACAACATACCGTCTCAGGCCTCTTGGAACCGCAATTGCTGCAGAATTTGCCTGTGTTGGTCGTGCCGCATGAGCATTTCCATCCGCCATCTCCCTCGGGCTTCTTCGTACCGCATTCCTGACAGAACTTGCCTGTGGCGATTTTACCGCACTGGGGACATGTCCACCCATCTGCGGATTGATTCTGCATCATCGTCTGTTGTCTCTGCTGATCGGCCATGTTGTAGTACTGGTTGGCATTCATGCCCATACCGTTGCCCATGCCTCCGATCATCCCGACACCCATCAGACCTGTGATCGCACCTGCCTCATTCGATGCTGCTGCCTTGAGCGCATCCGCCTGTGCACCGACAAGTGTCGCACCTGCCATACCAGGATCCCTGAGCATTCCTGTGCGCTGTGCTTGTTTGATCATCTCCGCATCCTCTGGAGGGAGCGTGACGGATCCTATCGCCACTGTTACGATCTCGAGTCCACGAAGCTCCTTCCACTTTGCAGAGAGTTCCTCATTCATCGCATCCTGAAGTTCTGTGGTATGCGTGACGATCTCGTTCGGACGGAGTCCGAGTGCAGATAACTTACCGAAACCAGGCTGAAGCGCGCTTATGAATTCGGTCTTCAGCTGTGTATCGAGCTCCTCTCTCCTGTACGTATCGGTGACATTACCGCATACGTTCGCGTAGAAGAGCATAGGATTGGATATCTTGTATGAATAGACACCGAAGCATCTTACGGATACATCGATGTCAAGTCCGATGTTCTTATCGAGAACACGGAATGGGATCGGCTGGGATGTGCCAAACTTGTTATCGACCAACTCCTTTATGTTGAAGTAGTACACGCGCTGGTCCTTACCAGTGGCTCCGCCGTATGTGAAACGCTTGCCCATGGTATGGAACATGTCCCTTATTCCCTTGGCGAGTCCGCCTGTGAAGAGACTCGGTTCCGTGGATGTATCATATGTATATTGTCCAGGTTCCGAACAGATCTCAACGACCTTACCCTGTTCCACGATCATCATACACTGACCGTCAGCGACTGCGATCCCAGAACCGTTGCTGATGATGTTGTCGTTCCCATGGATGTTCGTAGAACGTTTCGTTACCTGCTTCTTACCTTTGGTGACAAGGACCTCCTTCGGTAGCGATTCACAATAGAAGAATTCCTTCCATTGATCCGCCATCGTACCGCCGATGGATCCTGTGATGGCCTTGATTAACCCCATGGGACTATAATCATTGTTACTATGATTTTAATCTAACCATCATAATGGGCGATTCCACCTGCACAGTATGGTCCTGCACCTATGTCATTAGGATATGCTTATAACTTATTCCGATGATTGCCAGTGCATGATAATCCACGTCGTTGGAGGATTCCTTGGAAGTGGAAAGACGACACTTCTGATCAAGATCGCAGAGAGATATATCGCAGATGTGACACCCCGTATAACAAACCGATATCCAACGAGGTCCTATCCGAAGCGTTAGGAGATATAACCGAGAACAATCTCTTCATATTCTTCAGAGAGTGGAGGGACAGATTCGATGATGATTTCTATGCTATACACACATCGTCGATATCGTCATATGACAACAGGAAGGAGGCGATCCGTTTCAATAATCTTCCGCTTGTGATCGTCAATCCGACCACGTATCTCACGATGATGTATAACGTGAAATCCAACATTCCCATCACATACGGCCTGTACAGCCGTATGCCTGTCAACATAACCGACATCCGCAGAAGGGAACATGAGAAATCGTGGTTGGATATTAACAAGACATTGGAAGTACTGGATACGGACTACTTCTCAGAGGACAATCTCAATGACCTGCTCTCGACCAATCATCGTTTCATCATGAGGGTATCCCCAGAGACCAAATTCGCAAGGGATGCGATAGACCGTGTGAAGGACAAGATAATGGATCTGAAGAATTACATGATGGTGGAGAATGAACCGTTCTTCGTCATGTCATTCATGAATCACATCAATGGTAAGAGATGTTTCATCCACATCATATTCAGTTCATCGGATGCCGAACGTGAGTTCTCATTGTTCTTGGGATTGATCGAGGAATGTCATAAGGAACTCAAGACGAATGTCTATGTTGCTGAACACGAGGATTTCTACAACAAATACTTCACCGTTAGGAATGCCTCATACGGAAGGGTCGTAGAGGAGAATGGTGAAGCCATAATGACATACAACACTGTCGCAGGCTTCATCGTGATGATAAGCAACACCGTGAAGAACCCTGAAAATGCGTTCAGGTACTATCTTCAGAGGGATCGCGTACAGAGGAATTTCGAGAATCTTAGGAATGAAGCGGATCGTACCAAATTGAAACTCTATACAGAGAACACCTATGAAGGGAGGATATTCATCCAATTCGCTACACTCACTTTGTATTCAGAGATCATGAACAAATTGAAGAGTAGTGCACTTTTAACGAATATCTCTCTGGATGACATAATACGGCAGATGGAGGCCATAAAGAAGATCACAATTCCTGGTTTCGATACGCCATTCTTTACGAACATCAACAACACACAGATGAAGATAATGAAAGTGTTCGGTATAGACCCAGATAAGATGAAGGAACTGTGAGAAATCATTATTATCTTCGATTCGTCTATTCTTTACATGACCAATGAATGTACGGTGACCTGCGATGCAGGTGTATGTAAGATGAAGATCATCATCCATGCGATCCAACAGGATGATGCCATGGTGAAGCTCGATATCGAAAGCGATAAAGGATCTGAAGGATGTTAAGGATCCTTGGAAGAAGAACAAGGACAATATCCAACTCACGGATGTGCAGAAGAGGATACTGAACCTACTCCACGGATCGGGATGATCCTATCAACGTTTGATCCCTATCACTATGTAGTAGTCGTCGTCATCGCGCGTGAATATCACATCGAGATCGTTCGCTGAGAACAATTCCTTCATAATGCTCAATTCCGGAAGATAGTCGTTGCATATCTCCTTCCCGCCTGTGTTATGCACATAATTGATGTGTTCCTTGGATGAGGAATGTGCTATCGTGAACGTGCCGCCTTTCACAAGCGCGCGTGACATCACGCGTATCGCGCCCATGGGATCCGGAAAGTGAGGGAAACAAGAATAACATACGATACGGTCGTATTCTTCCCTCTCAGTCATCGTATAGATGTCCTTCACTTTGTATGTGAGGGTTCCGTTCTCAGGATATTTGGAACGTGCTACGTCTATCATCCTCTCGGAATAATCTACGGCAGTGACGTGACCCCCATCGATCCTCCTCAGATACCCTGGGATCATTATACCTGTACCGGTACCGACATCCAATATGTTGCTGTCATCCTTGATGTTCAGGAGATTGGTTATGTACTCGACCTTCTCCATATCATGTATCGACATCTGATCCCATGTGTCGGCCCTTTCGTTGAAGAACTCTGCCTGTTTGGGATTCTTCTTCCTTTTGGAGAGGAAGTCATTCGCCTTGAGCGATAACAGATGGTCTAGTTCATTCGGAACTATGACCTTGTATCCGTTCACTTCTCCTACAGTGACATCGATGCCGTACACATGACGGATGTTCTCACTCGTGATTATCTCTGGGCCTCCGGCAGCGAATATCTTACCTTCGGACATCAATATGAAACGATTGCTGAATCTGAGTGCTAGGTTCAAATCATGATTGGTCATGACAGCACAGATGTCATTCGTCCTGATTATGTGAAAGAGTCTGTGCATGACCTCGTATTGATTCTTGATGTCAAGATTGCTTGTCGGTTCATCGAGCAGCATGACCTTCGGTTCCTGTGCTACGGCACGTGCTATCTGAACCATCTGATATTCCCCTCCGGATATCTGATCTACAGGTTTGTCGGATATCGCATCCAATTCCATGATATCGATGATCCTCCCAACCAGTTTCAAGTCCCTGTTCGTCACATCCCACCTTATGTGCGGTTTACGACCGATGAGAATGGATTCGAAGACCGTGCTTCCAGAGATATGGGCCCTTTGAGGTACGTACCCTACGGTCTTTGCTATCTCATCCCTTGTATGTTCTTTAAGATCCTCATCATCTACGAGAACAACGCCGGATCTTGGAGGATGGATACGATTTATGCATTTCAGCAATGTCGTCTTACCAGCACCGTTCGGACCGAGAATTGATATGATATCCCCTTTATCAGCTACGAATGAGATATCAGATAATGTGGATTCGGTACCGTTGTATTCGAAATTGATATCGGATATGCACAATCTCATGATGCTCTGTACCTCCTTATGAGCATGTAGATGAATGTAGGTCCTCCGATCAACGATGTCAGCAGACCTACTGGAAGTATCCTAGGCAATGCAACGTTGAGAGCGATGATATTTGCCACGAGAAGCAACAATGCCCCTGTGAGCATGGACATCGGCAACAAGAATCTATGATCGTCGCCGACTATCGTCCTTGCCATATGTGGTCCGAGAAGTCCCACAAATGATATCACACCGAATTTTGAAACGACGAATGCGGTTATCACTGCAGACATGAACATACCGACGGTAAGGAATCTCTTGGTATCCACTCCCAGTCCTTTGGCAACCTCATCGCCTGCATTCATAGCATTCATATCCCATCTTCTTGGATAGAAATACAGGACAGCGACCAACATCACCACCAACAGTACAAAATCCCACTTCCAGTTCGTATGCGAGACCGAACCGAATGTCCATGTTACGATCGAACTCAACTGTATCGGGTCAGCAATATATTGCATCAATGTCATCCCTGCAGAGAATATCGCACTTATCGCGATACCTGCAAGGACCATGGTCTCGGATGATACCCTGGTGACCTTGGTCAATAGAATGATCAGCCCAGTAGCTACCATCGCCATGACGAACGCAGAGATCGGAGTAGAATACGCATTCATATTCCCCGTAAGGAATATTATGGAGAATGCCGCACCGAGTGCGGCTGCATTGGATATTCCAAGGGTGTACGGGGATGCAAGTGGATTTCTCAACACACACTGCATCGCCGTACCCGCAATCGATAGCATCGCACCGGACAGTATGGCTGCAATCGCTATCGGGATGTCTATCTTCCAGATGAAACCCCCTATCGTTGTAGAAGTTTCACCTGTGAAGATGGCACGAGTTATCTCGAATACATCGAATGTCTTGTTCCCGATATACAGAGATATAAAGGCAATTAGAATGATGGATGACAGGATCAGGAGCATCCATCTTTGCTTTCTTTTATTGTTCTCCTTATATGATTCTTCGGAATCTGTAGATTCGTCCTCGACATCATAGATCCTGTAATCCACCTACATCACCAGTCTAGTACTCCAGCACCAGGTCCCTGTTTATCCTTGATATCGCTGAGCTTCAATCCGATACCAGGATAGAACATGTCAAGGACCGATTGCATCTTCTCGTCCACATTGTAGTCGAATACCTTAGGGTCCAGAACGCTTCCGATGTAATATAAATTCATCAGTTCAGATTCCCAATTGATACCGTAGAATCTGTCCACGAAAAGCGAATAGATCTTTCCTTCCTTGACTGCATCGACGTTCTTCAACAATTCCTTATCATCATCGAACTGTTTTTTGGTTGCATCGATCGTGATGGAATCGATGAACATGTAGTTGGGGTTGGCGATGACGACCTCCTGAACTTTGGTATCATATGGATTTCCTTCCTTGAATGGCATCACATTGTTAGCACCCAAAATGGAGAACGGATCGAGATTTCCAGTGGTTTTGTATAATCCTCCCTTCATGTAGAAGAACATACCGCCGAGGTAACATTTCGCATCCTTGATGACAGTGGATTTCTTGGAAAGATCTTCCATCGTCTTTATCGTATCTTTGATGTAATTCGTCAATTGATCGGCACGATCGCTTTTATCCAATACCTTTCCAAGAAGCTTCAGATTTTTCGAAAGCTCATCACTGGCAACACCTCTGTTGCCTCCTGCATCGATACCTACAACAGAGATTCCTGTCTTATCTTGGAGGTCATCGAGTTTGGACACATCCGTCGCGGATGAGATGATGACTTGTGCACCTGTATCTTTGATCGCTTTGAAGTTCTCCTCGTTACCTACATTGGCAATACCTTTAACATCGAATGCGATATGATATGTTCCTTTGTAATAGGTAGGCTTAGACACATTGCTGTCTTCTTTGTCGATCCCTACTACCATATCCGCAGCACCAAGATATTCCACCAATCTGAGCGATCCTGCAGAAAGACAGACGATCTTATCGACATTCGATGGTATCGATACTATCCTACCACGCATATCAGTGACTGTGAAATCGCCATCATCCTTGCTGTTATCAGCCGTGAAGATGACAACACCGGCTATGACAACGATGGCAACTGCGAATAGAGCAATTAACTTATTCTTACCAGAAGTCATGAGTTGTCCAATGTCCCGTGGATATTAAAAGACAGTGTTACCTAAATAGGTAATGACGCCCACTTCTTAATACAAATATCATTTTAGTATTATTTTTAATCGGCTTCCGTCCAATTCATGTGTGAAACATGGACCGATGTCCGATTTGACCAGAACACTGCGATAAACTAATTATACTGATTCCAATTCGGCATACGTGATCATGAAGTCACTGAACAATTTCCTAGTGGGAATCCTCATGGGTGTCGTTGGTCAATTCCCAGGGGCAAGTGGTTCCACGGTCGCCGTTGTCTTCAGGATATATGATAGACTGATAACCGACTTCGCAAACCTCAAAACTAAATTGATAAGTGATTTCAGATTCGTTTTGACCGTATTCATAGGCGTTGTGCTAGGATATGTCGTATGCGCCATCGTTCTTAACAAAGCGATGGAAGATTACAAAGTACCCCTGTACTTCATGTTCGGTGCATTGATCCTCATACAGATTCCAGAGATAAGGAGCTATACTAGAACGGGAGAAAAGTACACGGTACCGAATTGGCTCGCATTCTTTGTGAGCGTAGGGATCATCTTGAGCATATTCGCCATCCAACACCTGACAGAATTCACATTGGATACGAATTGGATCGTCATGTTCTTCGCAGGGATGATCGTCGTCGTCGCTATGATAGCACCAGGTATCAGCGGTTCCACCATACTGCTCGTGCTAGGGATTTATGAAGCATTCACCGGTGCCATAAGACATTTCGATATGAGCCTATTAGTCCCTATAGCCCTTGGAGGCATAGCAGGTGCACTCCTTTTCACCAAGGTCATAGACCACTTCATGACGGTGAGCAGAAGGTCCACGGATTGTGCGATATACGGATTGACACTCGGTTCCGTCATCGTCGTATTCGCAGAAGCATTCATCGGAATATCTGGCACAGATATGATCTTGCAAAGTGTGATGTGCGCGATAATAGGTGCTATCGGAGGGTATGCGTTGCTTAAGGCAGCCCGCACATATTCTGATGAGAATGATGAATGTTGATGAACCACCAATAAGATATTTTGAATATCTGGCTCAAAGACATGGAATTGGTTAAAACATTATTCCTATTCGGAATCCATTTTCAAGAAAAAATGGATAATTGTATCAAAATCCTTCGTATTTCGAACACATCCAACATCGAAATCCTTGATAATTCTTATAAGAATAAAGCAAGACCACTCCCTTTATATCGATTAATCTGATTATCTAGTCCGTTGGTTCAATATGGACATGGAAATATGTTGGCACGGAAGAGGCGGACAAGGTGTTGTTACCGCTAGTGAGATCCTTGCAGAGACCGTTGTCGGTGAGGACAAATATGTCAAGGCCTTCCCCGAGTTCGGACCTGAAAGGATGGGTGCGCCCATCAGGGCATTCACCAGGATTTCAGAACAGCCGATAAGGATCCACACGCAGATCTACGAGCCTGACGTTGTCGTAGTATTGGATGGGACGCTTATTGGAAAGGTTGATGTCGCTAAAGGTCTCAAGAAAGGTGGCATCATCATTGCGAATTACGCTGGCACGCCAGAGGAATTGAAGAAGGTTCTCGGAACCGATGCAGAATGTCACACTGTGAATGCGACGAAGATCTCTATGGAAGAGATCAGAAGGCCCGTAGCTAACACAGCTATGTTGGGTGCACTCATCAAATACAGACCTGTCGTATCATATGAGGCACTTGAATTCCAGATCGTACACAAGTTCACAGGAAAGCTCAATGAAAAAGCGATCAAAGCGAATCTCGCTGCATTGAACAGGGCATTTAGAGAGGTGATTTGATGGATCACAAGGATATGATCATAGGCTCACGCGTACACGGCGGAGGAGCCGAGAAATTCGAGACCGGAGATTGGAGATCGTTGACACCTGTCGTAGACATGTCCACATGCATCGATTGTATGACATGTTGGATATACTGTCCTGACAGCTGCATCATCGTAGAGAACAATGAGATGGTCGGCATCAAACTCACACACTGCAAAGGATGCGGAATATGTGCGAAGATGTGCCCCAAGGATGCCATCGTTATGAAGGAGGTTTGAAGATGGGTAATGATTTAGCAATCAATGGTGACTGCGCAGTCGCATTGGCATGGAAACAGATCGATCCCGATGTGTGTGCAGCATATCCGATCACACCTCAGACTATCATAGTCGAGAAATTCTCAGACTACGTTTCTGACGGAGATGTTGGAACGGAATTCGTTTGTGTCGAGTCGGAGCACTCCGCTTTGACTGTTTGTACGGCATCAGCATCCGCAGGAGCTAGGACGTTCACAGCGACATCGTCACAGGGTCTTGCATACATGTGGGAGATGTTGCCTATCACATCCGCGATGAGAGTACCGCTCGTGATGGCTGTTGCGAACAGAGCAATCAGCGGACCTATCAACATCCACAACGACCACGGAGACGTTATGTCCGCAAGGGACACAGGGTGGATCCAACTCTTCGCAGAGAATGTTCAGGAAGCATATGATAACTCGATCATCGCACCGAGGATATCGGAACACCCCGATGTGCAGTTGCCGATCATGACCAATCTCGATGGTTTCATCCTCACACACGCAATCGAGAGGATGTCCCCGCTTCCAGATGAGGTCGTGAAGAAATTCGTGGGCGAATACAAACCATTCCTCCCGCTCCTTGATTACAAGAACCCGATCTCACACGGACTCATGGACAGTCCCGAGTACTACTACGAGCACAAATATCAGCTCGTACAGGCGATGGACAGGGCAGTGAAGGTCATTGAGGACGTATTCGAAGAATTCGCAAAAATCTCTGGAAGGAGATACAAGCTCGTCGAGGAATACAAGTGCGACGATGCGGATTATATTGCAGTCATCCTCGGTTCATCATACGGCACCATAAAGGAGGCCGTTGACAAGCTCAGAGAGAAGGGACTGAAAGTCGGAGCATGCATGCCTCGCGTATACAGGCCATGGCCCGCAGCATGCCTGAAGAAGATCTTGGACGGAAAGAAGGGAGTCATCGTCATGGACAAACACCTCTCCATCGGAGCATATGGTCCGATGTATCCTGAGGTTGCAGCAACGATCCTTGAATGCAAGAAGGTGCCCAAGGCATACAACTTCATCTACGGACTCGGAGGAAAGGACGTCAGTGTCAAAGAATTCATGTCGGTGTTCGAGACGGTGAAGGACGGAAAAGCAAAGACCGTCAACTACCTGGGGGTGAAAGAATGAGTTCAAAACCCATCAAGGATCTCACGAAGGTCCCCGAGAGACTCACCTCAGGACACAGGCTCTGTGCTGGATGTGCTGAGAGTATCATCGCAAGGCAGGTGCTCATGTCCACGGACAAACCTGTGGTCGCAGCAAGCGCAACAGGTTGTTTCGAGGTATCTACAACGATCTTCCCCTACTCGTCATGGAACGTCCCGTGGATCCACACAGCTTTCGCTAACGGAGCCGCGACTGGTGCAGGTCTCGAGGCCGCATATCAGGGACTCAGAAGAAAGGGAAAGATAAAGGAAGAGATGAGATTCGTCGCATTCGGTGGAGACGGAGGAACATATGATATCGGATTCCAAGCACTCTCAGGTATGCTTGAGAGGGGTCAGCAGTTGATGTATGTCTGTTTCAACAACGAAGCATACATGAACACAGGTATCCAGAGATCTGGTGCAACTGGTTTCGGTGCATCCACGACCACATCTCCGGCAGGTACGGTCCAACAGGGTAAGACAGAATACCCCAAGGACCTTACGATGATCGTCGCAGCGCACGATATCCCGTACGCAGCACAGGTTTCACCCCACAACTGGAGGGATCTGATTTCGAAATGCGAGAAAGGATTCGAGTGCGGAGGGCCTGCATTCATCAATGCAGTCTCCCCATGTCCGAGAGGATGGAGATTCGCATCCGAGGACACCATACTCATGGCCAAATTGTCCGTAGAGACGTGTGTTTGGCCGCTCTATGAGTGCGAGAACGGAGAATACAGACTCACTGCAGAATCCAAGAGGATCGCTGACGGAGTTCAGGAGAAGAAGCCCATCACGGAATGGTTCAAGGCACAGGGCAGGTACAAACACATGCTCAAGCCCGAGAACGCAGAACTTCTCGAGAAAGTCCAGGCAGAGATCGACCGCAAGTGGGAAAGACTCATCAAACTCTCAAAACTTTGATCCATTCGGCCCCTCGGGGCCATTGGATCTTTTTTTAATTTCTCTACTCGACTCATGTCGAATCAGTCACTGCCATATCGTGTTTCATATTGACGGCATGCATCCTTACCATGACAGTGCGTGCGATCGGTTGTGCGATCAACATCTCGACCCAGAATGCAATACAGAAATTCCTCGGCCATATCTTTGTCCAATTAGCAACCAGCTCTACAACATTCACTGATGGGCCACCCATCAAGAAACCGATGGTCTCACCTACGATCCCTCCGACCAATGACATGGTGGCGGACATCATCAGTACGCAGACGACGATGTTCATGACGATATGAGCATTGACGCTGTCGGTAGGAGCAGCGAATCTCCCTACGACCATACCTGCAACACGCTCAACGACTGTACTAGCAAATGTGAAAGCAACAATGAATATCACAGGCCAGATGACCAGATAGTTCATCACGAACTCACCGAATCTATCGATGCTGTAGCCTGTATTGCTATAAACGTTGAATCCGCCGATCAAAAGCGAGGATATGGAGGCGATTATGCATCCATAGATGATGCCTTCTCTCTCATTCCACGGTAATCTATCATCCATTTCGTACCACCTTGGCAAATCACACTGTTTCCGCTCAAGGCTTCTGATTTACGTGGATTCGAAACGTGTGAATTCGGGATTGTTTAAAAAAGTTCCGTCGATTATGTCAAGCACGTAATCTGTGCACCTTCATCATTCATTTATGATCAAGATGAAAGAAAAAGAACCATGAATGTTGGACGTCGACCGCCCAACACCCACGAATCAAGCAGTGACCTCAGCCTTCTTTCTCTTGGGGAAGAAGATGAAGATCAGTGTCGCTATGAGCAACATGAACGGGTAGAACAGATTGGGTATCACATCGAATGCCGATACGCTCAGACCAGCGGTTACAGCCAATGACACTGCCACAAGCATTTGTGCACCATACGGGATGATCCCTTGGAAGATACATGAGAATATGTCTAGGAGTGACGCTGTCCTCTTCGGTGATATGTCATAATCGTTCGCGATCTCCTTTGCGATAGGGTTCGCCATTATGATAGCAACGGTGTTATTGGCAGTGGAGACATCCAATGCCCCGACAAGCAACCCGATACCTAGCATTCCGCCCTTCTTACTCTTGAATTTCCTTCTGATCCATGAAAGAACTACCTTGAATCCGCCATTGTATGCTATCAAGGCACATATCGCCGCAACGAGTATCGCGACCATGGATGTCTCGAACATACCGCTGATGCTGTCCCCCATATTGGTGATCATATCTGTGAATGCTACAGCCTCAGTACCTAACATTATCACGGCCGCTGTGATTATTCCAAGAATCAACACCCCGAACACGTTGATACCGATTATACCTCCGATGAGTACGACGAGATAAGGTATCATCCTGATGAGATCGAAATCGCCGACCTCGACTGACCCTATGTCCGATGTTATGCTCATGATGACGATGATGACACAGGTTGCGATGGCTGCAGGGAGGGCGATCCCAAGGTTCTCCTTGAATTTGTCCTTCATATCACAGCCTTGACCGTTACATGCAGCGATTGTTGTATCAGAAATGAATGAGAGGTTATCGCCGAACATCGCACCTCCAACGGTAGATGCGATACATAATGCAGGGTTGAAACCAGTGGTCAATGCGATCTGTGCCGAGATCGGCGTGAGCATCGTGATGGTCCCAACGGACGTACCCATCGCAAGCGAGACGAACGCACTGACGATGAATATGACAAGTACGGACAACTCAGGAGGTATGAATGTAAGGAAACAATACGCCACACTTTCTGCGCCTTCACGACCGACGATACCAACGAAGGCACCTGCGGTCAGGAATATGATCAACATCATCAGGATGTTGGGGTCCCCGACACCTTTCCCCATGATGCTGAATTTATCGTTCATTGACAGGCCTTTTGTCTGGTAGATCGCCACGAACAATGCGACAAGGAATACCATGACGACAGAGACCTTGTAGAATCCCATCTCTATGTCCAGGGCATATTCGAATAGGATACCCAGGCCTAGATACAGTATGACGAATACTACGATTGGGATAAGTGATCTTACGTTCCCCTCATTCTCCATGTATTTCAACATAACGCCATCCTATAAAGAATAGACGACGGATATTTTGCCTCATACGGATGGTGGATATCGAAGATATGCATCGAATATCTGATTGGACTGGGGGTATCATAGTACGTTCATTGGACTGTTGAAGGTCATCTCTCCGACATCCCCAAGATGCATCGTTGGATAACATGGATATAATTTCATATCATTCACGGAGTCATGTTCGACACACCCATGCAGGTAACCGTCATCCTCTATGTTTTGGATATGGTGTTCCTGCTGTTCATGCTATTCTCGGAGAGATCGAATCCAAGTAGGATCATACCTTGGGCGATCATATTCCTGGTGTTACCCGTCATCGGATTCATAGCATACCTGATGATAGGTCAGACCTTCTATGCGAAGCATACCTTCAAATTGAAAGGTATAAAGGACGAGGAGATCAAACAGTCGATAGATATCCAAGAGTATGTAATCGCACAGGATGAGGCCGAGAACATGGAGGATGCATCGATCGGAAGAACGATGTTCAACTGCGGCGGCGAAGCATATAGCGTGAATAACAAGGTGGAACTTTTCACCGAAGGTGTCGATAATTTCGAAGCTTTGTTTGATGACCTCAGGAATGCCAAGGATTTCATCTTCATAGAGTATTTCATCGTCAAGAACGATGAACTCGGCAATCAGTTCCTGGACATATTGACCGATAAGGCGAAAGAGGGTCTTGAAGTGAAATTGCTCTCAGATGATCTTGGATTCTCCGGCGGATTGGGCAAGAAGGCAAGAGCATTCAGGAAAGCAGGCGGACAATTCTCTAAATTCCATGCCGTCACGACATATTTCCTGAGCCCTAAGAAGAACAACCGTAACCACAGGAAGATCGCTATCATCGACGGGAAGATATGCTATTGTGGCGGATTCAACATCGGCGACGAGTATATCGGAAAGGGAGACTTAGGATATTGGAGGGATTCTTCCGTACGTATCCGCGGCGGTGCTTGTGTCGGACTCTTGATGAGATTCGTCAGGGACTGGGAATATGCTTCCAATGGTGAATTCAGACGCAATCTTGCCGAATACATACCTATAGATGTGGCGAAGGAACATGGGAATGATAGAGTGGAGATTATCTCCGGAGGGCCGGATATTGCGGATGTGAATCCTATCAGGATGGAATATCTGCAATTGATAAAATCGGCTAAGAAGTCTGTGTACATCCACACACCGTATTTCATGCCTGACGATTCGTTGAAGGATGCTTTGTCATTGGCTGCCGCATCCGGTGTGGATGTCCGTGTGATAATGCCTGATAAACCCGATCACATGTTCGTCTATTGGAACAATGTGTACTGTGCGAATATCCTCATGAAACGCGGAGTGAAGATCTACATGTACAACAATGGATTCGTACACTCCAAGACCATCGTAGTGGATGGGAAATATTGTTCTGTTGGTTCAGCGAACATGGATGATCGTTCATTGGTATTGAATTTCGAGACCAATGCGATGATACTCTCAAGGGATATTGGACAGAAGATGGATGAGGCCTTCATGAAGGATCTTGAACTCTCCACAGAATATTCGTGCAAGGATTATGATAACATCAAAGGATTCAAGGCTTTGAGACTTGTAATATCAAGATTGTTCATCAATCTTACATGAAAACGAAAAGAAATAGGGGCTTACGCCCCTGGTTTATTCTCACTCGAGAGTTACGAGTGCATCGACTGCCCAACAGCCTTTACCCTCTTCTCCGACTATGATCGGGTTGATCTCGATCTCTCTGATCTCGGGATTCTCCTCTGCGATGAGCACGAGTTTCCTCATAGCATCCTTCATTGCAGCGATATCGGATTTTGCTGTACCGCGTGCTCCGTTGAGGAGTTTGAAAGCTTTCGTGCTTGTGATCATCTCATCGAGCTGTTCCTCAGAAAGTGGAACATGTGCCTGTGAGATCTCTCTGAGGATCTCTACGAATATTCCTCCGAGACCGAATGAGAGGACGGGGCCGAACTGCACATCCCTCATTATGGAGACGATGACCTCTCTTCCAGAGACCATCTGCTGTATCGAAACACCATCGAGTCTTGCATTGGGCTTGTTCTTCTTACAGGAATCCATGATCTTCTTGTAAGCATCCCTTGCAGCCGCCTCATCCTTGACACCGACAACGACCCCACCGACATCCGTCTTGTGTGCGATATCGGGTGAGATGATCTTCATGACTACAGGGTATCCGATCTTGTTGCATGCCTTGGCTGCCTCATCCTCGGATGTGACAGATGCCTCTCCGGGAGTGGGGAGTCCGTATGCTGCGAAGATCGCTTTTCCTTCTGCCTCTGTAAGGCTCTTGCGCCCTTCCGTCTCTGCGCCTGCGAGGATCGCTTTGACCTTGTCCCTTCCTCCGCATGTCTTGGGAAGGATCATTGGGGTGTTGCTGCGCTCTCCGCGTATCGTATATCTCCTGAGGAGATCGAGTGCGTGAACGGCTCTGTCAGGTGTTGTGTATGTGGGAAGTCCGCCTGCTCTTGTGATTGCGGCGGCCCTTGCACATTTGGTTCCTCCGGCCCAACAAATGGCCATCGGGACCTTGATCTCGTCCTTGATCCTTACGAGACTCTCTGCAACGGATTCGAGATCTGCAGTATCGAGAGGCGAACCCATTATGACCAATCCACCGACGGATGGATCCTCCTGCACAATCTTGATTGTCTTCTCGAAGTACTCTGCCTTGGCATCTCCTCTTACATCGATAGGGTTCGTGACACCAGCTACTGTGGGCACTTCCTCCCTTATCCTCTTGATCGTCTCATCGGAGAGCTTTGCTGCGCCAATGTATTCTGCGTTGTATGCAGCATCAGCGGACATGACTCCAAGTCCACCTGCATTGGTTATGATTCCAATCTTATCCTTGTCCATGTGGTCGTATGTGTGGAACATTCCGAACGCGTCGAACAACTCTTCGAGGTCCCTTGCCCTTGTGATGTTGAGTTTCTTGAACACGACATCGTTCACTGCATCGGAACCTGCGATAGAACCTGTGTGCGAGGATGCCGCTGCACCTCCCGCGGCTGTCGATCCGGCCTTGAAGACGATGATCGGTTTCTTCTTCTTCATGTTGGTGACATTCTTGATGAATTTTTCTCCGTTGGAAATTCCCTCGCAGTACATACCGATGACCTTCGTATCATCATCCTCTGAGAGTGCCTCGAAGAAATCCGCCTCATCGACATCCGACTTGTTACCGAATGTGATGAATTTGGCGATACCGATACCTGTCTCATATGCCCAGTCGAGCATGGATGATCCGACAGCACCGGATTGTGAGAGGATCGAGAGGTTTCCTGCTTTGGGCATGAGTTTAGCGAATGTAACATTGACCTTGTGCTTTGGATCCATGTTTCCAAAACAGTTGGGTCCAAGGATTCTGATGCCGTACTCGTTCGCCTTCTCGACAAGCTGTCTCTCAAGCTCTGCACCCTCTGCACTGTCTTCCTTGAAACCAGCTGTGAGGATCGTTGCGTTCTTTATACCAGCATCCCTAAGGTTGTCCATCTCCGGGATAATGAATTTGTTCTTGATACTGATGACAGCGAGATCAACGGGTTTTCCAATCTCTTTCACATTCGTATATGACTTGAGACCTTGGATATCCTCGCCTTTGGGATTCACAGGGTAGATCCTTTCCTTGTCAAAACCAGCATTGATCAGATTCAATACCAATATGCCGCCGATCTTGGTCGTGTCGTTGGACGCACCTATGATCGCAATTGATTCGGGGTTGACAAAACCTTTCATGGATGCTCGTAATATTATGTCCCAATATAAGGCTTAGTTAGTCAATCGTCGAAGTTATCCAATCGATTTTATCTGATTGTGTCGAATATCATCCATCTTTTTGCTAGTATTCCGATAAAAATTGTGAATAATCATATGATTTTTAACATTCTTGTGAGTTGAATCAGTAAGCCATACGACGTTTGCAGTAGGTACATTCGTACACTTGCGCATCATTCTGATTGAGGTTCGAGCTCTTCCTTCGGGATCAGTGTGCATTCATCGCGTATGAATGCAAATGTCCTTCTCATCGAATCGACGGCATATGTGATCGCTTTGTCAATATCACTACATCTAGAGCAAACCGCTGATATCATGTAGACGATCATGTTACTAACTTCCAGATACGCTTCATTATGTCCATCATCGGTATCATCGAACAATTCCAAATGATCGTTGATCATGTCCTCGAGGAACCCTTGCGCATCCATGAATAATTCGATCCTGTCATCACCTTCGGGTTCAGGCCTAGAATCCAACTCCAACTGCTTCCAGCCCCATCCCTCGATCTTTGACTTCACAAGGTCGGTGACATTATACAATATATCTATATCAGAATCAAGTGCCTCATCCGATCTCTCTGCATCGTAACAATCGAGTGCTGCACACATCGATAGGTATAGGATGATATTCATCACAGACGTTTCATAACCAATCAATGTGTCCACATTCTCGTTCGCTATCTCCATCCTTCCTTTGAATTCTTCATCATCCATATCGATCACCATATCATCGCAATACCGATTCATTTCCCTATCGGACAGACATCGATGCATCTCTCGCATGGGGATTTACCAGATGCTGTCGATCTCTTCGAGTATTCTGCACATCCTTCGACATCGATGATCGATAACGGGCGTGCATACGTTATCAGATGCTGCGGACATATCCTTACACACCCCATACATCCTGTACATATCTGATGATCCATCGGAACCGACGTCTCCACATCGATATCGGATAGTATCGTGCCGAACCTTATCCTTGGTCCATACCTTTCCGTGATTGTGGAATTGTTCGCACCGAATGTGCCGATACCTGCCAGATATGCGGCGCATCTGTTGGAGAATATGACCTTGGAATCACGTCTGTTGCGCGATATCACAACAGCATTGTGTCCGTCGTCGATGATCTCTCCTGCAATACGTTCCATCGCATCGTCGATCATGTCATTCATGATGTCATATGCCTCGACGTATGTTCTCTTACCATCGATCCTCTCCATGGCATATCCGATCGGAAGCCCGAGGACGATAGCTACCTTGCAACCATCCATTATGTTCCCAGGCCTCATATCAGTTGGAACGATCCTGCTGACGATCGTATCAGAATCCCATGAAGAAACAGATGCGACAGATAGCACTGGAATCCCCTCATCGTTAGCGATGTTCCTAAGGTCCTCCAGAGATATCATCGACATTGACATGAGGTGACCTTGATAAATACCTCCGTATGCATAGGTGATATCATGTCCAACCAACCCTCATCAGATAATTTCGAACTTGGCGTGAGATATGAGTTAGGTCAAGGTGTCGAAAAAGACCCGTACAAAGCCGCCAAATATTATGCCCTGGCAGTTGATGAGGGCAATCCCGCAGCTGAATGTGCGCTTGGCGAGATGTACATGGGAGGGAACGGAGTACCGAAGGATCATGTGAAAGGCATCGAACTCTTCACTAGATCCGCTTCCAAGGGATTCTCCAAATCCATGTTCAATATGGGGATGGTATTCTGGGCTGGTGCAGGCGTCCCGCAGGATTATGTCGAGGCAAGGAAGTGGTTCCTGAAGGCTGCAGATGCTGGTGAGGTCGGTGCCTTCGTTGAGTTGGGGATGCTCTACATAAACGGATATGGCGTCGAACAGGACATCTCAGAAGCAGGAAAATGGTTGTTGAAAGCTGCTGAAGCCGGAGATGCATTATCACAATACAAGGTAGGATACATGTACGAGGAGGGAGCCGGCATGACAAAGGATCGTGACAAGGCATTCCAATGGTACAAGAAGGCTGCAGAACAGGACATACCTGATGCACAGTTCAAAGTAGCATCCGTGTTGATGGAGGATTCGCTTCAGAATGAGGATGAGGCCATCACATGGTATACGAAAGCTGCGAATCTCGGACTGTTACCGGCTATGGTCAACCTTGGAATAATACGTTACACCCGCGCAGAATACGCCGACGCACTCAAATGGTTCCAAACTGCATCGTTCAAGAACGATCCTGATGCACAATTCTATCTCGGTCGCCTTTACATCGAAGGAAAAGGTGTCGAGAAGGACATCGATAAAGGCGTGACATGGCTCAGAGTATCTGCGGACAATGGCAACAAAGCAGCGAAGGACATCATCGCTCGCGTTGAAGGTCACAATTGATCCTTCAATTCCACCGCCATCTCTATCATACCCTTGTATGTCTTGGATAGATGATCGGTCTTCCTCCCATTCTTCTTTAACCCCTCTATGAATAGAAGTAGTGTCTCACTGATGATTGAGAGTACCTCATACTCCTTCTCCACATCCTCATCCATGACAGCCTTCCCTATTGCATCTAGTCCACAGCATATTTCACAAGCCATGCTACAGTTAATATGTAAATAAAGTAACATTAATAATTTTTATAACATTAATAACATTATTACAAATAAATACATACCAGCACATCCAAAGCGATGGGTAGGTTGTATGGGGCTGAATACGTCCACGATGACAGAAGAACAGAAGAGGAGATTCAACAGATATCTCGTCTTCTACGGTGATGAGGAATGCCTCTTCGGCGTGAAAGGGATAAGTTCCGAAGCGCCACAAGAGATAATAGATGAGTTCGTAACATGGTATAGGGAGACCACGAGATACCCCAACGGAAGATTACGGCCGATGACATCGAAGATGTATTCCAATGTTGTAATCAGCGTTAACAGATAATGCTTATAATCTCACCGACATATGATTTTCGGTATGTCCATGAAGACCGATTTAGAGATAGCATACGACGCAGAAGTGAAGCCGATTAAGGATATAGCTGCAAAGATTGGAATCCCTGATGATGACCTCGTTCCCTATGGGAAATACATCGCCAAGATCCCACTGAACGAACTTGATAAATACAAGGACAAGCAGGATGGAAAATTGATTCTCGTCACGGCCATAACGGCCACACCAGCCGGTGAAGGCAAGACTGTGACATCGATCGGATTGATCCAAGGCCTCAGCAAGATCGGGAAGAACGTCGTAGGAGCGCTCAGAGAGCCTTCGCTCGGACCAACATTCGGTATCAAAGGCGGTGCTACCGGAGGAGGTTACGCACAAGTGTATCCCATGTGGGATATCGACCTCCAATTCACAGGAGATATCCCTGCTGTGGCAGCGGCACACAACCTCCTATCCGCCATGGTCGAGAACCACATCGCCAAAGGGAATGAACTCGGTATCGACCCCACACAGATCGTTCTCAAGAAGACGATGGACATGAACTGTCGTGAGCTCAGGAACATAGTGGTCGGACTAGGTGGAAAAGGAATGGGAGGCATACCGCATGAAAGCGGTTTCCTCATCACATCCGCATCCGAGATCTCTGCGATACTTGCACTCGCATCCGACCTCGATGATCTCAGGGAGAGATTGGGGAACATCATCGTTGCATACACATACGACGGTGCACCGGTCAAAGCCAAAGATCTGAAATGCATCGGTGCGATGATGATCTGTCTGAAGGATGCGATCAACCCCAACCTCGTACAGACGTTGGAGGGACAACCTGTTTTCATCCACGGATTCCCGTTCGCTAACATCGCACACGGAGCGAACTCCGTTATCGCAACCCGCTCAGCACTCAAACTTGGGGATTATGTCGTCACGGAAGCTGGTTTCGCAGCCGACCTAGGTGCAGAGAAATTCATGGATATCGTATGCAGACAAGCTGGTTTCTCACCAGATGCTGTAGTCATCGTAGCTTCGGTACGTGCATTGATGATGCACGGTGGAGCTGACCTGAAAGATGAATCCACGATGAACATGGATTCGTTGAACAAAGGATTCAGCAACTTGGACAAACACATCGAGAACATGCAGCAATATGGCGTACCCATCGTGGTCGCGATCAACAGGTTCCCTACAGACAAGCAGGAGTATCTTGACAGGATCGCAGAGCACTGCAAAGAGAAGGGTGCGGAATATGCGCCATCGGATGTCTTCATGAGCGGTGGAGAGGGAGGCGTCAAACTTGCCGAGAAGGTTGTCGAGACACTTGAGACGAAGAAAGCATCATACAAGCCGTTGTATGATCTGAACATCCCACTCAAAGAGAAGATCGAGACCATCGCAAAGAAGATCTATGGTGCGGACAGGGTGGAATACTCCGCAAAAGCGAACAAGACTCTGAAACAATTAGAGGATCTTGGCTATGGTGGCCTGCCTGTCTGTATCGCGAAGACGCAGGCATCGATCAGTGATGATCCGAAGAAGAAGGGCGCACCTATCGGATGGACGCTCACTGTGAGAGAAGTGAACATCTCCGGCGGTGCAGGTTTCATCGTCCCCGTATGTGGCGAGATGACCTTGATGCCAGGACTTGCTAAAGTACCTGCCGCCGTCAACATGGATATCGACAAGAACGGCCGTATCACTGGTCTTAAATGATCTTATGGGGCGATTGCCCCAATTTTCTATTTTTACTTCTACAGGACGGATCATCATGGACAGCATGGAATGGTTCGGGATCATGCTGGTCTCTTACTTGATCTCCATATGGATCGTAGTCATACTATTGATCATGGACATCATAGGGGTGGTGTTGTTCTTCGCCTTACTCGCAATACTAACCTTGATCCTCTTCATCCCGTTCATAAAGATCGGCGGCACCGAGGCATACATCTCGAATGATACATTGCATATCAAGGCCCCTATGGTCAACCTCAGCATACCGCTCTGCACAATAACGCAGATGGAGTTCAGACAGGAATTCAAACCAGGTCTGAGGATGTTCGGTTACGGAGGTTTGAAAAGGGGTTATGGCGACTTCACGAATGATGAGTTCTCATCATACATCTATGCAGGCGACTCGAGGATCCCTAGATTCATCGTGATCAGGTACGGCAAAGGTAAGGTCACCGTATTCAACTACAAAGATACGGAATCCACAGAGACACTATATCACCAGATATCTGCAGGAACCGATGCGGGCCCGATCATAAGTTCCGATACGACTGGTTCAAAAAAGAGACGTTCCAAAAATGTGAAATTATTTGTCGGATTCATAGTAATCGGCGCCATATTCATAGCGGCCATCGCTATCATAATGCTCTCAGTCGGACATGTGGATGTCAGCATGGATGATGATTCCATCACCATCGATGCGACGATGATGAAAAAGGATATCAGATATGATAAGATAGATCACATCGAACTCCGTGATGATTTTAATGCAGGCAAAAGGGTTGGAGGCTACAGTACACCCAAATTCAGTACGGGCAACTTCAAGAATGCCGAATTTGGTAAGTACAAACTCGCCATACACAAAGGCGTCATGCCTGTGGTAGTGATATATTGTCTGAATGGAGATGTCGTCGTGTTCAACACCAATGATCCTGACTGTACCAGAGCTATGGCCGAGGAACTGAACGGACATCTGAAGGCAGATGTCAAACTTCACAATGATCCTAAGCTATTCCTTCCCTCCTCTGCATGTGATGAATACCTCGCATCCTCAAGGATTCAGCTGACCTATACATAACGACAAAAAGTAATTTTCATCCCGCTGAAGTGGGTCATCCCTAAATACATTTAATAACCAGAATAGTGTTATCAGCCACGGTGGGATGTCTAGTCAGTGCTATGTCGGGATAGATTTGGGTACGGCAAATTCGTGCGTATCCTATACAGAGGGTGATGGCTCTGTTAAATTGTTACATGTGAACGATCACATGACTATGCCGTCGATAGTTACATTCACTGACAAAGGCATATTCGTAGGCCATGATGCCATGGAACTCAAAGATGTTAGTGGTACATGGAATACGGCATCACATTTCAAAAGGGTGCTCGGAGAGGATGTTGTAAGGATATTCAATGATAAACCTTACAGTCCAACGGATCTGTCCGCCATATTGCTGAAGAAGCTCAGGATGGAATTCAGGAAACAGACCGGGTTCGATGTGAAGGACGTCGTGATCACCATCCCAGGGGATTATGGTGACATCGAGAAACATTCCACGTACAACGCTGCAAGAATTGCAGGTTTCGAAGATATAACCTTACTTTCGGAATCGTCCGCTGCTGCTATCTCATACGGTATGAGCAAAGGCACCGATAACGACCGCCTCATGATAATATACGATCTCGGCGGAGGGACATTGGATGTCTCCGTCGTCGAGATGTCAAACGGAAGGTTCCGCGTACTTGCCGATGAGAGTAACAAGGATCTCGGAGGCAGGGATTGGGATCTCCAACTCGCAACACTCATCCAAAGGAAGGTCTTGGACACCAGAGGGATGGAGGGATCCGATGTGATGAGCGACAGCGAATTCAGAAGATTGTTGCTCTTGGAGGCAGAGAGGATCAAACTCGAATTGGAAAGGAGACCTAGAGCGACGGGAGAGATAATGCTCCGTGGAGAGGTCACCACATACTCGATAACAAGAGAAGAATTCGAAACATCCACCAAGTGGTTGATGGATAAGAGTATAGATATGATCGGATACGCCTTGAGGAATTCCAAGCATACTATGAGCGATGTCAACGAGATCGTCCTTGTAGGTGCTTCCTCACTCATGCTTCAGGTCCCAAGGAACTTAAGGGAAGCGTTCCCTTCGAAGGACATCATCGTATACAAACCTGAATTCGCGATATCCGATGGCGCAGCCCTCTATGCAGAATCGAAATACGGCCACAAGAGGATAGAAGTGATACCTGTCATGACCAAGACCTATGGTATATTGGCGGGCATCGATGGAGTGGAGAAGGTCTGTAACGTCGTCTTCAAGAATACCAACATCCCTTCGGATTATACTCTCACATGCAGACCTAAGAGAGATGATCAGGATTGTATGGACATAAAGATCTACGAATCGATCTCCCGTTCTGGGGAATATTTCATAGATGTGACCGACGGTAAACTCGTCAAAGAGTTATCAATACCGCTGACAGGCAAGATATTGCGCGGTCGTACGAAGATACCTATACGCATAACCGTGGATAATGACGGCAGCGTAGGATTCAACATGACGTGCAACAACGATGTCAACTCATTCTCATTCGTTGAGAGCATCAAGATGACTGATGACGAGGTAACATCGTCAGCATCGAAGATAGAAGGGATAATATGATGTCGTTGGTTGCTTCCGATACTTACGTCAAGGCGAAATCCCTGCTCGATGCCGGAGACTATTCGGGTGTCGATCTTATGAAAGAGGCTGCCTTGGCTGGTAATCCGTATGCACAGACATGTTATGGCAAGATACTCGTCGAAGGGGACCATGTCAATAAAGACAACAAGAAAGCTGCCGAACTGTTCAGAAAAGCGGCGGAACATGGAATCGATGAAGCCCAATACTATGTTGGTATGGACTACTACCTCGGATTGACATCCAAGAAGAGTTACAAAGATGCACTCAAATGGTTCAGATTATCCGCTGAGAATGGATTCCCCAAAGGTCAGTACTACCTCGGGATATTCTATTACAACGGGTATTGTGTGTACAAGGACTATGGATTCGCCATAAGATGGTTCACCATGGCTGCCAATCAAGGATACAGCAAGGCGCGTATCGCACTTGCGGATGCATATATGGATCTTCACAATCCGAATCGTGACATAAAGAAGGCCGCATCCCTCTATATCTCGGCGGCAGAATCCGGCGATGTAAGCGCGTACTACAAAGCAGGGATGTGCTACTACAGAGGTAAAGCGATCAAACTCAACTATCATCAGGCGATCGAATACTTCAGATTAGGATACAAAGAAGGTGATGTGGATTGCGAGTTCATGCTCGGATACATGTATGAGCATGGACAGGGCGTCACACAGGATACGAACATAGCGTCGATGATGATCTCGCACGCTGCTATTGCCGGAAGCGATGATGCGAGAGCGTATCTCGACGATAAGGTTCCCGTCAAGGTGAAACATACTCCGATGCCTGTAGAAGAGACCGTTCTGAATACACCAGATGTCGTCGGGAAGATCAGAGGGGCGGATGATGGTAAGACCATATTCAGCCAATTATGGAAACGTATCAAAACTAATGTACATTAATGTACATTAATGTATTTATTTTAGCATCATTAATATATGAGTATGGCATCAGCATGCTTGATAACATGATGTCAGCCGAGCAGTTGGATGCGATAAAACTCAAATTGTCCACGATAAAAGAGAAATCCCCCTTCTACAGAGAGAAGTACAAGGACATCGACCCTACGAAGATACAGACGAAGGAGGATTTCGAGAAATTACCGTTGACAGACAAATGTGAGCTCCGTGACGCATACCCTCTCGGCCTTCAATCAGTACCCGATGAGGAGGTCGTAAGGATCCATTCATCATCAGGTACGACCGGTAAACCTGTCATCATACCCTACACGAACAAGGATGTCGAGGACTGGGCCATCATGTTCGAAAGATGCTACAAGATGGCAGGTGTCACCAATCTTGACCGCATACATATCACCCCTGGTTACGGATTGTGGACCGCAGGAATAGGATTCCAGGCAGGCGCAGAACGTCTTGGTGCAATGTGCATACCTATGGGTCCCGGCAACACAGAGAAACAGCTGACGATGATGCAGGACCTCGGCAGTACCGTACTCACAGCGACATCATCATACGCTCTCCTCCTTGCGGAAGAGATCGAGAAAAGAGGGATCAAGGATAAGATCAAGCTGAAGAAGGCCCTGATCGGTTCTGAACGCTGGGGAGACAAGATGCGTAACCGTATCGCGAACGAACTCGGTGTCGAACTCTATGATATCTACGGCCTCACTGAGATCTATGGCCCAGGTATCGGCATCAGCTGTAAGTGCGCCACAGGCATACACTGTTGGTCCGATTATGTCTACATGGAGATCATAGACCCTAAGACAGGGAAGAACCTCCCCGACGGAGAATATGGAGAGTTGGTCATCACAACATTCAGAAAAGAAGGTGCACCACTCATCAGATACAGGACACATGATCTAACACGCATCATACCCGGAGATTGCCCATGCGGTTCCAAATTCCCCCGTATCGACATCCTGATCGGACGTACAGACGATATGGTGAAGGTCAAAGGAGTGAACATATTCCCTGGACAGATCGAGGATCTGTTGAAGGATATCCCTGACGTATCAAGCGAATATCAGGTGATGATCGATCACATGGAAGGCAAGGATTCATTGACACTGTTCTTCGAGACCAAACTTACCGGCAAGGAGCGCACAGCACTCGAGAAGACCGTCCGTGACGAATTCAAGAGCAGGATCGGGATAACGATAATCCCCAAGGCAGTCGCCATACAGGAACTGCCAAGGAGCGAGAAGAAGAGTCACAGGATCTTCGACAATAGGTACTGATCATCTCTTGGTGCCGCCGACCATCACGAGGTAGGCCAACAGCGCTTCCAATTGGATGCGTTCGTTGCTACCTTCGATGATACGGAATTCTATTTCCCCTGTCTTATCCATCAACATGACCTTCTCACGGTCATCGATGGATAACTCGAAGAATGAAGAGTGGATCTGTCTTATTATATCCTGGCCAGAGAGTCCGAATTCTATCATTATCTCGTCGAGCTTGTCCCTTGCAGCGATGAAATTGCCCTTAAGAGCGGTCTCGATCATCTTCTTCACTTCCTCAGGATTGGCGAGGCCCGTGGTCTGATAGATCGTATCGACATCTATCGTCTTGTCCATTGATGCTGCGACCTGCAATGAGTTCACCGCACGCCTCATATCGCCTCTTGCGACATGAACGAGTGCGTCAAGTGCCTCATCATCTATCTTCACATTCTCATTGGTCACGATCCTCATCAGGAATCCTTTCACATCATCCTTCGACAAAGGTTTGAATCTGAATACAGCACATCTGGATTGGATCGGATCGATGATCTTCGACGAATAATTGCATGAAAGGATAAAACGACAGATCTTGGAATACTTCTCCATGGTCCTTCTGAGCGCAGCCTGTGCATCGGACGTCAATGCATCCGCCTCATCCATGAAGATTATCTTGAATTCCGCATTCCCCAACGGTGCGGTCCTTGCGAATTCTTTGATCTTACCTCTGACGACATCGATACCTCTCTCATCGGAAGCGTTCAATTCGATGAAGTTCCCTTTCCATTCATCGCCGAACATCTCCCTTGCCATGGCAAGTGAGCATGTGGTCTTACCAGTGCCCGCAGGCCCTGTCATCAGGAGATGTGGCATGTTCTTGGTCTCGACATAGGCTTTGAGTCTCTCTGTTACATGCCTCTGTCCGATGACCTCGTCAAGATTCTTTGGTCTGTATTTCTCTGTCCATATCTCCTTCATATCGATCGTGACGGGCATAACAATCAATCAAAATAAACATTGTTCCCACGCCCCATGTAAGAACTGTAGGACAAGCCCTTATCAATATCGAATCCATTAGTCCGTACATATGAAGTTGATCGATGTCTATAGACTTGCGATACAGACCGGTATCGAACACGATCTGCGCCCTAAGGAAATGATCGACAGGATCCTGGAGAAAGAGAAGGCAAGATATGATTCGCTCAATGAGGAAGAGAGATCCTATTTTGACATGGAGAGACTTTGGAATCCTTACGGTGACACCAGGTTGTCATATGGGGATGGGGATCTTGACGTCAAGAGGCTCATGTGGGGCATCGACATAGAGACAGGAGAGGTGCTCCTCGCCGACAGATTGAGGGAGAAAGGAGAGAGGATCGATGGGATTGTGGGTCATCATCCGTTAGGTTCATCCAAGATCCCGTTCCCTGAGGTCATAGACATACAGAATGAACTCTATCATGGATATGGGGTTCCGTACAACATGATCGAAGGTATGATGGGATCCCGCATGGCTGAGGTGAAGAGAGGGGTGCATCCGTCCAACTACAACCAAGCCGTGGATGCCGCTAAGTTACTTGACATCCCGATAATGAACATACATGCACCTGCGGATAACTGCGTAGAGGATTTTCTCTCCAAAGGTATCGAGAAGGAATCTCCCACATACGTCAGCGACATCGTCGATTATCTGATGTCAATAGAAGAGTTCAAGATAGGTGCGAGATACAATTGCAGACCGCTCATCGCAGTCGGCTCTCCCAGTGACCATTGCGGAAAGGTCGTGATTAAAATGAATGGTGGTACATCAAGTCCGAAGGACATCTACTCCAAATTGGAGATGTCAGGCATAGGTACCGTCGTAGGGATGCATTTCCCAGAGAATCACATAGAGGAAGCAAGGAAACACAACATCAGACTCGTGGTCTCAGGTCACATGCCGTCGGATTCGTTGGGTGTCAACCTCATATGCGATGTTTGGGAGAAGGCAGGCGTAGATGTCATACCGTGTTCCGGCCTGATACGTGTAAGCAGGAATTGATCCCGATGTTCGAACGTGAATCTGTCATAATAAGAGAACCGAAGAAACTATCTTTCGATTACATCCCTGATAAGCTTCCAGGCCGTGAGGAGCAATTGAATCTCCTTGAGATGATATTCCGCCCAGTGATAGAGAGCGGAACATCGGAATATGCATTCTTCACAGGCAGCGTAGGTACAGGGAAGACGGTCACGTCGAAATTCTTCATCAATGAACTGATGAGATATTCTGCAAGGCACAACATCCCCATGGACTACATATTCGTGAACTGTAGGCAGAAGGGTACGGAATCAGGTGTGTTGTATCAATGCCTTCACCACTATGATGAAGGGTATCCAGATAGAGGATTCTCACCTGAGGAGATGCTGAGAGCACTGAGATCCCATATAGAGAGATCAGGGAAACGTGTAGTCATCGTCATGGATGAGGCCAATATACTCCTGAAGAAGGGGCCCGTGAATCTGATATACCAACTGTCCAGGATGAGCGAGGAATCCCTCAACAAACAGATGTCCGTCTCATTGATCCTCATATCCCAGGAATATGTGATCGATAGATTGGATGAGGCATCACGTTCAACGTTCAAGAAAGTGAATACGATAAGATTCGACAGATATTCACTTAATCAATTGAAGGAGATAGTGAGATACCGTGCCGAAGAAGCGTTGGTCGCAGGTTCATACGATGATGGCATCGTGAACATGATCGCAGAGATGGCCTCTGCGGATGGTGATGCGAGATTCGCATTGGACCTCCTTGATAAAGCGGCACGTACTGCTGAGATGAGACCGGACGGGAAGATAATCCCCGAGGATGTGCGTCAGGTCGGAAGTCTTGTGTTCTCTGTCGTCAATACGGCCAAGTTGGAGGAACTTGGGCGCAACGAACTGTTCGCTCTTCTTGCCGTATCCAGAGCGATCAAGGACAAAGGATACATCAGGATCAATGATGCCGAGAAGACATACCACATCGTATGTGAGGAATACGGAGAGGAACCGAGAAAACATACACAATTCTACCAATATGTCAGGGATCTGATGAAACAGAATCTCCTATCGGAGGCTAAGGATGCGGAATCATCGAAATCCATGTGCGTTTCCTTACCTGACATCCCGTCCAAGGAACTCTCTAAGAGGATTGAGAAGATACTCGGTGATCCCCAATGAAATGCGACCTCTGCGGATATGATGCCGTCACTTTCATAAGATACAATGGTGCACATCTCTGTGCGCACCATTTCATGTCATACATCGAGAAGAAGGTGAAACGCGAGATACGTAAGCAGATCAACCTCCATCCCGGTGACAAGATCGCAGTAGCAGTCTCTGGCGGAAAAGACTCGATGGTGACGTTGAAACTGATCCACGATATATTCAAGGACAGGCATGACCTGGAGATCCATTGCATAACGATCGACGAGGGTATCGAAGGATACAGGCCGTCGAGCATAGGGATAGTGAAGGAATTCTGCGATCAGAATGACATCACATTCCATCTGATATCGTTCTCGGATATGTTCGACCTTACGATGGATGATGTCGCACCGCTCAGTGGCGAGAATAGTCCGTGCACATATTGCGGGGTGTTCAGAAGGAAATGTATGAACACCGTAGCGAATGAGATAGGTGCTACATATCTTGCGACAGGACATAATCTCGACGACATGAGTCAATCCATAATGATGAACTTCGTGAGGGGGGACATCGAGAGATTGGCAAGATTGGGGCCCCATAAGAGGATACAACCCGGACTGATACCAAGATTCATACCGCTCAGGATGGTCTCTGAGAAGGAATCGTTATTGTATGCCATCGTATCGGGCCTGAAATTCCATGATCAGACCTGCCCATATTGGAAAGAGGCCCTCAGGAATCAATACCGCGGAATCGTGGACGAACTCGAGTCCAGATCCCCAGGTTCTAAATTCAGCATACTCTCATCGTATGATCAATTGTATCCTATGCTGACTGATAACTTCAAAGCGGCTGAACTGCATGAATGCGAATGCGGCGAACCTACGTTGGGGAAAAAATGCAAAGCGTGCGAACTCTCCGAGTACATGAAGCGTAAGATCAGAGGTCAATGAACGGTACGATATCGCAACATGTGCATCTGAAGCACATGGTATCGAACGTCTTGGGTGAAAGACCGTAGTTCTCGAATATGGATTTCTGCTTCTTGGCAAGATCCACGAGCCTCTCTGGAGTGTTCGGTGCGATATATCCCATCTTCTCGATGAATTGTTCTTTCACGAATCCATTGAGTTTCAATGGCCTTAATCCCGCAGTTATGCCCAATTCAGCGAGCCTCTTCACTAAGGATGTCACATCATCATCGGATTCTCCAAGACCGACGATTATGTTCGATGCGACCTTACCCTTACCAAAGATCTTCACGGCATAAGACAACATATCGATGATATTATCCTGATCGAGTTCGGGACATACCTTCATGAAGATATCCTTCCTGGCGGCCTCGCAATTGATCTTGATCTCCGTTGCGCCTGCATCCTTCAGAGCATCGATCTGTTCATGATCGTCGACATATGGTTCAACCCCTATCGGAAGTTCAGGGAATTCGTTGTGAAGGTATCTCACGCATTCGACCATACGATCGATCGTGGATTGTACGCTCTCGTACACCCCGCTCGTTATGGCGATGGCCTTCACATGACCATTCGCTCTGATCATATCTACCATCCTCTCCGCAGTCAGGGATTTCGCCTTATTATGATCCAATAAGGGGGATGCGCAATAGATACAATGATACATGCATCTCTCATCGAGATTGAAGAATGCCTGATCAGGGCAATGGTAACAGACAGGCTCCACCTTCACGTCAAGGAAATCCTTCCCATCGACTGTGACCTTGTCGAAATCATCGGACATCTTGAACGGGGATTCCGCTGTGGAGATGCCTTTTTTCACACGCATCCCATTGAACGAGATGACGATGGAAGAACTTCCAGCACCCGGCCCAGCAGTCGAATTGGAGATGCGGACTGGAGGTGATGCACCCTCTGGAACCTGCACCAAATCTGCTAGGATGAATCTTGCTTTCTTAAGCGTCAGATCTTCTTCCATTTCATACCGTCCGAAGAATCCTCCAATTGGATTCCAGCGTCTGTGAGTCTGTCCCTTATCATATCCGCAAGATCGTATGCCTTGCGTTTTCTGAGCTCCGTACGCACATCCATGAGGATCTGCATCACAGAATCCATACTGTCATCGGAGGATTCATCCTCAGGAAGGATACCGAATACCTTATCGAATCCCCTCAGCATCTCCATTATATTCTCTGCACCCTTCTTGGAAAGGGATCTGTCAGCAATCATCTTGTTGCTTGCGGTAGCTACGTTGAAGAACACCTTGATCGCATCAGGTGTGTTGAAATCATCATCCATCGCACCGATGAAATCATCCTTGGATGATGCTATGAGCTCATCAGCATCATCGATCCCATCAGAATCGCGGACATATGCCTGCAACTCACGATAGTTATTCCATATCCTCTTGAGTGAGGACGATGCGAGTTCGAATCCTTCCTCCCCATAGATCAATGGACTCATGTAGTGTGTACTGAGGAAATAGAACCTGATGGTCTGTCTGTCGTACCTCTCGGCGACATCGCATACTCTGAAGAAGTTGCCTAATGATTTTGACATCTTCTCTTCTTTTGTCATGCCTTTGCCCTTGACCTGAAGCATTCCATTGTGCATCCAATAATTGGCCAACGGCTCTCCGGTGACTGCTTCTGTCTGAAGGATCTCGTTCTCATGGTGAGGGAATATGAGGTCATTGCCTCCGCCGTGTATGTCTATCCTCTTTCCGAGGTGATGTCTTATCATTGCGGAGCACTCGATATGCCATCCCGGTCTTCCTTTACCCCATGGAGAATCCCATGATATCTCTCCAGGTTTCGCAGCCTTCCATATGGCGAAATCCAATGGGTTCCTCTTCTGTTCATCATTGGCGATACGCCCTGTGGACATCATGTCCTTCAACGTCTTGTTGGTAAGACAACCGAAACTCTTCGCCTTCTCCACCGAGAAGTATACGCTACCATCTGATGTAACGTATCCGTATCCGTTATCGATGATCTCCTTGCACATCTCGATGATGTCGCCCATGCTCTCGCTGGCCTTAGGATAGATGTCTGCCCTTCCGATGCCGAGCTTCTCTATCTCTTGGAAGTATCTGTCGATGTACATCTTGGAAAGTTCAAGAGGTTCCATACCCTTCTCTGCAGCCCTTGTTATGATCTTGTCATCCACATCCGTGAAGTTTGTCACATGTGTGACGTCATACCCTCTGTATCTGAGGTATTTCGCGACCATGTCGAAAACGATCATACTCCTGGCATGACCCATGTGTATGTCATCATACACGGTCACACCGCAAACGTACATCTTGACCTTTCCTTTCTCGATCGGTACGAATTCCTCTTTCTTGTTCGTGAGCGTATTATGGATGACCAAGGACATGATTCCAGGTAACGTTCGGTTTATTATAATTATATCGAGTGAACGATGAGTGAAAAAAGATGTTAAAGAGGAGGGGCCACCCTCCTCTGTTTATTCTCAGCCTTTCCTCTTTACGGCTATGAAGGCGATGACAGCTATCGCGATAATCACAGCAGCTATGATACCTGCCGTGACACCGACGGACATGCCGTTGTCACCACTGTCGTTGTCACTCATGACCTCCATCACCTGCTCTTTGACTATGTAGTCAGAGAAGTGTGTAAGTTCCATGGTGACCTCTGCTTTGCCGTTTCCAAGGTCGACAGCTGTGCAGTCGACATTCTCTACAGAACCGTCCTTGTAGTAGAACACCTTCAAATCGGCAACGTTCTGTCCTCCTTCTTTGAGGTCGTATATGACCGTCACTTTAGCAACGCCACCGATCTCATGTACTGAATCCACGCCGTTTGTGAGATCGATCCTGAACAATGCACCGTTACCGACAGCATAGGTCAACTTCTCGTCGAGTGCGTTGCTATCTGCCTGTTTGATGGTGACTGAGAATCCACTCTCGGTGAATTTAGCAAGTACCTCTGCAGACTTGTCATCAAATGCGATCTTTGATGTTCCAGACTTGATCTCCAACTGATCGACGGCTTTAGCTCTAAGTTTTGTGATGGCTTCGTTGAGATCCTCTCCGTTGATCTGGATGGAATCGGAATCACTGCTGATCATGTATTTCTTGTCAGCTTCAGTCATTTGACCGATCTCAGTCCAAAGTGCGGTTATGACGACATCCCTTGCAGGCATCTTCATGTTCTCACCCTCGCCGAACATCTCGTATCCGTCGGTCCACGCGTAGAATTTGAAACCGTCCATAGCCTCAGGGGCTTTCGGAAGTTCTATCAAATTCTCATACTCCACTTCTTTCTTCTCACCATTGACTGTGAGATAGTACGGCCTGAGCTCTCCATTTGCGATGAGCTTTCCAGTGGGTACGGCGTCCACGAACCTGCCATAGCCATCCTCCTCACTTACAGTGTATGCGAGTCCATCCTTTGGTTCGACCAATTTGAAACCTTCGAGAGGTTCGATCAGGAATTCCTGTGATCCTGATTTGATGCTGACAACAAGCAGACCCAGACTCTTCTTATCGACCTCTACGTAACATCCTCCGTATTTGTATTCACAGTCGGGATAGATCTTGAATGTACCGTTGACATTCATGTTATCGGACGAAATGAGGAAATCAGAATCATACATTATTCTGAAATTCTCTGCATTAAGTTTTGCATCCTTTTGGATCTCGACATCGAATCCCCTGATGGTCAGATTCTTCAGATCAAATGAACCCTTCACGAATGTGTATTTGTCGTCGTCCATCTCGAATGCGAAATCATTGGCAACGAATGTGCATTCAGCCGCTGTTACAGGCGCCACATTCATATCCAATTTCTTTCCCTCGATCCTTGTTTTGTCGTTTTCCAATTCGGCGGTGATCTTGAGATCGCTTCCACTGACGGCGATTGTTCCTGCTGTCGATGTGCTTCCATAGACTTTCAATGAACCTACATCGATGACAGCCTTAGGTGATTTGTTTGCGACATCTGCCGTCAGTATAACGTTGGATGCCTCAACCGTTATGGTCTTGAGGTCAGTGACCTTTATTCTGTCAGCTTTTGCGTATGAAGATACGATAAGATCGGAGATCTCATCATCTTTGAAATCCTCAACACTTCCTTTCAGTTGAAGTTCCATCTCTACGCTTTAGCCTCGATCATCGGTAACATCAATTCTGTTACCTTGAGATTGAGTTTGGCCGTTATGGTGCCATTCTCCAACTTTCCTTCCATATTGCATTCTGTTGCAATCTTGAACTCTGAATCGTTATCCTTTGCAGCGACATTGAGTTTAGCCTTTAGGCTTAATGATGCCTTCCCTGCTTCTTCATCGAATGTTCCATTTCCAGAGAGTTCTGCATTGATCGATGCAGATACGTTGTTGGGCGTAACAATGCTAGCACCTACTTTGCATTCAAAATTAACACCATCAGCATTGTTGATTTTTGCAGATACACTTATTTCGAAATTCTCGATCTTTGATGATTTATCGCCATCTGTTACTACAAGTGATGCAAAATTAATTGATGCTTTAAATGAACCATTGATATCGGTAACGCTTGATTCCTTATCATCTTGTTTTACCTTATTGATTTTAACACTCAAATCAAGTTCAAAATTCAATTCGGGATCTTTATCGCCAACGATTTTCATATCGCCGATGCTGATTGTTCCATTGAGATCCGAATAGAGTTTTACCTTAACATCTGCCTCTGATTCAAAAAGCGATTCGAATAAATCACCTAAACTCCCTATGTCACTCAGACCAAGGGATTTAGAGGATTCAACGTACGATTCGTACGTTCCGTTGAGCACGATGTTCATATCCGAAGGTACTTCGAATCCTTTTGCTGTGTTCGTGAATTTGATGAGTGAACCCTCTTTCATCTCGATGATGGTTCCGCTACCCTGAAGTTTGAACATCATCCCAACTAAAAGTGATCCGCCCTTCTCGATGACGTACTTACCTTCACCTGTGAACTTGAGGTTTGCACATTTTCCAGCTTTCTCGCTGATATTCGCTGTTTCTCCAGCCTTGATGACCTTCACTTCGTTGATCTCTTCAACTGCTGCGAATTCTTTCTTGAAGCTGATCATCGATTTCCAATCGAAAGCTCCCTCAAGTCCACTGTCCTTGACGAAACTCTCAATCATCTCGACGAACTCTTCGAGGGACTCCTCATCGATACCGAGCATCTTGAAGATCTCTTCGATGATGGATTTCATGCTGTCATCCATCGAATCTAAACTTCCGAATACGCCGTCGATCGACGTCTCCTTATAATCTGTGTAACCTGGTGATGCAATCAGAGAATCTCCTGACGCATCATCATTCACAGATGCTATAGGCAATGCCACCACACACAGCATCATCAATGCTGCGACGATAGCGAAGAATGCCTTGCGATTTTTTGCATCCATGTAATTCCTCCTTGACTAATGTCAGTGAAATACCATGAATGCTATAGCTTAAATGTTTTATCGACATCCGCCAGAACCCTTCAGTCCAGACAGTTTTTCCTTGAGTTCTTGAATTTCTTTTTTGAGGGATTCTATCTCGTCCTTCACGGGATCTGGAAGGTCGCTGTGATCAAGCTCATTCCTCATGCTGACCCCTTTGTGCTTGACGATCTCTCCGGGCACTCCAACGACAGTCGAATCGTCTGGTATGTCCTTCAATACAACGGACCCTGCACCGATACGCACGTTGTTACCTATCGTTATATTACCCAATACGATAGCGCCCGTACCTATGACCACGTTGTTGCCAATGGTCGGGTGCCTCTTGCCTTTACTTGTGGATACACCGCCAAGCGTCACACCCTGATAGATCATCACATGATCGCCTATTATTGTGGTCTCGCCTATCACGATGCCTGTCGCGTGATCTATGAAGAAACTATTGCCGATGGTCGCACCAGGATGGATGTCCGCACCGCATTTGCTATGACATTCATAATTGATCCTCAGAGCCTCTTCCTTCTTTCCCTGCAGCCACAACTCATGGGATTCCCTGTACATCGAAACTACATGCAAACCCATGTGGAACTCGATCGCTTCCTCTTTATCCGTTACAGATGGATCGCATTCCATTACTGCTGCAAGATCGTCATCGCGTATCTTCATGTAAATCAACTCAGTCAAATATGCCCGTACTTAAATATCTGTCACCCACGTCCGGCAGGATCGCTACGATCTTCTTCCCTTCTTCCTTCGAAGCGATCTCCAATGCCGCGAACACGGCTGCACCAGAGGATATCCCTGCCAGGATACCTTCCTCTCTAGCCAATCTTCTCGTCATCTCTATGGAATCGTCACCTTTCACTGTAACGACCCTGTCGATGTATTCCTCAAGATAGTTTCCAGGGATGAAGTTCGCGCCTATCCCCTGTATCTTATGCGGGCCCGATCTCCCCTCTGTGATGAGCGGACTCTCCGCAGGCTCAACCCCAACGACCTTCGCGTTCGATGAGTAGAGCTTGAATCCTTCCCCGATTCCGGTGGCCGTACCTCCGGTACCTATGCCTGCGACCACGTAATCCACATCCGGCAGATCATTCAATATCTCCTTCGCTGTACCTACAACGTGAGCTCTTGGATTCGCAGGATTATCGAATTGACCTGCGATGATGCCTCCTCTCTCCTCAGCTATCCTCTCTGCTTCAGAGACTGCTCCAGCCATACCGTCCTTGCCGGGGGTGAGTATGACCTCCGCACCATACGCTTTCATCAGCGAGATCCTCTCCTTGCTCATGGTGTCGGGCATGATTATCACTGCCTTGTATCCGCGTACAGCGCATACCATGCACAATCCGATGCCTGTGTTGCCTGATGTGGGCTCGATGACCGTGCCTCCTTCCTCCAACACGCCTCTGGCGACCGCATCCTCTATCATGGATAATGCGGCCCTGTCCTTGATGGAACCGGCAGGATTCTTGCCTTCGACCTTCACATAGACCTCAGAACCCATGCCTTCGGTCAGCCTATTCAATCTTATCAACGGCGTATTCCCGATGGAACTGAGGACGTCATCGAACAACATGCTATGACCTATTGAAGAACGTATATTAATAGAATAAAGGAAGGGTGTTTGTTTGAAATGGTTTGAGTTATGTGCTTACGACATCAAACTTGCGGACCTGAGTTCTGCAGCGATCTTCTGTACTGCACGTACGACGTCCTCGGGGACCTTCGCGCCTGTACAGACCATCTTGCCCGATCCGAACAGAAGGACGACCACTTTGGGTGAATCCAGCCTGTATACAAGTCCAGGGAACTGCTCCGGCTCGTACTCGACCTTCTCCAATCCAAGTGTGATGGCGACCGTGTTAAGGTTGATCTCCTGCTCAAGGTCGGAAGAGGCTACGATGTTCTGTACCTCGATCTTCGGATCGATCGCGATCTCGATCTTAGCTTTCTTAAGATCTTCCTTTACCTTTCCGATAGCTACCTTGACGTCATCCAGACTCTTAGCGCCTGTACATACGACCTTTCCGCTTCTGAAGAGAAGTGTTGCAGTCTTGGGTTCCTTGAGCCTGTATACAAGTCCAGGGAACTGCTGAGGATTGTATTCTGCTCCATCAAGTGCATCCTCGATTGCGTTCAGATCAAGTTCCTGTCCGAGCGATGTAGATGCTACAACATTCTCGATGTTCATTTTAGCCATCAATTCACCTTGGCTCCTCTATATATAAAGTATTTAAAAGACTTTCCATCACTGCTCAAAGATTCGCTTCTCACAACTTCAGAAACGAGTAGGATTTGTGTACAATGAGTAATCTTTAAACCCTAGGAACTCGTGATAACATATGCAAATCTGATACAGTTACCTTTGCTGATATCATTTTTTGCACCTCTAATTGTAAACGGCTTAACAGCCAGTTCATCTGGCTGAAACCTTTTACTTTTTCTGAGATTACCACAACAAAAACTCTATGCAATTCGCGGTAGTTTTTTTATTATGCGTTTACTACAGAGATATGGTCGCGATTTTTGTTGTGGTAAACTCTAATCGGCGACCACACATTTTAATTGGAGACGTTTCTTCAATAACCTCTCACTCACATTGCACTATTATAATCAAAACAGCGACACAATAGATCTGAAATTACACGAGTCATACCAAACACTTGTGATAAATTTGTATCATAATACAATAATCGCTGATAATTTAACTAAAAGTTGTATTATAATACAACAATTCAAATACAGCAAAAGTAATTTTGTAATATGGATCACAAGATGATAGAACGCCCAGTATACATGTCTGAACTGGAAACATTCCGTGATGACAGAGGGCATGTCAAAGTACTCACTGGAATCAGAAGATGCGGAAAATCCACTCTGCTCATTCAATTCATGCAAAGACTCAAGACAGAGGGCGCATCTGATTCTGAAATGTTGCTTTTGAATCTAGAGTCTGCAGATTACGACGATATAGTGGATCATTCCGACCTCAATGCCTACCTCAAGGACAAGATTCCCAAGACAGGTCGCTTCTATCTATTCTTAGATGAGATACAGAGAGTGAAAGATTGGGAAAGGACCGTTAATGCCCTGATGGTAGATACCGAAGCAGACATCTACATCACAGGTTCCAATGCACATCTCCTTTCCACAGATCTCTTGACATACCTTACCGGACGTTATATCGAGATCAAGATGATGCCCCTCTCTTTCAAAGAATATGTAGAACTCAGAGGGAACGGAAGGAGAATGGAGGATGTTTTCAAAGAATACTTCGAATTCGGAGGATTTCCAGGCATAAACCCAATCCTGGGAAAACAGGCCATATCCACTATGTTGGATGATCTCTATGCATCCATCGTATTCAGGGACATGGTATCCCGTGGCAAAGTGAGGAAACCCGAAGAACTGGAGAAGATGGTTACCTACCTGATGCTGAACATCGGTAACCCCATAGGATCCGCGAAAATGGTCAAAGAACTGCACATGAATCAGCGCACGATCGAGAAATATCTCACGATAGTGCAGAGTGCATGCATGTTCTACCGCGCGGATAGATATGATCTCAGATCCACCGCCTTGAGCCCGACACCAAAGTACTATGTCGTAGACCCAGGATTGCGTAACAATGCTGTAGGGATGGCCAGTAAAGACAAGGGAAGAGTACTTGAGAACATCGTTTTCTTGGAACTCATGCGTAGAGGATACAAGATTGTCGTAGGCAAATATGATTCCAAGGAAGTTGATTTCGTCACCGAGAAGAATGGCAGAAAGGCATATTGGCAGGTATGTCTCGGATATAGCGATGATGAGACGGAAGCTAAGGAATTGGCCCCTTTGAGGTCTATAAAGGATAACAATCCCAAAACCGTCATCCTCATGGATAACAACAACGACACCATGACAAGAGACGGCATAAGAGAACTCGGCATCATCAACTTCCTGCTAGATGATCTGTGAATTCTCTAAAAGCTACCGATCGTAGACATCGATATGGGCGATCGGAGATAATCATCTTTATAATCCGTCGCAGACATCAGATATTCGGCGTTAAGCCAATGATATAGGTGTGTGAAATGTCCGAACGTTCGATTTCGGAAAATGATGTGCTACTCAGAGCACACTCTCTTGTGAAGAGATTCGGTGACTTCACTGCAGTCGATAATGTAGACATAGAAGTGAAGAAAGGCGAGATATACGGATTCCTCGGCCCGAATGGTGCTGGGAAGACAACTACGATCAGAATGCTTTCCACTCTGTTGAAACCAACATCGGGAGAGCTGTCCATCGATGGATACTCCATCCCTAAAGATATCAAGAAAGCTAGAGACCTGATAGGTATCGCTCAACAGCACAATGGATTGGATCGCGATATCACCTCATTAGAGAATATCCAACATCATGCGATACTTCACAAGATGCCTAGATCCGAATACGAACCGAAGATGAGGGAACTCATCGATATGTTCGGTCTCGAACCATATCTCAACAAACTCACATCGGACCTTTCCGGAGGATGGAAGAAGAAGGTCGCCATCGTCGGATCAATCATCCATTCGCCGAAGATACTGTTCCTCGACGAGCCCACCACCGGACTCGATATCAAATCGAGGATACTCCTATGGGATATCATCAAGAAGCTCAACGAGATGGGTACTACCATATTCCTCACAACTCACTACATAGAGGAGGCGGAAGCGCTCTGCGACCGTATTTCCATCATAGATGGAGGGAAGATAGTGAAGACCGGCGTTCCATCGGAACTGTGCATGGAGCTCGGGAAATGGACCATCGAAGAGAGTGATGAGGATGGAAGGAGGCTCACATACTTCTCCGAGATGGACAAAGCGAGGAATCACCTCTCGACATTGGATCCATCCGAATCCGCGTTCATGAGGAAGACCAGGTTGGAGGATGTCTATCTGAGATACACGGACAGAGAGGAGGATGAGCAATGAACCCCCTGTCATTCTTTGACGAGGTCTGGAGGGTCGCCTGGGCGGATATGAGATACCTCAGGCACAACTTCATCAGCGTTCTCGTGGGAAGTCTCGTTCTCCCGTTACTGTATTTCTTCGCATTCGGCTATGGTCTCGGCGACGGATTGACAATGGAAGGTGTGGATTACATATCATACATGATACCAGGAGTCGTTGCGCTGAGTACGCTCTCCGCTTCATTCTCCTCCACCGCCTCCAAAGTGATGATCCAAAGGAAGTTCTACTCCAGCTTCGATGAGCTCACGTTGTGTCCGATTGGGACATCGTCCTTCATCGTCGGAAAATGCATGCTCGGAATGATAAGGTGCATCATAAGCTGTGGTATCCTGCTCTGCCTGGGCATGGTCGCATCCAATGATATGACGATCAGCGCCCCATTGATATTGTGCATTTTGCTATCATCGTTCACATTCTCCCTACTCGGATTGTGCATAGGATTGCTTGTATCCGATCAAGCACAGATGACGATGTTCTCCAATCTGATTGTACTGCCGATGACCTTCCTCTGCGGAACACTGTTCTCAGTGGATAAGCTTCCAGAGATCGCAAGGGCGATAATCAACGTCCTTCCTCTCACGCCGGCGACGGATTGCATAAGATGCTCTGCACTTGGGTGGAATTTCCCATTCACTTCATTGATATTGATATCCGCATATTGTGTTGTGTTCTATCTCTTCGCACACTACATGATAAAGACAGGGAGATACTGATTGGAGATATAATCCAATAAATACTAGCAATAGCTATCACGATTCGAGGTAAAGAAACCTCAAAATGATATAGGTGTGTGAAAAAATGGTAGAGATCTTTGAACCTCACGCGATCGAAAATAGAAGCATGGAGATAATCACGGAAGAACTGAACGGAAGGACATGGCCGGAGCCACAGTTCTCCATCATCAGGAGATGTATCCACACTTCCGCGGATTTTGATTATGCAGACAATCTGAGATTCTCCCCTGATGCGGAGAAGATCGGTGTGAAACTCCTCCGTAACGGATGCAACATCGTAACGGATACGAAGATGGCCTTCGCAGGCATCAACAAGAACCGCCTTGAGGCATATGGCGGAAAAGCATACTGCTTCATCAGCGACAAGGATGTCATCGAAGAAGCGAAGGAGAGAGGATGCACAAGAGCGACTGTTGCGATGGAGAAGGGCGGAAAACTCGAAGGTCCGACGATCTTCGCCATAGGGAATGCTCCTACGGCACTCATAGAATTGGATAATCTCATCAAACAGAAGAAGATTGAGCCTGCACTCATCATCGGTGTACCTGTCGGATTCGTCAACGTCGTAGAATCCAAAGAGCTCATCATGAGATCAGGAGTGCCCTACATAGTTGCCGAAGGAAGAAAGGGCGGAAGCAACATAGCAGCCACCATCTGCAATGCGATGCTCTACTACAACGGCGAGATCTGAACCCAAAGAGAAGATATTTCAACGACGATCATTCGATGGACGATATCTTTTCATCATCCGTCGGATGCATAATCACAGAATGGTGGTCAGATGGTCAAGATAGCTTGCCTCGGCATAGGGGCACACGGCGGTTTCATCCTCAGTACGCCAGCCGAATGTCTTCGCAAAGAAGGATATGATATCACATTATATTCGGCGGATTCCTCTGTCTTGGATGATGAGATGGAGGAACTGTATGATTTCCTGGAAAGAGTATCATCCTGCGATTTCATCTTCATCCATGCCCATGGCGATGTCACGTTCTTCCGCCATTGGTCGAATCTTGTCAAGACCTTGAAGAAGAATGACATTCCCGCTATAGTGTGCGGAGTGGAACCGGATGTTGCGTTACAATACCGCGACCTGTTCCTTCAAGGACAGGAAGAATATGAGAGAGTGTACAAACTCGAGACCATCGGAGGGGATGAGAATCACATATCATCCCTGAAATGGGCACTGAGGACGTTCGATGGGATCGATATCGAAGTTCCTAATGCCATCATACCTCCTGCACAAGGAGTCTATGTTCCTGGGAAGGGAGCATTCGATCTTAGAGACGGTTTGAAAGACATAGGGATATCCGGAAGACCTGTCGTCGGTATATTCTTCGTCAATGTGTTCTACTTAAAACACAACACCGCAGCGATAGATGTCCTATGGAACAAGGTACAGGAGATAGGTGCCGAACCTGTTGCCATCTTCCTCAAGACGTATGAGGACGAGATGTCCGGTTCCATAGGTGCGGCACGCGTGATAGATGAATACCTCACGCGTGATGGGAAACCCATCATTGATGCGCTGATCAACACCACAGGATTCTCCATGACGTTGGTGGCAAAACCGGGCACTGGAGAACAGATCTCCGATGATAATTTCTTTGAAAGATTGGATGTCCCCGTGATACAGGCGATCAATCTCTACGGAACGACGAAGGATTGGGAGAAGAGTCCCTTCGGACTGAATGCATCCGAGATCGCCATGAATGTCATCGATCCGGAATATGATGGTCAGATAGACTCCGTACCGTTCTGCAGTACGGAAAGGACGGATATCGGCGATTATAAGCAGGCCGCCATAGAGGAACGCTGTTCTGCCATCGCAGAGATGGCATATCGTTGGGCAAAGCTCAGACACATCCCGAACAAGGACAAGAGGATCGCCATCCTCATCTATATGTATCCTCCACGCCAGGATCTTGCTGGAGGAGGATATGGATTGGATACGCTACAGAGTGTATCCGACATGATCCATTGGTTGAAGGATGAGGGTTACACCCTCGATTGGATACCGGAGAACGGAAAGGAACTTGTCACACGTCTCTTGGATGGTGTGACGAACGATGACGATTGGAGTTCCGATGAACATCTGAGAGAAGCCTCCATCGATACCGTTTCCATGGAACAATATGAGAGATGGTTCCATGATATTGCCGAATCTGCACAGAAGAGATATAACGAGGCCTGGGGTGAAGCTCCCGGCGATATGCATGTATTGGATGGGGAATTCCTCCTTCCCGGTATAACCAATGGGAATGTCTTCATCGGATTCCAACCTGATCGTGGTAAATGCACGACAGAAGCGATACACGATGCGTGGACCGCTCCGCCTCATCAATATCTAGCATTCTACAGGTGGCTGAAGGATGTGTGGGGAACGGATGCTGTCATACACATAGGAACACACGGTACTCTCGAATGGCTTCCAGGAAAGAGTGTCGGACTCTCGGATGAATGCGATCCCGACATCATCCTTGGAAGGATCCCCAACATCAATCCTTACATCATCGATAATCCCGGAGAGGGCATGCAATCCAAACGCAGGCAATACGCAGTCATCACCACTCATATGACTCCTGCGTTGATGCGCTCCGGAGGTTATGACGAGATGAATGAGTTGGAGGCCGTATTGCAAACATATCTCAAAGCGAAGGAGTACATGCAAACTGATAAACTCCCATCGATAATGGAGAAGATCATCGAACTCTGCGTCAAACTCAACATGACATCTGACCTGAATCTGAGTGCTGATTGTTCGACAGAAGAGATGGACTCCAACATCGACAGACTCTATGACTACATACTTGAGATCAAGGATGCTCTGATCAAAGATGGGCTCCACATCCTCGGAGAGATTCCGAACGGGGAGCGTATGGACGAGATGATCTATTCCCTCGTCAGATATCCGAACGGGAATGTCCCTTCATTACGCGAAGCTATAGGGCGCGTACATGGATACGAAGTGGAGGATCTTCTCAAGGATCCATCGGGGATCCTTCCTGATGGAACGTTGAATGGGGAGATGATCGACATCATAGACTCGGAGATGTTCGATCTCATCAGATGCTCACATCAGAACGATTTCGATATCGCGAAGACTATGGATATCGCACACGATAGATTCTCTGGAGGATTCCCCGACCTTGATGAGGCTGTGGGATTCATGTGCGGTTTCCTCATCGATGCGATAAAAAGGATGGGTGATGAACTCAGGAATGTCATGAGAGCCCTCAATGGGGAATATGTTCCTCCCGGCCCTTCAGGCAGTCCTGAACGCGGCCGCGCCCATATACTTCCGACCGGACGCAACTTCTATTCGATAGATCCGGACAGCATCCCGTGGAACACGAGCTGGAACATAGGATCGGAGATGGCCGAACAGATGGTACAGAGGTACATCGATGAGAACGGCTCATATCCGAGGACCGTTGGCATGGTCCTGTGGGCGACGGATACGATGAAGACCGGAGGGGACGATGTCGCATACATCCTGAAGCTCATGGGGCTCCGTCCCGTATGGGCTGAATACGGAGGGCGCGTGAAAGGTCTTGAGATCATCCCTCTTGAAGAGCTAAAAAGACCGCGTATCGACGTCACATTACGCATAAGCGGACTATTCCGCGATACCTTCCCCAATATCTCGGCGATGATAGACAACGGAGTACAGATGATCGCCGACCTTGATGAGGATGATGATGAGAACTATCTCGCAGCCAACGTCCGTCGTGATATCGTGGAATCCATTGCTGAAGGGGTTCCAGCGGATGAAGCGAAACGCATGGCGACATATCGCATATTCGGAGATGCACCGGGGATGTATGGTTGTGGAGTGAGCGATCTCATCCAAGTAGGCACTTGGAAGACCGTTGATGATCTAGGGGACTGCTATGTCGACCACGGATGTTTCACATACGGCAAAGGGTTGAATGGTGAAGCGAATCCAAAGATGTTCAGAAAAAGATTGAAGATAATGGATGTCACCGTGAAGAATCACAACAGTCGTGCCGTCGATATGCTCGATATGGATGATGATTTCGATAATCTCGGCGGTATGAATGCCGCAGTGAGATCGATACGCGGCGAGAAACCGACATCGTTCATGGGCGATTCCTCCGACCCCCAATTCCTCAAATTACGTACGGCCGAGGAGGAATGCCGTTTCATCTTCCGTAGCAAGATAGACAACCCCAAGTGGCTGAATGGTCTGAAACAACATGGATTCGCAGGTGCGAAGGAACTCTCGAAACTTTTCGATTACACCATGGGATGGTCAGGTACCTCTGACATCATCGAGAATTGGATGTACGACGATCTTGCGAACAGATTCGTTCTTGATAATGATACCAGAGAATGGATCAAGGACGAGAACCCCTATGCTATGATGGCCATGCTGGCACGTCTTCAGGAAGCCATGGAGAGAGGATTCTGGGAACCTGATGATGACATGAAGGAGAAGTTGAAGGACATCTACTTGGAATTCGAGGAAAGGATAGAGGAGATCACAGACAGATGATACTCAAATATCTCAGGCCCAAGCAATGGGCATTGGTCTTCCTTTGCGGATTATTCATCGTCTTCCAGGTGTATCTGGACCTACGTATCCCCGAATACATGAACGCTATGACGGATGCCATCCTGAATGACAGGATCGGCGACGTCATGGGCGAATATGGAATGAAGATGGCTCTATGCGCATTGCTCAGCCTAGGCGCATCATTGGTCTCAGGTTTCATAGCGGCATATGTGACATCTCAACTATGCAGAGAACTCCGTATAAGACAGTTCGAGAAGGTCCAAACCTTCTCGTCGGAGGATGTCGGGGACATATCGATCGCAAGTCTCATCACACGTTCGACCAGCGACGTCTATCAGATCCAAGTCTATGTCGCTCGTGGCCTTCAGATATTCATCAAGGCACCGATATTGGCGACATGGGCGATAATCAAGATCGCGGGTCGCAATTGGCAGTGGTCCGCTGCGACGGTAGTTACTGTCGTCGTCATCTCCTTGGTAGTGATGTTCATCATCCGTCGCAGTCGCGTCTATTTCGAGAACATCCAATGGCTCACGGATGGGATCAACGGCGCGACAGGAGAATCGATCGAAGGCGTCCGTACCATCCGCGCATACAACGCTGAAGAATATCAATTCGCTAAATTGGAAAAGGCTAACGAGAAACTCATCCACAACAATCTTGAATCCTTGAAATACACCTCTGCGATGTATCCGTTCACGAGCGCGATGCAGAATCTGCTCACACTCTCGATCTATTGGATTGGTGCAGGGCTGATCTCATCCGCACCCGATCATGCGGAACAATTGATCCTGTTCTCGGATATGATCGTGTTCACATCATACGCGCTACAGGTGGTCTCCGCCTTCCTCATGGTCTCCGGAATGATGCGCATCCTCCCAAGGACATCCGTTGCCTCCAAGAGAATACAAGAGGTGATCGAACGTACGCCATCCATCGAAGATGGTGATGTGACCGAAAGTTCACCGGATCATGAGGGCGAGATATCGATGAGGGATGTTTCCTTCACCTATCCTGGTTCGAAAAGACCTGCAGTATCAGACATATCCTTGGATGTGAAGAAAGGTCAGACACTCGCCATAATCGGATCCACCGGTTCAGGAAAGACCACACTATTACGTCTGATATGCAGGCTATATGATACTGATGAGGGAGTAGTATCCGTTTCAGGGCACGATGTCAGGGATTATCGTCAAAGAGACCTGCACAATATGTTTGGATATGTCCCACAATCGGCAGTGATTTTCTCAGGTTCCGTGAGATACAACGTGAACTATGGGGCGGATTCCGATGAACGTACCGATGACGAGATATGGAATGCATTGAGGATCGCACAATCCGAAGGATTCGTAAGGAACATGGATGGTGGATTGGATGCACGGATATCACAACACGGACGCAACATCTCCGGTGGGCAGAAACAACGTATCGGGATAGCGCGTGCGATATGCAAGGATCCGCTGATCTACATCTTCGATGATTCATTCTCAGCATTGGATTTCAGAACTGATATGGCATTACGCAGTGCCCTTAAGGAATGGACGAAGGATGCCACCGTGGTGATCGTTGCCCAAAGGGTCGGAACGATCATGGATGCCGATTGTATAATCGTCATGGATGAGGGAAGGATAGTCGGAAAAGGTACACATGATGAACTCATGAAATCATGTGCCTTATACAACAGCATAGCGACAGCACAGTTCTCGGAGGTGCACTGATGGCCATGATCGAAGGACCTCTATGGGCCCGTTCCAAGAACATCAACAACTTCTGGGGCACCTTCTGGAGTCTGATAAGATATATGGGAAAATATCGTCTGATGCTGTATCTCGGCCTTCTGATGGTCATTGTGGCAACAGCGATGTCTCTCACAGGGCCTCAGATATTGAGCAGTATCGCCGATTCCATCCAGAATTCTATCGAGAATGAGATGGCCATCGATACGGACAGGATCGCATTCCTTGCGTTGATCGCTGTCGCACTATACGTATCATCGATGTTACTATCCACGATAGAACATTACATAATAGGCGCATCCTCGGAGTATGTCGCAAGGAAGATGCGTAAAGACCTCTCCGATAAGCTGAATTCGATACACATATCGTATTTCGATAACAGCACCAGCGGAGACATCATGAGCCGCGTCTCCAACGATGCGGACACTGTGGGAAAGAGTTGCAGCGAGAGTATGACGCATCTTGTCGTCGCCACCATCTCCATCATCGGTGCATTCATCATGATGCTGTATACATGCCCGGAACTTGCGATGTTGTCCGCAGTCCCTTCGGCAGTAGGTTTCATCATCGTGTACATATTGGTGAGGGTCAGTCAGAAATATTTCCGCATACAACAAACGAAACTTGGAAGCATGAACGCTCTCGTGGATGAGAACTATCGCGGTCACGAGATAGTGAAACTGTACGGCGGAGAGAAGAATGCATGGGAAAGATTCAATGGTATCAACGAACAGCTCTACATCTCATCCATACATACCCGTTTCCTCTCAGGTCTGATGTCGATGCTGATGAACTTCATCAGCAACATCGGTTATCTCACAGTTTGTGTGTTCGGTTCGATGATGGTCATAGACGGCAAGATAGGGTATGGAACGGTCGTTGCATTCATCGTCTACATCAAGCTGTTCACACAGCCTATGGTACAATTATCGGAATCATTGGGCTCGATACAGATGGTCGTCGCTGCCAGTGAGAGAGTGTTCGAATTCCTCTCGCTCCCTGAGATGGATGACGAGAGCGATAAGGATGCGGTCATCGAAGATGTACATGGAAATGTGGAGTTCCGCGATGTACGTTTCTCATACATCGAAGGGAAGGAGGTCATACATGGATTCTCGCAGAGCATCTCCGCCGGTTCCCGTATCGCGATTGTTGGTCCGACGGGAGCGGGGAAGACGACTCTCGCCAACCTGCTCATGAAGTTCTACGAACCCGATTCGGGAAGCATATTCATCGATGGCGTGAACACATCGGATATGCGTAGACATTACGTACACTCCCTGTTCAATGTCGTACTTCAGGACAGTTGGTTATTCAACGGGACGATAAGGGAGAACATAGTCTTCAATCTCGCTGACATCGACGATGAGAGGGTCATGGATGCATGCATCAAGTCGGGACTTGGTCCTTTGATCGAATCCCTCCCAGAAGGGCTTGATACCATCATCACAGACAAATCATCATTATCCGGAGGACAGAAACAACAGATGATGATGGCTCGTATGCTCATCAGGGATGCCCCCATGGTCATATTGGATGAGGCTACATCCTCTGTGGACACGAGGACTGAGAAGCACATACAAGAAGCGATGGAGATCATGATGAGAGGGAAGACATCATTCGTGATCGCCCATCGTCTCTCTACCATCATCAATTCTGATCTCATCCTTGTCCTGAAGGATGGGGACATCGTAGAACAAGGGACACATCAAGAATTGCTAGAGAGGAAAGGCTTCTACTACACATTGTACAACAGTCAATTCGAGAACTGCACATGATCATGAATCTATGGCAGCCTTGACACCCTCTGCGAAGCGGTCCGCGTCAAGATCCTCCAATCTGAAGTAACGTGCCCCCATCTTCTCCGCAAGTCTCTGTGCGTTATCGAAACGCATGAAACCTCCGCTCGCATCCACGACTATCCATCTGACGTTCGGGACGCCGATATCTTCGGCTATCCTCTGTACTTCCTCATTGGCGTCCTTTCCTTCCTGTAAGGAAACGTTCGCACGTCCGTCGGTCACCAATATCACAAAACATCTTTCACCGACATGGCATCTAGCATATGCTGTCATGTATTCGTTGACACGGATCAGGGCTTCACTCAAAGGTGTCTTCCCACCAGTTGGCATCTCTTCGAGACATTTATAGCTATATTCCACGGATTTGGTCGGAGGAAGGATTATCTCCACGGAATCACGCCTGAAGGCCATCATACCTATGCGATCCCTCTTGACATAGCTCTCCTTGAGCATCGAGAGTATCGCACCCTTCACAGTGGACATCCTCTTCCTCACACCCAATGAACCGCTCGCATCCACAAGGAACAACAATGTATTCCCGCTGCGTCTCTCACGGACCTTCGTACGTATGTCCTGAGGTTCGATGACGAATGACAATCCATTCCTTTCTCTGACATTCTGATATGGTGCTGCCGCCCTCAGGGTGGCATCGAAGGCGATATCACGCTTATCTCCGACGGGGATCTTCGAACGGGCATATCTTCCAGTACCGTCAGCACTGATAGCCATCACCCTCCTTCCCTTACGTGTCTTGGTCCTGGAAGGGAGTCTCTCATTGGAATCTAAGTAATCGATCACACGGAACTGTCTCCCTATCTCGAACATCATCTCCTCGAGATCGGGCATCTCCATGGGCGGTTGTCCGTTCTGTTCTAGATCGTCCTGATGGTCGTCATACTGTTGCTGATCCTCATCCTGCTCAGATGTTTCATTTTGATCATCATTCTGTTGTTGACCATCGTCCTCATCCTGTTCTTGAGGTTCCTCCGGCGGCGGAGGAGGTTGATCGTAATTACGACGATGAGGGAGGCAAAGTACCGCTGCCTCCTCCACATCCTTCTTCATCACTTCATCGCGTCCATTCAATGCTGCGAGTGATTTTGAACAGTTCACCATCGCAAGGTCCCCACGCAATCCATCCGCACCGACCTTTATACACAGTTCAGAGATCACATCGATCAATTCATCGGAGATCGTCACCATAGACAATATCTTGGATGCTGTGGCCATTTTCCTTCTCTCCGCTTCTTCTGTCTTGGAGAAGGACTTCAAGAATCCTTCCTGATCATCACAGAACTCCATATTCCTCTGAAGTATCGATGCCCTCTGTTCCTCGGTCATCTCAGGAGAGTAGGCACATAGATCGAATCTATCCAATACGTGCGAACTCACATCACGGTCGTCAGGATTCATCGTTGCGATCAATGTGGTATCGCAATGATACGATGACGATATCGGACCTCTCTCCACATTCACCACTCCTGTGGCTATAACATCGAGGATCCCTGCAAGCATCCCGCGATCCATGAGATTTATATCATCTATGTACAGGATGTTGCCATCGGCCTTCGATAACAATCCTGGTTGAAGGGTTGCCTCTCCTGTCCTCATCGCCTGCTCTACATCGATGCCTCCGAACAACTGTTCATCAGTGATGTTCAGAGGACAGTTCACGACCATCCTGTAGGTGATGCTTCCGACTGCTCTAGCCAAGGTAGTCTTAGCTGAACCGCATCCCCCTCTGATCAATACGGCCTTGATGTTCGGATTTACCAAAGCACACTCCAAGGCACGTTTACCGTCATCCATCCCGACGACAGCGGTGAAAGGGAATCCGTTCACAGATCCTGCAGACATCTCTCAAGTTCCTCTCTGTCAAGGCCGGCCTCTTCGAAGGGACGTCTCTTCAGACGATGTGCGAGAACGAGTTCTGCTGTCGCTCTGATGTCATCTTTCGTTACCTTCGTACGCCCTTCCAATGCCGCATTCGCTTTGGCAGCCTTCAACAATGTGATATCCGCACGGTGCCCATCGACCCCGAAATGGATGATGACTGAAACGATCATATCCACTATGGTGTCATCGGCAACTACCTTTGGAAGAAGTTCACGGGCTTTTGTCAGTCTTTCGCATAGATCATCGAGATCCTTCTGAACGCCTGCGATGTATCTCTCTGGATCGGAGTCGTATTCGACCCTCCTCTTGACGACCTCGGCCCTCTTCTTCGGATCCATCTCTCCCTTGATATCCAAGGAGAGGCCGAATCTATCTAGAAGCTGCGGTCTGAGATCCCCTTCCTCAGGATTCATCGTTCCGACCAGGATGAATCTAGCAGGATGTGTGAACGAAACACCTTCTCTCTCCACATAATTCACTCCCATCGCGGCGGAGTCCAGAAGAAGGTCCACGAGATGATCGTCAAGAAGGTTCACCTCGTCGACGTAGAGTATGTTACCATTGGCTGCCGCCAATACGCCTGGTTCGAACTTCTTCTCCCCAGTCTTCAGTACGTGTTCGAGATCCAACGTTCCCGATACGCGATCCTCGGTCGCGGAAAGAGGGAGATCGATGACACGCATACGTACCTTCTCTGAGATGAGTTCCTCGCCTTTGTCATATCTTTCCTTACAATATGGGCAATATATCTCCACTCTCCCGTATTCACAGCGGAAAGGACATCCTTGTACGACATTTCTGAAAGGGAGAACGGAATTCATCGAACGTACAGTAGTCGATTTCGCTGTTCCTTTCTCGCCCTTTATGAGTACACCGCCGATACCAGGATCGATGACGTTGAGCATCAATGCCCTCTTCATGTTATCCTGACCGACGATTCTAGTGAAAGGGAATGATAGGCCTGCCATTTTATCTGATTTTGGATATATAATCCAATATTAATTATCTCGTAAAATCAAATTCGATTGACTTGATATGTCGGCTTTAGTAATACTAAATACAAATTAATATTACAATATAATGATGAAATCGACACAGATTATTGCGATAGTGGCAGTGATTGCACTAATTGGTGCTGCGACTGCCATAATTGTCAACAGTAACCTCAATGACGATGACTCTGAGAAGACCGTTGCTGTCAAACAATCTGACGGCACGATCAAAGAAGTCAAATACAAACTAGAACGCATAGTTTGTCTGAGTACATACGCATGCGAGCTCCTTGTGATATACAATTATCAGAACAAAGTGGTCGGAGTATCGAATTCCACGTTTACGAATCCCGCCCCTCTGTCCGAAGATCAGTACTCCGCCGATGGAGCCGTCAATCGCATTCAATATCAACGATTTTTTCAAAAGAGGCTGTCCAACTATCGCTGAGAATGGAAATCTATTAACTCTTTCTCCAGATATCTTCGATTTCAGTAATACGAATATTAAATTTATATGTATTGCAGATTGCATGAAATCCCATTTTTGAGAATGCTTCAGACCAAAATCCATCGATTGACAATCAAAATATCGAATATACCAGATTAAAGGGAGGGTATAAGGCCAGAACCAATAATATATGTTGGATGTATAGTCCATTCGTTAAGGTGAGCTCCTGAAATCGATATTGAGATTCCTAAGGCCTGTCCATTGGTCATTGCTTCTGATAATGGCGCTATTCGTTTCTGCACAGGTTTGGTTCGATCTTGAGATTCCAGGATACATGTCAAGAATCACTGTTCTTCTGAACAGCGGCGGTACTTCCGACGAGGTAATAGGCGAAGGGACATGGATGATCATATACTCCGTCGGCAGTGTCTTCTGTTCGATCTGTGCCGGCGGCATAGCTGCATATGTAGCATCCGAATTCGGAAAGATACTACGCAAGGAACAATTCTCCAAAGTACAGTCATTCTCTCCCGAAGAGATGAGCAGATTCAACATCTACAGTCTCATCACACGCTCCACCAATGATGTTACTCAAGTACAAATGGCAGTGGCAAGGACCTCGCAGCTTATCGTAAAGGTCCCTGTAATGGTCTATATCGCTCTGACAAAGGTTGCCGTAGGCAGTTGGGAATGGACCGAAGTGACTGCCATCGGTATCACAGCAATCGTTATCGTTCAGATCTTCATGCTTTGGTATGTCATCCCTCGTTACAAAAGAGTACAGAGATTCACAGACGGGATGAATCGCACGGTCCGCGAAGGGATGTCGGGTGTAAGGGTCATACGTGCATTCAATGCTGAGGAATATCAGAACAGGAAAGCGGATCAAACGAATGATGAACTTACCGAGAACAACCTCTATGCATCTCGCCTTCTCGCTTTCACCCGTCCGTTCAACGGTGTAGTGCAGAACATCCTCACTGTCGCGATATACATCTTAGGTGCGAACATCATCCTCGCATCCCCATCACCAGAAATGTCGCTCACTGTGTTCTCGAACATGGTCGTGTTCTCATCATATGTGATGTATGTCGTCTCATCCTTCATTCTCCTAGCCCATATCGCCATGGGACTCCCCCGTGCGATAGTATCTGGGAAACGTATCAGGGAGGTGATCGATACAGAGATCTCCGTCGTCAGTGGAAATTCTACAGAAACCAAAGGCAAGGATCCATGCATCTCTTTCAAGAACGTATCCTTCACATATCCTGAGAATTCGAATGATACTCTGACGGACATCTCATTCGATGTAGGATACGGAGAGACGGTCGCCATCATCGGAACGACAGGCTCTGGAAAAACGACACTTCTGAACCTGATCCCGCGCCTCTATGATGCAACATCGGGAACGGTATCGATCGATGGACTCGACGTCAGGGATTATGATCTTGATACTTTACGTTCGAAGATAGGGTATGCTACGCAGAGGCCGATGCTGTTCTCAGGCACTGCAGGGTTCAATATAGGATACGGCAGAGAGGATTGTTCGGATGAAGAGATGATAAAAGCAGCCGAGGTAGCATGCATCGATACATTCCTCAAAGATAGAGAAGGCCTCGATACGAAGATAGAGCACTTGGGTGCGAACTTATCTGGAGGGCAGAAACAGCGCATATCGATCGCTAGAGCGATATGCAAAAGACCTGAGATCTACATCTTCGACGATACATTCTCCGCCTTAGACTACAGGACGGACATCAATGTCCGCAAGAATATCGCAAAGGAAACATCGGGTTCCACGATACTGATCGTCTCTCAACGTATCGTCACTGTGAAGAATGCGGATCGTATCCTCGTACTCAACAACGGAATGATCGTTGCTTCCGGAAAACACAGTGAGCTCCTGAAGGATTGTGAACTGTATCGCGAGATGGCGAAACTTCAGGAATACGGAGGTGACGAAGAATGATGGGAAATTCAAAGAGATCCAAACCTGACGATATGATGGGGGCTTGGAAGGACATCTTCCATTATATCGGGAAGTACAAGTTCGCTTTCATCCTGACCTTGTTGCTTTCCGCATTATCCTCGATATTGGCGCTCCTTGGCCCATATTTCATCAGCGAGATGACCGACCTCATCCAAAAAGGCCTGTCTGTGGAGATGGATATCGAACGCATAAGGAACATCGGTTTCATCCTCATAGCGATCTATCTCATCAGTGGTATCTTCACATTCTTCGAGAATTACATGATGGCGACGGTCTCCCAACGCTGCGCACAGATGTTCCGCATGGATATCTCGAGAAAAATGAACAGGATCCCGTTGCGCTATTTCGATCAGTCGTCCAAAGGGGATGTGATGAGCCGTGTCACCAACGATGTGGATACGCTGGGAGCATCGATGAATCAATGCATAGGCTCTCTTGTGACATCCATCACGACATTGCTGATATCATTCATCCTTATGGCCATACTGAACATCCCACTGACCCTGTTATCCGTATGCATCGCCGTCGTAGGTTTCATCCTGATCAAGGTCATCGCGAAGAGGACCCAACGTTATTTCAGGTCGCAACAGAAGAACCTGGGGAGCATGAACAGTCTCGTTGAGGAACAATACACCGGACACACGGTGGTAAGCATATATGCCGGTCAGAGGAAAGCGATGGAGAGATTCGATACCATCAATGAAGAACTGGGCAATTCAGCATTCAGATCTCAATTCCTCGGAGGGATCTCGTCACATCTCAACGGCCTCATCAGCAACGTAGGATATGTATTGGTCTGCGTCACAGGTGCGATACTCTACATGCACGGCGAGACTACAATCGGAACCATAGTCGCTTTCATGATCTATGTGAAACTCTTCACCGGCGCGTTCTCACAGATATCCAATGCCGTGGTGAACATGCAATCTGTCGCAGCTGCGGCCGAACGTGTGTTCATCTTCCTCAATTATGAGGAAATGCCTATCGAAGAGAGAAGAATCGAGATCACTGATGTCAAAGGAAGGGTGGAATTCCGCGATGTCCACTTCGGATATTCGAAAGAAAGAGAGATCATCCATGGTTTCTCTGCCATAGCTGAACCCGGACAGAAGATATCGATCGTCGGTGCGACAGGTTCTGGAAAGACAACGATGATCAATCTCCTGATGAGATTCTACGAGGTCGATTCCGGTGACATACTGATTGACGGGACATCCACGAAGAATATGACAAGAGAACAGGTCCGCGATCTTTTTGGAATGGTCCTGCAAGAGACATGGATGTTCGAAGGCACTGTCAGAGAGAACATCGTGTTCAATAGAGAGGGTGTTGACGACGACGAATTGGACAGAGTATGCGAATCAGTTGGTCTGAAACATTTCATCTCATCCCTCCCAGAAGGCTACAACACCATGATCAGTGATGTCGATTCGATGTCCGTAGGACAGAGACAGCAAATAGCGATCGCTAGGGCCATGATCGGCGATCCACGTATGATAATCCTGGATGAGGCCACGAGTTCGGTCGATCCATTGACAGAGAAACTCATCAAGGATGCGACAAATGCTATGATGAAAGGAAAGACCTCATTCGTGATCGCTCATCGCCTGTCCACCATCATAGATGCAGATAAGATCATAGTCATGGATGATGGAAGGATCGTTGAGACCGGACGTCATGAGGAACTTCTGAATAAGAATGGCATCTACAAAGAGCTCTTCGACAGTCAATTCGATGTTGCTGATTGATTTTCGATCATTCAACGCATCTCAATGAACATCTTGCTGTGATGGCGCCTTTGGTCTCGTATGAAGAACCATCCCTTAGGATCACATGAGGGCGACCCTCATCCATTATGACCTCTGAATCGACATCGTAGACCTCTTTGATGTTCTCCACCGTCATTACTTCCTTCGGAGTCCCTGCTGCGAATATGGTACCTTGACTCATCAGCAGGATGTTATCAGCATACTTGGAGGCGATATTGAGGTCATGACATATCATGACGACGATTATCCTCTTCTCCCTTGAGAGTCTGTGGAGGAGTCTTGTGACGTCCAACTGATGTTTCACATCGAGATTCGCTGTAGGCTCATCCAAGAGGAGTATCTCTGGTTCCTGAGCAAGACCGCGTGCTAACATCACCTTCTGATGCTGACCTGCACTCAACATATTGAATGGTCTCATAGCAAGATCCGATATCCCGAGCATCTCCAGGATCTCGTACACCTTTCTGATGTCATCCTCGGATGATTTCCAATTCGAATGAGGATGTCTTCCCAGAAGGACAGTATCGACCACTGTCATCGGGAATGTATCTGATGCGGAATAAGGTACGTAACCAGTGACCTTCGCGAGATCCTTCAGGGAGTAGTCCTTCACATCCACATCGTTGATCATCACAGTACCGTAAGTTCTCGAAAGGATACGGTTTATGCAGTGGATCAGTGTCGATTTCCCGACACCGTTCGGACCTAGTATGCAAAGTAGTTGGGGCTCTTCCACATCGAACGATATGTTCGAAAGAACAGATTTGTCAGTATAATTGAATCCCATTTCTTCTACGTTTAACTTCATGATATCAACTCCATCCGTTTCTGCGTTGTTTGACCAGGAAATAGATGAACAGTGGGCTTCCGATGACCGTTGTGATGACACCGACTGGGAGCCCTGAGGTTCCGATGACCCTTGAGATCATATCGGAACACACTAGAAGCAGTGCACCTAGCACTGCAGATGCTGGAATGACATATTTCAGATTGGATCCGAAGAACATCCTTGCCACATGCGGGATTATCAATCCGACGAAACCGATCGTACCTGTGAAACAGACGACCGTTGCGGTACACATGGACACCACTACGAGTATGAATTGTCTGCATCTCTTCGGATTAACGCCTAGGGCCGTGGCGATGTTGTCGCCGGCTCCGATGACATTTATCGTACCGTTCATGTACATGAAGACGCCGATAGCAACAAAAGCCGCCGTTATGACGAAGGGAATTGAATCCCACGACACTTCAGCAAGCGTTCCAATGCCCCATGAATACAATTTCGCTATGTCTGAGGAACTGGCAGTGTATTTCATTAGCGTGGTTGCTGCCGTGAATACATACATGACACCGATCCCTATGAGGATCATGGTTGTCGGCGTGGTCTTCCTACGCAATGTGAACAGGATGATGACCGCTGTCGGGATCAACGCAAAGATGAATGCATTGATGATGTTCCCCAATTCGGTACCGGGGAAGAATGATATCCCCGCAACGACAGCCAATGTCATGCCGAACATGGCGCCTGAGGAGATACCTGTAGTATACGGGTCGGCCAGCGGATTCTTGATCGCTGATTGCATCACGGCACCGCATACTGCCAATGTCGCACCTACAGCGACACCTGCGATGGCACGAGGGATGTATGTGTTGACGACCAATTCCCTCATGATCCAATCCTCATACGCTATGGCTTCCTTGCCATTGATCGCATCGATGACCGCTTGTATCGCAGTCTGGAATGTCATCGGATACAATGAGACGCTTATGGAGAAAACCGATGCGATGACGAGAGGTATGATGAATATCAAATAACAAAGGGTCTTCCTCTTCCCCTTTGCGATGAAACCATCTGCGTCGATGAATTCATCCTTGAAACGGAAATGTGAGAGAAGATCACCAAATATTTGCATTCTTCCTCACCAACAGATATAAGAAGATGGGCGCTCCGACGAAGGATATCACGACACCGACAGGTATAGAACCGTTCGGCGATATCAGACGGCAGACGATATCACAGACAAGCAACAACGATGCTCCGAGCATTGCGGATGCAGGGACAACGAAACGATTGTCGGAATCGATCAATATACGAACTATGTGTGGAGACACCAAACCGACGAAACCGATGATACCGGCATAACTGATGACGGATGCCACCATGAACGCCATCAGTAGAAGGAGGATATATCTCATCGTCTGAACGTTTACACCCATGGCTTTGGCGGATGTCTCGCCCAAACTGAGGACATTGAGCTTTCTTGAGAGCATGCCTACGACGAACAGGCCTATGATAGAAGCTACAGCAACGATCGGGATGTTACTCCAGATTATGTCGTCGATGGAACCGATCTGCCAAACGTAGATCCTTGCCAATGTCTCCTCTTCCGTCGATGTCAAGAGAAGCGTGCTCATGGCGTTGAAGATGTAACCGATGGCGATACCTGCAAGGATGAGTGTAGCCGGCGATTTAGTTCTCGGGGATATCGCAAGGATCGCAGCCACAGGTATCATCGCGAAAAGGAATGCATTGATCGTGATAGCGATACTAGAATATTCATTTTGGATCAGTGTGAAACCTAATACAATCGCTACTGCAACTCCAAAACATGCTCCTGAGGATACTCCTGTCGTATATGCATCAGCAAGAGGATTGTTCATGACACTCTGCATAGCGACACCGGCCACGGCCAATGAAGCACCAGCGAGCAATGCGAACAGAGACCTTGGTAGTCTGTAATCCCAAATAACGGCATCCTCAACCCAATCGGTGCTGTTCACAGGGTATGTGACGCCCATGATATGATTGAACAGAAGCTCGTAGACTCTGCCAATCTCCATCTGACGCGCACCGATACCGACGGATATCCCGAATGCGACGATAGCGACCGTTGCACATACTACTATGAAGATTATCTTCCTGAGGATGTATCTCTTGTACTCGGCAACTACGGTCCCGCCTGCCTCGTTCATCATATCACACAAAAAGAATGGATCGGGGATTTTTCCCCGATGTGTTTAAGCGGCCTTGTAATCCGAAACCTTGTAGATTGTGTTCAGCTTACTGAAATCAAGGTTCAATCCGTAGATGTCCTTGCACCAATCCGCATTGAACTTGTCTGCAAAGTCACTGTTGAACTGCTCAGGATACAATACCTGTGCTACATATGCGAGCCTCAATGGCATCGGGAGTTCACCGTTTATCATGTAGATCTCGTTGTTCTTGTATGCATCCATCTTGTTGTATGCATCGAAAACACCTTTGATCGTAGTGTCATTGTGAGTTCCTGCGTACCATACTCCGCCGATACCTCCGCTGGTCCTCATGCAGACGACCTTGTTGACTGTGACATCATAGATCCAATCAGCAGTCGACATCTTGATGGTACCAGTCCATCTCTTATCGTCAGGGATCTCCGCTCCAGCAGCCTTCAGGAGCTTTGTGTAATCGGAAGGCGGTGCGGTGAGCGATCCTGTGGTGTTGGAAGCCATAGCGACAACCTTCTTCTCCACCTTGTCGAGTCCTTTGTTCACAGCATTGTAGATCTTATTGGTCATATCGACGATCTTCTGAACGTTGTCATTCTTATCGAACATGAATCCCAAGAAAATGACGGCGCTGAGGAACTCCTTCGCACTAGGTCCCGTTGCATCGATCCTGATCACATCGATATTGTGGGCCTCCATATCCTCATAATTGGCCATGTAAGTGGCGTTAGTGGATGTGATGACTGCACTGACTCCATCGCTGGTGATGTAGGGTGAAGCCTGATCATAAGTGATACCAGTCGATTTTCCGATCGATTTAGCGAATTTCGCCTTCATCTCAGGCATCATGACGTGATCTGGCTGGCTTGTCGCTCCGTAACTCACAGCTGCGATCTTATCAGTGATCCCAAGCATGACCAAGAATGCCGCAACGTTGGGAGTAGCTGTGCACAACGCAGAAGTGATCGGCCATTTGCTCTCGGTTGCATTCTGTTTGGTTCCGATGGTATTGACGTGCCAGACGGATGTTGCGGTCTTGTTGATGATCGCCTTCACCTGTTCGATGTCCTCTTGGTCGATCTTATCATCATACTTCGCGTTGGCGAGTGGATAATCCTCTGCCTTCTTCTTTTCATTGATGATATCGTTGATTATGTCGATATCTGCTTGATCGATCCTATCGTCGTTATTCGCATTTCCATATACTGGAAGAATGGAATCGATGGTGACGTTGTTGCCACCATTGTCACCCATATTGTAAATTGCAACACCGATTCCACCCATAGCTAATATTGCTACGACGGCAATTGCAATCACTGCCTTTGTATTTATCATATTAACACCCTATTGGATGATACATCCAAATTCCATTGTTGTATAAATATTATTTGGATGATACATCCAAAGTAGGGATTGTCTACGCACCCCTTTCCTCGATTCTGCTCTCAGAGTCCAAGAATATGTCCTTCAACTTTGATTTCGTATCATCATCCGGTGACCAGAACCCGCGGGATTCTGCCTGAGAGAGATTCTCCACGATCTCTTTCACCGCATCGGGGTTGTTGTCCATCATCCATTGCAACGTCGCTTCATCGAAGAGGAATTTCTCACAATACTTCTCATACATCCATTCGTCCAATGAATCAGAGGTCCCATCCCATCCAATCATGAATTTCGATATGTTCATAAGAACAGAGACTCCGGCATAACCATGTTCCTTCAATCCGTTCAAGAATTTCGGATTGAGTACCTTGCTCCTAAAGACGTATCTGCACTCGTCATCCAATGATCTCAGTTTCGTATTGTCTGGATCTGAATCATCTCCAATGACGGAATACAATTCATTATCGCCATATTCGCGAACGAATGCATTCATCCCGCCGAGATAGGTGTACACATCATCCACATCGAAGATGTCCGTCTCTCTATCGGACATATTCTTGATTGTTATCTGAGATTTCCTGAATCTCCTGTAGAAGAGTTCCTTCTCCCTCGTTCCATAGAGATTGCGCCCGTATGCATAACAACTCCAATTCACATACGCATCGGCAAGATCCTTCGTCGTATCCCATTTTCCGGAATCGATCAGAACATCCACGCCTACGCCGTAGTTGCCAGGCGGCGATCCGAACATCCTTATCAGACTTCTACGACGCGCCTCATCCTCTGGCACACCATTGCTGATATCTTCTGCAATCTCCTTCCTGAGGTTTGCTCTAAGATAGTTCTCATCGTCGGATTCATCGAGATCGGCAATCATATTCACAGCATCGTCTATCAGATCGATAGCATTGGGGAATGTGTCCCTGAACAGACCGGTGATACGGATGGTGACATCCAAACGTGGCCTTCCCAATTCCTCGAGCGGTACCACCTCCAGATCATTCACATGATCCGTTGTATCGGACCATATCGGTCTGACGCCCATGAGCCAGAGGACATATGCGATATCGTCGCCGTTCGTCTTCATGTTATCAGTGGCCCACATGATGAAACTGATATCGTGAGGATAATCGCCCTTATCGTCCACGAATCTGGAGATCATCTGCTCTGCCATGCGGCATCCTGTATCCCATGATGCCCTGGTCGGTACGGATTCCGGATCCAATGTGTAGAAGTTCCTTCCTGTCGGCAATATATCCGCCCCACTGCGCGTAGGAGCGCCCGATGGACCAGAAGGAACGAACTGACCGCAGAAACCATCTTGAAGATTCGACATCTCATCGGTCGTCCTGTCGATGTTCGGTGAGAGTGTATCACAGATGAAACGCACTGCTTTTTCCAGATCTTCTCCGCACTCACCGAAATGATCCTCGATGAGAGATTTTGCATCGTCGTACGAATATCCGGTGGACCTGAGTTCCGAAAGAAATGTCATCAGACGGGAATCGAGTTCATCCACCGCCTCACTGTTCGTCCTTCCGTCCTCCCTTAACATCGACGGAACAGCGGAGAGATCTATGCTACATGCATTCGCTGCAGCCTCTCTGAACGATGGTATGGAGCCATTTCTCAATCTCATGATGGAATAGATCTCCTCATCTTTGTGCAGATCCTTCAATGGTTCTCCGAGAATATGCAACCCTGTACGGATTATGTTGCCTTTCAAATCGAACAAGTAATCGTTTATCTGCTCTATGTGGGTCGCCAAATCATTGAATCCTATATCATCGTCGATCCCCAGATCTCCAAATATACTGTTCTTCACACACTCTTCCGCGATCATACTCAGAAGTGTATCCTTTCTGTCCTCACTCATTGACATCCTCGTTCTGAGGTATTCTTGGATGAGTGATTCCAATCTTGAAAGATCGCCATCCGAACCTGCCAAACCCATCGGAGGACTCATATGTCCTATCACGACGGCCTCCGTCCTGCGTTTCGTCTGAATCCCTTCCCCGGGATCGTTGATGAGATATGGATAGAAATGAGGGAGAGCATCTAGAGTGAGATCAGGATAGCAGGATTGCGACAGGCCTACCGATTTCCCTGGCAGCCATTCTATGGAACCATGTGTCCCCATATGGACGACAGCCTGTGCTCCGAAATCATACTGCAACCAATGATAGTATTCCAAATACTGATGTGGGATCACGATATCGGGATCGTGCATCACCTTGTCCATGACCTCCATCATCGCTCTTGGTGGCTGGAAACCTACGAATACATTATCATATACCTTCCCAGGTATCACTATCCTCCCGCGAGATGTTTGGATCTCTCCTGGCGGTTCCCCCCAGCATCTACACATTCCTTTCTTATTGAATTCCGGAGATCCGTCGAAGACTCCTTCCTTGTACCTTTCAACACTCACATTATCTACGGAACGTTCGTCGATATCCCTATCCGATACAGAGGTCAGATCGTTGGTTATTCCCTTTTCGATGAGATCCGCGACCAATTCCGCACCTGTTGTCGGGTGATCCTTCGGGACAGAATATCCGGATTCATACAATTCATTCAGAATACGGGCCACCGATTCAACGGTATCCAATCCGCCCGCGGAACCGATGCCTCCAGTCGACGATGAGCTCTGATACATCAGAATAGCTATCTTACGTTCCTTCATCGGCGTCCTTTTCAACGTCACCCAATTGGATACCATCCTGCCGATGTGATCTATGCGTTCATCTATGGGAGTAGGTCTCGATGATCCTTTTCCCATCACAGAATACGGGACTGCGATTATCTGTCCATCGACTTCAGGCCAAACGACCTGTGTGAATAGATCCGACTTCTCAAGACCCCTCACATCCTCCGAGAACTCAGAGAAATTGCGTACAGTCATTATGTGGATCATGGGGACGTTCAGTCTACGTCTGAGGTAATTCTCTTCCTCAGGCGTCACCAATCCCGTACCTCCTGTCTTCGAATTCACTAGAAGTGAGAATCCATTGGTCACCACTATCGCATCGACCATCGTCCTTCCATCATCAACGAAATATTCGGTCAGAGCCTCTTCCGAATTCCTGTAGAGTTCGTGGCCTTTGCTGACCATGTTGGAGAAAAGGATCGGGATCGTGTTCATACCGCGCTCTTCGATATCCGCTATGAGCGCATCCGCCGACGCAAACTCCTGATACAACCACAGATTGGAATCAAGGACTATCCCTACCGTTGGTCTGGATGGATCCAATGAGAGAAGGTATTCACATGCATCTTCGCGATACAATCTCCCAGAATGATATATCCCTGTACACGGGACAACCACAGGCTCAGGGATGAAATCATTTCCTTTGGATCTCTCTTCGATCCATCTGAAAACGAGTTTTTCATTTTCATCACCTTTCAACGTCATGCATTTGCATAATGCGAAATATTCGTCATCCGTTCCTTTGAACAATGGGCGATATATCGCCCTGATATCCGCATTCCCTGTATGAACGATGCAATATCCATTCGCATTACGCATCTCTTCTTCGAGCAGAGAGAATCTTTTGAGATTGTCTGGATCGGACATACATCTTACGATCGTCAGGTCAGCGTTCGAGACATTATGCAACATCTCTCTGAACAGTAACTTATCGTCATTGAGCTCACCATAGCTGTATCCGAACAGACCGATCTCTGTTCCTGATATTGTCGAATAAGAATCCGCTATGTTCTTTATCGCATCGATACCAACGGATTGTATGGAAACGAAGACAACCTTCAACCTACTCAATCGATTCACTTCCAGAGTGTAAAACATATATGTGTGATATATATTGGACGTATCATCCAAGTGATTTAAATGTTACAGGTCGCAATCTACGGAAAAGGCGGAATAGGCAAATCAACAGTGTCTGCGAACATATCATACCAATTGGCTTCGGAAGGGGAAACCGTTGCACAGATAGGATGCGACCCGAAACATGACTCCACAAGACTCCTACTCGATGGAAGGACACAAAGAACGATTTTGGACCATATCAACACCGGGGATGACAGCGAAGTCCTATCTATAGGGAAGAATGGCATCTATTGCCTTGAAGCAGGCGGTCCAGAACCTGGTGTTGGATGTGCTGGTCGTGGCATATTGACGGCATTCGATTTCATCGAGAAGGAAGATCTGTTACCTGAGGTCGATGTCAGACTCTATGACGTACTCGGAGATGTCGTGTGCGGAGGTTTCGCCGTCCCTCTCAGGAAGAAATACGCGGATCTTGTATTCATCGTGACATCAGGAGAATTCATGTCGCTGTACGCAGCGAACAATATTCTCAAAGGAGTGCGGAATTACGATCGCGGAACTCCAAGGGTGGGAGGGATCATCCTCAATTGTCGCGGTAATGAAGGGGAAAGGGAATACGTCTCCAACTTCGCCGATGCTGTTGGACTCCCTATCATCGCAACCATACCAAGGGATCCTGAATTCTCTAAATCCGAATCCAAAGGATGCACCGTGTCCGAATCATCCCCTGGATCCAAAGCGGCAAGATCGATAGAGCCGATCGTGAGAACGATCATCGAAAATCTCAATGGCAAAGGGACGAGATACGAAGCAGATCCGTTGGATGATGATGATCTAGACAAGGTAGCGAAAGGCATCCCTGTAGAAAGGAAGAAAGATCGTTGCGACATCCGAAGGGATCTTGCGATCTGCGAGAAGAATACCCTTAGGACATGCGGAGCAAGGTCACCCTTCGGATTATGCTATGACATCGAGGACTCCGATGTTATCGTCCATGGTCCGACGAGTTGTGCATACATGTTCTCTCAGAGTTACGATACATATGATATGCTCTGCGGAGAGATATCGAAAAGAAGGTCTTCCGAAAGGGTGTTCTGCACGGATATCGACGATACCGCCTCGATATATGGTGCGTCCGAGAAGTTGAGATCGCTCATCAATGAGAGACTCTCCTCAGGAACTAAGATAGTGTTCGTCGTGACCACCTGCGTCCCTGCAATCATAGGAGATGATGTTGTAGGAGTATGCGCGGATTGCGAGAAAGAGAATCCAGGACATAGAGTGATACCGGTCATAGCGGACGGGATCCTCAACGGCGGAGCTTCACAATGCTATATGATCGGGATCCAAGCTACATCGGAACTGATCGATGATGACATCCTTCCAGAGAAAGGGCTGATCAATCTCATCGGATATTACAAGAACACGGATCCTGTAGCTAGAGCGCATGATGATCTGGAGCACATCCTTGGACTTGCAGGTCTGAGGATCAACACCCTGATCGGGAGTTACCAGACCTCCGGGAGATTCTCCAAGATGAAGAGGGCCTCGATGAACATCCCCTTCGCCGAAAGCAAACTCTCGGAGAAATGCGGAAGATACCTCGAAGAAAGATTCGGTACGCCATATTTCCCACACCATGTGCCCGTAGGCATGATACAAACGGAGCAATGGATGAGGGAGATCGGGAAGGTCACATCCATGCCCGATGATGAGATCACAAAGAAGATAGGATCGTTGAAGGAATTCTATGATGAATGTATGGAAGGCATAAGAGGAAAGACTGTTGGTAAGACCACACTGATCTATGCCTACGAATCCATGGACATCAGCTGGATGTTGGAATTATCGGAAGTGATGGGATTCAAAGTCATAGAGATAGTATGCCCAACGGTGACGAAATGGACAATAGAATCTGATGTCATGGACAACATCAAGGACATACCTATCGTCAGGGATGCCAATCTGAACATACTGAAAGAAAGGGTGGCCGAACTCGATCCCGATTTCACGATAGGCATCAGTGCATACGTATCCTCATTGGGCATAAGGACGATCTCCCCCGATAGCGTCGGGCCAGGATTCCGTTCTATGGCCGATTTTGGAAAACGCATCATCAACATGCTGAGATTGGAGGCGTTGCAATGAACGGAATGGATGGATTCCTTGGAGCGATGATCGCTTCCGAGAGCATCCTTGACGGTGCAACAGTACTCCATGGACCCGGAGGGTGCAGGAGGATGACATCCGTATTGTCATCCAAATTGCTTCCAAGGGATTATTCAGCGAAATGCGGTTCATTCTTCTTCAACGAACCTAGGATCCCATGCACATTCGTCGATTCCTCCGATTACATATATGGTGCTACGGACAAGGTCGGGATGGTATTGAACATACTTGAGAAAGAGGAATGTGGGATCGCTGTCCTTTTGGAATCGCCTGCGACATCCCTGATCGGGGATCACATTCTCGATGAGGTCCAATCATCGGATGTCTCCGACAGATGCATCGTTGTCAACAAATGCAGCATGTCCCTCCCATTCTCCGAAGGATTCGATTCTATCATCGAATCCATATGCAGGAAACTTGTCTCTGCCCGTGAAAAGAAAAGGAAAGCGGTCAACATCATCGGTGCACCCTTCACGATGCGCGGCAACAACTACTTCTTGAAAGAGATGAAGGAACTTCTAGAGATGATGGGACTTGAGACCATCGCATGCATAGGCTCAGGTTGTACGACAGACGATATCAGAAGATCGTCTGAAGCATTGGCGAATGTCTGCATCTGTCCCGAATACTGCAAGAAAACATCAGAATTCTACGAATCGATCGGCATTCCTACTGCATACTCCGAATATTGTGCACCGATAGGACATGACAACATGCGCGATCTCATCAGATCCGTCGCTGAGAAGACTGATACGGATCCATCAAAGGCCTTGGAATACATAGATTCGGACGAGAAGGAGATGACCAATCGTATCAAAGCATCATTGAGCGCATCAAATAGACTCAATTACAGATCATTCTCAGTCCTCGCAGAATCATCCGTCTCCCTTGCATTGGTCAAGTTCATGGGAAAGACGTTGAAAATGATCCCTGAATGCATCAACTTCACTGACAGTGATCAGAGAACTTACATAAAATTGGAAGGGTTATTGGATAGGCTGGAATCATCTGATGTCCTATCGAAAAGGTTCGGCGATGAATATGCGGATATATGCATCGGACCTGGTGCGATGACCAAGAGATTGGAGATGAAAGGATTGTGTCGTAAAGGCATAGATGCCGGACTCCCTACTTCCGACTCTGTGGACCTATTTCCAAAATCGATACTTGGAGTGAACGGTGGCAGATATCTTGCTGATCTGGTCATCAATTCGATATATTTCAAAAATTGATAGAATCCGACAATATGACGACAGGATGCATCCTTGATCCTATCGACTTGTGGATAAGGAATTCAGATGATTCTGGGCGGATTGTGAATTCATCATTAAAGTAATTGCGACCATTTATTGATTTTTTATCAATTAGTTTAGAAATTGTTTTACAATCAATTATTGAGGTCTCTGATGAACATAAGGTTATACACACGATACTTGGCGAATGTAAATTTCGCAGAAAACCGATGGGCTTCAGTGCTTACAATACACTCGTATCGAGATCCAAATCAGCAAAATTCACTGAGAATATCATTTTTATGCTGTTCTCTGCGTCAGGATTCGAAGAAGAATTATGCGAATTCGCAGAAGATAGTGGTGTGATCCTCATCGACGGCAAGACGTTGATGGGAGATAGTGAACCTCTCATTCTGTTCAAATGATCAAAATGGACAAGATTCTAATGGATTATGGATGGACTTTCAATCCCTCATCCACACAGGCACCCTGTTCTTCTCGGGTGGCAACCGAGATATGAGGTCGGCAATCGTTGTCCTCGATAGAGAATTCAACATCGAATCCCTAGCATCACTCAGGCTAGTATCGAGGATCTCATGCAATTCACTCCCGATAGGACAATAAGGATTCACAGGATACGTCCCGAACATCTCGTCAATATTATCCGACTCTACAGCGTGGTATACGTCCTCTAAGGTTATCTCCTCTGGAGGTCGCATCATTGTCGTCCTTGCCCTCCCCATCCCTGGTCTTAGCAGACCTGCTTTCCCAAGTTTAACGAAGACATTCCTGACGATGACGGGATTGCAACCGATACTCATCGCTACCTTCTTGCTCGTGATCTTATCCTGATCGAAGAAAGACACCAACATAAGTGCGTGTATCGCTACCGTGAACTGTGATCCTGCCCTCATATCATCGCCTTTCATTGCGGCAATTTGGATTTACAATTCTTATAAAGATCATCCGTAGGCTGGAGACTTGCCCACCCATCATCAGCTACCTTCACTGACAAAGCCGTTCTCTTTGCAACGACTGAGACGTTATTGTCAAAATTCTCTCTGTCGCCTATGCCTGTATCGATCTTCAATATGTGCTCATAATTCCCCAATCTGAGCAGCCACCTCATGTAACCATCAGGACCAGGTTCTATTCCAAGCTCTTCCCTCATCTCATCGGTGATGGAATTCTCTATCTTCAAGGATTCGCTTTTATCCGCGTTCATGAAATCATCATAATTCGAGGCCATGGCAGGGAATACATACAGATATCCTGTGTATTTCTTCTCCATTTCCATATACCTAGGTCCGCCAGCTACGTTTATGCCGACACAATCGTCACATACATTACCATTGCAGTCACAGAAGGTAAACGCTGGTTTGTAACCATTGGATGCACACCATTTAGGTATATTCCAACCATAATTACCACAAGTCCCTAGATAGAATCCTATTGTGTCCGATACTCCCTGCATCGTCTTCGTCAGATCCTCCACAGTAGATTTTAAGACATCAGGCCTAGCATGAAGTCCAAGTGAGATCATGACGATCAGTATGTTGAATCCATCCTTCGGAACATATGTCCTTTTGACAACATCCTGCCAAAAAAATCGTATCATATGTTACCCCTGCCTTATCCAGTTTCCTTGTGATGGAGCCCTCGTTACCATTACGTACAATCGTGATAGATTTCTCATCCCTGTCATTAGTGATACTGTAGACTAGATTGTCATCCACCATCGGACAACATACCACTCCCATTACCCCATGTGTCATAATTGATATTACACATAAAACTATATCAAATTAACAATTATGACAGTTGAGATTATGACGATCTTGCTCATAGTTCGATGATCGTTGTTATCTATTATCGCCATCAAGACACTGAACAGCGATTGTGTTCAACATATGGAGTGGAATCTATGTCCGTGTTATGTCAAAATTCCGGACCGTCCCATTCTGGTTCCAAGTCCTTCATAAATGCTGCAACGAACAGAGGGTAGTGTTCTATCCCATCATCATCCACCGAGATGTTTCCATTCTCTAACATCACCCTACGTCCGATATTGAAGACCTTGGATACTTTCTCTATTGATGGTGCATCCCTCTTTTTTCCGGATTTGACCTCGATCACACATATTCCCATGCCCATCTCCAGGACGAAATCCAATTCCATCCTATTGCTGCCATTGGTCTTTCTGTAGTAACGCGGCACATATCCTGCTTTCATCAAACATTCCGCAACAACATTCTCCACGATTGCTCCGTTGTTGTAATTTGTCTCTTTTAAGAATATTGCCTTTGCAGTCTCCTTTCCGTACATTTGTACGAGCAACCCTGTATCCGATAGATAGATCTTGAAATTGTTACGATCTGTATGTGCCGCGAGTGGAAGAATCGGTCCATCCGTAGCATAACAGAAATTACCATAGCCCGCTTCCTTGATCCAAAGGAGATTCTCTGCATACCGATTATGTGCTGCACGCCCCTTCATTCCGGAGACCCTTGAATAAATGAATTTGTTATTCGTGTCCGCAAGTTGCATCGGGATACATTTGAAACATTCAGACGTCTTTATTATATCCAAACCCTTGTTGTACCTGTTGATATCGTTGAGACAAGTATCCAGGATCTCTTTCTTGACGTCTGAGGATTTACTGTAATTTCCCGTTTTGATGAAGGATTTGACGGATTCTGGCATTCCACCAACTATCATGAAATCGATGAAAGCGTCCGTGAACACCGAGGGTATCGCTGAAAGTATAGACCTCTTATCCTTTATGCACCTACGCACATCATTTATCGTAGATACATCGATTCCTTTAGCCCAAAGGAATTCTTCGAAATCCAAGGAGAACATTGTCATGTGTTCCTCATAACCCATCGGCATAAGAGGTCTGTCCGCACCCAATCTCGAATTATTCACACCGATGAGGGATCCAGAAGCGATTACATCATAACGCCCATCAATGGTGAATGGTTTGAGCGAACTCCTGTCAAGAGGACATTCTTGGATCTCGTCGAAAAATATCAAAGCACCTGGTTCAATCCTCTCCCCACTTACTACTGAAAGGCCCTTGATGATATCTTCTACGTTCGGGGCGTCTTCGAATACTTTGTGAAGCACAGGATTTTCGCTGAAGTTGAAATAACGATAACAACTGTATTGATCCCTGCCGAACTTGTCTATGATGTATGTTTTTCCAACCTGTCTTTAACCTTTAACAAGAAGTGATTTGTGTTCTCTGCCCTTCCACGCCATGAGATCATCATACATCTTTCTTCTCAACATGACTGATATATCGCATCTTTGATATAAAAATACAATTTACCCGGAAATATTTCGTAATAAATTACAATTTACCCGAACGCATCTTATACATCTATGGGTGACCAGAACATCGTGATTGTTGCCCGATAGCACCAATTCCCCCCACATACTTCCAAACCCCAACTCATCGATGTTCTTTATTCAACAGCGTGAATTTCAAAAATGATATCTTCAGAAACAAGTATTGTGAAGAGAAAACCGCCAATTTTAATGCGATGATTGATTAGTGGCCCCATTGTGATTCGATACAGATTCGACGGTGTGTCCGCCCGGATCTGCGAAAATATTCCCCCATCATTTTAATCACACCTTTGATTTTGATTTGTCCCCTGATTTCTCTATCTTCTTGAATCGCATTAATCGAGTAGCTTGACTTCTCCTTAATCTCTTCGAGCTTCATATCACGAGTTAGACGGGATTGTTCGTTGACGAGAAGAATCTGTATGTCGCCACCGACGAGAATGCGTCCCATCATCGCGAGGAAATTCTCGCGCATGAGAGTCTTACCAGTCTGTTCGTCCTGATAGATGTCGACGATGTTCACTCCTTTTTGCTTGCACCATGCTTTCATGTTGCGAATCTGCGTCTCACATGTCTGTTCCTTGTCGTCGGTAGAGACACGGGCGTAGAGAACGGCGTTGTAGCCTTCGAGATCGGAGACTATGGTCTCCGATTTTGATGATGTATCCTGTGTGTTCAAAAATATCCCTCCATGGGGTGGGCTGTTGATTCTGATTGGGGTTTGATCTGGTCTTCTGCCGTGGGTTCATCAAGCTTCATGACCTTGCTGTCGAACTGTATGGCTTCGAGGATGGAGAGCTTCTCCTGTCCGTCAACGAGCTTATCGAGAAGGACGAGTGTGGAATCCAATCTGCCCATCATCTGATTGATGCAAACCGTATGGCCATCGATCTTGGATTCTGCAGCTAAGATCCTTGACGGCAGAAAGGCCATGAGCTCCTGCTTCTCACTGGCGAGTGGATCGTCCCTGAGATTCTCGAACTCGAGTTCGGGCTGTCCATGGGATGTGTCGACAACAAGATCGGGTTGTGAGAACTGCTTCGCATCCTTGTCGAAGTGCGATATCGCACGGTGACCAGGCTTTGCCTTGTGGTATGGTTCCCTTGACGATGGGATTGGTGAGTCTCCATCCATCCGCTTTCATCAGTTCCGCGAACTGCAGTGCGCGATCCTTGAATATGGGAACGAGAAGGTCCTCGGTGGGGAACTTGGTGATATCATGCCATATCTGCCCTGGGTAGAAGAAGAAGACCAGCTTATGGTTGCGAAGACCGATACGGACCTGCCATGTGACGTCCTGTCCGTGCATCTTCATACCGCCTGAGCGAACACGACACCCTTTCATTCTGGTGGGCTCTTCGGCATTCCAATAGGCAAAACAGCATCCGTCCTTACCACGGGGATCAGTATAGTTGCCTTCACAGGCAACTGTGAACTTGATTCCCGACGTCATGTGAGCGGCCCACCACTCGTCCCCTTCGGGGCACTTCTCGGCGAAGGAGATTCCCGAAACATCGGAGGGGAGGGGTCCGTTTTTTGTAACGGTAGGCCCGTTTGTCTCATTTTTCGACGTCTGGCCATTGACAGGGTTCAGATCGACGTAACATCTCGGGCTGACAGTCCCTGGGATGACGTAGAGCTCCTTGCGGTAGACCAATTCATCGATGACTCTGTAGACAGAAGTGCGGGACATCCTTTTATTATGCGCGATGACAGTGACGGATTCCCCTCTCAGGACCGCCGCCTTGATCTCCTTGTCACGCTTGCTCAGAGGGCGCAGGACCATGCGATTCCTCCTTGGAACAGTCTCATGAAAAAACGGACCCCTGCACAACGGCCGAAAAGTGTCTCAAAACAGGGGTGCCTCTCCTTTATAGGTAGGGGAAAACGGACCCCGAAAAGTGTCACATTTTCCGTCAAAAAATGTGACACTTCGGAGGGGTCCGTTTTTGTCGTTTTTCCGCTCACGATCCTTGCGATCTTTGCTCCGAAGAACAGGCATGATAGGATCGCGGAACTCAGTTCTAAAACGATGTCAAATGACCGTCCGACACCCTTTTGTGCAACAGGATCCTGCGCCAAAAGGTGATGACGAATCAATTGAACAAATGCACATCTGCTGTGCAATTTTCCGTATCCAAATAATCTTGGTGGTCCCATTGTGATTTGAACACAAGACCTTCCGGTTATCAGCCGGACGCTCGAACCAAGCTAAGCTATGGGACCACTCGGTGAGGCTGGATAGATACATGTATAATAAATATGTTTTGGTCGGACCATTTTTCGCCAGAATGATGTAAGGGTGTTGTAACGAATCATATACAGACGATACGATCGAGCGTGAATGAGCATTGATGAAAACCTGTAGCGACGAAAGGATAGGATCTGATATCCCGCCATGCAACCGCGCTCCGCCAAGTAAAACGATATTATAAAATGAGATCATCACAGGGGCATGAACAAATATCTCCAGCTTTTCAGGACAGGCAATGCCGTCATGGGGATCGTTGGCGTCTTCGTGGCCTGTTTCATGGCCGCCGGATTCGATATCGCGGACGAGATCGTGAATCTCCTGATTTCAGCTGTTGTCGTGTTCATGTTCATGTGCGGCGGAAATGCCCTCAATGACTACATAGACTATGAGATCGACAAGACCGCACATCCTGAGCGCCCGATACCATCGGGAAGGATGGAAAGGAAGACGGCCCTCTATGCAGGGCTTGTTATGTTCATCAGTTCGGTAGCCATCTCCTTCCTCACGATGGATATCGAATGCATCGCGATCGTCATTGTCGCATGCATACTCATGGTCGCATACGAGACCTGTCTCAAACAAAGAGGATTCATCGGCAACATCACCATCGCCATACTCACCGGGATGATGTTCCTCCTTGGAGGGAGTGTTGTCGGCAGCATGATGGATAATGCAATCGTGGCTGCGATGGCGATGTTGGTCTCCATTGGCAGGGAGATAACCAAGGACATCGAGGACATGGATTCCGATGAAGGAAGGATAACACTCCCCATGAGGATCGGAATCAGGAATGCATCGATAATTGCATGTGCATTCTATGTCGCAGGACCTCTGCTGAGCATCCAACCGATGATAGCAGGGACATATGGGATACTTTACTACACAGTCCTCATCGCAGATGCCGTCTTCGTATTCTGTGCTATATCTGTATTCAAGAATCCTCACAGATCACAGAAGCTTGCCAAGAAAGCGATGGTCTTAGCGCTCATATCATTCATCCTCGGCGTATTCAGATTTTAGGGATATCTTTTGATACGATACATCCGAATCCATTATTAGGGAAACCATCCTTACGATTACCCATGGCTCCTGTGTTCCATTGGGTTAAGGTCAAGATCGTATGTTATGCTACAGAGGACGAGGATCTCCTCCATGACGTCATCGTCAAACTTACAGGCATAGACGATGATGAATCATATGATGTCGATATATCCGAGGGATTGCATGGCAATCCGATAACCGTAATAGATGCGAACCTCACTCACAATAAGGATTGCGAGAGGATATTCAAGAATCTTGGTAATGATATACTCGAATCGCTCATACCAGAACTCGAAGATCGCATAGACGATGATGACATATTCTACATGAGATTGGATAAACAGAGAGCGGTAGAAGGGGAGTATGTACTCTCCCATAGTGGGGATGTGATATCGATCACCGCTAAGATTGCTGCACATCCTGCAAAGAAAGAGATAGCGATAGGCTTGATGAGAGATTACCTCATCAAGCTGACTCGTCCTGATTCTCCTGTGGTTTCACAGTGACCTGTACCATCCTTACGCGACGGTTCTTCACGGACCTCACGATCATCTTGACGTGACTGTCCTCAATCCTATCGCCTTTAACTGGCACACGGTTCAATTTGTACTGTATGTAACCGCTCACAGTAGGTTCGTCATAATCTCCGAGATCCAATTCCACACCGATCTCCTGTATGAGATCGCTTATGTTGGTATCTCCAAGGACTGCATAGGTTCCATCCTCCTCATGCATGATGAAATGCTGCACCTCATCGCTCTCGTCCCAAATCTCTCCGACGAGTTCTTCGAGCACGTCCTCCAACGAGACTATACCGACAGTCCCGCCGTATGAATCGACCACGATGACCATCTGTACCATCGATCTCTGTATCTCGGTGAGTGCCTTAGCTACTGTAGTATTCTCAGGTATGAACTTGACCGGGCGCATTATCTCCACAATCTTCCCGGCACCGTTGTCCTTGAAGTATCTGTTGTAGAAATCCTTGGCATAAACGACACCGAGTATCCTGTCGATCGTTTCATCGTATACTGGTATCCTTGAGAATCCTGATTTGATGAATACATCCTTCAATGCATCCATGCTCTCGGTCTTCTCTATCCCTACGACATCCACACGAGGTGTAAGGATCTCGGTCACAGCCTTATCATCGAACTCGATGGCTGATTTGATCAATTCACTCTCGGTCTTCTCGAGTGTGCCCTCTTCCTTGATCTGATCGATCATGACAACGAGTTCATCCTCTGTGAGTGTGACATCGTCCTCATTGACATTGGTGTGCGTCATCTTGTTGACCATCTTGAAGAAGAACGTTATCGGAGACAATACTGTCATGAAGAAGCTGAGTGCGCCACCCAATTGCAATGTGTATCTCTCTGCATTGGTCTTCGCCATCTTCTTCGGCGTTATCTCTCCGCATAATAAGATCACAACGAACATGAACACGGTCGCGAGTGCGACACCCAATGCCCCGAATGCCATCGTGAACATCCACGTACATATCGATGACGATAGGATGTTAACGAGATTGTTGCCCACAAGTATGGTCGTAAGGAGTTTATCATAGTCATCCAGGAGTTTCAATGCCCTGGTGGCCCTTTTGTTACCTTCATTAGCATAGTTCTTGAGTCTTATCTTGTTAACGCTTGTAAAAGCCGTCTCGGACGCCGAGAAGAATGCAGACATCAATACCAATATGAACAGAACGAACGCAAAGAGTGCGAACGTCATCGACTGAGTATCCATCTATTAAGTCCCTGCCATGTCAGAGGACAACGTGTCCCCCTCTAGATCCGTAAGGATGTGTGGGTCCTATCATTGGACTACTTTATAAATTGTTCTCAGGCCTGATACCCGTTCGGATGTTGACTTATCTCGGATAGAAGTACAGCACCCAGGCGTCATCGGGGATTTAGACATCTATCCATATGATGTGATATCATGGCTTAAAATACCATGAACAAGAGAAATGTTCGCATTATTCGCCGTCATTTAGTTCTCGATCCTTATTTTTATTTTACTAGGGATTTAAATAATAAGTTCGGATATGAGAATATAGATTATCATGGCCGACCAATTCAAATACGAAATCATCGAGATGATCGCCGTACTATCAGAATCCAACAAAGGATGGACAAAAGAGCTGAACCTCATAAGCTGGAATGACAAAGACCCCAAATACGACATCAGAGAATGGTCACCCGACAGAAGCAAAATGAGCAAAGGGATCACACTCACGCCCGAAGAGACCGCTGTCCTAAAGAAGGCATTGGACTCCAGGGAAGAACTCTGAAACTTCACTCCTGTCCCCGCGACAGGATCAACTCCTTAAATTCATTCTAATAGCGATTGCCATGTCATCGAGATTCGATTATCTTCAACATCTCTTGGATTGCGTGGATTTCGTATCCTCGGGAAAGAAGGGTGCGATCTCTGATGATAGGAAGCTCATCGCAGAATACAATCCATCATACTACGACATGTTACAGAGATATCTGAAGAATTCGGATCAACGTGTCAAGATAGAGGTCATAACCCTCCTCACGAACCTGAGGGAGAGGCAGGCCATCGGCGACATCAAGGAATTGAGGATCACATCCAATGAGAATGTCAGCAATGCCTGCGTAGGATTCCTTTACACCATGGATACCGTGGATGACTACATTCCAGATCTCATGGATATACTCAAACACAAACGCGGTTCTGAATTCAGGAACGCTGCCGCCAGGATGCGTTCCGTCGGAAGGGAGGAGGACATACCCGAACTGCGTAAGATCTATGGACAGGTCGACGGAGAGATGCGCGAACAAATGAGGGAATGTATCAAAGGCATCATCGATCGTACACCTTCATTGTCCAAGAAGAAACGCATGCTCCTATCCGTTCCTGTATTCCCGAATGAGGACAGATTCATGAGCTTCGCGGACAACACATCCGTCTATCTTGACATAAGATACAGGGATAACGTCAGCGAGATGGATATGATCTCATCCAGAACGTACAATAACGTCGCCAAGGCGTTGAAGAAGATACAGATCAGACTCTTCAACGAAGAGGTGAATCTGAAATATTATTCAGATGAGGCCAAAGCTGCGTACAATGAGATCAATGACCTGTTCATTTGGGCCTTGGATGATATCAAGACGAAGAAGATCCTGATGGATACCCCGACATCCGATATGGATGCGCCTGATTGCACTCGTTGTGGTAACAGGATGACTTATAGCAAGAACGGTTGGAGATGTCCTATCTGCGGAAGTTCCCACTGACCGCGTATGTTTTATAATCCACAGACGTAACCCGTCGCATCGGACAAGATAGTTCCGATGATGGAGAGACTCGTGATGATAAAACAAGTCCGCGATAATTATGCAGCGCCCGTTATCGAGAAGGAGATCCGCGATTATTGGGACTCCAAGGACGCATACCATAAGACCAAGGAAGCACGTGAGAACGGCGAGAAATTCTATTTCGTTGATGGTCCACCATATACGTCGGGCCACGTACACATGGGTACTGCCCTGAACAAGACGATAAAGGACATACTCATCAGATACTGGAGAATGAACGGATACAACGTCCGTGATCAACCTGGATTCGATATGCATGGATTGCCCATCGAGGTACAGGTGGAGAAGAAGATCACAGTACCTGGAAGGGTCAACAAGGATGGAAAACCGGATGAGGTCGGTGTCAGGTCCAAGAAAGAGATCGAGGAGATCATAGGCATCGATGAATTCGTCAACACCTGTAAGGAACATGCCCTGTCACTTCAGGGAGAGATGACCGAGGAATTCAAAGAACTCGGCGTATGGATGGATTGGGAACACCCGTATCAGACCATAAAGAATGATTATATCGAATCCGCATGGTGGACCATACAGAAGGCCCATGAGAAGGGACTCTTGGATTCATCCAGCAGAGTCGTCACCTGGTGTCCAAGATGTGAGACCGCACTTGCTGAGGCAGAAATAGAGTATTGGGATGAGACGGACCCTTCCGTCATGGTCAAATTCCCACTTGTCGACGATCCGAGCACATCGCTCCTGATATGGACAACAACGCCTTGGACACTCCCTGCTAACATGGCTGTCGCAGCCCATCCCGACATGACCTATGCAAAGGTCGCATTCCAGAAGGATGGCGTGACCGACAATATCATCTGCATGGAATCACAAGCCGATTACATCAAACAGAAAGGTGGCTTCGACAGTTTCACAGTCATCGAGACGTACAAAGGTTCTGACATGGTCGGAATGTCATACGTCCCTCCGTTCGACATCGATGAGAAATACCTCAAGAGGTCGGAATACACATACAAGGTCCTTACTGCCGATTATGTAGAACAGGATAACACAGGTCTTGTCCACACAGCGCCTGGATTCGGTCCGGACGATTATGAAACGGGAAAGAGATTCGGTATCGAACCGTTCTGTCCTGTCGGAGAATCCGGTAGGTACACAGAGGAGTTCCCAATGATGGAAGGCCGCAAGGTCAAGACCGTCAACGATGACATCAAGAAATATCTCGATGAGAAGGGATTGCTCCTCAACGCTGAGAAGATCAAACACAGATACGGTCACTGCTGGAGATGCAAGACACCGATCATCTACAGGAACACCAGACAATGGTTCCTCGCAGTTCCCAAAGTGAAGCAGAGGATGCTCGAAGAGATCGATAGGGTCAAATGGGTACCCGATTGGGCCGGTTCAACCAGAGAGAAGAACTGGGTGGATGGCGCAAGGGATTGGTGCATCTCAAGACAGAGGTATTGGGGAATCCCGCTTCCAGTATGGGAATGCAAATGCGGCGAAAGGAAGGTCATCGGTCAGGTCTCCGAACTCAAAGAAGGAGAAGGCTACACCGAGGGAATGGATATCCACAGGCCTTGGATCGATAACGTGACATTCAAATGTCCGAAATGTGGCGGCAAGATGACAAGAGCGCCTGATATCCTCGACGTATGGTTCGACTCAGGTGTAGCTGCATGGGCATCACTCGGATATCCTGCCAAGAAGGATGAGTTTGACAAATGGTGGCCTTGCAGATTCATCGTAGAGGCACACGATCAGACGAGAGGGTGGTTCTACTCACAGCTCGGAGCTGGAGTCATGTCCTTCGATAGGGCACCATATGATGAGGTCATGATGCACGCATGGATGCTCGATACCAAAGGTCAGAAGATGTCGAAATCACTTGGCAATGTCGTAGAACCTAAGGAAGTCGCATCAGAATTCGGTGCGGATGCCATGAGATTGTATTCGGTCAGAGCGAATGCACCATGGGACGATACGTGTTTCCAGTGGGATGTCAAGAAGAACCCGCCCATGAAGGAAGGCCCCAAGAATGCTTGGAAGATCCTGAACACATATTGGAATGTTGTGAAATTCGCATCGATGTACATGGAGATAGATGATTTCGATCCAGAGAGATACACTCCCGAGGTCATGAAGGATCACTTCAGATATGAAGATAGATGGATGTTCTCACGCACAGAGAAGATGAAAGCGGCAGTCCATGATGGTATCGAATCGAGAGAACTCCACAAGGCTGCACGTGCCATAGAGGACTACATCATGGAGGATCTCTCCAAATGGTACGTCAAACTCATCAGGGACCGCAGTTGGACAGAGGATAAGGATTCGCAGAATGACAAATTGGCATCATACTGCACATTGTACTATGCGATCATGCAGACTGCCATAACCATGGCTCCGATAACACCGCACATCAGTGAGGAGATCTATCAGCACATGGGAGGTAAGAAACTCTCCGTACATATGGAGGATTGGTTATCACCCAATGAAGCGTTCATCGCAGATGATATCGAAGAGAACATGAAGATCATTCAGGAACTCGTCGAGATCATCGCCACTGAAAGGGCGAAGATGGGCAGTAAGCTCAGATGGCCTCTCAAGAGGATCTCAATAGTCGGCAAATCACCGGATTCGTACGATGCTGTCAAGATGTTCGAGGATGTGTTGAAGCAACAGGGTAATGTCAAGAGCATCGAGTACATCTCACCCGATAAGCTCCCGTGTGATAAGGAAGCCGTCAAATACACCGACGGACAGATCGTCATCGATTTCGATGTCACGCCTGAAATCGAGGCCGAAGGATACACCAGGGAGCTCATCAGAAGGATCCAACAGATGCGTAAGGACATGAAGCTCAATGTCGAACAGTACATCGAGATCCAAGTCAAAGCCGATGATGTGTTGGTGAAATACTTCGAGACATGGAAGGACTTCATATCCAATGAGGTCAGGGCCAAATCCATATCATTCCTCGATGAACCTAACGGTGATGAGGTCAAGACCTGGGATGTCACCGGAAAGGATATCACCATCGGTGTGAAGAAACTCTAAGATGGTGGGATTCCCACCATCATCTTTCTTTTATTACTCTGTTAAGAATCCATGACAGGGATTCATCCTGCAGGATCAATCCTTGGAACCTATTATGTGCTTTATAGCCTCATTCGCAAGGATCATGCCGAATATCGCAGGTATCGTAGGTAATGAGCCCAATATGCTCTTCCCATGTTCATCGCGATCCATATCGACATGGATAGGTTTCTCCTCAGAATATACGCAAGTTATGTGCTTCGTATCGACATCCCTCAATTTGCACCTTATGCTTGATGCCAAAGGACAGACCTTCGTCCCCATTATGTTGGCGATGCGTATCTTCTCCGCATCCATATGCAATGCCGCACCCATGGATGAATAGGTGACGATGTCATGTGTCGCCGCATATCTCAGAAGTGATACCTTATGTTGGATTGTATCGATGGCATCGACAAGGACATCCGGTTTTTTCGAAAACAATGATGGCAACGTATCCTCTGAGACGAATTCCATCTCAGCGGATATATCGATGTCAGGATTTATGGATCTGGCACGTTCGATGGCAACGATAGCCTTCGGCTGCCCTATTGTGTTGACCGTTGCAAGTATCTGTCTGTTCAGATTGGTATCGTTGAACACATCGGCATCGATGACCTTTATGTGTCCTACGCCTGCTCTGACAAGACCTTCTAACGCATAACCGCCAACAGCACCGACGCCTGCCAGAACGACATACGAGTCCCTCAGAGCCTCGACGCCATCCTCGCCTATCAGAACCTTCGTCCTTTGACTGATATCATCCGCCATCGATATCGAATCCTATGAACAGATAGATAACCGTTATGTACCGGACCATATCGACAGAATATCTTGTCACATAGATGGTCGTTGATGATAGAACTTATCTACTCACGGAATGATACAAACGTAAGCATCCCAAAAAACGAATGATCGTATGCATAAACGATCAATATTGGATGTTATAGAAGGTATACCATGGCCTACGGTGACAGAAATATGAGAAACAGACCTCCGCGCGAATTCTTCAAGACCACATGCACTGCATGCGGAAAAGAATGTGAGGTCCCATTTAAACCAACTGAGGGAAAACCCGTGTACTGTAAAGAATGTTATGCGATACACGCACCTCCAAGGGAAGACAGACGCAGAAGATTCTGAAACCTCCAACGGGGTCAAACCCCATTTTTATTTTCTACGATTGGTCAATATCTTCGCGTTGAAGAGCAGCCCGTTGAATCCTACTATCACACAGGCCACTCCTACGCAGATCAATATTATCGCAGGTATCTTGAATCCGAGGAGATGCAGGCCAAGGCCGATACAGAACAACATGACACCGATATAGAATATCGACCTCATACCGCGCTTATCGTACCACATCGGCCCCACATCCACTCATGCGACCTTCTTACCTGCTTCATGCGACGCACTAGCGACAGTGACGCCCGTTGCAGTGAAGAGCCAGACAGCATGTGCCTTGAGATTCATCTTGGATAGCTTATCATTCAATCCATCGAGGATCGGTCCGGAACCGATACGCTCTTTCGCTACTGCATCTATGATGTATGCATCAGCTGCCGATGTTACAAGGAAACAAACCTTCTTGTTCTCCTCAAGATTCTTCTTCGTGGTCTTCATCAAGACCTCTCCGACAGCTAACGTCTCCTCATCCAGAAGGAATACGCTACCGCATACTATCGTGTGAGGCTGACCGTTAGCATCACAGGTCGATAGGACCTTCACATTACCGGGACGCTTGATCATGTCCGCAACATTTGCAGGTATAACTACCATAATCTCACCTATTCATGAAATGCACTAGCATATTATAAGTGAACATCCCGCACTGCACACAGTGCGTAATATGTTACTGTGAAAAACTTAATCGTCGTATGTGTATTCCCTAGGCTTCTTGACTGCGTTGTAAACGAGCACGGCGACCAGGTAGACTACTCCGACACCAATGACATATGCGAACTGTGCGTAATCCATTGTAATCAATTCCGACAACACATAATTGATATTTATCAATTCAGTTCACGATACCGTCTTTCACTTCAGAAAGATGCTGGACGAACATCGTGACCTTACCTTCCTTGTACAGAGGCGTGGATGTGCAAACATATTCCTTTCCAGTCCTCGGTATGATCTTGATCCTCTTACTCCTGACAGCACCGCTGGAGTCGACCCAGATATCGCAATCCTCACACGGGCTGATCCTTCCGAACATCTTGAAGCATCTCTTTCCGATCGATTCGTCCAATGATGCTCCAAATGCATTCAAGCCGGCACGATTGATCCATACTATGGTGTGATCAGTGTCCAATATCATGATTATATCGTCTATCGCATCTAGCACGATATTCAACAGGGATTCTGAAACGTCGTCCTCTACCATAGTATCGTCTTATGAATCCACACGTGGGTATAAAAATAATCCTGAATGCCACATCGCATGTCGCATGTGACCTTTGGCAGCTTCTTTAATTTTTTATATATTTATGGAATTACAGTTCACTACATGACCTATGATTTAATTGTTATCGGAGCTGGTCCAGCAGGACTCACAGCAGGCATCTACGCAAGAACGAAGATGATGAGCACCCTCGTTCTGGATGCAGGAGTCGTAGGCGGACAGTTGGTCAGTCTGTATCCGGAGAAAGGAATCCATAACTATCCAGGATACGAGACCATTCAGGCCAGGAAACTCTCTGATAAACTCTATGCTCAAGCGGAATCGCTCGGTTGTGAGATCCGTGAGAAAGAGAAGGTCATGGATGTGGATGACGGCAACGAGGAACTGATCGTCAGGACAGATAAGGCCGAATACCATACGAAATCCATAATCGTAGCCATCGGGATGGGTATGTTCAAACCTAGAAGGATGGGATGTGATGGAGAACTTGAACTCGAAGGTAAAGGACTCTCTTACATCCTTCCCCTCAAGGAAGAGATTGTTGGCAAGAAGGTCGTTGTGTTCGGAGGAGGGAACAGCGCCATAGAGATGGCGATGATGGCTTCCACAGTGACGGATACGACACTCGTTCACAGAAGACCCGAATTCAGGGCGGATGAATCCAATGTCAAAGATCTTGCATCAAGTAAGGTCAAGCCCATAATGAGTGCAAACCTCAAGTCGGTCAATGGTAGTGACAAGGTCGAATCCGTGACCCTTATCCAAGACGACAAGGAGTTCGATATCCCTGCGGATCTCGTCGTGATCAACATCGGGATATCGTCAGACCTTGACGATCTGAAGAGATGGAATCTTGAACTCACAGAGAATGGACTTGTGAAGGTCGGATTCGATATGACGACGTCAAGACACGGCATATTCGCATGTGGCGATGTCGTAGATTATCCCGGTAAATACAAACAGATCATCACGGGATGCGGCGAAGCGGGAACAGCTGTGTTATCCGCATATAAATTTGTGAAGAAGCCGTATTGGGCATGAATATCACAGATTCTGATGTTCTATCCATCGGAATCCTTTCTTCATAACCGAATCATAAGATGATTCGTTAACGATCATACTGTAACGAACTAGAACGTTCCGTAATCGAATATTCGCTATAGGAGAATATTTTCAAAAAATTAAGGGTTTTAGGGAAATGGTTTGAAGTCCGTTGAAGGACGCTTACTCTGTGATTGCGGATGAAGGACACTCGTCGATGCATGCTCCGCAGTCGACGCACTTTCCTGCATCGATAACTGCGATATCCTCAACTACGATTGCTCCCTGGGGGCATACGTCTGCGCATGCTCCACAACCAACACATTCACTTCCGTTAACTGTTACCATGTGAGTAACCTCTGATAGTTGAACTGAATATATCGTATATAACTTTTGAGGGGTTTTTTTTCGGATTTCCTCAATTTTTTCACATTTTTAGCCATAATTAATACTCAATTAACAACTATTAATGTATATTTTTATACATCAATGTACAAAAAAGATATATATTGAATAATAATTCACATCAATTATGACAATACCATTCGATGCAAGGATCAACCTAACACCAGAAGACATTCCAAAGAGGTGGTATAACCTCGCAGCCGATCTCCCTGGCCTCAAACCACCATTGAATCCGGGGACAGGAGAGGTAGCTAAACCTGAGGATTTCGAACCGATATTCTGTAAAGAGATCATCAGGCAGGAAGGCTCCACAGAGAGGTACATAGACATACCGGAAGAGGTACGTGACAACCTGATATACCTGAACAGACCAGCACCCCTGCAGAGAGCATACAGGCTTGAGAAATATCTCAAGACTCCTGCAAAGATATACTTCAAAAGAGAGGACATGAGCCCTCTTGGAAGCCATAAGGGGAACACTGCGATCGCACAGGCGTACTATAACGCGGAAGCAGGAATACACACCCTCACGACGGAGACAGGCGCAGGACAATGGGGAACAGCACTCGCGATGGTCTCCAATCTGTACGACATCAAGACAACAGTCTTCATGGTCAAAGGAAGCTACCTAGCGAAACCGCTCAGGAAGACGATCATCAACACATATGGCGCGACGATATACGCATCCCCTAGCGAACACACCGAATTCGGAAAGAAGATACTGAAAGAACACCCAGAAACAACGGGATCGCTCGGTATCGCCATATCCGAAGCATGTGAGATGGCAGCGAATGACAAGAACATCTGCTACTCGCTTGGAAGTGTCCTGAATCACGTGATGTTGCATCAGACCGTCATCGGTATAGAGACGATGCAACAGATGGAGATAGGCGAAATCGAACCCGACTATGTCGTCGCATGTACCGGAGGAGGCTCCAACTTCGCAGGATTGACATTCCCGATGCTCGGAGAGAAGATCAGGGGCAAGGGTTTCAAGGACACGCAATTCGTTGCTGTTGAGCCCAGAGCTGCACCATCTCTAACGAAAGGAGAATTCAAGTATGACTACGGAGACACCGCAGGATTCACACCGTTACTCATGATGTACACTCTGGGAAGCGAGTTCATACCCTCATCGATCCACGCCGGTGGCCTGAGGTACCATGGTATGTCACCACTCGTATCCGCTGCATACGATACGGGCCTCATTACAGCGAGATCATATGATCAAACGCAAACATTCGAGGCAGGCATCACGATGGCTAGGACGGAAGGAATCATACCTGCGCCCGAATCGTGCCATGCACTCAAGGGAGCGATCGATCTCGCGCTTGAATGCAAGGAGAAGAATGAGGAGAAGACGATAGTCTTCTGTCTTTCCGGACATGGGCTGTTGGATCTCTATGGATACGAACAGTATCTTGACGGTACGCTCCCATCCTCTGAGATCTGAAGCGGATCAGGGCATGCTTCGGCAGGCCCACATCCCTTTTACAACATAGCCCGTTGGATACGAACGATTTTCAATCCTCATCGGCCGATAAGAGCGTAAAAGGTCTCGGCCAATGATCCCGCAACATTCACTGGTTTTATTGCTGACAACAGCATTGTATGGATTGTATTGAAGGACATGACAGAGATATCAGGGCACATATGGAACGGGGAGGGCTTCGATGAAGGTTCCATCATCATAGAGAATGGGATCGTCGTCGACATAATGTACGGTCAACCGACGTCCGATGAAAATTATACCATCATTCCAGGATTGGTCGATGGACACACACATATCGCTGATGCAGGCCTAGTATTGGATGACAGATACACACTCGAGGAGCTTGTAGCACCTCCGAATGGCATCAAGCACAGATATCTGAGGAACAAGTCGAAAGACGAACTGATATCGGACATGTCCGATTATGCGACAAGACTCAAGATGAACGGTGTGTCCAAATTCCTTGATTTCAGAGAAGGAGGCGTCGAAGGTTGTTCGATGCTCAGAAACGCATCAGATGATGCCATCATCCTCGGACGCCCGATATCCAATGAATTCGATCCGAATGAGATGGAATCTATCCTGAAGATATCCGACGGCATAGGGATATCGAGTATATCCGATATGGATCACAGCTACATAGAGAAGATAGCTGACATCACACACAGATCAGGGAAGAAATTGGCGATACACGTATCGGAACGCATCAGAGAGGATATCGATTTCGTCCTCTCCTTGGAACCCGACCTCATCATACACATGGTACAGGCTACGAAGGATGATGTTAGGAAATGTGCGGATGCCGATGTGCCGATAGTCGTCTGTGCATCATCCAACAGATATTTCGATATGACCCCGGACATACGCATGATGATAGAGTCTGGTGCATCAGTATCCATCGGTACGGATAATGCTATGCTATCCCCATCTGCCAACATCTTCGATGAGTTCAGGACATTCAATAATATACTTTCGACACAGGGAGGAAGCCTCATCGATGCCTATAGATGCCTTATAAAGAATGGATGCAAGTTATTATATCATGAGTTTCCGTTCAAGTTTCAACCTGGAATGGATGCAGACATAACGATCATACGGTCATCGCCTAAGGATATAACAAAGCGCGACCAAATATTGGATATCCGCCATCTGACACCGGGTTATCGAGGGGAGTAATATGACATTCAAGAACATTCTTGTCCCAACAGACGGAAGTGAATACACCAAAGCCGCCATCAACAACGCGGTTGAGATGGCAAAGAATTATGGCGCAAAGATAACAGCATTGTACGTCATAGATCAAACGGTATTCGTCAATATGCCACTCGACTCTGCGGTCATGAACACATACACACTACTCAAGAAGGAAGGGGAGAGTGCGGTACAGTACGTCCTCAACCTCTGCAAGGAGAATGGTGTCGAATGTGATATCAAGATCGTGGAAGGATCACCTGTCAAATGTATCGTCGAAGCATCCAAAGACTTCGACATAATCGTGATGGGAACACTTGGAAGGACAGGATTCTCCAAACTGATGATGGGCAGCGTTGCAGAACGCGTCGTCAGATATTCAGAATGTCCTGTCATGGTCGTCAGATCCAAGGAGGGAGAGAAGAAATGAAGACAGTAGAAGAGGTCATGGTCAAGGTCCCGATAGTAGTTGAAGTTCCCGGCAGTCGTAGCGATGCCATAAACGTGATGGTCAGGAACAATGTGACCGGGGCACCTGTTGTACGTTTAGCCGATGGTCACCTCGTAGGCGTGATATCAAGGAAGGACGTATTCAACAAGATGGATGAGGAACAGCTCTCCCTGTTAATGAAGAAGGATATCGTCACTGTGGGGCCACATATAAGTATCGAAGAGGTCGCCAGGATCTTCGTCGAGAAGAGGATCCACAGATTGCCTGTTGTCGATGACGGCATACTCATCGGTCTTGTCACACCAACGGATCTCCTCGACGACGTAAAAAATCTCAAAACGAGCATGACGGCAGAGGATGCCATAAGCACGACATGCGTGACAGCCTATGAAGGCGATCCCCTCTCGTACGTCGTAGCAGCCATGAGGGTCAGCAAGATCACATCATTCCCTGTCCTCGATGCACACGGAAAACTCACAGGAATCATCACGGATCGTGATATGTTCCTCGATCAGAGCAAGGACCTTAACGCACTCAAGGAGATGGGCCTCGATGAAGCCAACCAATCCCTTGCAGGATACAGGAATGTCCTCCCGCTGTTCTACATGGCGAGCAACAAGGAGATCCCCGAGGAATACACCGTCAAGGATTACATGGTCAAGGAACCGACCACTGTTTTCAAGAAGACCTCGCTCTCCGAAGTGGCTAAGATAATGAAACAATACAACTTCGGACAGATACCTGTTCGCGGGAACAAGAACGAACTCCTTGGAATGATTTATGATGTGGATGTGCTTTCAGCACTTCTGAGATGATCATATGTCTGATAATGCCGCCGAACTAATGGCCCTTTGCAAACGCAGAGGATTCATCTACCCATCATTCGAAATATACGGTGGAGTCGCAGGAATGTACGACTACGGACCCCTGGGCTGCATCCTCAAGAACAATATCGTAGAAGCATGGAGACACATATACAAAGGAAGGGAGGGTTTCATAGAGATTGATAGTGAGACCGTTAACCCCAGGGATGTCTTCAAAGCCTCAGGACACCTTGACAACTTCTCCGATCTTATCACATACTGCACGAAATGTCAAGCACCGTTCAGGGCGGACCATATGGTCAAGGAGTTCATCGACAACCCTGACGTATTGTCCCCTAAGGAACTTGAGGAAGCATTCGTGAAATACGGCGTGAAATGTCCAGAATGCGGCGGGGAACTCGGACCCGTGGATGAGTTCAATCTGATGTTCAAAACCTACATCGGACCTGGTTCAGCACGTATCGGTTATATGAGACCCGAGACAGCACAAGGAATATTCGTCAATTACACCAACCTTTACAGATACAACAGAGAGAGACTCCCGCTCGGTGTCCTCCAGACAGGAAGGAGCTACAGGAATGAGATCGCCCCCCGTCAGGGAATGATACGCATGAGGGAGTTCAACCAGATGGAGGTTGAACTCTTCGTCGACCCTGAGGACAAGGATTGGGCAAGATTCAAGGATATCGAGAATGAATCGCTCGACCTCATACCGAATACAACACTCCAGCTCACCACGATGACCGTCAAGGAAGCTGTTGAGAAGGGAGTCATAGCCAACCGTGTGTTGGCGTACTTCGTATACACAACGAAACAGCTCCTCACCACACTCGGTATCGATCCCAAGAGATTGAGATTCAGAGAACATGAGAAGGACGAGATGGCGCACTATGCGGCGGATTGCTGGGATGCAGAGGTCCTCTTATCCTACGGATGGACAGAGATCGTTGGTATCGCTGACAGGGGCTCATGGGACCTTTCTAGACATGCACAGTTCTCAGGCCAGGACATGACACACTTTAAGAAGTACGACGTACCGAAGGAAGTCGAGATGGACAAGGTCAAAGCCAAGAACAAGGCACTCGGTCCAAGATTCAAAGGTAAGGCGAAGGATGTCGCTGCAGCCATAGAGTCATCCAAACCAGAGGATGTTAAAGATGGGAAACTCGTCGTCATCGTTGACGGAGAGAGCATAGAACTCGATGGGGAATCATTCGAGGTCGTACACGTCAAAGAGAAGATCGCGGGAGATCGTGTCATACCCCATGTGATCGAACCGTCACACGGACTCGACAGGATATTCTATTCCGTGCTGGAGCACGCATATGATCATGATGATAAGGAGGATTATACAGTACTCCACCTTGCACCAGTGGTTGCACCCATCAAAGTAGGAGTGTTCCCTCTCATGGAGAAGGATGGTCTCGACGATGTCGCCAAACAGATCTATGATGACATCCACAGATCCAATGCGGAAGCATACTATGACGGTTCAGGCACGATAGGCAAGAGATACGCCAGGATGGATGAGATCGGTACCCCATGGTGCATTACCGTTGACTACGAGACCGTCGAGGACGGCCCCAACAGGGGTACGGTAACGATCAGGGACCGTGATTCGAAAGAACAGAAACGTATCAAGATCGATGATGTAAAGAAAATCATCGACAGATTGCTTTCAGGTTCTGACTTCGCAACAATCTGATTAATAAACATTTGTATGGGAATGGGGGTAAAACCTCCTTTACCATATCTGGCTTGCCACATTGATATTCTTATATGAATTTTTATTGAAAAAAATTATTCCTATGGGTAACGCTTAAATGTATACGATTCGGTGTTTACCCCGAGGTGTAAAAAGTGGGAGTAAAAGACCTGCAGGATCTTAAGAAGATCGCGATGCTCAGATCTCAGATCGAAAGCAAGACGGTCGAAGATATAATGGACACCGAATATCCGAGCATTGGGCCGGACGAGAAACTCAACGACGCCCTTTTGCTCATGAAGGACACGGGTTATCAAGACATACCCGTCGTCGATGATGGCGAATATATCGGAACGATATGCTACGGCTCTATTCTGAAGAAGAAGAGCATTGCATTGGATTCCAGGGTGAGGAACCTCATCAACACGCCGCCTGTCATCACCAAGGATATGGGGCTCACGAAGGTTGCCGAGATCATGATACTCAACAACCTCAGACAAGTGCCTGTAGTGAATTCGAACAAGAAGAAGATCATAGGATGCATCGGCAGGATGCAGATGATCGACCTTGTCATAGGCATCAAAGCCTTCAAGGACGTCAAGGTCTTCGAGATAATGAACACCCCAGTGGAGAGTGTGAAGGACAATCAGCTCCTCGATGATGCACTCGAGATCATGAGGGAATTGGATATCAGGACAGTTCCTGTCACTGACAACGGCAACCGCATCGTCGGTATCGTCGGAATGAAAGAGGTCATCGAGAACAACTGGAAGTCCACGAGCAAGACTGTTGGAGACATCTCTGGAAAGAGCAAGAAGGTATCCACGACGATCGAATCGGTTTGCATGTCAGCGGTAAAGTCCGTGAAGTGGAATGACGACATAGAAATGGCTGTTGAGTTGATGTCCGATAACGGGATATCGACCGTCCCTGTCACGGAGGATGACAAACTCGTCGGAATAATAACCCAATACGATATCATAGAGCTCATTTCCGCGTGCAGGGAGAGACAATACCTCTTCATACAACTCAGTGGATTGGATGACGAGGACAAAGCGCTTGCACCATCGATATACGACACCATCAAGGATGAAGTAGAGAAGATAAACAAGATGGTCTTGCCTGAATCACTCTCAATCAACGTGGCGAGATATAACGAGAAGGGAGACAAGAACAAATACAGTGTCACTGGAAGACTCATCGCGAGCGGACGTGCATTCAGCGCCAAGCAGGTGGATTGGGACCTTGTCAAGACTGTTGATGATCTCATGAAGAAGATCGTCGACATGGTCATCGATGACAAAGACTCCACGACGACACTCCGCAGAAGGAAGAGATGAATGAAGGGGGCATCCGCCCCCTTACAAACCATTTTTGAAAAACATAATAAGATTGTATCCAATCCATGTGACATGAACATCGATGTCCAGAAGATGATGTTTAAATCACGTGATGAGGCATATGCCGCATTCTCATCTAAACTGATCCCTGGCAGAGATGATCTTCTAGGCGTAAGGATACCAATACTCAGAAAATTGGCGAAGATGATCATCGATGAAGATGAGTGGAACGAGTATCTCGACACATGGGAGCCGCATCATCTTGAGGATTATCTTCTAAGAGCATTTGTGATATCCTACGTCAAAGTGGATGTTGATGAAAGACTATCCCTATTCAAGGACTTCATACCACTAATTGATAACTGGTCCGTATGTGATTCGTTCTCAAATACATGGAAACCGAAGGAAAATGAGAAGGAGAAACTGTGGGAATTCATCCTACCATATCTTGAAAGCGATGATGAATTCCGCATGCGTTATGCAGCCACGATAATGGCATTCCATTTTGTCGATGAACAACATGTGAATGACATCATAAGATCATTGGATACACATCATAACGATGGTTACTACTACAAGATGGGTGCAGCATGGACTCTATCCGTATGCTTCGCTAAATTTCCGGACATCACATACGACTACATGAGGAACGAGAATCATCTTGACGACGAGACATTCAACATGCTGATCGGCAAGATCAGAGATTCATATCGCGTTACCGATGATATGAAGTCGAAGGTCAAACTTCTGAAGAGATGATCAATCCACCATTCTTTTGATCTCTTCTACAATAGCATCGGCATTCTCTTTGCCGACACGCGCCCCCACTCTAGGATAATAGGACCATCCGCGTGCGATACAGTCATCCTTGAATTTCTCGTTCGTGACAGCAATCACTCTCTCGGCAGGGAGTACGGGCATGATCATCTCGAACATGTCCTTAGGCACACATACGACGATCTTATCGAACGGCTGCACCAATAAACGGATCTCCCCGACGAAATCCTTCTCTTCTTGGAGTCTCTCATAATCCGCTTTGCATGAAGGGACAAAATCGTATTTCATGACCACATAATTCGATGGAATGAAACCAAATCTGCCAGAGATGATTCCGAATGAAGTACTTGTGATGTTCGTGAGTCTGTCGTAGAGATTCTTTACCTCTGTGCATCTTCCTCCGAACATATCGTATGCACTGACAAAACCGTCACTCAAGAACACTGTCGAATCGTTCGTTATCACCAATACATTCTTCTGCACACCGTTCATCACATCCGGCCTCAACAGACCGCCTACGCCTGCGACACCCATGATTACAACCTCTTGCTTCCCAAACGGTATGCTATATTACAATTGCCTTCTGCCGATACCATGCACGGACCTGACGGACTTGTAGGCTTACAGACCTTACCGAACATCGGACACTCCTCAGAACGTATTATCCCTCTCAGGACCTCACCACATCTGCAGCCTTTCGCTTCAGGCTCCACGAACGGGGTCTTCGCCAATATATCCTCGTGGATCTTAGTGGCGTCATGATCCTCATATTTCTTCTTGAGCGCCAATGCACTCTTCTTTATGACAGGGAATCCTCTCCATGTCCTGTCCACAGGATCGAATGTCTCTTCCATCAATCTCATCGCCTTAGGATTCCCTTCGGGTCTGACGAGTCTTGTGTATTCGTTCTCAACTTCGCATCTGCCCTCGTTCAACTGTTTGCAGAGCATGTACACCGACATCAATATGTCCAAAGGCTCGAAACCTGCCACCACCTGTGGCATCTTGTATTTGGTAACGAATGGTTCAAACATCTTCGTACCTGTGATTACAGCTACATGCCCAGGATCGATAAGGCCCTGTACCTTGGTCTCGCCCATTTCGAATATGGCCTCCAACACAGGTGGGCAGATCCTATGACAACTGTATATGCTGAAGTTATCTGGCACATCCTTCTGCAGTGGAACGCATGTGGATGGTGCTGTGGTCTCGAAACCCACTGCGACGAATACCAATGGCTTCGTCTGTTCCTTGGCCATCCTGACCGCATCCTCAATGGAATAGACGATCCTGACATCACATCCTTCTGATTTCGTATCGTTGAGCGTACCTATGGTCGTCGGTACTCTCATCATATCTCCAAATGCACAGACAGTAACTCTATTCCTTGCCAATGTGATAGCATCCGCGATCTCACTGCTCGTAGTGACACAAACAGGGCATCCTGGTCCTTGACGGATCTCCACACCGACATCCTTGAGCAGTTCCTCAAGTCCGAAACGTACGATGGTGTCCTGATGCGTACCACAAACATGCATGAATGTGTAGTCTATATCCATATCACGTATCTTGTCCAAGATCTTCTTGGCCGTCGCCTCATCCCTGTATTTGAACATCGTCACGCCTCCACTATCCTAAGATTCTTGACACTGCATGTCTGACCTGCTGTGACCTTCACCCTTCCGCCACATTTAGGACATGACAGTATCGGGATGTAATGATCGTCGTAATCGCTCTGTATGTTGTTCACAGGGCCCTCGTATCCACAATCCAGACAAAGCGCTCTGACCGCTTCCTTCTCGATGACCAATTTAGAACCTTCGAGTTTCGTACCTTTGGTGACTATCTCGTAGGCGAATGACATCTGCTCTTCGCCTAAACTTGTCATATCCCCTATGACCAATGTCACTTCCTCAACACTCTGGGCGTTATATTTCTCCAATTCCCTGAGTATGGCTGAAACAAGATCCGATACGACCGATACCTCATGCATCAGGGTAGACAATAGTATTGCTGTTAATAAGGTATCGTGCATGAATCGCACATGGATCTGACCGAACACTTGGAGCAATTATGCTTATTGGGAAGACAGACGACCTGGCCGTGGCGTACGATGTAACGATTGATATCATTCCACCTATCCTTTGGAGTTATCCTCATCAATTCGAATTCGGTCTCTGTTGGATCCTTCGTATGCACCAACCCCATAAGATTCGCGATCCTGTGCACATGCGTATCCACACATACTGAAGGTATATCCATCGCATACGATCTCACACATGCGGCCGTCTTCCTGCCGACCATCGGAAGTTTCAAGAGTTCCTCTGTATCGGAAGGCACGATGCCATCGAATTCATCACGAAGCATCTGACAGCACTCTATGATCGCACTTCCCTTCTGCTTCGGGAATCCTGCCGGCCTTACAGCATCCACCACTTTATCTATATCAGCATCTGCCAATTCGTCTATGGAATCATAAAGATGGAATAGATTGTCTGATGCTCTCCTCGTATTGTCATCACGTGTCCTCTGAGAGAGTATGGTCGCTATCAGCACATGGAATGGATCCGCTGGCCATTCCGGATTAAGACCTTCGGACGAACGTCCGGGGTATGCTCCGCCCACATATTCCTTAGCGAGTGTATCTAATATCCAACAGATGTCCTTCTCAACCATCTCATCGCCCCCTCGGCCATGAATAACGAACCTGTGATGAGTACATTACCGTCATCACGCTCCGATATCGCGGTATCTATCGCCATATCAATATCCTCTATGAATTTGACGTCGCTGTTGTATCTCCTCATCGCATCCATCACGACGTCACGTTGTGCTGCCCTATCGGAATGAGGCAATGTCACTATCACCTTGGACGCTATCTTTGACAGATTGGAGGATATCGTTTCGATATCTTTGTCTCCAAGTATACCGAATACCACCGTGACATTTCCATAGATCTCCTTGACAGCATCGAATGATACTCTGCTACCTGCTGCAGTGTGCGATACATCGACTATGATCGGCAAATCATCCATCTTCTCCAACCTGCATGGCCAATGGACCTTCCTCAAGCCTTCTGTGACATTCACTTTCAATCCTAAGGAAGATACGGCATCTATCGCCAACGCGGCATTCTTCGCTTGATGCCTACCAGCAAGATTGATCTCATATTCCTGCCCCTTGTACACAGCACGTGTGACATCCTCTCCGACATATGTGATGGATATATCATCGATGACCTCAACGTCTGTAGATACGGAAGAGGCTACATCCATGATCACATCCAATGCCGTCCCTTCGTTAGATGTTATGACAGGGACCCCATCTTTGATTATACCAGCCTTCTCGTATGCGATCTTCTCCAAGGTGTCTCCGAGATATTCCGTGTGCTCCATGCTTATGTTGGTTATCACAGAAACATCAGGGTGCAATATGTTGGTGGCATCATATCTGCCACCCATCCCTACTTCCACTACTGCATATTCAACGCCCTTATCTCTGAAGAACTCGAACGCTATGGCGGTCGTGACCTCGAAGAACGTACATTGCATCCCGTTCGAATGCATATCTTCAACATGAGGTCTTATCTCAGTGATGTATCTCTCCAACTCATCATCGCTTATCGATTGTCCGGAGACCCTCATCCTCTCATTGAAATCCAATATGTGGGGGGATGTATACAACCCCGTCCTGATCCCAGAACATCTCAGTATCGATTCGATCATAGCGCATGTGGAACCTTTACCGTCAGTACCTGCGACATGTATCGATCTGAATGAGTTCTGAGGATCATCTAATCTATTCAACAACTCCGTTATGTTCCTCAGCCCTAGTTTGATGCCGTGGACACTGAGGCCATAGAGCCATGATGTCATCTCGTCCTTATTCATCGGACCAACCTGCGATCATCTCATTGACGGTCATATCCTTCCTCTTAGCGACCTTTCTAAGGAGATTCATAGCTCCAGAACCGTATTGTGCAGCCTTCTTCTTCTTAGCAGCGACCTCTGGTTGACCTATTGCTTCCGCGACATCCCTGAGGGTCTTCTTACGTACTTCGCCGGGAATTATGTCCTTGATATCCATTCTCTCGACTATCGCCCTGACGCGTTCATCGAGATATGGGTACAGTATCTCCTTTCCGAAATGATCGGCCACCATCGATTCATGTTTCAAGGTCTTCGTTAACAGAGAGGCCATATCGGCCTCTCTTTGATCCTTGAACTCATCCTCGGACAGCCCTATGTATTTCGAATAACCTGCGAACAGTTCATCCGCACCCTGCCCTCCGATTATCATACGTTCAGGAACATTCTTCGATACGTAATACAAAGGGATCTCGAACGATAGCGTGATCGGATTGACAGTCCCTGTTATCGAGATCATCTCTCTAACATTGTCCTCGATGTCATCCTCGGATATCCTTATGTGATCCCATTCGAGATCGAGTATCTCCGACACCTCACGTGATTCGTTGACATCGTATGCATCATCGACGCCTGCCGTGTAAAGATGTATGGAATTAGCATAATCCTTGGCGATGGATGCCACGATACCGCAATCCAGCCCTCCTGAGAAGGCGACCGCTACATCATTGCCTTCCACCATCTCTCTTATTACCTCTTTCAGGACATCTGTCAATTCAGATGATGCACACATGAATTGAAGATATGGATGTTGGATATACAACTATCCGTACCATCCATCGATTATATCGATTGATATCTATCAGAAATATGAAGTGATACACTCAATCATTATCGAAACCTATCACTATAGTAGATGCTTCTTTGGAAAGATCGAACCCGGCCTTACTCTTTATCATCATATCGGACGTAGTGCATGGATGGGCCACGATCGCACCAGCACAATGAGGGATGGAATCCAATAATGTCGTATGAGTCGCGGGGATGATGAATCTCTCAGCACCATCGAATACGGAATCTACGAACACTATGAAATCCTTCGACACCCAAACGATATCCTCTCTCGTCCTGTATCCATCCATCTCCTCTGGTTTCAGGGATCTTCCGACGACATCCCCTTTCGAATTCACCATGAGAACGGTCGCATAATCCTTCATCTTGGAATCGAATACCCTGTTATCGACGATCAACGCGAGTTTGTTCTCCTTCTCCATGACCTCGTCATATGATCTATTGATGACATCCATCCCTGTGGCGGATTTCGTATTCAATTCCTCCCTGTGTATCACTTCTGAGAAATCACTGTCCATGATGATGACACGCAACACGCCGTCGATACCGTTGAGATGATCGATGACATCGTTAGGAACGACCATGACTGGGGGTATGCATAATCGTCATAATAAAATATCACAGACCATCCCCCATGGAATGACGTACAGTCCAGACATGATGATTCTAGCCATGTTATTATTTATAATTGTAAGATAAATAACGAGGCGATGAAGAAACTTGTGATCACTGAGAAAGCAAATGCCGCAAGGAGGATATCCACGATACTGTCCGACGGCAAATCACATTCCAAAAGCAATGGAGGAGTGACCGTAATCTCGTTCACCAATAATGGCGACGAATATGATGTCGTCAGTCTCAGAGGTCACATCATCGAACTCGATTACCCGGAGCAATACAACGACTGGAGCGCGAGCTCACCTGTAGATCTCGTATATGCGCCGCAGGTGAAGACAATACGCGTAAAGAGCATTGTGAACACCATCAAGAACCTCATGGATTCTGCTGATGAGATAATCATCGCTACTGACTTTGATAGGGAAGGAGAGCTCATCGGCATGGAGACCATCACTGCCGTGGGCGCAGATATGTCGAAGGTGAAGAGGGCCAAATTCAGCGCCCTCACCAAGATGGAGGTGGAGAATGCATTCGCCAACCTCGTACTTCCGGATGAGAGACTTGCTAATGCAGCAGAGGCGAGACAGATCGTCGATCTCTCATGGGGTGCTGTGCTCACAAGACTGATATCATTGTCCGCAGGACAGGTCGGGAAGAACTTCATGTCCGTAGGGAGAGTTCAGAGTCCTACACTCAAATTACTTGTGGACAGGAATGAGGAGATCACCAAATTCGTACCGACGCCATATTGGAAGATCGTCGGAAAATTCGGAATGCTTGCATTCAAAGGAGTGCATGAGGAGGACCCATTCTGGGAGAAGGAGAAGGCCGATGCCGTCCTCGAGAAATGCAAGAACGTGAAATCAGGTACGGTGAAATCCTTCGACCGTTCGATGAAGGAGGAATTCAGACCTGCACCATTCGATACTACCGCTATGCAGGTCGAAGCCAACAAGATAGGCATACCTCCTGCCACAGCTATGAAACTTGCAGAGGATCTGTACACCGGTGGATACATCTCATATCCGCGTACAGAGAACACGGAATATCCGAAGAGCCTTGGTATCAGAAGTGTACTAGAGAAGCTCAAAGAGTCTGATTTCAAGGATGAGGTAAATGAGATCCTGTCGCAGGAGACAATCATCCCTTCAAGAGGAAAGAGAAGAACCACGGACCACCCGCCTATCTATCCTACCGCTGCGGCGACATCCGATAAGATGAAGGGGGACAAATGGAAGCTCTATGAACTCATTGTGAGGAGATTTCTTGCTACTCTCGGACCGAATGCTGAGGCGGAGATCACGAAGTGCTCCATAGATGTCAACGGAGAGACATTCAACGCAGACGGATACGTTCTCAAGAAAGAAGGATGGAAGAAGTATTGGAAAAAATACATGACCATCGCTAACACTCACATCCCGCCGTTGAATGTCGGTGATGACATAGATGTCAGGTCCATGTCCATGGACGAGGGGGAGACGAAACCTCCATACAGATACAACCAGGGTTCACTCATCCAAGAGATGGATAAGCTCGGACTCGGTACGAAATCAACGAGACATGACATAATCGGCAAACTCTATTCCAGAAACTATGTACAAGGCAATTATATGACGCCGACAGCGAGCGGAATAGCCTTGACCAAATCCTTGGAAAAGCATGGCGGAGGTATTGCTGAACCTGATATGACCGCTAAACTCGAAGCGGATATGCTCAAGATCAGCAGCGGAGAGAAGATGTTATCCGATGTTGTCGAAGAATCGCAAAGGATGCTCCATGCCGCTGCCGTAACGATAGATGAACAGAAGGTTGCGATAGGTGATGAGATCAAAAATGCACTCAAATCCCAACAGTTCATCGGCATCTGTCCAAATTGTGGCAACAATATGACGATCAAGAAATCCAGGAATGGTAACTTCATTGGATGTGATGGCTACCCTGATTGCAAATGTGCGTACCCATTGCCAAGAAGTGCGTTGATACAGACCTTGGAGACGAAATGCGAAGTCTGCGGTCTGCCTCAGCTCAAGGTCATAAGGAAGGGCATGCCGCCTCAGACCATTTGTATCGATCCGAAATGTGAGAGCAACACATTGAAGACACATCTTGGAAAATGCCCAACATGTGGAAAAGGTACGATCAGGATAATGTACTCAAAAGCGGGAAAACGCTTTGCAGGATGCTCATCATGGCCCGAATGCACTCAAACATATCCACTTAGGCCGAAAGGGACCGTGACAGCCACAGGTAAATCGTGTGAACTATGCGGCGCACCAATAATTGCGATGGGCGATTATGAAGAATGTATAAACGCGACCTGCCCCAGCAGATCTAAGAAATGAGATTCAGAATGTATCGCACTCTTCGGCTTCTATGCCATTGAAGTGCATCTCTATCTCGTCGATATCCTTGGAGATACGAGCATTGCGACATTTAGGACACTCTAGCTCCTTGCCTAGAGATAGCTTCACATTGACCTGTGCAGAGTCCACTCTGATGATGCTACCGCACTTACAATAGATCGACTTCATTCTGCCGATTCCAGGTACTGTGAATATTGTGGATGTATCACCAGAAAGTTGACGAAACGTTCTTTTTTTATCCACGATACACACCTGTTTTCAACGCATAGTACAGACTGATTTGAATCAATCAGACAAGCATCTCCCTCAATCAATAGACAGGATATAAGGGTATCCATAACGGCCTTAATAACCCCAGTTAAAATAACATCGTTAATAGAAAAATCGATGATTAACGACGTTATTTGTTTATAAATGAATGAAAAATCCTAAGAAAATGACCATTTTGTGGTAAAATTACAATATTTTGGCGAATGCTATTTTTTCACATCAAATATTTGATAATGATATCAAAATCTCGATGGAACAACTTCATAACACTACATATCCTAGTGTTTCGATATGAGTCGATCTCCAGTGGAAATGTAGGGGTTTAGAACAATCAGATGATGATGAAAAATGAGGGGGCTAAATCCCCGCTCATGATCAGAGGGTAAATGCTTTCTTTCCGAGGAACACGGCCTTCGAACCGAGTTCTTCCTCGATCCTAAGGAGTTGGTTGTACTTTGACGTACGCTCTCCACGGGCAGGGGCGCCGGTCTTGATCTGACCTGATCCCCATCCGACAGCGAGATCCGCGATACTTACATCCTCGGACTCACCGGAGCGGTGCGATACAACAACGGAATAACCATTATCGAAACTCATCTGTGCTGCATCTCCGGCCTCGGTGACCGTACCGATCTGATTGACCTTGAGAAGGAGTGCGTTCGCCGCACCGACATCTATTCCCTTAGACAATCTCTTGGTGTTCGTCACGAAGAGATCGTCACCGACGATCTGAACATTCGAACCGATCTTCTTGGTCAATTCGGCAGTGGTCTCGAAATCATCCTCGAAGAATGGATCCTCGATGCTGATCAGAGGATACGTCTCTGTGAGTTTCTTGTAATGATCCGCAAGATCGCCTGCTGAGAGTTTCATTCCATCTACGTCATAGACACCATCATTATAGAACTCACTCGATGCTGCATCCAATGCAAGGAACACATCCTTCCCTGGCGCATAACCTGCATCAGAGACTGCGGAGAGGATCGTCTCCATCGCTTCAGCCGATGTGTCGAGAGGAGGTGCGAATCCACCCTCATCACCGAGATTGATGGCCCCTACACCATATTTCTTCTTGAGGAGTAATTTGAGTGACATGTATACCTCGGATGACATCCTAAGACACTCCGAGAACGATTTTGCACCAGCAGGTATGATCATGAATTCCTGTATCTTCAGATTGCCGCCTGCGTGTTTGCCACCGTTGATGATGTTAAGCATCGGAACGGGGAGGGTCACTCCATTGTCTCCGATGTGCTGGTAGAGCGGTACTCCGTCAACCATAGAACCTGCCTTTGCAACTGCCAAGGATGTTGCTATTATCGCATTGGCACCAAGCCTCTTCTTGTTATCAGTACCGTCCAATTCGATCATCGCCTCATCGACAGCACGTTGGTCCGCAGGATCCATTCCTACGATTGCTTTTGCGATCTCCGTACGGACGTTGTTCACAGCATTCAATACGCCTTTTCCGCCGAATCTTGCATCGCCATCACGGAGTTCATGCGCTTCCCAAGAACCGGTGGACGCCCCAGAAGGAGCTATGGCCCTTACCTTGTGGCCTGCGACCGTGATCTCTGCTTCAACCGTAGGATTCCCTCTAGAATCCAATACCTCTCTCGCCCATACTGCTTCAATCTTCATTTGATTCACTCCAGAACATATTGTTCCATCATACTGCTTAGAACGTCGACATCCTTTTCAGATAGATAATTCTCTTCAATCGACACGATGAGTGTTACCTTGGATGAGGAGATGATCTGATGCAACATCGTCATGACTGTATTGGCCCCATTGACACCGATTAATTGTACGATGCTATCTATGATGACGACGGGCCTATCATTCTCCTCGATGAAACTCATCACCATATTCATCAATGTCCCTAACTTGGACATCTCAAGATACCCCACCTTCGCTTTGGTGGATAGGCCGATGACCTTTGTATCATAACCTTTGAATCTGTCGTTCACCGCCTTCGTCCTTCCAGCGGTGATGATCATCAATCTACAGGTCTTGAGCAAGGACATACCCAATTCATAGACCATATCGGGCTCTTCTTCGATGACATAGTAAGAATGACCGAATTTGACATCATGTTCGAACGGCGCATCTCCAGCATCGTTCGATTGTTGATTATTTCCGAAGAATCTGTGGATCATCCCTTTGGCATTCTTATCGGAATCCACAAGATCGGATTCACGTATGCATGAAAGTATATCAGAACTCTTGAATGGTTTGGTGACCACGCCTATGACGTTCGGATTATCGTCAGGGATGGTCTCCTTACTCCGGGATATGATTATCACACGGACCTTGTTGCCGTCCTCCATCTCATCCAATATCCTGAATGAATTCAGCCCATTGACCTTGGAATCCAGTATCAACAGATCCGGTCTGAACGATTCCAATTTGGATATGGCATCGTCCACATCACCTGTCTGTTCAGTGGTCCAGCCTTCAGATACCAGGATCTCTGACAGAATCTCCTGGATAGCTATATTGTCATCAACTATCAGTGCCTTCATCCTGTTCTCCCTCCGGGATGAATAGTGGTCCATCTAACCTATCATGTCGAAGTATAAAACATAACCCAAAGCAATGCTACCACAGGCCGTTACATAATCAACTATTGCGGCATTAACACCGCATTAGCTGATCGATTAAGAACAGGCCATATGGCCAAAGAAAACAATGGGAAGCTCACTGCTTCCTGCTCTCTTTTGCTTTAGGCCTGAGGTTGCTGTATCCGCATTTACGACATTTGGTCGCATTTTTAGGGTTAGTGGCGTAGCAGCTCATACAGACAGACTTGTCCAACAATCTGCTCTCAGCCTCTTTGAAGCGTGCCATTTGATTTCCTCTGGGCAACCCAATATTGCTCATATATTTAAGTGTTCGTTCTTCTATACAATAAAGAAAATAAGATGCGTCATCCGCCCCATACCAGTGGATCCCACACGGCAGTTCCATCCTTGCAAGGAATCGTTTTTATTAACTCATGGGTCGATTTGATGCGCATGGAATTCGAAGAAGCGCAACAGCTCTATTCAGAAGGCTATGACTGTGCACAATCCATCGTCCATGTATTCATGGATAGATTCGAGGACATCGATGAAGCAGATGTTATGAGATGCACATCGTTGATGAGCATGGGGCTCTTCGAAGGCAGCATATGCGGTGCACTCCTCGGTGCTTTCGTTGTCATTGGCCTGAAGTATGGAGGATCCACCCCGAAGATGTCGGATAAGGGGATGGCCATCATCAAGAGGGAACAGTTCATGATGGAGTTCAGGAAACTCTACAAAGGGACCACATGCCCCGAATTGACAGGATTCGACGTCCGTATCGACGAGGAGAATCTCAAAGCATACGAGAGCGGGATCTACACAGAATTCTGTCCACGTCTGTGCATGAATGTCGTGAACATACTCGAGAAGATACTTTAAAAGGAAAAGAGGGGTGCTGTTTGACAGCACCACGATTAGTTTTTCTTCAGATATATTGCGCCTGCGATCAACATGGAGCATAGAAGGAGTACTGCGTATTGCAAACCGTCTCTGACCTTGTCGATGTCTGCCAGCAATCCGAATATGAGTGCCACAACGCCTACGACCAATATCGCAACAACCAACAATATAAGTTGGATGACAATAAAGGTGATAGCATTGTCTTTATCCATCGCCATCTGTTTACACCTCGATACACATACGAATAGACTCAGATATAATCCTTCTTGAAAAGTGAGCGTTGTATGTTGTAATCAGAGACACGCTCCAGTGGATTCACTGCACCCATCTCATGGTTTACGAACTCGGGTGAGATCCGCTCTACGAATCCTACTATGGATGGATCCGTGAACGGACGGTGTTGATCCAATTCACAGATGAAACGATATGCGGCGGAATAACGCCCCATATGGCCAAGTTCACAGAAATCATCTGGTGCAACGAATGATCTCGCGAATAATCTTGATGTGTTGTTGTGAAGATGCGTCACACGTATCCTGTCCAGAACATCCTTCTGATATCCATCTACGATATGATTCAACAACTCGATCGATTCGGATTCTGAATCCGATCCGCCTGCAACGATAAGGAGATGGCCCGTATCAAGACATATCGACCAGTTATCGAACTCCAGATGACTCTCCAAAAATCTGTAACAGGATGTATCCACCATCCTCATCCCTGGCCACCAAAGATTTTCCAATGCCAATTCGAACGGCATATCACCGCCGAATGATGATGCAACCTCATTCATCATCTCAGCGAAAGCGGACAATATCTTAGAATCGCTATCGGAATACGTTCTACACAACAATTCGTCAAAATTGGCATTGCATGCATGCAATACGCCATATTGAGGTTTGAGAGGCTGTGCTATTTGTATCGCCTCAATCATGTTCTGTACGATCTCATCCTTGTCGGAACCGTAGTACATGAAAGGTATCGAGGCATCATCGACATCATCGGTGATCCTCCTTTCTCCTGACCACACTCCATACCAATCCGTTGAGTATGGCAGATGTACGGATTCCACTCTTTCAAGATCATATCCTGATACAGGAGAATACCCTGTCAATAATTCGACATGGTCCGTCTCCCGTATCAGTGATGGGATGACCACATCATTCGAATAGACCGAATCACATATCAGGTGCTTCATCAGAATAACTCGAATGCAGCGGTAAGTGCGGCCATCATCGCAGTACGTTGGTCGTTACCACTGCCCACGATGATGGCGTCCTTATCCGTTATGCCCGTCGCACGTACATTCTTGGCGATCTCTGGGCGCTCTACATCCATGTTCCAATCAGGAGGTATGATAAGATTGCCATCACGTATCACCAATGTCGTACATCCGGTCGCGCCTACCCTTATGCCCGCATCCCTCTGTTGCATCCCATTCTGTATCTTGTCAGCAACATTGAATACGAGCACGGATTGGCTGTAGTCACCTACGATCGAATCGCCGAGGTCCACATCGATGACTTTGAGTGGGATCTCGGAAAGGAAACCCAATCCTGAACGGGTTATGGTGATTCCAGACTGTTTGATCTGTATCATCTCCCATTCACGAAGAGTCTCCAATATGCGCCTCATGCTGCCTTCTCCGACGCCTATCTCATCTGCCAACCTTTTGCGCCCCATGCGTTTTCCGCTGGAAAGTATATGGAGTGCCCAGTAGACATTTGCATCAGTGAAACGGAACATTGGCCCGTATTGAGGTGACTCGATGATCTTCATTAGAATGTCCTAACCTTTCCATTGATTATAAGGTCTGTGACCTTGTCGACATTGTCAAGCCACTCGTATGCGATCGATTCGGCTTCCTGTTTCCATTGTCCGATCTTCTTATCCTCTGTGGCTGAAACGAGCTGTATGTTACAGTTGAGAGGTTCAGAGACAGGCTTTCCGATCTGTGAGAGGATCCTTACCCTTACCTCGACCTCGGGTGAGACCTTCTTAGCGACGTCCTCAGCGATGAGCTTGGACATCACGTTGTAGATCTTTCCGATGTGTGTGATCGGATTCTTACCTGACGTAGCTTCCATGGACATGGGCCTGTAAGGTGTGATAAGGCCGTTGCATCTGTTACCTCTTCCGACGGAACCGTCGTCACCCATCTCTTGAGAGAGACCGGTACATGTGAGATAGATCACGCCTTTGTCGTAATCGTCACCCGTGTTGATATCCAATTTGAAATTGATCTTCTCATCACCGATGATGTCTAGTGCGTGCTGGTTCACTTTGTCATACATCTGCTCGACCACGGATTTGTAGTGTTCGAGATCGTCGATGTACTTGTCGACCATCGCACAAGCCACTGTCATCGTGATGTCGTTTCCGACCCTTGATGCCATCACTTTGACATCCTGTCCCGTCTCGGGGAGGATGTCCTTCATCTTGCCGTTGATGTATTCCTCGGTCGTGAGTACCAAACGGTCAGTTATCGAATATGGTGCATAACCGACACCGAATGATGTGTCGTTAGCGAGGATCTTGGATGATTTGTAAACTCCTCTGAGATCATCGGAACCCTGTCCAAGCCTTGCATCGAGAACGACCTCCGAATCCACATCGAGGTTGGGGAACGTCTTCTTCAAGTAATTCCTGGCTGCAGCGAGTGCGGTCGGTTTGCATGGAAGACAGCGTATGTCCTTCGTCTTGACGTCTGTGATGTTTGTGGTCGCACGGCCCACGAGAAGAATGTATGATGGGTCGATGATGTGTCCACCGCCGAACTTCGGGCTTGCCTGTCCGGCTGCGATCTGTGTCTCATCAGTGTTGTGGTGAAGTACAGTTCCGAATTCTTTCTTATACATCTTGCAGAGTGCTTTGCTGACTTCCTCTGCCAATGCATCAGCAACCGAATCGGGGTGTCCAATACCTTTCCTCTCAACCAATTCGATCTTTCTCATAGGCACAGGCATCTCACAGATACCTTCGACATAGATGTTCTTATTTGCCATATATTCGGGCTCCCTTTGGGAATAATTATTTTTTCGATATTCTCCTTACATATAAATGAATGTGACATAAATATTCTTATACGAATATTAATCTTCTTATGATATGAAGTTCCCACCCATATCAGATATCCGCAAGATGAGGAAGACCCTCGACATCACCCAATCACAATTGTCTGTGGAATCTGGTATAAGCCAAAGTACGATAGCTAAGATAGAGAGGGAATCCATATCTGCAAGCTATGCGACCGTTGTGAAACTGTTCGAAACACTGGAAAGGATGGGGAATGACGACAAGAAGGAACTTCTAGCGAAGGATATCTCATCCAAGGATGTTGCTACCGTGCAGAGTGATATGGCTGTACATGAGGCATCCGAACTTCTGAAATCGACCGGTTATTCGCAATTACCTGTGTTGAAAGGCGAAACGCCTGTCGGCAGCATATCGGAACGTACGATATCCAAGCTCCTGATGAAAGGTGCCACGATGGACGATCTTGTGAATATGCCAGTCTACAAGGTCATGAATGATTCCTACCCTGTGATACCAGAGAACATCTCGATGAGTACAGTGACCAAGATGATGAATGATTGCGATGCTGTACTCGTTCACAAGAATGGGAAGATAGTCGGGATCATAACGACGTCGGATCTTCTGAAACTAATCTAACTCCTCCGTCACACACCATATATATGTCCTGATCCTTGGGGATGATTGAGCCTTCGAAATACGTACTGGCCTCTATGCTCGGTTCTGGTTCTTCGCCATAACGATTGCTAACATGGACGATCATCAATTGGCGGACCCCGGCTTCTTTGGCCATCTTCGCGACATCCTTGATCGTGGAATGGAAATGCGCAACAGCCAATTCAGAATCCTTCTCCAGATACGTCCCCTCATGTATGAGCACGTCCACCCCACGTATCGCTTCGGATACGGAATCACATATGAGTGTATCACCAGGATATGCCAAGGAAAGACCCGGTCTTTTTTCGCCTATAATCATCTCCGGAGATATTCCGCGTACCTCCTCGCCTCTTTGTATTGCTGAGAAATCAGGTCCGGGTTTGAGGCCGAATCTCATCGCCTTCTCCTTATCGAATGAACCTGAACGGTCATCCTCCTTGTACAGATATCCCAACGATGGGCAATTATGCTCGGTCCTGAATGCAGATACCGAGAAACCGTTGAATCTCTCCACATCACCTGGTTCCATCTCATGAACGATCAGTTCGAATTCCAATTCCCCCTCGCAGGCATCCAACATGGAGTTTATGGTCAGTGAGATGCCCTTCGGACCGAACAATTGGACAGGTTCACGTCTCCCGGACAATCCCATCGTCAACAGCAATCCAGGAAGCCCAAGTACATGATCACCATGCATGTGAGTTATGAATATCCTGTCCACGCGCATGAATGAGAATCTAGATACCATCAGCTGACGCTGAGATCCCTCTCCACAATCGAATAAGGTCAATGACCTACCCTGTTTGATCGCGATACAAGGGAGGGATCTGCTTCTGGAAGGGATGGATGCACCAGTTCCTGCGAACAGTATCTCGAACATGCCCTAGTTCATCCTAAGTAATCGGGGATGTCGCCCTTGGTCTCCTTCTTCAGGATCTTGTAATGATCCTTGCAAAGGTGAACGCTCCTTGCGTCAGGATTCTTGAGGATCAGCGACGTTTCGCTGACCTTCTTGATATTGAGTGATCTCTCTGCGACCTTGTCGCATCCGTCAACATCACAAATCTCCTCTTTGGTCACGTGTGACATACATCGTCTATCGTACAAGGATGATATTAACTTAAGGTCGCGATCATCGGATTCGCCATCATTCTGATGTCGTATGATAGCTTTACAGAAAGCACTAATATATCGGGCAATCCATCCTGTGGACCATGGTGAAAGTATCCCCATCCATGCTATCGGCCAATTTCTCTAAATTCGGTGAAGAGATCAAAAGAGTTGAAAGGTCTGGTGCGGATTGGATACATTTGGATGTCATGGACGGGATGTTCGTCCCGAACATAACGATAGGAGCACCGATAATAAAAGCGGTGAGGAAGAATTCCGAACTACCATTCGATGTACACCTGATGATCGAGGACCCCATACGTTACATCGATGATTTCACGAAAGCCGGTGCGGACATATTGACGGTACACACCGAAGCCAAAGGGGACATAATGGGTGCCATCGATAAGATCCATGAGAATGGTCTCAAAGCAGGCATATCATTGAATCCCGGGACGCCCGTATCGGATATCACAATATACCTGAACAAGGTGGATCTCGTACTTGTCATGACCGTACAGCCTGGATTCGGAGGACAATCATTCCGCGAAGAAGGCATCCCTAAGATTGAATTCCTAAGGAGATATGCCGATGAGAATGGACTCAGATATGACATCTCCGTGGATGGAGGTATAAACCGCAACACGGGGAAGAGATGTGCGGATGCAGGCGCCACAGTACTTGCAGCAGGATCATATCTGTTCAAGATGGATGATATGTCCCCAGAGATCGAACTGTGGCATGGATTCTGAGGTGTATTCATGGGAGTGAACCTTTCCGATCTGACTGAACCAAGATACATAGAATTGAGTGAACTCAATGGCAAACACATTGCAATTGATGCATACAACACGATCTATCAATTCCTATCAATAATAAGACAGCCCGATGGATATCCTCTCGAGGATAGGAAGGGCAGGGTCACATCCCATCTGTCCGGATTATTGTACAGGACCGCTAACCTCATCGAGGCAGGAATAGAACCATCATTCATATTCGATGGGAAGCCGCATGAACTGAAGATGGGGACACTCAACGAACGTAAAGAAAGAAGAGAGAAGGCGGAGAAGGAATGGGAGCAGGCTGTGAGGGAGGGGGATACCAAGAAGGCATTCTCCAAGGCTCAACAGACTTCGAGGATGACTCCCGATATTCTTGAATCATCCAAAGAATTGCTCGGATACCTCGGCCTTCCCGTCGTATATGCTCCAAGCGATGGAGAGGCACAAGGCGCCTACATGTGTGCGAAAGGAGATGTATTCGCTTCCGCATCACAGGATTTCGACTCATTGCTCTTCGGTGCACCGACATTGGTGAGGAACATGACCATAACCGGTAGGAGGAAGATACCTGGTAAGGACATGTACAAGGATGTGAAGACAGAGATCATCGATTCGTCCGAATTCCTATCAGCATTGGATATCAGCAGAGAACAATTGGTCGACGTATGCATATTGATGGGAACTGATTTCAACAACGGGATATCCGGTATCGGCCCGAAGAAGGGACTCAAACTCATCAAGGACTATGGCGACATAGAAGGAGCCTTGGAACACCTCGGGAAGGAGATCCCCGAATATCAGGAGATCAGAGACATATTCCTCAGAGGAACATATTCCAATGATTATGACCTATCACCTAAGGAGATAGACAAGGATGCTACGATAGAATTCCTTGTCGATCACGATTTCTCCAAAGAACGTGTGACGTCTGCTATCACCAAGATCGAGACTGCAAGGAAGAATAACAAGGCCAAGAGACAACAAAGGTCCCTTGACGCTTGGTTCTAGATCATCTGGTAAGGTTTGAGACCATCTCTATTGTGAGATCCACCAGATCCAATCCTTTCATCTCATCCGGTGTCACAAGTCTATACTCTGTGTTCTCACCGTTAAGGATCGGTCTCTGTTCCCCTGCATCGAAGAGGAATGGATACACTTCCCAGATGATGTTGTTCTCCCTAACGTACACCGGAGGCAACGATGATATCGGCTCGGAAACCTTGATCTGCGTCTCTTCGAATATCTCCCTTCTCGCGGTATCCACCATCTGTTCCCCATCCTCCCTCTTACCGGATACGAGTGACCAACGTCCAGGATATGATCTGGCAGTAGCTGGGCGATGAAGCATCAATATCTTCCCATCGACCATGACGACGGATGATGCTACGGTCTTCTTGACCACATCCGGGAGTTCTACGGTCCCGCTATCGGCATCTACCACTGCTCTATCGCCATCCTTGATCAGATCGACATCGATACCATCGATCATCGGGATTGATGATATCACGGCACCGGTGGCGACGATCGTCTCCGCTGACGAATTAATGATCGCAAGCGGTGACTTCCCGTGTGCTTTGAGATCATACATCACAAAGGATCCGACTGTACTCCCCTTGCCTCTTGGGAACACCAATATCCTATCTGCGACGTTTCCTCCGTTCTCCACCTTGATCTCACCAGTGGATGCTTCCACGCCACCGAGGAAACTGAGGGCATTCTGTAATTTCAAAACCCTCCCTTCAGCCTTGCCTCTATAGATCGAGCGTCCTTTCAACATCACTCTACCACCTTCAACAGTTCAGCGATATCTTTGCACATGACCTTCTGAGAACATAATGTGGGCAGATAGTTGCCTGCTTTGCATGAGTTGGTAGCAGTCCTCGAGAACGTTCCTTCGATAGGCGATACCACCATGCACGTATCCGCCAACACCGGTCCGAACTCCTCCATTATCCTGACATCCTCAGGACATTTGGATCTCACTCTCTCCGACGTGCAGAACCATATCTCTACATCTGTCCTCCTCTTCTTCTTGCCTTTGAGTAAGGAAGCTATCTCGTGCATCTCCTTCTCTGTCAGATGAGGGCATCCGATAGCTATCAATTGGACATCGTCGGCAGTGTTCAATTTGTCGTATGCATCATCGAGTTCTTTCTTCCCTATGTGCACCACTTCAAGCTCTGAAACATCGAAATCCTTCCATTCAGGTGTTACGCCTTCCACATGGAACATTGCAACGGCACCTGCCGCGGCCATGGCAGCAGCCATCGTCTTCCCTTCCTCCATCCCAGGCTTTATGCCCCTATAGTAAGGTATCCCTCCGCCGATGACCGAACCTACGGCCTGTCCGAGAAGCGAATGCGAGAACAAAGTATCAGGGATATCGGCATCGATCACAACGGTGGGCGCCCTGTTCTCTTTCAGATGTAATCCATAATTAGCGGTCTTTCCAAGTATCGCCGCCGCAAGTGCACCTGGGCCGCCCTCCCTATTGGTCCGTGCACCGATGAATGAATTCACGTATGATAACGCAGATGATTCTGCCCATGCCACATGATCGCCCAGTTTAGGGACGTTTACACCATCATAGGGTGTGCATGAGCATGTCGTTTGGATCCCCATCTTTCCATAGAGATCTATGATACGGATCTGTTTCTCAGCGAAATCATCCTTTATATGCATCTCATTCCATCTCTTCCTGTCCATGCCGACAGGATTCAATGTCGATGGAACGGTGACCTTGGCACCGCCATTCACCATATCCTCGAGATAGAGCAAACCGCCATCGCCGATGGTCTTATAGGACGCACCCGACAGATGCGCCGACGTTATATCGACGAGACCGTCCGCACCATAAATCTTCCCTAGTGCCACGATCAACTCGATGGCTTTCTGTGCACCCTCCCCGAATTCGCCATCGAGGATGGACTGCTCTTCCTTTGTGAGATCCATAATGCGAAGTATGGGGTCATGATAGATAGGGTTACTGCTCAGACCTTCCCATTATGTATGTCCTCATACAACGATACGGTCCTGCGCATCTCATCCTCAGTCAATACGCCGGAAACATACATCGAATCGAAGGGTGCATCGTCAGAGATGAGTGTTATGTCTGAATTCACACAACCGTTCCTCTCATAAAATCTTTGACGCCTGACCCTCATCTCATAATCATCTGATGTCACATCCATCGGCTCAACGACAAGGAATATCCTCTTTCCAGGATGTGTCTCTCTCACCATATCGATCAATTTGGAACCGTATCCTTTCCCACGTACCTCTGGGATCGTCGCCAAGTATATCCAAAAGGTACATTCCCCTGATGTGAATGTCAAGGTGAAACCGATGAATCTGCCATCATCACGGTACTCTATCAGTTTCCCGCCCCTTCCTATGGTCCTAAGGATGTTCTCTTCCGGAACCTTCTCTATCTCAGTGAAAGCCGACGAATAGAGTTCAGACATCTCTTTCGTGAACCCTTCTACGACATCATATGTGAGCATAGCCCGCCTTATAGCTCGCAATGTAGATAAACCTCAGCCATGTGTACCGTTGACACTGAAACATTATGTGAATTCCATCGTCAGAGGATGGATATTGCACTATGGATTCATTGATCCGTCCATTCGATGTTCCTTACGCAGAATGGGAGTTTGTTCCTCTTCTCCCTGTGGAATGTTACACATTCGCAACACTTACCGTGCCTAGGGCATTCAGCGTTAGGACAATTGCATGAATCTGTGATCGAATTGTATTCACACATGAACATACATCTATTCGACAGGTTATAATCATTACAATTCGACGACGAGCTCCTCCAATGATTTCCTCTTGCTATGCATAGGTCCCGGCACAGAATCCGTCGCAGGATATCCGATAGGGAGGAGATGCTTGATCTCGATACCTTCAGGGATGTCGAATTCCTTGGAGATGAGCTTCGGATCGAAATAACCGACCCAACATGTACCTAATCCCAAAGCCTGTGCTTGGAGCATCATATGATCTGTTACGATCGATGTGTCGATGTAAGAATAATCCTTGCCGCTGAAAGGACTCTGACAGCATTCATCGAATACTGCGCCGACCATGATCACGACCGGTGCATCGAATGCCATCGGCGTTATCGCCCTCAATCTCTCGATGGCGTCCTTGCTCTTGACCACATATATCCTAAAAGGTTGTGTATCCTTCGCGGTCGGCGCCACCCTTGCAGCCTCGAGGACCGTCCTGAGTTTATCATCTTCAACAGGTCTGCTGTCGTATTTCCTCACAGAATACCTCTGTCTGATCATCTCTGAGAAATCCATTCCACACATGATGTCGAAATAGCATTCGATGATGATAATCTCTACCATATGGCTAGAACTCTCTGAGTGACAATGTTCAATAGTTCTCTTTTTCCAGGAATTCCACGAGCGAACAACAGATTATCCCTGTATCGGTGACTCCACGGTAAGCCCCTGGTTCCATCATGACCACATATTTCGGAAAACTGTCCGGGATTTTGGCAAGATTTCCGAATTCCCTGTCGAAGGTCTTTTGACTGTCGATCGACGAACAAGCCTGGATGTAGAGCCTCGATCCATCCTTGATGGCCACGAGATCTATCTCCTTACCGTTATAATCGCCGACGTAGACCTCATATCCTCTGTACATCAATTCGATGAAAAGAATATTCTCCATATGCCCGGAGATATCCTCTGGTCTGTATCCCAATAACGAATGTTTCAGCCCCAGGTCCGTGGCATAGTATTTGTGTTTGTTCTCAAGGGTCCTCCTACCCTTGAGATCGAACACATTAGCACGTATTATCAGGTTCGCCGCTTCGAGATGCCCGATATATTCGTTCACCGTATCTACAGTTGTCTTCGAACCCGTCGATCTAATGGTGGAATAGATATTATTGGAAGAAACATAACTACCGATAGTGGACAGTATCGTACAGTAGATATCCCTCAAGAGTACATGATTACGTATGTTGAACCTCTGTTCAATATCCTTCGAAAGGATCACCTCTGTGATATCCCTCACGGTCTGCATGCACGATCTCTCAGGCACATCCGAGATCCACAGGATTGGGAATCCACCAATACGCATGTATCTGTCCAATACATCCTTTTTCGACAGGAAGCGTTCCGCAAAAACCTTGCATTCCTCATACGACAAGGGGAGCATGCGTATGCGGTTGAATCTGCCTCCGAGATGGGTTGAATATTCAGACGAGAGCAGATTTGCATTCGATCCTGTCAGGTAGATATCGAACATTTTCCTGGCAATAAGATCACATATGATCAGTTCCCATTTCTCTATGTTCTGGATCTCGTCCACTATCAGAACATTATCGATACCCTGGCGGTATTCCGATTCGATATAAGAGAGGAGTTTTTCCCAATCGCCAAGGCTAGAAAATTCGTGGAGTTCTGTATTTATGTAGACAACATTGGCATCGGTCAAACGGTGGCGGTATATCTCCAACAATGTCGATTTTCCGCAGCGACGTATGCCAGTTATCACTTTAGCATTGCCATTGCCGACATACGGTTCGATCTCAGCGAAATACCTGTCACGTGATACCAAAGAATCTTCCATGAGGTACCATCTCTTATTGATTATTAGATAATTACGATTTTATCATTTCATACAATGATAAAGTATGATATAATTTAATTTTTATCATTCTTTGTAATGATAAATTATATTATTTTTCAATTTTATCCTTTCATAGAAGCATAGATTTACCGCCCATCTTTTTTCGATAAAGAATTGCATTTATGCGAGTGAAGTGCATAAAAGCCCGAATGGACAAATATTCGGTTTTCAGCATGCTCCCAATATACTGTGGCATCAGACCATTTCGATAACTAGGAGGGCCCGCTGGGAACCGCTTAAAGCATTAGCCAGACATCAGAAATCGTGATAACTTATACCCTTTATAAAGGCATAAGTTCGGAACTTATCTGATGAAAAAAAACTTGGCCAACTGACGAATTTAGTCGTATATGTTGGATCTGTGCCCTATCTCGACCAGCAGGATCACAAGTTTTCCTTTGTCGATCTTGCTAATGAGCCTATAGTTCCCCACTCTGTATCTCCACAATCCAACCTTATCGCCAGTCAGTGCTTTTCCTGAAGCGAAAGGGTTGTCAGTACCATCAAGATGCTTGGAGATCCAATTGAGGATCATCGTTCTCGTGAAACGATCCATCTTCCTCAGCTGCTTGATAGTATCGTCGGTATATTCGACGAAATAGCTCACTCTTCATCACCGAACATCTTGAGGACTTCTGCATGAGAATAGGTCTTCGGATTATCGAGGTATCTCCTATATGCCGCTTCGCCCACAGCGATGTCATATTCATCCTCGATCTTCTCGAAAAGGGCCTGTTTGAAGGCCTCTCCCATAGAGACACCCATCAGCGCCGCATATCTTCTGGCAAGAATTTCTTCATCTTCAGTGAGTCTTATCGAGAATGCCATTTGATCACTGATGATATGTAGTACATTGTACTATTTAAATGTCAACGTGGGATTCGAACTCGAATCTGATGCGGACCCGCCGGGATCCGCCCTATACATAGGCCAGACATGAAAAAATCAGATACGGCATGGTATCGTGTAGAGTATATTGGTACGTACCGTTGATTAATAGCCTTCATTTATCATTAACATCAGAAACGATCAATCACGCAGTAACTGATGCCGATCCCATATCCTTTGTCGATGACGTCATAAAAACAGAAACCCCATAATTATCAAAATTACTCCAGCAACCAATCCAAAACATTCCTAATCAGTATCCCGTTCTCGTTCCCAAGACCGAAGCGGTCCAGAGTCAAGACAGTCTTAACATAATTGTCCTTCGGCCTCGTCAGAGGTTTGATCTCCCGTTTCCTGGTGTCATCCGACATCATAGTCTGACATACCTGGATGTACTCCATGGTGTCGTATCTCACGGCGATGAAATCCACCTCAGAATCCCTGTAACATCCGACCCTGACGTTATACCCTCTGCGTAGCAGTTCAACGTATACGAGATTCTCCAAAGGTTTGCTTATGTCGGTGCCTGCGGCGATATTCAGAACGGCTTTCCTCATCCCCAGATCGGTGACATAATATTTCCCGATGGTCGAAAACAATTTCTTTCCTACCATATCGTAACGGTCGCATGGGAGTATGAGGAACGCATCCTCCATGGCCTTCATATATATCCCCACAGTGGACTCGGGGATTCCTGTGCCCTCCGCTACGGAAGACTTGCTAGTGATGTTGCCTATATTTGCATATAGGAACCTCGCAATCGCCTCCACCTTCATGGGGTCGCTAACGTTGACGTGCCTCAGTACGTCCTTGACGACGATGGTGTTGTATACGCCCTGGAGATAGTCCTGCCTGTACCTTTGATCCCTCGAAGGGTCTACTCCCGGTAACCCCCCACATTCAAGATATTCGATGAATGCCTTCTCCCTATCGGTGTATCCATGCATCTCCATGTATTCAGAGAAGGACAAAGGAAATACCTCGACCTCCGTGTGACGGCCGGATATACGGGTGGCTAGCTGTGATGAAAGCATATCTGAGTTGGAACCAGTAACATAAACATCACAGTTCTTCTCTGCATTAAGTGCCGAAAGGGATAGTTCCCAATCCTTCACATCCTGTATCTCGTCCAACAGAACGTACATTATGCGGTTCGGATCGATCCTCTGATGAAGATAATCATTCAGCTGTTCGCTGGTCTTTATCTTCTGGAACTCAAACTTCTCGAAATTGATGAAGATTATGTCTTCCTCGGAAATGCCGGACTGTCTGAGCTCTTCCGCATATAATTCAAGAATGACTGATTTTCCGCAACGTCTCATTCCCGTTATGACCTTGATAACCCCTGTGTCATCACGACCCGCACGAATCTTACTGAGGTATTGCTCACGTACCAGATACTTCCCCATGTTTTAGACATGGCATAGCATGTATATATCTTTTATTAATCGTGGATTTATGTAATAAGTTTATAATAATTTGATAAATCGTAGATTTGTGCAATATTCACAAAGACTTTCGAAAAATCTAGAAAAATTGTATATCCAGAAATCACAGGCTAATCTACAATATGGATTCGAACCTGAATCTGAAGCGGACCTGCCGGGATTTGAACCCGGGTCGAGAGCTCCGGAGGCTCCAATGCTATCCAAGCTATACTACAGGTCCAATCAAATTAATGTAGAAGAATTGGGAAGGGTAAGAGGTTTGAAACCCGTCGATGAACCGGGGATCCTGAGTCTCCGCTTGAGAGGGAGGAGACCGAATGAAGATTTTTCCTTCCTTACTCTTTCTTCGTGAACTCTGTATATCCGCATTTTCCGCATGATACACGGTCACCGTGTGTTGCCATGAACACACCAGGTCCACACTTGGGGCAGACAGGCTTTGTCCTCTGTCCATCCTTGTATGCGTCACCTTTCTTGACTGATTTCTTAGCTTCTGCTTTAGCTGCCATCTAAATCACTGTCCCTCTGTGGCCTCAGGTGCCTTGTACTCGGGCTTCTGGATTCCGTTCCTCTTGAGGATGTATTCGGGCTCGATAGCCTGTGCGTCCTCTTTCGTTACGTATACCTTTGCGTAACCCTTGGAGAGTCCGCTTCCGTAGACTGTATCGATGTTGTTGAGGACGATTGCATCCCTCTTTGCATCCAGTTTCTTTGCAAGCTCGTCAACGACAGCGCCTTTGCTGGGTGTTGACTCGCCTTTGTGGTCGATTGTGAAACGTACCTCAGTCCTTTTGAGGATGACGTTCTCTTTCTTCTCGTTGATTTCCATCTTCATTCAAAGTCCTCCATCATATTCCAGAGTTCTTTTACTCTTTTGCGGATGTGTTCGTCCGTGGTGACGCACATCATCCCTTTTCCTGGCCAACCATAGATGATATCGTAGCCATCAGGCGCGTTCAGGATACACGGCATCACTGCCAGATCCTCCTCGCCTTCGACACGTATTATCCCTGCCTCACCAGTAATCGCGTTTCTTATGGCATCTTCAAGCTCACAGGTTACCGTACCTGCAGGATTGACGATGACCTTCTCTTCCAACCCATGACTTTCGACATAGGTGGCGAACCCGGTCATCTCATGCCTCTCCGTGTATCCATCATAGATGGACAGGAGTGGCGTCATGCCGTTCCTCCTCACCGTCAGAGATACCACATCCCCAACAGTGATCATCTTTGCAGCGTTATGTTGTTTGAGTTCAGTTTCATCCAAATCTGTGCCCAGCGGTTCCTTGAAGAGATCTCTTCTCCCCCCAGGGATCCTTCTGCCGGACATTTGGATCAACGCACCCTCAGGGCATATTTCCCATTGGATGAGATGCCCATCTGTTTAGCTATGTCGGATTTCTCATAGTCTATGACCACGAGGTAGCCCTGCCATTCTCTGGATGTCTGTCCTCCGCAGCGGGGGCATGTGTCCTCTTCAGAGATGAAGCTGCACTGTTTGCATGCTTTGTAAACAGGTCCGACCATCAGGCATCAGCCTCCTGTTTCCTCTTGTCTTCCTCGATCCATTCGAGTCTTCCCAGACCGGGTTGGCGCATCGTTAATCCGATCTTACTATCCTGGGGATTCTTCTCGTTGAGGTCGATACTGACGATCCTTGCCCTGACGATGTCTCCGATGTTGAGGGTCCTTCCAGTGTCCTTTCCGATGAGCCTCTGATTCTCTGCATCGATATCGACACGGTCATCCAACACCTGACTCACGTGAAGGAGTCCGTCCAACGGACCGAATCTGATGAAAGCACCGAATTTGACTATCTCTACGACCTCACCCTCGATGATCTCGTTCTCTTTCGGTTTGAATACGAGCTGATTGAATTTGACCGTCTGATAGACCGCTCCGTCTCCATGAACGATACGTCCAGGTCCAATGGTCTCGACATCCTGTACAAGGATAGTTATCTCCTTGTTAGGTCCGATCTGTCCTTCGAATGAATCCCATGTGAGGGCATCGATGACTTTGTCTATGTCTTCACCAAGATCTGCTGGAGGTATGCGCACTACCCTCTCGGCCTGTGTTATCATGTACATAGGATATCCTCTTGAATGGCTGGAGATTAAAGCCCTCTTATATAAAGCTGATTACACGCATACGCGTATAAGGATATAGTATAGAAATGAAGGGAGGGATTACCTCCCTTAAACTTGTTTAGAGATACAGGACTGCTGTGACCAAACAGATGGTCGAGAGCAGTTTGACCAGAACGTGGATCGAAGGTCCTGCAGTGTCCTTGAACGGATCACCGATGGTATCACCGACAACAGCTGCTGCGTGTGCAGGTGACTTCTTTCCTCCGTGTGCACCGGTCTCGATGTATTTCTTTGCGTTATCCCATGCTCCTCCACCGTTGTTGAGGAAGTTGGCCATGAGGATACCGACGATGGTAGCTACCATGATGAGTCCGCCGACCGCATAGGGTGCGAGTACCTGGAACTCTGTAGGCAGAGCGTACCTGTAAAGGAGTCCGAAGACGACAGGTACGAGGATAGGCAGGAGTGCGGGAACGACCATCTGCCTGAGGGCGGATTTCGTTGCGATATCGACACACCTTCCGTATTCAGGCTGTTTCTCTCCAGCCATGATCTTTCCATCCTTGAACTGCTCACGGACCTCCTGGACCATCTCACCGGCAGCCGTTCCAACTGCACGTATAGCGAGTGATGCGAAGAAGAACACGAGTGCTGCTCCGATGAGTCCTCCGACGAAGATCAGGGGATTTCCAAGAACGACCTGGTTCATCTCAGCGATGATCGTTGTTCCGTTGTGCTCGGCAACGATCTCGAAGAATGCTGCGAACAGAAGGAATGCTGCGAGTGCAGCGGATGACATTGCGTATCCTTTCGTGAGTGCTTTTGTTGTGTTACCGACGGAATCGAGCTTGTCTGTCCTGTTCCTTACCTCTTCAGGCTGGTTGGACATCTCCGCGATACCGCCTGCGTTGTCCGTGATCGGTCCGAACGTATCCTCTGCGAGGATGAATGCGGATGATGCGAGCATAGAGACGGTTGCGATCGCTGTTCCGTAAAGTCCCATCGTCATCTTGTATGTAGAGTCGACGAATGCTCCATCGATGGCGAAGTAACCAAGGAGGAATGTTGCGATAATTGCGATACCGATGCAGACCACAGGGATGACTGTGGACTCCATACCGACCGAGAGACCCATGATGACGTTCGTTGCAGGTCCTGATTCGGACTGTTCCGCGATCGTCTTGACTGGTTTGTGGTCGCCTGTGTAGTACTGTGTGACATAGACGACGACGAGTCCAAGTGCGATACCGACGATTCCAGCGATTGCGAACATCCACCAGTTGACCGTCACTGACAATCCACCGATCTGTGTGAGGCCGTTGTCGCCATTGAGAAGCCAATAGCATGAGAATATCATCGTAACGATGACGAGGGCCATAGTCACATAGTAACCGAGGTTGAGTGACTTGATGACGTCTGCATCCTCATCCTTGAGACGTACACAGAAGATTCCGACCAAGGATGCGATGAGTCCGAATGCCATGATGACAAGCGGAAGGTAGATGAAGTTGTTGTTGAAGATCCCAACTGTTGAGAGCTTGACGACTGCAAGACCAATGACCATCGAACCGATGATCTCAGCGGCTGTGGATTCGAAGATATCTGCTCCACGTCCTGCACAGTCACCGACGTTGTCTCCGACGAGATCTGCGATGACAGCGGGGTTCCTGGGGTCATCCTCGGGAATACCTGCCTCGACCTTTCCGACGAGATCCGCTCCGACATCTGCGGCTTTGGTGTAGATACCTCCTCCGAGCTGTGCGAAGAGAGCTGCCATAGATGCACCGAATGCGTAACCCACGACCGAGTGGAGTGTAGCGGTCATATCGCCGTCACACCAGATGTCGTAGAGGAAGAACACAGCGAAGAGTCCTGCGAGTGAGAGGACGGACACTGCGATTCCTGAGATCGCTCCTCCGCGGAATGATGTCTTGAATGCCTCATCGAGCGAGCGTGTTGCTGCAGCCGATGTCCTGATGTTAGAATTGACAGAGACCTTCATTCCGATGTAACCGGAGAGGATCGAGCATCCTGCACCGATGAGGAACGCTACTGCGACCTTTCCGTTCAAGTAGTCTTTGAAATCCTCGCAGAATCCTACTGCGAAGATGATGATAGCAACAACAAGTGCGATGATAGCGATAGTCTTGTACTGCCTTGCGAGGTAAGCCATAGCTCCTTCCTCGATCTTATCGGAGATTGCCTGCATCTCGGGGGTTCCTTTGTCCTTCGAGAATATCTGTTTGAAGAAAACAGCGGCAACCACCAAGGCGATAACTGCAGCGACAGGTACCATCCACAACAAGTTGTCCATGGTGAACTCAATCATTATAGTTAACTCCTAATGTTGCTGAGCCCCCAACATTCGTTGTTGTATAAAAAGGATAGGTAAATAATTTATATAAACTCAGAACGGAGATGATTTCGATGATAACGTAGAACCATCAGGAAGACGAGGTATCCCGTCATCATCGAGATATCCGTAACCGATGGTGATGATGGGGTTCATGACATCCTTGCCGGTCACGCGAGAAATGTTATCGGAACCCATGTTGCATGACAGAGCCAGTATGACATCCGAACCATCGATCCCAGAATCGTCCGACGTGGATCTGACCTTACTCATTATGCATGCTGCACCGGTCATGATGATGCCTTTCACATCTATCCCATCGGATGTCAGCCTATCAGACAATGATTCCGCCGATGCTTTGCTGCCTATGCCATTGCATAATGATGCGCATATGGAGCACGACCATATCAGTACCGATCTCCCTCTCAACGATTCGAGTAGTTCGGGATAATCACAGCATCTCTCCATCAACATCATGCTGTATGACATGATTACTTCATGTAATAAAGACACCTATGGACGCGGATAATCAAATTAAACCATGCGGACATACAGAGTTCCATGGGAATACTGAAATCTTATTGCCCTGCGACCACCGAAGAGATAGGTTCTGTTGAAACGATAGACGTGTCGGAAATCGACTCTATAATCGAAAGGAGTGATAAGGCACAGAGGGAATGGGCTAAGATACCTCCAAAGAGAAGGAGCGAGTATTTCAGAAGATTGAGTAAGATCATCGCCGATGATGTGGAAGAACTCGGACTCACTGTGCATAAGGAAACGGGTAAACCGAAGGCGGAATGCATCAACACGGAATTCTTTGTATCATCAGCGCATGCAAAGTACTGTGCCGATTGGCTCAACAGATTCAAATTCGAGATACGCAGGAAGATAGAACCCATGGACATGATGATGCGTGCCATGGGGCGCAGATCCTACATCAGATACAAACCCGCGGGTATCACCGCTTGCATATCGCCATACAACTTCCCGATCTGCATCCCGTTCACAGAATGCATGTCATCCGTTGCCGTCGGGAATTCAGTCATACTCAAACCTTCATCCGAGACGCCTCTCTGCGGAGAGTTGATATCATCACTATTCAAAAAAGCAGGATTCCCTGATGATCTCGTCATCTGCATCCATGGTTCGGGGATAGGCAATGCATTGGTGCAATCCCCCTCGGTGAGAAGGATCATGTTCACGGGTGGGACTGATACGGGCATGAGCATAATGCGTTCAGCCGCGGATAACCTCACTCCTGTATCCCTTGAACTCGGAGGATGCGATTCTATGATCATCCTGAAGGATGCTGACATCAATAGAGCGATCAAAGCTGCCGTCTGGGGATCCTATGTGAACTCTGGGCAAGTATGTGTCGGAGTGCAGAGGATCATGGTCCACAGTTCGATCTATGATGATTTCGTATCAAAATTCGTAGAGAGAGTGAAAGGGCTGAAGATAGGATATGACTACAACGATCCGACGATATCCATCGGACCTGTCATCAATGAGAGGGCGATGCATGACGTACTGGATGCTGTTGAAAGAGCGAAGGAACTCGGTGCAAATGTCGTATATGGAGGCAAGAGAGTGGAAGGACTCGAGGGATGGTTCCTCGAACCTGCCGTGATCACCGATATACCTGTTGGCAGCGAACTGTACACGACCGAAGTGTTCGGGCCATTCACAACGATAGTTCCATTCGATGATGACGATGAAGCTATAGAACTCAACAACAGTTGTCCGTATGCCCTTGGCGGTTCGGTATGGACTGAGGATATCCAATACGGACATGAATTGGCAGGAAGGATGAATTCGGGCATGGTCAACGTGAACAACCTGCTGTACAACTATGGTATGCCTTCGCTCCCATGGGGCGGGACACACATGAGCGGATTCGGGAAGAGCCATGGCGAGGAAGGATTCCTGAGTCTGATGGAGATACAGCATCTGCATGAGGATAAGGGTGCTTGGAGCAATGATCCGTGGTGGACACCGTACACGAAAGAGGGTACGGACATACAGACCGAGATGACGCAAAGTCTCTTCGGAAGTAAGAGAGGACTCATCCGTTTCTTCTTGCATGCATTACCGTTACTCAGGAAGAAGGATTGAATTCGATCCTTCTTTGGTCAATTGATAAACTTAATTAATAAGAGGCCGTAACCACCGCATAACGGAAGTTAGTATCATGGTAGCAACTTTTGATAACAAGAAACTCGTTGCAGTCAAGGATATCAAGATCAAGAAAGGGATGACGGCCAATGATCTCGTCAAGATGATGGGAAAATCAGGCGGATTCACAGCACAGAAACTCTCAGATGCCGCTGACATCGTAGAGAAGATGTTCAAGAAGAAGGATTGTCTTCGCATCCTGTCATTCCCTGCATGCATCATGGCGACAGGTACGCGCGGTGTCATCGTCGACATGGTGAAGAAAGGATTCATCGATGTCATAATCACAACATGCGGAACATTGGACCACGACCTTTCAAGGACATGGGCCTCATACTACAAAGGCGACTTCTTGATGGATGATGCGAAACTCAGGGACAATGGTATCAGCAGGCTCGGTAACGTCCTCGTACCCGACGACTGCTATGGTATCGTTCTTGAGGATAACCTCCTCCCTATGTTCGATGACATCTTCAAGGACACCACATCATTGTCCACACACGAGATCATAGATCAGGTCGGTGCGAGACTCGATAATGAGGACTCACTTCTGTATCAGTGTCATAAACACAACGTACCCATAGTCGTCCCCGGTATCACGGACGGTTCATTCGGATGTCAGCTCTGGATGTACTACCAGATGCACAGAAAGCTCAGGATCGATCTCTTCGCTGATGAGCAGATGCTCAGCGAGATGACGGATGAGGCGAAGAACACGGGTGCGATCATCATCGGCGGAGGTATCTCGAAACACCACGTCATCTGGTGGAATCAGTTCCGCGGAGGATTGGATTATGCGATCTACCTCACGACAGCACAGGAATACGACGGTTCACTCTCCGGTGCACAGATCAGAGAGGCCGTCTCATGGGGTAAGGTCAAGGCCAATGCCAAGAAGATGACCGTGGAAGGAGATGCTACGATCAACCTCCCGCTCATCATGGCAGCCGTTGAGGATAGGCTCTGATGAAGAAGATCGCGGTGCTCTCAGGTGACGGCGTAGGTCCTGAAGTGACGACTGCCGCAGTATCGGTGCTCAAGGCACTGACCGGAGATATCGACATGATCTCCGCTGACTGCGGCTACGAATGCTACAAAAGGACTGGGGAATCACTCCCTGTATCGACACTTGAGATCATCGACGAATGTGATGCCGTCCTGATGGGCGGCATCACCATCCCTACCGATGACAGATCCTTCAGGAATCCTATAACGGAGATCGAAAGAAGGATGAGATTGGAATTGAATATAAGACGCATAGAATCTATAATCCCTGAGTTGAGTTCGATCGACATCGATGCCACGTTCATAAGGAACGCTTCTGATGATGTCAACGTAACAGAGATCAACGACATAGATAGCGTCGATGTCACCAGATCATATCTGTATTCAGAGATGGACAGGACATTCATCGCATCGAGGGAATATGCTGAAAGGAATGATTCCAAAACGATCCTCTTTGCGCATGAGGGCGATCCTGCGAGTGAGATGGAGTCGATGTCCATCGAATCATTCCACAGATGCATGGTTGGTACTTCGATATCATCCGATGATGTGAGCATCCCTGAGTTGGCCTCCAGGATCCTGACCAAACCCAACACGATCGATACGGTGATCTCATACAGTCCATTCTCCGATGTGCTATCGGAGATGGTGGCGAAGCTGACAGGCGGCACATATCTCGTACCGTGTGCGACGATCAATAGGACGAGAGGATTGTTCAGACCGCTCCATGGATCCAATCCTGACCTTGCAGGATATAACGCGACGAATCCGACGGCATCCCTAAGATGCGCAGCCATGATGCTTGATTTCCTTGGATACAAGGATGAAGGCAATAAACTGTGGGAAGCCATACGTTCTGCATACAAGAGGGGATTCCGTACGCCTGATGTCGGCGGCGGAACGGGTACGTATGGATTCATAGAACAGATAGTGAAGATCTGCGAGAATCCGAACTAACGTTTACCTATCCTCTCGAACAACCTCTTTATCGATTTCTCATATCCACTATCGGATGGCTCATAGAACTTGCGATCCTTGACAGCATCTGGAAGATATTGTTGCTCCACATAGTGATCAGGATAGTTGTGAGGATACTTGTACGTCAATCCACGGCCCAACTCCTTCGCACTGCTGTAATGTGCATCCTTCAGATATGGCGGGATCTGCCCCATGGGCTCATTCTTGACCGAGTTCATGGCAGCATCTATCGCTGTGATGGATGAGTTGCTCTTCGGGGCGCATGCGACATATATCGCGGCTTGTGCTAGGATTATCCTGGCCTCAGGCATACCTATCCGCTCGACGGCCTGTGAGGCTGCCGTAGCGATGATGATAGCTTGGGGATCGGCATTGGATACGTCCTCGGAGGCACATATCATTATGCGCCTTGCAATGAACTTCACATCCTCCCCTGCATACAACATCCTAGCCAGATAATACACGGTGGCATCTGGATCAGAGCCGCGCATGCTCTTTATGAAAGCAGAGATCGTGTCGTAGTGATTGTCCCCGTCCTTGTCGTATCCAAGTATGCGTTTCTGTATGCATGATGATGCGACATCCACGTCTATATGGATGGAACCATCAGCATCACGATCTGTAGTGAGGAATGCTATCTCCAATGCATTCAACGCCGATCTAGCATCGCCGTTGCACATATCGGCCAAGAATACTAACGCATCATCATCGATGGATATCTTCTCCTTCCCCAATCCGTTATCTGCATCGGAGATCGCATGTTTCAATATCGTGATGATGTCCTCACGATCCAACGGTTTGAGTTCCAATACCATCGAGCGTGATATCAATGCGCGATTCACCTCGAAATATGGGTTCTCTGTCGTAGCGCCAATGAGTATTATGGTGCCGTTCTCGACGAATGGTAATAGGTAATCCTGCTGACCCTTGTTGAAACGATGGATCTCGTCGATGAATAGTATCGTCCTTCTCCCGTTCATGCCCAGTATGTCCTGCGCATGCTTGACCGCATCCTCCATATCCTTCTTTCCAGCACATGTGGCGTTCATCTCTCTGAAATCCGCCTTTGTCGTATTGGCTATGACCTGTGCTAAGGTCGTCTTCCCAGTACCTGGAGGGCCATAGAATATCAAGGAACTGATCCTATCGGCCTTGATCGAACGATACAGGAGTTTGTCCTTTCCAAGGATATGTTCCTGTCCGACCACATCCTCGATGGTCTTTGGCCTCATACGATTCGCAAGGGGCGCTTCCCTGGCCAATATCTCCTTCCTCGTAGTATCGAACAGATCCATGTCACACCATATCTGTAGGATGCGATTATAACCTATCGTTCGACGGTACAGAGAACGGATATAAATCCATGTTATCACATACCATCAACCAATGAAGCTGAACCCGAAATACAAAGCCGTCTGTTTTGATATGGATGGAACATTGCTCAATACGAAAGTCGATTATGTCAAGATGGCGAATGTTGCATTCGATGAGATGGTCAGACTCGGGGTTCCGGAGACTGCGATCGATCGCAGCGAGAGTTTCAAATTCAACATAGATTCCGGCATTGAATACCTTAAGAAGCACAACAAGGTCGAGGACATCTACAAGATAGGGGCCAACATATCCAAGATGGCACGTGACATCGAGATGGAGAGGGTGGATGAGGCTAGACCGTTCGATGGAACGAATCCATTGTTGGATCTGATCCATTCTTTCGGCCTATCCACTGGTGTATTGACCAGAGGATGCAGGGAATATGCCGAAGCCGTATTGAAGAAGTGTGATTCACTGAAGAGGGTAGATTGTCTCATCGCAAGGGATGATTACCCAGAGGAGGAATCGAAACCTTCGCCTATTGCGATGCAGCACATGGCAGATAGATTGAATGTGAAGACGAATGAGATACTCTATTTCGGTGACCATGGTATGGACTACAGATGCGCCAAGGATGCGGGCACCGATTTCATAGCGGTCACCACCGGTGCATTCAGATCGGATGATTGGATGAAAGAGGGTGTGAAGGTCGAATTCGATTCGATCACCGATTTCTACAGATCATTGATGGCATGAGTGTGAAGTAGCGGATTCCAAATCAACACTGATGCAATACTTCAGATGGATTCTTCTCGTCGAACTTCATCTGTGATTCACACTGATGACCCGATCGACATCAATGAGAATAGAATGATCATTATCGGTATCCAGACCAATATTCCCAATATGCTCCAAACGAGTGCGTGAGTTGTCGGATTCTTCGTGTATGGGCCATCGTTACCGTTGTAGACCAGTACTGCGACTATGACTCCGATGAGTCCAAGGAACATCCCTAGCAAGAATGGACCCAAAGTCGATGGTTCTTTCGGCATCCGATTGTAGACGGGATATGGTGAAGCGTACGTTGAGGGCACAAGACCGACCTTGCTTCCGCAATCAGGGCAGTATGCCGCACCATCCGGAATCTCTCTTCCGCAATACTGACAGTACATGATTTCAGATGCTTCTGCGTTCTCATAAAGTTTTCTTGAACATAGCTATCCATTACCATGGAGTTAGAAAACAACATGATCCCAGAATTTCAATCTCAGCTCACGCTATCAGGATTCATTGTCGAGCGCTCAAGCTCTTGTGGTAATAGGATGATAAAGTGGTGCAAGGGACGAGATTTGAACTCGCGGACCACTAAGGACTAGCCCCTCAAGCTAGCGTCGTTGGCCATGCTTGACTACCCTTGCAAGCATACCCCCGATTAGAACGTAATTAATAAGCTTTTGGTTTTAACAACGTTCAATCGAGGATGTTTTCCACATTATTTCCAACTCATGCCAATTTTTCAGCCAGATCGGATAATTCCACCATCTGTTCATCCTTCATTGCTGACCTTATTGTTATCCTCGGACGTACGAGTCTCACACCTTCCATCGATGAGAATATCCTCTCTATCTCCGCACCTGCTGCAGGAGTCCATGATCCGTTCTCGATCACTCCCACATCACGGGATGAGTATCTCTTGTCCTTCAATTCCAAGAGGAAATTGGCCATCACAGGGAATATCCCTGCTTCGTATGTGGTCGTTGCGACCACCATCTTGCTGTAGAAGAATGCCTTCTCTATGAGATATGATACGTCAGTACGGGCAACATCGATGATCTCGGCCTCGACACCTTTCTTCTTCAGAATATCGAGTAGATCGTATGCAGCCTTCTTCGTGTTACCGTATACGGATGTATATGCGATCAAGACCCCGTTCGATTCTGCCTTGTAATTGGCCCATTTGACGTAATAGTCGACATAGGTTCCAAGATCCTCATTGAGCACAGGGCCATGCAGAGGGCATATCGATCTCACATCCAATGAAGCTACCTTCTCCAGTGCCTTAGCTGCCTGAGGGCCGTATTTCCCGACTATGTTGTAATAATAACGCCTTGCGCCAAGGACCCAATCATAATTCGGATCGGATGGTCCGAATCTTCCGAACGCGTCGGCGGTGAAGAGGATCTTCTCCGATGCCTCATACGACATCATAACCTCCGGCCAATGGACCATCGGCGTTGTTATGAACTTCAATGAATGTTTCCCAAGCTCCAAGACATATCCATCCTCCACGATCAATCTCCTGTCTTCGAATCCCTTCCCGAAGAACTGTTCGATCATCTTGAACGTCCTCTCGTTACCGACGATCTTCATCTTCGGATGCTTGGATGAGAATTCCCCTATGCAAGCGGCATGATCGGGCTCCATGTGGTGTACCACAAGGTAATCGGGCTCACTACCGTCCAAGATCGCGGATATATCCTGTTCCCATGCTTGCGATCTGCGTGCGTCCATCGTATCCAAAACAGCGATCTTCTCATCGGATATCACGTACGAATTGTACGTTACACCATCTGGTATAGGGTATCTGCATTCAAAGAGGTCTAGATCATCATCCTCTTCTGTGATCATCTGTATCGAATCCGACAACTTGGCAATCATGAGGTCGGTATCGCACAGTGATGATTTAATCATGATGTCGTTGCGTTACTGTAAAATATCTACATCCGATAACCCGTAATGTCAGGAGAGGGAGAGCGGCCGACGGTAAGACTGGATCCAGCTGAGGAAGTTCCCTCCTCCAAGGGCAAGATGGACAGGCGTAAGCCTGTACGGCGAGAGTCGTGGCAAGGGCTCAGAAACGACACAGTTCCGGCCATAGGATGATCCACCTGGTGGTGACATTTCCGGAGATTTGGTGAAACGGCGACTCCCCATCGGAGCAAGTTCATACAACGGGGAAGACCTGCCCGGGACCCGTGGGTAGAATGCGAAGTTGAATGCCGCTTTAAACAGAAGGGGGGCTACTACCCTCACCTGACACTTATATCCTCCTATGCACATTGACCGATCATGTTCAAAGCCATCGGATTCGATATGGATGGAACCTTGATCGACAGTGATATCGACTATGCTAGACTGGGGATGGTCGAACATGATGTATTGACATCCTTGGGTGTACCGAGCAGGGTCTTCGCCCATATAATGTCCGAGAAGGATATGTTGGTCGCAGGTATCGATTATCTGCATTCGATCGGGAAAGATATCAGCTCTGATGAATTGGAACGCATGGTCAATGAGGAATCCACGAGGATAGAGACGTTGAACATCTCTAGTTCGAAACCGTTCCCGATGGTGAGAGAGCTCCTTGACGAGATATCATCGAAAGGATACAAGATAGGGCTTCTTTCGAGAGGCCACAGAGGGTATGTCCTCAAGACCATGGATAGATTTGACCTTACAGGATATTTCGATGCGATAGAGGCGTACGATGACCATCCTGTCGGTGAACAGAAACCGAACCCTGTGGCCATGGAGTATCTTGCGAAGGGATTGGGCGTAAGAACCGATGAGATGATCTATGTCGGAGATGCTGTGACGGATTATCTCTGTGCTAGGGATTCAGGAGCGGCATTCATCGGATTGGCCCAAAATGAGCACAGCCGCACCATGTGGGAATCATACGATCATAGACCAGAGATTCTCAATAACATATCCGAACTCATCGGACGTTTTTAAAATCAGATAAAGATTGGAAGAGGGAGTTGAACTCCCTCGATTCCATTGTTTTACTCGGTTCCCTTTCCGTATGTGACCTCAAGGGACTCCATCTTCTCTTCCTCGAGCTGGTTGTAGTAGAACCTTCCGAGGTTGGATTCGAATCTTGAGTCCTTGGGTAACAACTTCTTGACACCGACCATGAGCTTCGATGCGACACCCATGATGTTCTTGTCGAGGTTGATTCCAAACCTTGTCTTTCCGCAGACGAGGTGTCCGGGGTTGACGATGTCGTGGGGATCCATCAATGTCTTGATGTCCCTCATCACTGCAGGTTCATCACCGGGGTGGACAACATCGAGGTTCGATGCGAAGAAGACGCCAAATCCGAGTGAACGACCGCCGTAGAGCATTGCCTTGTCGCCCATGTAGAAGTTGTATGCGAATGCGAGCATTCCGAGCATGCTCTCATCATCCTTGAAGTAGTAAGGCATGAACATCGCTGTGCTGCGGTCAGAGATCATTCCGACGATTCCTCCGGGCTCCATCTTCATTGCTTCGAATCCCTTGTAACACTCGTCGACGAACTCTCCCCAGTGCTGTACTTCCACAACGACCTCTGCGGGGATCGATCCGATACCTGCCTTGCGGCACCTGTACTCGTAGCATCTCTCTTCCCACTCGTGCTCGCAGATCTCGCTTGAGACCTTCCTTCCGCCTGCTTCCTCTACGATAGCATCGATCGTCTTCTCTTCGAGGTCAAGGAACTCGGGTGCTCCCTGAAGTGTGACGAGGAAGAGGTTGGACACATCAGGTGCGTGAAGTCCTGCTTTCCTCTGGTTGTCGAAGTGGTAACTGTCAGACCATGCGATGTGGAGCGGCTTTACGCTGGGGTGGTTGACGATCTTCTGGATAGGTCCGTGCATGTCCTTCAGTTTGTCGAAGTCGTAGCCGAGGTACCTGAGTTCACCCTTGGGGTATACCCTGAGTGTGACCGTGCCTATGAATCCGAGTGTACCCTCTGCACCTGCGAAGAGCTGGTTGAGGTTGTATCCGGACATGTTGTTACCGATGCTGTCGTAACCTGTGTTGATGACCATACCATCCGAGAGGACGACCTCAAGGTTCATGATGTTCTCCCTTGCTCCTCCGTATTTGTATCCGCCGATTCCGATTCCACCGGTGGAGACCCATCCGCCGAGCGTTGCTGAGGGGAATGATGAAGGTGTGGATCCAACGAAGAGACCCTCTGCATCACATGCATCCATGATCTGCTTCCATGTGCATCCTGCCTGTGCTTTGACTGTCATGTTGACCTTGTCCACAGCGATGACCTTGTTCATCTTGGCGGACATGTCGAGAAGGATACCTCCCTCAACGGGCATGGATCCTCCGAGACCCCATGAGGATGCTCCCCTGGGTGTCACTGCGACGCCTGTCTTGAATGCGAGTGCTGCGATCTTGGAGAGTTCCTGTACGGACTCGGGCCTGACGACTACATCAGGAATGTGTTTGAACGCAATACCTGCTTCCTTTGGCAAAGGTGCAAGATCGTGAGCGTAAAGGAGTCTGTCCATCTCACCTGTGTTGACATCGTCCTTTCCACAGATCTCGATCAATTTATTGATGACTTCGGGAGTCACTTTGCGTGATAAGTTTTCTACGCCTTTCATATTCTGTCCCTCACTTTACAGTGTGACTTGATAGTGCTGTAAAATAGATTAGTGTTTATAACCCTTCCTTCCTGAGTATATAAACTAAAAACCTCATGTTTCGAATATAATAAGTTTATTCAATTTTTGGTACGAATTTCGTAAGACCATTTTTTACTAGGATACTTTCCAAAAATGCTGGTTCAGCACGGAAAAGATGCGTTGCACAATTACAATCAGAACATCCGAATCCCTCGACCGCCGGGGTGGAACCATTGTCGGACAACAATTTCGCCAAATCACATTCCGGGATACAGTCTCCGCTGGATTCGAATGCATATACTTCATCGGATGCCATTGTCAGATAATCGATGTGCCACCGCAATCTCTTCTCTTTGGAGATATGCCTATTGATGCGCTGGTCCAACCCGCCCATCGCACTGCCCACATAGCAGTAATATCCTTCTTGGAATGGGATTGGACCGATTGAACCTACGTTGACAATGGTATCACATGGGATGTGGAGGAAGAGGACATATGTCCCCTTACGGATCATATGCCCTTCCTGCGATCCTCGTCATCGACCTCTGACTTCGTCTTTATCCTTATGATCGTACTACTGTCATCGATCTTGGACTCTGAGATCCTAGCTATGTCCGTCAGTTTCCTACCATAGACGGTCAGATTATCGAAATAATCCTTGTGTTCGCTATATGGTATCTTGACCCTAAGGCCGTCCAGGTGAAGGACGATGGGTGCAGGTCTGAGACTCATGTCTATCGGCTCATATGTCTCCAACAACTGTTTCAATTCAGCAGGATGGACGAACAGAGGATCCTCCTCGAACATCGCCCTTCTTTTCCTGATGACTTGATCAACGACGTCGGCGATCTCAGTAAGTTTCTTCCTCTCATCCGTGGTCCTCATCCTCTCTGCCTTACGGCCGACACCGGACACGATAGCCTCACAATCCTCATCGAGACCGTCAGGCTGTGGACCGCATACTAGGATCACAGGGATATCGATGTCATCGAACAATGCCTTCTTGGATTCGATGCATTGTTTGAAATTACCAAGCATGAACACCGCTGCATCGTATTCCTCGATTATACCCTTCTCTTTGGCTGATATCTGGGAGGTGCTCTTACCCCTGCCTCTTGCAAGGCCCATGACAACGGATATGCCCCCGTATTGTCTGATCTCCTCGGCTATGTCGCATATCGGGTGCGGCATGTGGTGTCTTCCTAACGTACATCCGACCACTGCGATCTCTGTACCTGCAAGGGGAACATTCTTCACTTCGCCTCCGATCTCCCTGCATTTCTCCGACAGCATCTCCTTGTCCTCACCTGGGATGGACATGGTGACAGTGAGAAGCTGTGCGCTCCTCGTCCTCTGCAATACGACACCGCCAACATCCTCTATCGCTTCGAACAACTCATCCGAACGATAGATGCCTCCATCATACATCATGACCTCGAACATCAGGCAACCTCCTTCATCGACTTGTGCACGCTCACACCCTCATCTATCATCTCTGGATGCATCAGCTCCTCCGTGGCGACTATCGTTATCACGTTGCCATCGGACATGTTGTGTCTGTTCTTGATGCCCTCAGGCATGACCCTCCAGAGTGCACCGATGATCTCTTTCTTTGCTTCCTCTCCAGATGATATCTGGTAATTCGATATGGCCTTCTCATCCCCGCCGTATACGGTGAGATCGAATCTCGTCTGTTGTTCGACCTTATCCCTGCCATAATTCTTCCAGAGTGATGCTATGATCTCGGGAGCATATCTCTCATCGGAGATGGAGACGTGTGTGTCGGATCCTTCCTGCCTCAGATCCGCGGCATCGGAAACGACTTTGTTCGTCGGCTCATTGATCAATCTGACGCTGAATATGAACAGAGGGACCTCTGGTTTGAGCACCAACTTAGCACGATCTATCATCGTTGCCTTGCCGACATCGTTCATGATGTCCTCGAAGAGCTTCTTGTATGCTTCGCATGCATATTCTTCCGTACCGGTCACATCGATAAGCATATGGACACCTCACAGGAATCCTGAACTCAGAAGTGCTCCTCCGACGGCTCCGATGTACTGTGAGTTCGGAGGCACGATAGGTGCCTCTCCAAGGACCTCGCCGACGGCTTTGACAAGTCCGGCATTGAGCGATGTACCTCCGACCTGGATGATCGGATGCCTCACATCGACCTCCTGAAGCTGTTGCTCATAGACCTGTTCGGCCACTGAATGACATGCTGCGGCCGCGACATCCTCGAATGATTTCCCTTCACCGAGTGTCGTGACAAGGTCCTGTATACCGAAGACTGAACAGTATGAGTTCATCTTGGCATTCCTCCAGTCCCCTTTCACTGCATATTTTCCAAGGTCAGCTACATCGATCTTGAGCCTTCTGGCGGTCATCTCCATGAAACGACCGGATGCACCTGCACAGACACCACCCATGGTGAAGTTATCAGGGACACCATCACGGACGGTTATCGCTTTGTTATCCATCCCGCCTATATCGATGATGGTCGCCTCTCCCCTCTGTCTGTCAGCCAACCATACGGCTCCTTTGGAGTTGACCGTCAATTCCTCTTGGACCAATTTGGCGTTGAAATGTTTACCGAGAGTGAAACGTCCGTATCCTGTCGTGCCTATCGCCTCAATATCAGATAATTTCACGCCAGCTTGTTTCAGTGCATCCTCAAGGACAGATGTGGCGGATTCCACCACATTACCTGTGGGCATCCATGCCTTCCCTATGATCTTGTTATCCCTCATGATGACAGCCTTGGTCGTGGATGAACCCGAATCCAATCCTGCGGTCAATCCGGATTGCTTCTCTCTGGCAAGGAGTTCCTTCCTTGCCACTATGGTGACCAATGCCTCCATCCTTGTGAGGAGCTGCGATGCCTTGAGCCTCTCTGTGAACGAGTATGTGACCACAGGGAGTCTTGTGTTCTCTTGGATGAATCTTCTGAGTTCATTCCTCACGAGTGCGGCCTCGGCACATCTGAAGCATGTTGCGATGAACACTGCATCAGCATCGTAGAGTCCATCAGCCAATTGGACGGCACGTGCAATCATCAATTTGAGCTGCGGAGACCTTGGGTTGAAACCGAATCTCTGCACCGCATCATCCACATCTGCAGCGGATACGTCAGGATATACTATCTTGGCACCGACACTGCGTGCGGCCTTCTCTATCTCATACTGGACACTGCTGTATTCGGTTCCGCATGACAACTGTGCAATCTTGATCAACTCGGACATCAATCCACCTCCCTCTTATCATTGAGCTTGTCCAAGAATTCCTTTATCTTGGCAACCACGAGTTTACCTTCTTCCTCATTCTCGGGATAATTGACAGTGACCACGGGTATCCCGCGCCTCTGCAACAGATACTTGACCATGAGGTTGGAACGTTCACAGCCGACACATCCGAAGGCGAACGGTGCCCCTTCCATGACGACAGCGGCATCCGCTTCCTCGATTAGGGGGCCCCATATCGCAAGTCTTCCTCTGATACCTGACGGTACCTCTATACCTGCATATTTGAGTCCTTTGATGACGTCATCCAATGTCACATTCATCGGAGGCATATCTATCTCTATATTGTCCACCCTCTCTTGGAGTGCTGCCATTGTACTGAGGGGCTCATGTCCGAACCTCTCTATCAAATCGAATAAAATCATACTGTTTGGGGGGTCGATGAACACCTTCATTGGTTCGCCTCACATATTTTCTTAAATTCCATTACTGAAAGTTGTTTCTTAGGAGTGGGTTCCTTGATCTCCTCTCCTCTATCCAATGCATCGAGTCCAGCCTCTATGTTGGTAAGGGCCTTCCATTCCATCTCCAATTGGGAATAACCAGGCCTGGTACCATGCTGTGCACGGCATCTTCTTGGGTCGCTCGCGGGATATGCTCTGATCTTCGAGAATATGGCGTTACGATCCATCTCTCTAGCCCTATCACGTACACGCCTCACGACCTCACTAGGCCCTTCGATGAGACATCCGTAGCAGGTCTCCTTCACTGTGATCCTCTCGCCCATGGAGTGGATCGTACGCGAGAGCTGATCCGGTGTTATATTGGATGTGGGCGATATCATGAGAAGTCTTGTTTCTCTCTCTTCACTCATAATCTCTCCTCCGTGACATAGATGACCTCCTCATCATCAGTCTTCTTTAAGAATTCATCAAGGTCATCCTCGAATTTTCCGAGGATGTTCGTACCATATCCCTCCTCACCGGTAGGTCCGTACTCCTTGCTGTCCTCCAACCTTATGCCTATTAGGCCTGCATTGGGTCTTGCCTGATTCGTTACACCGATGTCTCCGCGTTTACACTTCTTGAACGGTTCATCGGGATAGAGCATATGCGCTCTGCTCGGATCGCCTTCGAACTGCACCATGGGCATCCCATCGAACATGAAGAACACCTTCAACGAACCTATGGGCTTATGACTCAAGCCTGTGACCTTCTCGAAATAATGGACGCTCAATGGAGATTTCTTCCTGTCCAAGGATATCCTGTAGATCCTGTCCTTTTTCACAGCGAATGTCTTGACCTTTCCAGCCTTCAATGCATCGATAGTCCTTTCAGGTATCTGTTCGACAACAATCGCATCATCATCGACGTCACCTACCCTTTCCTGCTTCACGCCTCTGGAATCGAGGAATTCCGATGCTTTCTTCTGCGTCATACCGACAGTCAACAAACGAAGAGGTTCTGTCACAACACTGATGCTGCTATCGCCCTTGGCCATCTTGACTATGGGCATACCGCTTATCACGGTACCTGCGTAATTGTGCACCTCTGATAACTGCCTCTTCTCCTTGTAGATGAATATCCTTCCTAATCCGACACCCTGATTCCTCACGGTGACCGAACCTATGTCCCTCACCCTTCTGTCCTCGATCTCCATCGAGATATCCTGATCCTCACTACAGGCCGCATAGCTTCCAGATGTGTCCGATATGTGCATATGACCTTTGTCCGACAGGATCAATACATGCTCCGCACTCTCCGGTGATGATTCGTCGAGCTTTATCCTCACGTGCGTGTCGACGGAATATCCGTCCTCGAGCTTGAATGAGAGATCGGTCGTGACTATGACGTTCTCCGTACTCTCTTCGGATATCAAAGGCTTGACCTCTATGATCCTGTCTCCCTCTTGGAATATGTCCAGGATGTGCCTCCCTTTCGTGATGTGTCCTATGCGACCGCTACCAGCACCATATGATCTCTTATGGTCCTTCCTCGCGATCATCATGTATGTCGTGGAATTATCATTCCCTCCCAATGAGAAGAAACAATCGAAACGCTTGTAGATCCCTTCCGTCTGATCGAACTCTATATCTGTAGAGAATGAACCGAAGGCATCGAGCCTCTCTGTCCTCCATCTCAGGAAGAGTTCGGACATATAACTTACCTTCGATCTCCAGATCTTCGCATCCGGAGTATCGTCAAGATGGATCACCATGCTACCCCTCTCTGTGACGATCTCGAAATCATCGGATTCCTTGACCAACTTCTCGGTCGAGAGGTGGATCGATACAAGCGTACCCTTAACGTAATGCTCGCCGGTCAATGCCGATTTGAGTGTTGCTTTCGATGGCAACTCCTTCTCCTTGCCGTTGACGAATACCTTCATCTCGACTCCTCCTGTTTAGGGAGCATGCTCTGTACCTTCGAAACGATCTCATCCAACTTATCCTGAGGGCATGAGATCCCTCTTATGACTCCGTTGACAATCTCTATTATGGTCCCTTTGGTGTTCACCTTATCATCGGGTGGCATGACATCCTTCGTCTTCACACCGATGGCGGCGAAATCCTCGAAATCCACAGGACATTGACATACCACTATCGCAGGGATGTCGACATTCCTGAGGATGAGTCTCGCTTTCCATATTATGTGGCTGCGGACATTCCCGAGGTGTATCAATGCCACTTTGAATTGTTGTATCCTCTCCACTTCGATCGGATCCAATCCCATACACTGTCCATGGGAAACATCCTCTGCATCCGCAGGCACACCTGCACCCGCGTTAAGGACCAAGACCGACGTGTCGATACCTTCTTCCCTGAGTGCGTACGTGATCTCGCACACAGGTTTCGTGATGTGTCTTCTTCCAGGGCCCATGGCGATGGCGACAACATCCCTGCCGCTTTCCGAGATGGTCGCTCTCTGCGCCAAGCCTCCGCCCTGACCCATCCCCATGGATTCACGGCACTCAACGAAACTGAGATGCCTTCCAATCTTCTGTTTCACTGTTGTTCACCATTTTCCAATTCTTTTTCTATCTTGTCGAAACCGTTGACGATCTCTTCCGGCTTTCCTTCCTCGATGACCTTTCCGTTCTTGAAGAGAACGGCACGGTCGCAACAATTGAGGATGAAATCCATGTCGTGACTGACGACGACGAACGTTTCACCGAGGTTGTCCCTCGCATTCAACACGGCTTTGGCGACAGTGACCTTTGTTATCGGATCCATCGTTCCCGTAGGTTCATCCAAGATGACGATACGGGGTTCTTTGATGAGGACCTGTGCGAATGCGACCCTCTGTTGCTCACCGACAGACAATGCATCGGGGTATGAGTACAGGACCTTCTCGATATCCTTCCTTGGGAATCCTACGCTCTGAAGGACCTGTATCGCCTTCACTTTGGCGATCTCGGCAGGCATCGTCATCCCTATGCAGACTGTGAGGTTCTTGAGGATGGTATCGAACGGATACAATGTGTATTCCTGGTGGAGGACACCGATGTATGGTGTCGCCCTTCCCTTGCCCATGAATCCTGATTCGCTCATATCCACCCAATCGTCACCGATCTTGATCTTGACGACACCAGATGTTACTGGAGTCATACCTGCGATCATACGGGATGTCGTGGTCTTACCTGCACCAGAGATACCGACCATCGCGAATATCTCATTCTCCCTTATGGTGAATGATACTCCATCCACAGCCTTCACGACACCTCTCACGACGGAGAAGTAATGTTTCTTCACGTTCTCGAGAACGATGAGAGGCTCTCCGAGCTTGGTATCCTTCCTTCTCTCGAAGTGGTATTCCTCCATGAATTTGGATGTGACGGTCTTAGGATCGCCACTCATGACGACGTTACCTGAGTCGAGCCATATCGCCTCATCCGCCATCTTGTTGATGGCCTCCGGCCAATGTGATGCGAATACCATACAGATGTTGTTCTCGCGCACATATTTAACCAACCTCTCGTGAACGATGTTGGCGGTATACGGATCGAGAGTACCTGTTGGTTCGTCAGCGAGGAATATCAACGGGTTCTTCGCAAGCTGTCTTGCCATGACGACACGCTGTTTCTCTCCTCCTGAAAGGTCACGCGCGATGTGCGTTATCCTGTGAGTCATGTTGACGAATTCCAAGAGCTCGATGGTCTTCTCGATCTTCTCCTTCTCAGAGACCTTATCTCCGATGGCTTCGAATATATTCTCCATCACCGTACTGTCTCCGAAGAGAGCGAACGTCCTCTGCAACATGATGGAGATACGTTGTTTGAGCTCCTGTCTGACAGGATCGCGTTCGGGGAGTGCCCAGTAGTCCACCCATTCTGTCTTCGGTTCAGCACCGCATTTCGTACATACGTGACCTGAATACGGAAGGTCAAGGTTTCCACACTTGGGGCATATGTTGACATGATAGAGCACCCTGCCTGAAGTGGGTGCGTAATCATCAGAACCTCTGATCATATGGATCAGAACACTTTTTCCGGCTGCGCTCTTTCCGATAAGACCGAGGATCTTACCGCTTGACAAAGTAGCACTGACATTGTTGAGCACAGTCCTTCCGTCATAAACTTTCGAGACATTCTCTAATTTTAAAAGTTCGACAGATTCATTTGACATAAACAGCGTTATCACTTTTAAATAGATAAAGCGTGCCTTTATCGTGTGTAAAGATTAGTCGCGTTAATATTGGCTACGACTGACAACACCAGAATTGTTATATCCGAACAGAACACTGGATGTATGATGCATCCATCATCCAACGTCAGGATCTGTGGGCCTGCCCCGAAATTCAATGATTATCACATATGGAAATCGATCATGTCCATGGATGTCGATGAACCGATCGGAAGGAAGAAACTATCATCGGTACTTGGCATCGGAGAAGGCAGCACAAGGACGATCCTGAATATCCTCCTCGAGAACAAATACATAGAGATCGGAAAGAGTGGGATCACACTGACAAAGGAAGGGGATGAATACAGAGGATTGATATTCCTGGATGCGAAACCGATCGTCCTACATGACCTCACCATCGGCATGTACAACTGTGCCGTACTGATCAGACATGCCTCCAGAAGGATCTCATTCGGTTGTGAGGAGAGGGATTCGGCAATCATATCGGGTGCGAAGGGTGCTACGACATTGATATGTTCCAACAACCGCCTCATCTTCCCTGGTTCAGATTACCCCGTGGACAAGGATACCGAGAAGATCATCAGAGACATATTCGCGGTAAGGAACGATGATGCGGTGATCATCGGTACGGCAGATTCCTACGAACTCGCGGAATGCGGTGCGATATCGGCCGCATTAAATACGATGGGCGGCCTAAGATTACAGAAAGGCATCAAGGACATCCTATCATCGAGATCATCCACCGGAGAGATATTGTCACTCGCGTTCGCGATACACGAATTGGTAGGTGGACTTCCCGTCTGTGCGAAGAGCAGGGATGACCTTGGTGTGAGAATCGAGAATGGGGTCGTCATCGACAATGCATACACCGGAGAGGTCCTAGAGGATGTCATCCGCACAAAAACGTGCATAAGGAAGATCGCTACAAGTGGACCATATAAAGGTATCAAAGTCGTCGTCACTCCGATCGATCTCGATGGGAAAGCGATCGCAGCCATCGGTGTCGTCGACATAAAGGAGATACTGACGTCCAAAGGGCCTATCGTAACGAAACTTTCCGAGGATAAGGTATTTTAGAACAAGTAAACATACGAGTGAACATGTGTGAAGATGACCAGCATATCAAACTGCTGAAAGGACTCAGAGGTGTCATCGACGCCTTCTACCTCGATGACAAGATCAAAGCAGAGGTACAGGCCGAGGAGAATACCGTGAAGGCCTGCGGAGGAATCACAGTTTGTAATCTAGGTTATATGGAAGCTCTGAAAAGGGAGAAAGTCATCTGTATCGTCAAGGATCCCAGGTTCAGGCCACCGCCAAAACCCACTGTAATCCTGCTTTCAAGTGATGGGAAACTCCTAGGTACCGAAGTCTTCCCCGAGACATCTGCGGAATACAGGAACAGAGACGACGTACTCTGGTTGTCGGATGGTTTCGTCATATTTCCCTATGTTGAGATACCACCAGGAGGTAGCGAATCATTCATCATGCCGCCTGTTCCATTCCCTGAGTTGAATGAGAGCAACGGATGCTTCGATGTCATATCATGCAGTCCTGCGCCTACATGTGACAAGATGATTAGGAAATGGCACGGGATGGAAGATAATGGAAAATACGCATCCATCCTCGTAGCATTCAATACGGTCAAAGGATGATCATCTGACCCCTTATACTGTCAGTATCAAGGGATAATATCACGGAATCCCTTATGCCGTCTATCTGCGACATGAGGATCCCCGATATCTTCTTACCGAATAGGATCTTCTTGACACCTAGAGCTTGATGTGCAGCCTTGTCCAACTTTACTTGCATCGAGATCAATTTCCATTTGGAATAATCTACTTCGATGGAATCAATCGTTCCGACCAACAATCCGTCAGAGGCATATACACTCATACCGATCATCGAATTGATCGAAAGGTAATCCGACCTATCCGCAGTGATCTTAGATCTGACTTCCTCTATTGTGTCATCCAAAAGCACAACATCATTTATCGTGAAATCATCTGGCTGAAGCAAAATCATGGATTTGCCGCTACCGATGTTCAATAACGGCGCCACATTATTGCCACTCTTCACCCTAAGACCCATGATGCTCCAGGATACAGTCTCACAAGAGTAATCTTGTATCTCCCCTAACTTGTACGCATCCTTGGTGATGACATCCTTTCCGATCAGATAATCATTCTCAGCCATCATTCAGTTCACAATCCCTGTCAATATTGAATTAATATTTATCAATACCCGCACTCGATCATTTATTGTAGATGCCTTTTAACGCCACGAGGATCAGAGCTGCCTGCCCATAAGTCATCTCGAATTTAGCATCATCGATATCGATCGTGATAGTGAATTCATCCCTATCTATATGACAATTGGTGACCTTTCCGCCACCTTTGTTATTCCTAAGAAGATCTTTCTCGAAATCTCTGATAGATTTCACTGGAGATTTCCTCCTCACGTTCACTTTACTCTTCCTTCTAAACATATCATCATCTCGATCGATTGCTGTCATGTGGCATAGGTGTAGAAAAAATTAAGATGTTTGTTTCTTGGCCTTTTATTTCATCAGAATAACGCGATAACGCCACCGACTATGATGTTGATCACGATGCCGATAACAATACCGACGAGTGCACCGATCAATGCGGGCACAACGTTCTTCTTGTTGGTGAAATAATAGAACAGCACAACAACGATAAGGATAATCAATCCCAACACGTTGAAGAGCGCTGTTGCAAGAAGTCCCAAGATGAAACCAACGAAAGTCGCCGGATCCTTGAGATTGAACGATGTCTTTGCCATCAAATCCCTCCCCTTATTTTATCGCATATTGCGACGACTTCGTAATAAACAGTTCATTGTAAAAATAAGTGTGGGTGGTAAAACATAGAATGTTGAAAAACACGTTCGTTTTTACAAAAGTAAAAAAAAGGTAAAAAGTGTAAAAGGTTTGGTTTGGTTAAGCGTTCATCCGCCGCCACTGGGTGTAAAGTCAGATATGTCGACGTCCTGAATCTCCTTCGCCAGTTCCTCAACGGACCTAACGCTGGAATCGAAGGACCTCTCTCTGTATTTGAACGAGATCTCCTTATATTCACTTACATCCGCAGGAGTGAGCTTTGAAACATCGTACCAAAGGCCAGTGAAATCGAGCAAAGCCCAAGTCTTACCGTCCTTCTCACGAATATCCACCACTTTCCCAACAGTCGATGTTGGCATGTATTTGTAGATCTCACCCAGTTGCATGTGTTTCACGCTTATGCCTTAATGATTGCGGTCCTCTCACCTGCAGGCTTGAATTCACGAAGTCCGCCACGTCCGATCTCTTTTGTGACGTTCGCGAAGTCGAACACAAGGCTCGGGTCTGCGAATGCGATACGGATGAATGGGTTGGCTGTGAATGCGTCTCCGCGTGCTGCGTGAGCTGCCTTCGGGATACCTGTGTATCCAGAGAGGTGACCGACGTTCATTGCGTAGTTGGGGTAGTTCGGACCCCTCAATTCCATGGGCAGACCCTCATCGGACCTGTATGCGAATGAGTTGGCTGAACCACACTGATCCTGAAGGTCGTATCCGTAGAATCCGAGCCTTCCTGTCCTCTCCTTGTGCTGGAGCATTGAGAGGTACCAGAGGTTGAGACCGCAGTCTGCGACACCGGTAGCCATTGAACCTGCGATACCGGTTGCTGCTGCTGCAACTGTTGCCCTCTGTGATCCACCGAAGTGTGCCTCCATGATTGCGGGGTACTTCTCGTAGGACTCGAGTGCGTATGAGTTGATGTCATCTCCGAGCTGGATCAGCTTGTCGAAGTCTTCGGGGTTGAGTTTTCCGAAGCCACCGAACTTGTCCTTGATGTAGTCGATTGCATAGTATGTGTAATCCTCAAGGATGTTGTCAGTGTATGCTGCTGATGCGTACTGTGTGAATCCTACTCCACCAGACATGTATCCACCGAGGTAGATCTGGTCGAAGACGATTGCACCAAGTGCGACTGCTTCAAGAGCTGCACGTCCGGGGTCGTCCGGGTGTACACGGTCTGACTGTGCGATATCTGCCATGAATCCGAAGGGAATTCCTCCAGGCTCGTTGGGTCCTCTTGCACGCCTTGCGGGCATCATGGTACCCATGTTGATACACTGGTGTTTTGCAGAGTATGCGAAGTCGGCAATTGCTGCCTCTCCTGCTGCGAGTTTGTATGATGTGATGAAAGCCATCGAGATCTGCATAGCTGCGTGCCTCGAGATTGTACCTCCATCCATGACACGTCCGACGATTGTCGGGACACGGACTGCCTGCATGAGTGTGTTTCCAATTGCTGCTTTGAGCTGTTTTGCGTGGTCCTTTGAGAACTGCTTGTTGATATCGATGAGGAACCTCTTGTCGATCTCGTCTGCGAGCTCGTCGTTTCCGGTGAAGACCTTGACGTATGAGTCGTATGCGAGTGCAGGGTTGATCTCAGCCATGTGTTCCTGAACAACAGCTCCTCCGGGCATTGTGTGGTTAACTGCCTCGAGGTACTCGTTGATTGTCTCAGGTGTGACTTCTTTTCCAAGCCTTCTCTCGATTGTGTTGTGGGGTGAGTCGAGACCAACGAGGACTGTCCTCCTGATGTCGTCCCATGCCTGCTGAATTGCAGCATTGTTGATGCAGTGAAGATCATCCGGCTCTACGAAGATATCTGTGTGTGAGAGCTGGTAGGGCATCCAGGACCTCTGTCCGAGCGGAACTCCGATGTCCTGGTTCATCATGGGTATGCCACGCTGCTTTGCGATCTTGTTTGCTGCTTCTACGAACTCGACCTTTCTCTTTGACTGTTTCCATCCGCCGTAGCAGTAGAACTTTGTCTCGATGCTGGTTGGGTCCTCTTTGAATTTCTTCTTACAGGCGTCAATAAACAACCTTTCTTTTGCTGCCATCTTAATCAGATCCCCTTAACTTTGTAGGGCTGGTAACCACCGAGTGTCCTCAGTTTGTGGATCCTGAGACCGTACATGGTAACCTCTTTGTCGTCTCTCATGTCTACACCGTCTGCTCTGAAGATTGTTGTCCTCTTCTTGAGGTCATCCATCTTTGCGGGCTTTCCAACGGAGATTCTCCTGTCAAGGGGAAGTGCAACCTGATCCTTGACGTATACGACTTCTTTCTTCTTGTCGTCCCAGACATACCTCTGCCATGCATCGAACATGAGTCCGTGCTCATCGAGACGGCATGCGTGTCCGTGAACTGTTGCACCCCTGATTCCAGTGAGTGCAGGGTCGAATGTCTCGTTGTCGATCATTTCTTTTGCGATCTTCTCGAGATCCCTCTCACGCATCTCAATGATCTGCCTTCCGGACAGTGTACCTGTATCGATACCTCTGTACCTGGAGAGGTACATCCATGCCCTCTGGTAGGGCGAGATGGGTGCGAAGTAGACTGAATCCGTGAACTGGATGTACCTTACACGGTCTCCGTGCTTTGCTCCCTCGATCGGTTTAACGAGTGCCCTGATAGGACAGTCGGGCTCCTTTCCCTCCTCGATCGGGGGGTGGATCGACTTGTATTCCTCTCCAGGGTTCCTGTGTCCCATGATCCTGACGACATCATCCATTGCGATGTCTCTCAGTTTCTTAAGGTTCTGTTTGGGGTCCATGTATCTTCTCCTGTTCTTTGCAGGAATGGACTCACCAGGGTAGAATTGTCTCTTATATGCCATAATTAAACACCTTATCTATAATCGTGCATTGATGCTCTGTACTTGGAGTACCTTCCGACCTGAACACTGTAACCGAAAGGCATAGTGTCCTTGACAGCTTCCTCGATCTCCTTCACTTTCTCATTCAGCTCATCCTCATTGTTGACGGAAAGCTCAATGTAGAAATCACCTACCAGATGTTTGAGTTCAACATCCTTTCCGCAGAAATTGATCATCCTGCGTTCGGTGTGATTGTTGGGCAAGCCTTTGTTAGGGCCACTGTTGATGGTGGCGGGGAGACTTTCGCCCTTGAGGTTGATCTGCCTGATCTTCTCCACACCCTCCAATGCTTTCAACACTTTCTCTGTACTATCTGCTCCAAGCAGACGCTGACTTTGAATCCATACCTCAGGAAGAGGTACTCCGGCATAATTGGGGTCTGAATTATTGGTACTCTCTGACATTTTACATCACAGCTTCTTTGCGACTTTCTTTGCCTCCGCGGCGACAATCTGCATCGGTGTCTTGAACTCAGGAACGTCTCCGAAGACTTCTTTGAACAATCCTGATGTTGCCTCTGCTGAGAAGGTCTGTGTTCCACCATCAAGACAGTTACCTGCTGTGACAGCGGGGATCAGAACTCCCTTAGAGTGCTTTGTAACAACGTGGTTTCCGTGGAACAGTCCAGGTCCTCCTCCACCGTAGATCGAGTGTGAGAAGAATGACATTCCAACACAAACTCCCATTGAACGTCCGTAGTCTGTTGAAGGCAGGCCTGTCTCGTGCTCAAGGAGATCGTTGTAGTAGAGGATTGTTGAGGGAACACCCTGTGCTGCCCTTGCTGCTCCAACGTTGACCATGACTGCTGCGACCTGACCGACTGCTGCGTATGCGTTCCAGAGCATGAGATCATCGGTTGTGTAGACCTTGTATCCGCTGGGGAGTGTTTCTTTCACCTTGATGACTCCGTCTTCGATTGCCCTCTCCATGAGTGTCTCGATAACGGTACCGACTGTTCCGGTCTTTCCGTTCTTCTTGACGATTGAGTAGAGCATGTTGTTTGCGTTAAGTCCCTCATATGCGAGTGCGAGGAGGTGTCCTCTCTCGAACGGACCGATTGCGTCACCCATCTCAAATGATGCTGTCTGCTCGAAGATTGCTGAAAGTGCAACACCCTGCATTGCGTTCCTGCCTACAAGTGCAACGACGTGGTTTGCCATGATGTTCCTGAGTGCGTAACCTGCACCTTCGTTGTTCTGAGGAACCTCAAGGATTGACTTTACGTTTGAACCGGTGAAGGTCATTGTCTGGGGGTATCTTCCCCATACTGCTCCCTTGACCATGTTTGCCTTGTACATCGGGATCTTGAATTCGTCGATGATTGCCTGTACTGTTGCTGCTGCGACACATGTGAATCCAGTTGTGTACTCGATTCCTGCGCGCATCCTTGCCTCAGGTACGACAACGACGAGACTCTTTCCGTCAGCTTTCACGTTGACGATTGTATCGTCGCCCTCTTCTACCTGGACCATTTCTTTTACTGCTTTTGCAATCTTGTCTGCATTCTTCACGAGGGGGATGTCAATTTCTTTTCCCTTGATGATTGCACCGTCTCCACCCATTGAACCGGTCTTGAGAGCTTTCTCGATTCCGGCGAGGTTGACTGCGATCGTCCTCTCGGTCATTGCTGCAATTCTCTTGATTGCATTGTTGCGCAACGGACTGATTGCCTCCAGAGGAATCTGTTTAGCGATACGCTTTCCTCTGTCGTCATACAGATCTATTACGTCATTGTATTTTGGCATTTCATACCTCCGTTTATTCATAAATCAGCAAAAGGGCTAACCTTTTTGCCTCCCCTTGTAGTTCTTCCGTATGCCATTTTAGCATATAAAGTAAAGCATTTCTAACAATTATCGATTGTTAAGATAAAAAAGACCATTTTTTGGCCATTTATAAATGAAGTTTGAATCGACAAAAACCGCCTGCTTTTTGATATTTAATGGTTGTTTTTTATTGAACCTATTACTCGTTCTTTCACCGTTTTGGCCATCTTCCCCAGAGTCTTGGGCCTTCGCGTTCCGAATCCATCGTGGATACCTCCATTCCGGGAATGATCATCCTTACTGTAGGTATGTTCACATCATCTCTTGTAAGGTCCGCTACCACTGCACGTTCGAATCCATGCTCCACCAGGCTTCCAAGTACCACTTCGATATCATCCCTCACATAGGGTGTTGAGAGATTCTGCATCTCCGACAATCTTATCTTCTTGTCGTTGTCGGAATACCAGAGTCTGTTCACAGCCTTGATCCTCTCATAGCCCATCTCTTTGGTCACTTTGACAAGATTCGCATTGACCTTCAATCCATGTTTGTGAGTGGTCCTGCTCTGTGCTACCTCTGTCAATGCTCTGGTTGCAGCGATGACAGGATCGAGATGTGTCCCTACGCCTATGTTCAAAAGCTCGGGATCCTTCGTGGAAACATCATCGGATGATGCTCCGATCGTAGGTATGCCAAGATCACTGGTCAGATCCTTGAGGTGTATCTCCACTCCATTATCTCTGAACTGTTTGAGGAGTTTTCCAGGCACGGAATCCTCATCATCTATCACTATGTCGGCATTCGTCCTGTCGAATGCTTCCGCTATCGACCATGCATCCCTCTCTATGACTTCAAACATACCATGCAGTATCGCTTCTTCGATGGTATTCCCTGATGCTATGCCGTTCGTGTGGAATCTGAACAATTGCAGATCCCCATCGGGATAGTATGGATAGTACACTGCACATGCCGGGACCCATACCTCTTGGCCTTGTATGAGGTCATATCCTGTTGTCCATGCAATATCTGCCGCTTCGAGATTGTACATAACACGCGCAGGAAGGATCAGATCATCCGGTTCTATCATCGGACCGTTGTCCCTTACCTGTTGTATCGTACCAAGTACTATCTCATCGTCATCATGTAATTCAGCACTGTATCTTTCGATGGCTTCCATCGCGGCTGATGCCATCGCCTGTTCGGGTGTGGCGCCTTTACCATTGTAATTACCGAACGTTCCCTTCGCAGTCTTCTTCCTGTACACGGAATAGACTGGAATGCCTATGTTGTCCTTATCGGTGATATCCTCTAGCGGCTCCATCCCTGCCTTATCCAAGAGGGGGATCACTCTCTTGAGCGTCTCTTCTGGCGGAACGACCCTTATCCCTGTATCTGCAGACACCTTCGGACAACGATTGAGTATGATCCCAGCCATGATGTCACTCCTTCAATCCTTTCTCATAGAGTTTGAGGTCTGCATTCTCATTGAGAGTCTCCTCCCCTATGAGGACATCTACCTCCACGTTCCTGACGCTTGGCATCTTCAACAATTTGGATTGGATCATCTCGTATATCTCATCCACATTCTTCGTGTATATCTCACATATGATATTGTGATCACCGAATGTCTTGTAGATGCCACCGATCTCCTCATAATCCCTGAGCTGATCTATGATCACTGCCGTGGGGGTACCTACGACCTGTATCATCACCAATGATTTCATGATGCCCATACTGGTAAGGTCCACATCCATGGAATATTTGCGGATGATGTTCTCATCCTCCATCCTTGCCACACGACGGCTCACGGTTGCCTTGGATATGTTCAATTTGTTCCCTATGCTACCCATAGGGGTTCTAGAATCCACCTTCAACCGTTTCAGGATCTCAACATCTTTCCTGTCGATCAGCTCTGCCATGCAACGACGTTACGCAATCATCGTATTTAATCTATCTAAACAATAGTTAAATCCACAGACCATGTGGTTAAATAAGAAATTGGTCCCGCCATTCGACATAGGCGGGACCGTTCGGACATCAGTCCCTCTTTGCTTTGAGGAAGACGCCGTCCTTGTAGATGTCGAGATCGGATACCATCTCTGCGATCAAGCTGTAGGGAACACCGATAGCCATCTCGTCAGCCTTCATATCCGTCCTCTTCCTGCAACCGAAACAACCGATCGAGATGTTCGGCTTGCCTGATACGATGGGTATCGCAGTGACATCCTCACATGCGCATTGGAACGGTGCTGTGGTGTATGTTACGCGCCCTCCGACCTTACGTGTGAGGAATGCCTCGAACCAATAGATCCTCTCGGGTATGTCGACGAAGACTACAACATCAGGTATGAAATTCGCATCCTTCAGTGGGCATACGACCTCGCCCTGTGTCTCGAAGGGAACGTCAACGGCAGCGGCGATCATCGCTTTGGCCGCATCAGGCGACTCGTGTATACCTATATTCGCATGGAACTCGCCACTGATGACCTTCTCAGGCTTCGGGATCATTCCCAAAGTGGATGCACCGACGTTGCATGACTGCATAGCTGCAGGCATCTTGTATGAATTTCCATTCTTCGCTCCCATCACGGCTTGACAGTGAGTCATCTGCTCGGAAGGTGCGTCATAACCTGCTGGATACTCCTCATCCTTCTTTACCAATTTTACAGCCACAGGCTCGTGTCTGAGCTTGAGAATCGTCTTGAACTTCTCTGCGAATACGCTGTTGTCCGACATGCCTTAAGGATGTTAATACTACATATAAAATGTATCTAAGAAAGAGAATAGGGGTGTGGCCCCCATCTGAATCAGAGTTTGTATTGCACTTTGAGATCTGTGAAAGAATAGACCTTCTCTGGGCAATTGAATTCACATGCCTTACATGCGGTACCGAGACAGAGGTCGGAACGTACGTTTATCATGTGCGCTCCGTCGGGCGTATCGGTCACGGTCAATGCCTTCTCAGGGCATCCGCGCTGACATTTCCTGCATCCGGTGCATCCGTCGAATATACCTGTCATGATCATACCGACAGGATCCAAAGTGTGTATTCCTGCACCGACCTCAGGTATGTCCGATTTCACGATCCTCTTGCATATCTTCGGATGTACGATCTCAGGGAGCGGCGGGAATCCAGATGCTACCATCAATTCGTTGTACATGTCGTATGGCATACCCTCATCCCAATATGCGAGCTCGAGGACGTACATGTCTTCGAACTTCTGATTCCCTGCGAACATTATGTGGTTCGCAGAGATCGAATTCGCAACATCCTGCATCATATCGAGAGCACCATCGGATTTGAGCAGATCGTGAGCCATCATCAATGATGTGTTACCGAGCTGATACACCTCATCCAATACGCGAGGTATCATTCCGCAATACTGTGCTTTTACAGGATCAACATATGTTCCTGAAGCACCAGCCATGTACATAGTCTTCACATCAGCATCGGAGAGACCTACCTCATACATCAGAGTCCTGTGACCTGCACGGATTGCACCCATGGCCTTCCCTGCTTCGTGTACATCGTTGGCGGATATCGTTACACCGTCCACGAGATGGATCTTGTTATCTGGGGTCTTTATTCCGGGAAGTGTGATCACGCCCGATCTGAGACCTTCAGATATGCATGATACGGTACCTGTTCCTGTGATCCCTTTCGCCTTGTAGTCCAGGATCCTGACTGTATTTCCGGTCACAGGATCCACCTTAGCGGTCGTCACAGGGATCAGATGATCGTCAAGTACGACGTTCTCCCATGTACCGTCATCTGCGATATTGACATCCGAGATCGCACGCGGTGATGCGAGGACACCCTGTTCAATGGATTGACCTTCCATCGCTGGACCGGCAGCAGCGGAACCTGAATACAATTCACCGTCCAGGTAGAGTCCCATCTCTGCATTCGTACCATAATCGGTGACCATGCAGACCTCTTTCTTGTCAAGCATACCGGATTTTATTATCATGGCCAATGCATCAGCACCGATCTCGTGCCTTATCGCAGGGGGCATGAGCACCTCCACCTCGGGATTGATGCCTAACAGCCCGATATCACCAGCAGTGGTTATGTGTGCCTTCCTTAATGGAGGGGTCACACCGAGGTTCTTGATCTTGTTCTCACCAGCGAATGCCAAATCCCTTATCTCGATGTCCTCGAACAATGACAACTGGATGGGATTACCGCAGACTGATATCTTCTTCACCTCAGAGAGTTTCTCCTTTCCATAGAGGCTTATGAGATCGTACACCGTCTGCGCGATGATGTTATGCGTGATCGCCCTTCCTGAAGTCATCCAGAAGTGCATATGATCCATTATGTTCGCACCCGGAAGCGGGTGTCTGACCGTTATCGCCGTATCAATAATCTTGGCACCTTTGTCAAGATCGACAAGGTGGGATCTGAACCCGCTCGTACCGAGATCGAGTGCTATTCCGTATGCCATAGTAAATCCTCTTCCAGTGCATTGGAATGTTGAGTATAAAATGGCCTTGCAACGAAAACGTATCGAAGTATATGTAGAAGTGGGGGCTGATGCCCCCTTGATTAATTCGTTTGTGATTCTGCAATCAGAGTGATTTGACAGAGTCGACGAGTGCTTTGAGGTTTGCACCGGGGATAAGAGCTGAAAGTCCGCATCCAGGTGAGATTACGTTGAATCCTGCCTCTGCGATCCTCTTTCCTGCTGCTGCACAGTCCTCAGGTGTTCCCTGGAGCAAGGGTGAGACGACACCGACGTTTCCGACGAGTGCTGCACGTCCACCGACGATCTTGACTGCCTCTGCGGAGTCGACTTTCTCCTCGATTGAGAGACCTGTTACGCCTGTCTCGATCATGTGGTCGAGGATAGGTGCTGTGTCTCCACAGATGTGAAGAACTGTGTCTGCTCCCTTTGTTGCTGCGAGTGATGCCTTGACGTATGATCCTGCATACTCTGTGAACATGTCGGGTGAAAGAAGGTCTGTTGATGCTGAAGGCTCTGACATCTGGATGATGTCTGCTCCTGCGTCTGAAAGTGCCTGGCAGTATGCTTTAACGATGGGGTTGACTGCATCTACCCACTCTTTGACCTTGTCGGGCTCCATCATGATTCCGAAAACGAGGTTCTCTGTTGAAACGAGGTGACCTGCGAGTGTGAAAGGTCCAGTGTTACCTGCGATGACTGCGTAGTCCTTTCCGTATTTCTCTTTCATGAGTTTTGTTGCCTCGAGAATGACTGCGGGCCTTCCTGTCTTGAGGAACTCCTCAGGGGACATGAGGTTAGGCTCGTCATATTCACCGGACATGGGGTCGAATTTGAAGGGGTGTGCTTTGAGCATAGGTGTCCTGTCTTTCTTTCCAGGATCCACTTTGCATCCGAGTGCCTCTGCTTCTGCTGTGAGACAGAATGAGGACCTGACTGCTTCGAATCCGAAGACGGTTGCCTGTGCTGCTCCGAGCTCGCACATCATCTTTGCATCTGAGTGTGCTTCGGGCCAGTAGATGTTTAATGCATCCATCTGGTCGATGGTTGCTGACTGTGTGAAGACTGCGACTGGGGGTCTGTCCAGCTTCTCCTGTTTCATTGCTGCGAGTACTCTCTCTCTTGGTGTCATTGCCATGATAAGTCTCCTCTATCGGGAGGATATGATTACAGTTATAAAAAGGAAAGGGAGGGGTAAAAGTGTTTAGCGGAAATTGTTTGAAACGTGCGACTCAATCCCTTTCAGGTGGATCTCCTATCGCTCTTGATATTATCTCAACATAGTTCACAGTACCCGATAATCCCTCATCGGTGTAATCCCCTATGCCTCCTTCAGAAGCCATATATGTCTTTATCTTGGACGATGTCATAACATTCCTAGCACCCATCGCCTTCAGCTTGTTCTCGAGATATGACTCCAGACTGCGTTTGGCGGATGATATCGCCGTATCCAAGTGGACATGGTATGATGAGCCTATGAACGGGACTGTCGTCAAGAATTTGTAGTCGGGCGTAGGGATCACGTTCCCTGACAGCGATTCGCTTATCTTACTGCACACAGCACCTACTGCATTACCGACATCGTTGTTATCGGGGAAGACCACCTCGGCACCCAATCTCTCGCTGAGGTCGGACATCATGTATTTAGATGGTGCTCCCACTCCGATGACAGGTATGCTGAAGCTTGGTTTCATATTCATCGCGGTATCGCCGTGATGCAATGTCAACATCCTTCTCAGCAGGAGCTCTGAACCTCTGTCCCTCCATTCCAGCATCTGATCGTCGAGCATCTTGCTCATGACCGCCTCTGCGATCTTCTCCTTCACCTCATCGAAGACTATGCGTGATGCTTGCCTCTCGGTCATACCGAGCTTCTCGCCCACCGCATGGACACCTGCTCTCGCTCCGTCCTTCGATCCCAATTTAAATGAACCGTCGTAGACCATTATATCCGTAGGCGTGAGTGATGACAGGATCATCGCACCCTTCGTGACCAATGAGGATAATTCATCATCGATCATCCAGAGGCCTTCCACCTCATTCTTCACTTCCATGTTCGAAAGAGGTCCTTTTCCGATTGTCGAGTCGTACACCCTCTGTTCCTTCTCGGTGAGTACCTGAAGGTTATAATCATCGACCGCCTCGTAGTAGTCGTAGACGTTGGAGTGCATGATCTTGCCGACCACATCAGGGTGCTTCTCGGCCAATCTGCATAATGGTTGTACCCTCTCAGGACCTATCGTGATGCTGTGTCCATCCACTCTTATCCTCGAATCCCCGCCCAATGCGACCGTGTACATATCGACAGCCTTCACACGGGTCCTCCATTTTCCAACCGATGCACCGTTGAATTGGATCTGAGGGAATCCAGAATCCATTATCGCGATATCTGTGGATGTGCCTCCGATATCCACTATCACACAGTCCTCGAGGCCTGAAAGTATCTTTCCGCCCATGGAACTGGCTGCGGGTCCGGAAAGTATGGTCTCGACAGGATACAACCTTGCCTGTTCCAATGTCATGACGGAACCGTCTCCCTTGTATGCCATTATCGGTGCTTCTATGCCCTTCTTCCTGAATGTCGCCTCCACATCATCGAAGAACTTACTGACGACAGGGATCAGTTTAGCATTCAACACAGCCGTCTCTGCCCTTGTATCGATACCGAGAACGGCAGAGAGCTCATGTCCTGCAACGGTTGGAAGCCCTGTATAGGATGCTGCCAATTCCTTCACCTTCTTCTCCTGTGACGGATTCATACTGGCGAACAATCCCGAGATAGCGATCGCATCCACCTCTCCCTTCATGCTGTCCAATGCTGCGATGACCTCATCCTTACTCATGGAGGCTATCTGTCTGCCCTTGCTATCGCAACCGCCCTTGATGATCACCTGCTTCTTCTCACCGAAATTGACAGGTTCCATCGGATTCCATCCTATGAGGATGAGTCCTACCTCTCCGCCACTGCCTTCCAGGATTGAATTCGTGGCCAATGTAGTGGATATTCCTACGAGCGATATGTCCGATGGTCTGATATCCGTAGATCTGAAGACCGCATCCACTGCATTGTACAATCCTATCGACAGATCGTGATGCGTCGTGGGCGATTTCTTCTTGACCACGACGGAATAATCGTCAAGGTCGACGATGACCGCATCCGTGAACGTACCTCCGGTGTCGATTCCGAGACCATACCTTGCAACAGATGACTTCTCATCATCCTCAGAGTATGTGTCGGGTTCGATCAGTCCCTCTCCTTCGACCAATTTGCCCAGATATCCGGATACTTTCTCTCTCTTCTTCGTCTCGGCATTATATCTTGTCGACTGGAAATAGACGTAGTAATTGTTACCGGATTTCTTAACTTCGAAGCATTTCCTGCCTGCTTCCTTCTCTCTTTTGATCCAATCCTGGACCCATTGATCGAATTCCGACTGTTTCATAGATTACGTATCGACGCATACCGTATAATAGTGAGCAGTACCACAGAACATACCGTATAACGTTCCATGAAGAAAGGGAATGATGAAGAATATGTGAAAAACCTCAAGGGGGGCAGGACATCCCCCCATGAGGGAAAAAGTTGAGGGAAAAAGTATGAATTTGCTTCTACGTGTTTACAGCCCAAGGAATGCTGATGCAACGTGTGAAGCCTCGACTGCGTCGTAGGACCAGCCGTCTGCTCCAATCTGGTCTGCGAACTCTTTCGAGGTTGCTCCACCACCGATCATTGTCTTGATCTTTCCTTTGAGTCCTTCCTCTGCGAGCATCTTCTCGCACTCTTTCATACCTGCGAGTGTAGGTGTCATGAGTGTGGACTCTGCAATGATCTGTGCTCCCTCTGTCTTTGCCTTCTCGACGATGTCTTTGATCGGGACATCCTTACCCAAGTCGTAGATTGTGAGTCCGAGACCGGTAAGCATGGCTTTCACGATGTTCTTTCCAATGTCGTGGACATCTCCCTCGACGACTGCAAGAACGACCTTACCTTTTGTCTCTCCGCCTGCTCCTGTGAGCATAGGGAGAACAAGGTTGAGACCCATGTAGAGTGTGTTTGCCGAGAGAAGAACCTGGGGAAGGAAGTACTGCTTTGCTGCGTACTTGTCTCCGACGATCGACATTGCTTTTGAAAGTCCGTTGAAGATGATGTCCTTTGCATCGTGTCCTGCATCGAGGCATCTCTGTGTTGCGTCCTTTCCTTCTTTGATCTTACCCTTTACGACAATGTCGATGAGTTCATCCATTTCTGCGCTCATTTCTATTCCTCCGTCTTGTCAAAAAGACGATGGAACATAATTCGCCTCAACCGATATAAAGGGTTTTATGGATGGATTATATATCCATGTACTATATTACGCGCGTATATTAAGAGCATATTTAAAACTTTCTCTCTTAATGATGTTAACATATCAAATTTCCAAATTTTCGATATCGCCTAATTTGCCCATAGGGAGTATACCGAACTCGGTCACACCGTAGACATCCGCATCGGATACGTCTGCGGCCTTACAAGCAGGAGACATGAACGTCTCCGGCCCCGCCAAGGTGAGATCCGAGCCTGATGACAAAGGCGAGAACGGAGGTATCACGATTATCCCGTCTTTCTTCAGATGGAGGAAACACTGCACCTTGACGCCTCCGAATACGGCGCCATGCACCTTGACCGATGGATGCTCATGTCCGATTATCACAGGACGTTTTCCGGAATCCACATGTCCATGCTCCATCCTGAAACCGCAGATATCCACATAATCCACCGCCATGAGGCCGGTGTCCTGCAGGATATTCTGAAGGAAATTATCATGGTTCCCCTTCACCACTATGACGTCCGATGCATTCTTCAGAAGTTCGATGACCCTGTGCACCTCTTCCTTTCCTTCGTACCTCGTCCTCTTGAAGTCATGCTTTATGTCCCCGAGGAGAACGATGCGCTTCGGCTCATATTTGCATATTATAAGATTGAGTTCCTCTCTTATCGAGTCCGTGTTGATGCGAGGGATGAACATCCCGTCCTCCTCCAATGCCTTCTCATAGCCTAGGTGAAGATCCCCAAGTACGACAGTTGGACCATCGTCGATGTAAAGACACCTCTCCTTGGTCACTCTGACGCCAGGCATTATCTCCACGGAATCCATGCCCGTGTATCCTGTCACTAGTAAAATATATTTTAGTAGGACGGTACATCAGGTTGCAATGATAGAGCGTACGTTCCTGATCGCGAAGGGCATCGGAAAAGGCAAAGAGAGTAGACTCTGGTCGTCCGGCATCAATACCTGGAGCGATTTCATGGAATCCAGCGACATACCCGGTGTCAAAGATTCCAAGAAAGCGGAATACGACCTATTGTTCGCTGAGGCATACGACCTCCTTGATGATCGTGACTGCTATGGGCTCGGCGAGATGCTACCGCCAGGGGAACAATGGAGACTGTATGGGAGATTCCATGATGACGTAGCATATCTGGACATAGAGACTGATGGATTGGAAAGGGATTCCACGGTGACCGTAGTGACCATCCACAAGAAGGATGATACGACCACATTGACCTGTGAGAAGGACCTCGATGCGGAATCGCTATCCGATGCATTGGATGGCGTCAAGATGCTCGTCACATTCAACGGGAGATGCTTCGACGTACCTGTATTGAAGAATAGTTTTCCGACAGTCGACTTCGACATGCCTCATTTCGATCTGAGGTTCGGTTGCAGGAAGGCAGGGTTGCCCGGAGGCCTCAAGAAGGTCGAGGTGGAGCTCGGACTGAAGAGGGATGATGACATATCCGACATAGACGGGGAGGAAGCGGTACGCTTATGGAAGTCATGGAAGAAGAACGGGGACTCCCGTGCCTTGGAACTGTTGACGGAATACAACCGCGCCGATACAGTGAATCTCGTCAATGTCGCTGAAGAGACCTATGATAGACTGGTGAGACAACATGGCTTCTGAACCGATCGACAGATTGATGGCGGATGCGGAACACGCAGCGGACATGATCCGCAAAGCCAAGGATGTGCTCATAGTCGCACATATCGATGCGGACGGGATAACATCCGCGGCCATAGCGTCGAAGACATGTGAACGTCTTGGTAAGGAGTACAACGTACTATTTGCGAACAAGATGGATAGCGACACCATCCACACCATAAACACGACCGACAAGGATACCGTTTGGATAGTGGACCTGGGGAGCGGATACCTCTCTGATTACAAAAGGGACAGGATCGTCGTCTCCGACCATCATGTACCGGATCCCAAATGGCGCAGAGGACAATTGACGCTCGATAGTTTTCAGATCATCGAACATGTGAACTGTCACACATATGGGATGGATGGATCCACAGAGGCTTGCGGTGCCACCACGACATACCTTATATCCAAAGCGATAGACCAATCCAACAGAGACCTTGCATATCTTGGTGTGATAGGTGCGTGCGGGGATCTTCAGGACCGCAATGAATATGGGTTGATAGGCGTCAATCGCATTGCACTCAACGATGCCATAGCCAATGGCGATGTGATCGCAGAGAAGGATCTCAGATTATTCGGGAGAGCAAGCAGACCTCTGGTGCAGTTCATCCAATACAGCAACGATCCGAATCTGGATGGGTTGACGGATGATTCCCATGCATGTCATGAGTTCTTCGATGATCTAGGCATACCTTTGACCGAGAACAATGTGAGCCGTAAATGGCTCGACCTGTCACCAGATGAGAAACAGAAGGTACGTGACGCGCTCAGAGAGCACATCAGACCGTGTGATGAATGGATACTGATAGGGGAGACATACACATTGCCTAGATTCCCCTTGACAGGAGGCCTCAGGGATGCGAAGGAATTCGCGACCTCTCTCAACTCGTGCGGAAGATATGATGATGCCCCTACAGGTGTGAAGATATGTTTCGGCGAACAGTCCGCGATGGCAGATGCTGAGAGGAATCGTGCGGAACATAGGAAGAACATCTCATCAGCACTGCAGTACGTGAAGCACAACGATCTGATCCACAGAAGACAATTCATACAATACTTCGACGCAGGCGATGCCATAAAGGACACCGTCGTCGGAATAGTTGCAGGCATGATATTAAGTACAGAGGGATTCAATCGGATGATGCCGATAATAGCATTCGCCAAAGCCGATGATGGAGTGAAAGTCTCTGCAAGAGCGGACCGCTCATTGGGAGAAAGGGGGTTGGACCTGTCCATCATCATGAACAGGGCGGCTGAGATCGTCGGCGGATATGGTGGAGGGCACAACGTTGCGGCAGGGGCCACGATACCTGTAGACAAAGAGGACCAATTCCTCGACATAGTCGAGGATATGGTCGCATCCCAACTCATTTGAGAAGTGTCAACAGGATGGCCTTCTGTGCGTGAAGTCTGTTCTCCGCCTCGTCGAATACCACGCTGTGCGGACCTTCGATGACATCATCGGTTATCTCCTGTCCGCGGTGGCATGGGAGACAGTGCATCACGATGCAATTCGGTTTCGCTATGTCCAATAATTCCTGATTGATCTGATATTTCTTGAATATCTTCACAGCTACCTCTTCGGATGTGCTGTCGCCCATCGAGACCCATGTGTCCGTGTAGAGGATATCTGCATCCACGCACGCTTCCAAAGGTTCATGGGATGCCAGGATCTTACTTCCGTTCTGATCTGCGATACGTGCGGCACCGAGCATGATCTCGGCATTCGGCATCCTGACGGCCGGACAGCATGCGATCATGTCTACACCCATTATGGCGCATGCATAGAGGAGCGAGTTGCAGACATTGTTCCCATCTCCGAGATATACGAGCTTCTTACCCTTGAATGAGCCGAGGTGCTCCTTTATCGTGAGCATATCAGCAAGCGCCTGACATGGGTGTTCGAGATTGTCCAATCCGCTGATCACAGGGACTGTAGCACTGTCCCCGAGCCTATCCATCATCTTATAGTCGAATGCACGGTACATTATCCCGTGTACGAAACGGCTCATCACCCTTGCGGTATCCTCAACGGTCTCGCCGTGATCGAGCTGCATATCCCTTGCTGAAAGATATAGCGGGTGTCCCCCGAGTTCACTCATCGCGACATCGAATGATATCTTGGTCCTTGTGCTGGGCTTTTCGAATATCATTGCAAGTGTCTTCCCTCTCAGAGGTTCTCCATGGTTCCCACGTTCCTTCTTGAGCTTTTCGGCGAGTTCAACGAGCTGAGGCATATCGTCCTTCATGTCGAGGACGGAGATGATGTTGCGTTTTGCCATGAGCATTCATATAATTCACTTATATATAAGACGAAAGAGTCCGAAGATACCGTCGATACGTTATACATATCACGGATGCGGATCTGAATCGCCCTCCATCAGAATGATCATTGACAGAGCATACCTTGACGCTCTGTCTTTTGATGGATCATTACTGTCCATAATCTCTTTCTGACCTCTTATGACTCCAGAGGAACGAAATAACTCTTGATGATACAGCGTAGCGTTTAGTATTGAATTAGATAACTTTATCTACAACTATACAATGCACGGATTGAAATATGGCCGGGATAGGGTAGCTTGGTTATCCTAGGGGATTGTGGATCCCTTGACTCGGGTTCAAATCTCGGTCCCGGCCCTTACTTCTAATAACTTCATCTAGTGAGATGTAATCATGGCTTGGAGCGGTAAATTCAGAAAGATCGATGATAACAGATGGGAGATATCCAAAGAGCATATGCCTTGTATGAGAACCGATGCGGTGATCTTCTCGAACGAAAGCATGTTGGATTCGATCATGGACGATAATTCTCCGCAACAGGTAGCGAATGTCGCATGCCTCCCAGGCATCGTCGGCAGATCCTTGGCCATGCCTGACATACACTTCGGATACGGATTCCCCATAGGGGGTGTCGCTGCCGTCGATGCTGATTCGGGATCCATCTCCCCTGGCGGTATCGGTTTCGACATCAATTGCGGTGTCCGTACCATAAGGACCAATCTCACGTTGGATGACATCAAGGGTAAGAAGTCCGATCTCATAGATGCCCTCTACAAGAACGTCCCGTCAGGCCTTGGTTCGAAAGGACTCACCAGGGTCGATATGAATGTCATAAACGACATACTCTCTGAGGGATCGAGATGGGCAGTAGAGAATGGATTCGGATGGGAGAAGGACCTGGATGTCACCGAGGAATGCGGGACCATGGCCACAGCGGACCCGACCACCGTCAGCGATAAAGCGAAGAAGAGGGGGATCCCTCAATTGGGATCGCTCGGTTCAGGCAACCACTTCTTGGAATTGGATGTGGTCGATGAGATATTCGATGAGGATGTCGCAAGATCATTCGGATTGGAGAAAGGACAGATAACCGTGACCGTACACTGCGGTTCGAGAGGTTGCGGCCACCAGATCGCAACGGACTATCTCATGAGTATGGAGCAATACATAAGGGACAACAAAGTCTCCCTTCCAGACAGACAACTCGCATGTGCCCCGTTGGATACCGATATCGGGGGGAGATACTTCAAAGCGATGTCATGCGGAGCGAACTTCGCATGGGCCAATCGTCAGATGATAACACATTGGATCAGAGAATCCTTCGAGACGATCATGGGTTGTTCCGCAGAGAGCATGGGCATCGAAGTGTTGTATGATGTGGCGCACAACATAGCTAAGAAGGAACGCCATGATGTCGATGGAAAATCCATGGATGTACTGGTGCACAGGAAAGGTGCGACAAGGGCCTTCGCCGCTGGAAGATCTGAGATCACGATGAGATATCGCAACATCGGCCAACCTGTGATAATCCCTGGTGACATGTGCACAGGAACGTACATATTAGTCGGAAGGCCGGGATCTATGAAGGAGACCTTCGGGTCATCGTGTCACGGTGCTGGAAGGGTCATGTCCAGGAAGAAGGCAATCAGTTCGATAACTGCGGACTCCATAAGGACGCGCATGTCCGGCGACGACATATACTTGAGAAGCGGCTCCGACGAGGGATTGGTCGAGGAGGCCCCGCAGGCATACAAGGATGTCAGTCAGGTCGTATCCGTCGTGTGTGATGCAGGACTCACCGGTAAGGTCGCCAGGATGAGGCCCATAGGCGTCATCAAAGGGTGACGTCCTCTATTCCGATTATATTGCGTGCAGCCTTAGCGACCGCACCCTCCATGCCTGCAGGTGCGGATACCATGAGGGCCCAATCGAAATTCGACCTGCTCTGAAGTGATCTAGCCAAGGTCGAGAATGATGATAATGTCCTGATCCTTCCGCCGTCCAGTATGTTCACATCGGTCTTACCGATCTTCTGCTCGGACAGCAATGCGGATCTTGGCGGCATGTCCACGATGACATCCGACACATCAACTCCTGCTCTCGCAGCGATGCGCCCTTCCAATTCCTTCCTCGCATTCGAGTCCAAAGCATATCTTGCCAATTCGATGACATCGTCATCGCTCAACGAACTGAAATACAAAATGTACGCCTTCTTGTACAATCTGCGCAACATGATATTCCTGGTGATGTCCGATGCCTTACCTCCGAACGACATCAACCTCTGGATGAGATCGGAATCCGTCATGAGATACATCTCGGACATGTCGCAACCTTGATCCATCGCCTCATCCACGGCCTTCACCAACATCATCTCGGCCGTACGTATGGTCTTATGGAAATATACCGAGGAATGCATCAACAGGCGTGAGACTACGAGTCCCTCTGCCGCGACTATGCCTCCTCTCTTCAAGACCAATTGATCGTTGTATTTCACCATCTGACTCAACAACCTCTCCATGTCGATGGTGCCGAGATTCACACCCGTGTAATGCGCATCTCTAAGAAGATAATCCATCTGATCCGAATCCACAGGGCCGTGGATGACCTGGTGCATATAGTCCCTTGATGAGAAATAAGGCATCTCATCACCTATATGGAACGGACCGAGCGTTGATTTCGGATATGCAATGAGATCGCAGACCATGTCCGCTGATATCCCGCCATCCTCCAGGATCTCCGATATTGAATCGATACCATCCAGGATATCCCTGTCCCTCTCCATGAATGTGGGGATCCTGCCTAATATCAGATCCCTGGCGAGATCCATGTGATTCCTGCCGGTGATGGATTCCATCGATTCCTCCAATGTGTGTGAGAATGGTGCGTGACAGACATCATGGAGCAGACCAGCCGCCATGAGTGCCGTGACATCCTCGTCATCCAAGTCCAAGACCTTGCCCATCCTTCCCGATAAATGGTATACGCCGAGACAATGCTCGAATCTCGTGTGATTCGCGCCAGGGAATACCAGATCACCCAACCCAAGTTGTTTGACCGAGCGTATCCTCTGCATCTCATGCCTATCCAATATATCCAAGAAAGGTGGGGCGATGGTTATGCTCCCATGGATGGGATCGTGGACGATCTTGCTCTTATTGGCCATCCTCTCACTTCTCACGTATGGCAAGATTCGTCAATTTGACCTTCTCAGGGATGAAGATGAAGGTCATCGGATTGATGGATTGATGCTCAAACTTCGACATACGGGCCATCGTCCTCATCCTCTCTACGGATGCATCCACATCTCCGCTGAACCCATCCAGATTCACAATCAGGACACATTCCGATAACAACACGCCAGGTAATCTTTCGACATCGGACGGGTTGCGTACCTTTATCACTTTGACCCTTTGCGCGGAGACATCCCCCGGGATCTCCTCCTTCGAGAGATCCACGAATATCGCATCGCATTTGATATTGAGATCCTTCCTCTTTCCGATGCCTAACATCATCACTCACCGGATTTCCATAGTTTGTCTCCGACGTAGTGTATCGTATGGATGGCCTTACCCTTCTGCCTGCCCTTGAGTCCTGCCGCATCACGCAATGCGACGCCTACGGCCAAAGGTGCATTGTTCTTGTAATCCTTTATCCAAACGAGATCCCCCTCGGATATCCTGTCGTCCGCACCCACGATACCTGGGCCCATCACATCGGCACCGTTCGTGACATACTGCACAGCACCCATATCCACTGTCACCGAATACGATTCTGGCCTGTATTTCAACAATCCTCTGATCGTAAGGAACGGTTTTCCCTGATACACCAAAGCAAGGATCGAGTTGTTGACGAAGATCACATCGAAATCCGAACTCTCGGCCATATCTATGACATCCTTATCAGCGAATGTCTCGATCGAGAGCAAAGTGTTCAAATCCTCTTTGAGAGCCTTGATATCCTTCTCTCTCATCCTCTTCCTCTTACGTATCATTATGTCAGCCATTGGCCTCTAGATACATCTGAATGATTATAACGATGGCGATTGACCGGTGATAACGTTATATCATCGGCGAATGATATCGTCAGAGAGGTGCTTTTGGATGGGAATAAACATCGGTGTCTGTGAGATGGAAGCTAAGAATGCGGTTTGTCGCAGTGATAAGAATGATTTCGTGAAGGTCATCGTTGATGATCCGTCACAATTCGCGGATGCGGCAGAGATCGATGAATTCGTTTCTTTGGAGGATGCCAAGGATATCTTCTCCGACTTCGAGGAATTCATCAAGAGGAACAGGATCAACGAGGAATCCGATGCCATATACATCGAGAAGGTGAAGAAGGAAGAGGATCTTGAGAAACTCAGACCTAAGATACAAAAGAAGTACACTGGTTGGGTCCTCCTTGACAGACTTGATGATTCCAAGAAAGAGAGAGCGATAGGACTATCCAAACCCGATGACCGTCTCACGAGATGGGACCTTCTCGATTTCGATCAGATGAATGATGCCTGTGCAAGATGTCCGTTATCATGGGATAAAGGAAGGGGGTGCATAGGTGCATTCGGACCGAATAACAGCCTTCTCCCTCAGATCGCGGAGAAACATGACTGCAGGATAATCGCATCCGCACTCAAGAGTTCCGAGGAACAGAGGAAGTTCACACCCGATGATGCGAAGGAACTGCTCAAAGAGGTGGAGATCCTCAAAGTCGCTCTTCCAGAGGAAGGGAAGATGTATGTGAGAAGATACTCCGGACCCCTCGAGCGTTTGGAATCTTTGGCCAACGTCTCCGTGAAGGAAGGTTGCGGCTTCCTATTCTTCTGAGTTCATCTTTTCTCTAGCTCTGAGATGATGTTCTTGGACATCATCTTCAGGGCTTTCATCCCTTTCTCATCATTCTCATAGTCGAACGGGTTCTTCGCGTTGATCACACACAATGGATTGGAACCGACTACTGTCATCTCATTGCTGAGCATCCAATTGACCAATTCTGAATAGACGGCGTACCCTCCATTGCGTTCTTGGATGACCAATGCCGCCCCTACCTTTCCTCTGAGTGGGCGATCCTTATCGAACATGCATGCCAATCCAGCACGTTCCAGGAATATCTTCAATTGAGCCGTACATGATCCATAGTATGTTGGGGATGCCAATATTATCCCGTCGGCCGCTTTCATCTTGTCAAGGTAGAGATTCATATTGTCGTCCTCTGCGACACATCTCCCGTCTCCGCGCACCTCGCATGAACTGCAATGGTTACATGGATTCATGTGATCCTCATAGACCTGGATGTATTCGGTATCGATACCTTCCTTATTGAGTTCATCAAGGACCACGTTCAATGCATTGGATGTGTTCCCTAGTAGACGTGGACTCCCGTTCAGTGCAACGACCTTCATGCCTACACGTTATGAATGATGCCGTATAAACAAATCGGCAATGATGTGCGCAGATGGTATTGCTTGACGCATCTATCGAGAGGTGTGAGTTAACGCCGTTATGAATATTTTAATTACATTAACGTGTATGACCCCACCAAGGTGAGAGAATGTTAGACATCGTCGATCTTCACGTTGAAGCCGGTGGAAGGGAGATCCTCAAAGGCGTCACATTGAGTGTTGGAGAAGGGGAGACCTGTGTGCTCTTCGGTCCCAACGGTTCAGGCAAATCCACGCTCCTCGCAGCGGTGATGGGATACGGAACATGCAAAGTGACGAGTGGAAAGATCATATTCGAAGGGATTGACATCACGGATATGCCTGTGAATGAGCGTGCTAAACTCGGAATAGGCATGATGATGCAAAGACCACCGAATGTCGTAGGAGTGAAACTCGGAGACCTTGTGAAGGCCACGGCGAATGGAAAGGATGTCCCTGATGCGACCGATTTCAGGATGGATAACTTCCTTGCAAGGGATGTGAACGTCGGTTTCTCTGGCGGAGAGATCAAAAGATCCGAACTCCTGCAACTGACGGCACAGGAACCTGAATTCGTACTCCTGGACGAACCTGAGTCCGGAGTCGATCTCGAAAGCATCGATCTCATCGGAAAGAAGGTACACGACCTGCTCTACACCAAGAACAACGGCAAATGCGAGAATTGCGGTTCTAACTCGAAGAGACATGTCTCCTCACTTGTCATAACACACACTGGACAGATCCTCGACTACATCGGTGCCGACAAGGCATTCGTCCTCAAGGAAGGGCTCATCAGATGCACGGGTCGTCCGATGGACATACTCAAGGACATCAGAGAAAGGGGTTACGGAGAGTGCATATCATGCAGAATGGTAAAGATGGATTGAAGGAAGCACTTGACAAAAAAGCGGCATACGGCCCGGATATCGACCTCGACCATTATGAATTGGGTTCCTTCGAACCGCATGAGATCGATGATCTTGAGAAGGCGGATGAGGCCACACGTGCGATCATGGACGATATCGGTGTCGTATCCAATGAGGAAGGTCGTGACGGAACGATCATGTTCATCGATAACGCCATGAGTCACTGCAACAACAAGGCTGAAGAGGGCGTGGAAGTCATGTCCACGAAAGAGGCCCTCGCCAAGTATGATTGGGTGAAGGACTACTACTGGAATGCAGTGAAACCTGACAAGGACAAGTACACTGCGAAGACATGTCTCGAAGACGGAGATGGTTATTTCATCTATGTCAAACCAGGATACAAGGTGAAGAATCCTGTGCAGACGTGCATGATGATAGACAGCAAGAAATCCATACAGACGCTCCACAATATCGTCATCGTCGATAAGAACGCATCGTTGGAGATCATCACAGGATGCGCCACAGGCAACCATGTCAATGACGCATTGCACGTCGGTGTATCGGAGATCTATGTCAAGGAAGGAGGATCTGTCGTATTCTCCATGATCCATAACTGGGGAACACAGACGGCTGTCCGTCCCAGGACCGCATGCATAGTGGAGAAGGGTGGAAGGTACGTCAACAACTACGTCCTGTTAAAACCTGTAGGCACATTGCAGAGCTATCCTGCCTGTTATCTCAATGGCGAGGGTGCCACATGCAAGATGAACACAATCTGCATCGCGAACGAGGGTTCTGATGTCGATATGGGCGGTAGCGTCATACTCAATGCACCGAACACTTCAGCGGAGATCATCTCCAGGAACATCGTTCACGGAGGTAAGATCAAGGCACGCGGTCGTCTGGAGGGTCATGCACCTGGTGTGAAAGCACACCTCGAATGCAGAAGCATCATGCTCTCCGATGGCGGTAGCACGGATGCCATCCCAGAACTTGAATCGACGGTAGCGGATGTCGAGATGACGCACGAGGCCGCTGTCGGTAAGATCGCAAGGGATCAGATCGAATATCTTATGTCACGCGGACTGTCGGAGGATGATGCGGTCAGTATGATCGTCAGAGGATTCCTCGTCGGAGGCATCAACGGACTTCCTGATCATCTCAGGAACGAGATCGATGCAGCTGTGACCAAAGCTAACGTCGGAAACTGATTGACATCGCCCTTCGATGAGGATTCGAAGGGCCCTATCATCCCTCACATCCCTTCGATTCGATATGGTGATGTAATAATCTTTATCCACAAGTTGTACATCGAGCATCCACGATGTCCCCAAAGAACTGGTTACCGTTGATCGGCATAACCATCAGCGTATTCATTTTCAATATGTCCGAATTCATGCCCATCGGGTTGCTTACGGACATATCCATGGACTTGGGGATAACCGAATCCAAAGCAGGGATGATAATATCGATCTACGCTTGGGCTGTGGCGATACTATCCTTGCCCATAATGCTCCTCCTGAGGAAGATGGAGTATCGCAGAATGCTATTGATGTGCATAGCCCTTTTCGCAGGATTCCAGATATTGTCGGGGATATCCGACAGTTATGAGATGCTCATCATGGCACGTCTTGGCGTGGCAGTCTCGCATTCGATATTCTGGTCCATAGCCACTCCGTTGGCTGTCAGGGTCGTGACCATGGAATACAGAAGGTTGGCAATAAGCATGGTGGCCACGGGAACATCCATCGCTATGATCGCTGGCCTTCCGATAGGAAGGATGATAGGTCTCGCGATGGGATGGAGAGCATCATTCATATCCATCGCCATAGTGGCGATATTCGCATTGATCCTTCTTGTGATAGTGTTCCCCAGAGTGGAGAATCCAGGTACGTTCACATTGAGAAGGCTTCCGGAACTCTTCAGGAACAAAGCCCTCGTCGGGATATATGTCGTCATAGCGATATTCGTCACAGGATACTACACAGGATACAGCTACATCGAACCATTCATGATACAAATAGCGAACCTATCCGAATCGATGACGACCGTCGGTCTTACGATCTTTGGATTCGCGGGCATAGTCGGAAGTTTCGTCTTCATCAAATACTACGACAGGATACGTTACGAATTCCTGATCGGTTCGATATTGGGCGTATCCGTATGCCTCATGCTCCTGAATGTATCCGCATATTCCGCTATCACGATGATGATGATCTGTATGTTCTGGGGATTCTTCGCGACCGCATTCAACGTATCATTCCAAAGTGAGGCCATACGCACATCGCCCATGGATGCATCCGCGATCTCGATGTCCATGTACAGCGGGATATTCAATGTAGGGATAGCGATGGGATCCATCATCGGAGGTATAACCACGGATACGATATCGATCGGTTCGATCGGTTATGTGGGCGGTGCATTCACGATGATCGCTCTGATATTCACATGCACATACCTTGTGAAACGAATGAAGAGTACAGACTCTATCACCTAAAGGTTATGATGGCCGTTCGACGATACGTCGGAAAAGCGTCCAGCTTCCCCCATCCCTCATTTATATTATAATTGCATTTCCCATAGTATTACGGAGAGTATCAAATGGATATGCTTGTCTTATTGGCCTTCATCATCTACTTCATAGTGGTATTGGGTGTGGGCTTCTATTTCTACAACAAAACCCACAACATGTCCGATTATGTTCTCGGCGGAAGGGATATGAACCCATACGTGACAGCGATGTCCGCACAAGCATCAGACATGAGCGGATGGCTACTCATGGGTCTACCCGGTTCCATCTATCTTTTTGGAATGGGCCAGATCTGGATCGGTATCGGCCTTGCGATAGGTTCCTACCTCGCATGGCTGTTCGTTGCCAAACGTCTAAGAAAATATTCGGAAAAATGTAACAATTCACTTACGGTCCCTGTGTTCTTCTCCAACCGTTTCAGAGATGATAAGGGATACATAAGGGTCGTGACGGGTGTCGCCATCCTGTTCTTCTTCACGATATATGTCGCATCAGGATTCGTTGCAGGCGGAAAACTCTTCAACCTCGTGTTCAGCGAGATAGGTTATGAGTTGGCTGTCATCATCACAGGATTCATCATAGTGTTATACACATTTTCGGGCGGATTCAAGGCTGTCTGTTGGACCGACTTCATCCAATCGATAATGATGATCATCGCCGTTGTCGTTGTCCCGTTGGTAGCACTCGGAGAGATCGGAGGCGGATGGGATACAGTATCCTCAACATTCAATTCCTTGGTCGAGAACGGTACCAATCTCTTATGGTCAGGCGGAGAACCGATAACAGCCATCGTATTGCTGTCATGCCTTGCATGGGGTCTTGGATACGTAGGTATGCCTCACATCCTTGTCAGGTACATGGCGATTAAGAACCCTGAGGAAGTGAAGGTCGCACGCCGCATCGGTACACTTTGGGTCGTCGTTGCACTCGCATCTGTGGGATTCATCGCAGTCATCGGTCGCGTATATCTCGGGAACCCAGCAGGTTTCGATGCAGAGAATGTGTTCATTCAGATGGTCTCGAACCTCTTCGGCAACAGTGCACCGATCATCGCAGGATTCCTCTATGCTGCGATCTTGGCTGCTATAATGAGTACAGCCGATTCACAATTACTGGTCGCTGCATCCGCGATAACCAACGATCTCTACAACAAGAAGGGAGAGAAGAAGATCGAGGACAACAGGCTGATGTGGATGTCCAGGATATGCGTCGCCATCATCGCAGTCATCGGTGTGTTGATAGCACTCAGCGGAAACAACAACATCATGGGCCTCGTCTCATTCGCTTGGGCCGGATTCGGTGCATCATTCGGACCTGTCATGGTCCTTGCATTGTTCTGGAAGCGCATGAACAGACAGGGTGCACTCGCATCCATGATCGTCGGATTCCTGACAGTCATCTTATGGAACACGCTGTTCATATCGGGAGGAGTGTTCGGAAACATGTTCGGAATCCAGACATTCGTATGGGATAGCGGATTGTACGAACTTCTCCCAGCATTCATCCTCTCATTGATCGTAGGTGTCATCGTCAGCAGAATGACCGAAGAGCCTACCGAGGAAATCAAGAGAGAATTCGATGAAGCGACAGCTGGAAAATTCTATTGAAACATTAAAGGGGCGCAAGCCCCTCCTTTATTTTTGTTATTGATTTATCTCTATAGCGCCGATGATGTTCCCGTCATCGTCCTTGAATCTTGTTATCAATCCGATATCGACTCTTTTCGGATCGATCACGAATATCACGCCCTCATCTATCAATCTCCTGTGGAGATCGAAAGGACTCTCGGTGCTAAGGTAAAGGCCTGTATCCACGCCGACCACATCCGACTTCCTGAGGATGATGATATCCTTCCCGACAGATAGGATCGCGACAGCATCACTGCGTGACAACAATTTTAATCCCAATAATTCCACGTAGAACCTGATTGAACGATCGACATTCTTCGTAGGGATGGATATGGCCGCGATACCGTTAGGTAGGCCTTCGTTGGTGTATATGAAATTCCCGCCATGCGGATCACCCAGTGGCATGAGTGAGATATAGCAAACGGCTAATAAAGAGTTCACCATTACCCGCATTAACGAAGTTAATTGGAACTTCACAGGATTGATATCATGCCCAAACCAATGATCAACGCTGAGGACTTCAAACTCCAAGAGAGTCTTGGAAAGATCAAACACATAATCATCGTCATGAGCGGAAAAGGAGGAGTCGGTAAGAGTACCGTGTCATCCAATATAGCTATGGCCCTGTCCATGAAAGGCTATCAGACAGGGATAATGGATGTCGATATCACCGGCCCCAACATCCCGAAGATGTTCGGCGTAGAGTATGAGCAACTCGACGTGCAGGATGAATCATTGATACCTGTCCTCGTACCACCATCATTGAAGGTCATATCCATGGAATTCCTCCTTCCGAACAAGGACTCGGCAATCGTTTGGAGAGGCCCTGTGAAAGGAACAGCCATCAGACAATTCATCGAGGACGTCAAATGGGGAGACTTGGACTACCTTGTCGTCGATATGCCCCCAGGAACGGGCGATGAAGCGATCTCTGTCGCACAACTCATGAAGAAAGCGGACGGTATCGTCCTTGTCACCACACCGCAGGATGTTGCACTCATGGATTGCAGGAAGACAGTGACATTCTCAGCACAGGTAGAGATACCGATCATAGGATTGATTGAGAACATGAGCGGATTCGTATGTCCTCACTGCGGAGAGATCACTGAGATCTTCAAATCAGGCGGTGGAGTGGCTACCGCAAAGAACATGAACATACAATTCCTTGGAAAGATCCCGATCGAACCGAAGATCGTGGATTCTGGAGATTCGGGCATGCCAATTGTCATAGATGCACCTGAGTCCGAATCCGCGAAAGCATTCAACACGATCGTGGACAAGATCATAAAGACAGTGGAATGAATATGAAGGTCGGCGTGCTATCCGATGGCGATGACCTGTCATCAGAGGTATCTGAGGACTTCGGTCACGCACCATACTTCCTTATCGTGGATTATGACACACTGGATTACGAAGTGGTCAAGAATGAGTTCATGGATGCGGAAGGCGCAGGTATGAAGGTAGCCAACGCGATCGTTGGCATCGGCGTGGATGCAGTGATAACTAGGGGGATCGGTTCCCACGGATACGACATACTGACCAAAGCCGGAATCAAGGTATCATTCGATGAGGAAGGCACTGTGGAAGAATGCATGAATGCATTCAAAAGAAGGGTGGAACGCGACAGGAAGTTCGCTTAAACACCCTTCTTATTTCCCCATATCAACTTATGCAATTGGGGGAGGACCCTTACCTTCAATCTTCTCGCTATGATCTCCTCAGCGAGCGGTTCGATATCCATCCCTCCCACTGGAGAGAATATCACTTCACACTTCGGGCTGTATCTCTCGACTACCGAGATGGCATACTCCAGATCATTCCCGTCCGAGATGACGAATTTGACCTGATCCTTAGCTTGAAGAAGATCGATATTTGAGAACATCATGCGATCCTCCATGTGAGATGATGGGCATTTGATATCCATACTGTAGATCACATTGTCATTGTTCGGCATGTTGGAGAGATCCACGGAACCGTTGGTCTCCACGACCACGGTCTTCCCCATCTCTGTCAACTTCTCTATGAGAATCGCTGATTCACGATGCAATAATGGCTCTCCGCCTGTAAGACAGATCTCATCATCTGATCTCACCAGATCGATCAGTTCTTCGATCGATAAGTCCCCTCCGCCATTCATCGCGTATTGCGTATCACACCATGAACAGTCGAGATTGCATCCGACGGTCCTTATGAAATACGTTAGGGCACCAATCCTCTTACCTTCTCCCTGGATCGATCTGAACGTCTCGGAAATCATCATCTGTATCACTCGTACTCTATCTCGTCCTTGTATCCTGCATCCGCGAATCCCTTCAGACGGAGTTGACATGAATCACACTTACCACAAGCCTTCTCTCCGCCTTCGTAGCATGACCACGTGAGATGCAAAGGAGCGCCCAATTTCTTCCCTAACTTCACGATATCCGATTTTGAAGCATATTGGATCGGGGTCACGATCTTGATCGGATGGCCTTCCACTCCTGCTTTCGTACCCTTGTTGATGGCATCCTCGAAGGCTTTGATGAATTCCGGACGACAATCAGGATAACCTGAATAATCCACCGAGTTCACACCGATGTATATCTTATCCGCACCGAATGATTCGCAAACACCGGCGGCCACGGACAGCATGATTATGTTCCTCGCAGGCACATATGTTATCGGAATGTCCGATCCCATCGAATCCTCATCCCTGTTCTCAGGAACATCAAGTGACATATCTGTGAGTGCGGAATGGAACATACTGAGGTCCATATCGATGATTATGTGCTTCACACCATAATATGCTGCAACATTCGCCGCCGATTTGAGCTCCTTGGTATGTCTCTGACCGTATCTGAAACTGAGTGCTATCGGCTCATTGCCATCAGCGATGGATTGAGCGAGGCAGGTCGTAGAATCCAACCCGCCGGATAGAAGAACGACTGCTTTGGGAATGGTCACACCTCCAACGTGTACCAAGCGGTCTGTCCCCTCTCCTCATCCATTCCTATGGAGATCGAGCGCACATTCTTGGGGAATTCTATGTCATTCACCATCCTGTTGACCATCATCTTGGTCATCTCCTCGGCCGTAGTCGTAGGTACATCCAATATGACGACATCCGATTTGGGGAAGACGTATCTCTTCGAATCGCAGATGACATCGTAGGAATCATCATCATCCGTTATCTTGACGATGTCTGATTTACCTGGAAGGAGGGTCCTGTGATCAAATTCATCGACGAACTTCCTAAGTTCCTTCTTCAACGATACGAAATCCATGATCATACCGTTCTCTCCGATGTCCCCATCGACCCTGAGCCTAAGGATGTATGAGTGTCCATGAAGTCTAGAACACTTCTCATGTCTTGGGATGAAATGACATGCTGAAAACCTTATTCCTGAATGCTCACCGTCTATCTCTAACATCATCTTTTTCCCTCCGTCAACCTCATTGCTAGCATTATTGAATCTCTATAATCTTTTTTGGCACGAGATGTGTCTATGTACACCTTGTCGATATTGATGACAGGTGCACCAAGCGCCAAAGCTCCTCCGATGAAATGCATCGATCTGAACAGAAGATTGCCTGATATCCCGTCGGGTGCGATGATCAGATCCGCTTCGTCGACCGCGTTCTCCAGAAGGATCTCTGAATGATATGCATCATAACCTTCTTTCACAAGGATGTCCACCAATTCCAATGCGTCCCTTATCGTATCGTCCACGGCCTTACAGCGCCCGATATCGTCCTTTCTCCCGCCAGACATGATCGCTATCCTCGTACCCATGCCGATACGTTCCATCAATCTCACTGACCGGGTGACGAGATCATGTTTCTGTTGGATCGTCCACCCCTCATCTATGCCTACGGGAGCGGTTATTATCAACTTCCTTCCGATCGGTTCAAGGAATACTATCCTCTCCAACTCATCGATACCGAATCTTCTCTTGATGATCGGGAGTAGTTCGGATGAAGATATGTCGCCGCGTATTGCAGCATCGATCCTTCCTTCGTAGAGGTCGTCTATCATACGTCCTGGATCCGTGTAGACCGTGACAGAGTCGCCGAACTCCTTCGTGCTCTCATATATCTTGTCAGACGTTCCACTGCTACCGATGCCGATTCTTACGCCAGATGGCATATGGCCGTCGAAAAGGGATTGCGTCGTGAACATCTGCTCACCCATCACGTTCAAGATATAAACCATTGCGGACGTAACAAAACATACTGTCCTTCTTACTCTGGCCTTATCGCATCGAAGACATAATCATCCCATTCGCGGATGCCCAATGCGACCTCCGCCTCTATCGGCGTAAGGACTGGTTTGTCATATCTAGAATAATCATCCATGGCCAATCTAGGGCATGCAGTGCTCACGAATGCATCGACTCTGTATGCCATGAGTCCTTGTGGCGAGATCTCATTCATGTATACCTTGTATGCCTTCTTCCTGGACGATCTTATCTTATTGATGATATCGTCAGCAAGAGCATTCCTCTCCTGACCGATCTTGCTACAAACGATGACAAGATAGCTTTCAGCAGGCACTGCTCTTTGTATGGCTGCGAATCTCTTCCTAAGGATCCTGTCCCTGACCTCATCCACGGATCTGAATTCACCTGTTATCGGATTGAGTACGCGCATAGGCGCCCCTACACCAAAAGCGGTCGCCAATGGATGGAAATCACCTTCTCCGATGAATAGGAACATATCAACATCATTCGCCACAGACTCTGCGGCTGAACAATTACAACCGAGGATCTGACCAGGATACATTATCCTCTTGTCACCGATACCGACGGATACCTTCCTTCCGCTCGATTCTATGACTTCCTTTGCCTGATTTATGCATCCAACGTATTGGACCGTAGCCAACAATCCGACCTTCTCAGGCAATTCATCAAGGATATTCTTCACGTGCTCCCTTATGTCGGTATCGAAGAACGATTCGACATAGAACACATCGCCATCATCTCCTTGGGAAGGTATCGGGGAATGTCCAAAATGGACCAATGCATCCGCGACATCCTTGTAATCCACGTACAGGTCACATGCACCATAACACGGATCCCCCAGGATCACAAAACTACAATCTGTATTATCAGATAGAAAATCGATTATCTCAGTTGCCCTTATCTTCAATCCTTCTGGCAACTGGAGTGCGACAGAGGAATATCCTCTGTCGCTGATCCACGCAGTAATATCACTGAGTTTCAGGTCGAACATCAGTTGACGAACTCTTTACCTTTCTCAACATCGATGTAGCACGGTGTGGGGTACTTCATCGATGCTTTCCAAAGTGCGAGTTTTGCTGTGTTGAATGCTGCGGGTGTGCAGCTTACAGTCATGATTGCTTGGTTGCATTCAAGTCTTGCTGCAGTACCGACATTCTTTCCGAAGGCTAAACGCATACCACTTGAAACACGGTCAGCTCCTGCGCCGGTAGCAAGTTTGTTCTCCCTGAGGACAACGTGGGGGTATGCTCTGAGTTTAAGGTGATAGTTTGCGACACCTGCATCCTTTGTCAGGACCCTGTTGGCTGCGATACGCCCTGCCTCGAGGGATGTGTGCCTGATCTGGACACGGTTCTTGCATTTGAGTGTGAGTGTGATCGGGAACTCGTCTTTGAGGTTTCCCATGTCGAACTGACTGATCCTGCTGTTAGGAACACCACCCATGTATTCTCTGCGGGTGTATGCCATTCCTTTGATTTCTCTGTACATTACTGCGGGCTTTCTTGCCATTTGCACCACCAATTATCGTTAGTGAGTAGGGCTGACAATCGTCATTCTGTATTTAACGATATTGTCTATCCTTCCCTCTTGATAATAGCGACCAATATAAGACTTTCCTATTTTTCAGAGGTATTGATGCGAATTATCTTTAATGTTGTCTGCATAACCTTATCCATAAAGGGTGCACAAGATGGTAAATTTCACCGTTAACATCGTCTCCGATAAAGATGACAGCAGAGTACCTGTCGCATTGGCAGGACAGATCATGATCGACATCCAGGATCTATTTACTCATATCGGAGAATATCTGACATCCAGAGAACTCCGCATACAGACACTTGTCAATCCGAAGTTCGATGAGAAGTTCAGGATATATATGGATGGCAACGGTGAAATGTCGTTCAACGCTTCTACGGATGATCCTGAGACCAAGGGATTCGGTGACATCATAGAGGACACCATTGCTAAGATGGAAGAGACATTGGATGTCATGGGAAATGGTACTGGGAGTTATTGGATGGAGGATAATTTCGCCGATGCACTCTACAGGAATGCCATCATCTATGACATCGTAGCACTACACCAGGATCTTGTCGATTCCGATGGTTTCCATCTTGAATACGGATCGACCGATGAGCTCAAGAGATTCGGATATGTCGATGTTGAAAAACTCTCGACGTTCATCAAGAGAAGAGGATTGTCATTCGATGGTGCGACCATAGGGATACTGGAGAGGTCACAATCCAAATCCGGAAAAGGACCGAGATACATCTTCTCTACAGGCAAGGATGTCCATTCCAGAATCTCATTCAAGGACAGGGATGAGTTGGAGAGGTCTTTACAATTCATCGGGGATTGCATCGTCGTCGTTGCAGGTACGTTCACATACTCCGACAATGGAGACCTGATCTCAATAGACAATGCCGAGGATATGTGCGAAGTGGAATCCATAAAGTTCCACAGGTTGATCTCCCCCACCGGAGATGTCTCTGTCACCACGCCGGTCGAGGCGAAGGTCTCATTCAAGAACAACAAATGGATACTCTCGAACGAGGACCTAGGCATCATGAGTTCGAGTGACAGCTGGGATTCTGCTGTACAATCCTTCCACGACTACTTCGTGTTCCTCTGGTCCCAATACACCGAATCGGATGATGAGGGATTGAGCGAGGAGGAATTGGAGGTCAAATCCGCGTTGCTCTCGCATGTCGCATAAGCCTCTATGTATTGCGCACATGCGCACAAACTTTTATATGCGCTCATATGTGGGGAACTACATTAGGGGCATACGATGGCAAGGAGACGCATCTCATCGAAAATCGCATCTGAGATCGCGAGCGATAGGATGTCGAAGCTGTTCGAACTCTCAAAGGATGCCGCGAAGAACGGTGATGACGAGAGGGCGATAAGATATGTTTCCATCGCAAGACGCATTGGACAGAAGACACGCACGCCTATCCCGGACGATGTCAGATTCTGCAAGGGTTGCGGGATGCCATTGAGCATCGAAGCCGATTGCAGAGTAAGGATCGGTGACGGGAGAGTGAAGATCACCTGTCTCAAATGCGGCACCATCAAACGTATGCCATACACCAGGGAGCAAAGAGAATGACGGAGAGAGAAGCAAAGAAGGAACTCATGCGCAGAGCACTGGAGATCGAACCGACCGTACATGTCGGCAAGGATGGTCTGAAGGACAGCCTCTACGAAGAGATCAAGATGCAGATCAAGAAGAACCGTCTCATCAAGGTCAAAGTTCTCGCTAATGCAGAGAGCGAGACGAAGGATATAGCAGATGATCTAGCCGAAGCGACAGGTGCGATAGTCGTTGACGTTCGCGGAAGTGTCGTCATCCTGACCGATAAGAGAACCTGGACCTCTCTCTGCCAAAAGAAATTCTGAGTTGATCCGAATGTTGGACATTAACGTAATCAGACAGGACCCTGAGAAGATCAGGACCATGCTGAAGAACAGGAACAAGGACGATGCCATCCTAGACAGGCTTCTCGATGCGGATTCAGAGTGGAGATCCCTCACTGATGAGAACAACCGCCTTAGGAAATTGAGGAACGAGGTCTCGATGGAGATCTCCAAGATGGCCAAAGGCGAAGAGAAGGATTCGAAGATCAAGGAGATGCGCGAAGTCGCTGACAAGATCAAGGCGAATGATGATAGGATGTCAGAACTCGAGGTCATCAGGTCCGATTGCATCCTCAACATCCCCAACATACCCCATGAGTCCGTACCCATCGGAAAGGATGAACATGACAACGTGGTCGTTTACGAAGTTGGAGAGAAGAGGAAATTCACATTCAAACCCAAAGAGCACTGGGAGATCGCAGAGGATCTCGACATAATCGAATTCGAGAGAGGAGTGAAGATCTCCGGAAGCGGATTCTATGTCATGAAGGGCGATGGTGCGAGACTCGAACGTGCCCTTATCAACTACTTCCTCGACACACACATGAAACAGGGATATACTGAACTCGTTGTCCCCGGTATCATAAACAAGGCCGCTGTCATCGGAACGGGACAGTATCCTAACCTCAAGGACGATATGTACTACCTTGAGAGAGACGATATGTTCCTCAACCCGACAGCAGAGGTCCCCATAACGAACCTCTTGCAGGATGAGATCCTAGAGAAGGAACAGCTCCCGATCTACTACACCGCGAACCTCACATCATACAGGCGCGAAGTAGGTAAGCATGCGGATACAAAAGGGATCATCCGCGTACATGAGTTCAGGAAGACCGAGATGGTCAATTTCGTGCTCCCTGAGAATTCGTATGCGAGACTCGAGGAACTCAGGAAGAATGCTGAGGACCTCATCGTAGGACTTGGACTCCCATACAGAGTGCTCCTCCTCTGCACTGGAGACATGAGCTTCTCATGCTCCAAATGCTATGATCTGGAGCTCTATGCTCCTGGTAAGGATGCATGGCTCGAGTGTTCCTCGTGTTCCAACTTCACGGACTTCCAGGCACGCAGGGCAAGGATCAAATACCGTCCGGAACCGCATCTCAAGAGTGAGTTCGTACACACCCTCAACGGTTCAGGATTAGCACTTCCGAGGACGATCGTCGCTATCCTCGAGAACTATCAGAACGAGGATGGAAGCGTCACGATCCCTGAGGTACTCAGGCCATATATGGGCGGTCAGGAAAAGATAACGAAAAAATGATGAGGGCTCAGATACGCATCTCGTCGAATCTCGTTATGAGGGATTCGGCGTTGATGCAATCTCCCTCATCCATCAACCTTTTACGGAGTGATTCCTCGCCTTCGAGGAGTTTTGAAGAGCATATCCCATAACGTCTGGAGACGTTCGCTTCGATATATGCACCCATCACGTCACACATCTTCAATTCCCTTCCAGCGACCTTGCCGAATCTGACGTCGTCCTTATCTGTGAAGGGATCGTAAACAAAGAATCTCAATTCATCCCTCCATGCCTCTGGTATCGAGGGCATCATCCTCGATTCTATCAATTCGTGCTCATATTCATCAAGGATGTCTGTGAGACCTTTCACATTCACCTTCACAGGCGAGATCACATCCTTCGTCAAAACCTCTGGTAGATCATGGAAGAGTCCGGTGAAATAATCGTTGTAAGCTTGCTTATCATCGACACCGACATCGAGATCGTGCATGTATATCATGATCGCCACCATCAAGGAATGGCCCAGGACTGTGGTCGCAGGGATCCTTGGTACGCGTGTCCACCTCTGTTGGAATCTGAGTTGCCCTATCAGATCGATGAATGTCATCGATTGAGACCCCATAGTATTCTTGACGCCGATGAGATCAGAATACTGAGCTAATTCCAATGTTATAGCAGCTTTCGTCTGATCTATAGCGTATGAATGTCTATTCATGTCATACAACAGATTGAATTCCCAATTCGTCGCCAGATAATGTGCTGCCGCCACTATCTTGTCCTCCAAGACCGGCTCTGTACAGCGTATATGATCCTCGAATCTTTTCAGGAAATCTGCATTCAAATCGGGTATCGAACTGGAGATCTCGGAGAGAACATAGTCGTTGACCTCGTCGAACCTCTCATCCTCCATCCTGTGGAGCAATTGAGGCTTCAGATCGGTCAATACAGTCCTTTTCATGAACGAGAACAATGATCCTTCGATTATCCTTCTCCAATCCAGCGTTATGCCCCTCTCTTGTTCCTCGTATTTCCCAAGAACCCATGCAATAGCGGCTTTGTGCGCTTGTTTATCTATCTCGGTAAGATCGATGGGGCGCAGATGATCATTCCATCTGTGCATATTGGCTGCATCGAATAATTTGTAGATCAAATCCATATTCATGACATTTGACATAAAAATCACCTTCTGCATCCTCATGAAGAGGATGCAAAAGAATAGGTTTCAATAATTACAGGAACGTAATTGCACCGATGATCTGTCCGATCTGAACGAGCTTCTCGTCATCTGACAGACTGGATGCTTCACACTCTCTAAGCTGTGCAATGAATGCCGATGCCCTCTTGTCATCGAACTTGCCTGCTTTGACCTGTGCATCGAGTTTATTCGCTGCATATCTGAGTGCATCAGGCACTCTGCCTTCGCCTTTGAATTGAACAGCTTCCATCTTAGTCCCGTTTAACTTAGGAGCTGCATCTTTCTTTTCGCTCTTCTTAAAGAGCGATTTGAGTTTGTCCATTAATCCCATATCACATTCCTCCTTCAGACTTGTAAGCTCCTCTTTCCTTCCCATCAGGCTAATGAATGCTAAGGCCGAGATCACCATGATGATCCCAACTCCCATCAACATGTAGCTGAGTGTATCGCTTAGAGCAAACACATCCATATATCCGAGCGAACCAATGATCAGGATGACGAAACCGAGTATTGAAGCCGCCAATCCCGAAAACTGTTTCGCAGACATCGTGCATATGTATGAGTAATGGGTTTATATAGATTATCTAAAAATTATCATGTCTGGGTCCTGTTCCGATGAAACATTGTTTCATCTGTAGGACATCAACCCATCCTTCCGAATTGAGAAAATATCGACATTTGAGTGCTATCTATATACCAAGAAAAGTATCAGGGCACCATGAAGATCTCTCGTAGGCTCAGTTCAATTCCGATGTCCGGAATAAGAAAGATGTTCGATCTGGCGACACCCGACAGCATCAATTTGGGTCTGGGAGAACCTGATTTGGCTCCTCCCAAGGCTGCGATCGACGGTATGTGTGAAGCGGCTCACAACGGTCTGAATAAATACGGGCCGACGGCAGGGATAATGCCATTGAGGGACGCTATCGCGAAACATTATTCCAAATATGCCCCCATTAGTGGACAGAATGTCATGGTGACCCCAAGCGGTTCATCGGCACTCCTTGAGATCACGCAAACACTGATAGACCCTGGGGACGAGGTACTAGTGCCGAGTCCGGGATTCGTCATATACGGCCCGCATGCGGAATTAGCAGAGGGAAAGGCCGTCTATTACAAACTGACGGACAAGGAATTCCAACCCGATATCGATGACATACAGTCGAAGATCACTGATAAGACGACGATGATCGTCATCAACAATCCATGCAATCCTACCGGAGGGACACTCGATAAGGAATCGTTCAAAGCCTTGTGCGATATCGCAGAAGACAAGAACATAACGATCCTCTCCGACGAGGTATACGATTCGTTCGTGTATGAAGGCGAACACATATCCTTCCTCTCACAGTTGGACAAAGCGATCGTCGTCGGCGGATTCTCGAAGATGATGGCCGTTACAGGATGGAGGCTCGGATTCCTCATGGCCAATGACGATGTGATGGAGGATCTGATCAAGATGCAATACCACGTATGCGCAAGCCCTAACATGCCTGCGATGTATGGTGTCCTGAACGCGTTGCCGACGATCGACGATTACCTTGTGGAGGCAAGGGAGACGTTCAGGAAAAGAAGGGATCTGATCGTGAAGAGGATCAATGAGATCGATGGCATGGAGATCATACCGCCGAAAGGAGCATTCTATGCATTCCCGTCATTCGATTATGACATCAGTTCGAACGATTTCGCGATGGAACTCATCAAGAATGGACTCATCTGTACGCCAGGATCCGCATTCGGACCCTTCGGAGAGGGTCACCTCAGATTCTCGTATGCTGCGGATGAGAGCAAGATCAATAAGGGAATGGATATCCTCGCTTCCACAGCGAAGAAGATCTCGAAACAATGAAGGGGTGCAAGATGACAACAAAGAAAGATGAAAAACAGGACGGGCAGAGTATCGATGAATTGTTCAACACGGCTCAGCCCAAGGTGAAAGTCGACCCCAACACAGGTCTCATCGAACAGGTATTCGAGGACGACGAAGTGAATCTGAACAAACAGATATGGGAGAAGAATCCGCGCAGAAGTCAGGCTATGGCCGACCTTTGGTATGATGAACTTCAGAAGGCAGTTGAAGAGGAGACGCAGGATGAGGAAGGTAAGAAACACCTTGCATTCCTAATGAGCGTCAATAGCGTCATGGACATGATCATGGGTTGCGTACCTGATGACATCGCATTGGAGATATCATACGCATTGGATCACACCATCGCACTCGCTCTCGTCAACAAGAAGTATGACTGCGACCTCCTTGAGGAAGAGAAGAAAGCAGTATCCATCGTCAAGAGAGAGGACTACGACACCGATGATGATTATGCGAGAGCTATCGAAGCCATCGATGATCATTGGTGGACGATCAGTCAACCCCAACTTGACATGAGGAATGCGAACGATGCGATCCTCGAAATGTTAGCTAAATACAAGTTGAATGAATGATATGAACGACGATATCTCGACGGCTGTATCGCCAGGGAAATTCATCCTCCTTGGCGAACATGCCGTGGTCTACGGAAAACCGGCCGTTGCTTTGGCCATCGATATGAGTTTTTCGTGCAGTGTGTCCGCAGGGGAATATAATTCCTTGAATGGTGTCCCCATTGACCTATCTCGCCACCCACATATTCAATGTATATTATCAAGATTAAATGTTAATAATATTAATATAACAACCTGGAGCGACATCCCATCCGGTTCCGGCCTTGGATCCTCCGCCGCATTATCGTCATCACTAGATGCTGCGATAAGGAACCTTACCAAGAAGGACATGGACCTTGTGGAGATCGCAAGGGATTCCTTCGAGGCGGAATACTACGCACAGGGAAGAGCATCCCCGTTGGATACATCGACATGTACCTTCGGAAAGGGGGTTGCGATCAACGTCAAAGAGACGGATACGCACCTGTGGGATGCAGAGAAGGAAGATGGAAGATGGTCGATCTCTAAGACGAAGGTACCTGAGATGACATTCGTCATAGGATATACAGGGATCAAAGCATCGACGGGACCTTTGGTCGAGAAGGTCAGAAAATACAAAGAACACAACAGATTCGCATCGGATGTCATCGATGAAATCGAGATGGTGACGATGCAAGGCATCGATGACATGAGGAACGATGATGTCGTATCACTCGGAAAGAACATGACTGCGAATCACAAATTACTTTCAATCCTTGGAGTCTCATGCAATGAACTCAATAAGCTGGTAAACGCTGCCGAGAGACATTCATATGGCGCAAAACTGACAGGCTCTGGAGGAGGGGGTTGTATGATCGCACTCACCGATAGACCAGAGATAGTATGTGAGGACATCAGACTCCACGGGGGAATCCCGTACACTGTGAAGACAGGGGTCGATGGAGTAACAATAGTATGAAAAATAGGGGGACAAGCCCCCATGTTTTTATCAGATCAGGTCCTCAAAGCCTTCTACGACCTTGGGGTACTTCTCTTTCACGATCTTGAGAAGGTTGTACACGTTGACCTCTCCGATATCGGAGTCCTTGATCAACTGTATGAGTTCGTCAAGAGTCTGATCGTCAAGTGTGGCGAACCTCTCCTTGGCCATCCAATTCCTGTAGAGCTTATCTTCCATCCTGTCGCGCCATTTCTTCTCATATGCTCCAAGAGCCTTCTTTGAGAAGTCACCGGTCTTAAGGCATTCTACAACGACCTCGCCGGCATACTTACCGGATCTGCATGCGTGAGCGATACCTCCGCCAGTAATCGGATCGATGATCCTTGCTGCATCTCCAACGAGCATGATATTGTCGGCGACCGTGTCATCAAGTCCAGGTATCGTAGAGACCATACCTCCGACGACCTCCAGTATCTGACCGTTCTTGAATCTAGGATCGGTCGAGATGAATTTGTCAAGATAGTATTTTGGATCAGCACCGTGAGAACATTTGCTAGCCATCACCCCGATACCGACATTGGCTGCCGTCTTACTCTTAGGGAACACCCATATGTATCCTCCAGGAGCAGCGGAACCTATGACGAATTCACAAAAGTTCGACTCGAATTCTACGTTCGTCATCCTGTACTGTATGCATGTGTCAATATCGTCCATCTTCAATGATGTGTCGATACCTGCCCACCTTCCGACCTGGGATTCGAAACCGTCAGCTGCGATGATACATTTCGCATAGATCTCGATCTCCTCACCCATGGACCTTGCTTTTATCCCGATGAGCTTTCCGTCCTTATCCTTCAGGACACCTGTGCATCCTGTGCGCATGAGGATCTTTGCACCGGACAATGCAGCCTCCTCAGCGAGACGCTTATCGAATATGTGCCTCTCGAGGACGTAACCGACCTCTGCACCAGCTTTACTCTCATCGAGTTGGAACACTGTGCCGTTGGGCGATCTTATGATCGCTCCAGCCATATCTGCACGAGCCCATGCGGGATCAGCCTCGATGCCAAGTTCTGCGAGCCACTTCTTGGATACTCCCTCTGCACACCTCAACGGTGCTCCGATCTCAGCTTTCTTCTCGATGAGGATCGTCTTCGCACCGCCATCCGCGGCATATTTCGCAGCCATGCTTCCGCCAGGACCAGCACCAACCACGACCACATCACAATCGTATCTTGTAACCATCATGCCACTTCCTTGGAGAGTGCCCCGACAGGACAGATCTTCACGCATCTTCCGCATCCGTTGCAGTCATCATTGAACTCAAGGATGTAATCATTCAGATAGATCGCATTCTTAGGACAAGAACCGGCACATCCTCCGCAATGGAGACATTTGTTGTAATCAACCTTCATTTTTTCACCTTATTGATCGGGTCTCTGATCCTCGGGAACGATCAATGCATTCTCGAGTGATTTTGCTTCTTCCTTATGTTTCTCTTTCCATTCTGCAATCGGCATGGAATATTTCTTCTCAATTTCCATACGATAGTATGGGCCGCCGTTGTATGCACAGAACGGTATCACGCGAAGATCCGGCGTGACGTAGTGAATCGCACAACGCTCTACTCTTTCAATATCGTAGTTGTACGCATCTTGGAAATGCATCGCACCGATGTACATGGCATTCCATGAGAATCCTGCAAGGGTCTTCTTAGAACTGTCGCTCATTACGCCCTTTATCAAACGAACGATGTCCTTCTTCTTCATTCCCTTCGGCATTTTATCTTCATCGATGCATGTGTTCAAAAGGCCGACGAGTTTGAAGAGCTGCCATTTCTTGAATCTTGCTTTCTCCATCGCATCCGCCAATTCGTCCAATCCCATCACGAATTTCTTGACATCAATGAACCTGGGCATCGGAACGTATTCCCCATCCTCTCCCTTGAGGATGTATGTTGCCATACCACAGTGGGGGTGTGCGGTGAATGTCACCATCGGCCTACCGAGATATGCGGAAGCATATTTGGAGACTGATGATACAACAGGTACAGGGAACCAATCGTCAGGTTTCGCATATCCTGTCTGTTCCTGTACATCCCTCATCAAATCAGGGATCGTGTATCTTCCCTTCTCCAATTCCTCGCGTGTTATCCTGCCTGTGAATGATACCGGCTGGAAGTTCACACCGCGGATGATATCTGAATTGTCGAATGCGAACTTGATTATGTCACCGATCTGATGGTCGTTCACACCCTTGACGATCGTCGGTACGAGAACGACTGATGGAGGGTGTTCGATCTTCCTGAGATTGTCAAGTACCTGCAATTTGACATGGAACATCTTCCTGTTCCTTGCCTGAATGTACGGCTCATCGGTAACACCATCGAATGAAAGATAGATCGTGTTCAATCCCGCATCCTTCACCTTCTGACAGAACTCCACGCTCTTTGCGAACTCGATACCGTTCGTAGCGACCTGCACTTGAGCGAATCCCATATCCTTAGCTGCCTTGATGACCTCGACGAATCTCGGGTAGATTGTAGGTTCTCCTCCAGAGAACTGTACGGCCGTACACTTGATCGGCTTTTCATCCCTGAGTGTCTTCAACATGGCCATGACCTGATCGAATGAGGGCTCATAGACGTATCCTGCGCTATTGGCCTCTGCGAAACAGATCGGACAGGTCATGTTACACCTATTCGTGAGATCTATGTTCGCCAATGACGTGGATGATTTCAGAGAAACGGGCTTGTCGCCTATCTTGATGATGACATTGCTTCCTTTTGCCGTAGTATCATCCGGATTCTCTAAACCGATACCGTCCTTAGCATAGGTCTCAGCTCTAAGATACTGTTCTACACTAGACCATATCAGGCAATCGAATTCTCCGTGTTCAGGACAGGTCTTCTTCGAGTAGACTTTACCGTCCTTCTCATAATGCTCGGCTTCAAGGACCTTACCGCACTCTGGACAGACGGACTCGACCTTCTTAGGGAGTCCTTTCATTGCACTGTATTCTTTCGTCGTGATGGTCATTGCATCCACACTTCTTGTTCACACCCATCCCCTGTAGGGATATAAAACCGTCGCATTATATTATAAGAAAATTAAGGCCGGTCGATACTAACCTGCTAACTGTAACTGCCCCACTATATCACCCATCCCCGACGATGGATGTGGTATGAGAGCGCTCAGAGGTTCAAGGGGAGGACAGATGCCGTTCGCGATGATCGCTGTAACGCTACTCCTCATTTGTTCGATATCTGGAATAGTCTATGCCGAGATACAGAACGTCAATGATTCGACGGATAACATCATAAGTGAGCTGATGTCCGTGGAAGAGGCGATAGATGATACGGAGAGATACATAGGGTCCGGACTCGGGAGGATAATCAACGAGATCAGTACGGATCCGAATGGAGGTAACCTTCTGAAAAGGATGAGTGCCTTCAAAGAACGTTCGAACGCATGGATGAGGAAAGCATTCCCATTGGTGGATAAGGGAGTGACCGCATCCCTTGTTGAGCATGATATCGGCCTGACCGTAGAGAACCTCAGACTGTCCACTGACGAATTGATCGGTGGTACGAAACCCTGTTACCTCAGAACCTCTGGATATGCTGATGTTGAGTATGCGACACCTACAAGTAAGACCGTGAAGAGGGTACCTGTCGTTGCAGACGGGACCTCTGGGCTACCATTCATCGTGGATAACATCACCAGATTCGAACTCTCATCATCCAGCAACTCATCCATCCTTACTGACCTCATGACCTATCAATTGTCATCTCTGGCACAACATAGAGTGATCAATGGTTACGGTGCGATATCATCGAATGGCGATAAGGGAACGGAATCGATAATCACGAAAGAGGATGTGAAGGAATCGTTCAGGAACTCGTTGTCCATAGTGGAATCCTTATGTTTTAGAACGACGGGCGACGGTTCCTCGGATCTGAATGCCCATGAGCATATCGATGCGGCCGAGTATATGATGGCTAAGGATGGTTACTTCGAGATCGATATCTCTCAGATAGTATCGCAATCGATAACCGCGGTTGCGGACCAATTTGTGGGAAGATGGCTTGAATTCTTCCTCATGGATGATGCCATGGATTTCCTCGATAAGGTCGATGATGTCACAGAACATGCCCTGAGATCCCTCATCGGAACGATAATCGGAAAGGACCTGACATCGTCACAACATTACATATCTAGTATAATGAAGAAATACAGATACGGTGAATCCGATTACAGATACATAGGCAACCATGGATTGAGATTGACGGTGGATGGAGGGGCGTATGATATCGGCAAGGACACCATCGAGATAGAGCCCTTCGAGATTTACATAGAATCCCCGGGCATCGACATATTCTCATGGAAGGGATGGGGCAACTTCCTCGATGACGGTATCCTCTCGGTAAGAATGGTGGATGAAAGGATGAAGAACATACTGAATGGTGCTACCGCAGATGTCTGTAGAAACCTCGGTTCCATCAAAGTGAGGTGCGATGCTTTCGATGATACGACATATTTCGCACTACTCTCCGATTCCATAGATAGGGCACTCTCAGATGGATTGGATAGAATAAGAAGTACGATGGTGTCTTTAGTGGATAGGAGTACATTCTACAGTCCCTCCTATATCGCATTGTTCAATAAACTCGAAGACAACAGATCATCGATATTCGACCTGAATTCCGTCCATACGAAGGATAGGGCGTTGATCAAAGCGAAGATAAAGGACACTCTGAATTCGAAGAACTACGCTATACTCGATGAATCCGTGATCGAATCCTTATGCGACGATGTTCTAGGTTCCAAGGCCTATGCGGATGCGTATTCTGGCATAGGGTATGAGATAGACAATAGGATATCATTATTGAAGGGTGTTCTGACGCACATACCTGAGGAGAACAACGGCAATATCAAGCTGCTATTGAAATTGACGTTGAAGGCTACGATGTCATCGAAGACTGTATCCGATGCCTTTACCTCACTCTCTAAGAGAATGATCCATGACATCGTGAGATACCAGGATCTCAACACCAAATCAGGCATGATGGATCTTGATATGAACAACTCGTACAGATTGTCCGACAAGAACGGCAACACCTTTGTGGAGCATATCAAACTTAAGGATGACTACGACATCAAAGTGAAGATCACACCGCCTAGGAACAATGCATCGAAATGCATACACAACATAGATCTCTCAAGTTTCTCCCTCAGCCCGTATACGACGGTGTTCTCGATATCGGTAAAAGCTAACATCGGCTATTCCGTAGAATCTGCATCATCCGTATTGATGGCCCTTGGATGGTGTGATGCGAACATCAGAGGCGATATCCCCGTAGATATGAAATTCGATATAACGTGTATAAGCGGATGGGCACTGGCTGGTGTCAGGTATACTTCGAGCACAGATATCGTCAATGAGGCCGTCAAAGTATTGATGGATCTGATAGAACCTCTATTGGAACCGCTCAGAGATATCTTCAAGGCACTCAAACAACTATCGGAACTCTGTAGCACTGCGATAATCGAAGCTAGTGCGTACGTCTCCAGGATCGTCGAGGGATTCTACGACAAGATAATGGAACCGATGAACAGGATACAGAGTTTCGTCGAGAGCAGCATATCTTCGCTGCTTGAGACATCATTCGACATAGGTCTCGGATATCAATCGTTCACTGTCGCATATTGCGGTATGTCCCTGACTGCGGAATTCAGAGCCGCTACGCTCACCAAGGCAACGAAATCACTATGCAAACTCACCATGAAGGCCGATCTTGGGGATACCTCGATCAAAGCGGGAGTCGAGTTGAAACACAATAAGAAGACAGGGCTGATGTTCAAAGGGAATGGTGAGATCGTATCGAACGATTGGATGGTCAAGATGACCATCGACCCGTTGATGAAATTCAGTAAGAAGATCCTCAATGCCACAGGAAATATCAGAGGGGTCGGGTTCACAGCGACGATACCTGAGATAATACAATATGATGTTGTGGAGACGAGAGTATCAGACATACCTGCAGTAGGTCCGATGCTCAAGAACATCCCTCTTCCGATACCGGGTGTCAAAGGCAGTTTCGATATGGGCGTCCAACTCAAATACAATGTACCTCTGAAGACCGGGCTCATGATCAATGAGTTCGAGTCGAATCCGCCTGGAAAGGATAATGGGAAGGAGTTCGTTGAACTGTACAATGCATCTGGAACCACGATCGATCTGACAGGATACAGATTGGTCCCGGGAAGCAATGAGTCGAAATGCATAGAATTGTCAGGAACTATCAAGCCGATGGAGAAGAAGGCATTCTATTTCAGCGGACAGGCACTCAAGAATTCAGGCAGGACAGGCAATCACAATGGAGAATCCATCACGTTGTATGATCCGGATGAGAACATCATAGATTCCACACCATGGAAGAGCGACAGTTACAATGACGATAGGACATGGCAGAGGTCATCCGATGGCTCCACCTCATGGGTGTTCAAGAAAGGGAGCCCCGGTAAGAGCAATGGAACGATCATCAAGACGGATGCCATAACGAAGACCTTCATCATCGATAGTTTGATCTCATCAGGAGAGGAGGCGTTGTATCGGATGGGCAATCATCTGAGGAATGTCGATGACATAGCCGAATTCCTGAAGAAGATGCTAGAGATCTTCATAGATACGGTGATCGAGAAGATCGCAAAGATGCTTGTCAGCGCTGCTGTTTTCATAGAGTTGGAGCTCACCGATCTAGCGAACACGCAGCATCTTGGTACAAGGATTGCCCTCGATATGAGGTCCGAACTCATAGAGGATGGATTAAAATGGCTCATAGATCAGACAGGATTGTTGGGATCGTTCATCAATGCACCTGAGTGTTCTGACCCGTTCGATATCGTGTGCAATGACACGTACCTCCGTACCACTGTATATACCGGCATAAGTGCACCTAGATTCCTTGAATATACAGGTGACCAGCTCATCGTAGGAGTGTCGTTCGGTGCCAATATATCCAGCCTGTTCACCGTCCTTGGTTCTGAGGACATGGATTGGAGATTGGAGGCATGCATCGCCATCGAGGATTGTCCGATCGAGATAATACCGAAGAAGATCGATAAAGCGAAAGGCGCACATTGCGATCTGCAGCTCATCAGCATGCAATTCCAAAGAGGCTGAAAATCCAACCCAATCCATTTAAGAACAGGGAATATATAGGGAGGGATATGGCAAAGTCCTACAGAATCCCAACAGTCCTCTCAGCAGAGGAATTGACCGACAAGGCATTCCATAGGGCATCCAAGATAACCGTCAACGGTACAAATGCCCTCGATACCAAGAAGAAGACCACTTTGGCCAAGATAACAGCTTCAGGAGATATCGTCAAAGATACGTTCGTCGGATATGTCAACAAATTTCCGAGGATCGAGAAGGATGACGATTTCTTCCCAGAATTGGTAGACTTGGTAATAGGCATTGACAAGTACAAGAAATCGCTCGGCGCCATGAATTGGGCCGCGAACAAGACAGAGAAGATAAAAACAGAAGCACTCAGGAACGTTAGACGCTCCAAGGATGGTTCAGTCATCGATTCCGTAAGGAGTGCGTTCTATGGCAGGCTCTCCTCGATCATCAGACAAGTCAAGAACGAACTTGAGTTCCTTCAGGAATGCAAGAACAAATTCAGGGCATTGCCCGCAGTCGACTCCAATGTAGCTACGCTGGTCGTCGCAGGATTCCCAAATGTAGGGAAGAGCAAACTCGTGTCGACACTCTCCAGCGCAACACCGGAGATCGCCCCATACCCGTTCACTACCAAGGGCATAGTGATCGGTCACATGGACGATGATTGGAGGAAATATCAGATAATCGACACCCCTGGTCTCCTTGACAGGAGCATCGATGAGAGGAATGCCATTGAGAAACAAGCTATCCTTGCACTCAGATATCTCACGAATGTCATGATCATCGTCATAGATCCGTCAGAGACATGCGGATACAGCATGGAGAAACAGCTTGCACTGCTCGATTCCATAAAGAGAGGATTCGAAGGCATACCGATCATCGTCGCAGAGAGTAAGAGCGACATCATGACGACCGATAGCGACAACATCCACTTCTCAGCAGAGACTGGCGAGAACATGGATATCCTTCGCAAGACCATAGTTGACGAACTCCGGAAGATCAGGTTCGAGGAAGAATAATGCCTGCACGTAAAGTAGCGTACAGCGAAGAGATGGATGAGTACTTCAAAAGTATGCTCTCCAAATGTAACGAATGCTACGATGTTGCAGAGAGAGCAAGGGCCCTAGGACGTGATACGGAAACGTTCGTCGAGATACCTCAAGCTGAGGACCTTGCATCACGTTGTGAGAAACTTCTCGCAGATTATCACGTAGGCGAGATAGCCGACGACATCAGAAGGCTCACTGACGAATACAAGAATAGGGAACTGGTATGTCTGATGGTTGCCAAAGAGGTTGCCAAAAGACCTGCGGAAAGACCTGAATTGGCCATCGATAGAGCGATAAGGGTAGGTCTTGCCGTTCTTACAGAAGGTGTGTTAGTTGCTCCATTGGAAGGTCTTGCGGACACGAAGATCAAGAAGAATGCGGATGGCAGCGAATATATAGATCTCGTATTCGCAGGTCCGATTCGTGCCGCAGGAGGTACCGCACAGGCGATGAGCGTTCTGATCGCCGATGTCGTCAGACAAGAGGTCGGTATCGGAAAATACATACCAACTGATGCAGAGATCAATCGTTTCATCGAAGAGATCCCATTATACAAACAATGTCAACACCTCCAATACACACCATCGCCGAAGGAGATCCAACTCATCGTCGGGAAATGTCCGATATGCATAGATGGTGAAGGGACCGAACAGATGGAGATCTCAGGATTCAGAGATCTGCCGAGATTGGATACGAACAGGGTCAGAGGAGGAGCATGTCTCGTCGTTGCAGAAGGACTCTGTCAAAAGGCCCCGAAGATCAAGAAGCACGTTGATAAACTCAAACTCGAAGGTTGGGAATTCCTTGACGAATATCTGAAAGGGAAAGGGACATCCACAAGCTCCAATACCGAAGGCAGGGTGTTGAAACCGGCGGATAAATATCTGAAGGATATAGTCGCTGGACGTCCGATATTCGGCTATCCTTCAAGAGTGGGAGCGTTCAGACTCAGATATGGAAGAGCAAGGACATCAGGATTGGCATCATTGGCCTATTCGCCGGCAAGTATGTTCATCTTGGATGAGTTCCCTGCTCTTGGAACACAATTGAAGATTGAGAGACCAGGTAAAGCGTGTGTAGTGACACCATGCGATAAGTTGGAAGGACCTATCGTCGTATTGAAGAATGGGGACCTCGTCCAATGCAACACCAAAGAGGAGGCTTTGGCTGTAAGGAAGGATATTGCCGAGATTACCGATACGGGGGAGATACTCGTACCGTTCGGCGAGTTCTGTGAGAACAACCACTTCCTCGTACCGCCTGGTTATCCTATCGAATGGCATAAACTCGAATTGAAAAAGAAGGGGGATCTTCCAGACGATTGGGAACACCCCACATGGGATCGCGCACTCGAGATGTCAAGGACATTAGGTGTCCCACTACATCCCGATTACAACTTGTTCTGGTTCGATGTCGACGTGGATAGACTGAAGGGATTGAGGAACGACATCCTTAACAACGGTGCCTTCACAGACGGTAAACTGAGCATCCCCAAAGCATCTGTTGACAAGAGGACGTTGGAGGACCTAGGTGCACTGCACAAAGTACGTGATGGACACATAATCATCGAAAGATATGCGATACCTTTGATCTACGGACTCGGATTGGATATCGCAGATGGAAAGATCGTCAAAAGAAGTGCATTCGACGGAGAGGATTCGCTTACAGCGGTCAGCAATGCCATGGGCATAGAGGTGCGTGCAAGGGCCCGCACGAGGATCGGTACAAGGATGGGTAGGCCTGAGAAGGCAAAGGACAGGAGCAGCGGTAATTCTGCATTCGGCAACGGATTGTTCGCGGTGACCGATGCACCATGCATCAAGAAATCCTTGAAGGAGGCTATGTCCACTCAAGATAAGGCTAGATTCATGACGGCTGACCAATTGAAGGCCGTTGGTATCAAGGCCAATAAGAATGGACTGTTGATCGATTATGCTGAGAGGACATGCCCGAGATGCGGGGAGAAGACCTTCCGTTCATGGTGCAGGAAATGCAATGTGCACACCGAACTACCACCTGATGCTAAAGATGTGGATAAGTTCGACAGACCCCTCATTCCTGTGGATATCAGACAAGAATACCGCGATGCCATGGATTATCTCGGATTGAAGGACATAAACGATGTGAAGACCATAGAGAACTTCACATCCATCATCAAGACCCCCGAACCTCTTGAGAAGGGTATCCTCAGAGCGAGGAACAATCTGACCACTTACAAGGACGGCACTGTTCGTTTCGATATGACCGACATACCGATAACTCATTTCAAACCGAGGGAGATCGGCCTTCCCATCGAGAAGGCGCATCAACTCGGATACACGCATGATTGGAATGGGGAGCCGCTTACAGATGGCGACCAGATATGCGAATTGAAGGTACAGGATGTCATCCCCAATGTGGAATGCGGAGCACATCTTGTCAAAGTAGCGACATTCGTGGATGATCTCCTTGAGAGATTCTACAAGATGCCCAGATACTATAACGTTGAGACTCCGACGGACATGATAGGCCATATGACAGTGGGTCTTGCGCCGCACACGTCCGGAGGCATATTGTGTCGCCTCATCGGATATACGAAGGCCAGCGGATGCATGGGACACCCGTTCTTCCACGCAGGGAAGAGAAGGAATTGTGACGGAGATGAGGATTGTATCATGCTCCTGTTGGATGGATTGTTGAACTTCTCGAAAGTATACATCCCGAGCAGCAGAGGCGGACTCATGGATACACCTCTCGTTCTCACTACGAGGTTGGATCCGAATGAGATCGACAAGGAGGCACACAACGTCGATTGTCTGAGGGAATATCCAATAGAATTGTATGAAGCTGCGATGCAATTGAAGGATGCCAAGGATGTGGAAAAACTGATGGATCTCGTCGGAGGTCGCATAGGCACCAATCTGCAATACGAAGGATTCGGTTTCACGCATGATACGTATGACATCAATGAAGGTCCGTACAAATCGGCGTATACGCTGTTGGAGACCATGAGCGATAAGATGATCGCGCAGTTGGAACTCGGTAAGAAACTACGTGCTGTTGATGTGAAGGATGAAGCGAGTAAGGTCATAGACAAGCACTTCATGCCCGATATGGCAGGAAATCTCAGAAGTTTCTCAGCTCAGACGTTCAGATGCACCAATTGCAACTCCAAATACAGAAGGATACCTCTCAGTGGCATCTGCACCAATTGCGGACATGATCTGAACCTCACCGTCCATGAGAAGAGCGTAAGGAAATATCTGGGTGTATCACAGGATGTCTGCGAGAAGTATGGTATGTCCGATTATACGAGAGAAAGGGTCGAGATCCTATCCATAAGCATGGATTCCCTCTTCAACAACGATAAAGTGAAGAAGTGTAAATTATCAGACTTCTTCTGATTCTAGAGAATATAAATAAGAGGGCATGAAGCCCTCTTGGTTTATTCACAAGGATGCAACCTGTGACGCGAAATCCTTCGTTTCTTTGCTAAGGATCTCAACTGCTTTGTCAAGGACCTGTTCAGCTGTGAGTGAGCCGTCCGTCTCGAATTTGAAAACGAAGTTGTTCTCATCACCGACGACACTTATGGGTCCGTCGCCTTTGCTAAAGTTCTCGACACATGTCATGCAAAGAGAACAGTCATCGCTGCGTGCTACGACAAGCTTTCCGTCCATGACATCGAAGACCTTCTTCGGACATGCCTCGGCAATCTCCTCAGGCGAATCTACATCGCCATCGATGGTGATGATAGGCCTGTAGCTGTATCCAACACCGTTAGCGACCTGCCACTTGACGTGCTTCCTTGCGGTTCCCATCACAGCATGTGCGTAGATGAGAATCGACTGACCATCTGCGAGATCCACGATCGGGATCTCTTCATCCTTGACTTTGAGATCTTGGCTGCCAAGAGGCTGCAGATCACCTGAGAGAACAGTGCACGGTCCATTCTTGTTGAGACTGTACATGATCTCACAGCTCGGACATCCCTCTCCTCCGCAGACACATTCATCCTTGAAGTTGAACATGTCTGTCGTAGGGACAGGGACCATACCAAGTCTGTGTGCGATGATCTCATCGAACAGGGGCGTCATACTCTCGAACTCCCTGCCGTCGACATCGATGGGACCAAGGTGGAATTCCACCTTGTCGATCGCCATCTTTGGAATGTCGGTAAGCATGGTCCTCCTAAGAGCATTCGCCATGGCTGGAGACGAGTTTTTAAGGATGAACTTACACTTCCTTTCAGCCATTTCGACTATCTGGATTTCCATGGTCAGGCCTCCTCAGACCCTGCGTCCTCTGCGTCCGCCTTTCTTCTTGGTACCATCGTGTGGTACGGGTGTGACATCCTCGATACGGCCGATCTTGAGACCTGCCCTTGCGAGTGCACGGATTGCGGCCTGTGCTCCAGGACCAGGAGATGTTGAACCATTTCCTCCGGGTGCACGTACCTTAACGTGAATTCCAACGAACTCCTTCTCCTTTGCAACATCTGCGACCTTCTCGGCTGCTTTCTGTGCTGCGTAGGGTGATGACTCATCCTTTGCTGTCTTGACGACCATTCCGCCTGTTGCTTTCGTAATCGTCTCTGCTCCGGTGATGTCTGTGAGTGTGATCATCACATTGTTGTAACTTGCATAAATGTTAGCGATACCCCATTTTGCTGTCATCAGTGGTCACCTTCCTGGTTAGCTGCATCGTCGGCTGTGATTCCTGCTTCCTCTGCATCTGCTCTTGCTTCTGCTGCCTTCTTGGCTGCTTCCTCTGCTTCCTTGGATGCTTTGAGCTCTGCGTTTGCAGCTGCCTGCTCTGCAGAGATCCTCATCGGGTGCATCTCATCGTTGAAGGGTGATGCGGGATCATACATGATGGATGACTCCTCATACCTTGTGACGATGTATCCGGGGATCGTTACCCTGTGGCCGTTCATGAAGATGTGTCCGTGGACGATCATCTGCCTTGCCTGACCTACAGTGCTTGCCATTCCCTTCTCGAAGACGAGTGTCTGAAGCCTGCGTGAGAGGATGTTCTCCTCTGAGAGCGTAAGGATGTCGTTGAGTGTTGCACCCTCTACAGGGAGGACTCCGATCTTTGAGCACTTGTTGAGAAGTGCATCTGCCTCGATCTTTGCCTGTGCATCACCGCTTCTGAGACGTGCCTGAAGTTCCCTGGACTGCTTCCTGAAGTTCCTAAGGACGGACTGTGCCTTCCAGACCTCTGTCTTGTTCTTGAGACCGTACTGGTTTACGAGAACGACCTCAGCTTTGATCCTCTCACCCTGCCAAGGGTGTGAAGGTGTATCATATGACCTGCGTGAAAATTTAGGATCTCCCATGTTACCGCCTCACTCATTTCTTGCTGACACCCATTGTCAGTCCGTGGCGTCCGTTGGACCTTGTCCTCTGACCCCTTACCTTGTGGTGGGTCTCGTGCCTGATACCGCGGTAGCAACGGATCATCTTCATCCTGTTGATATCGTCTTTCCTTGTGAGCTCGAGCTCGTTACCGATAAGGTGCATGTCTGCTCCCGTCTCGTAGTCGAGCTGCCTGTTGATCGCCCACTCGGGTGCGTACTCGACATATGTCGTTACAAACTGCTCGAGCTTCTTAACATCCTCATCCGAGAGTGAACCGATCTTGACTGCGGGATCTACGCCTGCTTTCTTGACAACGATCTGTGCTACTCTCTTTCCAACGCCTTTGATCTGCTGAAGACCGATAACAGTCCTCTTCAGACCATCGATATCACTGTTAGCGATACGGACGATGAAGTTGAAATCCTCATCTTCCTGTTGTTGCTGTTTAGCATTCTTTTTGTCTGCCATTGTTCTTCCTCCGTAAATGTTCCTTATTTTGGGAATTACCCAAGCATCATGCCTCACGTATCTCGACAAAGACCGTGTGCTGTGCTCTCGGTACGGCATATCTTGAATACGCCATCGAGTTTACGGCATGGTTGGCATTCAATAATGATATATAAAGATGGGGTGAGGCCGAAGCCCCGGAACAAATGATCACAGTTCTTTTTTGATAAAATGGCGATAAGCTATGATCATCGGGATCAGCCCCATACGAACATGGTTGCCACATCCCTTGGTCCATTGACGACATCCCCTGTGACAGAGTATGTTATGGATGCAGCTGCACTGTCGAGGAAATACCAATAATCGTTGACATTCATGTTATCCTGAGCAAGCATTATCACCGCGAGGATAAGGCTTGGCACAAGCAACACGAATACGAACGTGAGTATCGATGCGGAACTTGATTTCTTCATCAGCGAACTGAACATCACGGCGATACCTGTCAATGTGAATATGTATGTCACGAGATAACCGAACGATGCCAATAAGTCGATGGAGATATCATGCGTTATGATCAGTCCCACCAATGTCGTCACGATGTAGTATATAGCGAATATGGCCACGTTCAGAGCGAATGCTATGAGGATCTTGCCAAGGAATATCGATGATTTCTTGATAGGTTTCGTGAACAGAACAAGTGCTGTCCTCTCCTCGAATTCTGATGATAGGGTGGTCGATGTGAACAGTGTTGCTCCAAGGAGCGCCAACAACGATACGAATGATATGAACGATGAATACACAGAGTTCACTGTCGGATCGTCCATGAATATGATGTTGGCAATCGATAACAGCAACAATGATATTATCATTATTATGCCGAAGATCAACAATTTATAACCGCTTAGGAACTTCAAAGCTTCGTACCTCGATACTATCAATGCCTGGCGCAGATCCTCCATGATCCCTGTCTTACATAGACTGTTATCTGGCATGTGATCACCTCGACTCCTTGATCATGTTGAGATAGATCGTCTCGAGAGCATCCTCTTCATTGAAACTAAAGACCTTCATGCCGAGAGAGCTCATCTCCGAGAGCAATTGGTATTGATCCTCATCATCGCCTTTGAATGAAAGTTTGATGACGTTACCGCTTGTCATGACGTTGGATACGTTACTGAGTGCGGATAGTTTCGATATCATGGCATCATCGAAACCTCCTACGGTCTTCACTGTGATCATTCTCGCATTATTGGATCCCAGCAATTCATTGAGATCGCCTTCCTTGACCAGTGTGCCATGATTGATCATCGCTATGCGATCGCACATATCACTCACCTCGTGGAGCATGTGTGAACTTGTGAGTATCGTAAGATCCTTCTTAGCTCTGATATCCTTCAGGATCTTCCTCATCTCGGCCATACCTCTAGGGTCAAGACCGGATGTAGGTTCATCGAGGATGATCGCCGTAGGCTCGTTCAACAATGCGAGACCCAACGCTATCCTCTGTTTCATCCCTTTGGAGAATGTTCCGATCTTCTTATCGGCCCATTCGGACATGCTCATGTCCGCAAGTATCTCTGAGGTCTCTGCGGAGATCGTCTCCTTCCTCATACCAAAGATACTTCCGATGTATTGGAAAGTCTGTGTCGGTGTGAGATACGAATAGAATTCAGGTGTCTCTACGACAGTGCCTATCCCTTCCAAAGCATCCTTGGGGTTCGATGTCACATCTATGCCATTGATGTATGCGTTACCAGATGTTGCATTGATCAGATGCGTCAAGATCTTCAATGTCGTACTCTTCCCTGCGCCATTAGGCCCAAGTAGGCCCGTGAAACTATTCTTCTTGACCGATAACGTAAGATCGTTAACAGCTACGAAATCCTTGTATTCCTTCCTCAGATTAACTATCTCGATTTGAGCGGAACTCATCTACTACCTCCGTTTCATCCATTGATCTTGATTAGAATTAGTAGCCACGCACCTCCGATATAGATGGACGCACGATGACTGCGACTTGCGACTTTTTATTTGATTTATGATGAGTGCCGAAGACCGGATTCGAACCGGCGAACTCCTACGAGAACAGATCTTGAGTCTGTCGCCTTTGACCAGGCTTGGCAACTTCGGCCTTATTCACTGTGATAATAAAGTTGGTAATAAAGATTATGGGGAGATGGTGATCAGAAACCACCATCTGAGATTGTTAGCACCTCTCCTCTTCCCTCGCCGATATGGACTGTGTGTTCGAATTGAGTGACACAACCCTTCTTCTTTTCGATGAGGATGGCGTAGCTGGATACAAGACCGTGACGGATCAGTGATTTGATCTTCTGTTCTGCTTTCGGATCGTCACAGCTGCGTGCACAGAACGGGAATGTCGCGAATTCCTCCTTCAGATAGTTGAAGAAATCCTGAAGGGCAGGGTCTGCGATCGGTATCTCTCTGATTATGCGGCATATGTTACCTGGTTTACCATTATCGATAAGGCCCTCTCCATTCGTTGCGAATGGTTCGCAAGCGATGACCATATCTCTCTTCAGAAGCTGATCGTCGCCATTGTCATAATTAGGTATGGAAAGACCTGCGTGGAGGTTGTATGGTTCGATCTGATGGCCGGAAAGGTTCTTTATCGGCACATATCCGTGATTCTTGATCGTCCCTTCGACTGCAACACCGATCTCGTTGATCGGTACCCCTTCACCAATGAACTCCATTACAGTATCCCTTGCATCACGCGCAGCATCGATGAGGTCTGTGAACCTTCTTGTTCCAACCTCTACCGTACCGGCAGTGTCACCGACGAAACCGTCCAATTGAGCACCGCAATCGATCTTGACGACATCTCCGATCTCGAACTTGGTCTTGTCATTGACGGAGGGCGTATAATGTGCAGCTACTTCGTTGACACTGATGTTACATGGGAATGCTAACTTCATTCCCTGTGATCTGATGTAGCCTTCGACCTCTTCAGCGACATCGAACAACTTCACGCCCTCATCGACCATCGCCATGCCTTTTTCTCTGGCATTGGCCGAGACTCTTCCCACCCTACGCATCTTCTCAAGATCTGTAGGACTAGTCATTGAGAACACCCTCAATCTGTTGTTTCGTGATTGCGCCTTGGCGTATGATCTCAACCTCATCATCCATTATCCAAACGATTGTGGATGGTTTACCGAGCGTGCATGCCCCAGAATCAAGATAGTACGGGACAGTCTCTCCAAAATCCCTGACTGCATCCTGGACGTTGACAGCATCAGGATGGGAGTGGAGATTTGCAGATGTTGCGATGATCGGTCTCTCAGCCTGTCTTATGAGCTCGAGTGCGACCTTGTTGTCAGGGATACGGATGCCGACCTTCTGCGACATGGATGTGATGATGTCTGATACAGAGGAATCTTTCTTCGTGATGATCGTAAGTGGACCAGGAAGGAATGCATCAATGAGCTTCTCGACCTTCTTTGTCATCACAGCGATATTCTGAACCATCTCCTTATCTGCGACTGCTACTGAAAGTGGCATATCGAAAGGCCTATTCTTTGCAAGGTAGAGATCCTTGATCGCTTTTTGGTTAAAGATGTCTGCAGCTATACCATATACTGTCTCTGTAGGATATACGACAAGCTTTCCGTCCTTGATAGCTTCAGCCGCAATACCGATGTTCTTCAATGTTTCTTGATCCAATTGATCATTGCACTTCAATATCTGCATCATTCTTCCCCCATTATGTGTAATGCACCCAATAAGAATTGTTTGCCGTTTGATTTGACGAACGGACCATGACCAGGATAAAGGCCATCGAAATCAACATCCATCAGCTTTCTCAAAGAATTGATAAGCATCTCAGCCGAACCAGTCGGATGAGAATAATTTCCTACGCTCCCCACCATGAATGTATCTCCAGAGAATAACGATCCTGTTGTCTCATCAAGAATACATATTGAACCGATCGTGTGACCAGGAGTCTCAATACAAACGAGCTTATGTTCGCCAAGATCGATCTGGTCGCCTTCATTGAAGTCGATTATGTCCATCGGTTCAATGTGTCCGCCAAAGACGGTACCAAGCGTAGATTCGGAATCTCCTGCCCTCAAGGGCGACGCATCCGATCTGCTTGCGTAAATCTTTGGATCATACACAGAAGTTACCGCTGAAACACCGCCGACATGATCATAGTGACGGTGTGTTAAGATGATGTAATCCAAATTACGTCCATTGAGCGTATCTGATATGCGACTCATCAAGATATCTGATTGGAATCCTGTACCTGTATCGATAAGAGCAACACCCTTTGATCCAGTGATCAGATAGATGTTGGAATCGTAAAGTAATGCAGGTTCAATCTGTTGAATCGTCATCAAAATTACAGTACAAACATATCCTATTTAACATATTTGATTAATAGATAATTAATAATAAAATCGAGGAAATGAGAAATCATTCATACGCAACCTGTTTAACTGCTAGACCACACCCCAGCGACGTCAAAAGAACTTTAGTGAGTGCGGGCTGAATACCTCGGAAAACCTCGGTACTTACACCCCACTTCTATCAAACTCATCATTTATGAGCGTTCTATGGGTACCTCTTTTTCAAGATGGCTTCGAGCTTAGATGCCTTCAGCTCTTATCCACTACCGCGTGGCTGCTCAGCAGTGCCTTGTCAGACAACTGATCAACTAGAGGCGACGGACCCCTGTTCCTCTCGTACTAAAGGGTCCTTCTCGTCAGGTACCTACACCTCCATCAAAAAGCAACAAAACTGTCTCGCGACGTTTTAAACCCAGCTCACGATCCCTTTTAATGGGCGAACAACCCCACCCTTGGCAGCTGCTGCACCACCAGGATAGGGAGAGCCGACAGCGAAGTAGCAAGCCAGCAGGTCGATATGAACTCTTGCTGCTGACAACTCAATTATCCCCAGGGTAATTTTTCTGACATCAATCACCCCCACTCAGGAGGTTGATTGGTTCGCTAAGCCTTAGTTTCCTATCTCCGAATCCTATTGTCTGATTCCGAGTCAAGCTAGCTTTTACCTTTACATTCTTCGTTAGATTTCTGACCTAACTGAGCTAACCTTTGGGCGCCCTTGTTATCTTTTTGAGGGCGTGGCGCCCCACCCGAACTACCTGCCTATAGCTGTCCCTTCGTAAAGGTTAGTGGTACAAATTCGCAAGGGCGGTGTTTCATCGGTGTCTCGGAGAGAAGCTAGCGCTCCTTCCTGGGTAACGGCTCCCGCCTACCCTACACATGCAAATTCATATCACAACAACAGGTTGTAGTGAAACTCCATGGGGTCTTCGCTTTCAGATGGAGGGGTCTGGATTGTGCACCAGACTGATTGTTTTCACTAGCGTCGAGGCGGGGACAGTAGAACTCTCGTTGAGCCTTCATGCAAGTCGCCAATTAAGCGACAAGGTATTACGCTACCTTAAGAGGGTCATAGTTACCCCCGCCGTTTATCGGTCCTTCGTTCCGTTGAAACAGAATTTAAGATACCGACACTGGGCAGGCTTCGGCCGCTATACACATCCTTTCGAACTAGCAGCGACCTATGTTTTTATTAAACAGTCGGAGTTCCCTTGTTACTGCGACCAGTTACTCACGCAACTGGCACCCCTTATCCCGAAGTTACAGGGCTAATTTGCCGAGTTCCCTCGCCTCGATTATGCTAACACGCCTTAGGCTACTCACCTAGGGACACCTGTGTCGGTTCTTGGTACGATTAGTAAAGTTGACCCTATATTCCTTTTCACGGAAACCAGGAATCATCGGAAGAGGGCCTACGCCCCCCTGATCATGAATTCATCTCCTTCTCACCATTACGGTCCTTCAGAGACTTCGGCACTTCAATATAAAGACAATTATACTCCAACTATCCCGATCTGTCAAAATATAGGCAAAGAAATTACTAGTACAGGAATATTAACCTGTTTCCCATTCGATAGTCTCGATTAAGGACTACCTTAGGATCGACTAACCCTTGGCTGACGAACATTGCCAAGGAACCCTTGCCCCTGCGGCGGTACGGATTCTCACCGTACTTTGCTGCTACTCACACCATGATCCTCGTTGGTACACGGTCCACAGGACCTCACGGCCCCACTTCTGCCCATGCACCACGCCCCCTTACCAAATAACATTGCTGTTTTCTAAAGTATCGGTACTCGGCTTAGCCCCGTCCATTTTCTGGGCCCACAATCTCGACCGGTGAGCTGTTACGCTATCTTTGAAGGATGGCTGCTTCTAAGCCCACCTCCCGGTTGTCTAAGACTGCCGACGCCATTTCGTATTACACTTAACCGAAATTTAGGGACCTTAACTTTAGTCTGGGTTGTTTTCCTTATGGCCATCAAGCTTACCCCGGATGGCCTCACACCCGGTGTCTACAGCGAACGCAAGTTCGGAGTTTGACAAGGAACCGAGGAATTTCTTCCCCTAAATCCCTAATCGGTGCTCTACCTCACATTCTACCTCGACCGAGGTCTATCTGCGAATAGTTTCAGGGGGAACCAGCTATTCCCGGCCTAGATTGGCCTTTCACCCCTACACCCAAGTCATCCAAACGATTTGCACATCAGAACTGGTTCGGACCTCCACCTCCCCTTCGAGAGGCTTCATCCTGCTCAGGCATAGATCGACCGGCTTCGGGTATCCGCACCATTGACTCCAGGCGAGCACACCTTGTCCCTCGTTAAAAACTGCGGACAATCGGTTTCCCTTCGGCTTCGTACTTCAGTACTTAACCTCGCCAATGATCAGAACTCCATGGTTCGTTTTTCGAAACGAACAATATAACACTGGTCCACCATTATGGTTTCTTCCCTTTGATGCTATATAAATCTTTAACCGCATGGTTTCAGGTCTTTTAACCTCCCGTAAAGGGTACTTTTCAGTTTTCACTCGCGCTACTACTGCACTATCGGACTAGAGACGTATTTAGGATTGGAAGTGAATGTCTCCCGAATTCACGCGTGATATCCGACACACGTTACTCTGGATACTCAAAAATCTCCATACAACACTTCTTCTAAGGGGCTATCACCCTCTATGGCAGTGCTTTCCAGCACACTTTGAATCTTGTTGCTAAGGAGTAAAAGAGTCCAAAACACCACATCTCCCCATACTTTCATATGGGGATTCAGTTTGTCCTATACCGCGTTCGATCGCCTTTAATAACGGTATCTCTGTTGATTTCTTTTCCTGCGGGTACTAAGATGCTTCAATCCCCCGCGTTCCCAATCATTACTGATTATTCCGAAGAATAGGAAGTCCCATTAGGTAATCGTCGGATCATAGGCTTCATGCACCTACCCGACGCATATCGCAGCTTGACACGACCTTCTTCAGCGCTCTAGCCGAACCATCCCCCATGCGGCGTAGCATCGCCGCTGGCGTATGATCTAGCACACGTCCAGGTTGCGTATGATTGGCAATCATCGGGCTAATTCCGCTCTCATCCTCCATATACGGAGCCCTATGCCACTTCCCCGAACAAGGACCTCTTGTCGGGTGCATGTTTTCACTTGATCGTTATTCAGAAGCCTTTACGACTTCCGGCGAAGTTCCCGATTAGCGGAGTAGTATATAATACTTCTGGCCAACCAGTCAGTTCACAGTGATTTCATAGCTCGCCTTTCAGCGAACCACACGATGGTACACATCGCGCATACCCCTGTACAATCAACTTATATTTATACGTTTTTGATGAACAAAAAAATCATTCATCAAAGATAGAGAATTGCGGTCGTTGTGGGCAATCTTTTCAATAAAACGCGATAATCGGAAGGAAAGATCCTGATCGTCTCCTCATCATGCCATGCGCGATCAAGAACTTTAGCTATGATCTTACATTCTATGCGCCCATCCACCTTCCAACATGTACCTTCTCCGGTAATGTCCGTCGATACGAAGATTGGGAGGCGGAGATATATGCGGTCGATCTGATCGCATATGGTGGAGAGATATTCGATCTCCTCAGGATCCATCTCGATCGTGTGTCCCGACCTAGTCTTGTATGTCCTATTGCCCTCGATACAATCCAATAGCGTATGTTTATTCACGGGGGCATCCGCATTGATGTCGGACATGATCCTCCTTATACCTTGGGCACCATTCATCGATGCAACATATTTCATTCATTACTTATATTATATAATATAAGGAAGACTAGTGAAGCATACCATCCTAGTAACTTAACAACGTGAATTTATAGAACGATATGTATATCGGACGTATGCAGCAATCAGAAGCTCTGAAAGAATCGCTGATGACGCACCCATGTTTCAATGAGGGCGCACATAAGAAATTCGCAAGAATGCACCTCCCTGTTGCTCCCAGATGCAACATACAATGCAATTATTGTAACAGGAAATACGATTGCTGCAATGAATCCAGGCCTGGCGTGACCAGCGAGGTACTTTCTCCCAATGAGGCTATTGAAAAGATCGCTTTGGTAAAGGAGAAGATACCTGCTTTGAAGGTCATCGCGATCGCTGGACCTGGTGACCCTTTAGCCAATGAATCCACATTCGAGACGATAAGGATCGTAAAGGACAGATTCCCCGAGATGTCATTGTGCATCTCCACCAATGGTCTAAGGCTCCCAGATTATGTTGACGAACTCTATTCATCCGGTGTCAGGTTCGTAACTGTAACGATGAATGGTATCGACCCCGAGATAACGAAAGACATCTACGATAGCGTCATGTGGAACGGGACATGCTACAAAGGGAAGGAAGCTGCAGAGATACTTCTGAGAAATCAGATCGAAGGGATAGAACTCTGCGTCAAGAAAGGCATGATCGTCAAAGTGAATGTCGTACTCATACCAGGGATCAATTCCGAACATATCCCGGACGTTGTGAAGAAGGTGAAAGGACTTGGTGTGTACATCGTCAACATCCTTCCATTAATACCTGTAGAGGGTACAAAATTCTCGAATATCGGAGCTCCTACGCCAGAAGAAAGGAAAAAACTGCTTGATATATGTTCATCCGACATCAAGATGATGCGTCATTGCAGACAATGCAGGGCCGATGCCATCGGACTCCTTGATGACGACAGATCCAATGAATTCGTCAGGACAAGACCATGCGGTTCAGGCTGCGGACCGAGCGTCGAGAACAACCCCATCACCATTTCTGATGATAGGGCGAAAAGGGTAGCTATCGCATCCGAGTCCGGAATTGCTGTCGACGGTGGATTTGGAAATACGAAAAGATTCGTCATTTACGAAGGTCACAAGATCGTCGATGAGATTCAGATAGACATAAGCTGCAACACATATGGTCAATCCCACAGCGACCACATAAGGGAGATAATCTCTAAACTGAAGGATTGCGACACCATCATCGTCAAAGAGATCGGTTCTGCCCCATTGAATATACTGAGGTCAGAAGGAAAGAGAGTGATCATATCTGACAAGGATATCGAAAAGATCCTCTCTGAACTCTTTTGAAAATACCTTCTGCCACATGTGGAATTATATTTAAATAAGTACCACATGCGCGGGATTATTAGAGATGAGCACATGGATGCCCAACAATTAAGAGAAGCTTTTGTTAAATTCTTCGAGGAAAGAGGACATGCACATATCGACTCCGCATCACTCATTCCGGAGAATGATCCCACAGTACTATTCACAACCGCCGGTATGCACCCGTTGGTACCATACCTTCTTGGGGAGAAACACCCCATGGGCAAAAGACTCGTCGATTATCAGAAATGCATCAGGACAGGAGATATTGATGATGTAGGCGATGCAAGTCACCTTACATTCTTCGAGATGCTTGGGAACTGGTCACTTGGAGATTATTTCAAGAAGGAATCCATCGGATTCAGTTTCGATTTCCTTACCAATGTGTTGGGTTTCAAGAAGGAACAACTCGCAGTCACTGCATTCGCAGGCGAAGATGGGATTCCCAAAGATGAGGAGACCGCGGAGATCTGGAGATCACATGGATTGAAGGATGATCAGATATTCTTCTACGGAAGAGCGGACAACTGGTGGGGGCCAGCGGGAGTAACAGGACCTTGCGGACCGGATACCGAGATATTCTACGACAACGGGCAGCCTAAATGCGGACCTGATTGTGGACCTTCATGCCATTGCGGCAAGTACACAGAGATTTGGAACAACGTGTTCATGCAGTACAACAAGGACAAGGATGGGAAATATACTCCGCTCACACAGAAGAATGTCGATACAGGCATGGGTCTGGAAAGGGTGTGCCGTATCCTTCAGAATGTTCCCTCAGTCTATGAATCTACAATATTCCAACCGATAATCTCCAAGATCTCAGAGATCTGCGGAAAACCGTATGAAGAGCCGTACATCAAGGACTTCAGGATCGTTGCCGACCATATCAGAGCAGCGACATTCATCCTTGCTGACGGAGTCGTTCCAGCAAAGGTCGGACAAGGCTACATCCTCAGGAGGCTCATCAGGAGAGCATCCAGGAATATGAGCAAACTCGGTTACGATGGATTGTTCATGCAGAAGATCGCAGAAGTCGTTGTGGATGAGTTCGGAGATGCATATCCTGAACTTGTCAGGAACAAGGATTCGATATACTCATCACTGACTGCTGAGGAGGAGAAATTCCAGAAGACCCTTACAAAAGGTCTTAGGAAATTCGATGAGATGGTCGCAGAGAACGGTGATTCGAAGGTCATGAAGGGAGAACTCGTCTTCAGATTGTTCGACACATATGGATTCCCCATCGAACTCACAGCCGAACTCGCGAAAGAGAGAGGTCTTGAAGTCGATATGAAGGATTTCGAAGCGAGATTCAAAGAACACCAAGACAAATCCAGGATGGATTCGAATCAGACATTCAAAGGTGGGCTTGCTGACCACAGCGTGGAGACAACAAAACTCCACACTGCAACACACCTCCTCCATGCTGCGCTCAGAAAAGTTGTTGATCCGAACATCAGACAGAAAGGAAGCAACATAACTGCAGAGAGACTCAGATTCGATTTCAATTTTGACAGAAAACTCACACCTGAAGAGTTGCAGAAGATCAATGAATTCGTCAATGATGCGATCAAACAGGACATACCTGTCGTTTGCAAAGAGATGACGAAGGAAGAAGCGAAAGCTTCTGGAGCGATCGGTGTCTTTGACAGCAAATATGGAGAGATCGTCAAAGTCTATGTGATAGGCGACATCGACAGTGAACTCTGTGGTGGACCTCACGTCAGCCACACTGGAGAACTCGAAGGATTCAAGATCCTGAAGGAAGAGAGTTCAGCAGCTGGCGTCAGACGTATCAAAGCAGTCGTCGGAAAATTCTGAACGGCTCAATAAACCCTTTCAAACAACCTCTTTCCTTTTTTCAATTTTTATTGAATCGTGAACGCACTAAACCCGATGTAAAGACCGGGCTAATGTCAAAACAAATCGTAAAAAGATGGTGGACTGGGCGCGATTTGAACGCGCGGCCTCCTGCTTGCAAAGCAGACGATCTTCCAGCTGATCTACCAGCCCAACAATTCTTGTGATAGATAAACCGTATATAAACTTTATTATTATACCATTATGCTGAATTCGATGATCCATTAACATCAAAGTTACGTCAAATGAAGTTTGATTCTCCAAATTAAAGATCATTGATTATTTTTGTTTCCAAAATAGTGACCGTCTTTGATCCTTGTCAAGAGCTTGAAACTGATGTCATCGAAGATATCCGTTCTGAAATAGCCAGATTTGACCGATTTCGTTCCAGATGATGACAGCATGGAGATTGTGCATTTCGATAAACCCTTACGCCTTGCGAAATAACCTGAACTGGTCTCGAGTACCTGCACACAATCATACCTTATCGTCACCTCCTCCAGATCCAACACGCCGATGTAGAAAGTGAACTTATCCTCACAGCATGAATATCCTTTGTTACGAACGGACAACCTCCAACCGAGGATGAGGAGAATCATCAGAACAGAATATGTCAAAATAACTGTGATAATGAATAGGCCTTCAAAACCAGGATTCGAATCCCAGAATTCATCAAGGATGTCCATTGAAGAGATCATAACAGACAATGCAACTATGATTGTCGAAAATACAGCAACAACAGCGGATTTACCAAAAATGAGTGAATTAGCACCAGGTGATTGTTTTGTGATCTCCTGAGGATATGTGAATTCAGGGATTAGACGCTTGATGATTTCATCCAATTTCTTCTCCTTCATGACTAGACATAATGTTGGCGTGACATCATTGGATATGGCATTGATACCAACGACATCGGTCTCCAAGTATGCCATACCCATGATCCTTGCAAAGAACGGTTTCTTTATCGAGAATGCGTTGACTCTGCTTATATCGAACGATGAATGATAATTGGTCAGAAGGCCATGTTGAAGATAGATCGTATCCTCGTCACGATAGACTTTGAAATTGAAATAACGTATGATCTGACCTAGGATGGGCACTATTGTCTGTATGATGAATAGCAACAATGTCGAAGAAAGGATTGCTTTGCTGCCAACAACATCGGATATCGAGCTGAAGATACCGTATACAAGAAAGAAGAAACCGACAAGAAGAGTATATGTGGATTGTGACAGGATACTGTGGAGAATGACCTGTATCGGCGAGAATGATGCGATGTACTCATACTCCACCTTCTCTTCACTCACAGGGTCATGATTGTACATGTGTATGGTGACATAGGCTTTGATGCGCTTAGCTACATCATCTTTAACGCATATCGATACCTCGGGCACACTAGCGTTCACACCGGAATTCACATTGAATTGAAGGATGGTTGTACCGAATATCTTTTCGAACACCCCTCTGACGACATTAACAGATGATAATCTCTCATAAGGAATCGTCCTATCTGCTTTGAAAGCAGTTCTCTTTTTAACGACGATACGATCATCCATGAATGAATAGGTCGTCAGTTTCCAGGCCCTGATCATTATTACAACAACGACAAGAGAAGAAGCGATGAGCAGTACAGAAATCTTGGGTTGTTCATCCATCGTCATGATTGCCAAAACTGCAAGTGCGAATACAGAGAAAAGACAATTCTTTATCACGATGGATGGATGATTCCTTATGGATTCTATCATTGATTATCCCTTGATCTGATGATTTTGTTCACGACGTTGTTCAATTCATCGGCTATCTCTTCAGCAACATCCTGTTTCAGATATTCTATCGAAGCCGCACCGCCTGCAGTGATCACATAAACATTAGAAAGTCCGAACAGATTGTTTATCGGGCCCTTCTTTATCTCGATCTGATGAATTCTCTCGATAGGGACCATCGTCGTGGTTATTGTGAATATCCCTCTTCTGACATCCACTTTCTCAGAATTCACAATATATGCATAGTGATCATAGAATAGGATTGGACGTATCATCAAGAATACAATGATAATCGCTACGATGCCTACAATGATGTACAGAACCCACGTTTCGTAGAAATCTGCAGACATTAGGAAAAATTCAGCGATAGAAGCTGCTAATAGACAGATGATCGCCCATATCAGACTTCCAATGTACATGGATTTCTTACTATCTGGTGACAACTGTTGATAACCAGAGGTATCACACATGTGTCGAAAATGGAAATCACTATAATAATATATTCCTAAAGGGGGAAATCCCCCTTGGAATTAGATTAAATGAGTTTATGCGTTGCGGAGGACGATCTCGATGTTCACGCCATCGGGGACCTGAATCCTCATGAGCTGCCTCAAAGCACGCTCGTCAGCATCAAGGTCAATGAGTCTCTTGTGGATCCTCATCTCCCAGCGGTCCCATGTCTCGCTGCCTTCACCGTCGGGTGATTTCCTGCAGGGGACTTTCAACTTCTTTGTAGGAAGTGGAACCGGTCCACGGATCTGAACTCCAGTCTTCTGAGAGATTCCTCTGATCTGGGTACAGACGCTGTCAACTTTCTGCGGGTCTGTTCCGCTCAGTGAAATCCTTGCGCGCTGTGACATTGAGATTACCTTCAGGCTTTCTCAACTGAGATACAAACACCTGCTGCAACTGTCTGTCCCATGTCACGGATAGCGAATCTTCCGAGAGGACCGAAGTCTTTAGCGGGCTCGATTACGAGAGGCTTGGTGGGTTTGAACTTGACAATTGCGTTGTCACCGTTCTTGAGGAAGCTGAGATCCTCGAGCTTCTTACCTGCACGCTGTGCAGAAATGACCTCAACAAGCTGACATGCGACCTGTGCTGTGTGAACGTGGAAGACAGGTGTGTATCCAACGGTCATGACAGACGGGTGGTTGAGCACAATGATCTGTGCTGTGAATGTCTTTGCAACTGAAGGCGGGTTGTCAACAGGTCCTGCGACATCTCCCCTCTTGATCTGGTTCTTTGCGACTCCACCAACGTTGAATCCGACGTTGTCTCCAGGAACTGCCTCGGGCATCTGCTCGTGGTGCATCTCGATTGATTTAACCTCTCCAACGACGTTGGAAGGCATGAAGATGACCTTTGACTTCGGCTTGAGGACACCGGTCTCAACACGTCCGACAGGGACTGTTCCGATACCAGTGATTGTGTAGACGTCCTGAACAGGAAGCCTGAGTGCTTTTGTTGTCTCCTTTGCGGGGACTTTGAAGTTGTCAAGTGCCTGGATGAGCGTGGGGCCCTTGTACCAGGGTGTGTTTGCTGAAAGCTCTTTGATGTTGTCGCCAACGTATGCGGATACAGGGATGAATGGGATGTCCTCTGCCTTGTTTCCGATCATTGCAAAGAGTTTCTTCATTGCGTCGACTGCCTCTTTGTATTTGGCTTCGTCGTACTTGACTGCATCCATCTTGTTGATTGCAACGATGATCTGCTTGACACCAAGTGTTGTTGCAAGGAAGATGTGCTCTTTTGTCTGTGCCTGAGGTCCCTCAATTGCAGAGCATGTGATGATTGCTCCGTCTGCCTGTGAGGTACCTGTGATCATGTTCTTAACGAAGTCACGGTGTCCAGGTGCGTCGATGACTGTGAAGTAGTACTTGTCGGTGTAGAATCTCTTGTGTGCGACATCGATAGTAACTCCCCTCTCCCTCTCTTCTTTGAGTCCGTCCATGACCCATGCGAAGTAGAAGGTACCCTTACCTTTCTCCTCTGCTTCTTTCTTGTATTTCTCAACGATGTGCGGGTCGATTGCACCGGTTTCGAGAAGGATCCTTCCCGTAAGGGTGGATTTTCCGTGGTCGACGTGTCCGATGATGACCAAGTTCATGTGCTCTTTTTCTGCCATGTTTTTTTCCTCCTTTATAGGATTAATTTAAGCCTGAATTGCTCCATATAGTGTTTTGTATTTAAGTTTAAGCCTCAGATACCTGCGTAGTATTTCGAATCATAAGGCTCGGGCGTCATTCCCTTCCTTGTTCTGATCTCAGTTACGACTTTCTTCTGAAGATCTGGCGGGATCTGCTGGAAACCAGCGTTCTCTGTAGACCAGATCGCACGTCCCTGTGTGGAACCGCGAACGTCGCCTGCGAATCCGAACATCTCTGCGACAGGACAAAGTGCGGATACTGTTGAATCCGAACCATCTGATCCTGTGTCGAGAATGGTTCCACGGCGCTGACTGATGAGACTGATTGCTCCTCCGATATAATCTGGAGGCACAGCGATGAATACCTTCTGCATAGGTTCGAGAAGGATCCTTCCTGCGTCACACATCGCACCATAGATACCATCCCTTACTGCGGGGATGACCTGTGCAGGACCTCTGTGGATTGTATCCTCGTGGAGTTTTGCATCCATGAGCTTCACTTTGAGTCCGGCGACCTTCTCTCCTGCGAGAGGACCTTTCATCATGGCCTCTTCGAAGGACTGCTTGATGAGTTCCATTGTCTCGTGGAGATACTGGATACCTTTTGTGCAGTCGAGAAGAACGTTGTTTCCTTTGAATGCTACGATACCTTTTGCTTCCTCTGAGTCCATTCCTGCATCAGTAAGGATCTTTGCGAGGGCCTTCGGGTCCTTGATCTTCGCTTCAGGATCAATGTCACCCTTGCGGATGGCTTCCTTGACACCCTCTTCCAAAGGCTCTACGATGAAGTAGAACTTGTTATGCTTGTTGGGTGATTTACCCTCGAACTCTGAGGGGTTCCTTCCTTTGACGGATTCCTGATATACGACGATAGGTGCAGATGAGACGATGTCGACTCCCTGCTCGTTGATGATCCTGTATTCTGTGATCTCAAGGTGAAGTTCACCCATTCCTGAGATGAGGTGTTCACCAGTATCGTTGTTGATCTCAATGTTCAATGAAGGGTCGGCTTTAGCGATCGTCCTGAGGACCTCGATCAACTTAGGCAGATCTTTCATGTTCTTTGCTTCGATGGCTTTCGTAACGACAGGCTCGGAGTAGTGGGCCATCCTCTCGAAAGGCTCCATATCCTTGAGTGTTGAAACTGTTGAACCAGCAATTGCATCTTTCAATCCAGTGAGTGCGACTATGTTTCCTGCCTCACATTCCTCGATTGCGATACGGTCTGCACCGACCATCAATGCGACACCTTGTACCCTCTGAGGTGCGGGCTGTCCTGAGATGTAGAGTGTCATACCCTTTCTGACTGTTCCTGAGAAGAGCCTTCCGATTGCGATCTCTCCTGCGTGAGGATCCATGATAATCTTGTTGATCATGAGTGATACGTCACCGTTGGAGTCACAAGCAAGCATCTGCTTTCCTATAGATGTGTTGAGGTCTCCCTTCCAAATGATGGGAATACGGACCTTCTGTGCATCCACAGGGTTGGGGATGTGTCTGATGACCATCTCGAGTGCTACTTCGTGGAGAGGGATCTTCTTAGCGAGCTCTTTCTGTCCGCCTTCCTTTCCACAGTACTCAAAGATGTCCTTGAATGAGACGCCGCTCTTCTTCATGTAGGTCGCGGAGATAGCCCAGTTGTTGTATGCTGAACCGAATGCGACCGTTCCATCTTGGATACTTACCTGCCACTCTTTGTTGAGAGGTGCGGGGAGGATCGTTGCGATCTTCTTGTTGAACTCAGCGACGATGTGCGAGAACTTCTCGATCATCATCTCAGGTGTGACCTGCTGCTCAACGATCATCCTGTCGACCTTGTTAATGAAAAGCATAGGCTTGACACGCTCTTTGAGTGCCTGCCTGATGACAGTCTCGGTCTGAGGCATGATACCTTCGACAGCACAGCATAGGATGAAGACACCATCGAGTGCCCTCATTGCCCTTGTGACGTCTCCACCGAAGTCAACGTGACCAGGTGTATCGATCAGGTTGATCAGATACTTCTGACCTTCGAACTCGTGGACCATCGATGCTGATGCTGCATTGATCGTAATTCCACGTGCAGCCTCCTGCTCATCGAAGTCGAGAACACGCTGTTCTCCAGCAAGTTCGGATGACATCATACCTGCACCTGCGATCAAATTATCGGAGAATGTTGTCTTTCCGTGATCGATATGTGCTGCAGTACCGATGTTCCTGATGAACTGCTGTGTCTTCATCAGAGTGACTGCGTACTTTACATTGTCCTCTTTTCTGCCCATAATTCCACCTTTGTTTCTTTATGATCAGCGGGCGGACTGTGCAACCCTCTCAATCTCTTCTTTCTTAGCGACTGAGAATGATGTCATATCTCCCTTTGCGGCAAGCATGATCTCATCTGCGATGCAGCTTGCAATAGGTTTCTTGTTCTTTGTTGATGCTTTGACACATCCGGTGCTCATGTTGCGAAGTGCGATATCGAGCCTCCTCTGAGGGGAGATATCGACTGCTTTAGGAACTGAGACACCACCGAACTGGAGCCTTGTGATCTCCTCACGGGGTGCTGCATTCTCGAGCCCGTTGACGAGGATCTGCACAGGGTTCTCCTTTGTCTTCTGAGCGATGATATCGAATGCTTCAGATACAGCTGCGTAAGCTTTGAGTTTCTTTCCGGTGTATTTCTCGGTCCTCATTACATTGTTGATGAGTCTCTCAACAATGCAGAGTTTTGACTTTCCGAACCACCTGTTTGCATGCTTTCCGCCCGAGTGAGGAACATTTGTGGGGGTGAGGTCTATGTATTTTGCCAGTCCGCCATCGGCGACTGTAACCTCGGACAGATCGTATTTTCCGAACATAAGTGCTTTCTCTTCCATTGAATTCACCTTACCGGTTTGTCAGTCCTTCCCCTGACCATCTCATTGAGCGAAACGTTGTTGACCTTGATGACCTTGTAACGGACTCCAGGAATATCTCCGTATGAACGGCCCATCCTTCCACCGATACCTTCGACCATGACCTCATCGTGTTCATCGATGAAGTTGATAGCTCCGTCTCCAACCGCGAATGCTGTGATCTGACGTCCGTTCTTGATGAGCTGGACTTTCACACATTTCCTGATAGCGGAGTTAGGCTGTTTTGCTTCAACTCCGACCTTCTCCAGGACGATTCCGCGTGCCTGTGATGAACCCTCAAGAGGATCGGATTTCTCCCTAAGTTTCAGTACTCTCTTCTTGTATGCCCTGTCCAGCCAGCGATGTTGCTGCCTGTCAGTCCTGAGTTTTCTTGCGGTATAAAGACCTCTACCCAATTTTTCACCTCATAGTATTATCTGAAGTAACGTCGCGATTATTGTTATCCTATTTAAAGGATATGCAATCCTCGGACATGATCTGATTTCACCTATAATCAACTTGTATATAACTGCTATCCGTGTATGGCGAACTACATAATGGATTGCATCCGTTTTTGCCTCGCGCGCGCATAAGCTTTTTAAATATGATATATATGGGCAGACAAGAGGAATCCTTATGACAGCAGATGAAGACTATTTCGCATTGCTCGACAGAGCCAAAGAACAATTGCCTGAAGTGGCAGAATCACACGAGAGATTCGTAATACCTGAGCTCGATGTGCTTCAGGAAGGTAAGACCACAGTGATCAGGAACTTCATCGACGTCACAGACACACTCAGAAGAGAGCCTGAACACGTCCTACAATATCTCCTCAGGGAACTGGGAACACCAGGAAATCTCGAGGGTCGCAGGGTCATCTTAAAATCCAAGATCAGTCCCGGACATATCGCGGATAAGATCCAATCATACACGGACACTTTCGTCATCTGTTCCGAATGCGGCCGTCCCGATACGAAGATGGTCAAGGAAGGGAGGACCCTCGTTCTTGAATGTGAGGCATGTGGTGCACACAGGCCTGTCAATGTCAAGAAAGGATCCAGATCCGATACGCACAACGGACTGAAGGAAGGGGACATAGTAGAGGTCTTCATCAGTGATGTCGGAAAGAAAGGTGATGGTATCGGTAAGATGATGGATTATATCGTCATCGTCCCTGGAACTGTGAAGGGAACCACCGTACATGCGAAGATCACTAATATCTCCGCCAAGACTGCATTCGGTTCATTGACCACTGAAGCGGCTACACGCTGAGGTCCACATGAGATATTTCGTGGAATCATATGGTTGCACGATGAATTTTGGCGAGGGTGAACAGCTCTCCAAGAAGATGGAGAGTCTCGGCCACACCAGGGTTGATTCTCCTGATGAGGCCGACATCGTCATCCTCAATACCTGTACCGTAGTGGACACTACCGAGAAGAAGATGATCCATAGGATGGGTGAATTGAAACAGGAAGGAAAGGAGATCATCGTCACCGGTTGTATGGCCAAAGTACAACCCAAGAGGATATCCATACGCCTACCTGAATCGATGATAATACCGCCGGATCAATACGATCTCTTCAGTGGGAAGGTTGAGAGTGCATTCGGATGCGCTCCTTGTACAGAGACATACGAGTTCGGAGCCTCTGCGATATTGCCAATAGCACAGGGTTGCCTCGGCAATTGCTCCTATTGCATAACGAGATTCGCAAGAGGCGTGTTGAAAAGCTATCAGGAAGATGAACTTCTGAATGAATTCAAATCCATGCTCGATTCGGGTGTGAAGGAGATACTTGTTACAGCACAGGATACTGCATGCTATGGTCGTGACATAGATACCGATCTACCAACACTCCTCAGGAGATTCCTGGAATTCGAAGGAGAATACAGGATAAGGATCGGCATGATGAATCCCAACAATCTCGATCGCATACTTGATGACCTCATGGATGTCATGGAGGACGAGAGGGTTTACAGATTCTTACACATACCTGTACAAAGCGGTAGCAATTCGGTATTGGAGAAAATGAGAAGACATTACACCGTCGATCGTTTCATGGGGATCGTCAATCGCTTGAGAGAGAGATATCCCGACATAAGTATAGCGACGGATCTGATAACCGGATTTCCCGGTGAGACTGAAAGGGATCATGAGAAGAGCATCAAGCTCATCAAGGATCTCCATGCGGACACCGTCAACATAACCCGCTTCTCCGTAAGGCCGGGAACTGATGCTGCTACGATGAAGAACCAGATCCACGGTAACATTTCTAAAGAACGTTCTACAGAGCTTACGGAGACGAAGATGTCTGTAGAGGGCGACATAAACAGTACACTGATCGGTCAGAGATACAGGGCCCTGGTGACAGAAAACGGAAGGCCTGGAACAATGATCGCAAGGAATAGGAATTATAGACCGATCGGCATAGAGGCTGACATCCCTATCGGCACATTCATTGATGTTGAGATCACAGGAAGTGCTCCCACACACCTCGTCGGAAGGATCGCTAACCATCAATGATTAAATAATTTAATTCGATAGGGCAGAACGATAGTCCCGTAGTGTAGTGGTCAATCATGCCGGCCTTTGGAGCCGGCGACCCCGGTTCGAATCCGGACGGGACTACCACTTCTCATAAATCTGATCCAAAACAATAGCGAAGCCATCTATCATTCATGTAGAATTGATACTAGATCAAAATATATGTTGTTCGATGCTCACAGTGACGAAGTGACAAAATGGACTAAAGTAATAGAAATTGAAGAAAAGAAGATACAAGTGACGTTCGATGCTACGTTTAGTGCGTGATAAACTACCAAGGAATTGCGGGAAGTACTCGTTTGAGACTTCCTTGCAATGTAAATTCGCTTATATGTTTTGAGAGTGGGGATTAACCCCACTCTGCGTAGGAGGTGATCCATCTGCAGGTTCCCCTACAGATACCTTGTTACGACTTAACCCTCCTTGCTAAATCTCAGTTCGAATACCCCAATTAGAGATAGCCTCACTGAAACCCAACTCAGGTGGTTTGACGGGCGGTGTGTGCAAGGAGCAGGGGCATATTCACCGCGAGTTGTTGATTCGCGATTACTACGGAATCCAGCTTCATGTGGGTGAGTTACAACCCACAATCCGAACTACGGACGGGTTTCGAGATTGCCTTCGCCTTTCGGCGTCGGAGCCCATTGTCCCGCCCTTTGTAACGCGCGTGTAGCCCAGCAGATTCGGGGCATACTGACCTACCGTTGACCTCTCCTTCCTCTGACTTAGCGCCAGCGGTCCCAATAATGTGCCTACATCGCGGACGATATAGTAGCAATTATTGGTGAGGGTCTCGTTCGTTATCTCACTTAAGAGAACGCCTTACGGTACGAACTGACGACGGCCATGCACCACCTCTCTGAAAATCTAGTAAGGTCATCGGCCTGACTTTCATGTAACAGTCGCTGCTGGTGAGTTTTCCGGTGTTGAATCCAATTAAACCGCACGTTCCTCCCGTTGCGGTGCTCCCCCGCCAATTCCTTTAAGTTTCATCCTTGCGGACGTACTCCCCAAGTAGCAGACTTAACAACTTCTCTCCGGCACTGAACACCCCCGAAGGGTCCCCAACACCAAGTCTGCAGCGTTTACACCCTGGACTACCGGGGTATCTAATCCCGTTTGCGACCCAGGGCTTCGTCCCTCACCGTCGGATCCGTTCTAGCAAGACGCCTTCGCCACCGGTGGTCCTTCTAGGATTACAGGATTTTACCCCTACCCCAGAAGTACCTCTTGCCTCTCCCGGTCCCAAGTTCACCAGTCTCCTCGGAAGTCGGAAAGTTAAGCTTCCCGATTTACCCAAGGATTTAATGAACCGGCTACGAACGTTTTAGACTCAATAAAATCGACCACCACTTGGGCTGCGGGTATTACCGCGGCGGCTGGCACCCGTCTTACCCAGCCCTTATTCCTTTAGCGTTCTATACTAAAGAAAAGCTAATACTAATGTACTAGCACTAGGAATTCCCTCATCGGAGTTGCCTCCATTGTGAAGTTTTCGCGACTGCTGCGCCCCGTAGGGCCTGGATTCGTGTCTCAGAATCCATCTCTGGGCTCCCTCTCTCAAGGCCCATACTCGTCACTGGCTAGTGGGTCCGTTACACCCACTACAACCTGATAAGCCGCAGACCAATCCTAGAGCGCCGGAACTTTGAACCATGAATCATTCCAGATTTCATGATCTATGGAGTATTATTCTCAATTTCCCGAGATTATCCTCCACTCTAGGGCATGTTATCCACGTGTTACTGAGCAGTCCGCCGAGTCCATTACGACTCTCGACTCGCATGTCTTAATCGAATTCCTATAGCGGTGGCCGCCGGCAGGATCAACCGGAGTCAAATCAATTTTGACTATTCAAACGTCATTTATGATGGATGAAATTGAAACTGGCAGTTTACCACGTTTCACCTATTGTCCCGCTAAACGGCACACTCATTACGATGCTCCGTCTAACGGAACATTCGTAGCATCGAACGTCAGAATACAAGAGAACACGCCGTGATGTCGGCGGAGATCTTGATTCTCCATCTTTGCCGTCTGAAACGCTTGTCGGTTTCAGCCGCGCATTTCCGAGTATATCGAAGGAGTATATAATGGTTTTGGACCATCACACCCCACGACTTTACTCGTGTGCTTGGTGTCTTGCACCGCGCATTACCCCGTTATGCGCTTCTCTACTTATACTTATCTGTCATGAAAAAAAATTGGTTATTGTTTTTCCTACATTTCGATATAATCACCGAAAAAATGGCATATTTCATCTGATAAACAGCACCACGATGGCGATCTGGCGCGTTATAGAAAGAACAAGAAAGATCTGCAGAAAAAGCGGACGAAAAGCATGTGGAGAATGTTTAATATGAGAACGGCTTACAGCAGATTACCTTGTGGGGGTGGCCCAGCCTGGTAAGGCGTTAGACTGCTAATCTAATGTCCGTACGGACTCGCGAGTTCGAATCTCGCCCCCCACGCCATTTCTATTCTATTATCAATCCCTAAAAAGATCGTTCGATCGATCATTTCAAATCTACATCAGAGGGTTGTAGCGATCGACATACCGCATTACAATTTATTTTGAATTTATTCTGTATTATAATATATAATAAAATAAGGAGTTTAGTGAGAAGTTGAATTGATAGGATCACTCGGTCGCTAATGCATCCGGGACGATCTCTGGGAACCTTTCCTTAACGAGTTCATCCACTTTATCGATGAATTCGTTATACCTTACCTCAAGCTTCGCTTCCTCTTTGTTGAGTGAATTGACATAGAGCTTTCCGTACTTCGGTGCATCCATGCCATTGACTATATCGACAAGTGTCTTCAGATTCGATTCCAATCTACCCCTATCAGAATAATCGAGCTCCAGAAGGAGATCTATGAGCCTCATGTCGATCTTCGTGAAACGGATGACATCCTCACACGCCTCTTCTTTGAAATTACCAGCCAACTCGCGTTCGATGAAGAGATCGACCTTCGAATTCTTCATCGCCCTGATCTCTCTCAACATGTTCTCGTCATCCTCTGTGAACAAAGGCTGCATGTACGGTTCATCAACATCATCATCCTCTGAACCCGTAACTTCATCAGAGGATGGGATCTCCTCAGGCACAGGTGAAACGACAATATCATCGTCAACGACCATTTCGACGATATCCTCAACAACGGGCGTCTGCCCTGTTCTCAGCTCGTTGAGATATCTCTCATCATCGAGTTCATGTGTGGAGAGTCTCTCAATGTATCTCGTGTTTACGATGGGATCATGCTCAGAACTCTGGGAACCGGATAACAATCCATCTATGTCATTGACATCCCTGTTGATCTCACCTATGAGTTCTACGAACTCGTTCCTTTCTTCAGGCTCAAGTGCGATCATACTTGCGTAAAGAACGATCTCGCCGAGTTTACGCCCTTTAATCTTGTTCAAACGTGCATTATCCATGCTACTCAAAATACAGATATGGTTTATATAACTGTAGAAAAACAATCGATTTTGTCTAATAATCGAATCCACATTCATTATCATGAAATTCCTCGTACTAACAGATCTTCATAACCAGTGCTCAGCGTTCGAGTGGATCGAGAGACTTGAAACGGATGACATCGACGCCATACTCTTCCTTGGTGACGTCACTGATCTTGGAACGAGTGAGGAAGGCGTGAACACCTTGAAGAGATTCAAGAAGGATGTGTATTTCATACCCGGTAACTGCGACCCGTTGGATCTGCCCACTAAAGCTGAGAGCGTCTGCCACAGCGTACATGGAAAAGCATTCTCCATTGGTGACATCAAATTCGCAGCATACGGAGGCAGCAACCCTACGATCTTCCACACGCCATTCGAGATAGAGGAAGACATTATCGAATCCGATCTCGATAAGATCTGTGAAGGCATCGACATACTGATGACGCATGCCCCATCCAACGGGATACTCGATGAGATCCCGTCGGGACTTCATGTCGGAAGCACTGCGATAAAGAAGATCGTCGAGAGATACAAGCCGAAAGTTGCTCTCTCTGGACACATACATGAGGCGATAGGCATTCTGAAGATCAATGACACATTGTTCATCAACCCCGGTCCTGCTAAAGAAGGACATGCAGCGATTCTTGAACTGAATGATGATGCCATCAATGCTAGGCTTGTAGAATCATCAGACCTCCTGTGATTATATAGCGAGATGAAAGATTTATATACAGTTCGATGTTAGAGGGTCTCGGTAATCATGGCAATTTGGCAGGGAAAATCCAACAGAAAGCCCACTGGAGGCAGGCGTGTCCCCAGTGCTAACAAGAGGAAATTCGAAATCGGCAGAGAGAAGCAGTTCACTAAGCTCGGTGCAGAGTCACTGAAACAGTACCGCGGAGCCGGTGGAAATGTCAAGGTTGGTATGCTTGTAGCAGAATATGCGAATGTTGTTGACAAGAACAGCGGCAAAGTAACGAAGATGAAGATCGTCAATGTCAGTGCAAACCCGGCAGACCCGAACTACATCCAGCGTAACATCTTGAACAAGGGCGCAACGATCGACCTTGAAGATGGAAGCAAAGCTGTTGTTACATCCAGGCCTGGCCAGGATGGAAGTGTTAACGCAATCCTGCTCGCGTAAGCACGCCAAACCTTTTACAATACACTTCCTTTCTGGTAAACATGGCGTACGACGACGATAATGCGATTGTATTATGGCCCGAATATTTTGACATAAGCAGGTCACGTGCTGAAGGAAGGAGACTTCCTAAGTCTCTTTGTGTCGATAAGCCCGACCTGGACATCATAGCTAAGGGCGCCATGATCCTCGATCTTGAGTACAAGATAATAGAGGATGCTGCATATCCATCCAATTCCAATGAGAAGAATGGATGTGTCCGCGTAGAGAAAGGGAAGATGAAGAAAACAACCCTTTTGTCTAAGATCGGTGAAACACTCGTAAAGAACTCTTGATAGATTTATACGAGTAACCGCATTTAGACTTCATGATCTCCATACTTGACGCCAAGGCATTGGATGGCAACGCAGAACATTTGGGTATCAGCGTAGAGTCATTGATGGAGAATGCTGGAAAAGAACTCGCGGAGATAATCTCCGATAAATTCCCATCGAAGAAGGTACTTTTCATCTGCGGGACCGGGAATAACGGTGGCGATGGATTCGTTGCTGCAAGATATCTTTCAGCGGATGCGACCTTCATCAAAGAACCGAAGAGTCCTCTAGCGATCAAGAATTCTAAAAAGATCAAGATCGAACCGTATTCGGATTCATTGATCGAAAGATATGATGTCATCGTGGATTGCTTACTTGGAACCGGTATCGACAAGGATATCAAAGGAGAATATGCAAGATGCATAGAGGGGATCAATCAATCCGGCAAGATGATCATATCATGCGATGTACCCTCTGGCCTTGGTACGAATTGTGCAGTTGTTCCTGATATAACCGTGACATTCCACGACATCAAAGAAGGAATGGATGAATCGAATTGCGGAACGATCATCATCGCGGACATCGGCATCCCGAGTGAGGCATATGACCGTGTTGGTCCAGGAGATATGATAAGATATCCAAGATCCGGGAATGATTCTCATAAGGGACAGAATGGAAGACTTTTGGTCATCGGCGGAGGCCCATACATAGGCGCACCGGCGATGTCGGCATTGGCTGCGGCACGTGTGGGTACAGATCTGATCCATGTCGCTACACCAGAATCATCATTCACAGAGATATCGTCATTCTCCCCCATCTTCATAATGCATAAACTTCCAGGAGATCACGTCACAGAGGAATCTGTCAATACATTATTGGAATTGTCTGAAAAATGTGATTCCGTCCTCATCGGTCCTGGACTCGGTACGGATCCAAGCACGATCAGTGCTGTCCGTTCATTCTGCACACAATGCAAGAGACCGATCGTGATAGATGCGGATGCCATCACTGCGATGTCCGGAAAACACATAAGAAGGAACGCTCCAACGATCTACACTCCGCACCACTCGGAATACATAAGATTGTGCGGCGACATGGACCAGATGAAATCTTCGAAAGAACTTGATTCGGTGATTGTTCTCAAAGGTGAAAAGGACATCATCACTGATGGCACGAGGATACGTACGAACATCACAGGCAACGCAGGTATGACCTCTGGCGGAACAGGAGATGTTCTTGCCGGTATCATCTCTGGATTGCTATCAAAGGGTATGGGACCTTTCGATGCCGGTTGTTTAGGCACATATATCTGCGGAAAAGCGGGGGACTTGGCCTTTGAGGAATTCTCATTTGGACTTTTAGCAACGGACATAATCGATTATGTTGCCAAAGTGATCTCGAAGGAACTAATGTGATCGTATGGCCGACATACAACCGATATATGGCATCCCTGCTCTGAAGGTCAATGACATCATGGTCATATCCGACCTGCATATCGGTGTCGAATCACATCTATTGAAAAAAGGATTCAATCTTACATCGAAGACCAAGGATATGCTGAACTGCATATTGGAGAACTCTAACGATTGCGATCATCTCATCGTACTCGGCGATGTGAAGGATTCCGTTCCAGGTTCATCCAAACAGGAATACAGAGAGATCCCCGATTTCTTCGAGCAGTTACGTGAAAGATTCAGCAACATAGATATCGTCAGAGGGAATCACGATACGAACATAGAGGATTTCATCCCCTCAGGGATAAGGATCAGACCATCCTCTGGAATGAGGATCGATGATGTCGGCTTCATACATGGACATACTTGGCCGAATGAGGATGTCATGAGATCCGATACGCTGATTATGGCCCACGAACACCCTGCGGTCATGTTCAAGGATGGTGTCGGCAACCAGACCACCGAACCATGTTGGGTACGGGGGAATTTCATCTCTGGAGGGGGAAGATATGAGACATTCCCCAAGACATTCATCATCACACCATCATTCAACAGGATGCTTGGAGGATCGCCCATGAATATATGCAACGGGAATTTCCTTGGTCCTTTGATAAATGAAACCTTCCTCGATCTTGATAATGCGCACATGTTCCTCCTTGACGGGATAGACCTTGGAAAACGCAAGGATATCATGGTCAAGGATCGCTATGAGATGAGAAATCTTAGAAGAGGCCCCAGGGGTCGCTGAGTTTAATATTATATTTGGGGGCTTTCGCCCCCCAATAATGTGTTTAGTCGCGTGAAACAGTGTCGTAGATTGAACCGTCACTGTTCCTGATGACAGCTGTCAAAGGCATCTGTCCGGGCAGGCTGTGTGTTGCACAGGAGTTGCACGGGTCGTATGCCCTGAATGCCATCTCGACCATGTTCAACAGACCGGGTGAGACGTCGTAGTTCTTGATGAGTGCTTTCGCAACCCTGCAGACATCTACGTTGATAGGTCCATTGTTGTTGGTCGTTCCGACAACAAGGTTACATGCTGTAACGATACCGTTCTCGTCGCATGTGTAGTCGTGTGTGAGTGTTCCTCTCGGTGCCTCCACACAACCGACTCCACGTCCTCCGGGTACGAGATCCGTCTGTTTGATATCACTGTTGGTGATGTCCGGATCGTTCGCGTTCTCGAGACACCTCTCTGCAGCGTAGATCATCTCGATGATCCTTGCCCAGTGTGTTGCGAGTGTGAAGTTGACGATCGGTTTTCCGTTCTCGCATGGTACTCCGAGGTCCTTGAAGAATCCACGGTACCTCTCGAGTTCTTCCTGTGCGATAGGCGTACTGATCTTGTCGCACACGTTGAGCCTTGAGAGCGGTGTTGCACGGTAGAGACCGTTGTCAGGTCCTGAGTACAGTCCCTTGTATCCGACTTTCTTCAAGTACGGGAACTTCTCGTATGACCAGGGCTCGACAGCCTCTGAGATGTGGTCGAGGTAATCGAACGCATCGTATCTGTCGAACTCTGCACCCTTCTGGTCAACGACTCTCACAGGTCCATCGTGGAACTCGAGTGCGTTGTCCTTACCGACGAGACCCATGTAGTAGGACTCCTGGTAGTACAGATCCTTGTTGGCGATGATGTCCACGTACTCTTTGTTTCCGAGGACGACATCGTTGAAGACCTGCATCGAGGTCTTTGCGAAGTCGACAAGATCCTGAGCGTAGCTCTTGATCTCGTTCTGCTGTTCCTTCGTGATAGTCGTTGAGACTCCGCCGGGAACTCCCATGAGGGGGTGTGTTGCCTTTCCACCGATGATCGCCTGGATCCTCTGTGCCTTGGACCTTGCCCTGAGGACTGCTCCTCCGAGTTCGAGTCCGACTGCACCGACAACTCCGAGAACGTTCCTGTTCGCTGCAGGTGATGCAGGACCGAGAACGAAGTCAGGTGCTGCCAATGCGTAGAAGTGCGCGATGTGGCTGTGCACGAAGTGTGCGTTGTAGAACAGATCCCTGAGCTTGAATGCTGTGGGGGTCGGTTTTGCGTTGTAACATCCATCGATCGCCTTCGTTGCAGCAAGGTGGTGTGCTCCAGGACAGACACCGCAAAGCCTTGCAGTGATCTGGTTGAGCTCTGTTACCTTCCTTCCGACACAGAATCTCTCGAATCCTCTGACCTCAGGGACCTGCCAGTATGCGTTCTGGACGTTTCCGCTGTCGTCGAGGAAGATCTCGATCTTTCCATGACCCTCGAGACGTGTGATCGGGTCGACAGTGATCTTCTTTCCTGTCGCTTTTGTTTTCTCATCCCAAATGATAGGTCCAGCCATTTACTGACCTCCTTCTTTGACTTTTGATTTGATCAATGCCTTAGACATTGTGAATGCGTAGAAGTATCCGAGCGGATCCTTGATGTTCGACATGACATCCGCGATCTTGTCCTCTCCGCATGTGGGATCATCGTCAAGCACAGGATACAATGATGCGATCGCTGTGAATATTGATGCTCCCTGTTCCTGAACTGCCTTTGTTGGTCCGTAGCATCCACGGCAAGGCTGTCCGACTATGGTACATTTTGCACCGCAACCGGCGACAGTAGCTGCACCGAGACAGAGGATACCCTGATCGAGAAGACAGAGATCCGGATCCACGTTGACCTGGTAAGGCTCGTAGATTGCCTCGATTCTCCTGTTCTCCTTGTGCCTGGGGCACTCGTCACAGAGTGTCTTGTCCTCTACACCGATCATCGTTCCCTTTGGTGGGAGCGGGACACCGTTGTAGACGAAGTCGACAAGTGCGTTGAGGAGCTTTCCGATCGTTTCCTGTGTGGGCGGGCATCCGGGGACGCTGTAATCGACATCGATGACCTGGTCAAGTGATTTCACTGTGTCATATAACACAGGGAGTGTGACCTCTCCTTCAGGCACCTGTGTTGATGTCTGGGGGATGACAGGCTTGTCCTTGTGGTATGCTGCCTGGAAATCAGCCGATGAGGGAGTCTTGTCGTATACGTAGTCGAGGATCTCCTTTCCGTCGCCAACGAGGTTGGCAAGGGCAGGTGTTCCTCCAAAACATGCGCATGTTCCGTAAGCGATGACGAGCTTGGATTTCTTCCTGAGGAGTTTTACCATGTGCTCGTTCTCTGAGTTCCTGACTGCACCGTTTATGAGCGATACTGTGATGGAACCGTCTTCCATTGCCTCGATGTCCTTCTCTTTTCCATCTGCTGCGATAGGCCACATGACTATGTCTGCCATCGCACCGATGTTGAGGACCTTCTCATCACTGTCGAGGATCGAGACATCGCATCCACCGCAAGCTGCTGCCCAGTAGAGTGCGATCTTGATCTTTCCGTTCGCAGGTGCTCCGAGACCGGGGACGTATCCCTCGATGGGGGAGTTTGCAACGTATCCGCCTGCGGAAGGTGCTGCTGCAGGAGCTGCGGCGGGTGCCGCTTTCTTCTTTGCGGGAGCTGCTTCCTTCTCGGCCTTCTTGCCCTTCTTGAATATCTTATCAAAGAATCCCATTTTCACTCCTCCTTCTTGAGAGGTGTAGGTCCGAGTGCCTTGATGGTGTCGACGAACTCTACGATCGTCTTCTGGAATTTCTCTCCCTCTGATGCGGATACCCACTCGAGTTTCATCCTCTTGGGGTCGAATCCGTACTGCTCGAGGACCATCCTCAGAAGTGCGATTCTTCTTCTTGCCCTGTAGTTACCGCCGATGTAGTGGCAGTCACCGGGGTGGCATCCGAGGATGATGACTCCGTCAGCACCCTTTGCGAATGACCTGAGGACCCACTCAGGGTCGACCCTTGCAGAGCACATTGTCCTTATGATACGGAAGTTGGTAGGCATCTGAAGCCTTGCAACTCCTGCACCGTCTGCTCCGGCGTATGAACACCAGTTGCAGCAGAAAGCTACGATTCTTGGTTCGAAATCTGCCATGATAATCACTGTCCTCCAACAGGGAAGTCGAGACATGCATCGATCTCAGCAATGATCTGTTGGGATGTGAATCCTTTCTGCTCCATTGCTCCTGACGGACATGCTGCGACACAGCATCCGCATCCCTTACAGAGACCTGCGTTGACGCTGCTCTTCTTCTTTCCATCTACCTCTATGATAGAGATTGCCTTGTACTCACAGCATCCCTCGCAGACACCGCATCCGTCACAGTATGTCTCGTTGACTGAAGCGATGATACCCTCTGAAACGAGGTATGGTTTCGAGATGATCGTGAGTGCCCTTGAAGCTGCTCCTGATGCCTGTGCGAGACACTCGTCCATGAATTTGGGCCAGTGTGCGAGACCTGCAACGAAGACACCCTCTGTTGCGAAGTCGACGGGCCTGAGTTTCTGGTGAGCCTCGAAGTAGTATCCGTCCTTGCTGATCGGGACCTTAAGCATCTTTGCGATCTCTTCCTTCTCCTCTCTGTCGGGTTTGATACCGTTGGCGAGAACGACGCAGTCCACAGGGACCTCGACCTCTTTACCGAGGATCGTGTCGAATGCCTTCACGACGTTACCATCATACTCTGGGAGAGGATCCGTGTCACGGTACCTGAGGAATCTGACACCGACCTCTGATGCCTTTCTGTACATCTCCTCGCGGAATCCGTATGTCCTGATGTCCTTGTGGAAGATCATGACGTTCGCTGTGGGATCTGCGAGTTTGATCTTGATCGCGTTCCTGAGTGAGGTTGCACAGCAGACACGTGAACAGTATTTCACGTCATCAGACCTTGAACCGACACACTGGATGAATGCGACGTTCTTTGCGTTGAATTTGCCCTCTGCGATCATCCTCTCTGCTTCGAGGTTGACGATGACCTTGGAGTCCTTTCCGTAGTTGTACTCTGTGGGCACGTAAGGTGTCGCTCCTATTGCGAGGATGACTGCACCGACGTCGTACTCGGATCCGTCCTTAAGCTGGAGCTTGAAGTTTCCGACGAATCCCGGGATGTCCTTGACCTCTGAGTTGAGGTGGACTGTGATGAGCTTGTTCGCGTTGACCTTGTCGACGAGATCCTTGACGAATGCTGCTGTGTCGACTCCGTCCTCTGAGTGCCTGAACTGGAGTGCGTGTCCTCCGAGCTGTCCTGCCCTCTCGACGAGGTGTACGGGGTATCCCTGTGCGGCGATGTCGAGAGCTGTGGTCATACCTGTGATACCTCCACCGATGACTGCTGCTGCGTTCGTGACGGGGATCTTCGCACCCTCAAGAGGCTCGAGGTAGTGTGCCTTTGCGATTGCCATCCTCAGAAGGTCCTTTGCCTTCAGTGTGGCCTTCTCAGGCTCGTGCATGTGGATCCATGAACACTGGTCACGGATGTTGGCCATGTTGAAGAGGTACTGGTTGAGTCCACCTTCGCGGCAAGCGTTCCTGAAGAGGGGCTCGTGTGTCCTGGGTGTGCATGATGCGACGACGACCCTGTTGAGGTTCTTCTCCTGGATTGCCTGGGAGATTGCCTGGAGTGTGTCCTGTGCACATGCGTACATTGTCTTTGTGGAGTAGACGACTCCGGGGAGTGTTGCTGCGTAGTCTGCAACCTCGGGGACGTTGACGGTCGCACCGATGTTGATACCGCATTCGCAAACCCAAACTCCGATCCTGGGCTCCTCTCCTGCGACATCCTTCTCTGCGGGGAACTCTTTGGGTGCGCAAGGCTCGAAGTTGGCATCTACGATGCATGCTCCTGCCTTCGCTGCTGCTCCTGAGGACTCTGCGACAGTTGTCGGGATATCCTTGGGTGCTGCGAATGCACCAGATACATAGATTCCCTCTCTTGATGTCTCAAGTGGGTGGAAGACCGAGGTCTCACAGAATCCGTACTCGTTGAGGTTGATTCCAAGGATCTTGGAGAACTCCTCTGCTCCTGCAGGCGGGTTGAGACCGACTGAGAGGACTACGAGGTCGAAGACATCCGATTTGGGGTCTCCGTTCGCATCTGTGTAGTTGACCGTGAGTGTCTTGTCTGCGTTCTCTTCTACGTTTGAGACACGTGAGGACCTGTGCATGTTGATGCCGTACTGATCCTCTCCTCTGTGGATGTATGCCTCGAACTCTTTACCATAGGACCTGATGTCCATGAAGAAGATATCTTCCTGAACATCTGCGTGTTCCTTTGTGATCATTGCCTGTTTGGTCGCGTACATACAGCAGACGGATGAACAGTATTTCTTCCATCCTTTCTTCTCGGACCTTGAACCGCAACACTGGACGAATGCGATCTTCTTGGGCTCCTCGTGATCCTCGGACCTTCTCTTGATGTGTCCGTGGTCAGGACCTGATGCGCACATCATCCTCTCGAATTCCATGGATGTTACAACATTGTCGTATCTGCCGTAGCCGTATTCCGTTGCAATGTTAGCGTCCCAAACCTGGAATCCTGTTGCTACAACGATCGAACCTACATCGAGAACCTCGATTTCCTCTTTGTCCTCATAGTTGATTGCACCCTTAAGACAAGTCTTCTCACAGACACCGCACTTTCCTGCAAGAATCTTCTTACAGTAGTTGGGATCGATCAATGCGACCCTGGGAACTGCCTGTGCGTGAGGGATGTATATCGCTTTCCTTGTGGAAAGACCGTACTCGAACTCATCAGGGATATTCTTCGTAGGACATTTTGCGATACAGTCACCGCAGCCTGTACATTTCGTGAGATCCACGTATCTGGGCTTCTTCTTGACTGTGACCTTGAAATCTCCTGCCTTTCCATCGACCTTCATGACCTCAGTGTAAGTGAGTGTCGTGATGTTCGGATGGCCGGCAACATCTGCCATCTTAGGTGAAAGGATACAAGCTGAACAGTCGTTCGTGGGGAATGTCTTGTCAAGACGGCACATCTTTCCACCGGTGGTGGGGTCTTTGTCTACGAGGTAGACGTGGATGTCCCTTCCTGCGAGATCCAACGAAGCCTGGATACCTGCAATTCCTGCACCAATAACCAACGCTGATTTAGTCAAATCTTTGCCTCCGTTACTATTTGTATAGTTTGGAACGAGGATAGAGTATCTGTTGAGGTATTTTAACCGTTTCTAAATAACTATTATATATCATACATGACATTTATTAAAGACTCTTAAAAAACCAAATTATTTCTTTCCCAACAATTATTGAGTTAATCCTAAAAATTTCATAGCCAGATATGTAAAAAATGTATTATTAAATAAATTACCTCAATAGGTAATGCTACAAATGAAATTGTTGAAAAAATAAAATTAGTTCCGATAATCGGATATAAAATATGGATGAACAGTGGCCAGTATTCGAATTAATTGAACGAATAAAGTATATTAATCAAAGAATCGGTCGAGGGCGGTATGAACATCTCCTTGAACGTACTGGCACAGACATACTATGTGCTATGTGCGATATTCGTTGCATTGTTCCTCACCTCATTCCTGATCCTGAGAAAAAACCGTACGAGAAAGGATGTCGAAGGCCAATCGATGAGAAAACCTACTCATTTTTTGGACATGGACACGGTGGATGCCAAGTGCGATATCTGCTTCGGAAAGGTGGAAGAGGACACCGTGAAAGAGTGCAGTTGCGGGAAGGTCTTTCACAACGATTGCATCGACGGAACGGGAGAATGCCCGTATTGTAAAGCTGCATCGAACAGCATGACGGAACGCGATAGCAGGAAAGGCGAATGTTACGCATGTCACGAACAATTGGATGGGAATATATGCCCATCATGCAACACCGTGACCCCGTGGAAGGATGGTACGTTCAGGTGCATCTGTGGCCATGAGATGCACTTCAGCAACGATAAATGCTCGAAATGCGGTGCAACATATAGATACGACGAATGATTTGTGATGGGCAATGGTCGTGAAATCCGTCAGAGGTCGCAGGAGATATGTCGCATTCAAAGTGGATGCGGAACTGACAAGAGAGGCACTCATCTCGAAGTTGCGTGCACTCAAAGGAGATGATGCGCCATATGTCGTTCAGTGTGCCGAAGGGTGGGCTGTGATAAGGTCGACACCCGATGACGTGTGCAATGATATCGACACCCTCAGGCTAGCTGATGAGTCCGCAGTGCCTATCAAGACCTCTGGAACCCTCAGGACGCTCCGGGACAAGTATGAGGTGCTCAAACGTACCAAAGTACCCGCGCGTAAATAAGGTACACGAATGACTTTATACAACGTCGCGATACCGTCCATTGTAAGGAGCTAAAACAATGCAACCAGGACAAATGGCCTATGACAGAGGTATCACTGTGTTCTCACCCGACGGAAGGCTTTTCCAGGTCGAGTACGCACGTGAAGCGGTCAAGAAAGGTACGACCACCATCGGTCTGAAATTCAAGGATGGTGTGATCCTGTTAGTGGACAAGCATGTCTCCAGCAGACTCGTTGAACCGGAGTCTATCGAGAAGATCTACAACATCGACGAATTCATCGGCTGTGCAACATCAGGCCTTGTCGCCGATGCAAGGGTACTCGTCGATGAAGCCAGGAAGAATGCTCAGAACCACAAACTCACATACAACGAGAACATCACTGTTGAAGGACTCGTGAAGAAGGTCTGCGACTACAAACAGTATTTCACACAATACGGCGGAGGACGCCCGTTCGGTACTGCACTTCTCGTAGCAGGTGCCGATGATCTCGGGATACACCTCTTTGAGACCGATCCGTCAGGAGCACTCGTAGCATACAAGGCAGGATGCATCGGTTCGGGTCGCCCGGTCGTACTCGACGTCTTCGAGAAGGAATACAAGGACGACATGACCCTGGATGAGGCAATGGCCCTCGGACTCAAGGCACTCGCTGCCGCTACGGACGATAAGCCCACACCTCAGACCATGGAAGCAGGTATCGTCACGGTCAACAAACCCTTCAGAAGATTCACCGATGATGAGATCTCTGCATTCATCGGCAAAGAGTGAAAGGTGTTGCCATGGTGAATCTTGAAGACGCGATCGTTGCCCGCCTTGAGACTCATGGCGAAACGTTCGAGATCCTTTTGGACCCTGCTGTGATGAATTTCATAAAGCAGGGCAAGGAAGTGGACCTCGTCGACTACATGGCTGTAGAGGACGTCTTCAACAACGCCAGAAAAGGTACGAGACCTGCAGAAGAGAAGGTCAAAGAAGCATTCGGCACCAGCGATATCTGCGAGATCGCATCCAAGATCATCTCCAAGGGAGAGGTGCAGATAACCGCTGAGCAAAGGAAGGAGATGCTCGAGATCAAGAGGAAGAAGATCGTCGCATACATCTCCGCCAATGCGATCAACCCTCAGACGAAACTACCCCACCCGCCTACAAGGATAGAATTGGCATTGGAGGAGTGTAAATTCCACGTCGATCCATTCAAATCCGTGGAGAAACAGGTCGAAGAGGCCATGCATCTCCTGAGGCCATTGATACCTATCAAGTTCGAGAAGAGCAGGGTGGCCATAAGGATCAAAGGGGACGATTATGCGAAATGCTACGGTGACCTTGCAGGTTATGGGGTCGTGGAAAGGGAGGAATGGACCAATGACGGATCATGGATCGGCGTCATGGAGATCCCTGCAGGACTCATTACAGAACTTACAACAAAGCTCAACAACAAGACCAAGGGCCATTCTGAGGTCAGATTGATACAGTGAGCGAAATTACATTCGAGAAGTGATAAAATGGAAAAAAGGAATGCCAGACCATCTCGTGAGATCGTGGTGCCCGGTGACGTCCTCAGCACAAGAGGCGAAAAGGGTGGCGACAACACATACGAGAGAGACGGCAAATTGTATGCTGCGATCCTCGGCGTGAAGAATTACTCACAGAACGGGATCAGCGTCATGCCCATCGGTGGCGTGTACATGCCATCGACAGGCGACACGGTGATCGGAATCATCAACGACATCGCAGCATCCAACTGGATGGTGGACATCAGTGCACCATATCCGGCGCCCCTTCATGTCAATGAAGTGCCGTGGAAAGTGGAATTCGGAGACACATCCAAATATCTGAACGTCGGAGACGCTGTTCTCCTCAAGATATTGATGGTCGATGAAAGTAAGAAGATACAGGTCACCATGAATGACTCCGGCCTTAGAAAACTCGATGGCGGAATGATCGTGGACGTACCTTACTGTAAGGTCTCAAGGATCATCGGAAAGAGCGGATCAATGATCCAAATGCTCAAGAACATGACCGACTGCCGCATATTCATAGGACAGAACGGCAGGATATGGATCGACGGCGACGATGAGAACGCAGAGGTCGCTGCCGATGCTATAAGATATATCGAAGAGAACTCGCAGAAAGGAAATCTCACTGAGAAAGTGAAGGCCCTCATCGAGGAGAGACTACCTGGTGCAGGGGAGGAATGATTATGAGCGGACACACCGACATGGTTTTAGTTGACAAGAAAGGAATCAGGATTGACGGCAGGACCGCCGATCAACACAGACAATTCAAAGTAGAGGCTGGAGTTCTCAACAATGCGGACGGTTCAGCCTACGTAGAGATAGGGAAGAACAAGGTCCTTGCAGCCGTTTACGGCCCCAGGGAATGCCACCCCAGGCACCTTCAGAACCCCAACAAGGCGATCATACAGTGCAAATACAATATGCAGGCATTCTCGGTCAGTGACCGTAAGAGGCCTGGGCCGGACAGAAGATCCATCGAGATCTCGAAGATCACGGCAGAGGCATTGGAGAATGTCGTTCTGACAGAACTCTACCCCCGTGCATCCATCGATGTCTACATCGAGATCCTTCAGGCTAACGCAGGTACAAGATGTGCAGGACTCACAGCAGCCTCTGTCGCATTGGCTGATGCAGGAATACCCATGAGGGATATCGTTCCCGCATGTGCTGCAGGTAAGGCAGATGGAAAGGTCCTCCTCGATCTCAACAAAGAAGAGGACAACTACGGAGAGGCCGATGTCCCGATCGCCATCGTACCGTCAACGGATGAGATCGTTCTCCTCCAGATGGATGGTAACATGACAAGGAAAGAGTTCGACAAAGCGATCTCCATGGCAGTGGGCGCATGTCATGAACTCTACGACATCCAGAAGGATGCCTTGAAGAGAAGGTACAGCACAAAGAAAGAGGAGGTCGAGGAAGATGAGTGATATCGTCATATCAGAGATCAAACGCGACCACATCGTGAAGCTCCTGAAAGATGGAAAGAGAGAGGACGGACGCGGATTCACAGACTACAGGGACATCTCGTACGTCACCAACTGCATTGAATCCGCAGACGGATCCGCGAGGGTCAAACTCGGAAAGACAGAGGTCATCGCGGGTGTGAAGATCATACCTGGTACGCCATTCCCGGACACCCCGAGGGAAGGAGTCCTCACCACAGGAATGGAATTCCTGCCGATGGCGCACCCATCATTCGAGAGCGGTCCGCCAGGAGAGGATGCGATCGAGCTCGCACGTGTCGTTGACCGTGGAATACGCGAATCGAAGATGGTGGATGTAGAGAAACTCTGTGTGGAAGAGGGTGTGAAGGTATGGATGTGCTTCATCGACATGTACGCTCTCGACTATGATGGAAATCTCTTCGATGCCGCCAACCTCGCAGCAGTGCTCGCATTGAAGACTGCCGTGATCCCCTATGAGCAATATGAGCTCGGTGAGAACCAACCACTCCCGATCACATGTACGCCTATCTCGATCACAGCAAGTAAGATAGATAACACTTTAATATTAGACCCGAATTTCGACGAAGAACACATCTCAACTGCTCGCCTGACGATCACGACCGATGACAAAGGCAACTTCAGGGCGATGCAGAAGGGCGGAAAGGGCTCAATCACACTCGATGAGCTCAGCCAGTGCCTTGATGCGGCCGTCGCAAAGGGCAAAGAGATCAGAAAGATCATTGGGTGATAAAGATGTCAAAGAGAACAGAGAAAGCCGGTACAGCCGGAAGGTTTGGTGCAAGGTACGGTGTCGTCGTTCGTAACAGAGTGAGGACAATCGAAGCCAACCAGAAGAAGAGTCATGAATGCCCCGTGTGCCACCACACCTCAGTCAAGAGAGTGAGCTCAGGCATCTGGGCATGCAAACACTGCGGTGCAAAATACGCAGCTGGCGCATACTCACCTGACCTTAAGAAGGCAACAATCGGCGAGTGATTCGATCCAGAGGTGATTTGATTGTACAGATGTGCTAAATGCAACGAACCTATCAGGAATGTCAATGCGTTGGGACTCCAGTGTGAGAAGTGCGGATCCAAGATCTTCTTCAAGGAGAGGCCTAACGTCAAGAAAGTCCTGAAGTCGGACTGAGTACGATCATGTTGAGTGCAGAATTGAGGATAGTTTCCGCTGATGCGGAGACTATCATCTCTTCTTTGAGACCAGAAGCAGGGCGCGAGTTGCCCCGTACGCATGTCGAGATCTCAGGTTCAGACAATGAAGCTGTGATCAGGATAGAAGCGAATGACACTACGGCGATGAGAGCTGCACTCAATTCATACCTTGGATGTATACGCATAACCGAAGATATCAGCAGAATAGCAAAGGTGAATTGAATGAACAGCATCAGTCCCCAATTGCAGAATCAGATTGCTCAGTTCCAACAGCTCCAGCAACAGCTTCAGGCCGTATCCTCGCAGAAACTTCAGATGGACGCACAGATCAAAGAGATCGAGAGGACCATCAGCGAACTTGACAAGGCAACAGGCGATGTCTACAAGAACGTAGGATCGCTCATGATCAAGGTCGACAACAAAGATTCGGTAAAAGCTGAGCTTGAAGAGGGTAAGGAGACCATGGAGGTCCGTGTGAAATCCATGGAACGCCAGGAAGTTGCTCTTCGTGAGAAATACGAGAGTATGCAGGAATCCCTCAACAAAGCGATGGGCCAGAAATCCGAATGAAACCCTTTCCATTCCAACCCTTTTTTATGATTTTCAATCGATTTTATGAACTTTAAGTCATAAAATGGAAGTTTTTTCCTTGGTCCATGTCGATAAATGGATTAATAATCACTTCATAATGAGGTTATGAAATCCGCACATGGCAAAACGTACGCATTCTTGCTAGTGGCCGTCATGCTTCTCGCATCGATACCTTTCACAGTATCGATCTACGATGATGACACTGAAGCAATGAGTGTAGAGGAATCATCCAGGTGGTACTATAACCAACTGGATGCTCCTATGAAATATGCTTATGATAAACTGTTGGAGACCAACAACGGTAGTAAAGAAGTCGTTGTCACCATACCGGAAAGCAAGATCAACGGACTCTACGATGATTGTGTTGGTGGTAACTCTGCAAAATTGAAAAACAGTTTCGGCAAATTGATCAACTGCTTACATCTGGAAAGGCCTGACATGTATTGTTCATCGGCCACCTACAAGAGTACTTCATCTGGAAAAATGGTGAAGAATGTAGAGATCACGTTTGTGATCGATGATGAGAATACAGCCGCAAAGAACGCTGCCATCAATAATGTCATCAAATCGATAGGCGCCACAACAGGGACCCCTGATGAAAAGATAACAAAGATCCACGATTATTTGGTCAATCTATTGACATATGCTACGACCGAATTGAATGCTGAGAAATCCTCAGGAGTTACAAATAATTCCATCCGTAGCCCGTACAAAGCCTTGGTCGGAGACCACAGAGTAGTTTGTGAAGGATATGCGAAATCGTTAAAGATGGCATGTGATTACTATGACATCCCTTGTGTGATAGTCGTAGGCCTTGCGAATAATGGCAATGGAGCAGAGGGACACATGTGGAACCTCGTCTATGTTGGTAATTCATGGTACACTGTGGATGTCACATGGGATGATCCCGTCGGAGGCAGTGGTAACAATCTGCGTCACACATACCTCCTTGTCGGTCAGAATACCAAGGATGACAACAGACTCACGACCGCTGTGTCGCACAACACGAGTACAACGACCAGATACGGATTCTCACTTCCATTACCTCTTGCCCCCAACAAATACGGTGGAGATGATGCTACCATCAACTTCTCAACATATGGCGGAACAGCGATCAGCCCGATGACTGTGAAAGTAGGTTCGACACCAACGATCCCAACAACAGTGAGGAACGGTTACACCTTCGGCGGATGGTATCTCGATAGCAGGTTGACCGAGAAGTGGAACAACACTCCGATTACCGGAGACGTTACACTCCATGCGAAATGGATCGCGGATGCAGGCACTGTTGTCACGTACGTTGTGACGTATGACAACAACGGTGGTCAGGGCGGACCCGGTAGCATCTCGACTGATGCTACGGGCGTGACCAAGATCTCATCCGCAAAACCAACTAAAGAAGGCTTCTCATTCAATGGTTGGAATACAGCGAAGAATGGAAGCGGGACGGCATACAAGGGTGGAGAGACGATCACGATCAGTCAGAACCTCACACTCTATGCACAGTGGTCTGACGCACCCATAAAGGAGGGTACGCTCGACACTATCAAAGAGACATTCGACAAGTTCCTTGATAAGACCAAGGAATTCATGGACGAAGAGATGATCGATGACGTCAAGAACCTCTACGTAGTGGTCGGCGGTGCCGCTGTCTTCTTACTTATCGCAGTGCTTGCGATGAGGCGCTGATCAGGGAAATGGGTCCGATGGATCGATCATCGGGCCCTACCCACAGCATGATACCTTGGTTTTAAAAGAGGACATAGAATGATGATGTTCTCAAATCCTCACATCTTCAGACTACAAAAAAGCTGGTTATTTTATATCTAGATTCAATCTCCTCGACTGATGTACGAAGAGATCGCGAATAAACTGAAGGGCGGGAAGAAGGTCGTAATGGTCCACGGCAATGCCGACATGGACGCCATATCGTCTGCCTATGCGATCTCAAGATGTTTTCCGACATGTGACATCTACGCACCTTGCGGCATCGATCGCGTATCTAGATTCGTACAGGAGAAGATAGGATTCGATGTCATCGAGAAGTGCGACCTTAATGATTATGATCTTGTTGTTGTCGTCGATACATCGTCCCCTGAACAGTTCGGAATGGAGGGCTTCAGCATACCTGCGAACTGTCTTGTGATCGATCATCACCTGCCTTCAGGGAAATGGAAGTGTGATGATTTCTATTGCGACCCTGACAAATGTGCATGCGCTCAGATCATACTCGATATCATACGCGAGAACGGTATCGAACTTACACGTGATGTAGGATTGATGCTCCTTGGAGGTATGCTCACAGATTCAGGACACTTCCAATATGGCGATTATGTCCTATTGAAGGATTTTGCATATATCTTGGAGAAGACAGGCATCCAGATGGATGAGGCATTGGCACTGACACGCACCGAGGCCAGCATGTCCGAACGTGTAGCCAACATGAAATGCATCGGAAGATCCAAGTTCGAACGTGTCGGAGATATGATAGTCGCCACTTCGTATGGCGGTAGCTTCGAAGCATCCGGATGCAGAGCATTGATGGCGGCCGGTGCGGATGTAGCGTTCGTAGCATCACAGCGCGATGATAATTTCCGTCTCAGCGCAAGGGCGACACAGGAGATGGTCCGCAGAGGGATCAATCTTGGAGAGATAATCAAAGGCATCGGTTATGAGACCACTACAGATGGTGGTGGCCACGATGGTGCCGCAGGACTCTCTGGGATCGGTGATGTGGAGGCTATGCTCCACATATGTAATTCCAGAACGATGGATGAGTTCAGAAAGATAAAGAAGAACAGGGAAGTCGTTTCCGACGACCCTGATGAGTGATTCAGAGTTTACCGAGTTTCTTGAGGACCCTCTGCATCGCCTCATAGTTCTCAGGGTGCTCATCGAAGTATTCTTTGACCGGTTCAAGGACCTTTATAAGTCCCTCTGCTGCACCGCTCTTGAGATCCGAAGGGAACAGTTTACCGCTGAAGTATGCTTCGGAGAGTTCCTCGTAGCTGTTGTAGACGGCTGAACCTCCTCCGAATTTCTCAGGGAATGTTATCTCGATCTTTCCAAGTTTGGGGAATATGATGCTCTTACAGACCATGAGCACAGGGTTGATGGATTCATCCTCCCTCTCCTGAGGGCAGAATGCCTTCTTCATCTTCCTCCTGATGTCCTCTGGAGTGTCGTGGATCCTAAGGCTTGCGTTGGGGTCGCTCTTCGACATCTTGAATGATGTGTCGATGTCCGCGTCCTCCTTCTTCAACATTGCGGGATCCATCCTCTGTCCGCCCTTGAGTCCTGGGAGGAGAGGTGTGTGCAATGCGATGGGTTTCTTCCATCCGAGTTTGTCGGCTGCATCACGTGCGAGCATGTTCGCTCTTCTCTGGTCCAATCCTGCGTAGGATATGTCCACATCCAAGTAGAATATGTCCGCTGCCTGAAGTATGGGGTAGAAGATCTTCGATGTATCAAGATCGGCATCGTTCTCGGAACGACCCATGATGGTCATCGCTCTCTTGACCCTTGAGAGTGATGTGACCTTCGCGATTTTGATCACTTTCTCCCAGTAGTCTATGCCGTCCAAGAGCTCGTATGCATATCTGAACTCCACTTTATCTCTAGGTACTCCGAGTGCGATGAAGCAATCCTCGAAGTATTTTGCACATATGCGGATGTTCTCGATGTCCCCGCCGAGCTTATCATTGATGTATGCGTGCCAATCTGCCCAGAAGATTATGACCTTGATCCCTGCATCGCAAAGATCCTTGATCTTCGCTGCGACCAATGCCCATCCGAGGTGGACGAGACCGGACGGTTCGAATCCGATATACGCTGTAGGCTGATAGCCCTCCTTAGCGAGGAGTGCCTTCAGCTCTTCGCCCGTGGTGAGTTCCTGAACATTCCTTGTTATCAGCGCGTATCTTTCTTCGACATCCATGATATCTGAGGGGTTGCTATCGCACATGCGTATAAATGACTTGTGAGAAATGGAACGGGACTAACTGTAATATCTCGATTATAACCATGGGCATAAGGTCATCGGATGTGTGATCGTAGACATCGTCCTGATGATCGTCACCATGTCACTCATAGGTGCTGCGATGGGGACATTCTCCGGAATGGTACCAGGTATCCATGTCAATACCTTGGCGACGATGATGTTGGCAGCATATGGGCCGATGGAATGTGTATTGGAACCGTTCATTCCAACGGGATATGTTCCGATAGCGGTATGCTGTTGCATAGTGTCTGCAGCGATAGTGCATTCATCAGTGGATTATGTGCCGTCAGTATTCACAGGTGCACCGGATCCCGATGATGTCGTATCCATGTTGCCTGGACACAGGCTGTTGAATGATGGTCGCGGGATGGTGGCGGTGAGATCCGCTGCGATAGGTAGTTGTGTAGGTTCATGCGTATCGATCGTTCTCGCCATCCCATTGCAATTCCTTCTGATGAATGGCCTGGGGGATTATCTGGACAGCATAACGGCATTCGTCCTCTGTGCTGTCGTGATGATATTGGTGATGAATGAGAAGGGTATCAAGAGGATGTTCATGAGTATCATCATACTCCTGATATCAGGATGCCTTGGATTGGCATGCATGGATCTGGATATACCTTGCAATGGCATCATGGACGATGGTACGTTACTCTTCCCTATGCTGTCCGGATTGTTCGGTATGCCTGCGATGTTGGAATCGCTGAAGAAGAGTGAGGTCGTTGAACAGTACGATGATGATGAATTCCCTGTATCTCCTATCCCTGGGATCAAGGGTGTGCTCATGGGAAGTCTCACGGGATGGTTCCCAGGGATCACATCCACCACGGGTTCGATAATCGGTACGATGTTCTCCTCTGTGAAGAGAGCGGAGGATTTCATCTCTATGACTGCATCGATCGGGTCGGCATCCGCGATAATGATGCTCACAACGTTGTCGGTATCAGGGAAGGGAAGATCTGGGGCCATGATGGTCGTGGAGGATATCCTTGGCGATGATGTCATCGGCATACTGAATGAGAGATTCCTGATATTGCTGACGACCGCTGCCATCGCAACGTTCATCGCATATCGTATGACGATCCGTTGTGGTATGGTGATGTGCGATATCGTTTCCAGATTCGACATCTCGAAGGTCAATCGTCTATGTCTGATCCTGATAATCGTGTTGGTAGCGTTATTCACAGGGCCTTATGGGACCTTCATATTGATCGTATCCACCATGATCGGGTTCATCCCCATAAGATTCGATATCGGGAGGGTATACCTTACAGGATGTCTTCTGATACCGACGATATTGACATTCCTTTATGCGAGAGAATTCGTACTGATGTCCTTGCTATGATATCACGCATTGGATGGATTATTGGATCCAATCCTTGCCGATACCTGCTTGAACATGTATCTTGCGTGGATGAACATCATCGAACCTCCGATGATCTCCGCCACGATGTTGGCATACCACACGGCATCCAATGTCCCGATCACATACGTTCCCACTGCGAAACAGAGGACGAGGAACATATTCCTGAACAATGTGTTGACCATCGCATGGCCTGCCTTGTTCAATGATTGCAATAGACCGGAACCGACATACACCAAAGCGAATGGTATCATCGACACCGCACATATCGCAACGAGCTTGTACATCGAATCGTACATGTACGGCATGCCGCTGGATCCTGTGATCATACCTGTGAACAATCCATTCAGGATGCAGAGGATGATCGTCAGTATAGTGGTGATGATCAATGACAGATGTATCGAGAATCTGAATGCATCGTTGATCATATCGAATCTACGCATACCATATTCTGCAGAACATATCGACACCAATGCGCCGCCTATCGCCTGAGCAGGTGTCATCAATAGCATGAATACCCTCATGCACACACCGTATACGGCAACGGCATCCGTCCCACCGACTATCACGATGAAGAAATTCAGGAACAGTGTGAACACATTCATTATGGAAAGCTCCAACATCTCCGGGAAACCCACGGACATGATCTCCTTCATCGTGGACCTGTCCCTTACGAAATCCCCTTTCTTCAATGAGACAAAGGTATTCCTCCTCACGAGATACCAATATATCCCTGGTATGATGGAGATCATGAATGATATCGATGTGGCCCATGCCGCACCTGTTATGCCCATGCCCAATCCGTAGATCATTATCGGATCCAGGACCATGTTCAGGACTGCACACAACACTTGAACATACATCGAACGCTTTGCAGCACCCTCTCCGCGTAACATGCCTGATAGGACACCCGACAGGATGAGGAACAATGTGCAGATGTACAATGGATATGCGTAACTAAGGCATTCATTGATGGTATCGCGTGCTCCGAACATCAAGAGAACGGGTTCAGCTGTTGTTATAAGAAAAACTGTAAGTATGATCGATGTCACGACCGTAAGGATGATACCTTGGCCTGCGACCCTGTCGCAATGTGCTCTGTCGCCCCTACCTATGCTCCTCGATATCGCGGACGATATACCGATACCGAGACCTGTCCCTGCACCGACCAATGCGGTGTATATCGGTGCGACGATACCTATAGCTGCCAATTCCTTGGAACCGAGTCCCGATACCCATAGCGTATCGATGAAGCTGTTCGCTTGCTGTATCAGGAATGCAAGGCATAGCGGGATGGCCAATGCGACCACACCCTTACGTTGATTGCCCAGTAGTACATCCACACCGTCAGGCATACCCTGTCACATCAATCCATGAAATTATCCACGATCGCCTTGGAAGCCGCTGTCGGTACCTTGCGATCGTTCACGAAGACGCATTCCGCATCGGCCTCTTCCACGAACCTCTTCGATACGGCCTCATCCTTGGTGATGATACCTGCTGATAATCCGTATTCTGTGCAATTGATTATGTCCATAGCATCGTCGAGGTCGGATGCCACCTGTATGGACAATATCGGTAATGCACTGTCCATGTTGTTGAGATCGTGCTCATCATCGAGTCCCATGACTATCGCGGGTTGAACGTAATAACCGTTCTCGGTCATCGGATCTTTGATCCTCTTACCGCCGAATATGACGTTACTCTTTACGGAATCGAGCATATCTTTGAAATCCGCAACTTTCCTCTCAGATATGACCGGACCTGCGTATGCATCAGGTGTCGTTGGGTCGGTGATCTTCATGGAATTGGCTTCTGCGAGTATGTTCTTGACGAACTCCTGTTGCTGTCCCTCTACGAGGATGACTTTGGAACAGGAACTGATCAACTGTCCGCTGAATCTGAATGCGGCATCCAATACGGCCTTTGCCGCGGATTTCATGTTCGCCGGTTTGTACACGAGGATAGGATTCATCCCTTTGATCTCGTTGATGAACTTCAACTCATCATCCGCCTGAAGGAACATCAGATCCTCCATCTTCTCGCCTGAACCGGATGCGGCTACGCCGACAACGTCGAGGTTATTGGCGAGATCCTCGGATGATTTGCTTGTAGAATCTGTGATGATGTTGAGTACCCCATCGGGTACGCCACATTCTACCAATACATTATACATATAATATACAGGAAGTGTAGAGTGGACGGATGGTGTCATGACAACGGTGTTACCTGCGAGGATCGCTACGGATGCGTATCCTATCGGTGCGGCCAATGGGGAATTGTATGAAGACAATACTGCCCACACACCCTGTGCCTTACCATCCTTCTTCTTCAGATCGGAACATGCGTTCCTTATGACAGATACTAAAGTGTCCACCTCTTCGAGTGCGCATGTCTTGTCCATGCCCACGCTGATGGATACCATGGCCGCCAATCTGAACCTCTGCTGCTCGATCTTTGCGACGACCTTCTCGAATATCGATATCCTCTCATCCACACTCACCTTGCTCCACTTGGCAAATGCCTCTTTGGCGACGGATACGGCCCTCTCCACGAGACCTTCTTCGGGTTCTTGGTATGTTCCGAATATTATCGTATTGTCTATCGGGCTGAATACATCGGCCGACATCCCTGATGCGACCTTCAATCCACCGATATAACTAGGGTAATCCGACTTCCCGGTACTGAGGACGACATCGATCGCTTTGGCGAATGCTGCATCCTCTTCGTTATCCAATTTCGGTTCGGTGAATTTGAGTGTATCTGCCATGCTTCGTATGTATGTGTATCAAGTCTTAAATCTTATCTCAATTTTTAGTCAAGCCTAAATTATTTATATGAATTTAGCCTTTCCTAAATTGATGGTAGAAAAGCGCATCGTGGAACAATGCGCCCCGACACTCGCGGGGATAAAATGCGGCAGCTTATTCAGGGTTGGCTGCCCATACAGCGAAATTGCCTTCGAAACGAAACGCCTTAGTGACATACTCAATCCCCGCGGTGTCACCATAACATGTTTTGAGATGGGTTGCGGAACGATAGTCTACACCCACAGGACCAATCTGATCGAAAGGATGGATACGGAATCCATCGATTATCTATCCAAAAAAGGATATGACGTGAAAGATACGTCGACGTTATTGTCATCCCTTAAGGATATGATAGAAAAGAATGGCTGTCTGCCTCACGAGATCGGCATCTTCTTGGGATATCCGTTGGATGATGTGAGAGGATTCATAGAGAACAACGGAAGATGCCCGAAATGTATCGGATGTTGGAAGGTCTATGGTTCAGAGACCGCTGCCCACAGGATGTTCTCAAAGATACACAAATGCAAAGAGGTGTACTCCAGACACTATTCATCGGGTACACCGCTCAGCAGATTGACCGTGAATGTGTGATGTGCGTTCCAGTTCTCATGGATGTATCTGATAGGCCCACTGGTCGTAAATAAGGGTTAAATACGGAATAACCTTAATCCGACTCACGGACCCGTGGTCTAGGGGTTATGACGTCGCCTTCACACGGCGGAGGTCGCCGGTTCAAATCCGGCCGGGTCCACCATATCCGAAACCGAGATTTTTGTGGTTTTTCGGAGAATTCGACAGAATTTCCTGAAATTTGATCACCACCAAATTATGGGGGAAAGAAAGTAATCGACTACCTCTCGCCCGCTTTATATATCTATATTATCTCTCCCCTCCCCCACTTAGGTATTTTTTCGAAAAACATTTCCAACAACCAAAGAGGCTTTCACTGTTGGTGGTCAGAATAGGAATCAGAATTGAAGCTACACAGTGTAACTCATAAAGAGAGATTAATAAGGAAAACAGACATACAATCTTATGGATAGCACTCTTTTTTCAGAATTTAACCGTCCTCCGGCCCTAATTATTGGATCGGGCATATCTTTGAGATATCTTGAGGGTTCAAAGGATTGGGTAGGTCTATTAAAAGCACTAGCTACCAGAATGGGCATGAGCAATGGCGATTTTCTCGCATATGAAAGCGGTGCCAAACTCGAATTTAATAAAAACAAGATATCGGATGGACTCACTACACATTTGCCTTATCTGTGCTATGATCTCGAGAAGTACCTAATTGATTCGTTTAAAAACAAAACTTTGAATGCATCCGAGTTTTTTACGGAAGAAGAGTACAAACAGTACGAAGAAGGAATGGATTCATTAAAAATCCTGGCAGCTTCCGAAGTTCAAAATTACAAACTGCGTACCGATGATAAGTGTCTAGGAGAGATAGAACTATTCAGAAAGATTGCAAATGTAATCCCCTGTGTGATTACTACTAATTATGATGATTTCCTCGAAAAAGAAATTTTTCAGGGAAAATTTGCAGTATACTCTGATGTTTCCGATTATTATGATCCAGAATCCCAGGGCATCGGAGAAATCTACAAAATACATGGAACAGCAAACAACCCCAATTCTATGATTCTTAACGTCGAGGATTACAAATCGTTCGAAAAAAAATCTGCTATTGTGTCTGCGAATATTATGTCAGTATTATGCGACTATCCCGTGCTAATTATGGGTTATTCCCTGGAAGATCCGGATATAAGGGCAATCTTGAACGACATTGCTTCTGCTCTAAGTCCAAATAAATTAGCAAAATTCGAATCCCGCATCATATTTGTTTCGTATAAACCGGGTGAAAATGACCTCATGATCAAACCTTACAGCTTCGGTGAACACGGTAACAGATTGACCATCCGTTCAATCGAAACGGACAATTTTGAATCGATTTTCAAAGAACTATCATGCATGGAACCCAGTACTTCCCCCTCAATGATAAGAAAATTCAGAAAATTGGTTAAGAAAATTGTGATTTCTACTGAACCCGATGACTCAGGGTATATCTTATTAGGAATGAATGATTCAACATTTAATTCAGTTGAAGGGAAAGTTATTGCTATTACGGACCAGAATTATATGCGCATGTTATTGAAAAACATACCAAACATGAAGGGCGAAGATCTGGTAAACTATATCCTGACAGATACCTCCGAATACAACCCCGATGCTATTGTCAACCATTTCCTTAACGCCAGGAATGTTTACAGAAAAGACCAATATGTGCCGATTTACCATTATCTACTTCAGGTGGACAAATCCATCTATATCGATTCAGAATTCCTAAAAAAATACACCGAAATAAAGAAAGACCAATTCGATAGAAAAATCACAAGCAGTGCCTGCCAAAATATTCTCGGTGGAAAATCTATCAGAACAGCAGAAGACTTGAAAAAACATATCGAAACTCTTCCAAATTACAAGCGGGCAATAGCCATATTTTACTGTACATACAAAGGGATTCTTTCACCCGATGAAGCTACAGAAGTATTGAAATGGACATATGTGAACAGAGACCGTTTGAAGATAGTCGAATCTGATGTCAATCTTACATTAACGTACATCGGTTTTGTCAAATGGAGCGAAAAACAAGAACAGTGACCCACAGGAAGTCCACGTTGTGAAAAAGTACTGTGGGTATGCGCTATAAGTATTATCAATTTATAACATATTAATGTTTTTACATTTACCAATATGTGATTTTGCAGATTTGTCTGAATTTAAGAGTTCTTTCTGTAGAAGATGTCCGTTCGACGTTTTCTGTCCCGTGCCCATTCGTCGATTGATAGCAAGATGGATCTTTTCGCCCGATGCTACATCATAACCAGAGAAAAAGACGATGAGTAGTACCGATAGTTTCATACGGATATGAGGTCGTGCAACGGCCATGTTAGCTGTCTCCGTCAACGGATTGCGGAAATCATACGCCGAATCCGAGGCTGTCAAAGGGATATCATTCGATGTGAATGAAGGTGATTTCTTCGCATTCTTAGGGCCGAACGGAGCCGGAAAGAGTACAACGATCTCCATCATATGTTCCCTGTTGAAATATGATTCAGGATCTGTGAGGATATTCGGAAAGGATCCGATCGATGCGAAGATGGATATCGGTGTCGTATTCCAAGATCATATGCTCGATCCGAATCTTACCGTCGAAGAGAACATCTCGCTCAAGGGTGCGATGTATGGTCTCAAGGGAGATGAACTGAAAAGGTCTACGGATCGTGTATTGGGATTGGTCGATGCGACCGACATACGCGGTCGCAGATACGGGAGACTATCGGGCGGTCAGAAGAGAAGGGTCGACATCGCCAGGGCGTTGATACATGATCCGAGGATGCTCGTATTGGATGAACCAACATCAGGATTGGATCCGCAGAGCAGAAAATCCCTATGGGACACGATATTCGATCTCAACAGAAGATCAGGGATGACGATATTCCTCACCACCCATTACATGGAGGAAGCCGCCTATGCGGATGATATCGTGATAATAAAGGACGGAACGATCATCGCACACGGGACTCCGGAGAGGTTGAAGGAAGAACATTGCACAGATTACATCAAGGCGATCCCGAAGGATCGCGATGCACTTACTACTAGATTAGATTCGATGGATGTGAGATACACCGTCAACAAGGATGCTGTCATCATCCCGATAAACACATCATTCGATTCGCTCTCGATCGTAGGATCAGTGAAGGATCTGTTGACATCGTTCGAGGTCAGGACAGGAACGTTGGATGATGCATTCATAGACATCACAAGAGGTGATACCTATGAGTGATGTAGCCGCATTCGTGAGAAGGAACTGCCTCATCTATTTCAGGGACAGGTCATCCGTCATATTCTCCTTGATGGGGGCATTGATAGTCATCCTCCTCTACTTGATATTCCTGAGGAACATGTTGGTCGATTCGATAATAAGCTCAATGCCCGCTTCGTTCCCATACGAAGAGGGTGCGGTGAAGGGCATGGTTGATGCTTGGGTGCTCTCTGGTGTCATCGCGATAGTGTCCGTCACAACCACCGCAGGTGCATTCCAGACCATGGTCCAGGATAAGGTCGATGGGAAGTATCTGGATGGGCTAATGACGACGATGTCCCCGTTGAAGATCTCGGTATCCTACGTACTGAGCACATTCGTCATCGGACTTATCATGAGCGTCATCACATTCATCATCTCAGTGATATTCCTGATCGCAAGTGGGACGGAAGTATCCATGACAGGCATCCTTTTGACATTGGTGTTGACCGTACCTGCTTCGCTATCATCTTCGATGATAGTCTACACCATCGTATGCAAGATGAGAAGTGCGGGCGCATTCACGGGGATGTACACCATATTGAGCGTACTGATAGGTTTCCTCACAGGCACATACATGCCGATAGGTACGATGGATACCGTCATGCAGAACATCAGTACGATGGTGCCTGCGACACATATGGCATCACTGATGCACCGTGCCCTCGGTACGGAATCGTTCGATCTCGTGATGGGCTGTGCACCTTTGGAGACCTATGCCGATGTGTGGAATACCATGGGATACGAGCTCACGATGTTCGGATGTGATTTCACGCCGATGATGAGCATACTGTACGTATTCGGTATGACAGCATTGTTCTTCGTGATCGCGGTGCTCATCAATCGCAAGAACTGTTGAGAGATAGCATCTCCCGAACGTCAGATTATTATCCTTGTCCGTATACACAATGGCATGGACAACCTCAAGGTCATCAGGATCACCTATAACGACGGCGTCTATGTGGGGCAATACATAGAGAAGGACGGCGAACCCGTAGAGGATGGTGTCGGCGTATTCACATGGGAGAACGGTGACGTATACGAAGGAGAATATTCCAACGGTGCGAGGAATGGCAACGGTCTATTTGTCTGGGCTGACGGAAAGAGATACGAAGGCGATTTCGTCGATGACAGGAGAGAGGGCGTAGGTAAGCTCGAATGGGCTGATGGTACGTTCTATGAAGGTGAATTCGTCAACGGGAAGATGCACGGGAAAGGAAGACTCGTCTGGTCCAATGGAGAGGTATACGTAGGATGGTTCGCCAATGACAAGATGGAGGGCCATGGCATCCATTACGCCAAGGATGGTTCCGTGATCTATGACGGAGATTGGATACAAAGCTGTCCTGTTGGCTTGATTGAGTAAATTCTATATTATTTCACTAAAAACTTAAATAATGATGGCCTCATTGAGATATCACAGAAGCCGCTACGACATCACTAACATCCATTGTCTAGGAATAACGGATAATTGCCGTGATTCTGCCTCCTTTCGGCATTCTGTCATACGGGCAGACTTGAAGGAGTATGCCCGCATGGAATAATTCCATATCGATATGTTTCAATAAGTCTATATCTGACGTCATGCTAATCGCTCCTCATGAGTGATACAGTCAAGATGTTGAAGGCTCTGGCCGATGAGAATCGCTTGCGCATATTCAAGATGCTCTTGAACGGAGAGACATGTGCATGCAAGATACTTGAACAGCTGGAGGTCTCCCAACCCACTCTATCACACCACATGAGGATCCTTGTGGACAGCGGACTCGTCAATTCGAGGAAGGATGCTCAATGGATGAGGTATTCGATCAATAAAGAGAACATGAAGGAACTCATCTCATTCTTCGGTTCTATCGATGTGTCGAACATACCCGTTTTCAATCCAAGTTGTGATTGCAACTAATATCGATAATTGCCTATATAGAGAAGTATCTATATAATAGTCCGTCGATATAAGATACATGGCAGCAGACAACATAGTTGCAATCGTTAAGGCATTGGGCAGTGCAGAGAACCTTGAGATCTTCGAGATGATCTCGTCCAGCGCAGAGATCTGCGGATGCAAGATCGGAGAGAGATTCAAGCTCGACAAGGAAGGCGTGGACAGGATGGTATCGGATCTTGTGATCTCAGGATTGATCGACGTCGTGAAAGGCGACGATTGGGACCACTACAAGATCAACGAGACGGAGATGTGCCTGTTGAACAAATACTTCAACGACAGGATCTTCGAATGCAGGTCCACTGGTTGCAAGTGCAAATGCAACAGCGGTTGCTGTTAAAACAGACGGGTGGGGTCACACCCGCCATCATCTTCTTCCATTACCATAATGTTCTTTGGAGACGAGTTCGTAACCCGCCTCCAGGAACATCCCTCTGATATCATCATGCTTATGTATCCATTCAGAGAGATTCTCATTATCCTGACGCGGCGTGGCACCTATCTCTGCCGCTGCATTGTTGGCCCCGAATCCTATGGACATCCTATTGGCGGGATGGGCTGCGATGTTCCCTTTGAATGATAGACGGACCACTGCGACTATCTGAGATAATCTCTCATCCGATATCTCGGCCATATCGCCCAATGGTGTTCCGGGGACGCTCTCGCGCCTCATGACGCATATGCCCACAGGCCCCTCATCCCTGAGTTCGATTATCTTGTCAGCCAACTCCTCGTTCGTGAATTCTGGTCCGATGGGATCCAGACCTGTGGTCAACATCAGGCCGCCGGCCTTGATGTTCCTCATCGTGGTCAGACGCTCCTCCAACGAGAATGGTGTGTATCTTCCCTCGCCCAATCTCGGGACGTGATATGCTGCGGTGAATCCGCATCCCTTGAGATATCTAGCGTCATCAACGGTCAACTCCCCGGTGTTGGCTGTTAGGAAGTAATCTCCGGGGACCTCTTCCCTGACCTTCTTCCCTAATTCGCCCAACCTTTCGATGGAATAGTATTCTGTTGTCCTCAGAGTGAATTGATAGTATCCTTCCGCGTGTTTCTCGCGAACGATCCTGGTGACCGCGTCATCCGATAGTTCAGCACATTCCTTGACGAGACCCCACTTCTCCCCAAGCGAACAGAAATCACAACTTGCCGAACATGGACATAGATCGAGACCGATCGATGTACCTACCTTGGCCTGATTCATCACCAAGAACCTTGAGACGTCCCTTGCGACTTTACCGAGATATACGAACTCCTCAGAACCTGGTTCGATATCCAATAGTGAGATGATCGTATCTCTGTCAACATCATCAGGTCCGAGTACGGCCCTCTTGGCCCCATCGATCAACGCTTTGATCCTATCATCCATTGGTATCCCTCGTTTGTTGTATGTATTCGTTGGATCATGACTTGGAATGGAACGGACATCTGTCGCCGATGCATACGTCATTCTTGAAATGACATTCAGCGTCATTCAATTCCATCTCGATGCCCATGACATCCTTCACTGCATCTACAGCGTTCCTCATGGCGATATTCGCACCGCGATTGCAACATCTGGGCCCGCCCATTGAACCGAGATCCATCAGACACTTTCCTGTGAGTCTGTGAACCTCGCCCCAATTCTCTTCCTTCAACGGATGCGTATCTGCGATGACGCTGAAGAATATCCCTGCGGATGTTGCTGAACCGCAATTGCCTGCATGACCGCATGCTTTCGCTGGTATCATGGTGCCTCTGCGCATGATCTCGTCCAATGCCTTGTCGAGATCCACATCCCCTCCAGAATTCCTGTAGGCGGCCACCAATGCAGGCCCTATGATGAGATGATATCTGAGTGCACGTTCGGAGATGAGATCATCGGACAGCAACGAATCTAGGATCGAGCGAGGATCCTTCGACTCTGATGCTTCACATATCTCCTTGACCCTTGCACGGATGTGAGGTTCGACGCATTCCGCACACATCGAATGTCCGTTGGTGCATGCGTATGCGACATTCGTGTACTTACCGCAGACTGTACAATCGTGCATCGTACTCTCTATCCTCTTCAGCTCCTCACCGCACTCGCATCTCATCTTTCCACCTCAGATATCGTAACCACAATCCAAGAACATCTGCTTGACATCCTCGAAATCGAATCTCCAATCCCCTATCGTGGATGGGTCGTGGACACTGTCACGCGGATTCGAACCCGTACCTATCGTCGTACTGTTCGCACCCCATTCAATGGCCTTCTTGTTCGGAGGAACGGAAGCTACGTTGCCTCCACTTGCGAATCTGATCACAGCAGCGATCTGAGCTACTCTCGTAGCATCGACCTCTGGTATCGATTCCACAGGCGTACCTTTAGGATTGATACGTTTCATGGAACAGATGGACATGGGTTCGTAATCCCTCAATATCATCAGTGTGCTTGCGATCTCCTCATCGGTGTGTTCGATACCGATGGGGTCGATACCGCATGTGAGGTTCAGATCCGAATCCCTGATGTTGCTCATGGTCCTCAATCTGAACATCGGTTTGAAGATCGTGTCTATCCCTTCGCCTAAATGTAATGTGTGGTATGCACTGTTGAATCCTGATTCGTGGAGCGCCTTCAGATCCTCTGCGGACAACTCCCCTGTATTCACTCCCAGCCCATACTTGCCTGGTATCTTCTCACGTATCTCCTTACCCATCGCACAGAGTTTCTCGACGGGATAGTATTCTGTTGTCCTCAATGTGAATTTCCTATAACCTTTAGAATACTGTTCGCGTATCATGTCGATGATATCCTCGACAGAGATTTCCATATCGAGTCCATCCATCAGACCCCACCTCTCTCCGAACGAACAATACGTACAGCTAGCCTTGCATGGACGATAGTCGATACCGAATGCCGTGGTCAGATTGGCTTTGTTGTTCGACCTTATCCTGGCGAGTTCACGCGCCTTGCTTCCGAGGTATTCGCATTCCTCGGAATGCGGGTCGAGGGACAACATACGTAACACATCATCCTTCGTTATACTCTTGTAATCGACTCTGCTCCTTTCGAACGCATCATCGATGAAAGACCTTACACTAGCATCCATGGGCCGTTATATGCTTAAGGGTAGATATAATGGTTTATTTTTGAATAAAATAATACATTTTTATATTTGCCAATATGATTGTACATTCGATCTGACATGACGATGGAAGAGGATATCGCAAAGGGATTCAGCGAAGGGTTCGATTGCTCCATGGCCGTATTCTCAAGACTTGCTCCAAAGATCGGTATGACCGAGGAGGAAGGGAAGAGGTTGGCATCTTGTTTCGGCGTGGGCATGATGCAGGGCACCATATGCGGTGCTGTGAGCGGAGCGTTCATGGCCATCGGTGCCAAATACGGGAATGTTGAACCTGGAGATATGGCCCGCAAAGGATTGTGTCTGCAGAAGAGGCAGGAGTTCATCGATTCATTCGTGAAAGAATTCGGATCGTTGACATGCCCTGGATTGCTTGGTCTTGACCTCAGATTGGAAGAGGATATGGCGAAGGCACAAGAGAGAAAGGTGCTCACGGACGTATGCCCGAAGTATTGCGTCAGGGCGATCGAGATCACAAAAGATATACTCTAAATTCGCTGAAGGATACCATGCCAAAGGATGAGTTCATATCCGCAGTGAGATGTGAAGGGATACAGAACAGACCGACATATCTGTTCGATGTCACATTAGGCATGGATATCGCAGGATACACTACGAATGAACTGTTCGTGAACGGTCTAGATGGAGAGAAATCAGCAAGATCGCTTCTCGCTCTCCAAAGATACGTTGGCACAGATGCTGTGAACGGTTCCGTCGTATGGATAGATACAAGGGAATTAGGGAACAAGGTGGAGTATCCGTCACATGGCATCATGTACACCACCAAGAACGTTCTCAGTGATGATCCCGACTTGATCTACAGGAAGAAGAAGTTCAACGTATCGAGAGAATCCATTGATCAAGTGATCCTTTCTCACAGGATAGTGCGTGAGAGCACAGATGCGGCATTGGTCCAACACATACCGTCCCCCATCAGCGTTGCTGCGAGTATGAGGGGGTTCGAACAGTTCCTCATGGATACGATGAGCGAACCTGACTACGTCGATGATCTTCTGAGATTCACGTCAAGAGTGGATTGGCATGTCGCTGAGGCTGTGATGGATGAAGTGTTGCCTGATATGTGTCTGATATCCGGGGCGTATGACAACATAGATGTTATCGGTACCGATATGTTCGAAAAGCTATCATTCCCAACGATGGAGGGATTGATCAAACGTATACGTAGATATGATACGAACGTATGTTTCCATCCCCATGGAAAGATATCCGATAGCGGTACGGCACAGAGAGCTATACGCAATCTGAAGTTGGATTGTCTCTACTATGGGGAATACAATGATCCAGAAGTATTGAGGAAGAAGTTCCCGAAATTCTCATTGATGGGTGGATTGGATACGTTCACGACCATCGCACTCGGAGATGTGAGGAGAGTGATCGATGATACGAAGGCACATTTGGATTCCACATCGAAGATAGAGAATATGATCCTCACATGCTCTTGTTCTGTTGATAGGGGATTATCCCATGAGAAGATCAAGACGATGATCGATACCGTGAAAGGATATCGTTCATGACCATGTCACTATGATCGGACATACAAATGTCGATCTTGAATCCACTCATTGGGAATTCCCTCTATCTGAAGAAATATGCTACGATCATGTTGTTCGGATGTGCATGGGCCCCTCGTGTATGAAGTCAAGAAGTGTCATTCCGCGTGGATGATCTTGTCATCCTTCCCTTTCTCAACGGATAATATCAACATCACGACAGCGAGAATGGATAATACAAGCATCATGCCCCAAACGGTGGAGAAGTTCTCCAATGTGTAATCCCTGCCGATGACCATTCCCGATACCGTTGTGCAGACACTGGCGCCCAAGAACAGGAACACATTCATTCCGGAGACTGCTGTACCGGATATCGATACTGGGAACCACTCCTTCATCTGTGTGAAGGACAAGGTCATGAAACCTCCGAAGAATCCGAACAATGTACTCATGACGAACCAGAACCAATACTCATTCACATCCCCTGAGAGAAGGAAGATCACAGCCCACACCGCAGTGAAACATGATGTTCCGATGATCATAGTGCGCCTCTTGGAATGGATCAATCCCCTTGTGGTGAGCGTTCCGATCAATAACGTACTCAATATCTTACCGATACCGAGTGATGTGATCATCCATGATGCGGATAATGCGAATCCATACACAGTATCGAAGTACTTCACCGCCCATGTACCCTGATAGACCATTATCGTACCGTATACGAAACAGTACGCCAATGCACACGTCCAGAACTTCCTTCCGCCCGAAAATACCGTCCTCAATCCCTTCAACACAGGGACCTTATCCGCCGACCTCTCCGTACTATCGACGGCACCGTCGAACATCGCCTCCACTGGAGGCAATCCTCTTCTGGATGGGTGGTCGCGAACGATGATGAAGCATAACAATGCCAATAGGCCTGTGACGAATCCCAATATCAGGAAGACGTCCCTCCATCCGATCAATGATGCCAACATGGACAACGGTCCTGCGGCGGATATCGCACCGATGTTACCGACAGCTATCACTATGCCGTTCAACACGGCGAAATCCTGCTTAGGGAACCATATGGAGATCAGTTTCATCAAAGGAACATAGACTATGGCCATTCCTGCAGCTATCATGACCTTACCGATCACGATGATCTCGAAGGTGTCCCCGAATGATGTTAACAAAGAACCTATCATGGCGATCGATAGGAACACGGTGCAGGATATCCTCGGACCGAACCTATCCGCCAACAGGCCGCTTGGGATCTGCATCGCAGTGTATGTCCAGAAATATACGCTGCTGAGAACACCGATGGTCCCTCCGACATCCTCCACGATGTCGGAACCCACTACACCGACCGTTATCCTCTGGAAATATACGAAGAAGTATGCGGTCACCATCACTGCGAAGATGGACCATCTGTATCTGTCGAACAGTCGCCTCATCCTGTTTTGTTCTGCCCCTTCGGTCACAGAACAGTGCAAATGGATACGGAATATAATGATGACGAAAGAAATGTTCCGATAATCTGTGCTATCGTCATCCGATGTTCCTGTAGGATATGGTTGATACGGAACTCAAATAATACGGTTTATATGCAACCATGCGATGTCGATGTCAATGAACGAATCCGGTAAGACAAGGATGCTCGTCCTAGGAGGATATCTAGGAGCGGGTAAGACCACTTTAGCAGTCAATATCGCAAGATCACTCAAAGAGAGGAGGGATAGATCCGTCTCGATAATCATGAATGATCAGGGGGATGTCCTCGTCGACACCGAATATTCGAAGAATGCAGGTTTTGATACGCGCGATATCATGGGCGGATGCTTCTGTACCAATTTCGATAATTTCGTCTCCAGTGCTAGGACATTGGTGACATCCGGGAAACCGGATGTCATAATCGCGGAACCTATCGGTACATCCACGAACATCATGAGCTCTGTCGTAGCTCCCATGAGATCGTTATATCCTGATGAGTTCAGTGTAGCACCGTTCACGGTCGTTGTGGATTGCGTCAGAGCATTGGATATCCTGTCGAAGAAGGAGAACAGGACGGAAGAGATAGTGGATATCATCCCTGCCCATCAGATCAGAGAGGCGGAGATAGTGATCCTGTCCAAAGCGGATCTTGTGAACAAGGATACGTTGGAGAAGGTGAAGGAAGCTGTCGACACAGTCCTTCCCGGAATAAGGATGATCGAATCCTCATCCGTGGATCTGAGGAATATGGATGAGATCATGGATTTCATTCTCTCGGATGAGATCAGTACCAAAACACCCACAGGAGAACAGAACAAGGGATTCGCATTCGAGAAGGCAAAACTCGGATGGTATTCGGGTACATTCGACCTCGTGCCGAAGGAGGATGTCGATATGTACTCCTTGGAAACGGATATCATGAGAGGTATCGCCAAAGAATATGGTTCGAAGTCGATCGTTCATGTGAAGGTGTTGGTGGAATCTGAGGAATCAGCGGCGAAGATGTCACTCGTCGAGGATACGATGCAGGTCGATGGGATCTATGGTTCAAGATACATCAAGACACCTGGAAAATTGGTTCTGAATGCTAGGGTCGTATCGCCTCCGAAGAGATTAGAGGATACGATGAGGGCATTGATCGATGACATGATCACGAAATACCCGATGGAACTCGTGATGACCGGCGAGAAATGCTTCACACCGAAACCTGAATCCCCATCACACTTCTTCTTTGAGTGAAACAGGACAACGTCCTGTTTCACCTTGATATCTTTTCAATCATGATGGTCGATACCATCATCATTCGATAAGAGAAAAAATAATAACCTGTGTCATCCTGGAACGTCCTGTGAAAAGAAAGGAACTGGAGATGAGACTCCAGCGTGTGGCACCATTCGATGAACCATCTGCTGCCCTAGAACAATATCCGACCCCATCGACCATAGCATCCGACATCCTATTCTCAGCATACGCGAACGGCGATTTGTGCGACAAGACCGTCAACGACCTCGGATGCGGCACAGGGATATTCTCCATCGGTGCGAAACTATTGGGTGCGGATGTTGTCAGAGGATACGACATCTCCAGATTGGCATTGGATGTCGCAAAGAAGAACATCGAACTTCTGAATGTGGATGTAGAATTGATAGAATGCGATGTCACTGAAGTGAGCGATCGTGCCGATACGACATTCATGAATCCGCCATTCGGATGTCAGAACAGACGTGCCGACAGACCGTTCTTGGATAAGGCGATGGAACTGTCCGATTCGATATATTCCATCCATATGGCGGATACATTGGATTTCCTCAACGAATATATCGAATCGAAAGGAAGAGAGATAGTCGCGTACGCGACCTATAAGTATAATATCCCCCACACGTTCACCTTTCATAGAAAAGAGAAGAAAGAAGTTGACATAGTTGTGGTCAACGTAAGGTAAGATGATTCCAATGAGCGAAAAGAAAGAAGTGTTCCCCGGAGACGAAGTTGCAAGTGAAGAAGAATACCTGGCATCCGAAGGGACATTCGCAAAGAACGGCATGGTGTACGCCGCACAGATAGGTACGCTTGTCCTCGATGACGATGATTGCGTCGCCAAGGTCATATCTCCAAATCCACCGAATATCCTGAAGAATGGTGATGTCGTATACGCCACGATCGGAGACATAAGGAAGACGATGGCAACAGCCAATGTATTGGCGAAGGATGGAACATGCAGGAGGATCGGAAGCGAGACCTACGGGACCATCCATGTATCGAAGATCTCACCCGATTATACGGATGATGTGTCCAAGGAACTCAGAAAGGGGGATCTCGTCAGAGCTATGGTCACTGGTGTCAAACCATCATTGCAGTTGACGACGAAGGATGCTCACCTCGGAGTGATCCGTTCATACTGCGGTAAATGCAAATCAGAGCTCGTCAGGAAAGGTAACAAGCAATTGTTCTGTCCTAAATGCGAGCGCAACTCATACAGAAAACTCGCCGATGATTACGGCGATGTTGTGATCGAATGACAACAGAGGATGATCTTCAAAGACAAGTAGACTCCCTCAAGAAGGAGGTCGAAGGATTGAAGGAGTTCGTCAGAGCACTCTATAACATGATAATCGATGAAGAGAGTGATGACGAGGAATATGTTGGCGGAATAGAGTTCGGAAGGTACAACACATGAAGTTGGTATCTCTCTTGTCTGGTGGGATAGATTCCCCCGTAGCATCCTATGTTATGGCCAAACAGGGTGCGGAGATAATCCTTCTGCATATGGACAATGGATGCTATGCGGATGAGAAGGAATTGGATAAGGTCAAACTATTGGCCTCCAGATTATCTGAGATCACCGGACAGGAGATGCCATTGTATTCATTCGATCATGAGGTCAATCAGACGATCATCCACAAGAATTGTGAGAACTCATATCAATGTGTCTTCTGCAAGAGAACGATGCAGCGTGTTGCTAAGGAGTTCGCCATACAGCATGGTTGTTCAGGGATCGTCATGGGAGATTCGTTAGGACAGGTCGCATCACAGACGCTCAGGAACATAAGGGCGGAAGGATATGATCTGGATTTCCCCATCATCCGTCCGTTCATCGGAATGGATAAACTTGAGATAATCGAGATGGCTAAAGAAATCGGAACGTATGATCTATCCATCATACCCACTTCTGGATGCGGAATAGTTCCCGTTAAACCCATAACAGAAGCATCCATTGAGAAGATCAAGGCCATGCAATCTAAATTCGATTTCGATCAGATGATCAAGGATTGCATTGCATCGGCTAAACGTATTCAATAATATCTTCCACGATTGAATGCGTAGCAAGTGGCGATATCCTCGTCGCTATAAAGCATATCCATCGACACTCTGTTGATGTACATCGCCTGTACTGCAGAGATATACAATACATAATCCCCGATCGGGATCATGCGATCGTTCTTCTTAGGTGGCTTGACGGTTATCGGGACGAGTGCTGGTCCTGTGCATGCAGTACATACACGAAAATCCTGTTCCTGCTCCAAAATGTAATTCCTTACATCATCGTCGACCCTTATGTCCCAAGCCATGTGGCGACAATGCCGATGTGTAATAAATATCCTGTGGCACACTGAAAAAATAAAGATTGGGAAATGAGGATTCATTAAATCCCCGTCCCCCTTGAATCAAATCGTTTAGATTTCCCACCCTTCCTTTTGAAAAGGATCGAATATCCGAATTCTTTCGGCTACTCTCTCCTGCCCCGTGTGGCAATGCACCATTGGACAGGAGAGGGTGCCTGGTTTGTCCACCCACACTGTATATGGGCGAACCAACCACAATGAAATCGGCTCTATCCCCCATAGGGGCCCTCAATCCTTCATATCATGAAGGTATCACCAAAGGCCTCCTTCTGGGTTCTCTTTCGTATGTGGTTCCTCACCCATATTGGATATGGGTGAGGCGAGGGAACCCATGCCATCATGTGTGGATAGCGTACGCTCATTGAAGCGTAGTCTATGATCGCATAACGTGGACATGGCTATTCCCTTCCTTGTGTTAACGATCACTCCTTCTTCTGTATCACAGTGTATACGACTGCGATAAGAGCAACGATCACTGCTGCAATACCGATAACGAGCACTGTCGGGCTTACGCCGTTGTCATTCTGGACAGGCTTGTCGATCTCATAGTATCCGTCAGAGACGTAGTTTGCCATGATGACATTCGAGTCAACATTGTCAACTGTGTAGTTGAGTTTGCTGGAAACTTTCTCACCGTTCACGTACCATCCATCGAAGACGAACTTCTCGACGAGCTTTTCGCCTGTCGAGGATGTTGCATCCACACTGTATGATTCGTTTGCGATCAGGTAGACCTTGGTCTTGTCTGCTGAGAGCTCATAATCAACGTATTTAGCGTATTCCTCGTTGAATGTGATGCTCGCTTTGAGTGAAGGTGCTACGACGACCTTGACAAGATCGTTGTATGCAACGTTATCGTTCATGACTGCGGTGTAGACATCTGCTCCTTTCTTGAAGGTGATGATGACTTTGTCACCGAGTGCTTTGTTGACCTTTGCATTGTATGCGGTCTTATCGGCACCGACTTCGATGTTACCTCTGAGAACAAGTTCGTTTCCTTTGTAGACTGCGTACTCGAGAACATCGCCCGTTGCGTATGTGGCACCGAGTTTACCCTTGTACTCTGCGACATCAGAGACGAATGCTCCATTCACAGATGTGTATGTTCCTGCAGGGAAATACGCATTCGTTCCAGTGATTGTTACTGAATAGCTTACCACATCGGTTGTGTCCAAGACAACACCTTTGGTTTTGTTCACTGTGGCAACAGACAAATCAGACTGAATTCCAAGTTTGTTGATGACGTTGACTGTATAGCCACTAAGATCATCAACTGCTATGCCATTAGCTGAAGCGAATGTGATTGGGACGAATGTCTCGACTGCTTTGATATCGGCTGTCTTGGAATCTTTGAATGTGAATGTATTGCCTGTAACACTTGCTTTGTAGTATGCGATCTTCGATTTCTCTGCGATGATACTAAATGATGCATCGTCTGCATTCTGTATTGTACTCATAGTTGGACCACTTGCAAAATATACATCGATGTTAACATCAATATCGAAGTACTTGCCTGCAGCATCGGTGACCTTGCCAGTGATTGTCTCTTCTTTGGCTTTTACAACACCATTGACATCGCTGACGCCAGTCGCAGTAAAACTATAATGGTCTGTTTCTGTGATTGTGTATGTGTATTTGACATCCTTTGTTGCAACGAATTCGAATGAACCACCAGTAAATAAAAACTCTGGCAAATATTCCACTCCATCTTCCTTTATTGCTACTGTTCCGTTTACTGTCAATGCAACGCCTGCAGCATCCTGGAGAGTGACTGTCTTCATTGCTGATGTGGATTTGATATCGATCTTGACATCTGTGATCTTCGTAACAGCTGTTTCGAATGCGTATTTTCCATTCGTTGCTACATATCCGTACACTGTATCAATTTCATCAGTGTCAACAGGGAGAAGGAATGTCTGTTCAGTAGTATTTGTAACAACACTTATTGACACAGGTATTTCTCCAACATACTTGTAGAAGTCAAGGTTTGTGTTCTTGAGCGTTTTATCATTTGCATCCTTTACAGAGTATGTGTATGTCTTCTGGTTCGATTTGACTGTGATCTCTCCAGAAGCAAGTTCCTCTGCAGTGAGTGTGTGGTCAATGAATGAACGGTCCGTAACATCACTGATTGCAAGTGCACCCATCTCAGACGTCCAACCAGCACTCAGTGTTCTAACGTTTCCAATAGTAGTAGCCGTTGTATTTTCGTTACCAACTTTCGCTGACACCAGATCTGTAGATGCAATCTTGGCATCATCAGCATCGACGAATGTTATCTTGTATGCACTCTTTACAGCTTCGAAAACGGTGTTTTTAACAACAGCAGATTTGAAGACAGCATCTCCACCAGCTGTGAATACGTATCCGTTTGCATCTTCAAATTTGACTTTGTATCCATCTACGATCTTTGAATCACTGTAAAGTGTGAATGAACCGTCTTTCTGAGTGTATGATTTGTCAGCAACCGTTGCTGTTGTAGCGTTTGTCTTCAACTCGACTTTGATACCTGAAATTGGTGTTACGCCGTCATTCCTCACGAGTTTTCCTGTGAAGGAATCAACAGATGCTGTGATCGAAATCACGCCTTTGTCGTCTGCATCGAGGAGATAGTAATAGTCTTTGAAGACACCATTCGCATCAAGTCCTGTTGCTTTCTCCAATACAAGAACATCAACAGGTTCTGTTCCGATATCGGATTCTTTGACACCGAGGAACGATGCGGCAATCTTGTATTTACCTAATGAATCAGACACTATCTCGCCGAGTGTATAGACGATTGAATTGAGTGTGTTCTTGTATGCTGTTGCCTTGTAGATTTTATAACTAGTTGTTGCAATGCCTGTAATTTCGCCTTTGTCATTGAAGAATTTGACAGTGTAGTCTGCTTCATTAGCTTTGTATGTGCTGCCCTCTACAAATGCAAGGGCCTTAGCGAATGTGTATTTATCTTTCGTAATAGTCACTGTGTAATCAGCAGGTGTGAGATCTCCCCTGATCGTAGCTTTGTAGACTTCGTCTGCCTCGATATATTCGAATGCCTGAGTAACAGTCTTGCTAATATTCAACACGACACTTGCATTTGTAATCGGGTCTCCAAGAGCATCTGCGACCTTAAGTGTGACAATCTGTGATTTCATTGTAACTTTAAGAGCAGTAGATGATGCACCAGGCACCGCAGATATGTCGCCATAGAGTTCTGTATCTGCTGCAGAGATGATTATGTTCTTTCCTTCCTCTGCCATGAAGTCAAATTTACCTCCAGCCACAGTAACAAGTGAACCGAATGTCTTTGCACCTGTGATTAACAATTCTTTACCAACGATTGTATCACTGCTACCATCCAATCCAAGTGTTCCAGCTACCTGCTTGTATCCTGCTTTAGCACCATCGATTATAAATGAATTTGATGCAGCAAAGGTTTTGTCATCGAGTTTAAACGTCGCATCTTTTGATGTGAAAGTAATGTCAGTGGCTTTAGATGGCGATTTACCTCCAAAATTGGTGAATTGGAAGAAGTAACCATCAGCACCAACCGACGGATTCACAGTGCGTATTTCTCCGCCTTCACTATCTACAATCTTGACTGAAAGGTCACCATCTTGTATGTATGTTCCCATTTTTACAGTACCGAAGAATGCATCCTTTGTCGGCGCATATGTTCCATTAGCAGCCAAAACCACACCTGACAATGATGTTCCATTAGCAGACAGACTGGCCTCGTATTTGAGGGTTCCACTACTTGGGTTCTTTACAATAACTTTTGCAGAATCATCTTTAATCATCGTGTTCTTGAAAATTGTGAAATCATCATAATTGTCTTCACCAAGTGTTACACTCAAACTATCGATTGTTATTTCGCTCATCACAGAAGTACTGAATGTAACAAGACTCTGTTCTGCTTTTAATTGTGGATCTCCGCTAAGTACGACGGACTGCTTTCCGAATGTAACCCCATTCAGACCGAATGATTCGATCTTGACATACACCGGGCTTTTTGTTCCTGCAGGGACCTGAATTGTTCCTATGGAGTCGCCACCTATTGTCATGTCTCCATTGCACAATGCCTCTGTAGACTCCTCATTGTCTGCGTAGACATAATAACTCGCTGTAATCGTTGAATCTTTCTCAAGGAGACTTCCGATTATTCCGCCTGTGGCAAATCCGAATTTGACGTTCTGGTTTATGAATCCAGCTTTGAGTGTTGCTGCGTAAGTCTTTCCAGCAACAAGATTCGTTAATGTGACTGCAGGATAATCTGCTATCTCTTCATTCTTGTCGTCTACGCATGAGACTGTCAACGTGTCAACGGATGCTTCCCTTATATCAAAGGTTGCTTTTCCAGCACTTATATTCGCATAGAAAGCGTATGCGCCATAGGCGACCTTGACATTTCCAGCTGTAGCATTACTGCCTGCTGAATCCTTTACGTTGACTGTCAACGTTATTTTGTTGTCGTCGGTTGCAGGATCTACAGTGGTAGTTGCTGAGGAATCCTCAGTAAACACTCCGACCATAGGTACGACTGCGACCATGATCATTAGGGCGACCGCGATGAATGCGAACGCCGATTTCATTGTTGATTTCATTTTATTCTACCTCTCTCGGAGATACGTCGAGAGGCTTGGTGATCTGAACCTCCCGGCGTTTGCACCAACTGGTGCTAAAGTATTCCGAACGGGAGCGAATTGAAGGTGCTCTACACACCTTTCGAAGTCGCCGGAGAAGGTTCTATTATCTTCATTCACGGTGATTGAACAAAACATAAGTCCCATTTCTCTGCAGCTCCGTGTTTCATTAAGAGAGTGATAACACAACTCCCGTTCATGGTATGCCGTTCCCAGATCATCAGCCCGATTAGCTATTCAGACTATAGACCTTAGAATACATACCATACTCTTATTAGCCTTATGTCATATAAAACTATTACGACCAAAATAAAAATAATCGACATCGATCCAATAGTCAAAATAAATGAACCAGATGGTAAAAGAAAAACATGTGACTTATGTTTTGTTCAATCACGAAAATTATTTGATAAATCATTCTGGCTATAGTAAGGAAATAATGATCTTTACTTATTTTTCAATCCACAATATTTATCCTTTTGTGATAAATAAATCACCGATTGTCGAAATAAGATAGTTTTAATAGTGCGTTGTTCAATATAATCCCGTACCGTCCACGGACGGTCAGAAGGGAATTAAAATGGCAAATAAGAATATGGTAGGACCATTCTCGATCGGTACCCTCTTGATCCTTCTCGGAGCATTGATCGGTATCATCGCGATATTCCTCACATGGTTCGATTTCAGTGTCGATATCTTCATCACAGCACTTTCGAAGACATACACGGGAATGGAATTCGCCACTGAGGATCTTAAGACAGACGACTTCCAGAGACTCTGCCCTCTCATTGCATGGATAGTTGCAATCCTGATCGCAGTTCTCAATGTACTTCCTATGGTCGGTGTGAAGATAGACTCCAAGATCAGGAACACTGCATCACTCATATTCGGTATCCTGGTCATCATCCTCGTCGTCGTATGGGGAACATGGGAACTCTTCAGCGGATACAAGATGTTCGACTATGCTGAGGCCGGCGCATGGATGATGATCGCTAGCGGTGCACTCGCAGTCATCGGCAGTGGCCTCAACTTCTACATGAAGAGCTGAAACACTTTTGTTGGGACTTCGGTCCCACATCACATTTTTATCCATGCCATACTTCCTATGCGCATGGTAATCATCCTTGACAGTTCCGCATTATTCTCCATGGAGAACCTTCCTGAAGAGGAATGCATCTGTCCGCCTGGTGTGATCGACGAATTGAGAAAATACAAGGATCCAAGATTGGATCTCTGGGGAGATATGCTCCGCACATCGGATTGCACACAAACATCATTGAAGAAGGTAGAGGATGAGGCGAAGAAAAGCGGTGACCTAGGCAGATTATCTCCTGTCGATATGACCGTCATCGCATTGGGATTGGATCTTCAAGGCACCGTCTACTCCGACGACTTCTCCATACAGAACGTATGCGCAAGAATGGGCATCGATTACAAAGCCATCGGTACCAAAGGCATCAAGAAGGTAGAGAGATGGAACTACCAATGCATCGGATGCAAGAAATGGTACAAAGAGAAGATGGATGAATGCCCTATATGCGGATCGCCCATGAGATCCCACAGGAAGAGATGAATCACGGGAAGATGCGTTTGCATCTGATGAGATTGTTCATACGTCTCTTTCCGAGTATGCCCATGCACATGGTGACCATCCATTCAGGTCCGCTGAATGCGAAGGTATCTGCCAATTTCTTATTGAATGCCGCAGTCTTCAATGGCTTCTCCATCACTCTGCGCCATTCCACTTCATAATCCTGAAGAGGACGTCCTGAGGTGATATTATCTGCAGCTACATTCCCGCAGATACGGCCTGCGATACGGGCCAAAGGTATTCCCCCTCCGTTCACGGATATGACATGACCTGCAGCATCACCAACGACCATACCGTTACCAGATACGGTCTTAGGTATCGGGCCTTCCGAAGGCACATGTTTGCCTTCAATCTTTGTGATTATGTCGAAATTGTTCTTCTTAGCGAATTTATCGAAATATTCGCTAAGTGTACCATCTGCAAACTTAGGTGAGAATCCAACGCCTACGTTAGCCTGACCTTTCTTAGGTATTATCCAACTGTACGCACCAGGCGCTATGCCTCCGAAGTACATCACGACGATAGGATCGAAATCCCCCTTAGCCTGTGCTGTTACCGCAGGATACGGACGATGATTCCTCTGAAGACCCAATGACCTCGCTACGCGTGAACCAGGCCCATCGGCACCGATGATCACTTTGTACTCGATCTCACCCTGAGTGGTGATAGCTTTGTTACCATCGATATTCTTGAAAAGACAATCCTTGATGAGTGTCGCACCCGATCTGATCGCTTCATCGGCAAGATATTGATCATATCTGTCACGATCTATCGTGTATCCGTTCATCGGGATGTCGGTGGCCTTGTTCTTAGGGTTCACCAATCTTATCCTGTCGGTCTCGACAAGCTTCATCTCACTAGGGAGATCGAACGTACCCTCAACATCGTCAGCGAGAGGGAACATCGTCCTTATCTCGTCGACATCAGGCAAGAATTCACCGCATCTGACAGGCACACCGACCTCGTGCCTTCTCTCGATGAATGTCACTTGTACGCCTTTCTCTGCTGCATACTTAGCAACGGTGGAACCAGCGGGACCAGAACCCACAACGAGTATGTCTGTGGTAAGCCTATCCATATGGATCACCTATCACGGAGTATGATATACTTAGCGAGAGAGACGAAAGAATCCCTGTATACCGACTCAGGTATCGTCATGATCCTTTCGATAGCCTCATCGATTATCGCTTCCGCCTTCTGTCTGCAGAGTTCTATGGCATCCGTCTTTCTGATGAGCGTCAATGCCTCGTATACCTCTTCCTCAGAAGGCTCCGTCTTCATGAAGACCTCTGCTATCCTCGGCCCATATGTAGGGTCGCTCATCGCAAGGATCGTCGGCAAGGTAGGTTTACCTTCGATGAGGTCCAATCCTACCCTCTTACCTGTATTATTAATGTCTCCGATGACATCCAAGGTATCATCGATCATCTGGAATGCCATACCGATACCGTGAGCGTAATCCCCAATGGCATCGACATATCTGTCTTCGGCATCCGCGAGGAATGCTCCTGATTTCGCACATGCCTCTATGAGCTTCGAGGTCTTGCCGTTGATGATCTCATAATAATCATCCTCGGTGACCTTGGTGATGTGTTCGAAATCCTTCTGTATGAACTCACCTTCGCTCATACGTGATGCGGCCTCGACGATCACATCCACGATGTCGTTGCTTGTAGCCCCCAATGCCTGGAAGCCTTTTGCCATCATGTAGTCGCCGGCGACTATGGCCTTGCTCACACAGAATTCCTTATGAAGTGTCCTCCTTCCACGCCTGATCTCACTCTTATCGTTGATATCATCGTGAATGAGAGATGCTGTATGGACGATCTCATAGGCAGAACCCAATGATACTGCTTTTGATACGTCCTTCCCTCCGCATGCCAGATATGCGAGGACACACATGGCAGGTCTGATCCTCTTACCGCCTGAATCGATGGTATAGTGACACATCGCATTGAGCTCCTCATTGTTGGAGTGGATCACCGAATGAATCTCATCTTCTATCATGATGAGTTCTTTGGATATCGTATCATACCAGGCCTGTGCCATCGTGTGCTGATAGTAATGACGTACTTAAACTCTTTTCCAGCGAGCGGACATTGTCCTATCGGACATTCACGTACAATCTCATTGGACTAATTGAATCGACCGTAGAATTATATTGAAGATGTTTGGGGATCGGGCCGTTACCGGCCCGATCGTTCACATCAGAGTGTGAACAGAACCTCTGCTGCTTTTGCACATGCGTCGATCAATGCGTCCGGGAACACACCGAGGTAGATCACGAAAACGACACAGATCAACATTGCGATCGTGTGTGTTGGTTTGATCTTGATCCTCTCTGTGCTCTCTCCTGCATCCACGTACATGGCCTTGACGACCCTTGCGTAGTAGTACAGTGAGATAGCTGAGTTCAGGACTGCGATGAGACCGAGCCAGAGCCATTTGGTGACTACAGCACCGTCGACGAAGATCGCACTCGAGAAGAGAACGAACTTCGACATGAAACCAGCGAGTGGCGGGATACCTGCGAGCGAGAACAGGAAGATCAGCATACATGCTGAAACCAACGGTGCCCTCTTTGCGAGTCCCTTGTAGTCGGAGATATTCTCTCCGAGACCTGCTGTGATCAATGCTGCGACGATGATGAATGCTCCTCCCTTCATGAACACGTGTGTGAACATGTGGAAGAGACCACCAGTCAGTGCGTACTGACTCATGACCGCAAGAGCGATCATGATGTAACCGGCCTGAGCGATACTCGAGTATGCGAGCATCCTCTTGATGTTCTCCTGTGATATCGCAACGATGTTACCGACAGTCATCGTGATGGCTGCGATGAAGGCGAAGATGTACTGCATCTCCTCCGTTCCGAATTTCGTTGCGTTCGCGACTACGAACAGCACGAGGAAGATCTTGAAGAGCACGACGAATCCCATCTTCTTCGAACCTGTTGCCAGGAATGTCGAGACAGGTGTCGATGCACCCTCGTACACATCAGGTGCCCACATGTGGAACGGTACTGCCGAGATCTTGAATCCGTAACCAGCGATCATTGCGATGAGACCGATCAGGAACGGGAAGTTCCATGAGTCCATCGCACCGATCGATTCGCCAATCTCTGCGAGATTGATGCTTCCGGTGAGACCATAGATCATTGAGATACCGTAGAGTGTGAGTCCTGAGGAGAGACCTCCGATAATCAGGTATTTGACACCTGCTTCGGCTGCCCTCGGGTCGTTCTTCTTCATTGCTGCGAGAGCATATGAGGAGATACTCACAGTCTCGACACCGATGAAGATCGTCAGGAGGTTGTTCGAGCTTGCAACGAAGAGCATACCTGCGAGTGCGACGAGCAAGAGCGCGTAGTACTCACCGGCGGAGCGTTTCGTTGTCTCTGCACTCTGAGGCGAGATGAAGATCACAAGACCTACTACCGTAAGGAAGAGGATCATCATCAATGCCGAGAATGCATCGAGGCTGAACAGGCCCATGTATGTGCCCTGTATGCTTTCCTCTGCAAGTGCAATCGCTGCAACTGCTGCTGCGAGGATGATAGCGATCTCTGCGATGATCGCTGACCATTTTCCGTCCTTCGTGATGAAGTAGAACAACGGTGCGATCAATGCACCGACGATCACGATCAGCTCAGGTGCTATTGGCAGTGCATCGCTGAAGATAGTTGTTAGGAATGATACGTCCATCAGAACACCCCCGCGAACATCGAGACATAGCCCTCGATGAAACGTGTTGCGTAGTCAGGCATGATTCCGAAGAATGCGATCAATACGATCATGATCGCCATTGCTGCGAACTCATACTTGCTGATATCGTGGACAGGTCCACCGTGTACACCGTGCTCGAAGTCGATCTTTGTCGTGAGGTCTCCGAAGAGTGTCCTCTGCATTGCCCAGAGGTAGTAACCTGCTGTGAGCATCATCGAGAGCATTCCGAATACGAGCATCCACATCTGAGGCGTGTTCGCGATGAACTCCCAGAATGCGTACAGGATACCGAACTCTGCGACGAATCCGACAAGACCGGGAAGACCGAGTGATGCCATGAATCCGAACATCATGAAGAATGCCCACTTAGGCATCTTCGTTGCCAGTCCACCGAGGAGAGGGATCTCTCTCGTTCCGATGTTGTGTCCTGCAAGACCGCAGACCATGAAGAGGATAGCGGTGATGAGTCCGTGTGCGAACATCTGGAAGACAGCGAATTCGATACCGATCTCCGAGAGACATCCGATACCGAGGAGCACCATACCCATGTGACTGATAGATGAGTATGCTACCATCTTCTTCAGATCGGTCTGTCCGATACATGCGTATGCACCGTAGATCATCGAGATGATACCGAGGATGATCATCACCCACTGCCACTCGACTGCACCGATCTTGAAGTTCTCGAGACAGATCCTTATGATACCATAGGAACCCATCTTAAGCATGACACCGGCCAGAAGGACTGATCCTCCGGTAGGTGCCTCGACGTGTGCATCCGGAAGCCATGTGTGGAACGGAACGATAGGCATCTTGACGATGAATCCGAAGAACAGCAATCCGAAGACTGCGGTCTGGAACCACTTGTCCGTGTTGGTGCTCATGTAGTCGGTCACTGCTGCGAAGTCGAAGTTGCCTCCGGCTGTGAAGACCATGATGAAGATACCGAGCAACATCACGAGCGATGCCACGTGCGTGTAGATGAAGAACTTGATCGCAGAGTAGTGTCTGCGTGGTCCTCCGTACCATGAGATCATGAAGTACATCGGAATCAGTGTTACCTCCCACATGATGTAGAAGAGGAAGTAGTCTGCCGAGAGGTAGACTCCCATGAGTCCGAGCTCCATGAGAAGGAGCAACGTGTGGTAGTAGTTCGGTCTGTCGTTCTCCTCGTATGAGAATAATCCTACGACGAACACAAGGAGTGCCGTGAGGAATACCATGAGGATGCTGAGTCCGTCTATCGCAAGCTTGAAGTTGAACTGGAAGAAGTCAGTCTTGATCCAGACCTCGTTCATGCCCATTGTAGCGTAATCGTCCTGCATGAAGAGGAGCGCCACTGCGATGACGAGTGTTGCCGCAGAGAATGCCAATGCGACGAATTTTGCGTATTTTGCTCTCTCATTGCCCATAAGGAGCGTAAGAACGGCTCCGATCAACGGGATTGCGAGTAGGAATATCAACATATCCATTTTACATACCTCCCGCACAGAATACGATCGCGAATACGAGAATCAGGACCACGACTCCTGCAACGACGACCGTTGCGTAGTCACGTACGTGTCCAGTCTCCATCCTGCTGACGACGTCACCGCTTCCGATGACTGCGTTGGACAGGCCGTTGACCGTGCCGTCGATGATGTTCCTGTCGAATGCATCCACACCCTTTGCTATACCTGCACCGAGCTTCCATGAGATCTGATCATAGAGCTGAGGGAAGAAGTACCTGTTAGCAAGGAGCTTGTACAATGCAGACTCTCCGTTCCTGTTGAACTTTCCGGGGTTGATGGCCTTCCTGGTGTACATGAGGTACGCAAGAAGGATACCGATCAATGCGAGTGCGATGGATACGTATGTCCATACGTTCGAGAAGATTGCCTCTGCGATCTCTTCTCCGGTCTCCATCTCGATGCTGGGGAATCCCATGGCAGTGAGTGCGTTCTCCACGAGGGAGCCGAGTCCTGCGAACACGAGGAGTCCTGAGAACAGTGCGAATACCGCAAGGATCACAAGAGGTGATACCATGATCTTCGATTCATGGTGACAGTGCTTTGCATTCTCTCCGGGTTCTCCGGTGAATGTCATGAACCACATACGGAACATGTAGAATGCTGTCATGAACGCTGTGACGATTCCGAGTGCGAAGAGCACGACGAAGAATGTCTCTCCGTTCGATCCTGCATTCATGGCTGCCTCGAGGACCATATCCTTGGACCAGAATCCGCTGAAGATCGGGACTCCGGCGATGGAGATACATCCACAGAGCATCGTCCAACCTGTGACCGGGATCTTCTTGAGCAGTCCGCCCATGAGGCGCATGTCCTCCGTACCGGTACAGTGGATGACCGATCCGGAACAAAGGAACAGGAGACCCTTGAAGAACGCGTGGTTCAGCATGTGGAAGACACCTGCAAGGTAACCGAGTGCTCCGAGTGCGATGAGGTGGTGGTCGCCTGTGGCATAGCCTTCAGCCATCAACCATCCTCCTGCTCCGAGAGCTAGGATCATGTAACCGAGCTGTGAGAGTGTTGAGTATGCGAGCACTTTCTTGATGTTGAAATTGTTGAGTGCCATCGATGCTGCGAATATTGCAGTGAATCCACCGATGAAACCGATGAACAGAAGCACGTTCTGTCCGTACTCTGCGTTGAAAACGTAGAGGGGCATCGCCCTTGCCGTGAGATATACTCCGGCCTTGACCATCGTTGCTGCGTGGATAAGTGCGGAGACGGTCGTAGGACCAGCCATCGCATCCGGCAACCAGTCGTGCAGAGGGAACTGTGCGCTCTTACCGATCACACCACCGAAGACGAGAAGTCCTGCGAGTGTGAGGAGGATAGGCTCGCTTGCAGCTACGCTCTGGATCGCTGACATGTCGAAGATGTTGACATAGTCGAGTGATTTGAAGAGGTAGAGCATGATGAACAGTCCACCCATAAGACAGACATCACCTGCACGTGTAACGAGGAAAGCCTTCTTTGCGGCCGATGATTTCTCCTTGGCTTCAGGATGGTCGTAGCTCCAGAATCCGATCAGGAGGTAGGAACAGAGTCCCATGATCTCCCAGAAGATGAACATCTGGAGGAAGTTGCTTGAGACGATGAGTCCAAGCATTCCTGTAAGGAAGAGTGAGATCTCACCGTAGTACCTCGTCTTCTTCGCACCCTGATCATCCATGTATCCGATGGAGTACACGAAGATCATCGTGGAGATGAATGACGAGAACAGCATCATTATGCATGTAAGGCCGTCGATGTAGACTCCGAAGTTGATCTCGAAATTACCGATGATCAGCCATTTCATGTCATACGTGTAGCTTGTGTAATCGCCTGAGATGAACTCATAGGCGACGAGTATTGACAGCACACAGGCTGCTGCTGCACCGAGGATAGCGACGAATCCGCCACCTTCGCGCATCTTCCAGCCTAACAGACCGACTATGACGAAGCACAGGATCGGAAGGCAGGGTATAAGCCATGCGTAATCCATTATCATGTTTACCACCTCATAGTTGTGAGATCATCCGTGCTGGAGGATCCCCTGATCTTGTATGCGTTGAGGATCAGTGCGATACCGACTGCGACCTCAGCTGCTGCTATTGCTATCGACATGAGTACGAAGATGTTACCGATCGTTGCATCCGCTCCGACGTGGTATGCTGCGAACGTGATGAAGTTGACGTTGGCTGCGTTGAGCATGAGCTCGACGCTCATCAATGCGACGAGTGCCTTGTCAGTCGTCATCATACCGTAGAGACCTAGACAGAACAGGATACCTGCGAACACGAGGAAGAATTCCATTGGAATCATTGTTTTCCCTCCTCTTCATCATCATCCTCTTTGGACAGCGTCACTCCTGCGATGATCGCTCCGAACATGACTGCGCCGAGGATCAACATGACAGGGCCCCACTCCTCGAAGAGGACGTAGTTGATACTGTCGTGCGAGAGGCTACCGTCCGCTTCAGGTGCGAAGGGTACGCTCACAGGTTCATCGTTTGTCTCGAATCCCCAATCGATCGTCGTTACACCGACTATGATGATAGCCACCATGGCCAATGCGAAGACACCTCCCATTAACGCTTTCTTACTCATCGGAATCACCCTCTTTGATGGTCCTTCTCGTCAGCATGATGCTGAATGCGTAAAGGATGGTGATAGCTCCGACATAGACGACCACCTGGACAGCTCCTATGAACTCAGCGTTCAAGAAGTAGTACGTCGCTGCAACGCAGACGAAGACGAATGCCAGGTAGAACGCACTGTGCATGATCTCTTTCGATGTTACAACATGAATTGCTGCAAGTATTGCTAGCAATGCCAATACGATGAATGCGACTGCGTCCCAGTTGCCATTGATCCAAGCCCATGCCGAGACCAATCCATCCCAAACGCTGTCGATGATGTCGTTTGCAGTAGGCATCACAGCACCTCCTCAATCTTCAGTGCCTCCTTGGGGCAACTGATAATACAGTTCTCACAGCAGACACAGGTCGTGTTGTCGATCTTGGGGTGCTTTATGTCCCTTCCCTTGTCATTCTTACCTACAACGACCATCTCGATGGCGTTGACCGGGCAGACCTTTGCACATTTCTGACAACTGATGCACTTCGATTCCTCAAGGACAGGTCTGTCTGTCTTGTAGAATGCCGTAGGCTTGTCCTCTACACCCTTTGCGAGGTTGGACAACAAGTGCTCTTCGAGGTGGACCTCCATCATCTCGTTCGTTCCTTCGAAGGCGAGCCTTCTCGGATCGTAGATGAGACCCTGTCTCGTGAACTCTGCAAGTTCGTAATCCGTAGTAGTGGTCATAGCGTCTACAGGACAGTACTCTGCGCAGTAACCGCACATCATACATCTTCCGACGTTGACCTGTGGCCTCTTGACCATGTTACCATCGTCATCCGCCACGTCGACCAACTCGATACAGGTCGTAGGGCATGCCCTGACACAGATACCGCATCCCAGACATTTGTCGAATACGAGACCCGGGCGTCCGCGATAGTTATCCGGCACCCACTCTTTCTCGTAGGGATACATGATAGTCACGGGTCTGTGGATCGTCGACTTGAACATCCTTCTGATGGATGCTACCATGGGGACGATTATTCCCTGGCCCCTAAACTTCTTGTTGGCGTATTTGTCTAACATTTTCATCGGCATCACATCCATCCTACCATCTTTATCGCGACGACGATCGCGAGGTTAACGACGGCCAAAGGCATAAGGACCTTCCAACCGAGGTTGACGATCTGGTCTGTCCTGACACGAGGCATTGCACCCCTTGCGATCGCGAAGAATGCGAACACGAAACAGACCTTCAGTACGAACATGATCTCAGCACCCCACCAATCCGTTGGGAATGTGGGAATTGCCCATCCGCCGAGGAACAAGATGACGATGAATGCGCATGCCACGTATCCTCTGAAGTAGTCTCCCAACATGATGAGACCCCATTTCATACCGGCATACTCTGTCTGCCATCCTTCGACGAGCTCAGCCTCTGCTTCCGAAAGATCGAAAGGCACACGCTCCGACTCTGCGATAGCGCAGATGAAGAACACGAAGAAACCGATGATCTCAGGGACGATGAACCACATGTGGTCATTCTGGAAGCTGATGATGTCGTTGATACCGTAACTTCCTGCAAGGAGACATGTCGAGGCAAGGATGATGAGCATCGGGACCTCGTATGAGATCATAAGCTCGGCTGCCCTCATACCTCCGATAAGGGAGTATTTGTTGTTCTGTGACCATCCTGCACACAGGATGAGGAAAGGCGCCAATGCGAAGATACCGAAGAGGATCAGAAGACCTACCTTGTAATCTACGATGAACCACCTTTCGGAGAGAGGCACCATACACGCCAAGAGGACCGATGTACCGATGACGAGCGAGAGGCCCCACCAGTAGATCTTCTTGTCGATCGCTTTGGGTGCGATGTTCTCCTTCATGAATGTCTTAAGACCGTCAGCCAGACACTGGAAGTATCCGAGAGGACCAATCTTTGTAGCACGCCTGTCCATGACCCTTCCGAGGATCTTACGCTCTTCCCAGATCATCGTCAGGTTGATGACGAAACCGATGGCGAATATGACGACGGCCATCATCACGAGTGTGAGTCCGTTCATCATTCCATCGTCGACAAGGAATTCAGAGACGCAGTTACCAGGGACGATCAGGTTGATCAGCCATGCGAGAAGACCCAATAGGACCTCACTGAGCTTGTAACCGATATCGTACGGCAGGTTGTACACATCACCGAAGGGGTAATGCGTGTTGTCTAGCGGATTGTTGTACACAATCCAATCTAATATGCTGCTGTATCCCATGTCATCACCTGTCCGTCTCTCCGAGACACATATCGATCATGGCCATGATCGATGGGATATCTGCGATCCTCACTCCCTGCACCATGTGCTTGGATGCGGAGACGTTGACGAATATCGGACTGCGGACCTTGAGCCTGTATGGCTTGTCCGTACCGTCGGATACGAGATACATTATACTCTCTCCACGGGGATCCTCGATCTTCGCTACATGGGTCCCTGCGGGAACACATCTCGGCACTTTCACACGGCTCGGGGCTTCCTTCGGAAGGCTCTGGAGCTTCTTGAATGACTGTCTGATCATCTCACAGGATTGATACATCTCCTCAATCCTGATGAGGAACCTGTCATAGGCGTCTCCACCCTTCGTGCTGTTCTTGTTGAGGACGGGGACCTCGAATTCGAGTTCTCCGTATGCATCATAGGGATCGTCCCTACGTACATCGTAATCGACACCGCAACCCCTCATCGCCGGACCGGTGACTCCCCAGTTGGCGACATCTTTGGCTGTGATGTATCCGATTCCCTTCATACGTCCTACGAACGGCGAGGAATCGGTGGAAAGCTTGAGGATCTCAGGAAGTCCGACCTGTTCGAACCTCTCTACGCATCTCATGCAGTCCCTCTCGAAGTAGTAAGGCATATCGTTCCTGACACCTCCGATACGGGGGTAGTTGGTGGTAAGCCTTTGACCGCAGAGTCTGACGTTAAGATCGAGGAAGAACTCCCTCTCCCTGAGTGCCCAAAGGAACACTGTCAGGTTACCAAGGTCGGTACCCACTGCAGCCAACCACATCAAGTGTGACTGGATACGACAGATCTCATCTGCGATCACACGGAGGTACTGTGCCCTCTCGGGGACCTCGATGTCCAATGCTTCCTCAACGACCTTACAATAGACGTGTGACCATGTCATCGACGCTGAATAACAGAGACGGTCTGCCATGGGGATGATCTTGGGGTAGGTCCTGTTCTCACATTCCTTCTCCCATCCGCGGTGCAGATATCCGATCTCAGGCTCTGCATCGGTGACGATCTCTCCGTCAGCCTTGATCCTGAGGGTCCAAAGTCCGTGTGAGAACGGGTGCTGCGGACCCATCGTGATCCACATCTTGTCCGTATCCATACGGTTCTCATACTGATTGTCGGTCATTTACTCCTGCCCCCTCAGTTTGTATGACTTCCTGAATGGGTAGAACTCATAGGAAGTCGGTGTGAGCAGTCTCTTGAGGTTGGGGTGTCCTTCGAATATGACTCCGAAGAGCTCATATGTCTCCCTCTCGTGGAAGTTGGCTCCCTCCCAGATGAGTGCGACGGACGGGATGTGGAGATCTCCATCAGGCAGATCCACTGTGATCTCGACCATGATGCCTGTGAGGTAGTTCGTTATATGGTAAACGACCTGGACCGTATCGATGTAATCGACGGCACAGACACTTGTCGCCTGCTCGTAGTTGAGTGTGTCGTGGAGGAGTTTACAGAGGTCGTAGATGGTCTCCCTATCCGTCGACATGTAGATCCTTCTCTTCTCGTTGATCGCTTTGACATTCTTCTTAGTGGACTCTTTGAAGACGACTTTGTCTCCGAAAGTGCCCTTGATCATTGCGATCGTCTCTTCATAACTCGGTGCATCCATGATCAATCATCCACCGCGAATACGCCTCTTCTGAAGTAGGCGTCGATCTTCTTCTGCAAAAGTAGGAATCCATCGATCATCGCATCAGGCTTGATCGGACAACCGGGGATGTAGACATCCACAGGAACGATCTGATCAAGACCCTGGATGATGTTGTAGGAATCATACCAAGGACCTCCGGAGATCGCACATTCTCCCATAGCTACGACCCATTTAGGTTGGGGGATAGCCTCATACAGACGCCTGATATCCGGACGGAGCTTCTTGGAGATCCATCCATTGATGAGCAGGATATCTGTCTGCCTAGGGGAAGAACGGTAGATCATACCGACACGTTCTGCATCATATTTCGGTGCCGATGCTGCTGCCATCTCGATAGCACAGCATGCAAGTCCGAAGTGCAGAGGGTGCATTGAGTTCCTCATAGCCCATGCCCATACAGGACCAGTCAATTTGTCGACTGCCCTTTTGGTACCGGCGCTCAACATATCGTTGATCATTGCCGATGACCAGGTCATGAACTCATCTGCGCTCATAGCAACGGCATGTGGGTAAAGGCTCATATCCATATGGTTTCCTCCTTTTTCAGAGCGTAAGCCACTCCTAAGAGAAGCATACCGAGGAACAGGATAACCCAACATTTCCCGATGTCAGAGAGACTCGAGAAAGCTACGGACCAGACCATAAGGAAGGTAGCAACCAGGTCGAAAACGACGAAGATGATACCGAACGAATAGTACTGGAACCTGAACTGAACGCGTGCCTGACCAATAGGTTCAGAACCGCATTCATAGGTCTTATCCTGCCACGCAGTTACTCTCGTAGGCCTAATGAACCTCGAAACGAACCATGCCAATGGTGCGAACCCGAACGACAATATCGCCAGGACGAACCATGGTAGATAATTCACAACTAGTGACATTGGTCTTCATGCAGGCCATATAATTATTAAAACCCTTTCTCGCGCACGTTTTATTATTATAGGTTAAAAGGGGAGAAAAGCAGGCGGACGGACAAGAATATATAACAGCAGGAACGGATTGTCTAGTCGATAACATGTCTACGAGGATAGGTTTCATCGGTGCTGGGAAGATGGCGACTGCCATGATGGAAGGCATCATCGCAAAAGGACTCTGTGCCAAGGATGATATCATCGCATGCTGCAGAACGGAATCCACGAAGAAGATGGTCGAAGAGGGGATCGGGGTCGAATGCTTCCTCGATGCTAGGCCGGTCTTCGAGGGATCGGATGTCATCATCATCGCTGTGAAGCCGAATCAGGTGAAGGACATTCTCGTTACGAATATCGAAGCCATAACTACGAAAAAGCTCATCATAAGTGTGGCCGCAGGGGTCAAAATCAGTACCTTAGAAAAGTATGTGCCAGACTGTAAATTCGTACGTGTTATGCCCAATGTTTGCAGCACAGTACTCGAAGGAGCTTCGAGTTTCACTTTGGGCACCAATGCAACAAGGGAGGATGCCACGATCGTAGAGTCCATATTGAACGCGATAGGCATGTCATTCGAGATATCCGAGGACAAGATCGATGCCGTCACCGGATTGAGTGGAAGTTCCCCTGCATACATGTTCATGGTCATCGATGCGCTTGCGGACGGAGGTGTCCTGATGGGACTCCCGAGGGATCTCGCTCTCAGACTCGCAGCACAGACCATGCTCGGTTCAGCCAAGACGTACCTGGAGACGGGCCTTCATCCCGATGTTCTCAAAGATAGCGTATGCTCCCCTGGAGGTACGACGATAGAAGGCGTCAAGGTACTCGAGGAATCCAACCTCAGAGCCGCGCTGATAAATGCTGTGAAGGCTAGCGCAGTGAAATCGAAGGAGATGAGCAAGGGCTGATGTCCTTGCCCCTTCTTTTATTATTATAATAATATAGAATATTGTAACGGGACCGTCACTGACAGATCCTTCTCTTACCTCTGTTGAATGGAAGATAGGATTTGAGCAATCCTGCTGCGACGCGAGGTGCATTGGACCAAATGGAACCGGTGAGCCAATCGAGATCCTTCTTGTTGTTGATGGTCGAGTTCATCAATTCCTCACCTTCCCTCTTGATTCCCCAGAGCTTATCATTACGCTCGGCGTCATCCTTTATCGTCATGATCTCGTCGATCCTTCTCATGACATCACGTGCATACTCTGTCCTCTCCACACGTGAGGTATACATCTCCTCAGGGATACGTCCGGCCTCGAACTCTATCTTGGCAAGCTCGTTCGCACAGTCATACGATGTCTCTGCGATCTGATCCCTGTTCATCCATTTGGTCTCATAGGACAGTACGAGCTTCCATGATGGGTTCTCAAGCAATGCCCTGTGCTCCTCCAGCGTCCTTGCGAAGAATCTGTATCCCCATTTCTCAGGATCCTCGAATGCCCTGCTCCCAGGATCGACGAATGGAGCGAATGGTGCATTGTAGATGAAGAGTCCGTCATCCTTCTTGACGGAATCCCACAATCCTTTCGCAGCCCTAACACTGTCCAATGCGGATTCCCTCGTCTGTGATGGCAATCCTGTCATGTAGAAGAGATCGAAACGAGTACATCCATTGTTGAATGATGATGTCACCGTCTTCTCTATCGAACGGTTGTCATAACCCTTGCCCATGGCCAATCTGACGACCTCATCATGTGAATCCGGTGAGAATTCCATCGAATACTCCCCAATATAATGATTGACCATGCTGAAGAACTCGTCACCAGCAGGCAAGAATATCTCGAATGCTATGTGATTATCGACCCCAAGGTCATGGATGTTCTTGAAGAGACGTTCGGCATAGTCCTTCCCTCCCTGTCTCGGATCACCTATGATGAAGACAGGCGTCTTCAGGTAATCTCCAGCCGCAGCTATGTCCTCAGCTAATTTCTCAGGACTCCTGAATGCTGCTTTTCCTCTACAGAGAAGTCTCTTATTGGCTTCATGCGAACCTCCGCACTCCGCACAGTTGAGCGAACATCCCCTTACCGTGAAAACGGACAACATAGGGAGTTTGTCCCACCCAAGCCATGGGAGGGCACCCTTTATGTCCATGTGTTTCATGGTGTTCTTGATCATCGTACCGTAATCGAACTTCACCCAATCCAGATCATCCGGTATGAATGATACCTCATTCACATGGACCTTACTATCCTTATCCTTCCATGCAAGGTTCGGGATATTCGAGAAATCAGTACATCCCTTCTCCAACGCCTGCATCAGCTTGACATGAGGGATCTCTGTGGAATCCCCGCGCATGACCATGTCGATCCATGGCATCGCCAAGAGTTCCTCGTAGAAGTATGATGATGAGAATCCTCCGAACTCGACTATGGCATCAGGATGGTACTTCTTGACTATCTTTGCCAATTCCACAGCACCGTGACAATGCGGCATCCAATGGAGATCGATGGCGTAGACCTTCGCATGCAATGATTTGATGCGTTTCTCCACATCGAAATCCTTGCTCTGAAGCATCTGCACAGCGATGTTGACTATCCTTGTCCTGAATCCCGCAGCCTCGAGATGCGATGACATCGTCATGAATCCTATCGGATACATCTCGAACACTGGCGTGGATGGGACCACGTCACTGACCGGCCCATAGAATATGGGCTTCTTTCTGAAGTCGTAAACGCTTGGTGCGTGTAAGAATATTATATCATCTGCCATCTTGAGTCCTCCATCTCATGTACCGTAGCGCCTACTGCGCTGTTGGTACGACCTTATCGCCCTCAGGAAATCAATGTACCTAAATCCAGGCCAGTACACATCCGTGAAATATAATTCAGAATAAGCCAATTGCCATATCAGGAAGTTCGATAACCTCAACTCGCCTGATGTCCTCAACACCAGATCGGGGTCGGGATCATCGGATGTGTAGAGATGTCCGGAGATGCTGCTCTCATCGATATCGGATATGTCGATCGCGCCATCCTTCACCTTGCGTGCGACCTCCTTGACAGCACTCACGATCTCCTGTCTCCCTCCATAAGCAACGGCTATATTGAAACGGTAGTTCTCATAATCCTTGGTGCGTTCCTCGACGCACTTCACAGCATCCATGAGCTGTTCGGGTGCCAATTCACGGTCACCGATCATCCTCACATGTATCCGATTCTTGTGGACGCGCTCATCATCCGCCAACTCATACATCGTCTCGATTATCAATTTCAAGAGATAGTCCACCTCGGAATCCTCTCTTGAGAAGTTCTCTGTGGATAATGCGTATATCGTCAGCACACGGATGTTGAGTTTGAGGCACCAGTTCAGTACCTCCTCCACCTTATCCTTACCACGTCTATGACCTTCGCTGGTATCATCCGTCTTGAGCACATCCTTCGCATATCTGCGATTGCCATCCATTATTATGGCGACATGCTTCGGCATCTGACCTTCGAGGACCTCCTTCTCCAACTTGGCCTCGTAGAGGTCGTACGTGGCATTGGATACGAAATCGGTGAATCCCATTACTCAAAATCCTCCGGGACTCCTGCGGACCTCACGCCAAGATCGAAACAACCGATGGCTGCGACAGCACCGATGACGCCTTTCTTACCAGTGATGTAGATGATCTCCACATCATTCTCCTCGGCGACCTTGATCGCTTCCTCAGGGGTGTAAAGCACGCTCTTCGCGTTCCAACTCCATTCTACGAGAGCATCCGACTGCTTCAGACCTGTGAATACTGTCATGACGGTATCGTCGGAATATGATTCCTTCCTGATAAATTCCTTACAATAATCCACCAATTTATCCAATTCTGATGGTTTGACAGCGAATGATACCGCTGTGGAACAGCAGTTGGTGGTCTTGTTGGGTGCTTTCGGGTTCAACTGTACGATCTTGTGCTCCAGGAACCTTCCGTATGGGCATGACATCCCCATCTTCAGTGATGCGACCCATGATGCCCCCTGTTGTGGGGTATCGGTATCATCGACACCGATGATCACTCTGATCATCTTCGGAGTGATGATCTCCGTACATGCTCTGTATGCTCCGCCGATCTTGAAATCGTCAGGATATATCGTCTCTATGACACCGTCAGCCTGCGGGAGACACGCACCGATACCGACACTAGCTCCAGCGATACCTCTCCATTTGGTGTGGACCATGTCGCCTACAACTTTGAGGGACTCCAATCCCTGTCCGCCGAGCTCAGCGGATGCAGGGCCGAACTTCAATTCCTTCTCGCCCACTACGGCATCCATGATCAAGGTGTGTCCGTCAAGCTTTATGTCTGTGATGACACCGCCCGTACGTTTCCTGTTGACGATATCCCACTCCATCGGCCCTCTTGCTGTACATACCTCTATGATCTTGGCGAGGCCGTTCTCCTCATCGACGATTGTATACAAGCCCTTACTGAACATAGGCCCATACTTCTCGCGGACATCCTCAGGCTTCAAGGAATATGGCATTACTCCAACTCCTCTTCGTAGATGATCCTCATGCACTCGGCAGGGACCTGTTTGCAAAGGAATACCGTTTTGGCTGCCTTTCCGATGTCATAACCTGCATCGAAACATGCATTCGTATCGATCGCGAGTATCACCGGATTCTCGACACGCACAGAGCCTGCGGCGAAAGCATCATCGTATGTTAACGAGAGATGCACCATCGACCTGTCGGAGGGCATGAGTCCTGCCTCGAGGATGATCTCCGCCTCCTCCTCTGTTGTGGGGTAGTATAACTCGTCAGGTATGTTATCCGTATCCAGCCTGAGATCCAATGGGATCGTGTGACCGTATGTCGCCCTTATCTCATCGCCTGAGACCTGATACCTACCTTTGGAATCCGTGTCTGCTAAAGCGATTATGTGATGTGGTCTGAGCCAATGCATACGCGGATTGTTCTCCTTCACCTTGGATACGATGTCCTTGATCCTCACGAATCCCTGGTCATCCATCTTGAGGTTGAATCTCCCATGCCTGAGTATGCCTGCCATTGTCCTTCCGAGCTTCTCCAACTCGTAATCGTTCATGATGAATTTTCCTTCTTCACCGCAAACCGGGCAATATTCGTCACGGAAATATCCGTGTTCCTCACATTCTCTCATCATATTATCACTTTTGAGCTTGAATTGAAAGTTCTGCAGCCTTGACCACATTATCCATAAGAGTACATATCGTCATCGGACCGACTCCGCCTGGAACAGGTGTTATTGCGGAGACATGATCCTTGATATCATCGAAATCCACGTCACCGACAAGCCTCGTTCCCTTGGGGCTGTCAGGATCATCTATCCTGTTGACGCCTACATCTATGATCACGGCACCTTCCTTTACCATATCTTTCTTGATGTATAGTGGCTTACCGATACTTACGATCAGTATGTCCGCCTGACGTGTGATCTCTGAGAGGTTCTTTGATTTTGAGTGGACGACGGTGACCGTTGCATCCCCCCCTATGCCTCTCTGCATCATCAATGCGGCCATCGGTTTTCCCACGATGTTGCTTCTTCCGACGACCACTATATGCTTTCCTTCGGTGCTTATCCCTGAACGGATGAGCATCTGCTGCACACCGCCTGGTGTCGCAGGAAGGAACACGTGATCGCCGACCAACATCCTACCTACGTTCTCAGGGTGGAAACAATCGACATCCTTCTTCGGGTCTATCGCATTGATGATCTTGTCCGTGTCTATATGATCGGGGAGCGGGAGTTGTATGAGGTACCCGTGTATCATCTTGTCCTCATTCAATTGTTTGATCTTTGAGAGAAGATGTTCCTCGGTGATGTTGTCGGAGAGATAGATCATCTCCGATCTGATGCCCAATTCAGCACATTTCTTCTCTTTGGCCTTGACATATACCTGTGATGCTGGATCGTTACCGACCATCACAGCGGCCAGTCCAGGTACGACACCGCATTCTCTCAACTTTGCGATCCTGTCTCTAATCTCATCGTAGATTCCAGCGGATATGTCGGTTCCTTTGATTAAAGAGCATGTCATCTGGGCACCCTATCTTAACCGAATGTTCAAAATGTATATAAAGACACATCAGAGGGAGTCGGTCTCGATTCTTGTAACTTCGGAGTTGTTCCATCTCTCTGAAACTACGATCATCATCCCCTATGTTGTTGTAGTGTGTTCATTGTCTTAAACATGACTCGATCCCTATGGATTTCTCATTCCGACCTCATTGACCTCGGTCGTAAGTTTACAATCCCTTGTGATGAGGTTATTGACGGGATACCATGTTTCGTAAATCTTTGAATCAGAAAAATTAGCTAATAAATCTTGATTGATAAAGAAAAATCAGTTGATAAATCTATATACGATGCAGATGATGATAACAATATGCTCAGAAGAAAGATTTCCGACACATTGTCTGAATGGAAAGGGCGTCCACACAAATGCCTCTTGTTGAAAGGACAGAGACAGGTCGGAAAGACGTTCTCTATCAGAGAGTTCGCCAAGACCAACTATGAGAACTATGTGGAGTACAATCTGAGTACGAATAGATCAAGTAGGAACATCTTCGAAAATGATCTGGATGTGGATTCTCTGATATCTGCGATGAGACTGTTCAGCCCCGACGTAGATATCCAACCAGGAACGACATTGATATTCTTAGATGAGATCCAAGATTGTCCGCGTGCCAAAGAAGCATTGAAATCCTTTACTTTGGACGGAAGATATGATGTGATAGCCTCAGGATCCATGTTGGGTGTCGACATACCGAAGGATCTCGATGATGAAGGTTCTTGGAAATCTGAAAATGATATCGAGCCTCTAGAACCTACAGGATATGATGAACAGATCACGATGTATGCATTGGATTTCGAGGAATTCTGCTGGGCCAATGGGATAAAGGAGAGTGAGATCTCCAAGTTGCGCGAATCCATAAGGGAAAAGAAAGAAATCGGGCCAGCATTCATGGACGTATTCAGTAGACTGTTCAGGGACTTCATGCTGGTTGGCGGTATGCCGGAAGCAGTTCAGACATTCATCGACACCAAGGATTATGCCCTCGTGGGAAAGGTGCAAAGAAACCTGTTGGAATCTTACTACAGGGATATCGATCGCTACAACAGGGGCATAAATCGTGTGAAGGTCCTAGATTGTTTCAAAAACATCCCTGCACAATTATCCAATTCTAATAAAAAATTCATGTTTTCAAGAGTGGATGGTGGAAAAAGTCGCAATTCCGCTTTGAAGTACAAAGGCAATATGTTATGGATTGAGGGAGCAGGATATGGTAATTTTGTATATTCGCTCAACTCCATCGAGAAATCATTAAGAGGGCATGAGGTAAGGGATCAATTCAAGGTGTATCTGTCAGACACAGGCATGCTGATGGAGATGTATGGGAGACAGGCTAAACAAGACCTTTATTCAGGCAATGTGGAACTGAATAGCGGCGCCATAATGGAGAACGTTGTCGCAGAGAATCTTATGAAATCAGGATTCCACATGTGGTATTATCGCAAGAATAACGGACCTGGAATGATGGAGATAGATATGATCATCGAACTTGGGAACGATATCGCGGCCATTGAGGTAAAATCCGGAAAGAAAAGAGACGCTCCCTCTATTTCGAAAGTCGGTAAGATCTTCAGAGTGAAAAGAAGGATCGAATTCGAAAGATCCGACATCTACGTCTCGGAGGATGGTATCGAGCACTATCCATTGTTCGCATCCGCATTTGTAAAAGAAATGGAAGACGTCTGGGATGGGCCTGCATTCTGATCTATCAAAAGATGCCCCAATCAGCAACAACATCCATAAGAATGGGCCCTTTACCTTTCTCCATACCCTTTTGTATTTTCAGCGAGAATGGAAATCACTAAAAATACAAAAAGGACCAAAGCAGAATATCGTTTCTTCGAAAATGATCAAGGATCCACCAAGCCTTAATACGATCGGAACATTCACGACATTGTTCTAGTCGCCTCAGCCATACTCATCGGCCTGAATCCTTCATCCATCAGCGTCTCCATGATCCAACGTATGGATGATATGTTCTCCTTGACCTTATCATCACCCAATTTCCCTGAACCTTGTGTCTCACAGACATGCCAACTATGCGTCACCAATACGAACACACCGTCATCCAATTCCCTTGCCATTGAGACGATGTCCTCCTTGGGCCTCTTTCCCTCGTGCACAGGCCAAAGATATGACGTTATCGGATTACCGAAAGCATCATTGGCCTTCACGACAGGTATCTCCAAGAGACCTCCATCCAACCGATATGGTCTGACGACCCTGTTCGCATACACATAATATGATGAATCGTACGTGATACCGTATTCAGGCAGGAATGAGAGGAGATCCTCGTTCGCCAACATGTAAGGGGAACGGAATCCTTTCGGACTCATACCCGTGCAATCGCGTATCATCGAGATGGATCTCTCCACGATCTCCCTCAATTCCCCATAGTCCAATGATATGCCTGTCTTCAGACCGGTCAGATCCTCATGGTCCAAGCCATGCATCGCGACCTCGTATCCATCCAGATGCTGATATGCTCCTGATGAGTGGAGTGCTCTCGCCTCAGCGAAGAATGTCGCATCGATATGCAGCGAATCCAACATCTCCACCAACAGTTCTGTCCCTCTAGCAGTGGATTCGAACCTTGGTTGTGTACCATTGCCTCTATCGAAGGAACCTGCCTCGCGTCTTCCTTTGACAGGGATGTTCACATCCCTGTCGAGATCGACTGTGAAGCACAATGCCTTCATCTGATCGCCTTTCCAGCCTTCTCTATGAGCATGCCTTCGATATCGATCGGCTGGAGCCTTATCGACATGTCCTTGGCACGCTGACATTTGGATTCGACATCGGCATAGATCTCCATGATCACGTCGCCCTTCTCGACCCTCTGGCCCTTCTTCTTCAGTATAAGCAGACCTGCGCCCTTGTCCCCTGGAGCGCCTGCAGCCCTGGCGATCTGTACGAGATCCTTGTTATCTATCGTATGGACATATCCGCTGGATGTGCTGAGGATCTCGAGTTTGTACTTACCGGGCTTGAGATCATCGGCTTTGAGATTGGGGTCACCGCCCTGTGCGACGACGATCTCCTTGAATTTCTTCAGTGCCTCTCCGGACTTCAGGATCCTCTCGGCCTCTTCCGTACCGTTAGGTATCCCACCCATCTCCAATATGATGCCTGCGAGTTCACATGCCTTCTCGATCACACTAGATGGATGATCCCATCCTTCGAGGATACGTATGCACTCCCTTGCCTCCAGATTCGGACCGATGGCGCTGCCGACAGGTTGATCGCCATACGTGACCGCGCATTCGACATGCATACCTAACTTGTCACCGAGTTCCATGAAATCGCGTGTGTATGCCCTTGCCATCTCTATCGTCGGGACCTTCGTACCAGGGCCTGTGGGGATATCCACCAGAAGGTGTGTAGCACCAATCGCAAGCTTCTTGCTCATGATGGATGCCAACATCTGTGCCCTCGGATTGATGCCGAGCGGATTCTCAACGCTTATGACCATATCATCCACGGGAGCGAGGTTCATAGAACCTCCCCATGCGAGAACTCCGCCCACTTCCTCGGATATCCTCTTGACGCTATCGGCATCGAGTTCGACGTTACAGAACGTCTCCACGAAATCGGATGTACCGCACGCACTACTTATCGCGCGAGAAGATGTCTTCGGAAGCATCAGGCCTGCGGCCGCCACTATGGATACCACGATCGGCGTGACCTTGTTACCGGGAACGCCTCCGACACTGTGGAAATCGAACACAGGTGTACGCTCAAACTGTATGCGTTCACCCGTATCCACCATGGAATTCGTGAAATCAGCTATCTCATCGATATCCATGCCGTTGATGTACAATGATGTCAGCCATGCGGATATCTCGATCTTGGAGAGTTTGTTCTCAAGTATATCGACCACGATGGAATTGATCTCATCCTTCGTGAGTTTCTGATTGTCCATCTTCTTGCGTATGCCCCTTACGGATTCCGGCTTGGGCGAGAACATCACCGAGACCTCATCCCCTTCGGAGGCACCTATCTTCTCCATGACGTCCTTCGGGACCAATATGCATCCTTTCTTGACCACACTGTCGGACCTGTTGACGATCATGACGTACTGCCTCTTACCGCATATCTGTACGCGTTCGCCCTCTTTGACACCGATCTCCACACAATCGCGATCGTGTATTATCGCCCTTGGTTCTATGGATTCGACATCGTATGCGTTGACTATAAGCTTCATCTCTGTCCCCACTTTTCCAATGCTATGCGGAGTTCCTCATGATCCTTCGCATATTCCTCTACGGGGATGTGTTCGAATGCCGCATCCACGGCCTGTGACATCGCCATGGCGCCCTTCATCACGCCTCCGGGGTGTCCTGCGACACCTCCTCCTGCCTGTATCTGAACGTCGAAACCCGATGCCTCTATGATCCTGCCCACGATACCAGGGTAAACTCCGCCGGAACATACGGGCATCACCGTCCTATAAGGCACGGTGATGTCATCGAGACATGCATCGAGGTTGTGGTGATCCCTCGGATCACCAGACATCTTACCGACCCCGAGCGTACCGATATGTAATGCATCTCCGCCGCACATACGTACGATCTTCGTTATCGGAAGCATGGATATTCCGTGCAACGGATCTCTCGTCATCGCACCATGCATCGTCCTGTGGACGTGTATCGGCACCTTTATCGACGGGTCCTCCGCCAGTACCTGTACCGCAGAGAATCCGCAGGTGATGACATCCACCATGATCTCCCTCGCGCCCCAGCTCTGTACCTTGTCAGCCAATTCCAGGATCTTGTGTCCCGCTGTGCTGATGTTTATCGCATGCATCATCTTGTGTCCCTCAGACTCCAGACGATCCAATGCCTCTGCTACAGCGACGGTACGGTCCTCTATGGGGCAGAACGTCTGATCCACAAGAGTCTCGTCATCCTTGCTATTGGTCAATCCGCCCTTGCCGGCTTCATAAACGTAATCCGCGAACTCCTTCGGAGGGAGTCCGATCTTCGGTTTGACGATCGTCCCTACCAACGGTTTCTTCGGACGGTCCAATTCCTTCCTGATACCTTCGATACCGAACTTGGGCCCTTTGAATTCCTTCAACATGGACTTCGGGAAGAACACATCCTCCAATCTGAGCTTGCCGATGGATTCCAATCCAAAGAGATTGCCTGCGATCACACTCAAGATCTGAGGTACCGCTCCCACCTCAAGACTGAAATCCGCCACGGGATATGCTATGCGCACCGTATCCTTGCCGATCTTGTTGACGCGTGCACCATATTTCTCGAACACATCGTCATTGAGTGTCGTTATACCTGTCCACGTACCCGTGGACTGTTCCGCGGCGATAGCCTCTGCAGCCTTCTCCATCGGCATCTCCATGGTGACACGGTAATCGCAGATGACGAAGGAATCCGGATCTATGTCCTCTCCCAAATGGAGATAAGAATATGTCTTCATTTCAAATCAATCCTCGTTGAATAATTCTACAATCGTTTCCCTTGCTGATGACGGGGATATCATCCCCAACTCTGTGATGTAGTATGTTATGTATCTTCCAAGCGTGCGGTCGAACACAGGGTTGTATATCTTCACCGTATCAGGCACCTCGCCTTCCTTGGCTATCTCCCTTATGTCACGCACCTCTATCCTGACGTCGTCCCCATTGAGCGTCAATGGGGAGAACTTGTATGTCTCCGCACATGCGTAGAACGGTATCCCTTTCTCATGGGCCACCAATGCCAATTGGGATGTGCCCACCTTGTTCACCAGCGTACCCTGTGCGGTGACCGTATCGGCACCAACGAACACCTTGTTGACGTTATCCATCATGAGGCATGCTGCACTGTCGACGATCAATGTGACATCTATGCCCGCATCCGCCAATTCCCTTGATGTGATCAAACCCTGTCTCCATGGTCTGGTCTCTGTGGCGAACACCTTGATGTTCTTTCCCTGCTCGTGTGCCCTCTTCAGTGTGGATATGACCGCACTGCTGTTACAATGGGTCATGATCACATCGCCATCACGTATGATGGAGGAGCCCAATTCGGCGATCGAATTGACCGCTTCGTATGAATTGTCTATGAATTCCTCTGCGCGACCCTTGATGGTCGAGAGTATGGCATCGACATCCGTTTCCTTATCGATCCCCTTCAACGATGCCATCACACCGTTGTAAAGGGACACCGCCGTAGGTCTAGATTCTATGAGCGTCTCCTTAGCATCCTCGATGTCATGCATCAACGTCTCCCTATCATCGCCTTTGTATGTATCCGCAAATTCATACAACGCAGATGCACAGGCCCTTGCGATCCTGCCTGCTCCGCGTATCCTCATATCCTTGATGGCCTTCGCGGTCTCTTCAACATCCATACTCGCACATCGGGTTGTGTGATATAAAAGCTCGACCACATCAATCCACGCTGGGCGCAAGGACTTCCGTCACTATCCTCTTGGCCTCATCCATACCACAGAGAACATATGTCGCACCGATGAGGGCTTCGAAAGAATCTGCCCGCATGTTCTCCTCCACGATGTTCTTCCTGCCGTTCCTATGACCATGCCCCACCAACATAACGGAATCGATATCCAATCCGTATGACAACACCCTGTCAGAGATCTTCTTGTTAGCGACAATATCCTGCTTGAAATCGGTCATGCTCCCTTCTTCCAATGTCGTGTGTTTGTAAACAAATTCACATGCTATGAACTCAAGGACAGCGTCACCGAGGAATTCCAAACGCTCGTACGATGGCAATAGAACAGGTTCCGGAAGATTCAACGCCTCGCTGCAATAACTGTCATGCGTCAAGGCGGAACAATACAATGACAGCTCATCCTCATTCAGGGACCTCCTATGGAATGGTGCTCTGGCCATGAACTCCCTGACCTTCTTCCTGTGTGCTGCTATCTCATCCGAAGCCATCTTCACACGACCTGAACGTCAATCGGTCATATTTATATCATTATTTACTATATCATCGCTTATGGCCGGAAAGAAGATGAGGCTCAGAGGCATAAAGCGTACACCGAAGAGACTCGAAAGTGATATCATCGAAAGATCCAAGGCACTTTGGGAGGATCCATCTCTGATAAGACCGAAATGTGCAGGGAAATGCTTCCTCTGTCCGTTCGATAGAACGTTCTCATCCATATCCAAGGTCAACAAGATCAAGGACAATCCAGATGCCCTCGTGAAGATGGCATCGAAAGGTGACGATGATATCTTCAAAGCGTATTGCGCCACGATATCGCTCTATGCCGCAGGATCCGTACCCTATTTAGCAACGGCCAAACTCGCAGGCGAGGAGGTGTCATATGCACAGAGAGGCTCTGTCGGCAATGACAAGCTCATCGGCATGCAATATTACAATGACCCTAAGATCAGGCTTCTCATGTACAGCGGTGTCGCCAAGAGGAAAGGATTGCACATCTATTCCTTCGGCGACGAGATCGTATGTTCAAAGAAACCGAACATGCCTGTGGATTACATCTATGATACATTCTGGGATACCCCATACGAATTCGATAACGATGAGATAACCTGCGGACATGATTCTGACGGCATACTTGTGATCAGAGTGAAATCAGCGGATACAGAGATCCGCATATGCAAGGATTGCGCGAAGGACGTGTCCACACTCCAATTCCTGATCTCGAGGTTCGTCGGAGGGGATCCTCTCGACGATATAGAGGTGTTCGTGGAGCACAGCTATCACAGCGAAGGTTCGGAAGGAAGAACGCCTGTCAAAGGCGATGACCTCAAGAAATACTCCCTCGGCATCATGACCGATGTGAATGTGTTGAATATGGTATTGAGAGGCGAGATAGGTTCACTAAAGAGCTCGGATTCAGCTACATACATCATCGGAACGAAGAACTACGGTTCCGATGTCGGATCGTTCCTCAACGATCTCGTCGGGAGCGATGCCGAGATCACCGCGCTCAGGACATATCTCTCAGAGAATCCCTCGATATCCGTCATCGCGAAGAACAACAAAGCATCCGATGCACTCCTTTCCATATGGGGTGATGCACGCAGGATCATCGCGGCATTCACCAACGATGACATCGCGAACTCGTTCAACGATCCCTCGAAGATGAATCCTGCTCAGGTTATCAAAGAAGCCCATCAGAAATACATATCGTATGATGTGGTGTCCAAACTCCCTGAGTTCAAGAGACCTGGGGAGGCAACAAGACACGCGGATGCATATGCGAAGGCATACAAGGTCGGCGGCGCAGATATGCTGAAGGAATGCATATCCGAGATCGTACCGAAGGACAAGAAGATGCGTTCGATGGCCAAGGCATTCTGTGACATCGCATCCATCGATGTGATCAAATACACGGATGATGAGGCAGAGTTCTCACAGTTCCTGCTCCCATTCGTCGAACAGCTCATCAAAGCCGAAGGCGATGATTACAGGGATAAGATGAACACGCTTCTCACAGCATTGGGCTGCGGGGAATCCGTCTAAAGTATCCTGATATCCGCGACATAGTGCGATACGGACGGGGCGAAGGATTTGACCTCGTGGATACTTTCGATCTCATACCCTCCAGGGCATTCCCTGTCGAATATCTCCTTGATCCTATCCTCATATTCGTGCACATAGAATGTGTCGTGATAATGTATCATCCCACCAGGCTTGATCATCTCCAATGCCTTCGGTAGGAATTCGGATGTTATCTGTACGTATCCCATCAATATGCGATCCGCAAAATGTGTCCCGAGATCGAGATCGCGATTATCCGAGAGTATAGGTTCGACGATGTCCTTCACATCATTGAGTTCGACATTCTTTACGAGGAACTCATATGAATCCGGATTCTTCTCGCATGCATATATCTTCGAAGGATGAGCGAACTTGGCCAAAGGCAATGTGAAGTAACCGATACCGGCGAACATGTCGACTATCGTCTCACCGCTGCAATCCAGATCCTTCATGCGTTCCCTCTCATCCACATTCCCTGAGGCGAACATGACCTTGGTCACATCCATATCATACAGCACACCGTTCTCCAATCTGACATCCTCTGTCCTATCGCCGTGTATGATCTCCGTGGTAGGTCTTCTGAACTCTCCTGTGACGCCCTGACGATCCACGCATATGGATTCCATGCCGAGTTCCTCAGCATACACATCACCGATGCGCTCCTTATACGGTTCAGCGGATTCCTTCAGCACTATGATCGCTATCCTACCGACATACTCCCACCTCATGGGCAGTTCCCTGATCACATCCTCCGGCAGATCCGATAACGATGCCTTTATGCGCTCCTGTGGCGGGATCCTATCCCTTGAGTATGCTTCCCCTTCTGTGATGCTATAACCCATGGACGATACGATGTCCTCTTTCCCATCCTGTATCGGGACCAAACGACAACCATCGCCCTTCGATATCTTCGCATTGCGGTTCACGAGGTCCTTCCTCATCAGGAGGGGTATCGTTTCCGAGGCCTCCTCCACTGGGATCATCGCAAGCTTCATCTGAACAGCACCTTCAATCCTATCGGTAATCCGACCTTCATGAACGTCGGATTGATAAGAGCGTACTTGGCGACACTGCTCGTGTTGTCTATATCAATGTCTCTCATCCTCTGACGTAATCTCTCATCGGAGAAAGCAGGATACATCTTGCAGAAATCATCGTTGTTCATCTTCTTGTACAGGGATCTCATGAGACAACCGTTCCTGATCTCCTTGCCTATCTCCGATCTCCAACCTTTCTCATATCCTGACATCATCCTTCTGCTGAAATCATCCTTCTCGAATGCCTTATCGACTATTCTCTTCAGATGGGGTGCGGATCTGACGATAGGTGAGAGTCCCCCTCCGGATATCTGCTTTATCTGGCCGGCAGCATCCCCGATCAACATCAGATTATCAGAATAAGTCGTCCTCCGACCGCCCATGGGTATCTTCCCGCAGTATTTCCTCAGGATCGTCTCATCCTGCAGGCCGGACCTCTTGAGAAGCACCTTCATGTATTCGGATGGTGGACCTGCACTCCGTGACGTGCACAAACCCACACGTGTGAAATCACCGCACGGTATCACCCATGCGAAGAAACCTGGAGCTATATCCGTCCCGAAAAGCAGATCGATCTTATTCTGCACTTCGGATCTGTGATCCATATCGAAGACCATACCTCTGACGTACTCCTTCGGTTCATTGTTACCGAGACTCGATGCGACCTTCGACGAATGTCCGTCCGCACCGATGATCATCTTCGATTCGATGATCCCCTTGGATGTCTGCACAGAGACCTTACCATCCTTCACGGCATGGGAGATGTATCTTGTGGATAGAGATATCTTCGCACCGGATCCTACTGCCCTCTCAGCCAATCTCTGATCCAATACTGCCCTATCGGTGACGATCATCCTCGGCCTATCGGATTCTATCGTCAATACCTTCCCGTCAGGGAATATGAAATCGGATGCGTCGATGACACTGTACTTCGGTACATCGATGCCTAACGCATCCGCGCACTCGACGGATAGGAAACCCGCACATTGTGCGGGCTTACCTATCACATCATGTTCTTCGATGACAAGTACATCATGATCCTTAGCCAACAGGTCAGCCGTGATTGTACCGGCTGGTCCGCCTCCGACCACGATGACATCATACATAACATCACTGCTTCTTCGATTTCTCGTAATCAGCAATGAATTTCTGTATACCCTCATCCGTCTTCGGGTGGGATACCATCTTCTTCAGCACATCATAGGGGATGGTCGCGATGTCACATCCTGCGAGCGATACATCCAACACATGAACGGGGTGTCTGATCGATGCTGCGATGATCTCTGTATCGAAATCGTAATTGGAGTAGATCTGAACGATGTTGGAGATGAGATCCGTACCATACTCTCCGATATCATCGAGACGTCCGACGAATGGGGACACGTATGCTGCACCTGCCTTTGCTGCCAACAATGCCTGCTGTGCGGAGAATATGAGTGTCACATTCACCCTTATTCCCTCTTCCCTGAGCTTTGATGTAGCTTTCAATGTCTCGATGCACATAGGGAGCTTGATCACGACATTGGGATGGATCTTGGCCAACTCGCGTCCTTCCTTCACCATCTCGTCAGCTGTCATCGACATGGCCTCTGCGGAGATGGGGCCGTCCACGATCTCTGCGATCTCTTTGATCCTTGTCTTGACGTCCACTCCTTCCTTAGCGATGAGACTAGGGTTAGTGGTGACTCCGTCAACGATCCCCCAACTGTTGATCTCCTTTATCTGATCCAAATTTGCAGTGTCTATGAAAATCTTCATTACATTCACCTTTTCTTTGAAATTGAATCCTTGGCGGCCTTGACGATATCCTTAGCTGTAAGACCATACTTCTCCATCAGCATCTCAGCCTTGCCTGATTCACCGAATGTATCCTTCGTACCTACTCTGACTAGAGGTACAGGGCATGATTCGGAAATCGCCTCTGCGACAGCCGATCCGAGTCCGCCGATGATACTATGCTCCTCTGCAGTGACCGCACAACCGGTCTTCTTCACGGAACCTATGACCGCATCCGCATCGAGCGGTTTTATCGTCGATATGTTGATCACTTCGGCAGATATGCCTTCCTCCGACAGTGCTTTGGCTGCGTCAAGACAGTATGATACCATCTGTCCAGTACCGATGAGTGTTACATCCGAACCTTCCCTGAGTATATCGGCCTTACCTATCTCGAATTTCACATCCTCTGGATATATCAGCGGGAAATCTGCACGTCCGAGCCTCATGTAGCAAGGTCCCCTCTCCTCAGCTATCGCCATCGTAGCGGCGTATGCCTGATGTGCATCCGCAGGTGAGATGACCACCATGTTCGGGATGGCACGCATGATAGCGATATCCTCCAATGCCTGATGTGATGCTCCGTCCTCACCGACACTTATACCGCAGTGAGTGGAGACGATCTTCACATTCTGTTTCGGATAGGCGACTGCCAAGCGTATCTGCTCCCAGCACCTTCCTGTCGCGAAGACGGCGAATGTGGATGCGAACACAGTCTTGCCTGATGCTGCGAGGCCTGATGCGACACCGATCATGTCCTGTTCAGCTATTCCCACTTCCACGAATCTCTCCGGTGCGACCTTCTTGAATTCTGAAGTCTTCGTTGAACCTGCGAGGTCGGCGTCCAATACGACGACATCGTCCCTCTCCTTGGCCAATCTTGCGAGTGCTTTACCGTAATAGTTGCGTTGTGCGGCTCCCATCAGATCACCTTCTTGAGTTCTTCCACAGCCTGCTTGTACTCTGTCGCATTGCAGGCCTTACCATGGAATCCCGGATTGTTCTCCATGAATGAGACGCCTTTGCCTTTCACAGTATTGAATATTATCACGACAGGCGAATCCCTATCCGCCTTCGCTTCCTCGAATGCGGCAACCACCTTGTCGATATCGTGACCATCGGTCTCTATGACATCCCAACCGAATGCCATCCATTTATCCACCAACGGTTCCAGCGACATGACCTCTTCGGTATCGCCGCATATCTGCAATCTATTGCGGTCCACTATCGCGATCAGGTTGTTGAGCTTGTAGTTGGCTGCGAACATGGCAGCCTCCCAGTTCTGTCCGCTCTGAAGCTCTCCGTCGCCTAGCATGCAGTAGACCTTGTAATCTTTTCCATCCATCTTTCCAGCCAATGCGATCCCGCAGCTCATACTGAGCCCCTGACCGAGTGAACCGGTGGACATCTCCACACCGGGGACCTTGCCGCGTACGGGATGTCCCTGCAATTTGGACCCCAACTGCCTCAATGTTATGAGATCCTCGACCGGGAAATAGCCTGATTCCGCCAATGCCGCATAGAGGACTGGTGCTACGTGACCCTTGGACAGTATGAAACGATCCCTATCCTCCCAATTCGGGTTCTTCGGATCATGTCTCATCACTTTGAAGTAAAGAGCAGATATGATGTCCGCTGCTGACAGAGAACCGCCTGGGTGCCCTGAATTGGCCGCATATGTCATCTCGACGACATGCAACCTGAGCTTGTTGGCCATCCTCTGTAACTCTTTGCTGTCCATCCTCTCACCAGGGATCATTCGTTCTCGATTCTGGGTGCCAACAGATACATGACCCTTCCCTTGTCACCAGCAACGTTGAAGTTGAACTTGGCGGGATAGTCGTTATCCAATTCGATCTTGACGACGATGTCCGAAGGCATCGCTTTGATCAGATTGGAGAAATAATCGAGCGGGAACATACTGCTGACCTGTGATTCCACGTTGATGCTGACAAGACTGTCCTTCTCCAACCTGAGATCCGCTGAATCGGTGTCCCCTTCACAGAGAAGCTCGAAGTAATCCGTATCCGCGATCAGGGTTATGTGGTCAGAGATCTTCTCTGAAGCCTTGATCCCCCTCTGGAGTTCGGATACAGGTACCTCGATGTTCGCCGCAAGCTCGAGTTGCGGGACCTTGGGATCGCTCATGCTGGAGGTATCCACGAGATTCATGCGCCTCGTTATGTTGCCCACTTTGAATACGAGCCTTCCGCGTTCCTCGTCAAGCTCCATCGCGATTATCTCTCCCGCTCCGGACAGCTTGAGGACCTCTTTGACCTTATCAAGATCGAGACCGATCTCCACATTGTCCGCCTCATAGCTCTCGAATGCACCAGCATCCATCCTGAGCTCGATCATGGCGACATGTGCAGGATCGACAGCCTTCAGGCTCATTCCTTCTGGATCGACGGTGAATTTCACCTCATCGATGAGGGTAGATATGACATTCACAAGTCCTTTCAATGTCTCTGCTTTGATTTGTGCCTTGAACATTCCATCACCGTCTCCTTATTCTCCCTCAGACCTTCCACTGATAGTTGCACCTGGTGCAACGGTAGAAGATCGTCTCGGGCTCATCAGCTGACCTGTTCTGCCTCATGTAGTAGTATGCTTCTGTGTTACCGCATTTAGCACATATCTCACGTGCCTTGGGAAGTACTGCCTCTCCATCGGATACTACGGCCGTCTCCTTAGCTTTGGATTTGGTCGTGAATCCTTCACTCTCGACTTCCTCTTCGATAAGCTTATCGCAGTTCTTACAGTAGTAGCCTCCATCCTTGGGGAAGACCATTGATTTGCAATCTGGACAGAACAAGTTAATTCGCCTCTGATAACGGGGTTATCGAATGAGACTATAAAACAATATTGTGCGCGTATATATGGGCAACACCTGTCGCTGTCAGAGATATTGGTCGTCATCGAGTGTGGATGTGTTCGCCGTCTCAACGGGTTCCATCTTCTTCTTCTGAAGAGACAGGATCGAATCGAACGGGTTACTCTTCTGCACGGATGTCGAGCTTGCCATCTCAGGTTGTGCATCCACTGTGGTATCCACTACCTTCGGCGTCTGTACCTTCGCCTTGACGTTATCGGGTGTCTTGATGACCTCTGCCGTCGCCTGCGGTGCAGGTGCACGAACGGATGGTTCCGTGGAGAGCGCGGTCACTTGTGAATAATTGAATCCCATGGGCTTTCCCTGTCTGTGGCGTTCCATGGAACGGATCTGCTGACTGGATGCTCCGCCTGAGACACGGATGATGTAGCGCAATTCCTTCTGCATCTGATTGGAGATGACACCTCCGATGATACCGAATACAGGAGTTATGGCATATGATGCGTACGCTATCTTAAGACCCTCTCCGCCGAACATCGCCCTGAGATATTCCAGGGTAGGTACGGCAAGATCCGCCAACAATGGCGACTGCTCACGGATGGAATCGATAGCTGCCTGATAATCCGCTGATAATGCACCGTTGACGGAATCCAAGAACAATGCTATCAGTGTCAAAATCACCAGAACGCATGCCGTGGCAACGGATGTGGCTAACAGCCCGCGATACGGGGAACCAGATCTCCTTCCTCCGACATAACCCGCCACCATGTGTCCAATGGTCGGGATCCAACCTACGACGAATAACAGGATGAATGTCAATAGCGCTCCTGAACGGGTATCACAGACCACATCAGCTGTATCTGTTCCAGTACCTAGTATCGTATCCGCTGCACCCTTTATCTTACCACCCACATTGCGCGGGCTAGCGCTACCTGTTATCCTCAAAATGCATCCCACCTGCCAGAGGATCGTCTGACGGATAGACTATGATATTCTTCATATTTAAGCCGTCTGCTTAACTTTTATTGAGAACGATTTAAACAATCCAGCGAAGATCTGCTATATTAGATTTAAATATAGAATATACATCGCGTACCATATTAAAGCGCACGCGCCACGCGTATGCGCATTCACGAATCACTGTACAAAAGGATGGCTTGTTCATCCTTTTTCACAAAGTCCTCTCGAATGAGGCAATAAACCATTAGGAGAACATACCATGGAAATGAAATTCAAATTCCTGGGCGGTGCTGAGATGGTAGGCCGCATGGGAATGACCATAGAAGGGGCAGGAAAGACCCTCCTCGTCGAATACGGGATGAGTCCGACCAAACCGCCAGAGTACCCCCAGCCGATCAGTACGAGAATCGACCACATGCTCCTGACACACTGTCACCTGGATCACTGTGGGATGGTCCCTCAGATATGCGGAAGGGACAGATGCGAACTCTTCACCACACCCCTCTCGGCAGAGGTAGGAGAGATCATGATGTACGATTCGCTCAAGATCGCCAAAGCGGAGAACTATCCTCTCCCATACACCACAGGCGATATCGAGAGAACGATGAAGAACGTCGTGCCCATGACATTCGGGGACACGTTCGAGCTCGGCAAGATAGAGGTCACGATGCATCATGCGGGTCACGTTCCAGGTGCGGCGATGTTCGAGTTCGGTGTCGATACGAAGACCCTATACTCGGGAGACATACACACGCTCAGGCAGAGGCTCGTTGACGGCGCTAGACCCGTCGATTGCGAGAACCTATTCATCGAGGGTACGTATGGCGGACGCTACCACCCGGAGAGGAAGAGCGTCGAGAAGGAATTCCTCGACAAGGTCGCTGAGGTCGTGGATCGCGGAGGAACTGTGCTGATCCCGAGTTTCGCTGTCGGCAGGACACAGGAACTGATGATACTCCTGAAGAACGCTGGTTATGAGATGTGGGTGGACGGCATGGGACGCTCGGTCACACGTCTGTTCCTCGATTATCCTGAATATCTCGCTGATGCGAAGGCACTGAAGGTCGCGAAGAGGAAGTTCAACGAGGTCCGCAACGCCAACATGAGGAAGGACGCAGGTAGGGCGGAAGTCATTGTGACCACAGGCGGTATGCTCGACGGAGGGCCTGTACTCGGATATCTGAAACGTCTGAAGGACAACCCGAAGAACGCTGTCCTCATCGTAGGATATCAGGCAGAGGACACCAACGGAAGACTCCTCATGGAAGAGGGTTGCGTGAAGATCGACGGAGAGATACAGAAGATCAACTGCGAGATCCAGAAATATGATTTCTCAGCACACGCTGATCATGGAGAGATCGTGGATTTCGTCAAAGCATGCAATCCGAGGAATGTCATAATAATGCATTCCGAGACGAGAGAATCGTTCCTCGATGATCTCGCCGATTACAACGTGATACTCCCCAACACAGGCGAGACATTCACGTTGGATGTCTGAGTGAAGGTGATGGGGGGTCACCCCATCCCTCTCACTTCCTTTTCTTAGTCCAATTCTCGCTCTGTATCCCGCCCCTCATCAGATACTCACGGCGTTTCGCCATAGCATTCGATAACAATTCGGGATCGCAGTCATAGTATGATGCGGTGACCATCGGACTCTCATGTCCGACCAATTTCGAACACACCTCGATCTTGACACCTGAGTTCAATGTATCCGTTATGAATCTGCGTCTGAGCGAATGTGCTGTGATATCATTACCATTCTTCTTCGCCATACGGATCACGCGCTGTGTGACGGCGTGTGCTGTCAGAGGCATACCATTCCTTCCTAAGATGAGGGAACCGCAATCCTCCTTGTCGATGAGCAGACGGCTACGATACTCCATGTACTGCTCTATCGTCTCGATGACACGATCGGATATTGGTATCGAACGGAATTTTCCATTCCTGTGTCCCTTTCCACGGACCCTTATCCAATTCTCGTTTATGTCCTCGACCATCATATGAGCGATCTCGGTCGCTCTCATGCCCTCATCCATCGCCAAGACCAATATGATCCTGTTTGTCGGATCATCCTCGATCTTGAACATCCTCAGAGCTTCGTTATAGTTAGCCCATTTCCTCCTGGGGCGGTCGGAGGAAGGCCACAGGAGATCCATCCTTCTGACGACATCGTTGTCCGCCATCACCATCATCCATCTCGAAAATACCTGCAGGTAGCTCTTCTTGCTTAGATCCGCTACCGGATATCCATTGACGATTGCCATTATCTCCCTCTCGGCCACCAATCTCGGAGAGCAATGAAGATGTTTGTTCGCTAGAAAATTGATCAGAGAGCGTATGACCTGATAATAGGACGTTATGGTGGTCTCCTTCCTCCCACGGTTCAACAATCTGTCCACGTAGCGATCCAGATTATAGAAGGCATCTTCCCTTTCCCTTTCCATTTTCATAACAGGATCCATCCCCTCGTTCATCGAATAAGACATATGTTCCATTAAATCACCAAAACGTCACCAGGCAAAGACTGTACTCGATAATCGTTTCGCATAATCTAGAATGGATGCGACAAAAGGGCTCAAGATGTTATACTAGGGCACACACAAGGCTACGCCTGTTGAGAGATGATGATGTGGATAAAGAGTGATGATGCGTACCACGAAGTCATATGACTTCGTGGCAACACATGATCACTGACGGAATTCCTTCACTATCGTAGGAACGATGTATTTGTTATTGAGGTCGAATGCCGCCTCTGGTTGACCGATCCTTATGGGTCCGACCCAAAGCCTGTCCTTGGAGTATTTGAGAAGGTCATCGCCTTCCATACCTCCATCATATGCTTCCAGGATCATATCCTTGTAGCTCATGTGACCTGCATAAGCGGACTCGAGATACTTGGCGCATACATCACTGCCACTGACGACACCGTAATGCGGCATGACTATGGATTCCGGAGCGAGTGCCCTTACGCGCTCTATCGATTCCACCGCCTTCTTGAATGAAACGAGACAAGCTGGTGTGACGTTATCGATATCCACGGCGACACCGATGGTCTCGTTAGAGACCAACAACTTCTCCTCGGCCGACCAGAATGCTATGGTATCCCATGTGTGTCCAGGGGTCTCCAATACCTCCAACTTCATGTCACCGAGATCTATGACATCCCCGTCCTTCACGATCATGTCCGTGCTGATCCCTGAGATGTTGTCCTTGAATATCGGGAAGTGATGCGTGTTCCTCGCAGCGGAGCGATTCAACTTCATCATCGTCTTTATGGCAGACGGTTTTTGGAACACTTTCGCAGCATGTTCTGCTGAAACGATCTTCGCATCAGGCCAATGCCTCCTACATTCCTGAGCACCCGATACGTGATCGTAATGTGAATGAGTGAGCAATATGTAATCCAAGGGTCTGCCGTCAAGTATCTTGGCGATGTTCTTCACAAGGCCCTTCGCACCGAATGCGAAACCAGAATCTATCAACGCAGTACTCTGTTCAGTGACGAGGAGGAATGCCTCCCCGCCAAGTACAGTTCCAACATTGTGGATCTCAAATGTCATCGAATCGGTACTTATTGAACGAATATTTTAGGGCATCGATTACCGGCAACGGCTGTCCCAATAAGAACGTCTCCAATGCGCCTCCGCCAGTACTCACATAGGAGAATCTGTCTGTTAGGTCGAACGTATCCGCTGCGCCTACGGTGTGACCTCCTCCGATGACCGATTGCCCTTTGGAGTCTATCATCGCCTCCATGAGCGCTTTGGTACCCACTCCGAAACCATCCTTCTCATACATCCCTGCCGGTCCCGACATGAATGATGTCCTGGATGACATGATGACCTTAGTGAACTTCTCTATGGTAGCATCACCGATATCGATCGCGGGCTCATCCACAGGAAGATCTCCTACGAGGACTGATAATCTCTCACCATCCCTCTCGATCGCAACATCCGATGGCAGAAGGATCCTCTGTCCGTATCTCCTCATCGTGTCCCTTGCGGCCTGAAGATTCTCATCCGTCAACTCCTCTTTGAGAACGTTGAGCGATCTCTCTCCCAGATTGGTTCCGCGTGCGTACAGGAACGCGTTCCCTGCGAGACCTACGAGCATTACCGTATCCGCCATACCTGTGCCGAGAACATGATCGATCATCTCGGATGCATCACCGAATTTGGCCCCTCCGAGTATGAATACTGAGGGCCTCCTCGGTTCATCGAATATGGCCTTCAGAGCACTGATCTCCTTTGCCATGAGTCTGCCTGAAGCCGATGGCACCTTGATCGGGAAACCGACCAACGAGCACTGCGACCTGTGCGCAGCACCGAACGCATCGCACACATAGTAGTCTATCACGGGCACGAGTGCTTTGACCAATTCTCCCTCGGCATGTCCGAACATATCCAATTTAGCGGTCTCGGAATCCAATTCCCTCACATTGCCGAGGAGGATGACTGAACCGGGTTGAAGGTCCCTTATCGCCTTCATAGCCTTATCGCCCATCACATCATCCACATACTCCACAGGGTAGTTGAGGTTCTTCGAGAGCCTCTCCGCATGTTGCTCCAAGGATGTGAAATCCCATTTGCCCTTCCTGCTCTGGTGGGCCAATATGACCACCTTAGCTCTCTTGCCCATCAGTTCACGCACTGTGGGGATGATGCGCCTTATCCTCGCATCGTTGATTATCTTCAGCGTCTCCCTGTCGAGAGGACAGTTTATGTCCACCCTCAACAGGACGGTCTTATCCTTGAAGTTGAAATCCTCTAGTGTGTGGAAATCCTTCATGAGATCACTTTCAGATGCCCATCGCCTTGTTCGTCTTCGCGATGGATTTTGCGGGATCCTCCTCGAGTTTGCACATCGACCTTATGCAATCGATGTTCTCGGGGATGACGTCGCTCTCCTGATTAACCGCCTGATAGTAGTACAGTGTGTTGCCAACGACCTTGATGCCGTCCTCCCATACGACTATCTCGAACATATCTCCGCGTGTCCTTCCTATCTCTCTTGCGAGATCCATGATCTGAGCAGTTGATTTCACGCCGTCCTTCGCCTTGACCAATTTGACACGAGGCGTCTCTTTGAGGAGTTTGATTATCTCCTCGGTCGTCGTCTCCTTCTCAAGCTCCAACACGACGGTGTGTATGTGCATGAGCGTGGTAGGGACCTTGACAGCCATCGTCTGTATGCTTATCCACGGCAATACGGACTGCACATCGGGCCCATGGTGCGTAGGGATCTTAACGACAGGTTCGATCGCATTGATCGGTCCTGCTTTGCTATCGTTCGGATCCGCACTCCTTCTGATGAGCGAGACGTATCCGTTCTTGATCTTGAAGTTCTTGTCGATCGGGTACAGTGTCCTGAGCAGACCCGTGGTGTTGCATGAGACGACACGCGAGAACTGTGCGCCCCATGATTCCTTGTAGTTGGCGGCGGCATTGAAAGAGATGCCTGTCAATGAATGATCCTCTCCGCCCTGCCAGATGGCCTTCACGCCGGCCCTAGCGTATGCCTCCTTGTATTCTCCAGATACTTTGCCTGGAGTGCAGTCCACTATGATGTCAGCCTTGCTGATGAGATCGTCAACGGTACCTGCGATGTCAAGACCTGCTGCCTTGAAATCATCGACCTTATCCGCAGGGACATAAAGCGGATAACCCATCTGGATCGCAAGCTGTGCCTCATACGTGGGCCTGGTCTTGGTTACTCCGATTATCTCCATATCGTCCTGCTGATTGACGGCTGTCGCAACTCTCTTCCCGATTGTTCCGTATCCGTTGATTCCGACCTTTACCTTCATGGTATCTGCTCCTAGACATCCTAAACACACGCTACGATATAATCGTACGCAAACGCCTGCGACACATACGTGCGACATACGCTCTTCACATGACGACGGACAGAGATTATAAACGAACGATATTCAATCGCACCATCAGGGATTCGGATGAGGATCTATAACGATGCAGATGCGGACCTAGGTCTGCTCAAAGGAAAGAAGATCGCCGTATTGGGATATGGCTCGCAAGGTAGAGCACAGGCACTGTGCTTCCGTGACTCAGGATTGGATCTGACGATAGGTGTCAGGGAAGGTAAATCGTTCGACAAGGCGAAGGAAGATGGATTCTCCCCTGTGTCCATATCCGAAGCCACCGATGGTGCAGATATCGTCATGATGCTCATACCGGATGAGGCACAGGCGGACATATATGAGAAGGAGATCAAGGATCATCTGAAACCTGGATGCGCATTGGAGTTCGCACACGGTTTCGCGATCACATACGGCCTCATACACCCACCAAAGGATGTGGATGTCATCATGATGGCCCCCAAAGGCCCTGGACCGATGATCAGAAGGGTGTTCGAGAACGGATATGGGGTGCCTGCATTGATCTGCGTACACCACGACCACACAGGGAATGCGAAAGCACTCGCATTGGCATTGGCCAAAGCGATGAATTGTACCAAACCGGGTGTGTTCGAAGCAAGATTCGAACAGGAGACCATGACCGACCTCTTCGGAGAACAAGCCGTGTTGTGCGGAGGCTACACAGCGATGATCAAGATGGCCTACGACACCCTCGTCAGCAGAGGATTCCCTCCGGAGATGGCGTATTTCGAGGTATTGCATGAAACGAAACTTGTGACCGATCTCGTCGTGGAGAGAGGGATCAACGGCATGTGGAATTCCGTATCGAACACAGCAGAGTTCGGAGGACTCACCAGAAGGAACCGCGTCATCACCGAGAAGACAAGGGATGGAATGGAATCCATCCTCGATGACATCCAATCAGGTAAATTCGCTGAGGAGTGGGTGGAGGATTACAGGAACGGACTCAAGAGAATGAGGGGCCTCCAACAGAAGGATGCAGACGAGGATATAGAGAAAGTCGGCAGATGGGTCAGGCAGACGTTCTTCGGCGGGAAGGAGTGAGGATGAAACAGATAGTCATCAGGACCAGGAACGATTCGTTCACAGGCACATTGGATGATTCCGCTCTATCGGATGCGATATGGCTGTCATTACCGTTCCACGCCACCACCAACATGCTCGGCAGCGAGATCTATTTCGAATTCCCTCTGACGGATATAGGCATATCAGGAGAGGAAGTGACCGTTCTGGATGCAGGAGATATCGCATATTGGCCCAGAGCACATGCGTTATGTCTGTTCTTCGGTCCCACCCCGTTGAGCGGGGATGATGGGAGACCCGTGTCGAAATATCCTGTCATAAAGATAGGGAGGATCGATGGCGACTGCTCCTCGATGGAGGATGCAGGCGACAGACAACGCATCACGATAGAACAGAGAGATTAGACTACAGTGAACGAATGGTCGTATGACGTGAGTCTGCGGCATCCGTCCTTAGTCACCAGGATCGTATCCTCTATCCTTATACCGCCGACACCGGGGATGTATATCCCTGGTTCGGCAGAGATCACATTGCCTTCTTCAAGCACATGCTCTGATCTTGGGGATACATGGATGTTCTGGTGGACATCCATCCCTATGCCATGGCCGAATGAGTGTATGAAGAGGCCTTTGAATTCAGTGGAATCTATCAATTCCCTTGCTGCGGCATCGACTTCGGATGCCTTCGCTCCAGGACGTATCCTCTCTATACCAGCTTCCTGTGCGTTGAGAACGATCTCATATGCGCGCTTCAGCTTCTCCACCGGTTCGCCCAAGAATATCGTCCTTGTGAGATCGGAACAATATCTTCCGAATCTTGAACCGAAATCGAAGAGTGCGGCATCCCCTCTCTTCAAACGATAATCGCACGGAGTGTGGTGAGGTTCAGCAGAATACGGTCCGAATGCAGCGATGGTATCGAATGCGTTGCCCGTACCCCCCAATCTTCTCATCATCACATCCATCTCCGAAGCGACCTCGGCTTCGGATACTCCTTCAAATATCATCTCCGGAAGTTTGGATGCAACCTTGGATGAGATATCGCACGCTTTGGAGATCGTATCTATCTCAGACCTCTCCTTGACATTCACTGTGGCGTTGATGGCTGGAAGGGAATCGACAACCTCTATTCCATCATTCATCCTTTTGAAATAATTGACCATGGAATACAGAGCGGCATCGGAATTGATCCCTACCTTCTTGCAACCTTTCAGTATATCCTTGACGTAATCATTGCGTTCCTCGGCTGTCGCATAGACGTGCACATCACCCTTTCCGCCTTTTGCGATCTCTGCCTCCAACTGACTGACCACGACATCCAATCTGCCGTCCCTGCTGACGAATGCCATCGCACCCTCGAAACAACCGGAACACTGTTCAGTGATGTACCAGAATGTGGAGTCCAGGAATGGTTCCCCTCCATTCATTATGGCTATCACGTCCACATCATCGTCAGAATTGGCGATGAGCCTCTCGACCCTGCTCATGATATCAGAACGTCTGATCAGATTCCTGCCCACTCGTTCCTTACGATCCTTTTCAGTGCCGCTATCGCGGATAATGATGAGAGATTGGATGTACTCGGTGAATCAGGCGCATAGACATTGGATGTCTTGCTCACAGCCTTTCCGAACCTTCCCTCTACCGTCAGGACGTATGTGTTGGTGTCGGCAGCAGGATCGAATACGATACTGACCTCTGTCTTATCGAAACCCACTCCAAGAATGGCGACGGTGGCTGCGATGTTGACGTTGCGAGGGAAGAGCTTCACTGCATCCCTTGCGGTCCCACGGAACATCTCTGTCGGCTTGTCGATCTTATTGACATCCACGCCATTGCTCTCGAGATACTCGACATGCGCGAGCGAACCCTTTCCTGCTGTGAATTCCAAGCTGACCTGTGCGAGCTCATCATTGGATGCCGCCCTCAGTCCATCCGTACCGAACAATGCTCCTGATGGTATGAATATGCGTGCGTCGCAACTCTTCGCCTTCTCGAAGATCATCTCTCTGAAATCATCTCCCACGAGTGCACCGACCGATGTGACCATTATGTCCACACCGCGTGACGCTGTATTCAGGAGTATCTCTCTCGCTGCGTCCTGTCTAGCCGCCTCTATCACAAGATCGCAGTGGTATAATTCATCCTCAACGGATTCCACGACGATCGCCTTGTTCAATTGCGAAGCTAAACGCTCTGCCTTCTCCTTCACTATGTCGATGAGGTAGATCCTCTTGACCTCATCCATCTTATCGGCTGCTCTGGCCAATTTACAGCCTATTGTCCCGCAACCTACGATTGTGATGCGCATAGCCCGTCTATTCCATTGCATTGTTTATATGATTTTCTTTAAACAACACGATCCCGTATGATCAGAGATGCACCTACATGGTGGATGACTCCTCGATCGTCCCGCATATGTAGTACAACGGCATGATATCGGTGATGAGATTCTCCATCTGCCCCCAGATATGGGGATCATCACGATATTCGGCCCTCGCCACATAGATACCTGATGCCGTTGGAATGTCATCCAACTCGCCGAAATCCGCCTTGATACCGATCATCTCGATCCCGTTGTATTCGAACTCGCCGAGGAATCTATCGAAATCCTGGATCTTGGTGATCATGTGCCTGTACACGGAACCGGTCTCGTTCTCGACGATCTCGATCCATTCCCCAGAGATATCATATGTGCATTCCACGACCGCTGAATTGAAGACATTGGTCAATGCGTCGATCACATTCTCGGCCATCGTGTGTTTCGGTATCCCCATCGGGCCGCAGAAACAGAAGCTATGCTCTATATCTATGAGCCCATCGCTCAGATTGATCGTATAGCTATACATGATACATCACTCGCATGATGAATAGATAAAGATGCCCTAAGAATCGCGATCTCGCGACAAGATTCCAGAATCATCTATGCGGACAACATGATAAAGGACCAGGACATACCCTCTGACCGATCGGTATGTCTGAAAGATATCAGAGACTCGAACACACTGCGGATGTCATGGTCAAATGCAACGGTTCCACCCTCGAGGAATGCTTCGAGAATGCTGCCTATGCCATGTTCGATCAGATAGTGGATGTGAAGAGGATCGATGATGTCGTTGAACGTACCATAGAGATTAGGGAGAGCGATGATTGCGACAGACTCTACGCATTCCTCTCTGAACTGTTGTTCATCATGGATTGCGAGAACATCGTATTCGACTCGTTCCATGTCGAATTCAAGGGAGATTCCGTATCATGCATCGCTCGCGGAGAACCGTTGGATCTCAAGAGGCATCACGCCAGATCGGAGATCAAAGCTGTGACATACCATATGATGGAAGTCAACAGAGAGGAACCATCGGTCACGGTCATCTTCGATGTATGAGAATACCTAATAAATGGTGATGCATACGTCCTTCTATGCTTAAACTCGGTTGGTTCTCAACAGGAAGAGGTCCCGGTTCACGCAATCTTCTGCGTGAGGTCATGGAAAGGAAGGATGATGGTACGCTCGATGTTGAATTCTCATTCGTATTCTGTAATTGGGACAACACCGAGGAACCCAATCCGAAGAAGGATCAAAGACAGATGTTCTTCGACATGGTCGAAGGATATGGGATCCCGCTGATCACATTATCATGGAAGACGTTCAGACCCGACCTGTGGGATTCCGATCCATCGGAATGGAGGAGACTCTACGGTATCGAGATAAGGAAGAGGATACAGGACCTCGGATTCGACCTAGGAATCCTTGCCGGATATATGCTGTGGATAGATGATGAGACCTGTGAGCAATATGATTTCATGAATCTGCATCCCGCACTCCCTACCGGTCCGAAAGGAACATGGCAAGAGGTGATCTGGCAGCTGATAAGGGAGGGTGCCGATGAACAGGGTGCTATGATGCATATAGTCACTCCGGAATGGGACAGGGGCACCGCGCTCACATACTGCAGATTCCCTATACGCGGAAAGGGTTATGACGAACTCTGGGCCGATCTCGATGAGAGACTCAAGGATAGATCATTGGATGATATCATCGACGACATCGGTATCGAACTCCCTCTCTTCAAGAAGATCAGAGAGGATGGAGCGAAACGCGAATTACCATTGATAGTGGAGACCATCAGACAATTCGCTGACGGGAATGTCCACATCAAGGAGAAGAATCTCTACAAAGGCGATACCCGTCTCGAAGGGCCGTTCGACCTAAGTGAACAGGTCGACAAGAACATAGAGGGATGAGTCAGATGGAGTACAACCCGTCAGAGGAGATCGGACTCAGGAATGAAACACAACTGTTCATGAGCTGTAGCGGCGTACTGACATCCAACGATTCCGTCAGGGACCTATGCAAATACGTCATACGCAACGGGGACCAATTCCATGACGTCGTCTCCAGATACTTCGATATCACGACCAATGCACTCGGAAGGGATGATGAGAAGTACGGTACCGCCGTGAAGATGATGATCCCGTTCCTGAAAGCGTTCGGTCTAACCGATTTCGCTGCCTATTCAGAGGCGAAGAAGAATCTCACATTGATACCATATGCGGACAGTTGTCTGATGTATCTCAATTCGCTGATGCCTACGTTCATCAACACAGGCATACTCGAACACCAGGCCATGGCCCTGTGCGATATCACGGGTTTCCCTTCATCCAATATCAGTTGTACGAAGGTGGAGTTCGACTCCGAGGATTCCGACAGACAGGAATGCAGAGCATTGATGGATTTCGCCAATTCGATATCCACTCTTCGCGTACCGAAGACGAAGTACACCTTCGAAGAAGGAGAGATACTATCGGATGAGGATGCGACGATAGTCAACAGGTTGGATGAGATATTCCTCGATGAGATCCCGAAGATGAAGATCTATGAGGATTTTAGAGATGTACTGTCCATCGGCACACGCGAGAAATCGTATTCTGCGTTAGAGATCAGACGCAACACATCCATCGAGTTCGACTCCACAGCATACATCGGAAGTTCGATGACCGATCATGTCGCGATGGATCTCGTTCGCGACAGTTCTGGATTAGCCATATCATTCAACGGATGCGAATATGCCGTACGCAACTGTAATGTCGCCGTCATGTGCAATGATGCCATCGTGAACACCGTACTTGTCACGGAATTCTATGATAAAGGGATAGAATCCGTGTTCGAGATGATCGATAATTGGGATAGGGAGGGGCTCGAGGAACGCCCATGCGCCGATAGGAATCTCATGAACGAGATGTTGCGCAGATTCCCCAAGAAACTCCCGAACGTCAAAAGGGTGGATCGCCATAACGTCGATGATATCGTGGCAGAGAGCGAGGCATACCGGAAGAAGGTAGAGGAATGCGACAGAAGGTACTGATCGTAGGCAGCGGACCTGCTGGCCTATCTGCAGCATTCTTCCTGTCAGGCCATGGTTTTGACGTGACCGTGGCGGAACGTCTCGGTAATGATCAATATGATAGATATCACAGGATATGCGGAGGAGGGATTAGCAGATCCACGTTCAAGACCCTATCTCCAATGGAACCGAAAGGGATCCTGAATGAATTCGAACACACCAAGCTCATATGGCCTGATGGCACCGAGATCAGGATGAGGACACCAGGATACATCCTCGACCGCCCGACATTCCTATCGCACCTAAGATCCGATTGTGAAGATGATGTGAGATTCATACATGAGAGCGTAGACTCCATATGTATGATCGATGGAGGATTCTCGGTACATTCTCTCGATGGTGACGTCGGGATGTTCGATTGGGTGATCGGAGCAGATGGAGCTTCATCCATCGTCAGGAAGGATATCTTCGGAAGTGAACCCGTATCATCATACTCAGCCACAGAGTTCACTGTGAACAGACAACCTGATGATGAATTGATCATAAGACTCTCCGATAACGGGAGCGGATCATACTCATGGGAATTCCCGCATGGCGATATGACCGGTACCGGCGGGATGAAAGGAGAGCATTCAGAGGACGAATACATATTCAGAGGATCCAGGAAGATCCCTGTCGGCGGTGTCGGAAGGATAGTCAAAGGACATGCCTTTCTGATAGGTGATGCCGCTGCCATGGCCAATCCAGTATGTTACGGAGGACTCAAAGCGGCATTGATAGCCGGTAGGAAGGCTGCTGAATCGATCATCAGGGATGATCCTGAGAGACTCCAGAGATGGTGGGACAGAACCATACTGTCCGACAGGAGATTCATGGACTTCAACCGCAGACTCAAGGAATGGACACCAGAGGATATGCATGATGCTGTGAGACCGTTCAAAAGCGGTCATGTGATCCTGCCTGGAATCCTTGCCTGTATCACGCGGCCACGTAACATCCATATGTATTTCGGGTGCCTGTTCGCGTTCAGATACGGATGGTGATCACGTTGCATCACCATTCCTCGCGACATAATCATCGACATCGCCCATAGTCATTGATCTATCGGACAATCCAGGGAACGTCGTCGTCCAAAGACCCTCATCCATATCGAAGGTCCAACACCAATTATCCCAATCCGCCATGGTCGCATTGGATTCGTCATAGTTGTAAAGATAGTAACTCCTAGGTTGCACCTTGCCGCCCATGACCCTCACGATGAAATTGCACATGATATTCATCATACCATTGTTCTCATCGCGCAATGCATCGTTCATATCCTTCAATGCACTGATACCGCACCAATGTCCGTAGAACAGGGGCGATGTACGATCACCATCGGTGAGTCTTATACAGATACGGTCACCCATCTATGACACCGTCCTTCGACACGATCCAAATCATACCAACACACATGATCCCATCTCTGAGTGAAACATCACATCCTGAACACGTGTCCAAGATCCGATGTACGGGACAGAGTACTGGAAGATATCAACGGATCACATTGCAATTAACACGACAATGTAGAGATGCGTTCGACATATGTTGTATGGAACAGAACAGAAGAGAAGATAGTGCTCATGTCGGGATTCGAACCCGAGTGTCGGCCTCGAAAGGGCCGAATGATTGGCCGCTACACTACATGAGCATCGAGTATGAGCGCATACTACAAATCATTTAAAAAGTTTCTCATAAGGCACTGGTGGAAAAGATTGTATTTTCAGTGAGGGTATGTGGAAACTCGTTTTGACGTGTTTCGATCCATAGTTTCTGTCCAAGGTATTTTGACCTCCTGTGTAACTAGTTGTCATTCTATTTTCAAAATAATTATTTATTTTTTACGAAATTATTTATATATGCTTATATATACAGCATTATGCTATTGGACCAGCGATAGCCTTGCAGACAGTCCATTGTCATGGGAGCATATTGATCATTTCGTAGGTGCGTATCAAAATCCGTCGAAGGTCTGAGGGTGTGAAGGCACCCATTTCACTTAGTGATGGGTAGAATTTTGACGTATTCATATCGGCCACTATGTGGCCAGTACGAGATCAGGTCCTTTTCAGTGAGATATAGGGGTCACTGAAAATACAAACTACTCGATAACGTTGAAAAGTGTGATTGAAACATCGTTATTGGCAGGACTGTAGGATGTCCTGTTAGAAGATAACTGAATAGATTGCAGATCATACTTATGTACAATTACGCAACACGCTTATATCCAGATAATCCTGTTAGGCAATTGGTGACAATGTTTGGATGGGATGGAGAAATGCGAGATTATCAGTGATGAGTTGAGGGGATTAATAATCGCTGAACCCAAAACGATGTCGAGAAAAGACTTCATGGCCGATTTAAAACCGCGCGATGAACTTTATCTGACTAAAAATGTAACACTGAATTGTTCCAAGTACCCATGCCAAATGAAAATAAGACAAAATATAGATAATCCACTCAATTTTTCTGTTATTTTGGTTTACAGAAGCAGTATCATCGTAAGATATAACGGATATCATGGATCACATACCAATAGATTGGAGAAAACAAGAGTGAGTGGCCCACATATACATACTATAACAGAAAGATATCAACTAAGAACACAAAGACCTGATGGTTATGCAGAAGAAACGGATAGATACACTGATCTTAACACTGCTATTAACGAGTTCATCAAAGACATGAATATAACCATAGAAGGACTAGAAAACACAAGGAGTATCGATGATTATGCTTGAAATCAATACGATTAAGAAAATAATATGTTCCTCGTACGATTTCGAAGAATATGGCATTGATTCATATCTCGTCCATACTGGATACACGTATCACGACGGTGATGAACTTCACATCGTAATAAAAAGTGAAGGGAATCGCATCAAGATAACCGATGAAGGACATACATTGATGTGGCTTTCATATGAGGAATACAACATGACCCCTTCCAGGAAAGATCAATATCAGAGGATATTGTCTGAAAATAATACATTGGACGATAGAGGCCGCATATATGTCATATACGATGATATCAAAGAAACGAGTGCGTGTCTGAAATCGATCATTCAGACATTATTGCAAGTCGCAGATCTCCGTTATCTTAACCGTCAAAACGTATCAAATACATTCATAGATGATGTTATCGCCGAATCCAATAAGCTTGCAATATCGAGTAAGTGCATATACAACAAAAAGATAGAGATAGCTAAGAATGAATACTGTGAACCGACTGTGTATATCGAGTTGGAAAAACCAGTGCTGATATTCGCAATCAACACATCAGACCGTGCTAAAGAGACTTTGATCAATTTGATGATGTTGAAAGAAAATAACATGAAATATCGTACGATTGCAGTAATAGATGAAGATGCACAGATCACTGAAAAGGATAAAAGCCGCCTTATCAATCGCGCTAGCAGACCGATAATCGGACTCTCCGATTTTAGAGAAACAATAGATGAATATCTGGTAGGTTGAAAAGTATCTGTCGAGAAACAGATACTTCAATTGTATTTTCAGTGAGGTATAGAGGTCACTGAAAACACAAAAAGATTGCAACATCAGAGAAAGAAATAACTCTGAAGTCACGACCAATATGTGTGCAGACTCTAAAGTTAAGATTTGATACCGTTCGCGGACAAGTGTATGCGGGTCTTTTCATTTGTTCTTTACAACCATTCGCAACAAAGCCTGCTTCCCAGCATCATGCTATTGGATGAAAGTCAATTATCATCAACCTCCACTCACGAACTCCGTTGTTAGTGTAACCTACCCTATGTTTATATACAGGATGCATTTAATCAACCTTATTATTAAGGAGTTATCGAAATGAGCGCCGATGAGCCAATGGAGAGTCCTGATGAGGATGTAACGCGTGTACGTCTTCCTAACATCAAGGAAGGAGAGATGTTCGGTATAGCTGATCAGCTGCTCGGAGCATCCAAGATAAGGGTCATGTGCGAGGACGGAACGTCCAGAGTAGGAAGGATCCCTGGTAAGATCAAGAAGAGGATGTGGATCAGAGAAGGAGATCTCCTGATCATATCGATATGGGATTTCCAACCTGACAAATGTGATGTCAGATTCCGTTACACAAAAACACAAGCCGTTAACCTCAGTAAGAGGGGCAAAGTTCCGAAGAATCTTGACATATTCTGATAACGGTGTGATCATTTGCCGTCATATGATGAGATATATGCTCATTTAGAACGTCACGTTGACGATCTTAAGACCAATAAGACCGGTGACGAAAGACAGACGGATGCAGAGGTATTCGACAAACAGACACTGTTGGTCATCTATGACTTCATGACAGCGGGTTACGTCGATTCCGTACACTACACCATATCCACCGGAAAAGAAGGCAATGTGTTCTACGTCACCGACGAGGATGACGAACCGTTCGCACTGAAGATCTTCAGGACATCCACTTCGACCTTCAAACGTGTATCGAAATACATAGAGGGCGACCCAAGATTCAAAGGGCTCTGTGGCAACAGGAGGAAACTCATCTACGCATGGACCAACAAGGAGTTCAAGAATCTCCAAAGGTACCATGTCAACGGGATTCGCGTACCCGAGCCGATCGAATTCGAGAAGAACTGTCTTCTGATGGAATACATCGGAGATAAGAACGGTCCTGCACCGCAACTTAAGGATGCGGAACTGAAGAGACCGAACATGACGTACAAGGAATGCATATCATTCATCGTTGACGGATACAAGAAGGCACATCTGATCCACGGGGACCTCAGCGAATACAACATCCTGATGTGGAAGGACAAACCCGTCCTGATAGATTGCGGACAAGCCCTCACATCGGATCATTTCAACGCTAAGGACTTCCTCATGAGGGATATCAACAACATCAACAGATTCTTCAAGAACAAAGGCGTAGATATCATAGATCCCGAAGAGATACTCGAAAAGACAATGAATGGAAGTGAGAAACAATGAGATCCATAAGAATACCGCAAGATAGGGTAGGAACCATCATCGGTACCAAAGGCGAGACGAAGAAGATGATTCAGAACATCTCCGGCATCAACATCGATGTCGATACTGAGGGAGAGGTCATAATACACGATGAGGTGGAGACCGCAGACCCGTTGATGGCCCTGAAGATCATAGATGTGATCAAGGCCATAGGAAGAGGCTTCGCCCCAGACAGAGCGATGAGACTCTTCGATGATGATGAATATCTTGAAGTCGTGGATCTCAAAGAATTCGTTGGAGGAAGGAACAACCAGATCTCCAGGATCAGAGGGAGATTGATCGGTACTGGGGGTAAGACCAGACAGATAATAGAGGATCTCACAGGCTGCTACGCCACCATATACGGCAACACCGTAGCGCTCATAGGGAACTCCATAAGCCTCCCGGTAGCGAAACATGCTGTCGAACTCATATTGAATGGCAGCGAACATGCCACCGTATACCATTACCTTGAAAGTCAGAGGCCCAGGCTCAGGATCGCAGAGATGGGATTCGATCTGTGAGGTGAGGTCATGGAAGAGTGGATCACAGAGGAACTTCTAGAGAAAGCTGCACAGGTCGCCGAGAAAGGCATATGCGACAGATGTCTCGGAAGGATGTTCGGCAAGATCAGCACCGGTATGACGAACGATGTCAGAGGTGCGAAGATACGTGATGCTTTGAGGGAGAACGGTCGTGAAGGCAATGTGCAATCCCCATGCCCGTTATGTGACGATGTCTTCGATCTGATGGGCCGTTTCGCAGATGCTGTCGCGGAGAGTATCAATTCCGTGGAATCGGACAACTTCCTCGTCGGTAGCAGAGTGGATCCGTCATCGCTCAAGAAGGAGAAGGAGATCATAGAGGAATTCGAACTCAAGGACTGCGAGAGCATAAAGACTGAACTCAACAGAGAGATCGGAAAACTGGCACTACCCATGATACATCGTCCTGTCGAGTTCAAGGCACCGCAGGTCGTCGCATGCATCGATACACGTTTCGCAGAGGTATCATTGGATATCTCGCCTGTATTCATATATGGACGTTACAACAAACTCAGCAGGGAGATCCCGCAGACGGTTTGGCCGTGCAGGGTATGCCATGGTAAAGGATGTCCAAGATGCAACGGTACAGGGAAGATGTACCAGACATCTGTCCAAGAGGAGATCGGCAACATAGCATTGGAGATGAGCGGCGGGAAGGAGCACTTCTTCCACGGCATGGGCAGGGAGGATATAGACGCACTCTGTCTCGGCGAGGGAAGGCCGTTCGTGCTGGAATTGAGTGAACCGCGCATACGCGACATAGACCTCGATGAGCTCGAAGCAAGGGCCAACAGGTCGGAATTGGCCCAATACCACTATCTCCGCTTCGTACCGAGGGAAGAGGTGCAGAGGGTCAAGATGGCCACTCCCACCAAGACATATAGGGTAAAAGTAAAAGCCGAGAGCAAAGTTAATAAAGAAGCAGTAATTAACTCGGCCTCATCGTTCAAGAATATATGCTTGGACCAAAGGACCCCGCAACGTGTCGAGCACAGACGTGCAGACCTTGTGAGGAACAGAACGATCCTTTGGGTAAAGGCAGACAATATCGGCGACGATACCTTCGAACTCACGCTCGAAACGGAATCCGGGACATATGTCAAGGAGTTCGTATCCGGTGACGAAGGAAGGACGCAGCCGAACTTCTCGGACACATTGGGAATCCAATGTAAGGTCGAGGAATTGGACGTAATAGCGATTAACGATCAATGAGGGATTCAAATGCAAGCATCCAGAGGATTAAGGACAAAGACCCGTATGCTTCTCCAGAAGAAGCCGAGGGCACGCGGACTCTCACCAATCACGAAAGGATTCCAGACATTCGAGACTGGAGAGAAAGTCAACATCATAATCGACCCTAGTGTACACAAGGGAATGCCGTTCTCCAGGTTCCACGGACTCACAGGAGTCATCGTCGGACAGAGGGGCTCAGCATACGAAGTAAGTGTGAAATCAGGAAACAAGACCAAGATGGTCGTTGCACGTCCTGAACACCTTGTAAAGAACTGAGGCGATGAGATGTCTGAGCAATATGTAACCTTAGCAGAAGTCAGAGACCTTCTTACGGAAGAATTGGACAAGAGAGGGGATCTTAGCACGATTCAGAAAGCTGCAATGACACACGCTCAGACCATCGCGAAGATCACGAAGGAGCAGGCTGACGAGATCGTCAAGAGGGTCAGCGAGCTTGAATTCGTGAACGAAGTGACCTCATATAAGATCGCAGATATCCTTCCTAAGTATCCTGAGGATGTGCGCGCCATATTCTCCAAAGAAAGGATAAACCTTGAGTCCGATGACATCCAGAAGATACTGGACATCGTAGCAGAATACCTGTGAATACCCGAGGGATACCATGGAAGAATACGCATACATACTTGATTATTTAGCACCAGGACTTAACCCTTCGAAAAGGGATGGTCTGTGTTACGCGATGGGCGAGGAGGAATTCAAACTCTTCGAACTTGTACCGAAAGCAGGTGTGACCATATCTATCGACGAGAGGGTCTACATTGGCAAGGACCCCAAGCTCAGGAACCACATCGATCACGTCAAGAGACGCGTAGGATATGAGGATCTCACTGCAACAGCAGTATCGGAGATAGAGTACGTTGTCAAGGACATCGTTCTCGCGAATCCTGATAAATACATCAAATTCTACAACGATGCAGGACCTATCTCCATAAAGAAACACCTTCTCGAAGAACTTCCCGGACTTGGAAAGAAGACCGTGACCGAGATTCTCACTGCACGTAAGGCAGGCCCATTCAAGGACTTCGAGGACCTGAAGGCAAGGGTCCCTGTTCTCAAAGATCCCGCAAAACTCATCGTTGACAGGATTGTACTCGAGATATCGGACCGCGACAGAAGGCACTACCTCTTCATCCAAAGATGAACAGAGAAGAGACGACCCAACTCATATCTCAGACGGGCATCGTCCCGAAGAAGAGTAAAGGTCAGAATTTCTTGACGGATGAGCGTGTCGCACAGAGACATGTGGATTTTGCCGATATCTCCAAAGATGACAGAGTACTTGAGGTCGGCCCAGGCCTAGGCATATTGACGAAGATATTGGTAGAGAAGGCTGATGATGTCACATGCATAGAATTGGATGACATATTGGCAGATTATATCGAAGACACCTACTCCGATAGAGTGAAACTCATCAGAGGAGATGCGATGAAGGTGGATTTCCCACCCTTCGACCGCTTCGTCAGCAATCTCCCATACAGCATCTCCACACCAGTCATATTCAAACTCCTTGATCACGACTTCAAGAAAGCGGTCGTCATGGTACAAAAGGAATTCGCAGAACGCATGGTAGCGGATGTCGGTACCGATGATTACTCAAGACTGACCGTGAACCTCTACTACAGGGCGGATTGCCGCATACTCGAAACGGTACCCGCATCAAGATTCAAACCCAAACCCAAGGTCGATTCTGCCTTGGTCGAGATAACCCCGAGGGAATCCCCGTTCAAAGTGAAGGATGAAAGAACATTCTTCAAGGTGACCGAAGTAGCATTCAACCATAGAAGGAAGAAAATCGGCACCTCACTCAAATCCGCAAAGATGATTCCGAACGATGCGGACATTCCATACCTTGACGAGAGGATTGAGAAACTTACTCCAGAACAGATCGGCGAACTATCTGACCGTGTGTTCGAATACATGCACCCCTGACATCTTTTCAGATTGGAGATAAACTATAATCTCAGGGGAGCATATACCCAATGATTTCATGCAGATAGGTATTGTCGGGAAACCGAATGTAGGCAAGTCAACATTCTTCGGCGCGGCTACGATGGCGCCGGTTGAGATAGCGAATTATCCATTCACGACCATAGCGGCCAACAAAGGCATAGGATACGTCAGATCGAAATGTCCCTGTAAGGAACTCGGTGTCAAATGTACGCCACACAACTCAGGATGCGTCGACGGCACAAGGATGATCCCCGTGGAATTGTTGGATGTCGCAGGACTCGTACCTGATGCATGGCAGGGGAAGGGACTCGGCAATCAGTTCTTGGATGACCTCAGACAAGCGGATGCTCTCATCAATGTCATCGATGTCAGCGGTTCCACGAACATAGAGGGAGTCCCTGGAAAACCTGGGGATCACGACCCGCGCGAGGATGTCGAATTCCTCAGGAATGAGATCGATATGTGGATCAGGGAGATCCTCAAGGATGGATTCAACAAGATGGCACGCACAGCGAAGATGACTGGTGCGAAACCCGAGGCGTTGATCTATGAGAGATTGGCAGGTCTGAAGATAACGGAATCCCAGGTCAAGAGGGCATTGATGGACATCAACCCCCCGAACGACCCTACCAAATGGGATGACGAGATAATGCTCCAGATAGCGAAGAAGGTCAGGGAGTACGGAAAACCCATGATCGTCGCCATGAATAAGGCAGACATAGCGCCCGAAGGCAACATAGAGCTCATCCAGAAGATCAATGACATGAATGTCGTGACCATGGCCGAGACGGAACTTGCCCTCAAGAAGGCTGCTGAGAAGGGCGTGGTGGAATACGTACCTGGAGACAGTACGTTCACTATCAACACGCACATCTCATTGAACGAACCTCAGAAGAAGGCTCTCGAATACATGAAGGAGAACATCGAGAAGTATGGGGGCACGGGCGTGCAGACCTGTCTCGAGAAAGCGGCATTCAACATGCTGGACCTCATCACCGTCTACCCTGTAGAGGATGAGAACAAGTATACGGATCATTTCGGACGTGTCCTCCCTGATGCATATCTCCTTCCAAGAGGCTCCACGGCAAGGGACCTCGCATACAAAGTGCATACAGACCTCGGAGAGAAGTTCATCCGTGCTGTGAATGCCAAGACCAAACGTACCGTCGGAGCTGATTATGAATTGCTTGACGGCGATGTTATAAGGATAGTTGCCAACAAATGAGGTGTGACATGGGCGAATGGGATGTCAGGATACTAAGCGCATCATACTGCAGGAACGAGGACGACGTAACGATAGAGCTCTTCGGTAAGACGAGAGAACAGAAGTCCATAACCATCCTGTATCCTGGATTCCACACCTATTTCTTCGTCATAAATCCAAGTGATGACCTTTCAGAGAACCTCCTGAAGGATGAGAATGTCATCTCCGCCGAGAATGATAAGTTACTCTACAGAGGCGAACAGACGGATGTCCTGAAGGTCACCATAAGGTACCCATGGCTGATGTCCGAATTCAGGAACAGGCTCAGAGGAAGATTCCACCTCCTTGCAGCGGACATAAGCTATCCTGACAGATTCATCTACGACATGGACATGCATTCCTGCATACGTGTGAAAGGGGAGATAATAAAGAAGGATTATGCCACGGATCTTATCGTAAAGATGGATTCCTTCGAGAACATAGACTCTTTCGATCCTGGATTGAAGATCCTCTCCTTCGACATAGAGAACAGTGTCCTGCACGATTTCCTACTCACGATATGCTCGTGCGTGTATGAGAACGGTGAGATCCGCAACTGCGATTCAGCGACAGGTACAGAGACCGAGATCATAGAGAGGTTCAGTGAGATCATCCTGAAAGAGGACCCTGATGTCATAACGGGATACAACATCGACAACTACGATATCAGCAAGATAATGGAACGTGCCAAGATCGTCAAGGCTGAATCCAAGATAAGATGGGGAAGGGACTACGGTCAGCCCAAGAGATTCTCAGAGAAGTTCTGGAAGGTCAAAGGCAGACTCATTGTCGATGCATGGTGGGCCGTCAGAAGGGAACTCAGACCGAAACAGGAGACGCTTAATGCAGTATCGATGCAACTCTTCGGGGAGTCCAAACTCGATGTGAATCCCATGCACATGGATGAGGAATGGGTGAAGAACAGCAAGAAAGTGATCGAGTACTGTTTCAAGGATGCAGAATTGGCACTCAAGATCCTTCTATATGTAGGGACCATCAGGAAAGGATTGGACCTTGCTGCAGTATCATTGTTACCTGTAGAGGATGTTCTCACATCAGGCACATCCACCTTGGCCGATTCTCTTCTGATAAGGAGAGCCGATCGCAATAAGATCGGCGTCCCGATGACAGGTAAGATGACGAGGACGGATCAGATAGAGGGAGGATATGTGCATACGATGAATCCGGGCCTCTACCATTGGGTCTGCGTCCTGGACTTCAAATCCATGTATCCCTCATTGATCATCGCCAAGAACATATGCTTCACGACATTGTCATCCGATGGTGAGATCGTCAGCCCTGACGGCACCACACGTTATCTCTCCAAAGACAAACGCGTAGGGTTGTTGCCAACGATCCTCGAAGAACTGATGAAACAGAGGGATGACATCAAGAAGAGGATGAAATCCACATCCGACAAAGATGAATATCATTATCTCGACGGTCTTCAAGCCGCTGTCAAGGTACTCATGAACACATTCTACGGAGTGTTCGCATCATCATTCTACAGATTCACCGATAAGAACATAGGATCATCCATCACAGCATTCGCGAGACAGACCGTGAAAGGGATCATAAGCGAGGTGGAATCCGAAGGTGTGGATGTCATCTATTCTGATACCGATTCCGTGTTCATGCAATCCCCGGAACATAATCTCGACGGGGCAGTAGCATTCGGAAACAGGATGGCGGAAAGATTCTCGAAGGATGGAGGTACGCTTGAATTCGAAAAGATCCTAGAACCGTTGTTCACACATGGCAAGAAGAAGAGGTATGTGGGGAAGATCATCTATCCGAAGGTTGAAAAAGAGCTTCTTGTGAGAGGTTATGAGGTGAGACGTTCCGATTCATTCGATCTTCAATCGGAATTGTTGATGAAACTATTCGATTACATCCTCGAAGAGAACGATGAGATGGCTTTGACACTCACCAGGAACACCATACGCGATCTTCTCGCAGAGAACGTACCTGTGGAGAAACTCGTAATATCCAAAGGTTGCAAGGGGCTCGATGCATACGAGAATCCCGATAGGATGGCGAATGTACAGGCGGCCAAGAAACTCATCGCCATGGGATACGACTTCATACCCGGCATGAAGGTATCATGGATCGTCACCGATTCCAAGACCACACCTCAGAAGGTGGAACCATACGTCAGCGGAATGGAATTCACCGCCAAACCCGATTACAGATACTATGCGGAGAGGATCGCACAGACCGCATCCAGGATAACAGAGGTGTTCGGATGGAGCGAGAAGGACATAATGATGGGTTCGCAACAATCCACTCTCTTCGACCAATCCTTCGAAAGGAGTATCAAACCTCAGAAGAAAGCGCAACCTGAGAAGAAGGCACCTGCTCCGAAAGCCAAGAATACCAAACTATCGGACTTCTTCTGAACAGCATCAATTTATATACCATCATGCCTAACGACCATCTGCGCAAGTTTGATTGCGACGGAAATGTACCCTAACGGGCGAATCCGAACAGGTGATTGAAATGTCCGAAGAGACAACACAGGAAGTAAGGTCTGTGAAAGGTAAGAGCATGTACTCCTACATCGCAGACGCATGGAAGAATCCCTCAGAATCATACCTTAAGGAGCTCAACAAAGAGCGCCGTATCGCATGGAGAAGAGAGGAGAACTTCGTTCGTATCGACAAACCGACAAGACTCGACAAGGCCAGGAACGTCGGATACAAGGCCAAACAGGGTTACGTCCTCGTAAGGGGAAGGGTCAGAAAAGGATCCTTCGGAAAGAGGAAGATCAAAGCAGGAAGGAGAGCCAAGAGAAAGGGTATCCTTCAGATCACTGTCGGAAAGAGTATGCAGAGGATCGCTGAGGAGAGGGCTCAGAAGAGATTCCCCAACCTTGAGGTTCTCAACTCATACTGGGTCGGTGCAAACGGACAGTACGAGTGGTACGAGATCATCCTCGTTGACCCCGCACACCCCGTCATCCAGGCAGACCCCAAGATCAATTGGATCTGTTACAACACCCAGAAAGGACGTGTCTACCGCGGTAAGACCTCTGCTGGACAGAAGGGCCGTGGAATGCGCGTGAAAGGAAAGGGTGCTGAGAAGGTCAGGCCTTCGATCAGAGCCAACGGCAGAAGGGCGAAGTAAGCTTTCTAACAAACGACTTCCCTCCCGGATCCCGGGAGGGCGGGTTATCCCGCTTTTTATCACTCATCGATGATGTCACAAGATACTATGATCGAAGGATATCATCTCAAAAAATAAGAGAGGGAGGTGGAACCTCACCTCTTCTCTGTTTTGCGTTTCCTTATAGAATCCGTCATGTTGGAGACACCATGGTCATCCCAGCCAACATCCTTCTGACTGTATATGTCCACGCTCCCTCCTTGGAATTCACCGTCCCCAGCAGCATCCTCCAACATCGATTCGATATCGAGATAGTGCTCCTGCAATGACTTCAACGATTCCTCGTCAGCGTCCCAAAGGCCTCTCGAATGCGCCTCCAGAAGACGACGTGTCATCTCCTCGAATGCATATGGGTTGTTCTTCTCGAAGAACTCGCGCATCTCGTCATCGTTGACGAATACATTGACGACCTCATCGAACAGCCAATCATCGACCTCGTGTGTAGTAGCCTGCCAACCGAACAATCTGACGATGCGTTTGGACATGTCGTTCGCGCCTTTGTATCCATGCTGTTTCATCGCCTCTATCCATTCTGGGTTGAAGGTCTTCGTGCGCATCGAACGGCGGAATTCCTCTGCCAATGTACCTACGGTCATATCCCTCGGATCACGCGTATCGGCATAGTATGTCTTGACATCCTTGCCTGAGAGATATCTTGTCGCCACGGCCATTCCACCTATATTACTGAAATGACAGCTGCATGACAGGAGATCCGTCTCATCGGATGTCGTCCTATCGAATGTGACATCGGTCTTTGAGAGCACGGTGGCGAATTGCTCGTACATCGGTTTTCCGTTCCTTCCTCCTCCGTAACCATGTCCCTTGGTCTTGACATATACGTCCGCAAGATCCTTGTCATCCTTCCATGCACTTGCGAATACTGCGAGATTTACGCCTGATGTGTATGTGCCCGGAGGTGCACCGAACATACGTGCAACGGCATCCGTGGTCGACATACCTTCGGATATGGATTCCATCGTATGCTTCCTCACAAAGTTCATGTCATCGGGCTCGTCCAATGTTGCGACGGATGATATCGCACGATCCATCAGATCTATCGCATTGAGCATGTTGTCGCGAAGGATGCATGAGACGTTTATCGTCACATCGATACGCGGCCTTCCGAGTTCCTCCAACGACATTATCTCGAAATCCATCACCCTGCCATCCGACCTCCATACGGGCTTCACACCGATCAGGTAGAACAGTTCGGACATGAGCTCCCCGCCGGTGGCGATCAGTTCTCCCATCGTCCAGAAGAAACCAATGCTCTCCGGGATCGATCCCGTATCGTCGATGTATTTCTGTATGGTGCTGTCAGCCATCTTCACCCCGACATTCCATGCCGATCTTGTGGGGACCGAGTACGGATCCATGGAGTAGAAATTGCGTCCGGTAGGCATTATGTCGTATCTTCCGCGCGTGATGTATCCGGATGGTCCGGGTTCTATGAATCCTCCACCTATACCGTTCATCAATGAACCGACCTCATCCGAGGATGTTATGCGATCGGCCACATCCAGGATCATATCCCTGTATTTCTCCAGATCCGATCTCACAGATTCTGTGAATGTCAGACCTGCATCCTCTATCGATGTGGCAACATCCTTCCCTTCGATTATCGATCCGACGAATGTCCTTGTCACCTTGCCGATCTCATTGATCAGTGAACCGTAGGATTTACCTGACTTCGGATCCAATTCGCCTTGATCCTTGTACAGTATCGAGAGGTCGTACCCCATCATATCCGATATCACATCCCTGAGCGAATCATGTTCCTCGCCGTAACGGACGATTGAATTCACACCGTCCACGAGATCATTTCCAGACGGCATCCTTCCGAAGATGTGCATCCCCTTGTTCATCTGAGAGTTCTTCAATTTGGAGAGTTCCTCGTGGCATCTGCGGACACATTCCTTCAATGGCGTATCCTCGCCTATTCCAAGATCATCCATCTTGATCTCGGACACCTTCTTCAATATCAATTTCCTGAGTTCCTCAGAATGCGTAGGATCGTTGGCTGCCGAACCGTATTCATCCAGAAGATGATCCAACTCCTCATACCCTCCGTACAGGTTGACCCCGACCATGAGGTGTTGCATATGATCTATGAGTGTCGCGTATGATCTGCGCTTGGCGACAAGACCTTCAGAGGGATTGTCTGAGTTGTAGATGTAAAGATGAGGCTTGTTGCTCATGCAGATGTCAGGGTAACAGCTCTCTGTGAGTCCGACTCCCTTTCCTGGAGTCCACTCCATACTACCGTGTGTCCCTGTATGGATGACGACGTCAGCTCCCCAGATATGCTCATAATAGTGGTATGTCGCGATGTATTGGTGCGTCGGAGGACATGCGGGGTCGTGCAATATCTTGCATGCCTGTCCATCGCATTTTGCTCCGAAACAACCTCTCTTAGGTTGTACCACTACCATCACATTACCGAAATTCACGCCTGTGATCTGTATCTTATCATCGAGGACCATTGCCTTCCCAGGCGGTTCTCCCCATGTGTTCACTATATCATCGCGTGCCTTCTTGGTCAAGGTATCGAAATATCTCTGATATTCATCGACATCCATCTCATGGATGACGCCACCGCATTTCTTCATCTCTATTGTGGTGGTCCATCTGAATTCGGACAGCGCCTTGTTCTTCAATATCAGGTCGATCAGTTCCTTCCCATCCTCGGGAGGTTCCACTGTATATCCGTCGGCCTTCAATCTCTTCATTATGTCCGCTACGGACTCCAGCGTATCCAATCCCGCTGCATTGCCCACGTTGGCCTCGACACCATAGCATGGGAAATTGTTCAGGAATATCAGGATCTTCTTCTCTGAATTCGGTTTGTATCTCAGAGAGATATCGTTGGATATCCTCTCCGCTACGCGTCTGCACCTCTCAGGTATGACTGTCCTTCCCTTCAGATCGTCATTACGTACAAATCCGATATCGGAAGCTATGACATACGGGCCTATCAATCCCTCGAACTCGGGGAATGATACCTGCCATACGATATCGCTTGTAAGACCATTGGATGCCTCCCATTCCTCCACCGACATCCTGTTCATGATTATCGGGGCGTAGACAGGGATGTTCATCTCCGCCAATATATTATCATCCGGATCAGGTTCATTGTCATACTTGCTGTTACGGATGAATGCAGTGGAGAATTTGACCATGGCATCCACCAACATCTCCCCATCCAGATAGAAGAAATCCTTTATGCACTCGATATGGCTCCTTGTGCCAAGATCGCTGCGTTTGGAGAACATACAGTAGATCAGAATTGGAGTGACACCTAGGCTGCGTAACTCCTTGGCCAATGCCCTCTCGACACAGAGTCCATCCGCCATATACGATGGGCGCGAAGCTATGATCCCTACGAATCTGCCGGAAGTGTCGATATGCTTAGCTTCGAGATACTCCTTCGTCGTAAGGTATGTGATCTCACTGTCATCGATATCCACCACAGCCTCATACGGTATGTCCAATGGCGGGAGCGGTTCGCCTTCCGAACCCAATATCCTCTTATCGATGAAATCGAACAGTCTGCGGAAATTCTCATCGCCGCTAGCCTGCATGTACATGAAGCACTGAACGGCATCGGCATGGTCGACGGTCGTCAACCCCCACATGGAGGGATCGTTCGCCAAGGAGATTATCTTGCATTCGCTCCTGTATTTGGCCATGGCCTCATCGACCCTGTCCATGAAGTCCGTGTTATGTCTGTACAATATCGTGGCATCCGCGGAACGCATCCTATCCACGATCATCTCCACATCCGATTGACTGTCCAGGCCACCATCCGTAGCTATGTCCAATTCCACATTCAGATCGTCCTTTATACGATTCAGAATGGGGACGTGGCTGGCCCACAACATCACAAATATCTTCTTTCTACCCATATCCTCACATAATCCTTCTAAAAATGATTCATTCAAAAAGTTTCATCGCAGTCCTTATCGACTCGGAGAGATGCTCTGCATTCAATTCCTCCAATCTCATGTACTGCGCACCGATAGCATTCGAGAGCTCGGTCGCCTTACCGAATCTGACGTAACCCGTCTCCGTATCGATGATGATCATGCGTATCCCGCTGTCCCTGAGAGTCTCGGCCATATGATTGAACTCCTCTTTGGTCGGCTTCCTTCCCTCTGAGTTTGAATTCCCTCTCCCATCAGTCAATATCACCATGACTGGCTCATAACCCATGTCCGCCTCGCGGCTGAGTATCGAATATCCTTGCTTGAGCCCTTCGATCAATGGTGTGCGTCCGCCTGTAGGTACGTCCTGCAGGCATTTGTATGCCGTGAGGACGGAACGTGTCATCGGAAGCACGGTCTCTGCCCTATCCCCTCTGAACACGACGAGACCGACCTCATCCCTGCGCCTGTATGCATCATCCAGCATCGACAGGATCGCACCTTTGACCGACACCATGCGATCATGTGCTCCGACGGAACCGGAACCGTCCACTACGAACAGCAATCTTGTTCCCTTCTTCCTTATGCGTACCTTCTCACGAAGGTCCTCCTTCCTCAGGGCTATCGCAAGGCCCTTATGTTCCCTGATGGTCTGATACGGTGCTGCGGCACGTATAGTTGCACATAATGCGATATCCTTCGTCATCCCCACAGGTATACGGTTACCGATCATACGCCCAGATGAATCTGTTGACCTGGAGAGATCCCTCTTACCCGATCTCCTGTTCTTATTGAAACGGTCCTCAGGCGGTACGAAATCGCGTACATCGAAACTCTCGCCGATGGCGAACACCTTCTCTCCTTGTCCACCATCATGCGACTCCCCGTCGCCATCTCCATCATCCCCATCCGCGTTCTGTCCCTCGCCTTCGGTGGAATGTGCATCGGAACCTTCCACCTCAGGGGATTGCTCATCATCACTCTCTTCCTGTTCAGGACTTTGTTCGGGTGGTGGAGAATCCTCCTCATCAGGCGGTTCACGTCTCCTGTGCTGAAGACAAAGGGAAACAGCCTCCTTCAACTCATCCTGTCCGACGAAATCCTTCCCATTCAGTGATGATAAGGCACATGAGACGTTCAATACGGACATATCTCCCCTGTGTCCCTCCACATACATGTTTGAACAGACCTCTGCGATCGTGGACATGAGACTGTCAGTTACATCGACTGTTTCTGGTGTTGCGCTTTCGATCCTTTCTTTCAGCTCGTTCTCTGATTCGGACATACTCTTGATGAAACCATCAGGGTCCGACTCATATGCGAGATTCGTGCGTACTACGTTCTTCCTACGCACCGTATCCTCTTCGGTACTCGTGATGACGCACATGTCGAACCGATCCAATATGTGGTCGCTAAGTTCGCCTTCATTCGGATCCATGGTGCATATCAGCTTCGCATCCAAGGCTGAATTCACAGATATCCCATCGACCTCTGCCATCACCATACCGTCCGATACAGCATTCACAATTGATTGTAGGATATCCTCCGGCAACAGATTCGCGTTATCAGCTACCAGTATCTTGCCATCGGCACGTCCCAATACGGATTCAGAAACGACCCTTCTACCTGTCCTCATGGCAGTCTCGATATCTATCGAACCGAACAGTTGTTCGCGAGTGATGTTCTGCGGTATCTCGATCACTCCCATGTCCGATAATCTGGATATCGATCTGGCAGCTACGCTCTTCCCTGTGCCTGACGGACCGCGTATCAACAGGGAATGCACATCGGGAGAACAGAGGAGCACGGATAATGCGTCCCTTGCCTCCTCCATGCCTTCCATCGCCGTTATCGGCAGGCAAACACTCACAGGCTTGTCAATGTGTCCCTCATCCAATTCTCCAGACCCCCGATGTCCAATGTGGAATCCTGGAACGGATTCTTCCTCATACGATGAGGAAGGACCAATTTCGATACTGCGACCACATCCTCTGGTGTGACGGTATCGCGGCCATCCATGGCCGCATGTGCACATGCTGTCTTGACGAGAGTGAGATCCGCCCTGTGACCATCCACACCGAGATGCAATGATAGTCTGACGGCCATCTCCAATGTACGGTCGTCAGGTACGATGTCCCTGACCACGTCACGTGCGGAAAGTATGGTCTCACGTAATTCCGCATTGGAATCTGCATATTCGCTGACGAATGATTCCGGATCGCGTTCAAACCTCAATCTTCTGCTTATGATCTCAGATCTCTTCTTGGGATCCTGTTCTCCCTTGATGTCTACCATCAATCCGAACCTATCCAACAGTTGAGGTCTCAGGTCCCCTTCCTCAGGATTCATCGTACCTATCAAGATAAATCTAGACGGGTGACGATACGACACGCCTTCCCTCTCGATGTAGTTCATCCCCATGGCGGCTGCATCGAGCAACAGATCGACGATATGATCGTCAAGAAGGTTTATCTCATCCACATACAGGATGTTACCATTGGCCTTCGCCAATATCCCTGGTTCGAACCTCTTCTCACCTGCGGTTATTGCACGTTCGATATCCAGTGTGCCTGCCACACGATCCTCTGTGGAATTCAATGGCAATTCGACGACTGCCATCGGCACTATGTCCTCTGTGGCCGTACCCTCATCGAATCTGACCTTACAATCAGGACATGCGGTGTCATATGCGTTCCATGCGCAACCGCATGGACATCCTTTGACCACGCGCCTATCGGGCAACAGATCCGCCAATGCACGCACTGCAGTGGATTTTGCTGTACCCTTCTCACCACGGATCAGAACCCCACCTATAGACGGGTTCACCGTGTTCAACAATAATGCATCCTTCATCTCATCCTGGCCTACGATGGCCGTGAATGGATAGCTCAACCTCTCTTTCATTCAATCATCCTCAAAATTATCTGGCGACATGGGCAATATGAATCTCCTGCCCTCAGCCTCCATTATACGGGATTCGACTCCGTAGACCGCACGGATGTTCTCCTCCGTTATCGTCTCATCCGGTGTCCCGTATGCGAATATCTTCCCGTTCTTCAACATCAGAACCTTGTCTGAATAGTTCATGGCCAAATTGATGTCATGCAAAGCGATGACCATGCCTGCGCCTTTGTCGTGGACCACTTCCCTCATCTTTATCATCGTGTTCATCTGATGCTTCAGATCCAATGCGCTTGTCGGCTCATCGAATATGAAGAAAGATGGGCATTGAGCGAGGGAACGCGCCAAGAACACCCTCTGCCTCTGTCCTCCGGAGAGGTCGGAGACATCGCGAGATGAATATCCTATGATGCGCATGGCCTTCATCGCATCCAGGGCATAATCGATATCCTTCTGCCTGTACGACCATGTGACGTACGGTTTCCTTCCCAACAATACGGTGTCCATGACCGTGGTGTATGTGGCGGCTGCCGTGGATTGAGGGACATACGATACGATCTTGGCGAGATCGGTTATGTCGATATCCTCGATAGGTGTCTCATCTATCAGGATCCGTCCGGATCTTGGCTCCATGATGTTGCATATGGTCTTGATCAACGTCGATTTACCGGAACCGTTCGGTCCCAACAACGCCAAGACCTCTCCTGTATCCACGTCAAAGGATATGTCGTCGAGTATGGTCTTGCTACCATATCCTTGGACCAGATTGCGTACGGACATCCTCATATCTCGTACCCTCCCCTCATCTTCTTGATCAAGAATACGAAGAATATCCCTCCGAGGACATACATTATGATACCCACGGGAAGGTCATCCGGCCTTACGATGTATCTTGCGACCGCATCACAGCTCACCAGGATCAGTGCGCCCAAGAAGGCTGAAGCAGGTATCAGATAACGATTGTCATTGCCGATGAGCATCCTCACTATGTGCGGGGACATCAGACCGATGAAACCGATGATCCCTGTGAACGCCATACAGGATGACGTGATCAATGCACAGATCACAAGGATCTTGACCCTCAGTCTCCTGACATCCACACCGAGATTCTTCGCCACGTCGTCTCCGCATGACAATGTGTTCAACTCGAATGCGTATGATTCCAACAATATCATACCCAATATCGCGATAGGCAGGACGAGGATCACAGAGCTCCATGTCGAGCCCCACATGCCTCCGAGAAGCCAATTCGTGATATCCTTCAGAGTGGATTCCTCGGACACGTATTTCAGATATGAGAGGACCGCAGAGAAGAGATATCCGATGACCACTCCGGTGAGGATCATCGTTGATTTACTGACAGCACTCCCTTTCGTAAGATAGAGCAATATCGCTGTGCTGGCGAGTCCGAAACCGAATGCCATCACTATCGTGAAGAACCATCCGACCGTGACATAATTGCCCCAGATGGTGAGTCCATAGTAGTATGTCGACCCCAATATGGCTGGGCCGAACGCTATGGCGATACCCGCTCCGCATGATGCCGCAGAGGATAATCCTAAAGTGAATGGATCCGCGAGCGGATTCTTCAGGATGCTCTGCATCGATGCTCCCGCCACCGCAAGACATGCTCCGGTCAATATCCCCATTATGACCCTGGGTGCACGATAGCCTTCGATGATCACAGGATAGTATGACTCGGAGGCCTCGGGCACGAATTGTGGGAAGAGCGGATGAAATAAACTCTTCAATACATCATCGAACGGTACGATCACGCCCCCTACGCCCAATACACCGATGGAGACGATAGCGGTCATCAACGCTACGACAACGATGAAGATGACCCTGCGTTTCCTAGATGCGGTGAACTCCATGAAGGCAGATCTTCCTTCATCCGCTCCTGAACCACTCATGTTTATCTCGACCTTTTCCTCAGTACGAGATTATAAGATTCGGATTGAACGAGGTGTTAGCGATCTTGTTGTAATCGTTCACCATCTTCACTACGTTCTCAGACGAATAATCGCCTTCCGCGAATGACATGAAACACATCGCTCCGATGACTGAACGGATACCGCCCATGATGTCGTTGGAGATGAAGAAGACCTTCTTGTCCTCGACACATTTCATGCTGCTCCATCCCGGCCTGTTGATTATCTTCTGGTAGTATGCATCGATCTGTTCCTTGTCCCAATTCGCGTTGTATGTCTGTACGATGTAAACATCAGGGTTCTTCGGGATGACATCGCCTGCACTGGGGTAGATGTAGCTTCCAGTCGTACCTGCTTCCTCGTAGACGTTGTTCATTCCGGCCAATTTCATAAGAACGCCTGCAGTACTGCTTCCTTTACAGATGCTGATCTGCTCCTTTGCGCTCCAGCTTTCCATTAGGAATGTTGTCTTGGATTTCTCCTTCTCTTTCTCGAAGTTCTTGTAGAGTGGTTTGAACCAATCCAGGATCTTGTCTGCATTCTTCTCCATTCCCATGACCTTTCCGAGAACGGTGATATCGTCAACGACCTCTGTTATCTTGGATGCACCGATCTCGACGACAGGGACCCCTGTTCCTTTGAGCGCAGTGTTATCACTTGATTTGTATGAGAAGATCACATCAGGTTTCAGCTTGATAATCTCAGAGATGACAGTATCACCAACGGTCTTCAGACCCAAATCCTTGGCGTTGGTGTAGTATTTCGAGTAGTTGGTATCCTTCTTTATCGTAGTGGTAGTACCGACGACCTTATCGGAACCACCCATCAGGATCATTGCTTCACCGATGTACTTACTGAAGACAACCGCGGTCTCGCACGGCTTATCGAAGTGTATCTTTGTACCTACCCCATCGACGATATCTATTCCTTTGTCTCCGCTATCATTGTTCGATGCAGCAACACCGACACCGATTCCGGTGACTAGGAGTATCGCGATGATTCCTATAGCAATCATTTTTGTACTCATTATATCACGTTGGATTATATGTCCAACTGTTTAATTTACACATCATATTTAAATCACCAGCTTGAAAGAAATCGATAATCGGTGCACCCTAAGAGAAAGCGTTAATAACAATGAGTTGGATATATTATCCAATATGTTTTGATACCGTTAGGTATCTCCAATATCTTTTCTTTAAATATTAGAGTATTACTGGATAGCGTAAAACTGACAAATAATAACACGAATTACAAAATATTAATAATAACAAGCTCCATTTTGTGCCCATGAGACGGATTGCCATCTATGGCAAAGGGGGAATCGGCAAATCGACGACCTCTGCCAACATAACCGCCGCATTGACTGACAAAGGAATGAGGGTGTTGCAGATTGGATGCGATCCAAAGTCAGATTCTACAAGACTCCTTTTGAATGGAAAAAGACAGACCACCGTATTGGATGCCATGAGAACCGGCGATGCCATCGAGCTCTCGGATGTCATACACGAAGGATACGGCGGATGTTTCTGTGTCGAATGCGGTGGACCGAGACCGGGCACAGGATGTGCTGGAAGAGGGATAATCGCAGCATTCGAATTCCTTGAATCGAAGAATGTCGTCAACGAACTGAAACCTGATGTGATCATATATGACGTCCTAGGGGACGTCGTATGTGGCGGCTTCGCGATGCCCATAAGGAACGGATATGCGAAGGATGTTTTCGTAGTGACCTCAGGAGAGATGATGTCCCTCTATGCTGCCAATAACATCGCAGAGGCTGTTAAGGATTTCTCGGACAGCGGATATGCGAGATTCTCAGGCCTGATACAGAACTCGAGGAATGTGAAGGACGAGGACTCATTGATAGACGATGCAGCATCGGAGATCGGCACTGATGTCATATTCAGGCTCAGAAGAGACCCCATCGTACAGACATGCGAAGGGAATGACAAGACTGTTGTGGAAGGTGCTCCTGAATCGGATATGGCATCCGAATACAGGAGATTGGCCGAGGTCATGTTATCAAGATCGGATGATGTGGAAGGAGGGATGAGACTATGAAGGCATTGATTTTTGATATTATTCATGGCGGGGATTACATCGCCGAGAAACTCATGGACAGAGGATACGATGTGTATTGTGTCGATGTCTACAGATATGCTAAGCAGGAGATAAAGGATAGGATCGTCGAGATGGGTGCCAATCTCTCGGAGGAAGCCCCAGCAGGCGAATATGCGTTGCTCCTAGCACCATCGCATTGTCCGGTGGACATGTTCTTGAGGGATGATGTGATCGTCGACAAGAGGGTCACATTCCACCAGGCGGTCGGTGAATTCATCGATGATAAGAGATTCAGGATCGAGGTCACCGGCGTCAAAGGGAAGACATCGTTGTGCTACATGTTGGCCCACATCTTGGATAAGGCGGGCAAGAAGGTATTCCTCCACACATCCCGTGGCCAAGGCCAATATGTGAACGGCGAACACCGCATAGACAAACTCATGAGCATTGCACCGACATCGTTGCTCGTACTCCCCGAAGGGGATTATGATGTCATGGTCACCGAGGTCTCGCTCGGAGGTTCCGGGAAGGCGGACATCGCAGTCATAACCAATCTGTTGGAGGACTATGGCATCGCCAAGAACACTGGGAAGGCCTCTACATCGAAGGCTTCCATACTTACAGATAATATCAATATAGTAGAATCATCCGAGTGCGAATTCTGGAAAGGATTCGGCAAGGACGTCATAGGATACGGCGGAAGGGTCAGAGTGAATGGTTCTCCAAGACTCGGAGAACCGCTCGACATCACCATAGACTATGGTGGCAAGCATGATGTGAGATTCGGCGAAGGATTCCTCGGACTCGAATACATCCATGCGATCGATGCTGCACTCACGATATGCGAACAGATGTCGATCCCGAAGGATGTCATGATATCCGCACTCGAATCGTTCCGCGGCATACCCGGAAGGGGAGAGATATCGAAAGAGAATGGCATCTGGGCCGTTACAGAGAGGAATCCGGGCATATCGCACATATCGATCGGATCGACACTCTCCACGATGAAGAGGATGGATGCCTTGAATGGACTCACGGTCATCCTGGACCCTGTGAACAGAAGGGTATGCGATAAATTGGATATCGAACAGATCAGGGATGTCATCGACAAGTATGACGTAAGATTGATCTTCTTGAACGATGGCAAGGATGTCACGATCCCCGAAGGGACAAAAACGATCTTGAAATTCATCAAAGAGGGATTCCAGTGAATACGATACACCCGCGCCCGAATCCCATCGTCGCAGCGATGTATACGCTCAGGGACTTGGACGTGGATGTCATCATAGTGCATGGCCCAGCAGGATGCGGATTCATGGCATCCAGGATGCTGGAGGAAGCAGGCATAAGGGTAGTGACCTCCGCCCTCGTGGAGAATGACCTCGTCTTCGGAGGTTCCGAGAAATTGATCAGGACCATAAAGGAATCCTATGATAGATTCCACCCGAAGACCATCGCGGTCATCGGTACTTGCGCAAGTATGATCATCGGCGAGGATATGAAGGCATCAATAAGGAAGGCTGGGGTGGATTCATTGGTCTTCCCAGTGGATTGTCATGGATGCATGGGTGACAACACCGCAGGCGCCACCATGGCGATAGAATCAGCACGCGATGCCGGCCTCATCTCGGCTGATGAAGCCTCCAGGCAGATCAGCAACATGAGGGCTGCCACAGAGATGGAGAAGAAGTTCGGTATGGCTAGCAGGGGATATCTCTCTCCTACGAGAGGACCTACGAAGATGACGATATGCAAAGAGATAATAACTGCACTCTCTGAAGGGAAGAAGGTCGCAGTGATAATGATCGCCAAGAAGGAATTGGCCTATCGTTTCGCGGACATATTCCTAGCCATCGATTATGCAAGGAGGAAACTCGGAGGGGAGACGTACTTCATCGCCAACCTTGACAAAGACAAGGGACTCCCGCGCATAAGGCGCTATTGTAATGATATATTGAATGAACTCTCAGAGAATGACATCTCGATAGACAGTGTGATCGGAGGATTGGATGAGTATGCGCTATCCATCGGCGAGAAGGCCAAGGATTCCGCGGATGTGTTCGATGCCGATCTGAAGATCATCGTAGGTATGCCCCATGCATATCCCGAACTCTCTCCGAATGACATTCTGATAACGGATCAACCAAGACAGTTAGCGAATCTTCTCAACAATGGATTCGAAAGGTCGTTGGGCGAGATATCGTCGCATTCCATGGTCATGGGTACGGATCACATAATTTCCATGGAGACCGGAGACACGATCAGAGAACTGACAGATGAAACGATTTCCAAGGTGTGATATTATGACTAAGAAGGCCACATTGATTGTAGGACATGGATCGAGATACGAATACAACAAGAAGATCATGGAATTGCAGAAAGAACGTTTAGAGAAGATGGGATTCGAGAATGTATACATCGGATTCAACGAGACATCCCACCCATTCATCGTCGAGACCATGGAACAGATGGCAGCAGACGGGATCGAAGAGGTAGTAGCGATCCCATTCTTCATCGCGTCAGGACTGCACATGACAAGGGACATCCCTCCGAAACTCGGACTCAAGGATGATTGCAAGGACATGGTCGTGTCCGTCGATGGACATGAGATGATGATGCACTTCGGCGAACCGTTCGGAGAGGACCCGTTGCTTGCGAAGATCCTCGGCGAGAAGATCGATGAGGCCAAGAAATGCAAGAGGACCGGAGTATTGGTCATAGGACATGGATCGAAGCTCCACTACAACAAGGACATAATATCCTTGAACGCCAAACGCTTGACGGACATGGGATACGATGATGTGCTCTACGCGTTCAACGAATTCAACGAGCCCACCATCGAGGACGTCCTTGAGGAATTGCTCTCGAGAGGCGTAGATGAGGTGCTCGTACTCCCGTTGTTCATATCGCTCGGAGACCACCTGAAGAACGACATCCCTCCGAAGATCCACCTCGTGGACGGAGTGAACGATGACACATACGACTACAACGGCAAGAAGGTCAGGATCTGTTACCTCTCGCCGATCGGTGATGACCCTCGTCTCACAGACCTGTTCGCTGAGAAGGTGAAGAAGTACCTCTGAGGGACATATGAAAGGCGTCGTCATAGCAGGCATGGGAAGCGGTGTCGGAAAGACATCGATAACCACCGGCATAATGTCAGAACTCTCTAGACAGAAGAGGGTGCAACCGTTCAAGGTAGGTCCGGATTTCATCGATCCGATGTATCACACCTTGGCATGCGGGAGGAGAAGTAGGAACCTGGACACATTCATGGGATCCAAGGATGTTGTTAGAGGTATCGCTTCACACGCATCCAAGGATGCGGACCTTTGCATCGTCGAAGGCGTGAGAGGACTCTATGAGGGACTGACAGGGACGACGGATGACGGTTCGACCGCAGAGATAGCGAAGACCCTCGGATTCCCAGTGATATTGATACTGGATGCGAGATCGCTCGGAAGATCGGCGGCAGCGATGATCAATGGGTTCAGGATGTTCGATCCGGATGTGGATATCGAAGGCGTGATACTCAACAATGTATCGGGACCGAGACATGAGGAGAAGCTCAGGTCTGCGATCGGTAAACATTGCGACATACGCGTGATAGGCATAGTGAAGCACCGCGAACATCTAGAACTCCCTTCAAGACACCTTGGCCTTGCGACAGTGGATGAGGATTCCAAAGAATCCATCATCGGCCTGAGGGCATTGACCGATGATCTCGATACGGATATGCTCATGGACATCGTTGAAGGATCCGATGACCACACATACGATACAGGGCGGTTGTATGCTGAACATGACTACTCCATGACGGCTGCGATACCCTATGATGATGCCTACTGTTTCTACTATAGAGAGAACATAGAATGCATGGAGGCCGCAGGGATCTCCGTCAAGACGTTCAGTCCACTGAAGGGGGACCATCTTCCTGATGCCGATCTCTACTACATAGGCGGAGGATATCCAGAACTCCATGCGAAGGAGATATCCGAGAACAGGGATTTCCTTGAAGGCCTCAACAATGCTGCCTCGGAAGGGAAGATTGTGATCGGTGAATGTGGCGGCCTCATGACCATGTGCAGATCCATCACTGGAAAGGATGGAGTGGAACACATTATGTCAGGCATATTCGACGGCAAGGCCGTGATGAGCGGACGTCATGGACCGACATATAACATAATACACTCGAAAGGAAAGGGCCTGTTCAAGGACATGACGATACGCGGACATGAATTCCATTACTCCGAGATAGAACTCGGGAATGATGCTGATTTCATGTTCTCGGTGGAGAGGGGTACAGGCATCCTCGATGGCATGGATGGATTGACGAAGAACAATGCCGTTGCGTCATACACACACCAATACGCGTTATCGACAGCGAATTGGCTCAAGAATGTGAAGAAAGTTATCGACTGAGTGCCTTTCACACCAGTCTGAATATAGTCTGAAGGATAGGATCAATCACTCACATGAGTGAGGGTTGAACCTCACCCTATATGATGCATATGTCCGCTCGTCGGCGATACCATCGTGAGTTTTCCTCTGAGGACACCTTTCATCGATGAGATTTCGCTTGAGACATTCTTCAATTCACAAAGTTTACCTTTGATGAAGAACGCTCCCATGAACTTATTCTCCCCCAATGATATGTATGACGAGGATAACAATGCAGCACCAAGATTCTGTTGCATGGACATCAATCTGTTCAATATGTCCGTTACCGTGGAATCGAAGACGATGATGATCGAACCGACCATGAACTGTCCATCATCCTTCCACTCACTCTCTGAAAGATCGTCCCTTATGAGATCGCGTATGGCCTCACTGCGACTCACATAACCTCTATCGGATATGTGATCATCAAAAACATCCAACAATTCAGGGTCCAATGATATGCTTATGCGGGAGACGCCTTCCATATGAGACTATCTTCTTTCAAAATTATAAGTCTTATTACTTTGACAGAAATCGTATGCACCTCCCATACACGATCGCATCCCTGGCAGTGCAGAATGATATGCATCAAGGATACGCGATTCGACAAAATGACAGCCCTTGCCTAAACTGACAGACCAGACATCAGCCATCATCTAATTATGATCCGATTATTTAGACAAATGTCTAATTCAATTGAAAAAATCCGAACATACAATCGTCAAATGAGAAATCTTTATATGCTACACATATATACGAACGAATCATGACAAACGGCAGACTTGATGCAGTCGAGATTGCATGTAGGAAAGAGCCTTTGGTCGTTGAACCTCCGTCCAAAGCGACATCGGACTATTTCGGTTGTAAAGTGTTCAACAGATCTGCGATGAGGAAGTACCTCTCATCCGATACCAGGAGGATGGTCTACGAGTCGATCGAACAGGGTGTCACACTCGACAAGTCGGTCGCCGAATATGTCGCAGCTGGTATGAAACAGTGGGCTATGGAGATGGGTGCCACCCATTACACGCACTGGTTCCAACCATTGACTGGCGGAACGGCTGAGAAACATGATTCCTTCGCGGAACCCTATGGACACGACGGATCATTGGAATCATTCAGCGGAAAGCTCCTCTGTCAACAGGAACCGGATGCATCCTCGTTCCCGAACGGAGGGCTCAGGAACACGTTCGAGGCCAGAGGATACACGGCATGGGACCCGTCCTCACCGGCATTCATACTGGATGATTGTCTCTGTATCCCTACAGTATTCATATCATACAACGGGGAGGCATTGGATTACAAGACGCCTCTGCTCAAATCCATATCCGCAGTATCCAAAGCAACGAAGGATGTGCTCAGTTACTTCGGACTTGGGGACGAGATGGTGCAATCATACCTCGGATGGGAACAGGAATACTTCCTCGTGGACAGGGATCTGTTCTCAATGCGCCAGGATCTCATGATGACAGGTCGCACCCTACAGGGTCACAACAGCTCCAAGAACCAACAGCTGGATGACCACTACTTCGGTGCGATCCCCTCAAGGGTATTCGAATTCATGAAGGAACTGGAGTTCGAGGCATACAAGCTTGGTATCCCGGTCAAGACAAGGCACAATGAAGTCGCACCGAACCAGTTCGAGATTGCACCCGTGTATGAGGAGGCGAGCCTCGCAGTGGATCACAACCTCCTGCTGATGTCCTTGATGAAGGATGTAGCGGAGAAGCACGGATTCGAGGTCCTGCTCCATGAGAAACCATACGATGGCGTGAACGGTTCAGGGAAACACTGCAACTGGTCTTTGGGAACGCTCAGCGGCATCGGACTGCTGTCACCTGGAAAGACGACAGAGGAGAACCTCAGATTCCTCGTGTTCATGAGCAACATCCTGAAAGCGGTGTACGACAACAACGCACTGCTCAAGGCATCGATCATGACCGCTAGCAACGCCCACAGGCTCGGTGCGAACGAAGCGCCCCCGGCGATAATATCGTCATTCCTCGGGAAGACGGTCAGCGAAGCGTTCACAGAACTGCTCAACAGCAAGGACATGGTGAAGATCAAAGGGAAGAAGATCTACAGCCTCGGCATACCTCAGATCCCTGAGCTCCTGGTGGATAACACGGACAGGAACAGGACATCACCCTTCGCATTCACAGGGAACAGATTCGAGTTCAGAGCAGTGGGATCATCAGCCAACTGTTCCGCACCGATCACGGTACTGAACACCATAGTCGCAAGTCAGCTCATCAAATTCAAGAAGAACGTCGACAAGAGGATCGAGAAGGGAGAGGATACGATGACAGCCATACTCAACGAGACCCGTGAGACGTATAAGGCTTGTCAGAAGATATGCTTCGACGGAAACGGATACTCCGAAGAATGGAAGAAGGAGGCGGAGAAGCGCAAACTCGATTGCGAATCCTCCGCACCGATCACATTCGACGCGTTCACATCCAAGAGATCCATCGATGTGTTCAAGGAATCCAACGTCCTCACCGAAGTGGAACTCAAAGCAAGGAACGAGGTCTTCTGGGAGACGTACAGCAAGAAGATCGAGATCGAGGCAAGGACACTCAGGGATATGGCGCTCAACCATCTCCTCCCTGTCGCGGTCAGCTACAAATCGAACCTCTTGGACATCATATGGAAGGCCAAGGAGGTCTATGGCGATGACTACAAGAAATACATCGAGTATGAATCATCCCAAGTGGCTGAGATCTCCAAGAAGGTCTGCAACGTCTACGAGTGCTGCGGAAGGATCGATACCGAATGCGACAGACTCATGAAGATCGGAAGCCGTGAACAGGCTGTCGAATTCCACGACAAGGTCATACCGATCATGGAGAAGATCAGGGCAGAGCTCGATACGCTCGAGATGATCATCGATGATCAGATGTGGCCTATGCCGAAATACAGAGAACTCCTCTTCATAAGTTGAAGGAAAATCCGATGAAACCAGGGAATGTGGGCCTCTACGACCCGATGAATGAGAGGGACTCATGCGGTGTCGGCCTTGCGTTGAACATCGACGGCACCAAGAGTCACCGCATAGTCGAATATGGACTCAGGATCCTCGACAACATGGAGCATCGCGGTGCTGAGAATGCCGATGGCAAGACCGGCGACGGCACAGGGATCACGGTGCAGATACCGCACTCGTTCTTCCTGTCCATGGGGATCCATGTCCCCGAGATCGGAAGATACGGCGTCGGGAACATCTTCCTGCCGAAAAAGAGAACCGAACGGGACACCTGCCTCTCCGTCATAAGGGAGGAATGCGAGAGGTATGGTGTCTACACCATACTCTGCAGGGATATGCCTGTGGACCATACGGCCCAGGGGCCCATGGCGAAGAGGAATGAACCATATATCGTACAGTTGTTCCTCACGAGTTATGACAGTCAGGAGATACTCGAGCGCAAGCTCTATTCCATCAGACAGAGGGCAACGAACAGGATCGTATCCTCTGAGATGAAGGACAAAGATGATTTCTACATCTGCAGCCTCTCCACGCGTACGATCACGTACAAGGGTATGCTCACTCCGAAACAGATAGGTCAGTATTACTTAGATCTCTCCGACCCTGAGTTCGAGAGTGCGATCGCGATGGTGCATTCAAGATTCAGTACGAACACATTCCCGATGTGGAAGCTGGCACAGCCGTTCAGGATGCTATGTCACAACGGAGAGATCAATACCATAAAGGCCAACAGATCGTGGATGGGTGCTAGGGAGAGCGTACTTGGGACGGACCTCCTCCCTGACCTTCCGGAGCTGTTCCCTCTGATACAACCCGGGATGAGCGATAGCGCATCATTGGACAATGTCTTCGAATTCCTGACGATGGCAGGCAAGAGCATGCCCAATGCCTTGTCCATGCTGATACCGGAATCATGGAACAACAAGAATCCGATACCGGATTCGCTCAAAGCATACTATGAGTACAACTCGATCCTCATGGAACCATGGGACGGCCCTGCTGCGATATTGTTCACGGACGGCAGATACGCAGGCGGTATGCTCGATAGGAACGGACTACGTCCTGCGAGATATGTGATCACGGATGATGGCATGTTCATATTGGCCTCCGAGACGGGAGTGATCCAATTCCCTGAATCCGAGGTCAAGGAATCAGGACGTCTGAAACCTGGAAAGATGATCATGATCGATACCACAGAGGGAAGGATACTCCGTGACGAAGAGATCAAATCATCACTCTCATCCGCATACCCGTACAGGGATTGGCTTGACAGGAACCGTCTGAACATCGATGAGGTATCATCCGGAAGGGTGGTCGGACGCGATGTGGATGATCTTGACAGCAAACTCTCTGAATTCGGATACACACAGGAGGACATCGACAAGGTGATGATGCCGATGATGCTCCAATCCAAGGAACCCATCGGCTCTGCAGGATATGACACTGCATTGCCCATAATGTCCGATTCGCATCAGAGATTGTTCAATTACTTCCGTCAATCGTTCGCACAGGTCACGAATCCACCTATCGATCCGATAAGGGAGGAATTGGTCATGTCGCTGACCGGATACATAGGATCGATCCATCACAACATGCTGATGCCTTCGCCTGCGAACTGTAAGATCGTCAAGGTGAAACATCCGATCATAACCAATAGGGAATTGGACCTGCTCATGAATCTCAAGTACAGAGGATTCAGAACAGTGGTCATCCCCATGGTCTTCACCAAGGATGAGGGATTGGAGAAAGCCCTGGAACGCATTTGCGAGATGGCCGATGAGGCTGTCAAATCCGGCGGTTCGTACATAGTGCTATCGGACAGATGTTCCGATGATATTCACATCCCCATACCATCCGTACTTGCGGTATCGGCAGTACACCAACACCTCATCGATGAGAAACTGAGGTTGCAGACGGATATAATAGTGGAATCCGGAGAGCCCAGGGAGGTCATGCATTTCGCACTCCTGTTCGGATACGGTGCCAACGTCATCAACCCGTACATAGCCTATGCCATAATCGAGAGGACTGTATCCAACAATCAAGATATGAGGGTCGATGTGGATACTGCGGAGCACAACTACATCTCATCCATCGAGAAAGGGATTATGAAGATAATGTCCAAGATGGGCATAGCGACCTTACGCTCATACAGAGGTTGTATGCTATTCGAAGCGTTAGGAATATCATCCGACGTCTGTAACAGATACCTTGGCGGTACGGTATCCAATATCGACGGATTGACCATCAAGGATATCGAGAACGAGGCGATTGCATCGCACGATGATGCGATAAAGGGAATCGGCACACTTCCCGATCAAGGATTCTACGCATATCGCAAGGGAGGGGAGGGGCACTCATGGGTACCATCTACGGTAAGGTCCCTTCGCGAGGCCGCATCCAACAATGACATGGGCGCATACGGCAGATTCGCCGATGCCGTCGATTCCGATCACATATTCATACGCAACATGATGGACTTCAGACCGTCCAAACCCATACCTTTGAATGAGGTGGAATCCACAGAGAGCATAATGAGACGTTTCGTGGCAGAAGGCATATCGTTCGGCGCCATAAGCAAAGAGGCACACGAGACCATCGCCGAAGCCATGAACTCCATCGGTGCACAGAGCAACACCGGAGAGGGAGGAGAGGACCCGAAGAGATTCGAACCCATTGACGGAAAGGATCTGTCATCCAAGGTCAAGCAGATCGCTTCCGGAAGATTCGGTGTGACCGCAGAGTATCTCGTCAATGCGGAAGAGATACAGATAAAGGTAGCACAGGGAGCCAAACCGGGAGAAGGAGGGCAATTGCTCGCACATAAGGTGGATGCTGTCATCGCAGCCACAAGGCATTGCATACCAGGGATCACATTGATCTCTCCTCCTCCGCACCATGATATCTATTCCATAGAGGATCTCAAACAATTGATCTATGACCTCAAATGCATCAATCCTGCTGCAAGGATCAGCGTGAAACTCGTCGCAGAAGCAGGCGTAGGTACCGTTGCCGCAGGCGTGGTTAAGGCAGGAGCGGATGTCATCCTCATCTCAGGCGCGGATGGAGGCACTGGAGCAAGCCCGATATCATCTATGAGGTATGCAGGGATGCCATGGGAGCTTGGTCTCGCCGAGGTACAGCAGACCCTGATATTGAACGGCCTCAGGAAGAAGGTGAGACTTCAAGTTGACGGTCAATTGAAGACAGGCAAGGATATAGTCGTTGCAGCACTCCTCGGTGCCGAGGAATACGGTTTCGCAACATCGCTCATGGTCTCCATCGGATGCATAATGTGCCGCAGATGTCAGACCAACACCTGCCCCGTAGGGATCGCTACGCAGGATCCAGAGAACAGGATGAAATTCAAAGGATGTGCGGATGACATACGCAACTACCTCCGTATGGTGGCTGAGGATGTCAGAAGGAATCTCGCTTCCCTTGGATTCAGAAGTATCGATGATGCGGTAGGCCATTCGGACAGATTGGTACGTAGACCGGCCAAAGGCTTGAAATGCGACAGGATGGACCTCACGAAGATGCTGACAAGGATGGATGGCGTACAATCCTGTACCGAGGGACAGAATGACATCGTGAAGGATGTGTTGGATAAGAGGATCATCGCCGATGCCATGCATTCGGTACAATCCGGAAGGAAAGTGAACCTCACATACAGCCTGATCAACGTCGACAGATCCGTCGGTACGATGCTCACGGGTGCACTCATAAGGAATGGCATAGAATTGGAAGATGATACCATCAACGTCACATTCACAGGCACTGCAGGACAGAGTTTCGGTGCATTCCTATGCAAAGGCATATCGTTCGACCTTGCCGGACAGGCGAATGATTTTGTTGGTAAAGGACTGTCAGGAGGCCGTATCGCGATATTCCACAAGGAACGCTATCCGAAGGAGAATGTTATCGCAGGCAACACGATCCTGTACGGTGCCACATCCGGCGAACTCTATATCGCTGGTGCCGTCGGAGAGAGGTTCTGCGTGAGGAACAGCGGAGCGATAGCTGTGGCCGAAGGTGCTGGGGACCATTGTTGCGAATACATGACGGGAGGACGTACCGTGATCATCGGTGATGTGGGAAGGAACTTCGCCGCAGGAATGTCTGCTGGTATCGCATATGTCCTCAATGACTCCGATGATTTCGACCGCCATTGCAACATGGATATGGTAGAGCTATCTCTGGTTGAATCCCCGCAGGACATCGATGAACTCAAAGGGATACTGGAGAAACACCTCAGATACACTGGAAGCAAGAAGGCCAAAGATCTCCTGGATGATTGGGAACATAACGTGAAGAGATTCCTGAAGGTCATGCCGATCGGGTACAAACATGTCCTTGAGCAGAAGAACAGTGTCCCGCGATTGGGTTGAAAGATGTATTCCAACCATGCTAAGACCAAAATTCTTGAATCCTGAGCTATAGGCAAAAGCCGCTTCGTAACGCTTAGAAACGTGTGACTTCGAAGAAACGAAACACCTCTGAGGTTGGAGAGAAATCATTGATTATGGGCCGCATACATATACGCGCGATAGCATACCATTGAACAAAAGAGAGTGTTTGTTTTGCATACGAGAACTCAACTCCGCGCAAAACTACAACAAAAGGAGGAATGCATTCATGACCAGCAAAACTAGCATGGAAAGACAGGTCAAGTCAATGGTTTGGATGAGTGAACATTCAGACCATGATGTATTGAAAGCTGAAAGGCACATCCTTGAAACCTACAAAGAAGGTGGCATTCTTTCTAACGAGGAATTCGAGGATTATCATCAGATCATATACTCTCTGAAAGATAGCGGTTACTTACGCTGTGGACTCACATCTCAATTCCAAGTTATTCATAATACTACTGAAGCTGGAAATGACTACTTGATCCGTCTTCGAAAACGTCTTGGGAAATGAGAAGAAACTCATCTTGAGATGGAATGATCCTTGGATTTATTCGACATAATCCGTAAGACGTATAGAGGTAAAGAGATCCACCTCACGATGTCTCCTTCTCCCTGCCTATGAAGTCCATGACAAGAAGAACGATTCCGACTAGATAATATGTGGTTTAACTGAAACGTAATTAAGTTAATCGTAATTCAGTTAAGTTCTGAATGTTCGTAGGAATCGACGACTATGTTTGTCGTATTGAAATAGATTGAATGAAAAAAAAGATAAGGCGGTCCGCCCCATGACGGGACGGACCTGTTTGTGTTGGTTGTTCTTAACGCCTCCTGAGCATGAATGTTGCTATCGCAGCGATGATGACTACTGCTGCTATCGCGATCCCTGCGTACAACAGGATTTTACCATCCGATGATGACTCCGGAGCCTCATCGATAACAGCATATATCGAACAGTGTGTGGTCTTGACGACCATCTCATTGTTCTTCATGTTGTATTTTCCATCGACCTTCTCCATCGTACCATCATCATGCACATAGTACGCCACAGGCACCATTCCAGGTGCTGTAACGTGCTTGATGCTGATGGTGATCTCTCCATTGAGCTTGTCACCGATGCTCTTGTCACCAGACATGACCTTGACCTTGACGACAGTGGCATCACTGTTTATAGCGATCCTCTGTTCATCTGTAAGGACATCCTCGATGGCTTTAGCGACCGATATTGCGATATCATCGTATTCGGAGATATTGGACATCACTGTCTTACTGACCTCCATGCTTCCGGCCGTACCGGAAACGAGGATGGCAGAATCGGCATCCGCTATCTTCTTGACGATATCTGATGACAACTTGACATTCGCATCGGACGATCCTGATCCGACTTGGATGACTTTGGTCGCATCCTTGACGGATTCATTCTCGTTGACGATCTTCTTGGAATACATCTCCTGCATCTTCAGAGCGACATCAAGGGATTCATGGGAGATTACTATCTGTCCGTTCTCCTCTGAGGTCTTGACCTCGGTGACGACGGATGCGGACTGAGAACCTTCCTGATACTCTGCCTTGACAGTGGCGTTTCCGCCCTTATCATTAGCAGTTATGGTGACTCCCTTAGTGCCTGTACCTGAAGAACCGGTTGTGTCTATCACACTGACCTCGATATGAGTCTCGGATTTCACACCCCCATTGGGATCTTTGATAGTGACTGTCTCAAGAGATGATTCAGTCTTTATCCCTCCCTCATTCGTCTGAGAATTGGATGTGGATTTGATCTCCTCGACCGTTCCATCATTCTGAGGAGTGGTGGTGATCACAGTTGTAGTGGTCTTTCCGTCCTCTTCGGTCTTGGTAAGCGTTTGGACATTCGTTATCGTACCATCAGCATTCTGAATGGAATCTTTCTCGACCGTTACAGTTGGATCTGTGGGGTCAAGGTGATCGTTCGGAGTATCAGGAACTGTTGGCTGATCAGGAGTCGGATCTGTATCGCCTCCTCCTGAAGGATCGCCACTAGCACTGATTGACCACACTATAGTCTTTGGTGCCGTAGTGCCATCAGTCCACATGTAGTCCTTACTAGTCAATGTTGCAATCGCACTATAGCTCCCAACATCCTTTGCTGTACCGCCCGTCACAGTAAATCCAGGGCCTTCAGCAACACCAGTTTGTATATTTCCGTTGTAATACAACCTAGTTTTTGCCTGCGGTATCTCTGCAGTTATCGCATACATCAAACTGAAGTATCCCCCATCTTTGTAATGCCCCAATGTCCAATCATTATAGGAACCATTATGATGTTGCACCCAATATTTCCAAGTACCATCTGGTTGTAATTCATCACTCATGTTGAACATATGAACCACCCAACCCTCGGTACCTGTTCTTTTTCCTAACTCAACAGGAATCCCATTCAACACACATGCTTTTTCTAATGCATCAGCAGCATCCTCGCCCTTGGAGGATATTTCAAACCCTGTCATAAGATCCTTTGCTGAATATGATGTTCCAATGTAAGCGATATCCGCATCCATCTTGACCTGTATGAAGAAAGTATAATCATTCTCAATAGTTGGTTGACCCTGTTGTTGATTGCTGTTCACCGTCACCAAACAATTCCGAATGATGATTGTATCTCCATTAGTCAAAGTTCCTGTCAATATAGATGTACCGGCATTGATCGCATGAACAAAACCTCCATCAACCTCTATAGCATTGCCAGAATATGTCCAAACAACATTGGATACATATGATGATGGACTAATCGTTGCCAGAGCATTCAATGAAACCCTAGAATCGACATACATCGAATGATTCTCTCTCATTGTGAATATCACTTCGATTGGAACATCATTAGATACTCTGAATGTTCTAGATACGTGAACGCCTGATAAATCGAACATCACGATTTGATAATCCCCATCATCTAAGTGTCCGATAGGACATGTTGTACTGAATCTCCCATCTAATAATTCTACATAACTATAGGAACTAGTATGGCCTTGTCCCACCACATAGTACTTCAGAGAACTGCCCACATGACCATTCGTCGTACCAGCTAAAGTCAGGATCCCATCTGAATACGATGCTTCAGTTATACTGATTGGTGTGTCATTCGTAGCATCCGCATTAACATCTATCGAAATAAGGACACAGCTGAATGCTATCGCTAATGCAAATACAGTAATCGGGCATCACGAAGGTGTATGTGGTCCCATCCACCGTGGTGACATCCACTGCCTTCGTGCTGTCATCGGTTCCGACCACGGTCACTGTCTTGACAGTGTATCCCTCGTTCGGCGTGACGGTCAATGTCACGGTCTCACCCTTCTTCACGAGAGAGGTCTTGTCCATCTCGACGATTCCGCCCAATGCGGTTATCTCCACGATATAGGTCGTGGTGGATATGGCTACCCCATTCTCGACGTATCTTATGGTCGTCGTGATCGTGAATGTTCCCGGCTGATCCGGCCATATCTCAAGCTTACCCTTATCGTCAATTTTCACCCATTCTTTTCTATCGATCTCATTGGAATCCTTGGCAGAGATATCCCACGTTCCAGCTTGACTGATATTTTCATAACTGTCAGGCATCCTGACCCTCTCGCCGACCTTTATTGTCACTGGATTTTTGGCGGTCTTGGTGTTGCCATCGATGGTCCAATTCCCGTTATTATTTTTGGGGGAGTTATTGGCTACATTCTTGAATCCCCTTTCATTTGTAATCGGGCATCACGAAGGTGTATGTGGTCCCATCCACCGTGGTGACATCCACTGCCTTCGTGCTGTCATCGGTTCCGACCACGGTCACTGTCTTGACAAGATATCCTATATTCGGAGATACAGTGATCTTGACTATCTCCCCAACTTTGGCTACGCCCTTGTCTGTTGTTACAGTTCCATTCTGTCCCTCTACACAGGTCACTGAGTTTATTTTAAGCCATTTCGTGAAAATTGTCGTATCGGACATGATCTTCATATTAGAATCAAATTCTGATGTCAAATCACCATCCGCATAGTACCCATCAAATTCGTAATCTGCTTTAGTCAATTGATCCAATTTTGTGAACTTAGTTTGTTTAAAGATCTGATATGTATTGAGGATCCGATCTCCATCCTTCACAGTGACTGTAACCTTCTCAGGAGCATATGTATATTCAGCTTTCCAATCATGAATGCCAGTTGGCACACCATCCAGAAGGTACACGCCCACACCATCCAGATTCCTGTGTGACACTTCGAATATTGCTGATGAGGATCCAGACGACACACTCAAATGATAATACAGATTTTCCACATTATCGTTGTGCCTAAGTATTATCTGAAGTACTGGATCGGCCAAAGAAGAAGGGATGTTGTCAACGGAAATATCGAATCTCAATAATGTATCTGTCTCACTAATCTCCGCATCGACCTTGAGTTCTCCAGTCTGAATATCGCGCAATTGTGCATAGACCGTTACACTATCGAATATCGCATCGAATTTACCTAGCCTATCATTTCCTTCTTTATCATAACTCCAATAATCCAATTCCTTCCCTGATTCTCCTGAAAACTCAAGATTCTGGGATATTATGGATCCACGGATCAACGACGATTTTTTGACAGAATCTCCATTGTGAATAGATATCGTCTCCAATAATTGACTTGGATATTCAGAATATGGAACCGGCGTTATGCTTCCATTTCCACTTTTGGGCAATGAGTTTATCTTTGATGTCCAATAATCTGAACCTTTTGCTTCAGGAAGATAGAACTTGACATTCAAACCTCTAAATGGGTAAAATGGATTGTCGGCGGGCAACTTAGGGAAATCTTCTACGTTTTTATCGAATATGAACGTAGTAGTATTCTGGCAGCCTACGAAGACTGAGTGTCCCAATGATTTTAAACTCGATGGCATTAAAACATAATCCAAATTGATACTATTCATAAATGCTTGATTATCGATTGAAACGACATTTGGCATATAGACTGTAACTAGATCCACACAATCGGCCAACGATTTATTTCCTATCACTTTCCCATAGTATGAAATAGATTTCACGCTAGAGTATTGGAATGCGCCAGCCTCAATATTAGTGTCACCAGGAATCACGACCTCTCTAAGATTTGTGTTATAGGCGAACGCGCAAGACCCGATATTCTTTATAGATTCACTGAGGACATATTTGGAACCGACCTTGCCTGATGGATATGCCATCAATGTCTTCTCTGCCACCGAGTTATTTAACACATCTCTAAAAAGTACTCCGTCCTCTACATAATAGTTCGAATTCTCTGTTTTGAAGCTCTTGAGATATCCACAACCGATAAATGCATTCGCATTGAACACATCCATATTGGGCCCGATGGTGAACTCCGTCAGACCAGAGTATGCAAAAGCGCTATTTCCGATTGTTGACACCGTGTCTGGAATCGTTATTATCTTCAACGATGAACAGCCGATGAAGGCTGCCTCGCCTATCGTTGTTGTACCCTCAGGTATTGTGATCGATTCTAAACTTTCACAATTCTTGAAGTAGAAACTTCTCCAAGCATTTATTGACAGCTTGAGGTTCTTTAAACTTATACAATCCGATAAACTGTCCTTTGCAATCATAAACACGTCCGGGGCATTCAATGTCACCAGTGACGTGCATCCTTTGAATGCGCCGCCAGGAAGACTGGATGATCCAGTCACACTTACTTCTACGAGTGAAGAACAGCCTGCAAAACTATTTTCCCCCATTGATTGGGCAATTTTTATATCTAGCGACGTTAGAGACCTACAATTCTCAAATGCGCTTGAACCCAAAGATAACCCATCGTAATTGAATGTACCGTTACTCCATGATTCTTTAGATAACTTTATTTCCGATAGCAGATAACAATTCTCAAATGCAAAATTACCAATTGACCTTAAACCGTTACTAGAAACATTCAATCTCTTTAAATTAAAACAATCTTTAAATGCACCTTCTCCGACAGTGTTCAAAGAAGACAGAGTCATTGTTTCCAATGAACAACAATTCTCAAATGCATATTTCGGAATCATCGTCATTGACTGATTCAAGGATATTTCTTTCAATCTACTGCAATCTTTGAATGTTCTCGTCCCCATCTCTGTTACGCCTGATGCACTTATGGAGCTAAGATTAGAACAGCCAGAAAAAGCCCCCATGGTATTTAAAGACTGTAATGATTTGATGGAATTTGGAATCGATACTGAGATTATTTTCAAATTATTAGAGAACACGCCAGAACTAATTGATGTCGCTTGTACATCATCAGGTATTGTCAATGTGCCTCCTGGGCCAGAGTATTCAGTTATTGATCCATTGTTGTCTATTTTTAACCAATCATTCCAACTTGGAGATGTGCAATCATTATCCTCGATAGTAATATTGACTACCATATCTGAATTCCCTACAGTGAATTTTCCACTCTTTCCAACAATGCCCTGATCTGCCCACTCCACATAATATGTATAACTTCCAGTCACTAATTTATTCGAATTTACATCTTTGTTCGATGAATCGACCACACGTACATAGACCTTGGAAGATACATCTGTATCACCTTTATTTACATTGAACCTTACGTCATATTTCTTGGAAACAACTGCGTTGGTCTTAATACAGAATAACTTCCCACAATCATTATACCATACTAATTCTCCATTTGGTCCCAGAACCATTGTCTGTGAACAATACTGAGCCTCGGCCACACCCAGGACCTTATATGTTAGTTTGTGCACTCCGCCGGATACAGTATGTGAAAATACCCAAAGATCCTGTTTACCTTGTGATATCTTCGATTCGTATGGATTGAGATATAAATAAACTTGGTAGTCTCCCTCTGAATAATTGTACGCAGTAGTGATCACAGGGGTTCCGTGCGACAATACGCTTTCGCATTCTGCCAAAGTTCTCAATGTAACTGGATCGATCACTTTCATCGTCTCCCCAGCATTCACATATCCGTACCCGCCACAGAATACAACAGACGATGTCATTGAATCGGACATCGTCTTCGTTGTCACCATATTGCTGATATCGAATTTTCCATCCTCTGACAATGGGATTGCCATTATCGATCCATACACATAAGTGGATTCCCCCAACAAAGGCCTAGTGTATGTAGTAAAATAGACCTTACCTTCATAATACGTAGGTTGACTACGACTTAGAGTATTGACCACATTTTTTGGAAACGAATACGAATCCAATAGCTGAAGATTGTCCAGATTGACCACATCAAGAGATGCCATACTATGATTGACATAAACCATCTTGTTACCTATCACCAATGGGGGAATGTAGGAATACGTAACACTATATGAGCGACCTGATGATGAGAGCTCAGGCGTTTTTACTCCGTCTGTAACATTATTGTCTGGACTGACATTATATTTGTAAATTGTTTTATTCGAACCTGCTCCTATGAAATACTTTGATGCCCCAGACTCGTAATATACCATATAATCACACGGCTGAGATAACTCATAGATCAGTCCACCATCGGCATCGTACACTTTTCCAGTTTTGTTATCTACGACCTTGTTGTCCCCACATGTAACAAAATGATAGAACATCGTAGTGCTGGATATTGAATTTCTCTTCCAAACAACCGATCCTGTACTGACATCTATCTTTACGATTTCACCACAAGATCTGACATAGACATGGCCATCGTAAATCACAGGCGTTCCAGAGACTTTTGTCCAATCGGTCATCCCTTGCCCAGACGTTGTACCAGGCCCATAGCTCCACTCAATTATGTCCTGTTGATCCACTGGCGTTACTGAATCAGTTACAAATTGCCAAGTACTCACAAATTCATGTTCTTCTGTAGGCGAAGCATCAACTTCGTTGAACAATGTCACAAAAAAAACAGATGTCAGGACGACAAAACAAACGATCAAAAATTCTCTTTTCATTTCATCTGCTTACGTCACAAAATCCGAAGCAAGGCGATTGAACACCCTAATTCTCATCCAAGAGAAATACTTCGATCTTTGAGATCCTAAGCCCTCAATTTGATGGGGCAAGAAGGTAACGTCAGCCTTCGCATCCGCTACCTCCATGTGATTTTTTAATCACTTGCCCCGTTTTATTCTGTCTCTAGCACCTCGTTCAAGCACATGAGTGTACTGGGAATGGCGTACTTACAGCTGGTGCCGTGGATGTCCATGCCCCATAGGACAAGATCATGTACTGTGTCTGCAACGTCAATGCATTGTTATTAGCATCCACGTATGTGTCGGTACCAGGCGTGTAATGCCCAGGCGTGAAGAAAGCACTGACCCACTGTGTTCCGTCCCAAACAAAGAGACTCCAGGAATAGTAGACATCTTCATCCTCGTCATATATTTCATCAAGCCCTATGAATTCGTCTACGTACCCATAGTATTGGTTATCATACGTAGTGTTGAAATTATATGCTGATGAAAGCATTCCTGCATTGTTTGCCGCATTATAGAATGCCTTGAAACAATCAGATCCGCTTCCTGTGATCCATCCAGGATTTGTAACTCCAGCTCCAGTGATGTAGATGCTCACATCGAACTCTTTACATGAATCAACGGTCTTTATAACATTGGTGAGTCCTGATGAAATGGGCCCATCATTGCCTGAAGTGTAAAAGAGAGCAATGTTGCTTGTCTTATATTCATCAGGAACATCGCTTACTGACTTGTAATATCCAAGACCCTTACTGCATGATGTCCATGCCGTTCCATTCCAATAGAACTCTTTCCATGAAGCGTTGCCACTATCAGACAGACCGAAAAGCCCAGTTACGTCTCCATAGTTTTCGTTCATCATATAATAGCTACCAGTTTGTACGTACGGCTTATCGCTGGCTGAAACTATGTATGTCGTGCCATTCGTCGCATTATATGTTGCCATAGCATCGATTAATGCAAGATATGCATTCGAACCCTCCCCGACCATCTCACTGGCTCCAGCAGGAATTGTGTATCCAGAATCTGCATAGACATGGAACGTAGTTGTCATCTTTGAACAGTTGCAAGATGCACCTTGGAACGCATCGGAATCACTCGACGTATTGACTGCTACAATTCCTGCGAATGATATCATCATGATTGCTGCTAAAGCAGCAAATAACTTCATTCTCTTCATCTTATTCTCCTTTATTCTTCTACTCGCGCTGCACACACCTCATGTGATGTTGTAGCCACCTTTCCTTTGTTGTTCTGTTTGAATTCCCGTCTAACCCATACTGGAAAGAAATGTTAGATACTCAGAAATTTTCGTATCCAATCTTCTATCCATGTACATACGAGCGCTCAATTCATTTCCAACAAAGTCTGCTAACTACACGCATTTTCATAGCATATAAATCCCTGTTCGAATCTTACTCCATTCGACGGCCAACATACAAATTGTCTGATTTCAGACAATTATTATAAAATGAATCGGGTTTAAAACATCGATTTGAACCACAACTATTGATGTGATTTCTGAATCAAAACAGTCATGATTGTGCATGAATCCGTTTGAATATAATTTATGCAAAATCGGAATTCGATTCCGAATTTTCATAAACTTCTAACACCGCCATTTACCCATAGCAAAACGAATCATCTTATCACAGACACCTATAGCACACTCTCAGTCCCGTCACATTAACGACGGGTGCGCCCCAATAGGCAAGACGACTCTCTGTATGAAACTCAGTGATGAGAATAGAATAAACTATGTGCCCTACACAACAGAAATAGAAAATTATAGTCGATGTCGCCACATCGGCAGATTGTTCAAGAAACCTCGTGTCCCTAGGATCTCAAGAGCCTAAGGATCTCATCTCATCGCCAATCCGACCGCTGCTGCCATCACCCTGAGCCGATTCGCATCGTTCGAATCCACTAGGATCAATACGTCCTCGTTCTTCATTCCGGCGGCCCTTATCTCCTCAGCGAATCTTGGATCGTTCTTATCGACATCCCAATTCTTCGGGAATATCACTCTGTCATCCCTCATCACGAATGTTGCGGCACCAGTCGCCCCATTCCTTACGGCAAGATCCCTCTGTTCCATCCCGTTGGTCACCTTGTAGGCCACACCTTCGATGATGATCCCCTGCTGATATTTTCCCTCGGCATAATTCACATTGAGAACGTCCGTGTATCTCATCTTGAATTTCTCGAAACTCTGCCTGCCGAATTCCGTGATGAAGACACCGGTCTGTTTTATCTCGACCCATTTCCAATCCTTCAGAACCTTGAGCATCCCTCTGGTGCTTCCTTCTCCGAGTCCGGTATCCTCCATCAATCCCTTCCTGCCGATATGCCCTCTCCTCTGAAGGATGTCCAATACCAGGAACAGATGTGCGTCAGAATATCTTGCTACCGGGCCACAGTTGTTGTCATACATCAGTTCCATGACTTTACTCCCAGCGATTCGCAGAGCTTCATGTACTGAATCACGGAATCCATGACTTCTGATACAGATATACCCATGCTGGATGCGATCTCGGGGACGGATTCGTCACGATCGAATCTGACGATTATATCTGCTTGCTCTGGCGTAAGCCCATGTTTTCTTAAGAGGACTGTTCTGTACAGATCGCCTTCGGTATCCCACATCTCTTTGAGGATTTTCTCATCCAAAGGAATGCTTCTCTTTCTGCGATCGGTCACGTCCTTCAATGATTCCTTACGGATCCTGCCGACCTTATACTCATCCGATTCAAGATCGCCACAGACAGGACATGATATTGGGATCCCATCCTTCACCTTGTCCTCCCAGCGCATCCCGCACTTCTTACAGATGATCGCCAGTGTCTCCTTGTTCCATCTCTTACTCCCACAGGATGGACACTTCGAAGGATTCTTCTTCGTCAGCCAGATATATCCGCATCTTAAACACTTGACCTTCCTGGCTTCTTCGCAATCCCATAGCGTGGATCTGCATAACGGACATATCTTGGGTTTCTCGTTATTTCCCCCAGTGTTCCAAACATATCCGCAGAGCTTGCATTGGTTGATCGGATTATTGTCAGTGCTTTCACAACTCTGATTCTGATTTATGATGCGTTCCAAACGCCTCATTCCTATCTGATAATCATTCTCATCGATCAACCCTGCACACCCCTGGTCAATGGATGATACAACCAATTCTGGTTATCACCATATAGATTATCTATCCAAAATGACAGACAATGTATCATTTTCGACTTCCCATTTACTATCTAAGGAATCTATGTAACTTCATGTACCAATGATTCGTGGATTGTGATCGTACAACGACATAGGATTCTCAGTGTACACAGAATCGTTCACAACTATCCCACATTCATTGTATGCGGCCTGTATCCTCGTGAATTCATGCCTGATATCCTTGAGGGGTCTTCCCAATCTCAGAGAAATCGTTTCAAGGCTCATTCCCGTGAAATGCAACGCAAGTATCTCCGATTGCTTCGGATCCAATCTCAAACGCCGCATCAAGTATGGGATGTTCTCTCTGAAATCATCCTTGTGTGACAGCATATCCTCTATGATTGATTCCCAAAATCTTCTGTATCTTTCGGACTTGGCACGGCCTATGGCCGTGTTGAATGAAAGATTCCACTTATCGAGCATCTTTTCCATGTATCTGCATGCCTCTGGGCGCTTCCCTCTCCAGAGATATATACAACCGATACCGTCCTTGAAAAGATAGTTCAGCCTATACTCTTCATTCTTCCATAATTCGATCAACTTCTCGGATGAACCTTCCTTCGACAATATCTCTCCGCATATCGGACAGACATCCTCCTTATCATTCTCCGAGATCCATTCAGCTCCACAGAAACCGCATTCGCATCTTTTACATCCAGGTGATCCGCGACATTCCGGACAGACATTCCTCTTCCTTCCAACGATGAATAATCTACCGCACCTGACGCATTCGGATGTATTCGGCAATTGATTCCATTTCTTTGATCTGCATGAAGGGCATGACGTGACGGAATCGGGTTCCATCCCCTCGTTCAACACCCATTTATGGCCGCATTTGAAGCATTTCAATTTGAATGTGTCCTTATCCCAATTCTTGGATCTACATGAAGGACACATATTCGGATACCCTATCCTACTTTTCCAGACATAACCGCACTTATGACAAAGGAACTGCGGGACCTTCGGTTCATTCCAATTCCTTGTCTTACAGTTGGGACATCTCACTGGAGATTCAGAATTCCTAGATGTCCATATGTGACCGCATTGATTGCATGAATGTTCTCTTACGGACGTTCCTTCCGTGATCGCATGACCACATTTCGGACAGATGTCATCCACACATCCTGGTTTCCATTCGGCTCCGCATGACTTGCATGTGTACTTATCAGGAGGGATATCATAACGACGGATGTGACATTTCGGACAGACGTTCGGCCTCGTCTCAGAACGTGATATCCACTGATGGCCGCATTTGAAGCAATAGAGCCTCTTCCCTTTCCAAAGATGCTCAGGTCCCCCCCCCCTTGTTACCATCATGAATCATCGTTCCCTATAACTATGTACTTAGATTTAACATCCAACCATAATCATTGGTCATATTATCATGAAACAAGAATAAAAACACAACAGATACTGGTGGGCCCGCCCAGATTTGAACTGGAGTTACTTACACCCCAAGCAAGAAGGATACCAAGCTACCCCACGGGCCCATGTGTAAAAGGTTTAAGGTAAAAAGTTTGGATTTAGATGAATCGCAAGCCCTTCATCCAAGAGTAGAGATCTCTTCGATGAGGTTAGCGTGTGAAATGATCATCCTACGGCAACAGTATCTCTCGAGACCGAGGTCGTCGAGGACCTTCTGAGGATCCTCTCCCATTCCAACACGTCTTACATATTCAGGATAGGCCGATCCAACGACCTTACCGCATGTGAAACACCTTACGGGAATGATCATGTTATCAAATCACCTGTATGACTTCTGCTTCTTTGCACGTGCACCAGGACCCATCGGGTTCTTAGGCAGCTTCCTTCTGTCATCGTTGATGATGAGGGATCTGTCGTATGACCTGTATGTCTCCTCGAGCTCGTCGTCCTTGAAGAATTCGCACATACCCCTTGCGATAGCTGTCCTGACAGCTGTTGCCTGGCCCATGACTCCTCCGCCCTGGACTGTAACGGAGATGTCGACCTTTGCCGATTTGTCTCCTGCGAGTCCGAGGGGTTCCTGGATCTTGAGCCTTGCAAGCTCGGGTGTGTACAATGCGATCGGAACCTTGTTGATGGTGACCTTACCGGTACCCTCTTTCACGACTGCCCTTGCAACTGCTGTTTTCCTTTTTCCGCTTGTGTTGACGCAATCCATTGGAATCACCTAACCTTTGAACCGAGGAACTTTGAGATCGCTCCAAGGGTAGTGTATTTGCCTGTGACCTTCTTCATTGCGAAGTCGACCTTCTCTTTGTCGACCTCTTCGAACTGCTTCGGTGTGCCTACGAACACGTGAAGTCTCCTGAATGCATCCCTACCAGACGTTGTCGTCCAGGGGATCATTCCACGGACACTCCTCTTGAAGAGAAGATCTGCCCTACGGGGGTAGAACGGTCCTTTCCTCTTTGTCGTATCTCCACGGTCTACTCTTGCTTTGTAATCTGCGAAGATCACATCTCTCTCGCCTGTGACGACGATTGCTTCCGAGTTCACAACGACGATCTCCTCACCGTTCATGATCCTCTCTGCGACGACGCTTCCAAGCCTTCCGAGCACTGCGTTCCTTCCATCAATGACTGTAACCATCCAAATCACCTCATGATCCTGACGTTAGAGCCCTTGGGGTTCTCCGCTACCAACTCTGAAATCGTGATAGCTTTTCCGCCTGCTGCTACGATGGCTTCCTTCGCTGCTGCTGAGAAAGCATATGCTGCAACTGTGATCTTCTTACTGATGCTACCTGCCGCAAGGACCTTACCGGCGATTATGATCGTCTGTCCGTCCTCGGCATATCTGTCAAGTTTGCTAAGATTGGTCTCTGCCCAGTTCCTCCTGGGTTTCTCGAGCCTCTTAGCAATGTCTCGCCAGATAGCAGCCCCGTTCTCCCTCTCTTTTGCTTTAAGATCATCGATCAAAGCAATGAGAGAAGGGTCTGTTTTGTTGAAACTCTGTGGCTTCATTTTACTGACTCTCCCGACATTGGGTAACCGCTCAATGGGGACGTTGTTAATAAAGGTTGCCCCCTTTTACATTACTCTAATAAGAAGGGAAAGTGCCCACAGTGGATACGGTCAATATGCAAATCTGAATGTATTTTCAGAGTACAACATATGCCTGGCACATACCTTAGCGTACGTGCCGATGATCGATCATGCTTATATCATTTTCTCGACATGGATTTATACAGGTATGCAATAAGCCCATTCACGGTGTATTACAGATGATAAGATTCGGCCCGGCTGGAATACCACTTTCTTGTAAAGGACGCACATTGAGAGATGGGATAGAGGATGTCCACAACCTCAGTCTCACGGCTCTCGAAATTCAAATGGTCAGATCTGGAACCGTGGACATATATCCCGACGAGGAAGATATCGGGATACCCGCGAAGGATCTCGAAGGTCGTTTCATCATCGAAGTCATACGTGACGAAGAACCCATCACCGATCTGAATATCCCTGTCGAGGAGGATGATATCCTCGTGCAGATGACATCTGCATTCGCATCTAACTTCGGTGAGTTGTATGAGATAGGCGATCTTGCGAAGGAATTGGATGTGGGAGTGTCACTACATACGCCGAATTACATCGATCTTGCATCGGACTCGCCCCTCACCGACGATTGTCTCAACAGCATAAGGCACGCGGCTCTCATCGAGAATGCCTTGGGAGGAGATATCGTCGTCACCAACCTCGGACTCTACAGCGATATAAATGACGAAGAGGCATCTGAAGTTAACATCTACAACAATGTGGATGCGCTCATGGAGTGGTGGAAGGACGAGGGATTGAAACCAAAGCTCGGAATAGAGATCACAGGACAGCAGGAGGTCTTCGGTTCGTTGGAGCAGGTGTTGGACGTCTGCCATAACATCAAAGGACTTGTCCCCGTGATCAATTGGCCGCACTACCACTCGCGTACAGGCGGATCGCTCCTTGAGACCGAAGACTTCCAATATGTGATAGAACAGGCCGAACCGTATTGTAACGGTCACCTGCACACACTCTTCGCAGGTGCTGAACACTCGGACGGTAATGAACTCAGGCTTACACCGATAAAGAAAGGGGATCTCAAATTCGAGACCCTCGCCGAGTGTCTCGTTGACATGAGGCCCGATATGACGGTCATCTCATCCTCACCGCTCTTGGAACACGATGCGATGTACATGAGGATCATCCACGAGAGATACCTCAGCAAGAAGGTCGCCAAAGCGCTCAGGATGAAGAGGAAAGAGGAATCTGCCGCCGCAGAGGAATGAGATGTCCAACGATTCTTTGGAATACATCCTCGATCAGATCAGAGGAACGGTATCGTCCATCGATGCTGAATCACAGACGAAGCTCATAGATGAGATTGTGAAGGCCAAGACCGTTTTCATATATGGCGCAGGAAGGTCTGGACTCGTAGGGCAACTGTTCGCAGTACGTCTTGTGCAGATAGGACTCGATGTACATTTCATCGGGGATATGACGACACCGATCATAAGCAAGGACGATCTCACCATCCTCATCTCCAACACAGGTGAGACCATGTCCGCCGTACAGACTGCTAACATCGCAAGACGCATAGGGTGCAGAGTCGCATGTCTTACCAGTAATGCGAAGAACAAACTTGCACATGCATCGAATCTTGCTATAATCGTCGATCATAACGGGAATAAGGATGCGAAGTATGCGCCTCTCGGAACGATTTTCGAGGATAGCGTCAGCATATTCTTCGACAGTCTCGTCCCATCCATCATGGAAAGGAAAGGCATGGATGAGGATGCCATGCGCAGAAGACATGCGATTTGGGTCTAATCAGCTTCCATTATGACCATGTCGATCGGTTGTGGATCTCCGATCGTAGTATCGAACACCTTCAATTCACGTCTGACGGGATCGATCACTATCGCGAATCCGAATTCTCCAGAGAATATCCCGTCCTGTGTCCTCACATCCACTGGTGACATGTAACAGCCGAGATCGAGATGGGAATGATACCATCCCACCACACATTCACGTCCAACGAATTCCATGGAAGCGAACATCTCGTCGAAGAACCTCTCATCGAATTCTGCATGTCTGCTATCTGCCAAAAGGACCGATGTCGTCGTCCTGTGAATGATAGCATACTTCCCGCCATCATCCTCATAGACCTCGCCTATGATCAACCCTATGACCTCGGACTCCTCATCAAGACCAGCCTGTGCATGGTCAGTCATCTCGGACAACACATGTTCCGGAACGAATATCTTTGCTGACCTCACCATCCTCTTCCTGTACTCCACACATCCCTTGTCCGATGAAACGATCCTCATGATATCACTTTACGCTGGCGCTTATCCTTGCCTTTCCCTTCGAAGCGAAGAATTCAGCGGCCTTCTTGCACGAATCCGTCCCGAATGGACTTGCAACGTTCGGCTCGACCAACAATGTCATTATCCCATTTAGAAATGATGACAATCTCGTACCATAGGTCCACTCGTTCAACATCTTTATGCATACCAATCCTCCATCCTTCGGACTCATGATATTCGGATGGAATATCTCGGTCTTCCACCTGACCTCGGGCTTGCATTGACCATAGTCCTTGGTTATCGTCACGGAGAATTCATGTTCAGAGACCACCTTGTCCCTTGTCGCATAGGCCAATGTGTCCGTTATCTTCATGCCTATGGTCAATGGTAACTCAGTGTTCTCGGGATCTATCTCTATATTTCCATCCATGAAGTCCGAACAATCCCTCAACTCATTGATCAGTCTCCGAAGGACGATCTCTTTCGGATAACTCATGCTCCACCCTCTGGATCCGGGATCATCTCCAGCATGTCATCGGTCACGATGCCTGCTTCATGCATCGTCATCGTTGATATCAACAATGATCTCCCCTTCTTCAGGACGAATGCTCCTGCGTCCTTCTTCCAATACTCTGCAGCACTACAGATTATCTCTCCGATCCTATCCTCTAACTCGACCTCCATCCTTATCGTGGAGCCGTTAGCCATGTTCTTCACTGTTATTATCAGACTCATCTACACACCTGTGGTTCGGACAGGAGGTGGAAACAGGTACAGTGTAGATGCCCATGTTCCCACTCATTCCGTCGTAATACAATATGTCGCGTATGCATAGCTCCTGCTTATCGGACATCAACTTCAATGCCTCCCTCACCTGTATCGCTGCGATGATTGATGCAGTAGTGATGTCCGATGCTTTCTTAGGGACGAATGCCTCCCCGTTGCCTGTACATGTGAACCTCATCTCCATGAGTTCCACATGGGTACGATTGAGCGTACATTCCAAACACGGCCCCCCTGGAACTATCACCTGTACCTTCCCGATGAATCCATCTATGGCCCCATCGATGAACGGTACCCCGTGATGATATGCGTGCGCGTTGACATGCATCCTTGCCTTGAGATTATCCACACAGCCGATGATCAGGTCGTAATCCCAATCGACCACATCCTCCACATTGGAATGTATACCTGTTATCGAACAGGACGGATCGAGTTCCATGCCTCTCTTCGCTACGATCTCCGCTTTTCCAGAGACTTTCACGTCAGCCTCCCTGAAGAACAGACACCTGCTCAGATTGGATGGTACGATATCATCCATATCCACGACCGTTATCCTCTTGAATCCCGCAAGGACCATGTCCTTGATGACCTCGTTGCCCAAAGCCCCTGCACCAACGACCATACAGCGAGCGGACTGTATCCTGTCGATATCCATCCATTCGAACCGCCTCATACGGTCGTATCTGTCATCATCTTCGAAGCCTACGTGGATCATCATATCACATATTATATCTAAGATATTATGAATATATAATATAAATATAATACTTCATCCAAAACACGTGGAAAATGAAGATGACTACAAAGAACAGAACTATCGGATATGCCTAAATACCAAACAACCGTTCATATGGATATGCAACTGCCCGAACATGATCACTGCAGATACTGCGGGGACCCGATAAGATACGGAGAAGAATTCTGTGACGATTATTGCAGAGAACTCTTCATAGAACAGGAGAAGGCAGACAAGAAGAAGGATATCAAGTTCTATGCGATGATCGCAACGACACTGGGCGGATTGTTCATCGCAGGCGTATTGATGAAATTATTTCTTTGATATGGCGTCGACCATCGCAGGTACGTTATGTACCCTGACTATGTCCGCACCGGATCCTATGGCACGCATGGTCACACGTACTGTAGCATCATCCGCTTCCATATCGGGATAATACAATGAGAGGAATCTTTTCCTTGAAGCCCCGATCAACACCGGACATCCGAGGGAATACTCCGATGAGTTGTCGATTATGTGCATGTTCAGCTCTGGAGTCTTGCCGAATCCTATCCCGGGATCCATTATGATCTCCCTGATGCCATGATCCAATGCGCACTCCTTCCTCTCTCTTAGAAAATCGACGATGGATTGATCGGATTCAACTCCCAGTGGATTATCCTGCATCGTCAGTGGAATGCCCGACATGTGCATTATCACTGCAGGTACGCCAGCCGATGCTATGAGTTCCATCATACCGTCAGCACGAAGGCCGTAGACATCGTTGATGATATCGGCACCTGCATCCAACGCTTTGGCCGCAACCTCCGTCTTCATGGTATCCACGGAGATCTTGACATCCGATACCGATGACAATTCCTTGATTATCGGGATGATCCTTCTAATCTCCTCGTCAGCATCGACGGGAGTGGCCCCGGGTCTGGTGGATTCTCCGCCGATATCTATGATATCGGCACCTGCATCCACCATCCCTAGGGCGAATTCCAATGCATCCTCCTTATGCTTCCCGCCATCCGAGAATGAGTCGGGAGTCATGTTCAGGATGCCCATGACCTTCGTCATAACAGTTCGTCCACGATCTCCATAAGATCGATGACCTTGACATCCTTGTCCTCCGAACCGAATATCAAGTTACTGACGCAGAACGGACATGCCGTGATGATCGTCTTAGCACCGACAGCCAAAGCCTCGTCCACCCTTGTGGCCGCTATCTTCTTGGATTCCTCGGGGTATGCTGAACGTACGCCTCCGCCTCCTCCGCAGCAATGGCTTGTCGCCTTGTTGAACTCCATCTCCTTGAATTCGATACCAGGGATCATGGAGATCACCTTCCTGGGTGCGTCATACACGCCTGCGTGCCTTCCTAAGTGACATGGGTCGTGATATGTCACCACGCCCTCCATGGGTTTGAGCTTGAGTTCCTGCTCGGCAAGGAATTCTGTCATATGTTTGACTTCGAATGGAACATCCACGAATTTCGGGTATTCCTCTTTGAACATCCTGTAACATCCTGCGCATGAGAGTACCAATGTCTTTACGCCCATCGAAGTGATCGCATCGACGTTCTTCTGCATGTATCTCTTCACATCTTCGATATCCCAACCGACCCTCTGCATCACCGAACCGCAGCAGATCTCGTCGACCGTCGTATAATCGACACCGAGTTTGTCCAATATCGAGAGCGAGGCCTGTGAGGTCTTCTTCGACCTGTATGTGGCGGTACAACCTGCGAAATAACCGATCTTCGCCTTCTTCGGAGTCCTGCCAAGAGTCTCAACGACAGATTTCTCCTCTCCGTACGGATTGTTGTATTTCAGAATGTTATCGCACATCGCTTTGTGCTTCGGCAGGATGTGACCGTTCTTCACGAGATCCGCTCTGCACAGTTCGATTATATCGACGATCTTCACCTTCGAAGGACATCTGCGTACACAATCCGCACATGTCGTACATGTGTACATGTTCTCAACGACGGAGTCGTCAGGTTCTATCTCTCCGTTCAACAATCCGTATGTCAGTACGATACGTCCCCTGGACAATGCTGAATCCCAACCAATGGCCTTGAATGACGGACATACGCTCTTACAGAATCCGCACATCGTACATACATTGACAGCATTCCTGACCAATTCCAATCTATCTGTTTCAAATGTCATCTAATTCACCATCGGTATTGTGACGCTTCCATCCATGAGGATGATTATCTTCGCATCCTTGTTCTCCTTCAATGCCTCTTTCACGGCATCGTCGACGGTATCGAAGGGCGTCATGTTGGCATCACTCATGAGCTTCTTGTCCAATCCGGTCACTGCCCAGATGTCGGCCCATGTGGCGATCTCCGCCATCTTGGCGGCCTTATGGTATCCTAACTTATACTCCTTGTTGAGGTTCTCCAGCACGATCTTCGGATCCTTGGAGGATGACAACTGCTGTAAGAACGTCTCATGGCCTATGCCTTCTCTGCATTTCGAGACCATGACGATCTTCCCGCCTTCCTTCAGTGCCCATTTACCGTTATCCAAGGCTTTCTGCGATTGGTATAGGTCGACATCCATCGGATATGGTGCGACGGATATCACCATGTCAGCTTTCTCTGGGATGGGTACGCAGAACACCTCTTCTGCCCATCCGACCGCTGTCTTGAATGCTCCATTCAGATCCCCAGAGGCACATTTGTAGATGCTCTGGTGCCTATCCATGACGATCTGTATCGAGAAGATCTTCTTACCCTTGACCTGTTCTAGGGCATCCATCATATCCTCGTGCACAGGGTTACCGTCCAATGCCAATGCCTGTGCCTCAGGCCTCATGGCCAATCTGTGATTCGCTTCGATGGTCCTGAACGAAGCCACTCCGGGAAGGAACGATTTCCTACCGCCTGTGTAACCTGCGAAATAATGCGGCTCCACGCTTGTGATTATGACCAAACGGTCCGAATCGACAGCTACCCTGTTGATCTCCATGGGCGTACCATTCTTGGAGTTGCCTAGGTAGACACATTCCGATTCCTTCGCGTTGTGGCAGATGATCCTGTCCTTCAGCTCATCGTAGTGCTTACCGAATACGAAATCGTACTCCTCAGGAGTCATATCTCTATGATTGCCTGTGGCGATGATGTATCTCGCTTTCCTGAGATCCATCCTCTTCGAAAGCGCATCGAGTACCTTCGCTGTTGGTGTCGGTCTTGTTCCATCATTGACGATGAACACTATATCCTCTCCGCCGTTGAGGAACTCATCCAAAGAATCGTAACCGATCGGGTTGTCGATGGATTCATTGATGACCTCATCTGGCGAACCGCATGTGACATCCTTTGGGTAGAAGATGCCTATGAGATTCTCGTCCGGGATCTCCGTCTTCTGAATCTCATCCTTTCCGTACTTTATATCCACTATCATAGGACCGAACGCATTAACCAGTAGAAAGTATATAATGCGTGCGCGCGAAGATGTACATCAATCCTTCGGTATGGATGCCTGTTCTGGTTCCGGACCGATATCATCCGATGTCGCATCGCCCTTCTTGCGGATGATGCGGGATACGATCATATGCGGTACGCTCAGGACCTTCTCCCTGAACTCGAGCATACTGCTTATTCCCAACAGTTCCTTCCAGAATCCTTTGGTGAAGATGACCAATATGGCAACGATCTCGACACGTCCTAGGAACATGAGACCGCATGAGAACAGCTTCATACCGCCTGACATCGCACAATAGTTACCGAACAACGCTCCCATGCCTGGGCCTGTACCGGAGACCAATGCGCATGATGCGAAGAGTGCCTCGCCCATCTCCATCTCCATGTCCATCACCATAGCTCCCACGAAGATGGTTATTATGAACATGAGCGCTACGACTGTAGCGCTGCGTACGACGCCTTCGTCAGCACCTCTGCCATCGAACCTCACGCTGTAGACAGCATTGGGATGGACTGCCTGTCTGACCTCATTCAGCATGGATTTGAGCACTATCAATGCTCTGGAGATCTTGATACCTCCCGCGGTGGATCCAGTGGAACCTCCTATGAACATGACCACCAACAACAAGGACATCCCGATGAATGGCCATCCGGTCGTATAGTCCACGGTGGTGAATCCCGTAGTCGTACCTATCGATACCACGGAGAACAGGACATCGACAACAGATTCCAATACATTCCCGGTCCCGCGTCCGTTCATGAACATCGTGACGAGTACCAATGCGCTCACGGCCGAGAAGAACAATACCATGAAACGGAACTCCTCATTCTTGCGGATGGCACCGAACTCACGTTTGACGAACACTTTGTACTGAAGATAGAAGTTGGTGGCGCTGATCAGCATGAAGATCATGACAGCTATCTTGACGAGCACGCCATATGATGCGAAACTATCGCTCGTTATCATGAATCCGCCGGTACAGATGACGCATAGCGATATCGTGCTAGCCTCCAACCATGATAGGCCTAGAAGCATCAGGATTACAAAGAATGCCGCCGTCAGTATGACATAGACGGAAACATACTGCTTCGCCGCACTCTCCATCTTGAGATATAGGTTACCGGAACCCGAACCCGACATCTCATTCTGTAACAGACTACGGCCGCCGGATACGACCATCGGCATGATGAACATGAACATCGTGACGATGATGATACCTCCCACCCACTGGGTGAGTGCTCTCCACAACAACATGCTCTGAGGCAATGATGCGACATCCGGCAATATCGTCGCACCTGCCGTGGTGAATCCGCTAACGGATTCGAATATCGCGTCCACGAATGACAGTCCATAGATCAGATATGGGATGGTACCTACGACGAACAACCCTGCCCAGAGGGTTATGATCATGACGATACCATCCACCGGGCGCATGACCTTCGGATTCTTGAAGAAGATCATCAAAGCTGATGATATCAGGACACATGGTATCACCGGGATCAGGAATGGCAATGTAGATTCATCCTGCCAGATCGCCACAGCCAGTGCTGGTATCATAAGGAGTGATGTGAATAGGAGCACCACACCCAACACGTGAAGTGATCTGCTCTCGATCTTGGTGAACGGATTCCTCTTAACCCGCTTTATACGCCCCATATGACTTCGTAATGTCATACTCCAATAATAATACTTTAATTCTGGCAGACATAGGGATACATTCCCGACAAGAATGCTTAATATCGTTTGACAGGATTTCCACAATGATGTCATCATTGAAGGAAGTCGGCGAACGTCATCTCATCGAGAACATAATGGGAGTCATAAGACCATCCCCTGGAATAAAGGGAACTGCGGATGATGCGGCAGTGATACCCACGGATGGGGACGTTGTCGCATGCTCCGACATAGTGACATTCGAAAGGCATATGCCCAAGGGCATGTCCTATGAGAAATTCGGATGGACGGCGGCAGCTGTCAACTTCAGCGATCTGGCTGCGATGGGTGCCAGACCGATCGGCATCCTCGCTTCGTTGGCCATGCCTGACGATATGGATGAGAGTGAATTGTACGATATCATGAGCGGCATAGACCAATGCGCCGAGTTCGCAGGAACGACGGTCATAGGCGGGGATACGAAACCAGGCCATGGAGCGATATCATGCACCGCATTAGGGACCATGGATGGACGCAGACCGATGATGCGCAATGGCGCAGACATAGGCGATGTGGTCGCCGTCACAGGCGGATTGGGGGGTGCGGCTGCGGGATTCAAAGCAATCGAGAACAATCTGGAAGCCGAAGATGCCATCTTCAAGCTCATGACTCCCGTTCCACTGATCTATGAGGGCATCGAACTCTCGAAATGCGGTAAGGTGACATCTTGCATCGATCTGTCCGATGGTCTCGCGACCGCAGCCAACACGATATGCGAACAGAGTCATGTCGGCATGGAGCTAGTGTACGAGTTCCTCCCTATCGATCAGGATGTCGATGAGGTCTGTGAGAGATTGAGGATCCCAAAGAAGGACCTTGTACTGAATTGGGGCGGAGAATACGAACTCATGTTCACATTCCCCAAGAGCGAGATAGAGACGCTTCAGAAGACGGGCGTGTTCTTCTCCATAATCGGTCACATCACCGATGATGACGGAGCATACCTTCTGGAAGATGATGAATGCGTGAGGCTTGGATATGGGTGCTACTAGTCCTGTCAAGATAGATGCGAGGTACTATGAGCGTACCGATGATGGGTACATCTGCCACCTCTGCCCACACAACTGCAGGATCGCCATAGGGAAATATGGTCTCTGCGGTACAAGACGCGGGAATGAGGATTTCCTAGAGGCATACAGCTACGGGAGGGTATCATCACTTTGCGTGGACCCCATAGAGAAGAAACCTCTCAACCACTACTATCCCAAGAGCAAGATCTTCTCAGTGGGCGGCATCGGTTGCAGTATGACATGCAAGCACTGTCAGAACTACTCCATATCACAAAGGGAGACAGGGAAGAAACGCACAACGTATGTCTCCCCTCAGGCACTTGTGGACATGTGCAGGTCCGAAGGCATGGATTCGATCGCCTTCACATACAATGAACCGATGATCTGGCTTGAATACATAGAGGATGTCATGAGATGCGATCCGGATCTCAGGCTCGTACTTGTGACGAACGGCTTCATAAACGAAGAGCCGCTGAAGGATCTATGTAAGATAACGGATGCTATGAACATAGACATAAAAGCATTCAGGAATGAGTTCTACAGAGATATATGCCATGCAAACCTGGATGATGTTCTCAGAACCACCAAATTGGTGTATGGATCCGGAGTACATCTCGAGATCACATACCTGTTGATCCCAGGCTACAATGATTCTATGGAGGAGCTCACGGATTTCTCCGAATGGGTCGTGAACGAGCTATCATCAGATGTGCCTGTCCACTTCACAAGATTCCACCCTGATAATGGGATGGATGATGTCCCTTGGACCCCTGTCGAGACGATGATCGCTGCCAAGGAGATCGCCATGAATGCGGGACTCGAGTTCGTATATCTAGGGAATGTCATGGTGGAAGGCGGGAACGATACCATCTGTCCGCAATGCGATACCGAGGTCATAAGAAGAACGGGATACATGGTGGATCTGGAAAATCTTGATGGTAACAGATGTGCCTGCTGTGGTGCCCATCTCAACATAAAGAACTGATCATCGACCAAAGAGGATCCCCTGCAAGGGTGATGAACACGAATGCCATAGTGATCGGTATGATGAAGGGTATCATCGGTGTGACCAACACCTCTTTGATGCCTTTTGAACCCAACCTGTCGTATGCGCCTTCATCCGCTACGCCCCTTGTAATCACGACCTTTTCATCCACCACATCCTGTTTCAGCCATACGTGTGATCCTTTTGCCTCTTCCAACTCCATCCTGCGCCATGGACGGAATCCGATATCCCTTTTCAGAAGATTACCGATGATGATCGATAGTGCATACAACGAAGTGAACGATGTAGCATAGAACAACAAAGACATGGTGAACGGAATGTTCGAACCTGCCATTGTTGTCAAACAATATGACGAGACATCCCTGTGGAATGCTATCGACATGACGATCATACATTTCGCATCCGCGCCACCCCTCAATATCCCCATGACATACATCAGATAGAATGTGATGGAAGACACCATGATGCATACCCCCATCCTCACGATACAGTCATCGGACGAGAATGATATCGGTATCAGAAAAAGACACATAGTGATGATCCAATAGATCGTTCCCATCATCCTGCCCGTGTCCAACCATAGTATACCTATCGCTATCATCGCAGAAGCCGTCGCCATCATGATGCCGTGGACCCCTTGGGCATCCGACATCACGCTGATTACTCCCATCGACCCTATGATCCACCAGTGGATGTCATGGACTTCGCGATGCTTGTGGTCCTGATAGGATGCTGAGATCAATACGATCAGTACACCAGCCATCAACAAAAGGTCGCGGTCGCACATATTCTATATTATAATATATTTATTATTAATATGTTTGAATACCCATACATCGACCTTATTATAGGACAAATACATGAACGGTCATGAAATGGAGATCGATTGTTGCCTTGACACTGATATTGATAGTGTCTATACTGTCGATGCCAACATCATCAGCGTATGATGCTGCAAGCACTGAGTGCGACAACGTAACAGTGATGACATTTGCAGGCAACATTGAGATAAGTGTGTTGGACAGTTCTGATTTCACTCTCAACATCCATAATGGCAACGATGTCCCTGTGATGGTGAACATATCACAGGTTGATGACAGCCCCATCAAGGTGAACATAGAAGATGACATCATCGTTGATGCTGGGAAGACAGTGAACGTCAATGGCGTACTTGCACCCAAGAGTTTCTGCAGGGACGATGACTATGAGATCGAGTTGAAGATCAGCGTGATCAGAGGGGAGATGGCACCGCATGAATCCGAATTTAGATTCACGGTCACGACCGTGAGCAGCCTCTCCAGCAACGGATACTACATGACGGTGATGGGATTGTTCACACCCCCAGAACCGTTCGATACGGAGATGTGGTGCATCACATTCACGATAATAGGATGGATAGGTCTTGCGATAGTCGTCTCCATCATCGGATCCGTCGTCATAAGAGCTATAGGAAGGAGATTCGCGACTGAAGGATCCACTGTGAACGGTTGGTTATTCACATCAGGCGTATTCATAATGATAATCGCCACAGGGATCATCAATCTCGCACGCGTCATGGCTGTGGATTACAAACTATTGGCGACGATCGAGATGGTCATGAGCTTCGTGTACATATTCACCTGCGCGATGGTTGCATGGGATGTGTACAAGGCATTCGTATCGTATCTTCTCAAGAGAGCGGAGAGGTTCAACACGGAAATCAATACATCCCTGTTACCGCTCACGCATCTGTTAGGGAAGATCATCATAACGTTGGTAGTGGTCACATACATCCTATCCAAATTGGGCGTCAATCTTGCAGGCATGATCGCTGGAGCAGGTGTTGCGACGTTGGGTGTATCCCTGGGTGCGAAACCAGTCATCAATGAGTTCTTCTCTGGATTGATAGTGCTCATGACACGTCCGTTCATCAAGGACGATCTGATAAGAGTGGATGGCGGCGATACACTGACCGTCAAGAGCGTAGGCGTGATGAAGACCACATTCTACACAGGATACTCCAACGACATCATCTCCTTGCCGAATAGCATGCTCACATCGAAGCCTATAACGAACATCAGTTGGGTGAACAGGAACTACCGTAGCACATTGAATGTCAGAGTCCCTATAACCTGCGATATCGAATTGGCCAAGAGACTCATCATAGAAGCGGCCACAGAAAATCCGAACGTACTGGAGGCCAAAGAGGATATGCACGGACCGGTTGTTGTGGTATCCGATACGAATGACCATGGCGCCATGGTCCTCACACTTGCCTGTTACTTCAAGAACTATGGGGATTCGTTCGATGATATGGGAATGATCCGTGAAACCGTTCTGAAGAAATTCTACGAGAATGACATACGCATTCCAGGACACATGACTATAACGAATATCATGGGGGTCGAATCACATGAAGAATAAAAGCATCATACTGTTGGCAATCATCGCGATATCTTTGATATCCCCTATCGCGATGGATTCATCAGATGCATCCACGGCCGTGACGGTAAACGGCATCACGCTATCCACATTCGATGACAACGTCAGTATTGCCGCGGGGGATTCCGCCACCATAAGCATCATGATGACGAACAATAGCACAGATTACATCTCCACCTCCGTGAAGATCGATCCCAGCAAGAACTATTCATGTTCGGTCGAAACGAATGAATATCATATCGCTAAAGGCAACGCAGCCAAATGTACGGTGGATATCAAAACTACCAAATACAGCGAACATGGGGATTATTCGGTCAACATCCACGTGAATGTGTTCAACTTCGCTACCAATGTCAATGAAGAGACCAACATCATCGTCAAACTCACGATAGAACCCGAATATTCGGACAGCGGGGGATTCAACAAGATATTCGGAGTATTCGACCCGTTGCCTGAACCATTCAACACGCCGTTGATATCTGCAAGCATAACATTCGTGATGTGGTGCGGTATCGCCTGCCTCGCATATGTCGCATTGAGGATGATATGGGCGCGTATATTCAAGAATGATGACGATGACCGCAAGGACATCACAAAGACGACTGGAAGGATGATGATACTCGTCATCATAGTCATCGGTATACGCAAATCACTCATCGTATTCGGTGCGTACGACGTTATCATCAATGCTGTCGAGGACGTGACCAACCTCATATTGGTGGCCCTTGGAACGATAATCGCCTGGAGCATATACAAGAACCTGATCTCCACATTGTTCCACAAATCAGAGAGGAATGGGAAGCTTACCGGAGTGGATACGACATTGATCCCACTGTTCCGTATGATCGGAAAGGTCGTCATCTCCGTATGTTCGGTATCTGCATTCCTCTCCATACTCGGCATGAATCTCATGGCCATATTGACAGGTGCGGGTATCGTCGGTATCGCGATATCGCTCGGAGCGCAAGGCATACTCACCGAATTCTTCGGAGGCGTCTCCATCCTGGTCACACGTCCGTTCAAGGTCGGGGACATGGTGCAGATCGGTACGGAGAAGAACATCTACGAGGTCAGGCGCATCGGACTCTTGAACTGTGAATTCAAGAATTGGACCAACCGCGAGCACTACATACTCCCGAACAGCGCTGTATCCACATCATCCATCGTCAACATCACAGGACGTACCGACATCTACAGGATCTATCTCTATTTCGATGTGGATTATGATGCACCAATCGAGAGGACCAAGGAGATCATCCTCAAACACGCATACAACAACTCTGATGTCGTGACCGATCAGGACGAATTCAAACCATCCGTGAGATTGGATTCATTCGACTATTCGTACATGTCCTTCCGTCTTGCCGTATACATCAAGAACTTCAAGGACAACATCAGAGTGACTGGTGAACTCAACGAATCGATCTACTCGGAACTCGTCGAAGAGGGAATCGATTGTCCGTACGAGATCTATGATGTATTCGTGAAGGATGAGGCCAAAGAAAACTGATGACGGCCATGCCGTCATCTCCTTTTTTATTTATTCTTAAATTAGACATATGTCTAATTATTTTTCATTTTATTCGCTCATATGAATATTTTTCATCAAAAATGATTAAATGATTTCTAATAAAACGGGGCTATGTTCAAATACTCAATACAATGATGAAATACAGCATCCAATAGGTGAATCAAATGGCAATAAAGAACAGCTATCTCAAAGAGGTGTTCGAAGGCCTCAAGAAGCGTAACGCAGATGAGCCTGAATTCCTCCAAGCCGTAGAAGAGGTCCTTGAATCATTGGAGCCTGTCGTTGAAGCAAGACCTGAGATCCAGGCCAATGGCATCATCGAGAGGATCGTCGAACCCGAGAGGGTCGTCATGTTCCGTGTATCATGGGTAGATGACAATGGAAAGGTCCAGGTCAACCGTGGATACCGTGTACAGTTCAATTCGGCCATAGGCCCATACAAGGGAGGATTGAGACTCCACCCATCCGTCAACCTATCGATCCTCAAATTCCTCGGATTCGAACAAATCTTCAAGAACAGCTTGACGACACTTCCGATAGGCGGAGGTAAAGGAGGATCCGATTTCGATCCAAAGGGTAAATCTGACAATGAGGTCATGAGGTTCTGTCAGTCATTCATGACGGAGCTCGCCAAGCACATCGGCCCCGACACAGATGTTCCTGCAGGAGATATCGGAGTCGGCGGAAGGGAGATCGGTTATCTCTTCGGACAATACAAGAGACTTCAGAACGAGTACACAGGTGTCCTCACAGGCAAATCGATCACCTGTGGCGGATCGCTCGCAAGGACTGAGGCTACAGGATACGGACTCTGCTACTTCACCAACGAGATGCTCAAGGATGCCGGAAAATCATTCGAAGGCAAGACCGTCGTCATCTCAGGTTCAGGGAATGTCGCGACATATGCCACTCAGAAAGCGACAGAACTGGGTGCGAAGGTCGTCGCTATATCTGATTCAAACGGATATATCTACGATGAGGCAGGAATCGACTACAAGATCATGAAGGAGATCAAGGAAGTCAAAAGGGACAGGATCAAGACATACGTCAACTACTCCAAGACCGCGAAATACACTGAGGGTTGCAAAGGGATATGGACGATACCTTGTGACATCGCTCTCCCCTGTGCTACACAGAATGAACTTGATGAAGAATCTGCAAAGATCCTCGTGAAGAACGGTGTCTTCGCCGTTGCAGAGGGTGCGAACATGCCCAGCACACCTGGTGCGATCGCCGTATTCCTCAAGGAGGGTGTCCTCTTCGGTCCTGCCAAGGCAGCTAATGCAGGCGGTGTGGCCACATCAGCACTCGAGATGTCTCAGAACAGCATCAGGATGGCATGGACATTCGAAGAAGTCGATGAGAAACTCCATGACATCATGAGAAGCATCTACAAACAGGCATCAGAGGCCGCAAAGAGATACGGCATGGAAGGTAACCTCGTTGCAGGAGCCAACATTGCCGGATTCGAAAAGGTCGCCAATGCCATGATCTGGCAGGGCATATCATACTGAAACTCATGAGTGGGGGCGACCAGCCCCCACTCAATTCGTCATCAGGACACACTTGAATTCTAATCTATTCTGATCTTGAGCATTTGCACATACTGCTCCCGAACATAACGCCGAGTGCTCGACCCAACGTGTTAGACCCTACCAATTTGGTAAGGTATTGGTAGGGTATTAAAATATCAGACCTTCTTTCCTGACCAAGAGTAGACCTTCATATTGACTTCTCTCCCCGCCTCTATCAATAATCCTGCTTCAATCAGATGCCTAATATCGGCTCTTGCCGTATTCAAGGATACTTGATTTTGATTCTGTATCGATCTTACAGTGACCGTTCCGCCACCCATGAGGCCATTGATGATCCTGATCTGCCTATCGTTCAACCCATGATTGGATAGTTCAATCATCGTCGAACGCTCCTCTCTTATCTTCCTTTTCAGATAATCTTCGAATTTATCAAGAGAATCCATCAATGCTTTGAGATTGTAATGTATGAAGTATGTCATATCGTTGCCATCAGTCTCTCCAAACACGTATGATTCCTCATATTTGCCCTTGTGATCCTTAATGTATCTGGATAAAGCCAGATATTCCATCGACTGGTAACCGCTCTTCAATTCATACCAATAGAACAATGTGCGTGCGACACGCCCGTTGCCATCTTCGAAAGGATGTATGTACGCGATTGCATAATGGAGGACCATCCCTTTGATCACCGGATGGAGGGATTCTCCTTCGTCATTGATGAAATCACAAAGCTGTTGCATCGCGGATTCAATTTCATTCATCGGTATGGGTTGATGAAATACCTCCCCAGATGATGGATCTTGTACAACGACATCATCATTATCACGAAAAATCCCCATGTATCTCTCATCCAGAGTTCCTTCGGTCACGATCCTATGGATGCTTTTGATCAGTTCTAGAGTTAGTGGCTGTTCCGTTTGATCTTTGATGAAACGCATAGCCTTGTAATTATTGACGATCATCCGTTCAGATTTATCCTTAGGGCGAGCGTTTTTACGCAGCATCTCTTTTGCTTGCTTGGTTGTAGTGATCGCCCCCTCCATTTGGCTGGATGCGATGGATTCCTCCATCAGGGAACTGATGGAATAGTATGACTTCTTATGCGGATCCATCACATCAGGGAATGATCCAACGGACGTCCTCATGTCGAATTCATGAAGCATCTTCATCGCCCTATCAGATATGAGATAACGATAATGCGTCTTACCGAATACCAATGTGTTGCTATTGTCCATGCGGACCAATTTCATCCTTGCCCACACTGTGTCCGGATCGAACGGCCCTGTATCTCTCGTACGAACCTCTGACCAATGAAGATATTTCTTGTTGAAATCCTTCGCGAATTCTTTGATCTCCTCAGATAGAACTGCTTTAGATTTTTGTTCATCTGACAGGATGATGTCGATCCTTGGAGGGTTTCTAGGAAGATGCATACTCAATGATGTCTATGACAGTATAAATACCATACCAATTTGGTAAGGTATTGGTAGGGTATTGGTAAGATAACATCGATAGAGCCTGACCTTGACGGATGTGTCGCTTTACACCTGCGTGAAACTTCTAACACTCTATCTTTTACTCTATCAATCAAATTAGGCCATAGTCTTTAAGCAAACTTACGATTGGTCAGCAAGCATACTCCAGAATACTTATTACAGATATCACCGATGCTGTCGGGAAAATCTTTCCGGATTACAACTGCCGACAACTGATAGGGATAAAACTATCCCTAACCAGGGTCAGAGTTTATTCACTCGTCGAGTGAAAGCTGTTTGGAAATCATTTAAAATTGTTCTTGCTCATACTTCTGCAACCTTTACTTGATCTCGTCGTCCTCGAATTCCATCAAAGGTATCGACTTCCACTGCTGGCCCTTGACCTGCTCAGAATGCATGAACGATACCGCCAACAGAAAAGGTTCCCGCAAAGAGGAGATAGTGGAGAACATCGACTATCCGAAGCAAGGAGCATCAGGCTTCTGAGATCGGACCAAGAATCTGAAAATGCCTCTGTGCAGGACACTGCTGAATCCTTTAGTCGCCCGACGGACGCGTGAGCAGACGTCGCGCACCCGGAGCGACCTTCAGGGAGCGAAAGATGCGGGTGACACAGGGGCCTGGCGGCACCGGTGCGTCGGACCTCGGTCCAGCACCAGCCACCGGCCCCGATTCGCTATCTTTTTAAAAGGTTTTTTTAAATAGGATGTGACAAATCGATAACAAAACGATTACAATGGATGATATGAAATATGTTATCGCCATAATATGGGCAGTCAGAGTAAGACCCGTATGTCGGCGACCTTTGGTGGCCCTTAGTACATGCGGGCTATGACTATCTTCTCGGATAACATGTTGTAGTATGTGTCGTCCCCATTGTTGTATCTGTAATTCACGGCGCCGACTACGAAATCAGCGACCTGTATCGCACGATCATCCGTCGATACCTTCTTATCGCATTTCTTGACATTGCATCCGGCGACCATCCTTTGGGCCGCATCTCTCAGGACCTCGGTCTTAACGAATCTCTGCTGATCCATGGCGATGTCGATATCGCTTCCGCACTCTATATCTTCGACCAATATCTTCCTCCAGATTCGTAAATGCGACCTGGAGTAAAGAACTGTTCAGCTGGATCAAAACTTTGGGATGATTCCAGATACTTGACAATAAAATGCACAGGAAGGTCTATGAGGAGCTTCAGCAGAGCATCAGTTCGGGTTCCAAGATATCGGTCGTCTCCGGATATTTCACCATATGTGCCTATGCCGCATTGAAGAAGGAGCTCAACAAGATCGATTACTGATGTTCCTTTCACAGAACCTACCTTCGTCGATGAGCAGACTGAGGTCTCCCGTGAATTCTAGATAGATCACGAGAAGGGTGTCTCGGGCAATGATTATGAGATAAAACTCCGCAACGAGATGAGGCGATCCGCAGTTTCTAAAGAATGTGCTGATTGGATCAGAAGAAGGTCGATATCAAACCTCTCAAGATTCCCAATGCATCTCAGCCCAGAATAATCCATGTCCACAACGAGACTTCTGATGAGCTTTCTATCAATGGTACCATCGATTTCACCACGGACGGTCTTGGAATCACCGCTTCTAACCGTATCGATTCGAACCTGTGCATGTCGGGCGAGGCCACCAAAGGCCTACTCGATCTCTTCGATCAGGTCTGGAACGATTCCGATGCTTTCGCTTGTGCAACGAGCGCATTGCACCGGAACTAATATCTGACTAGTGAAAAATTGGTGCAAGGGATGGGATTTGAACCCACGAACCACTAAGGACTAGACCCTGAATCTAGCACCTTTGGCCAAGCTCGGTAACCCTTGCGGTGGCGATGCCAATCACATTTTCATATTTAAATAATATCAAGAATCAGAATTGAACGCATGATTGCGTAAAGGTGTTTGAATTGTCTGATTGCATCAAAATGCCAGACATGTCATTGATGGCCTGTGACCATCAAGCTTTCATTATTTTCATCCAGCCGCCACTCTCGTAGATGGCCAAACCCCTCTTGGAAAGCGCTGCTTCGAACTCTTCCCATGAGATTACGTCGAGTCTGTTGTTGGATCCTTTGGTGAATTGAACACCTTCTGTTCCTTTTACCTTTCCAGGCTTAAGGCCCTTTGTCAATGCGATCTTCTTCGCTTTGGCAAAATCAATCTTTTCCATAACCATTTTTTTTCCCTCAGGCCCTAATTAGAACCAGTATTCTAATTCCTTTAATCAGTATATAAATATTATCAATTATTTCGAAATAATACGAAAGTTAGAAACGTGCCACATGTGCCATGGTTGAAGCATGATCATTGAAAATAGATCATCAATCTCAAAGAAGATGACAATATCAGAACGGTCAACACATATCCTAATATAGAGATCAACGAACCGATGAACAACATCCTCGCAGTCTTGGGCTTATCCTTCATCCAAAGCATCCAAAGTGTGAGCCCTATCGGCGGTATCAGGATCGCTAGAAATGCCCATCCGACATTTCCACTATCCGTGTTCTTTGAATCCGAGAATACTATGTTCTGCTGGGTCCCGCATCTAGAACAATACTTCATACCGTCACTCAGTTCCTTCCCGCAACCTTTGCAATACATCCGACCATCTCATCGATTGATTGGACAATACGGATGAGGTTAATCAACTATCGTATCGATCGGGTGACCATCCTCCCTGATTTCGCATCGATTATGCCTTGGCCACGTCATTCTGATCATGATCCGATATGAAGAAAACAACCTCTTGAATCGATACCATCGCATAGATCGAACAATATGCTTATATCGACCGATGCTCTGGAACTGAATATGCAGATGGTCAATACTGCAAGCATCCAAGGGATGTCCGACGGTGAACTTACGCCAGAACACATGGTGAGCTATGGCAAAGCAGCAGGCATGCAATACAATGTCATCGCCGTCGGAAGGGATCTCACTCCCAGCAGTATGATGATGATGAATAGTTTCATAGCAGGTGCCAGATCAGTAGGTTCCGACATATTGGACATTGGAGTGATACCTCCTATGGTGATGCCATTCTGCAAAGAGAATCAAAGGTGTAACGTCATATTCGGCAACCCTGAGGACAGGGGACGTGTTGGCGGGATCACATTCTACAATCCTGATGGAAGGCTGTTCACCGCATCACAGATGGAACAGATCGACAGACAGATACAAACAATGAAGTCCGTCACCAACGAACACAACATAGGCGACTATGATGTGATCTCAGGGACATTGGAGGATTACAGGAGAAGCATCGTGAATGATTCCGATGATGTCGATTGCGATATATCCATCGATTGTGCTTCCGGACCATGCTCATTGATCGCACCGTCGATATTGACGGATCTTGGTGCGGATGTGACCACTCTGAACTGTCAGATGGATGGCAGATCACCAGGAAGGGAATTGCCACCGGATGAGATCAATCTGAGATTGCTCATGAAGAGCGCTAAGATCAATACTGATGGAATAGGCGTTGCATTCAACGGGGATGGAACACGCATCGCAGCCATAGACGAAGGGAGCAGATACATCTCCGGAAGCAATCTGCTCGCCATAATGATGAGATATCTCAAACCGAAGACTGTCGTTGTGCCTATCAACACACCGATGGTTGTCAGTGACATGCTGAAATGCAACGTCATATACTCCCCACTTAGCAAACAGAGTTTGGCTGAGATGACCAAGGACAAGGAAGCGGACATCGGAGGTTCGGATGATGGAACGTTCATATTCCCTTCGACCTCATATTGTTCCGACGGCATCATGGCCGCGATAACATTGGGAAAGATGGCTTCGGAGAGTATGATCTGCGATATGGTCGATGAGATTCCCAAATACTATAGCGCTAAGGGATTCGTCAGACACTATGAGAGCAGGGAACATCTTTCGAAGAAGCTCAGCGACAATCTGTATTCGCTTGAATACGATAAGATATCCGATTGTGATGGATGGAGGGTCGAATTCAACGATGGTTGGTTGCTTGTAAGGTTCTCGGATTATGACCGCGCCGTAGATATATTGGCAGAGGGAAGGGATAAGGCCTATACCGTCAGCCTTCTCGAGATGGGGAAGGAGATCGTCTCATCCAGTCTCATGACTATCGGTAGATGACCTCCAAGGTCACTTCTTCCCCTTTGGAATTGTATGCCTTCCAGCTACTGCGATCGTATGGTTGGCATGTGATGAAATGTATCCCGCCCATATTCGAGAACAAAGATTTGTCCTCGTCCGATGCACTATTGTCGTAACCCGGATGGGAATGTGCGGTGCCTGCGAGACTGTAATCCACCGGCGACATCCATTCGCTCAAGAAACTGTGACTGTCACCGTACACAGTGCCGGGGAGCAGTACCAATTCATTCACCACTCCGTCCTCCTGCCTGACCATACAAAGGAACTCATCCGGATAGCATGACTTGGCGGATTCGTTGAAGCTATCGATCATCCCTACATCCACTGCATAGATCTTCTTCATAAGGTACTCACCAATTTCTTCCTTACACGTGAATAGAAATCCGTTTCGAAGACGATGAATAATGCCCTTCTCGATGATTTCACCAGATCGATCTTCGAACCACCAGGGATGTTGAACTCGTTCTGACCGTCTATCACCAGAAGACATCCCTTATCGAGCACCGCTTCGATGGTTATCTTGACAGATGATGGTACCACCATCTCCTTGAATGCGAATTGGAACGCTGCCATAGGAACCATCAACCATGCATCCACCCTGTGATCCATTATCGGTCCGCCCAAACTCATCGCGTATGATGTGGAGCCCACAGGAGTGGAGAGCACTATCCCGTCAGCACGTATGTCCGTGGTGAGTGAATCGTTCACATACACCTTGAAACGTCTTATCTTCGCAACGGAATCAGAATGGATCACAGCTTCGTTGACGGCTTCTCCGATGATCTCACCGTTGTACATCACAGCGATCTTCGGTCTGCTCTGTATCGTATACTCTCCCCTCAGAAGTCTTGCGATACCACTTTCTATCTCATCTTTAGAGATCTCTGTAAGGAATCCAACACCGCCTGCGTTGATCCCTATCACCGGCACCTCTATGTTATGCAGTGCGCGAAGGATCGTACCATCCCCGCCGATGGTTATGAGCGCATCGATGTCCATCTGATCCACGGGCACGCCCTTCAACCCCATCGCATCAGCGATCGGTACGTCGAGGACATATTCCTCATCGCCGAGTGCATCGACCACTCTTCTGGTCACGTCAACAACATCGTTCAGTTTCATGTTGGCGTATATACCGTATCTCAGCTTACCGCGCTGAGGACTCAGGATCATGTTCCCGTTCATCACGAAATCGAATACGATCCTGTTCGATACTGCAAGGAAGTTCATTCTCGTGGTGAGGTCGAACGGCATGTCGAGTAGATTCCCGTCCAATGTGTATACCTCCCCTCCAGCTTCCCTCAGGATCAATGCGCTTGCAGCTATATCCACCACGCGCATGGATCTGTTGTAGCTATCGGATTGCATCAGAAATCCGTCCGTTGCACCGTTAGCTACCAGAGCCATCTCCAAGGATGAGCACCCGAACGACCTTGTCGACCTTATCCTCTTGGCCAATGCGAAGGCCAACGGATTCGCACCTCTGCCGAGATAGATCGACATCCTGACCTTATCCTGTACGAAATCACGTTTCACATGGATGCGCTTGCCATTCTGGTATGCGCCCTTGCCCTTCATGGCCATGAACTCCTCTCCCGTAGCAAGATTGTAGATCAGTGCCGTGTGTATGTCGTTCAATGAGCTCTTCCCTATCGCCATGGATACCGTATACATCGGTATGCCCACGATCGAATTCGTAGTGCCGTCGATCGGATCCAAGACCAATGTCTCGTCTGCCCCGTTGTCCACATAACCTATCTCCTCAGAGAGGACATTCAGCTGGATGTTGTTGGCTGCTATGTATCTCAGGACCGCGTTCTCGGCCACCTTGTCTATCTCCTCGGTGGGTGTTCCATCCGCGCCAATACAGATGTTGACGCCTTTCTGATCGTCCGGAATTAAAGAGACGGCCTTCTTGACCTCCTCGGCCATGGCCCTGAGCACATCTATCATAACGATACGTACAATCGAACATGATAATAGATTTATTGTATTGAGCCATAGCCGGCGATATGGAACGCCTTGAGGCCATGGAAGGGGTATTCTCCGAAAGAAAGAACATCTACACGGTTTCACACAATCCAGGTGTCAGAGTGTACGGTGAGCGTCTCGTCAACATCCATGGTACGGAATACAGGGAATGGATGCCTAACAGAAGCAAACTCGCCGCATACATCTCCTGTGGTGGAAGGACGTTCCCATTCAAGAAGGACTCCAAGGTGCTGTACCTAGGCGCAGCAAGCGGAACGACATCCTCGCATGTATCTGATATAGTGTCCGAGGGCGTCGTCTACTGTGTCGAATTCGCACCCAGATCGTTCAGGGATCTTGTTAACACAGCGAAGGGAAGGGACAACATGATGCCCATCCTTGGTGATGCTACGAAACCCGAAGAGTATTCCTTCGCCGTCTCCGGCGTGGATATCGTGTACGAGGATGTCGCTCAGAAGAGACAAGCGGACATACTTGTGGACAATATGGAACGCTTCAACGCCAGATACGGGATGGTCAGCATAAAGGCTCGTTCCGAGGATGTCACTGCGAACCCGAAGGATGTGTTCGAGGCCTCGGCGAAACGTCTAAAGGAGAGAGGATGCAAGGTCCTGGAGATCGTCGATCTGTCCCCATATGAGAAGGACCATGCGATGATCGTTGTCGAGAAACAGAGATGCGTCTACAGCGTAGCTTTCAAAGATGACGGATTCCTGATGGTGTTCAATACGAAGAGGGATGGATGGGAGATGCCTGGCGGGAAGATAGAGAGCGGAGAGACCATAGAGGAAGCTGCCACCAGGGAATTCATGGAAGAATCCGGATATGGGATAACTGTCATCGGAAAGATGAACATAGGATACTGTGACGTCTGTGCAGGTCTGATCGGTGACAAGGTCAAGGATGGAGAGATGAGGAGTGAATTCTTCAAGGACCTTCCTTCCGACCTAGCCTTCGATACCGATGAATATTCAATGGTCATCGATTGGGCCAAATCACAGTTGAAATGATTACGATTTCACTTATCTCTTTAAATATATGGACGGATTAATGGGAATCAGCCTCGCCGCCTGAATTATTCAGAGGAATAAATTATGGCAAGAATGCACGCAAGAAGAAAGGGCAAGTCATGTTCGAAACGCCCACTGATCACCGAAAACCCCACATGGGTCACGATTTCTGCCACCGAGATCGAGGACATCATCGTGAAAATGGCAAAGGACGGTAACGTATCTGCAAAGATCGGTCTTGTGCTCAGGGATCAGTATGGAGTTCCAGATGTAAAACTTGCAACAGGAAAGACGATCACACAGATCATGAAAGAGAAGGGTGTCGCACCGGCACTTCCGGAAGACCTCTCCAACCTCATGAGAAGGGCGATCGATCTCAACGTCCACCTCAAAGAGAACCGTGGAGACATCTCCAACAAGAGAGGCCTCATGTTGATTGAAGCCAGGATCAGAAGGCTCGAACGCTACTACAAGAGAAACGGCGTTCTCCCGAAGGACTGGAAATACTCACTCAACACAGCGGAGCTCATGCTCAAGTGAGGATCTATGGACGGTAACGTCCTTCCTTCTAAACTACTTTCAGTTTTATCCAAGGCTACGGATGTCATCCGTAGCCACGGATTCATACAAGTTTACACACACTATGATGCTGATGGTCTATCCTCTGCAGGGATTATAGCGAATATGTTATTGAGGGCTGAGAAGGAATTCCAGATCACGACCTTCAAAACACTCAATCCAGAGAACCTGGACATCATATTGAATTGTGAATCGGATTGTGTCCTCATCGCAGACCTTGGTGCATCATACATCAAGGAACTTGACAGTTCTGACAAAGAGATCATCGTTCTGGACCACCACACGGTACGCGATGATGCCGAGAGGATACTCTACGCGAACCCACATCTCTACGGCATCGATGGGATGGTAGGCGCATGTGGCGCCACGATGTCATTCCTTCTCTCGATAACCATGGATGAGAACAATTGGGATCTCGTTCAGATCGCATTCGGAGGCATAGTCGGTGACAAACAGCACCTGAACGGCCTCAGCGGATTCAACACATATCTTTTGGACGAGGGTGTGAGGAGAGGTCTGATCAATGTCACGCAAGGATCCATGATCCCATCCGGACAATTGAGGGAATCATTGTACTCAAGCACCGACCCATACATCAGAGGCATAACAGGGGATCGTGAGAACGTCCTGCAGATACTCAAGGATGCCGATATCCCCGAGGAATCTGATTTCATAACACTGACCGAGGACGAGAGGAGAAGACTGTCATCGATGATCGCTGTAAGACTCACGCAACAGGATGTCACATCCGAGGTCATGAAGGAACTCATGAAGACGAGATATTTCCTCAAAGATTGGGGCATGGATGCAGAATCATTCGCCGAATTGATGGATGCCTGTGGCCGCATGCTGTTCCAAGGACTCGGCGTAAGCCTCTGCCTCAAGGACAGGGATGCACTAGTGAAAGCTATCGAACTCAGAGACGAATACAATCATGAGATATTGAATTCGACACTGGAACTCGACAAGAAGGGTCTCGTACAGAGGGACAACATCCAATATTTCGATTCCAGCGAATCTGGCTACAGCGGAGTGCTTGCAGGGATCGCGATGCGTTATTTCGCGGATCCCAACAAACCTACCATCGCCATGAACAGTTCAGAGAACAAGGTCAAAGTATCATCCAGGGCGACCAACTCACTCCTTGACAAGGGGTTGGACCTATCGACAGCATTGTACGAATCATGCAAAGCTGTCGGAGGCGAGGGCGGTGGCCACAGGATAGCGAGCGGCGGTTCATTCGAACATGGTAAAGAAGAGGAATTCATAGATTCCTTGGACAGGATCATAGGGGAACAGCTCAGTTCCTCCAAGTGACCTTGACCTCATCCGTCCTGAATCTTTGTTCAACGGTGGTCTCATCCAGACTCATCCTCACACCGGACGAGTACATCAGATTGCCGAGCCATGCGATCATCGCACCATTATCAACACACAATCTCCTATCAGGTACGAACATCTCCGCACCGCGTTCCTCGGCCATATCGCGGATCATCTCACGAAGACGGTTGTTCTGTGACACCCCTCCGCCCAAAAGGACCTCATCCTTCCCTACGTGGGCCATAGCGCGTTCAGTGACCTCCGCCAACATTGAGAAACAAGTCTCCTGTACGGAGTATGCGATGTCCTCGAGACGGCATCCTTTCTTACGGAGATTGATGGCTGCGGTCATTATCCCGGAGAATGATATATCCATGCCCTTGACCGAATATGGCAATTCAAGAAGCTTGTCGCCTTCCTTCGCCAACTTCTCGATCGTCGGGCCTGCGTAATATCCGAGCCCCAACTCCCTACCGAGTTTATCGAACATATTTCCGATCCCGACATCCAATGTCTCGCCGAATATCCGATATTTCCCGTTAGCGAATGCGATGATCTGCGTATTTCCGCCTGAAGCATACAACAATGCAGGATCCTTGCATCCTGTCGTAGCCCTGCCGATCTCGACATGCGCCACACAATGATTGACGCCAACGATCGGTTTTCCCAACGAGACGGCGAGTGACCGCGCAGCGGTCGCAGCAACCCTCAGACAAGGGCCCAATCCAGGGCCTTTCGAGAATGATACCAAATCAATCTCTTTCATCGACACTCCTGCTTCGTCCAAGGCTTTGACGATGAGCGATGGAACGACATCCGCATGATGGTTCGCCGCCTCCCTTGGGTGCAGACCTCCCTCTGGAGGCCTATACATGTCCAGGACGTTGGCGATGACCTTCCTATCGCTGTCCACGATACCTACTCCCAAGGTATGTGCTGTTCCTTCGATACCTATCGTTATCATCTGCGAATCGGGAGAAATGCATGTTGGGATATATCGCCTTCGATTATTGTTTTAAATACGAATGTTACATTGAGTAATCTAGATGGTACAGATTGAGAATTCTGGTCTGAGCGGGCCTGTAACAGGCTACTTCCTATGCACGATACTCCTGATGTTGTTCGGTATCGATACATTCGGGGACAGGCTGGACCTATTCTATCTTGGAGACTGTACCTTCATATATGCGGTCCTGGGGATACTGATCCTGGTCGTAGCGGGATTGTGCCTCAAGAGCTGGTATCTGATAAGCGGATATCTCTTCCTGCTGGTAGCGATAGAGACCATCTGCATGTCCATCGGCAACAACATATGGTCTTATGAGATAGGCGATGCCGTCAACATCGTGATGTTCATCGCGGTTATGATGATCGCATTCATGTGTTACAGGATGGAGGAGGACGTGCAGATGACGATCAACATCCTGCTCGGAGTTATGCTGATACTCTCGATGAACGTATTCAATGACATGTCCGTTATGCTAAGCATAATATCGATCATCTGCGGATGTCTGACGGCACACATGTGTTACAGCTCATGGTCGATGATACAGGACATGGATGCTGAATACGAAGGAAAACTACCGATAAAGAAAGGATGAACATGGCCAGTTGGATCGGATCGTGAGGATTTGACCCATCACCTTTATTAATAAGGATTGTATCAAGGGGAATATCGGGCCCATGGTCTAGGGGTTATGACGTCACATTGACATTGTGGAGGTCGCCGGTTCAAATCCGGCTGGGCCCACCATCTCCATATTTTTTAAGCATTATGTGTGATTCCAATGTCACGCGTGGCTTCATTGGATGTCGGATGAGTCGATCCTATCCGATAATGACGCATCCCTGATACCAAGCACATCTCTCAGCATCGTCGCTGCCCAGAACGCTTTGGCCCTTACCTTCGAGTCAAGGTCGCACATCAATTCCATTATGATGTTGACGCATCTGTCGTCACCGATGCCGATGCGGGCCATCTCTCCGATGCCCCATGCCACATTATATCTTGTATCCGGATCGATACATTCGGTCAACGGCACCAGGATATCTATGATCCTCTGATCCTGTATCCCATTCTGTGCCATCTTGGCAACACACCATGATGCTCTCCTCTTCGCCTCAGCATCACCTAGGAATGTCCATTGGAACAACTCATCCAATTCATCAGAACGATCCTTATCTTCATTCAGATCGTTCATCAATCCATCGAAATATAATTGCAGATCGTCATCGATATGTTCAGTCATCATCGACCCGCTCGAAACTTATGACATTCTCTTTGACGTCCTTGGCCAACTTCTTGGACATCATACCTGTCTCCAACCATGCGGCGTTTATTATCCCGTTGGGCGCAAGACACGTCATCGTCACCTTCTCCAGATTCTCAGGGCTCATTATCCTGCTGCTAGAGATGTCTGTGATATCCTCCATGGTGATTGTATCTCCCAGGCACTCTGCATAATATTTCACTTCAGGACAATCGGTAGCGACATGCAATGAAAGGTCACCATCATCCTTCATCTTCACAGTTATCCTGTGCGTCTTGTTGCAGAATTTCATCTTGACTATGACTTCCGCCATGAGCATATGTATCCGAATACACGTAGATATAGAGACATGATGACTGTACTATCTTGGCTTCACGTCATAATGAGAAACCCTTAATTCCAAGCTAGACCATCACAACCGCATGGCAATAAACTTCGATGACTACCCTTGTGAATTCTGTGGTAAAAAATCGACGAACGTGGTCTATGCAGCATTCGTATGCAACGATCCTGAATGCATAGAGAAGGCTAGGATCGCAAGAGGTGGCCCAGGCGGACACATGAAGGCCAAGGCGGAAGGGAGACCTATAATCCCTGATGACCTTATGCAATATTCGAACGAAAAGAAGATGTGAGATGAATACTCCGTGCCCTTTCGGGCACGGAATATGTTTTCATCCGTGTCTGAACACACGGCAACCGGTGAAGACCATGGCCATCCCATGCTCATTAGCGGCATCGATGACCTCTTCATCCCTTATGGATCCCCCAGGCTGTATTATGGCGGTGACCCCTGCTCTGGCTGCCTCGTCGACACCATCCCTGAATGGGAAGAATGCATCGGATGCCATCACAGAACCCTCTGTGGGTTCATTGGCCTTCATGGATGCTATCTTGGCCGAATCCACACGGGACATCTGACCTGCCCCTATTCCAACGGCACGTTCGCCCTTGACATAGACCACACAGTTCGATGTCACATGTTTCGCCAATTTCCATGCGAACAATAACGCATCGATCTCCTCTTGTGTGGGAGCACGTTTCGTCACGACCTCGAGATTCTTCGGATCGATAGGCACATCCTCATCCGTCTGCGCCAAATATCCTCCCTGCACCTTCTTGATCTTCATCTCTCTGACCCTGTATGCGGGACCGATCGGCGCATTCGTCCTCATGAGGCGGATGTTCTTCTTCTTCTCCAAAAGCTCCAATACACCAGGTTCATAATCGGGTGCTATGACCACTTCCACGAACTTCTCTGCGATATCGTGTGCAGTCTTCATGTCACAATTCCTGTTCAGACAGATGACGCATCCGAATGCTGAGAGGGGATCGACGGCATATGCGGTCGAAAATGCCTCATAGATATCATTTCCAGATGCCAATCCACATGGGTTGGTATGTTTCATGACCACGGCAGTGGGCTTCTCGAAATCCATGCAGATGTCGAGTGCCTTGTCCATATCGAGGATGTTATTGTATGACAGTTCCTTACCATGGATCTTCTCCATCTTCGCGACCGTGTTACCAGGTGTGAATGGATCCCTATAGAACGCGGCCTTCTGATTGGGATTCTCGCCGTATCTGAGATCCTGCACCTTCTCCATCGGCACAGGATAGGATTCGGGGAACAATGTACCGAACCTTCCGTTCATCTGTGATGCGATCATAGCATCATAGTTGGATGTGGTGATGAATGCCTCGGACATCAGTCTCGACAGAAGAGCATCATCGAGCTCTCCTTTGTCCCTCAATTGTTCTAGGATTGGTTGATACTGTGAAGGTGATGTCACCACAGCCACCGAATGATAGTTCTTCGCGGCGGCACGTATCATGCTCGGCCCACCGATATCGATGTTCTCGACAATATCCTCTAACGTGGAACCTTCTTTCAGAACAGTCTCCTTGAATGGATACAGGTTGATGACGACCATGTCGATGGGTTCTATGCCCTTGTCCTTGATGGCCTGCATATGGTCCTGGAGATCCCTCCTAGCCAATATCCCTGCATGGATCTTAGGATGCAATGTCTTGACGCGTCCATCCAACATCTCCGGGAAACCGGTCACGTCGGATACCTCTACAACATCCAATCCATTCTCTTTGAGAAGTCTGTATGTACCGCCGGTCGAAATTAGCTCGATACCGAGTTCGGATAGATCCTTTGCGAAATCCACGATCCCGCTCTTATCCGATACACTTATGATTGCCCTCTTAACGGTCGTTACCATCTGATTTTCCTGCAATAAAGGGGTATTGCATATTATGTACCATGGGGTCATTGATAAAGTTAATCCTGTGATGATGGCCGCATAGGTCACTGAACATGATATTCATTTGATGGCGTACAGTCCTATGTCCGAACATGTCGACCAGAATACGCCTACCTCTGAGAAACCGATATCATTTAATAATTGGATGTAGGCCGCCTCTGTGAGCGGGAAATATTCATTGTATCTTCTTGTTATCATATCTTCTACGAACGGCTCAGGCAGACCGGAGTCCCTCATGTACGCCTTCCATTGAGCGTCGGATCCATCTTGATCCTCCGGATGCAACGTATGCTCGGATACGATGAACAATCCGCCCTTCTTCAGCATGCGGTGACAGTTCCTGGTTGCTGTCACCCTTCCTTCGTCATCGCTATAATAGTGATGTGAGAATATCGATGTCACGACATCCAAAGTATCCGGGCCGAAATTCAACCTCTCCGTGGGATTCGTGACATAGAGGCACCTCTGCTCACCAGCCATCGTGTGCTTTGCGATCTCGATGTTCTCTGATGATGGGTCCGCAAGGACGAATTGCGTATCACGGAATATATCGATACTATCGCGTATGGATCCGCCCGTACCGCAACCGGTATCGAGCCATATGCGAGGTGATTCGAAGTATTTCTTCACGAGAATTGGGACAGTCTTCCTGAACTCATCGTATCTGACGATCCTCTTCGACATACGCATTTCCAATTCAGTGACCTGTAGCATTCGATCATCCCTCCGCATAGATATAGCCCAAAGTACGGATATGAACATTCCCTCTCGTTATATCGTTGACCATCCTGAGGAAACGTTCCCTATTCTCCAATGGAACGTTCGAGATCAGATCCACGACATCGGTGAACGATTCCTCCGGTCTTCCGCATATGATTGCGTTGCATTCGGACAGGAATCTGTTGTATTCCTGATAACCGCACTTGAAAGCTATCCTTTCGCAATACAACATCCTTACGGGTTGCGCTGAACCGATCGCCTCCGATGTCGTATCCGAATAAGCCTGTACCAATCCACCGGTACCCAACAGCGTTCCGCCGAAATACCTCACCGTCACTGCCATGATGTCATCTACCCCGCTGCCACGGAGGACTTGGATCATCGGCCTTCCGGCCGTACCTGACGGTTCACCATTATCCGAGAACCTCTCATTACTCGAGAAACGTGCCGCGTAGCAGTAATGCGTAGCATTGGGATATCTCTCCTTGACGTATGACAATCCTTCCTCGAGATCGCTCTCCGAGCTACACGGCAATATGCATGAGATGAATCTAGAGCCCTTTATCGTGACCTCGTGTTCCAAAGGCCCTTTGATGGTAACATACGATTCTCTCATCGGATCACAGCATACTCTGCACCAGAAGGGCGACGACAGCCATTATGTAACCCAGGATCGCACCGATGATGAACCCTTGAAGCGTGTATTCCACCTTGCCCTCCCTTCCGAGACCCCCGATGAAGAATATCGGGAAGAAGAACAGCATGAGGTAGAACTGTAAGAAATAGGTCAGACAGAATATCACTGCGCCAGATACGATGAGGGAAGCATACAACCATTTCCATCCGCCATCCTTCCTCTTATCCAGATTGATGATCGGAGTCGACATCTGTGGCATACCGCATTCGGGACATGTCTCTACATCGTCCTCCATATTACAACCACAACGGGCGCAGAACTTCATGGGGCGTTTAAATCAAATTAATATATATGTAGATTATTGCGAGCCGTAAGCCGAGATAGCCAAGCCCGGTATGGCGGTGGTCTCGAAAACCACTGGTGTAAACCTCGGGAGTTCGAATCTCTCTCTCGGCGCCATCTTATCTTTCTGACATCTCCCACGAAAGATGTGATCTCTGTCACGGCTTCTCACAATATTGCTAAAGGGTTTCAAGAGGATTTACGAGATTCGTACCGCTTTTGGGCTTTCTGATGGCGCTACGCGCATGCTCTCAAAGCAAGAATCATAGCATATTTCGATTCCAAAGGATACATGTCGCTAAAAGGGAGCAACAGAAAGATCCTGATCAGACATGAAAGAAATCTGAATTGCCACAGGTTAAGACGAAGATCATCGAGAGGCTGAAATAGACTGAGGAATACGATTCGGAATCTGTGACCAACTACTCTCGCCTGAGATCGAAAGTAGTCAAGGAAGCTACAGACCCATCATAATCGCAATGTCTAATGTATCGAACGTAGACAAGATCTACGTTAAAAAGAAGGAGAGGCACACTAGCCTTTAGGGTCCGAGAACTGTCGGCGACACCACGTACACACCATCATCCCTTTGGTAGACGGCGTTCGTCATGCCGCATATCACACATAGGAACTCCGGAGGCCTTCCTTTCTCCTGATTACGTATCTTCTTGTCTATCTTCAGCAGTGATTCGGCACCCTCATCTATCTCTTGGGCCCCGATCTTGACCTCGAAGGCCCCCCACCTTCCGTTCGGAAGCTCCAGCACTGCGTCGATCTCGTTCCCGTCGCCGTCGCGGTAATGCATCACTTTCCCATCCGACATCATGGCATACACCTTAAGATCGTGCACGCACAATGCCTCGAACAGATATCCGAACGAGTTCAAGTCGTTGATGTAAGATTCCGTATCCATCCCCATCGCTGCAACCGTAAGGGATGGATCCGCCAGATGCCTCTTGGGCGTCTTCCCGACTCTTACCGAGGACCTCATGTTCGGGTTGAAAGCAGGTTGGAAATCCGTGAAATGGAGTCTTTCGAGAACGGAAAGATAATCATCCAAAGTATTGTCAGCGATTGTTGGATCATCAGGATTCTCCAACATGTCCCTCTTGAGTGCCTTCTTGGATGCAGTAGTGCTCTCATTACGTGCCAAGGAACGGATAAGGCGAAGCATCTTGGCCGGATCACGAGATACGCTCCCGCATCAAGGATGACGGCCAATACTACGTGATGATCGATGAGATACAATTGGCAGATGGGTTCGTAGATTTGATCAATGGTTTCCGCGCGGACAGAAGATTGGATGTATATATTACTGGGAGCAATTCGAAATTCCTCTCGTCAGACATTGTCACCGAATTCAGAGGAAGAGGCACCGAGATAAGGGTCCAACCCCTATCCTTCTCTGAATATCTTCCTGTATCTGGCCTTGATGAACGTGCAGCATGGAAGAGATATCTTACCTTTGGAGGCCTCCCAGAAGGAATAGGGCTAGGAGACGAGGATAGGATGAACTACCTCTCGTCCTTGATATCCACAGTGTATGTTCGCGACATAGTGGAAAGGAAGGGCATTCAATACCCCGATGTTCTGAACAAAATCTTCGATATGCTCTCTTCAGCCATTGGTTCATTGACCAACCCATACAGGATGCAATGTTCCATACATACCAAGGGATTGGATGTTGGATGGAATACCGTATCCGAATACGTTGGGCATTTGGAGGATGCGTTCCTCTTCGAAGAATCCAAACGGTTCGACATAAGAGGCAAGGATTATATCGACACGCCTTCCAAATACTACTCCACCGACCTAGGCATAAGGAACGCGAAACTCGGATTCAGACAAGACGAATATGCACATCTGATGGAGAACGCGATATACAACGAACTCAGATACAGAGGGTTCGCTGTGGATGTCGGCGTCATAGGGATCAGAGAGTACATCGACGGAAAGAGGGAATACAAACAATTGGAGATAGATTTCGTTGCGAACAAAGGCGATCGCCGGTACTACATACAATCAGCATACCACATGGATGATGACATCAAGAAGGAACAGGAGATCAGACCATTCCTGAAACTGAACGATGGATTCAGAAAACTTGTGATAACAGGCGATGATGTACCTTGTCATGTGAATAGCATGGGAATTACTGTGATGAACGTCATAGACTTCATGAAGAATCCCTTCAGCTTAGAGAGGATATGAGATTTGTTGGACATATCCAATAAATTTAATATGATACAAATACAACCGAAGGTGAACACACCCAATATCTCTCAGCGATAGGTATTATGGATGCAGAGATATCCTCTGTGTTCATCATTCCGATCTTGGGCCTGTCGTGACCTGAAGTCCGATTATCCCGCCGATGATCATGATCACGAATATCACGCGTAACACCGACAGCACCTCGTTACCGAGAATGGTGGAAACGACCAATGTTCCGACTGCACCTATCCCCGTCCAAACAGCATATGCGGTGCCTATGGGCAATCCTGCATTCAGCGATCTTGCAAGAAGGATCGTGCTACCGGCTAAGAATACGGCTACGATGACATCGTAGTACCAAATTGTGAAACCGTCAGAGTAATCCATAGCGACCGCCCAGACTATCTCCATCAGTCCTGCAATGAATATCATGGACCAACGCTTATCCATCAGAGCACCTCCGACGTGAGATTGAGTCCGACGATACCTGCGATTATCATGAATATGAATGCGATCCTGATGAACGTTGCCGATTCCTTATACACGAACACGCCTAGAAGGAATGTACAGACCGCCCCGATACCGGTCCAGATCGCATATGACAATCCTGCGCCCAGGGTCTGCATCACGATCGACAAGAGATATAGGTCGAACACCATCAACACCATCGTGAGAGCTCCCCACTTCAGATCCTTGAAACTATTAGATTTCTCCATAGTGAATACCCAACACGGTTCAAGAAAACCGGCGATGACGACCAATATCCATGCGATCTCCATGAGGCGCCGACATCCACGAACATGATAAACGTTTCCAAACGGATAGGATATTATCTGCCCAGATACTTGACGGAAATGATGAACATGGAAGATATCTCTGCATCCATAAGGCCTATCGCTGAGAGATATGGGGTCGATCGCATCTATATGTCCACAGGATCTAGGGCGGAAGATAGGATCGAACTGTCCATGGATTCAGGAAAACTCGTCAGCATGAGGGACATCTTCGAGTTCACAGATGAGCTGGAGGATCTCTTCGGTACCAAGGTCAGGATCATAGATAGGGAATCCGTTCGTAACAAGGAACTGTTCCAATCCATGATGGATAATGAGATCCTGATCTATGAATGGGAAGGACTCCGTGAGGGTGATTGAACCTTCATTCTGAATGGACCGTATCTGGATGATTTTGCATATCTGATGATACGTATAACAGTGGATGATCCCGATCATATGACTGAATCCCGTGGATTACAAGCACATCTCACGAAGATATGGGCCCGTCGGGATTCGAACCCGAGTCGATGGTTCCGAAGACCATCAGGATTGATCCAAGCTACCACATGGGCCCGCCACATCAATTCATTAACAGATAGTTAAATCATTTCATAATCTGACCACTTCGGTGAAATCGACTATGTGACGCATATATCGGACCATCATAGCAAAGCGATGGGAAAAGAAACCTTTATCGCATGGATGGGTGATTGCACGGACATGGCAAAGGTCGTAATGAACCACGGTTCAGGCGGGGAGGTCATGCAGGAATTCCTCGCGAAGCATATCACGTCGCATTTTCCAAAGATGAAAGCCGAGGTCCCGTTGGACTCATTCGATGATTCTGCCGTCATAGATGATGTCGTATTCACCACCGACGGACACACCGTCAAACCATTGTTCTTCCCCGGAGGGGATATCGGTTCCATATCCGTCGCAGGTACCGTGAATGACATCTCCGTCATGGGTGCGACACCTTTAGCACTCTCATGCTCACTCATCCTTGAAGCAGGATTGGACATCGATATCGTCGATAAGGTCCTGGAATCCATGGGCAGGACAGCTGAAGGGTGCGGCGTACCGATAGCTACAGGCGATACGAAGGTTGTCGAAGCCGGTGCTGTGGACCAGATGGTCATGTGCACATCTGCCATAGGCAAGAGATCGAAATACATGGACAGCAACCTGGAGGTTGCTGAGCAATACAGGAAGGTCGATTCGAGATGGGCGACCGACAGCAACGTCAGACCAGGGGATGCCATCATCGTCTCCGGATATGTCGGGGACCATGGCATCGCATTGTTGTCGTTCCGCGAAGGATACGGTTTTGATAGCGAGGTGAAGAGCGATGTCGCACCTCTCAACGGACTCATCGAGACTGGATTGAAGACCGGAGGGATCGTTGCCATGAAGGATCCGACGAGAGGTGGATTGGCCAACACACTCAATGAATGGTGTTCCAAATCGAAGATCGGCATGGAGATCGAATATGCGGACATCCCCCTCAGGGACGGAGTCGTGAATGCATGCGATATGCTCGGCATCGATCCGCTCAGCATCGGCAACGAAGGGAAGGTCGTCATCGGCTGCGTACCTGATATGGCCGAAGAGATAGTCAAGGAACTCAGGAAACATCCGCTCGGAAGGGATGCTGCGATCATAGGTCATGCCACTGAATCCGACATCCCCAGAGTCATACTGAGGACGGAGATCGGCGGCAAGAGGATACTCGAACCGCCGGCAGGGGACCCCGTGCCCAGGATCTGTTGACAGTCCCGATAACGGAATATTATAATAACCGCCAATGGTACACATGAGTAGGTGTACCATGGTTACATTCCTTCCATTCAAAGGATACAGGCCGTCATTGAAAGGTGACGAGAGCATAGAGGACCGCGTATCCCCGCCTTACGATGTCATCAGCGGGGATTATCTCAATGAGCTTCAGAACAAACCCCACAATGTCACCAGGCTCACGCTCATGCCCGATCCTGACAAGAGATATAAAGGATCCAGGGAACAGCTGGAATCATGGATCGAGGATGGTGCATTGGTACAGGATGATGATTCCTTCTACCTGTACAAGCAAACGTTCGATGACCATGGTGTCACCAAGGTCAGAACAGGATTCGTTGGAAGGTTGAAGACGGAAAGATACGATGATGGGAACATAATCCCTCATGAGGAGACGTTCTCCAAGGTCAAAGCCGACCGTTTGAATCTCCTCAGGGATATGGAGACGCACCTGGAATCGATATTCGGTATATTCGAAGGATTCAGCAAGGATCTCAACGATGCCATCGCGAAGGCTGCCGTACCTCTGTATTCATTCAAGGATGATGCAGGTGTCACACACGAATACTTCAGAATTTCGGATAAAGACATAACAGATAGGATCTCCAAGGAATTGACGGATCAGAAGATGCTCATCGCCGATGGTCACCACAGATATGAGACTGCGTTGAACTACTCATTGGAGAATCCTGATGACGAGATGAAATCGTATGTCCTGGCGACACTTGTTGCATCCGACGATGGCGGATTGGTCATATGGCCCACGCACAGACTTGTAAAGAGCGATGAGATCTCGGATAAGAGTGTCATATCCAAGGTACAGAAGAGATTCGAGACCAAGGAAGTGGATTCAGCGGACGAGATGATGTCAGAGCTCAAGGATTGGGAGATGGGACTCATGTTCCGCTCGGGAAGGTACATCCTTGCAAGATACAACGGTGGTGACGATCCCATGTGGAGCCTTGACACCTATGTGCTGCAGGAACTGATCCTCAAGGACATCTACAAATCGGATGAGGACAAGGCAACGATCGCATATGACGCCGAATATCCGTCTGTGAAGAAGAAGATGGATAACAAGGAATACGATCTTGCGGTCATACTCAACGACCCTAGCCTTGACACCATATGGAAACTCTCCATGATCGGAAAGAGGATGCCGAAGAAGACCACATTCTTCTTCCCGAAAATCTGGTCAGGGTTCGTCTTCTACAAAATGGCTTGAGTCGAGATGGCGTAGTGCCATAGCACTATGCCTCCGCAAACCTATTCCCAATCACATTATCATATATTGTTAGAATGAATGGAGCTACTGGAGGGAATTGAACCCTCGGCCTGCGCCTTACCAAGGCGCCGCTATACCCCTTAGCCACAGCAGCACGATTGCGTACAATGTGGGTTCACTTGATAAATCTTTCTGAACACCTATGGGATATCTTTATCTCAATCCCTGGACCTAACCCCGTCCATGAAGAAGGAGATGAGTTCTTTCGATGTCCGTTCGGTCGTCAATGAGATGGCAGTACTGAAGGATGCGCACATGGACAAGATATTCCAATGGGGCAACAATGTCCTGTTACGTATCAACGTTCAGGGACAGGGAAAGAAGGACGTCTTCTTCAAGGATAAGAGATGGTTGTATCTCCCTGAGAGGAAACCGGAGACTCCGGTCACCCCGCAGTCGTTCGCTACATTCCTCAGGAAATATTTGGATAACGCACGCATCGGAGAGATATATCAGGCTGGTTTCGACCGCGTGGTCATCATGGAGGTCCTGAAAGCCGATCGCGACTACAAGCTCATCTTCGAGATGTTCGGCGGAGGCAATGTCCTTCTAGTGCTCGATGGCAAGATAGTGAATTGTCTGATCCATAAGACGATGAGGGACAGGAGCGTCAGACCTGGCGAGGATTACATCATGCCAAAGCGCAGATTCGATCCAACATCCTCACCGTTCGAAGAGTTCATGGAGATAATGAGATCATCCACATCCGATGCCGTGAGGACATTGGCCACCGGGATCAATCTCGGAGGGCAGTATGCTGAGGAGACCTGCGAGGTAGCAGGCATACCGAAGAACACCAGAGTCGATGAGCTCTCCGATGACGATCTCAAAAGATTGTTCGAATCCATGAGCTCTGTCGTAGAGAAGATGATGAGAGGAGATGGATCGATCCTCTACAGATCCGGGAGCGATATCATCGACATATCCCCGATGGAGATGTCGATCTATTCCAACTACACCGCACAGAGATTCGATACTACCTCGAAGGCCATAGATGCGTTCATAACAGAGACCGAGAAGGCCGAAGCAGAGGAATATGTGGATCCGGAGATAGTGAAGCTCCAGAAGAGGATCTCCAAACAGACCGAGACGGTCGAACAATACAAGGAAGAATCGGACGATCTCAAACTGAAAGCTGACGCGATATACGCCAACTATCAACAGATCACCGAACTCCTAGCTGTGCTCTCAGAACAATCGAAGAAGCTCACATGGGAGAAACTCAAGGAAGGGGCACTGAAGATACCGTTCGTTCCAGAGATCGATCCGTCCAAAAACAGGGTGGTCGCTGAATTCGACAACATAAGGATACCTTTGGACTACACGGAAGGGATAGATTCCAATGCATCGATCATCTATCAACAGAGCAAGGACATAAACGAGAAGGCCAAGAGGGCCAAAGACGCACTTGATGTCAGTTTGGATGAACTTGCGAAAAAAGAAGCAGGATTAGCGAAGACCAAGGCCGCGATGGCCAACAAGGTACAGCCAACGAAACAGTTCTGGTTCGAGAGATACAAATGGTTCATAGCGCCGTCCGGAAGACTCGTGATAGCAGGTAAGGATGCACATACGAACGATAACATCGTCAAGAAGCATCTGAAGGAGGATGATCTGTACGCTCACGCAGACCTTCATGGGGCCCCATCCACGATCATAAAAAAAGGGAAGGATGCTCCGGAAGAGGATCTGAGGGAAGCATGCATCTATGCCTTGGCTCAATCCAAAGGATGGGTGGCCGCACTCACGGATGGAAGTGCATATTGGGTGTACACCGATCAGGTCAGCAAGACACCTCAGGCAGGAGAGTTCGTTCCCAGAGGCGCATTCATCATACGCGGCAAGAGGAATTATGAATACCATCTTCCGATGGAACTGGCTGTGGGAGAGATAACCTATGAGAATTCAAGGAAGGTCATGTGCGCCCCGCTCGAATCCATGAAGAGGCTCTCCAACAAATATTTCGTCATCCACCCTGGAAGAGGAAAGGCTGGAAAGACCGCTGCACTCATGGCGAAGGAATTGATGGTACCTGAAGAAGAGGTATCAAGGATCCTACCCCCTGGCGATGCAGAGATAGTCAGGAAGGTATGGCCTGAAGAATCCCAGAATGATGAACTCTGAGATACAGGATGGCGCTCGCGCCGGGATTCGAACCCGGGTCATAAGATCCGCAATCTCAGAGGATATCCAAGCTACCCCACGCGAGCTCATCATAATGCGGAATTTAGGGTTTAATAATGAGAGGTGTAAAGCGTTTAGATCTCTACTTGGTCAACATAGCGTGTGATATAGCCTGCGATCCTGTTCCTCATCGTGACTGATGAGACGTCTGTGAGGCTTCCAACCATTGCTTTGTTGTTCTCGAAATCATCGTTGAATGCTTTCGGGTACTTGTTAACGAGATCAATCGCTACTCTCTTGATGTATGTGGGTCTGATTCTTCCCATGTATCTTCACCGAGTAAAGCGGATTAAGATAATTCGTTATATAAAGGTATCCTAGATGGGTGAGTTGCGGATGAGGTCCCGTTGGATGGGCCTCAATCCCTGAATTCGACCCTTGGCGCACCGCACGTGAGCTTACCTTCTGGACATGCTCCTTTCACACATGGCGGACCTGCGCCCTTGAATATCACAGGATAGACCTCTTTGCACTGTCTGAGCATCTCATCTGCCATCTCCCTGATCTCCCACTGTGCACGGTTACAACACCTCAGTGAGAAGAAATGGATCAGTTCCCTAGCGTTCATGGTTATCGTTATGTTGGTCGTGCATGCGTTCGGAAGGACATATCTCGCATCCTCTGGAGGGATCTTCTCGACCAATCTGTTGTATGATGCCCATATCTCCGACATCGTTCTTTCGAATTCCTTCTTGAGCTCGGGATCCGCCTCGACAGTCTTGGGGATCACATAAGTGGGCTTATCCATGGACACGTATCTTTGACTTTGCTGCGAGAATGATGCGACACGGTGCCTCACCAATTGGTGTGTCAATGATCTCGACACCCCTTCGATGGAGAATGTGAAGACAGCATGCTCTATGACAGAGTGGTGCCCCATCCCAACGATCTTCCCAAGGACCTTACCCGGATTGGGTGCATCGACCAATTCCATCGATGATCTCTCGGAATAGCATGATTTACCTGCAGCTGCACAGATCGCCTCAGCGTTCTGCGTGTACGCCAACAACTTGACCCTCATTCTCCTCTCCTCTGTTCCATAACGACGCTCTGACCTTATCAAGTCTGTCCTTATCTAATATGTCTGCGAGCCTGATCTTCCTCACTTCCATGTCGGAAAGGGCATCGGCTATGCCTTCGACATGCGCATCCCCCACAACGACGACGATATTGGTGAATCTTTCTGCGTAATCTCTGATCTGCGCGGACATCTTCTCATTGCGCTCATCCACGAGCACCCTCACGAAATTGGGGTACCTGCGGCGCATATCCTCTATGGCCTGGTCCGCATACTTAGAATCGTCGATGATCCTCTGTACATCCTTCTGTCCCTTGAAACGGTCACGTATCACCGATAATCTGTATCTGAACCTCTCCCCGAACGGCATGGCATCCCATGCCCTCTGGAGAGTCCTCATCGCATCATCATCGATGAGACCAATCTCCGCACCGACCAATTTACCCGTCTGTACGGCAGTGAGCATCTCGTTGCCCACACTGGACCTGTTGTTCTCAGCGAGTTTCTGTTGATATTTCGCGGTTTGTTCGAACATCTTGTCCGCCTTGTCGCCATCGGTCTCCGAAGAATTCCCTTGGAGGGCATTGTAACGCGTGACATCCAGCTCGACGAGCACGGCATCCGGCCATATGTGTTTGATGAAGAACATTATAGGCTCGGCTATGTTCACAACATGTATCGTGCCTATTATCGTTATCATCGATGCGTGATGTGTATCGTGGTATAAATGATAACGTCAAGATTATTATGACAGATATTATCCACGGACGTATGGGAAGACGCTACGACTTGGCGATATTCGACATGGATGGCACCCTTACCGTCCCTAGAAGCACATGGGGATACATCCACGACGAGATGGGCGTGAGCAATGAGGATTCGTTGACCGCCTTCAATTCCGGCGAGATCGATGAGGATGAGTTCATAAGACGCGACCTGTCCCTGTGGTTCGGTGTCGACCCCGATATCAGTGAGAAAAGGATCTTTCACATCCTGAGGACCATACCATGGATAAAAGGGATACAAGAGACCGTGGCATGCCTCCACTACAATGACATCAAATGCGTGATCTGCAGCGGAGGACTGGAATTAGCATCCAGGATGATCGCGAACGAATACGATTTCGATGGTTATTCCGGAGTGAGACTCCTGACCGATGATGACGGAAGACTCACCGGAGGATATGTGAAGGGTTGTACTTTAGGTGACAAAGGTATTCGCACAAGAGCGTTCATCGATGAGTTCGGTGTCGATCCGAGTAGGGTCGTCTCCATAGGGAACTCATACACCGACATCAAGATGTTCGATGAAACGGGGATGAGCATCGCATTCAACCCTACCGATGATCTCACCGTAGAGGCTGCGGATCATGTCATAAGAAGTGACAACATATCTGACATATTGGATGTCATACTCAAGAATGAGAGATACTGTTGAGGGTATCAGAACTCAATATCCTCTTCGTCCTCATCTTCGAATTCGATGATCGGAACGACCCTTCTCTTCATCTTACCGTAAATCCTGACGACCTCTCTCGCTTCTACCGACCCTTTGGAGTGGAGACGGTCGCGTGCCTTGATCGCATGGATGTAACATTCCATATCAGGGAGCGTGAGTACGTGTCCGATGACGAACTCATCATCGGGTTCTGCTTCGATGCGTCTTGAATAGCTCTTGCGGTTATCGTTGACAGTGACTTTGACGTTCAGTACATCGAATTGTTGAGCCCATATGGTCTTGATGTCCTCGATCTGTGCCCTCTTTCTCCTCTGACCGTCACCGAGATCGATAGAACATACCCTGAGACGTCTCCCGTCCTCGAGGAAGAACTCGTCATCGATCCTTACGGTCTCCCCTTCCTCTATCTCGGTCTCGGTCTTCTCGGATACGGGGCCATCGCTGATTATGACGGATACCTTGCACATCCTTGGCATCTTGATCGTTCCTGAGAACACATTACCGCATTCCTCGCAACGGAATGTCCCTTCCAGAGATGCCTTACCAATCCTTCCTTTGAGTACCTCATGCGTCGTAAAGTCATCACATTTGGCACACTCGTAGTAAATCTCCTCTGGAACCTCTCTTGACATGGTAATCTCTCCTCAGATCTTGAACGGAGCCCCGTGCCCCGGTATGATCACATCCGCGTAATCGCATATCGTCTTAATACTTTTCATAGCGACATCCTTGCATACGCAGATACCTGGCGGAACGCCTTTGATTATGTTATCCTGAAGCGGAACAGCATCACCGACTATGGCATACTTCCTGTCGATGCCGTTGACGAATACACTCATGGAATCCCATGTGTGTCCTGGTGTGTACACCAATTCTACGCCTTTGGCGATGGTGACATCCCCGTCGATCACCTCTGCCCCTTTAGGTTTCACATCCTCTCCGTCATGGATGTACAGCTTGGCGTTGGGGAACATGTCCACATTGGCAGTATGATCGCTATGGTTGTGCGTCAATACCACGATATCGACGTCCTTGGCGAAGACACCTATCTGTTTGAGGGACATCTTCAATGACGGCCTCATGTCCTTGCTGCTCGTATCCACTACGATCAGTTTCCCATCCGCTTTGATGAGCGTGGATGTGGAATCGGCATGCAATATGTTCCCGAATTCATCACGTACAAGACTGCCGATGGCAAGGACATCCAATGTGTTGTTCATGAGCGGATATCGTCTACAAGATAGATAATCCAATCGTTGTACCCATCGAACGCTGGATGGATGTCGGATACGGAACATGTCTTATCAATGATGAAAGCCCTCTCACGGATTATGGAATACGACCCCGACATAGAGATCACAGTACTCCCTGAGGTTTATCCTCCGTCGGAGGACAGCATACTTCTGATAAAATCTTTGGATGTCAAGGAAGGGGAGAGGATATTGGAGATCGGCCCGGGATCCGGTGTCGTGTCCATACATTGTGCGAAGAATGGATGTTCGGTGACCGCTGCGGATGTGAATCCTCACGCGGTCGAATGCACGATATTGAACTCGAAAAGGAATGATGTCGATATCACCGTATTGCACTCCGACCTCTACGAGAAAGTGGATGGGATTTTTGATTGTATAGTGTTCAACCTCCCATACCTGCCAGTGGATGAAGAAGGGGAACTTGAAAAGGCATGGTCCGGCGGATCCGACGGTATCGGCCCATTGCCCGGATTACTTGAAGGGTCGGATGAACATCTCGATCCCAATGGACGTATCGTTATCGTAGTGTCATCATTGATGGATCAGGATAGATTGAACGGACTGATATCCAGATATGATGTGAAGGTCACAGGGGAGTTACCCCTGTTCTTCGAGAAGCTCTCCGTCCTGGAGTTGAGGAAAGCGTAAGATCATCATATTCCCATGAGTCTCTTTATCTCTGCGGACAGGAGCTCATTGGCCTTCTGACCATCGATCTTCCCTCTGAGTGCACCCATGACAGGACCCATAAGAGGTCCAATCGCTGCCAATCCGCCTTTGCTCCTGATGAAATCCTCACGTTCCCTGACGATCTGGGCGATTATCTTGGATGCCTCATCGGAATCTACCGCTTCCAATCCGAGTTTCTTGATCGCCTTCTCCGCATCCGTGCCCGCACACATCTCCCTGAGGAGTGCTGGTAATGCCTCTTTGGCGAAGCGTCCATCCTTGAGCATACCGAATGCCTGCATCACCTTCTCATCCGTAAGAGGTGAGATGTCGATGCCATCGTGCTCCAATTCACCGTATGTGTTCAGGAATGTTGTAGCAGCCACAGCAGTGAGATCGTACTCATTGGATATCTTCTCGAAGAGATCGGTATTGTCCTGACGGACGATCTGTCTTGCCTGCTGAGCGTTGATGCCGTATTGTGAGACGAGACGTTTCTCGATCTCCTCTGGCAATTCGGGCAGATTCTCACGTATGTGCGACATCCTGTCACGTGTTATCTCCGTGGGCGGAACATCTGTTTCAGGATACATCCTCGCAGCTCCTGGGAGCGGTCTTGAGTATTTCGACGTACCATCAGGCAATGGGTCCCTGGTCTCTTCGGGTACTTCCTTGAGTGCTATGTTGGCCCTTTCGACCGCGACCTCCAATGCATCCTTGGCCCTCTTCTCCTTGGCAGCGCATATCACGAACGCATCATGCTCATTCACCATGCCGAGATACTCGCGCAATGAATCCACATATCTCTGCTCGATACCGTAATTAGGCAGTTCATCGGAGTGGAATATGCCTTTGACGCCTTTTGTCCTGGCCCTCTGTGCCATCTCTGCACCGAGACGCAGTTTGCCTCCATCCCCGTTCATGACACCGGAGAATCCTGGGAGACGTACGGCTATCACTTTGCCCTTATCCTTCAATGCACCTTGTATGACCTTGGATTCGCAATCCTTGAAGATGTCCGTTACATCGACAGGTTCGAATGGTACCTCTTTGACGGATCTCTCTTGAAGGATGTCCCTTATCCTCAGGAGCATCTTCTGTCTGTTGACCTCATTCTCCACGTACAATGGGAGGAGTCTGAGTTCTTGCACACCTTTTATCTCTATGCGTGCGCCACCAGGGATCGAGATGTTGAGGTCCTCTCTGATGGTACCTATCCCTCTCTTCACCCTCTTGGTCGCCCTGAGAAGCGTACCGATCCTCAATGCGACCTCCATACACTCCTCCGGTGTGCGGATATCCGGTCCGGTGGCAACTTCGATTAGCGGTATCCCCAGTCTGTCCAAACGATAGGTTATCTCCGCATCCGTGGTCTCCACCTTACGGCATGCATCCTCCTCCAGACAAACAGAGAGGATGGAGATCTTCTTTCCATTGACATCGATCTCACCATCGGTAGCGACCAATGCGGTCCTCTGGAATCCGGATGTGTTGGATCCGTCGACCACGATCTTCCTCATGAAATGCACTTCATCGACGACACGTGCGTTCATCATCTCGGAGAATATCAATGTCGTTTCCATCGCGTTGGAGTTTATACCATGTGGCGGTTCCTCATCCAATTCAACAAGACATGATGCCCCGTCAACCGATTGGTATCTGTAACCGAGATTCCTCTGGAATTGGGCCAATGCCGCCCTGTCGATCTCCCCTGTCTCGGATGTGGTAGGTCTCAATCTCCTGTAAACGGATCCATGACCTTCCTCGCAGAGGTGTGATTCACAATCACAGAACAGTTTCTTCGTATCCAGCTGCTGGTGGATCTCTATTCCGCATATCATCTCAGGCTCTGCCATCAGAACACTCTCCTCTCGCTCATCTCTCCAGCCAATGGAGTCCTCATTATCTCCTTGACCTGTCCCTTATCATAATTCGCCAATGCCCATGAGAGTTTGACATATGCTGTCTCGGGCAGCATGTCGAAGACCGAGATCACGCCTGCTGATATCAGGTCCCTTCCTGTGTTGTAGACGTTCATGTTGGTCTGACCGTTGATACATTGTGATGTCATCACGACAATCGTTCCGTTCTTCACAGCCTTCTCTATCAACGGGATCATGTTCTCATTCACGTGACCCAATCCGGAACCTGCTATGACGACGCCTTCACTCTTCATGAATACATCCTCGAACAATGCGGAATCCATCCCGGGATAGTATTGCAAAAGAACGGTCTTACTGCACATCCCCTCTTTGACGATGACTTTCCCGTCACGTTTGGAAGGAAGGTCCATGTTCAGGGTTATCTTCCAATCCTTATCGATGTTGGCCGCAGGAACGGTATTGATGCTCTTGAATGCATCACGCCTCGACGTATGCATCTTCCTTACCCTGGAGCCTATGTGAACAGCGAATGAATCATCCCCAGAGGTATCGTGCATGACAACGTATACGCCTGCCTTGTTCGATTTTGTACAGAACTGTGCACATGCCATGAGATTCGTGGATGCATCGGAAGATGGTCTGTCGGATGACCTCTGTGCACCTACCAATACAACAGGTTTCGGAACATCTCCGAGCATGAATGACAACGCTGCTGCGGTGTAACCCATGGTATCCGTACCATGGGGTATTATGACCCCATCCGCACCATTGTCGATCTCATCGGCCACAGCCTTGGCCAATTCCTGCCAATGTTCGATGTTCATGTTCTCAGAGAATATGGAGAACAATACCTTCGCACGGACGTTCGCGATCTCTCTGATCTCAGGTACCGCATTCACCATGTCCGATGTCGATAATGCGGGATGCACAGCACCCGTCCTGTAATCCACATAGGATGCGATCGTACCTCCGGTACCGATGAGCACCAATGTCGGGAGTCCTTTCTTCTCCTCGATCTCGACATCCTTCTTCTCTCTGATGATCGGTTCCTCGATCATCTCCATGCGTGTCCCTTCGGTGACCCTCACACCTATGTTGTATCCGCTCTTCATCTTCAGAACGACCACATCGGGTGCACTGAACTCGTGATGGGGCATCAATACCCCAGTGTATGTCTTACCGTCCGTCTCTACAGAAATCTTACATCCCTCGGTGATGCCCAGGGACTCCAATCTATTGGTTAACTCGGCTGAATAGGTCATGCTGTTCGGACCTCCATAGATATTCCTTATTTATAAGGAAGATTACGCACGATGCACTATGTCCTGACATGGCAAATCCCATCGAACGTTCATATTATAACCGCCGTCTCCATTCGGTAGACCATGCACATGATTACCGACGTCGGAATGGAATTCGACGTTCTTAGAGAGAACAGCAAAACAGCCCATGAGAACTATCATATGTTGAAGGATCACAACATAGTATCAGTCGATTTCATGGGTTCCATCGGGGCCGGTAAGACCGCCATGATCATCAAACTGGCTGAGAAGCTCAGAGAGAAGGGATTGAGAGTGGCCGCCATAGCAGGCGATGTGACAGGTGCAGATGATTTCACGAGGATGGAGATCTCAGGTATCAAAGCGGTCAACTGCAACACAGGCAAGGACTGTCATCTGACCGCCAATATGATCCACAAAAGGTTACACACAATGGATCTCGACAGCATAGACGTGCTGTTCATCGAGAATGTCGGAAACCTCGTATGTCCGGCAGACTTCCCATTGGGGACTGACTACAGAGTGGTTGTCATCTCCACGACCGAAGGTGATGATATGGTCAGGAAACATCCGGACATATTCATACACTCGGACTTAGCGATATTGAACAAGATAGATATCGCTGATGCGGTCGATGTCGATCCTGAGACGATTATGAAGGATTATGAGAAACTCACCGGGGGCAACAAACACATGTTCAAGACCAGTGTGAAGAAAGACCTCGGATTGGATGATGTATTGAATGCGATGGAGCTGTGATAAGATGAAGATATTGACTGTAGGCGGAGGCGGACGCGAACACGCCGCTGTGGAAGCACTGTACAGATCAGGAGGAGAGATCTACTCCGTGATGAAGAACGCGAATCCAGGCATCATCAATAGAGCTGAGGGATATCTCCTATGCGACGAGAAGGATGTCAAGAGGATATGCGAGTATGCCAAGGAGAATGGTGTAGGATTAGCATTCATCGGACCTGAGGCCCCATTGGAAGTGGGCATCGTGGATGCGTTGGAGAATGAAGGCATCCTATGTGCATCACCCACTAAGGCCGCTGCGAGGATAGAGACGTCCAAATCATTCATGAGGGGTCTCGTCGACAAATATCACATCAAAGGCAATCTTGCATACGCATCATTCGACAATGCGAAGGATGCGGAAGAATATGTAAAGAATGTGGACCATGAGATCGTTGTGAAACCCATCGGATTGACCGGTGGTAAAGGTGTGAAGGTACAGGGCGAACACCTGCACTCATTCCAGGACATCATGGATTACATCAATGAGATCTTCGACATGAACATCGGTGGCGCTGGAGTCATAATCGAGGAGAAAGCTATTGGCGAGGAATTCACGCAGATGGTATTCTGTGATGGGAAGAACATCACGCCGATGCCGTTGGTACAGGATCACAAAAGAGCATACGAAGGGGATGTCGGACCGAATACCGGAGGCATGGGCTCATACACAGATGCAGGTCATCTCCTGCCATTCATCACCGAATCGGAGAGGAAAGAGGCACTTGACATCATCCAGGACATAGTCGATGCCATGGCCGAAGAGGGTTGTCCCTACCGCGGACCTATGTATGGTCAATTCATGCTCACTGTGAACGGTCCGAAGATCATCGAGATCAACGCAAGATTCGGGGACCCTGAAGCGATGAACGTCCTAACACTCCTGAAGAGCGATTTCGTCGATGTGTGCTACAGGATGGCGACGGGGACACTCGCCGATAATGTGGAATTCTATGATGATGCTACCGTCTGCAAATATGTCGTGCCTGAGGGATACGGTGTGAAATCCGTCTCTGGGAAGGAGATCTCTGTGGACATCGATAGCATCGAAAGGTGTGGCGCAAGAGCATATTTCGCCAACGTCGATCAGAAGGACGGCAAATTACTCACTGGAACATCCAGATCCATAGGTATAGTGGGCGTTGCACAGACGATGGAGGAGGCGGAATCCAACTGCGAGAACGCATTGAGATATGTGAAATGCGACCACATCACCGTGCGCCATGATATCGGCACCAGAGCCTTGGTCCAAAGAAGAGTGGACCACATGAAACAACTCCGCGGGCTATGAGAAGAGTTGCTATAAAGATCGCATATATGGGAGCAGGATTCTGTGGCTCCCAATATCAACCAGGACTAAGAACAGTGGTCGGAGATGTGATCTCCGACCTCATCATGGTCCATCCAAAGAGAGACATGGAATGGTTCGACATAAAACCGTCCAGCAGAACGGATGCAGGCGTGAATGCCTTGGATAACGTCATCGCTATCAACACCGATTTCGATGACAACATCGTATTGTTAAGAGCATTGAATTCAGTTTCGAAGAGCATATTCTATCGCGGGATTACTGACGTGAGTGTTGATTTCAACCCTCGTTTTGCCAACAGCAGGGTGTACAGATATGTACTCCCATCCGACGGCCTGGATATCGATCTTGCGAAGGAATGCGCCAGATTGTTCATAGGCGAACACGATTTCATCAGATTCTGCAAGGTCTATGAGGACAAACCTACGGTTACCACCATGGATTCCATAGATGTCATCGAAAAGGTCGGTTATCTTGAACTCATCTTCCATTCGCAATACTTCCTTTGGAACATGATCAGGAAAATATCGGCTGCGATAGATTCCGTCGCAAGAGGAAGAAGGACACTCGATGATGTTCGCAGAGCGCTTGACGGAGAGGACATACAGTTCGGAATAGCTAGACCTGAGGCACTTACATTGATGGAAGTCAATTATGACGACCTATCATTCACATTCCCCGAGAAGGATGCATATCAGGAACGTCTAGATGAGGAATTGTTCATGATAATGACTAAAAACACATTCCTTTCATCATTATAGGGCCGTTTCATATTGCAACATTTATCATATCGCCCCTCAATATACAGAATATGAAAGGACTGACCGAGAACATCGAATCCATCAACAAGAAGATGACGGCGATAGAGGTCAAACGCGAATCTGCGATCGCAATGTCACGTTCCATAATCAGAAGGACGAAGAACATGATCCATGCGATCCATCAAGGCGAGGAATTCATGTCCATACAGGGCGAATTGAAAGCATCCGTCAGAGACATGATATCGAAACTCAAGGATGAGCCGTCCGTATTATATTCTGCCGTAGTGGAGGATGCCATGATGGAATACTCTGAAGCGTTGATATTATCGGCGATCGTCAGGAAGAAGGACATCCCATCATTCGAATCCTTGAAGATCACACCGCAATCGTGGATGCTAGGTCTTGCAGATGTGATCGGTGAACTGAGAAGGATAATCCTCACATATCTGATGAAGGGCGATATGGCCAAAGCATCATACTACTTCGAGATAATGGAAGAGATCGGTAACGAAGTGATGAACTTCGACGTGCCTGATGCGATCGTGCCTATAAGAAGGAAACAGGATATCGCAAGAGGCATCTTGGAAAGGACACGTTCGGAGATGACCAATGCAACGGTCATGTCCTCATTCAACAAACTCAAAGAGAATTGAGTCTATATTATAGATAATTAAATAATAAAATAAAGAGGAGGGGTGTCCCCCTCATTTTTTCAGCGTCTTGATCTGGGCTTACCAGTGTTTACCACAGGTTTGCGGATGATCCAAATCATCACAGCTGCCATGATCACGATGACGATCACAAGGAATACGTTAAGGAATGTGTAATCATTATCGGATCCGTATGCTGTCTTCCATGTGTCCAGACCAGTGACGAGACTCTTTGCGGAGTCGCTGTCAGATGATACGCAGAACTCAACACTGGATGCGTTCTTCGTGATGTATTCACATGTTGCATCCTTGCTCTTCCCTGCATCGACATCGATGATCTTCTCACTGCCTTCGACCTTGACTGCCTTACCGTCCTCTTTCACGAGGAAGTGGACATACAGACTGATCGTGCTCTCACCGTTGTTGGTGATGGTGGCTTTCAATGTGATCGGTTTCACTGCTTTGATGGTTATCGAATCCTTGAAGACCGTTTTGCCTTCGGAATCGAGGTACACGATGTCATACTTGTAGTTGCCTTCGTTGCTCGGTAGTGTGACATCGACAGTTGCTGAGTAGGAACTCTCTCCACTGAGTGTTCCTGTCTTCTTATCCTTCTCAGAGTCTCCGTCCATCCTGTATATCTTGTAGTCGTATGCGGAATCACCGTTCAATGTGAAGGTGATGCTTGTGCCGACCTTTCCGAAGTCGGCACTTGCACTGACCGTGTTTCCTGCTGCTTCTGCATCCGATTCGTCTGCGACGAAACAGAAGCATAATGCTCCGGCTGCGATGACCATCGCGATTACTGCTAATGAGCTTAGTTTTTGCGTGTGAACACCCCTCTTCTGATTCCGAGCCAGACAATGAGGACAAGCATCACCAGGATCGCTGCCACCAATATCCACACGTATGCGGGTATCGATGATTTCTCATTGATGAGTCCCCTTCCATCTGCAGAAAGCTTCACTGAAGCGAATGCGTCAAGGTGTTCCGACACGACCTTCGCATTGGTTCCTGTGATGGTGACGCCTGATTCCTCATCGGTGGTGACCTTGTAGTCGCCGACGAAGTTGATCTCTGTGTTGACCTTCATGGTCTTTATGTCGCTGGATTCGCCGTTGATCAACGTCACCTTCACGTAGACCGTGAGTGTGGAGTAACCATTGACTTCCATCGTCACATCGATCGCCTTTCCATCGTTGTCGATGGCCTTGGACACCTTGTCTCCATAGAGGAATGTGACCACATACTTGCTGAGGTCGAATGTGTCCGTTACCTTGGCCTTGAATGTCTTCTTGAAGTTGTCACCGTTAACGACATCTATGGAGTACATGTACTCGGCCTCGTTGACCTTGTCCTTTCCATAGTTGACCTTCGTGGAGTCATCCTTAGGTGTGGTCTTCTGCCAGTTCTCCTCTGTGAAGGTGCCCTTGCAGACTTCCTTGCCGTTGAGATCCTTCAGTATGACCGAGAGGTTCTCAGAGCATGATGCGACCTTGCTGACCTTGATCATACCCTCTCCGTAGATGGTGGCCTTATCGTTGACAGATGTGATCTGCTGTGTGAGTCCCTCATCGGAGTAGAAGGTCACATTGAACCAATCACTTCCTCCGCTGAGGAGGTATGTGCTCTTGTTTCCTTCTGCGACAGTGATGTCCGCCTTGAACGTTATCTTCGCTCTCTGAGTGTTCTCAGTTATCTCGCTCATCTTGGTGATGTCGAGTTTCATGGAGACGTCACTTGTATCATCCTTCAACTCTCCGCCGAGGACTGCCATGTTGAAGACGTTGTTTCCAGCTGCGAATTCCTTCTTGAATGCGCCGTTGTAGACGTGATCGTTGTTAGTGACATCGACAGCGATCGAGTGTTCACCTACAGGCATGACAACGTCATACCTTCCGGATTTCACATCGAACTTGTAGATGTCCTTCGAATCGAATGTTATGGTTCCGTCTCCTCCGATACCGACATATCCTTTGATGTTAGCGGAATCGGCGAGTTCTACCTTCAGACTCTCTCCATCCTTCGTCTCTCCGTTGATATCGAGAGCGAGGTATGCGATCTTCTTCTTGTCAGCATCCGTGACCTTGACTGTGTACTTGTCTCCGACCTGGAAGTAGTAGAGTGCCTTTCCGTCCTTCTGTGAGTCCTTGTGGTACTTACCATCCTCGGCAGCTGTCACCGATATCACATCTGTGGATGAGACATCTGTGAATGTTACAGACTTGTACTCTTTCGCATCAACTTTCATCTCATACTTGTCTGTCGGCAAGATGTAGACGTTTCCGCTGAAGTAGTATCCTGTTGCGTAATCAACTGATACGGAGAATGATGTGGACTTGTAATCGAACTCGAGCGATTTGTCCTTCTCGATCTCCTTTCCTTCCACCTTTATCGTGAAGTCGTTCTTGTTGACGATCGTGATCTTGTCGACCTTCGTGGTGAAATCACCGGACTCGTTGTCTCCAAGGGATTTCTCATAGACCTTCTTCTCTTTGTCCTCAGGATCCTCGAAGTAGAACTGACCGTCCTTCTCGAGCATCGCTGTGATCTTGTACTTAGCGTCTGTAGGTATGACGTATGAGTATTTTCCGTTGGCATCGGTCGATGTGTAGACTGTGTTCTTCTTGTCATCGATCGTGAGGTCTATCTTAATGGTAGCGAACTGCAGCTTGTAGCTGGATGAATACCAGTAGACGTTTCCTGAGATGGTCTTACCGGATTTGACTTCGAAGTCCTTTGTCGCGGATTCCTTGACCTCAAGCTTGTCCATCGATATCTTCGAACCGCTCTCGGCATACACATCATATGTTCCTGCGGGGAGGATTGCTGTGTATCCGTTGTTCGAATCAGCGGAAACTGTGATTCTCTTTCCATCATCGGCGATGAATGTGATCTTTCCTGTCACTCCATCGCTTCCTGACTTCAGTTTTCCTGTGATGGCGTAACCGTTGACAGGCGTGAGTGTCACATCGCTTCCGTTGGTGGTTGCCCATGAGACCTTTGCACCTTCTCCGACCTTATCGACGGAGTAGATGGTGTATGATGCCTCGTTAGCAAGTCCGACAGGGAGTTTTGCGACACCGTCAGTGAATGAACCGTTGTATGAGTTGCCGTAGATGAATCCGGATTTCGCTCCTTCCACCTTGACATCCTTGGTCGTGACGACAGAGAATGAACCGGATTTCTCCTTGCTCTTCTCCACATCAAGTGTTGAATCAGTGATCGTCACATATCCTTTCGTGAAGACCTCATATGTGTACTTTCCAGCGGATGCGTAGAATGTTGCGACACCTTTCTCATCGGTCGTTCCCTTGAACACCGTCGAACCTGATTTGATTCCGACGGAGATGTCCTTGACAAGATTTCCTGCCTCATCCTTGACTGTGAGTGTGATCTTCGACTTGTCGAGATCGATGCTGAGACCGTCATTGGCCCCTATGGCGGTCGTGTAGGATTTTGTGGCATAGGTTATCTTTCCATCGATCGATTTGATCGTGATGTTGTACGTATCAGGGACGATGTTGGAGAATTTGAATTCCTTATCCGTCTCGCCCATTCCATTGTAGAGTTTGCCGCTTGCGGTTCCGACCATCTCGACGAGATAGTTCTCAACGTTGACATTCTCTGTAACGATCTTTCCTGAAAGTGATGTCACATCCGTCACAGTGATGTCGACTGTCGTCTGACCTGTGTAATCGACGGACCTGATCTGTGTTCCTCCAGTGACGTTCTTCGAACCTACTGAGTAGACAATCTTAGCACCACTGTTCGCATCGAACATCTGTGTGGGGAGAACGATCGTGTACTCTCCGTTGGAGTCTGTGAATGTTGTATAGCGCTGAACTCCCTCTGAGTCGAAGGCTGCGACACGAACGCCGCTGACCTTCTCTCCGGAGATCGAGACGGTACCGCTGACCTTCTTGGAGTTGGATGAGATGTACTTCATCATCACAGGATATCCTGCGAGATAGTTGATCAATCCGCCATCCTTCTCCTGAAGTGCGATAGCCTCTGTGTAGAGCATCTTCTCCCACTTGCCGCTTCCATCGTCTGCGGCGTTGTAGCTGACGTAGTACGTGCTGTAGTCGACCTCAAAATTAGCGAGACCGTAACCAGGCACAGCTTTGTATGTACCGTCAGAACGGGACAATGCCGAGATGTAGGAGACTGAGGCGTATGAGCCTGAGAATCCTGCCTCTGCAGGCGACATACCGACGTATGCTCTCCAGAGGAATGTGTTGGTGAGACTCTCTGTGAAGTCATAGACCGCGTAGCTTGTGAAGAGTGAACCTGCAGAGTAGAATTGAGGTACGGAGACGTAGCTGTAATTCTTCTCGTTGATCACACTGTACGCATAACCGTTGAGCATCGCCAACTCGATAAATGTGGTCTCACTTCCATATGAGATGGGGATGAGTTCTCCGGATGCCATGACATATGTTATGTCCTTTCCGCTCTGTGCTGAGAGCTTGTCGTACATCTCTGAGATCTCGTACGATGTGTTGTTGTCCCTGAGGTATGCTACTGCGGAGAGGTAGGATACATTCTCATCAGAGATGTTGGATGAAACGATTCCGTATCTGTCGGTGTTCGTTATGACATCCTCTCTGTAATCTGAGGGATTCTCTATGATTTTCTTGATCTCATCATAGTTGGAACCAAGGATCGTCTTGCATTCATCCACTCCTACGTATGTGACGAGATAGTAGAGCATGGCTGCGACCGTTGAACCGTTAGAACCGTTGGACAACAGTATGTTGGCCATTGCGGATGTTCCGTTACCTCTGTTGTCTGTGACGACATTGAAGTTACCGAATGTCGCCGCGTCAGCAGAATAATCCAACCATGTGACGAGTCCGCCCTTTCCTTCCACGTCCTTGTAGTGCGAGAAGAAGTCGTTGTATGCGTAATCATCACTGGTCTTGACAAAATAGTTGACTGAGCCCTGGAATGCTGGGTTGGACGAATCGTTGTTAGCGACCCCTGCATCCAATGCATACATGCAGTTGGGGACGAGTATGAGAACGACTGCGCCGACCACTGCGAGGAATGGTGCGGGTTTTATGATCTTCTTCCACACAGTCCTGAGATCGGCATTCCTGATCGATGCCCAATATGATTTGAAGTCGATCCTGGAGCAGATCCAAATGATGACCGCTGCGAAACCGACCGCGTATGTGCATGCGAATATGGCTGCGTTGTCTTTCGATGTGATCGCGAAGAGCATGCCTACGATCATCCATACCAAGATGGATACGAATGCACGGGAATCGATGTTCTTGGGGAGGATGTAGATCCTGTAGAGGGCCATACAGAGACCGAACCACATCGTGACGAAACCGAAATATGTCGCGACAGTGGAGAACCCAAGTGTGGTCGATATGAGCGTAGCATACGTTCCTACGAATCCAGAGATTCCTCCGACGATGTCACCGAAGATTCCAGGTGCGATGAATGATAATGCGACGAAGAGAACGATCGCACCGACGACGAACGCAGGTATGGTGATCGTCCAGGGCACTTCCTTCAGTGCTGCAAAGAGAACACAGAAGACAAGGCTGATGACGACCATCAGGAGCGTTCCGAGATATACGGATACGAGGAGCCCGTTGATCGCATAGAATATCGTAGCGACCAACGTACCGACCAGAACAGGCACGGAATAGTAGATCGCCGTTGACATGAGTTCCCTTCCTTTGAAACGGCCGATCAGAAGCTGGACAACCATCATCAGGATGATCGTGACGTACAGCGAACGTGCGCCGATCCATGAGAAGGATACTATTGCAGAGAAGACAGCTGTAAGCACCATGTACTTCGTTGTTGACTCCCCGTTGTCCATTGCTTTGATCCCTTTGAAGAGGAAATAGAACATGAACAGGGTGAAGAACATGACGAAACCGATCTCGGTTCCGTTGGAGAACACTGTCTGTGAGATTGCGATAGGACACAATGCAACGAATACTGCGGTGAGATAGCCTGCCACCTTGCTCTCAAGGATCTCCTTTCCGAGGAGGTATGCAGGTATGACTGCGAATGTTCCGAATATCACTGCACCCCATGCAAGTGAAGCGCCCGCTGCTGCGGATGCACTCATTCCACATGCATTCAGGATGAATGCGAATGCACCCATGATGAGATCCATGAGCGGGGGGTTCGCATCAGCTGAACCGAACGGATAGTTCAAAGCACCGTCGAGACCGAAGATGGCTCCGCCAGTGAGCATGTTGGTTATTCTGTGCAGATGTTCTGAAGCACTCGTTCCGCCTGACAACGCATAATCATTACCTATGCATAGTCCTGCAGCGTCAATGAACCTGATCAGAAATGCGATCAGTAGTATGGCGCCAATGGCAACGATGTGCTGGTTCTTCTTGAACCAATTTCCGCCCCCATTCTTGGGTGCGGACACACTCTCAGTCTCCTGAGAGTCACTCGTTTTTTTGCCGATTTTTAGCATTCTATATTCTCCGCTATGTGGAATAGGGCGACGATTGACAATTATATATAATAGGTTTGCGACACGCGCGATATAATAATAAATAGATATGAGAGGGCCATCAGAGGACAGCCTTTATCTCCTTGAAGATTCCCTCGGCAACTGCCCTAGGGTCATCGGCCTTGTAGATCGCACGGCCGACTATGACATAGTCCGCACTAGCCTGTATGGCGGATGAAGCGGAACCTCCCTGAGCACCTACGCCTGGCGAGAGTATCTTCCTGTCGCCGATGATCTTCCTTATCGCAGCGATACGCTCAGGACGAGTGGCCGGTGCGATGAAACCTGCGACATTGCATCTGACGCCCATCATCGCCATCTCCTCCGCATGCAATGCAGTGAATGTCTTTCCTCCAGGGTGGCTCATCTCGGTCACAGCGTATATCTCAGCATCGCCTGCGGCCTTCACTGCCTCTTGGAGCGAATCCTCTCCGGGGAATGCGTGTACGATGACTGCGGAAGCCCCCCTCTTCACGGAATTGCTGACAATGAGAGAGACCGTGTTAGGTATGTCCGCGACCTTGAAATCGCATATGACGTCGGTGATCTCGGATAACTTGGTTATCATCTCTGGGCCCTCGGTCAGGACCAACGGCCAATTGATCTTGACCGCATCGATATAATCCGCCACCTGATTGACGATGGAGAGGGCTTTCTCTCCGTCAGTCTCATCCAAAGCCAACACGATTCTGCTGTCCTTCTTCATGTGATCGGACATACATCGTGCACACGTTATTAAAATCCAATACCCATGCGGATACCATGGGCATATTGCGTCAAGGATGCGGTTCTGCATGTAACGGAACATTGGCGAAGGGATGCGAACACTGCATCGAGGGAAGTAAGATGGTGCTGTTCATCACCGGAAGGTGCAACACAGGCTGTTTCTACTGTCCGGTATCGTTCGAAAAGAAGGGAAAGGACGTCATATATGCCAATGAGATGAGGATATCGGACAGATCCGAGATAATCTCAGAAGCCGAATCCATGGATGCCACAGGCACAGGTATCACAGGCGGAGATCCTTTGCTTTGCATCGATCGCACGATCAATGCGATCAGGATGCTGAAGGAACATTTCGGAGATGACCATCACATCCACCTTTACACCTCCACAATGGATGTGGAGAAGATCTCCAAACTCATCGAAGCAGGACTCGATGAGATACGTTTCCATCCACCCCTCAAGAATTGGAAGAACTTGGAGAATACGGATCTCTCCGAGATTGCCAAGATGGATATCGATGTCGGGATGGAGGTGCCAGCATTGCCTGATCATGAGGATGAGCTATCATCGCTCATCTCCTATGCGGGCTCCATCGGCGTGAGATTCATCAACCTGAATGAGCTCGAATTCTCCGAGAGCAATTGGGATATGATGGATGAGATGGGGTACGAACTGAAGGATGAGACCTCATCAGCCATATTGGGTTCAGAACAAACAGCGATGAGGATGATCGAGAAGTACCCCGACATATCGATCCATTTCTGTTCCTCATCGTTCAAGGACGGTGTCCAATTACGCAACAGGCTCATCAGACGCGCCAACCACATCGCTAAGGAATATGATATCGTCACAGAGGATGGAACGATATTGAAGGGATTGATCTATGCGGATGATCTGGATGCAACCGACGCATACATGAAAGACCAATATGATGTGCCAGACGAATTGATCTTTATTGATTCAGAGAGGAATAGGATCGAGATAGCCTCATGGATCGTCGAGGAATTGGCAGACGAACTCCCGTTCAAATGCTACATCTCGGAAGAATATCCTACTGCGGATAGATTGGAAGTGGAGCGCATACCGCTCAACTGAAAATAAGAAGAATTGTAAGAGGTTTGAATTCCCTGACCGTGGGGATGATCGATCAGTCAACGCTGATGCTTTGGATCTCGTGGTGTCTGTTGACGATGTCCCTTGCGATACGGAGGTTCTTTCCAGCCTTTCCGATCGCCCTGCCCTTGAGCTTGGGATCCACTGTGACCGTCGCATGCGTGATGTTTCCACGTTGCTCGATCTCGACCTTCTGGGGATCGTATATGTGGAACACGTTCTTCACGAACTGTGCAGGATCGTCCGAATATTCGACGACCTGGATGTTCTTGCCGGTAAGATCCTTGAGCTTGATCACATGCTCACCCTTCTTTCCGACAGCGGTGTTCCCCTGTCCTTTCTCCACGACGTAAACGAGTTTGTCCTCGGTCTCCATGCAATCGATGACATTCGTCTTCGTCACGGCCTCAAATAACGAGATGTATCTGAGCGTATCCTCGGTAAGTACGATATCGGCTGACATGTTCTCACAGCGTTAAGATGTTGGAAGTACCTTTGTCGATGACCGCGAGAGCGGATACCGAGAACGGTTTACCACAGAGGGCTCCCAACTCCATGTTGTTACCCTCGTAAACGTGGACCTTGACCCCTACGTCTGCTGCTGTCAGCATCTCGCTGGGGCAATTCTTGGACACGATGATCATCTGTGCCTTTCCGGCCTTTACTGCTTTCTCTGTCTGGTCTACTCCGAACGCAACATCTCCTGTTGTGATCGCAGCTTTCAATGCTTTGCTTATGTCTATCATTCTTCATCCCCCATGTTGGGTATTTCGTTAACGGGTTTGTCCTGTCTCTCACTCTTTTTAGGTGTGTAGATCAGGTTGACGGCACCGGTACCAAGTGTGACCGGCTGACCGACGATGATGTTCTCCGCCACTCCTTCGAGGTGATCGACCTCTCCGTTCATGGCTGCACGCAACAAGTGCGGCGTAGTGATCTCGAACGCTGCCCTTGCCAATACACTCGACTTCCTTCCGGAGATTCCGTGTCTACCGATGGCCTTGACGCAACCGTCATTGGTCATCATGTCTGCAACGAGCATGATGTGTCTGATATCAACGGTACCTGCTGCGGACAGTGTGTCACGAGCCTCGTTGATGAGTGAGTTCCTGGCTGCCTCGATTCCGAGAACGTCAGCGACCTCCAATATGCTGTTGGTCATGACCTTCTCCTTGTCGACGCCTTCCACCTTCATCACTTCTTTGAGGTTGGAACCCTCTGTCACGAGGAAGTACGCACCTGTGTTCTTATCCTTGTCTATGATAGCCCTCGAGATACCGTCGATACCTTTGATCTTGGCCTGTTTAGTGCTGTCATAGATCTGCTGGAGCTTCTTGTATGATGATTCGTCGGATTTGATTATAAGGTCGAATCCTTCGATCGTGATCAAGCCGCGAAGCACCTTGATCTTGTTCAGTCTGTCATAGATCTCCTCTACGGTGACACCGCGGTCATCCATCTTGCGTGGATCCGGACTGATGATCAACCTCATGTTGTTGATATCGGTCTTTATGTCCGCGACGTTGTTCAATGTCGTGACCTCGATGTTGTAGGAGACGTGCTTTGCGACATTCTCGTCCTCTGCTGCCAATCCCGTGAGCGGGATCCTCATGGACGGTGTACTGGGGACACGTCTTGCATCCACGATCTCGATGAGCCTAGGCAGACCGGTCGTAACGTTGACGTTCGCAACTCCAGCATAGTGGAATGTACGCATGTTCATCTGTGTACCAGGCTCACCTATCGAGTGGGCTGCCATGATACCGACGGACTCGTTGGGATCCATGCGGCGCCTGTCATAGAGTTTGAACGCTTCCTTGAGTATTCCCTCTATGTCCTCATCGGACAGTTCTTCGCTATTCTCTATGCGTGATGCGATGTCCACGACGATCTTGAGCGGGAGCGCCATGCCCTCCCTCTCGCATATGGCGAGAAGTTTGTTTTCCATGTCGCTGTTCTCACGGGACTTGTGCACAGGCTCCATGTGGATCTCCTCCACGACCTCTTCCGAGGAAGCTTTGGATCTGCTGGAGGTCCTGCTACCGCGTCTGCCGATCTTCGTGATGACATCCGCTGCCTCTGCCTCCTCGATACCGAGCGATACCAATTCCGAGACCCCTGCATCTGAGATCGATTTCAGGGTGTTGTATTTCGTGAGAAGGATCTCTGCGGTCCTCTCACTGATATCCCTTGCCACCAATGCATTGAATGTATCTTTTCTAGCCATTTCACTCACCATCGCCGCTGTAGTCGCTGTCTCCGAAGTCCTCGTCGATGTTCTCCTCGTCCTCGGATTCGTATTCCATCTCGTCCTTCTCGCGCGAACCGTAGCTCTCTCCGTTGTCCTTCCTGTCAAGTTTCAGGAACGGTGCGGCCCTCTCCTCACCGAGTACCTCTATGAAGAGGTCATCGTAGTCGATCACCTTTCCGCCCACTGCCCTTGCGGGATCGGTCCCGTCCTCACCGTATTTGAACTGGATGATCGTACCCACTGTGTTCCTGACGGATCCGTCGGATGTGAGTTTGAGATCCTCCAACGCTGAGATGAGCCTTCTCTGCATGTATCCTGACCTGGATGTACGGACAGCCGTATCGACCAATCCTTCCCTTCCTCCCATTGCGTGGAAGAAGAACTCCGTAGGCCTAAGACCTGATTTGTATGAGTTTGCAACGAATCCCCTTGCGAATGCTCCAAGATCGTTCTTCTTGAAGTGCGGGAGCGTCCTGTCCTGGTATCCTCTTGCGAGCCTGTCTCCACGAACGGTCTGCTGACCGACACAACCTGCCATCTGAGAGAGGTTGAGCATGGATCCACGGGCACCTGACTTGGCCATGATGACCGCGGGGTTCTGCATGTTGATGTTACCATCCTTCGTTCCTGCGACACGTCCTGCCTCGGTACGTGCCTCCTCGAGCTTGGCTTTGACCTTAACTTCCAACGTCTCTCTCAATGAACGTCCGGGGTCCTGGTGGAGTGTTCCGTCCTTGTATGAACTGACGTACTCGTCCACGGCCTCGATACACTCCTGGTTGAAGTTCTCGATCTCGAGCCTTGATTCCTCTGAGATATCCTCATCATCGATACCGGTACTGAATCCGTGGTTCATGATCGAACCGAGTGCGACCCTCGTGACCTCGTTGATGAACTGACATGCCCTGTCCGCTCCATAGTCACGAGCGATACGGTCGAGGATCTTACCCTTGCTGTTACCGATACCAGCCTCATCGACGGTACCGCATACGAGCTCGCCGTTGCTTATCTTGACGAATGCATCGTACTCGCAGTTCTCCTTCTTACACTCGGCACATCCGCGGCAGATCTTCGCCTTGTACTGGATGTTGAGGTCCTTGGGGAGGACTATCGAGAAGAGCTGCCTTCCTGTCCAGAACTCCTTGCCTTCCTCGTCCTTGTAAGGATCGGGGATGTCGATGTTGTCCAGTTTCATGATGATGTTCATGGCCTGGAGCCTGTCAAACCTGGGGTTCTTGTTAGTGAGGAAGTATGCTCCTGTGATGTGATCATGGATCGCTCCGATGATCGGTCCACCATACCTTGGTGACAGGATGTTCTCCTGGACCTGCATGAGGATACGTGCCTCAGCACGTGCCTCCTCGCTCTGCAGGACGTGAAGGTTCATCTCATCACCATCGAAGTCAGCGTTGTACGGAGGACAGACACAGAGGTTGAACCTGAATGTGCGTCCATCCATCACCCTGACGCGGTGGGCCATCATGGACATCCTGTGAAGTGAAGGCTGCCTGTTGAACAATACGACATCGCCATCGATCAACTGTCTCTCGACTGTGTAATCTATACCGAGATTCTCTGCGACCTCGATCGAATTGCGGTCGGATACCCTGATCCTCCTGTCGTCCGATCTTATGACGTAGTTCACACCGGGAACGTATTTCCACTTGATGTTGTCAAGGAGTTCCTTATCGGCTTTGGTCTCGAAGTTGCTCAGTTTGTAGACGTACTTGTTCTCCTCATCGCGGCTGCAGAGGTTGTCGTAGTCGAACTCCAACTCCTTCTCTGCGATGTTCTCTTCCCACTCCTCGAAGACCGATTTGATCCCCCTCTTCTTGATGAGGTCATTCTTCTCGGTGATCTTGATGGGTGCGATACCTCTCCTGACCATGGCCCTTACCTCGGCCATGTTCTCTCCGTATATGCGAACGGGGACTGTGAGTTCCCTTGCTGCGGGGATGGGTACACCGACATCGTTGATCGAAAGCAATGGATCAGGTGAGATGACCGTACGTGCCGAGAAGTTCACACGCTTACCTGAGAGGTTGGATCTGAAACGTCCCTCCTTACCTTTGAGCCTCTGTGTGAGTGTCTTCAACGGACGGCCGGACCTGTGCCTTGCGGGAGGTATACCGGATGTCTGGTTATCGAAGTATGTTGTCACGTGATATTGGAGCAATTCCCACAGATCGTCTATGATCAGCTGTGGTGCACCTGCATCACGGTTCTCTCTGAGCCTCTGATTGATCCTGAGGACATCGACCAGCTTGTGTGTGAGGTCATCCTCCGATCTGTCACCTGAATCGAGCGTGATCGAGGGCCTTACCGTCACAGGAGGCACTGCCAATGCTGTGAGCACCATCCATTCCGGTCTGCATGTCTCGGGATCCATTCCGAGTGTTATGAGATCCTCGTCAGGGATCTTCTCGAGCCTCTCACGCACATCCTCGGGTGTGAGCTTGTGGTTCTCAGGACCCTCGCGGAATGTCGTAGGCTTGTCCAATTTTATCTTGAGCTGTTCTGCACCGCAGTGAGGACAGATGTCCCTGGATGCATCCTTGGCTGTTCCCTTGGAGAAGAGCTTGATATCCGTCGTGTCCCCTCCGAGCTCCTCCATCTGCTCCATCCTGCTCCTGGTCTGCTCGACCTGCTCAGGTGTGAGCATGAGCCTTCCACATTTCCTGCAGGTGGACTCGAGGAGTTGTTTGATATCTTTGATGAAACCGACGTGGATGACGGGTCTTGCCAATTCGATGTGTCCGAAGTGACCGGGACATTCGCTCGATTTGCAACCGCATGTCTTACATGACAATCCGGGTTCGATGACTCCCATGTGGAGGTCCATCAGACCCATCTCGATCGGGAATCCCTCATCATCATACGTATCGGCTGTGAGGACCTTCGTTGCGGACATCCTTCTGATCTCGTCGGGTGAGACGCAGGAGAATTTGATCGATCCGATCCTCTTTGATATTCCGTGCATTGTGTTCATCTTAAATCCTCCAGCTGAAGCCTCATGGCGACACCAAGTGAGAGCAATTCATCCATCAGGAGTTTGAATGCGTATGATGTCTGTACGAGGTAGATGTTGGTGTTCTCCTTACACACAGGACAGTAGAGCGAACCGCGTTTGTCCAGGATCGCGATGTGCCCGCACTTGGGGTTACCGCAGACGTACTGCTGCGTACCATCGGATTCGTCAAGGAGACGGTCCTTGATGACCATGGCTGCGCCGTGACCGATAAGACAGTCACGCTCCATCTCTCCGAACCTGAGACCTCCCTGCCTGGAACGTCCCTCTGTAGGCTGACGTGTGAGGATCTGCACAGGGCCTCTTGACCTGAAGTGCATCTTTCCGCTGACCATGTGGTGCAGTTTCTCGTAGAAGATGACTCCTGTGTAGACATCCATCTGGATCTTGCGTCCGGTCCTTCCGTCGTACATGACCTCCTTACCTGTGCGTTTGAATCCGTTCCTGACGAGACCGTCACGGATCGAATCCTCCCTCTCTCCTGAGAAGACGGTACCATCGATCGTACGTCCCTCCATCGCTCCGACCTTACCGCCGATCATCTCGAGGACGTGGGCGATGGTCATACGCGAAGGGATACCGTGGGGGTTAACGACGAGATCGGGTGTGATACCGTCGGCCGTGAACGGCATGTTCTCCTGGCTGACGAGCCTTCCGATGACTCCCTTCTGTCCGTGCCTTGAACAGAACTTGTCCCCGAGTTCAGGTATCCTCTGATCCCTGACCTTGACACGGACGAGCCTTGAACCGTTCTCTGATTCGGTGACCATGACCGAATCGACGTATCCCAACTCTCCGGGCCTGACGGTGACCGATGTCTCCCTCCTCTTCTGAGGTGTGAGGAAATCGGTACCCTCCTCGTGGAACCTTGGCGGCGATGTCTTACCGATGAGGACATCTGCGCCCTTGATCTCAGATTCTGGTGAGATGAGACCATCCTCACCGAGTGATGCATATGCGAGATCCGCACGTGCTCCCATGACGTCGGGGGACGGGATCTCGAAGTGATCCTCCTCTCCTCCAGGGTAGCGGCGTTCCTCTGCACGGTATGTCCTCATGAATGTGGACCTTCCGAGACCTCTCTGAACGGATGACTTGTTCATGACGAGTGCATCCTCTATGTTGTATCCGTGATATGATAGGACGGCGATACAGAAGTTCTGTCCTGCCGGCCTGTGGTTGTATCCCATGAACTCCATGGTCTGCGTCTGTACCATAGGCTTCTGCGGGTAGTGGAGAAGGTGTCCGCGGGTATCGGGCCTGATACGGTAGTTGGCCGCGGGAACACCCAATGCCTGCTTTGCCATAGCTGCACCCAACGTCACACGAGGCGATGAGTTGTGCTCAGGATACGGAACGAGGCCTGCTGCGACACCGAGGATGACCATCGGATCGATCTCCATGTGGGTGTGATCCTTGGTGAGTGTACAATCGACAGTGAATTCCTCACTGCAGTGGCAGCATTTCAGTATGACATCCCCTTCCTTTCCGGGATTCATCCAGTCGACATCTGTAGGTGAAAGTGCGGCACCGCATTTAGGACATCTGCTCGGTACCTCGTATGCGTCGACTGCTACGAATGCGTCCTCTTCCTCTTCGGCATCGATCCATTCCATGATTCCCTCTCTGAAGAGGTCCTCCCATTTGATCTTGTGATCCCTGATGCCCTCAAGGTGTCTCCTTGTGATGACTGTCTTACCTTCCTTTATGACAAGGAGCGGCCTTCTGAGACGTCCCTCGTCACAGTTGATGTAGACCTCATCCATATCCTCATTGTAATGGATGTTGATCTCATCGGAGAGGATACCGCATCTCCTTCTCTCACGGATCTCTGAGACCAACTTGACTGGATCGCTGTGGCTTCCCACAAGGTCTCCGTTCACATAGATACGTGCGCCCTGCTGTGAGACAGAGGCGGACCCAAGGTCCCTGAGCATCCACTTGGCATCGGCGTCAGGGAATCCTTTTGAAACGTTGATGATGAGTGCGGCGTTCTTGACCAGACCGCAGTTCTGTCCTTCAGGGGTCTCCGATGGACAGAGTCTTCCCCACTGTGTGGGGTGAAGGTCACGAGCTTCGAAGTGCGGCTGACTCCTCGTGAGTGATGATGTTATCCTCCTGAGGTGTGACATCGCGGACATGTTGGATGTCCTGTCAAGGAGCTGCGATACACCTGCGCGTCCTCCTACCCAGTTACCTGTGGCGAGTGCGTGCAAGAGCTTGTGCGTAAGGAGATCCGGACGGATCGATGATGAGATCCTGACCTCCTCTCTCTTCCTTCCCCAGTTCCTCTCGAGCTGGTATTTGAGGTCCTTCATGAGACTGTTGAAACTTGTCCTGAAGAGATCCTCCATAAGATCGCCTGAGAGCTTGAGCCTCTTGTTGGCGTAGTGGTCCTTATCGTCCTCCTTCCTTATTCCGAGGGAGAGTTCGAGGACTGAACGTGCGATACGTCCGAGGAAGATCGCCTTCTTCAAACGGTCATCCTCTGTGTCGCCTAAGTGAGGCAACAATGAACGGTCGAGGATGCTCTCGACCTTCTTCGTCCTGTACTCCTTTGCCTGACCGGCTGCGAAATTCCTCTCGAGGAATGCTATCGCATCGTCCCTCGTGTGGAATCCGTTGGGAGCGTAGGTCTTCTTATCGTAACTGTTCTCGATGTTGGCGTAGACTATGTTCGCCATCTCGGGTGTTGATGCGATGGCCTCGTAGATCTCCTGATCCGATTCCATGCCCAATGCCTTCATGAGGGCTATGAGTGGGATCGAACCAGAGACGACTGGTACAGATACCATGACCATGCCGTCCTTCTTCTTCTCCACGAGTGTGAGTGCACGGTATCCTTCCTTCTGTGAGAAGACCTTGGCGACCTCTACGGCTGCTCCGTACTTCTCGCTGTACTCGACCATGACTCTGTTAGGGGCGAGATCCTCGAGTGTGATGAGTGCCCTCTCGGTACCTCCTATGATGAAGTATCCTCCGGGATCCCTCGTGTCCTCTTTGTTCTCGATGAGGAACTTCTGATACTCCTCATCCGACATCTCGCGTTCCAATGATGCCTGTATGACCTCTTTGTTGAGGTTGCATCCATCGGATTTGACCATCATCGGGAGGTCTCCGACGTGAACCCTCTCGGTCTCCCTCTCGATCCCATCCTCTATGATGGTGAAATCGACGTAGACGGGAGCCATGTAGTTGAGGTTCCTGAGCCTTGCCTCCATGGGTGTGAGGTCGTGACTGTATCCGTTGGCCTCCATAACCTTCGGCTGTTCGATCGTGATGGTGGGCTTGGCCTGGTGATCGATGTTTCCTTCCTCATCTCTCTTCCTTCCGATGCGGATCTCGATGTTCCTGCCATTCGTACGGTCGGTGTCCAATTTGATGACACCGCGTGCAGCATCGTCGGTGGGGACCCTCATATCGTCCACGATCTTCTGCATCCTGCTGTTGGGATTGCTCCTCGTCGCAAGGAAGTCGTTGAATGATGCGATATGGTGGTTGACGATGGTGCGTTCCTCGAAGTATAACTTTACTAAATCCCTCATTAGAAATCACTCCGTTACTAGTCTGTACGCAACGAATTCCTCCGCCGTACTGCTCTTCCTAATGACCTTGATCACGCGCCCTACTTCGATAGGCCCGTTGATATTCTCAAGCACTCTGACGGCCGCGTCACTCTTCTTTATCTTCGGAAGCTGGTCGCGAGTTATGTTCAAATCTAACAGAACTTTGTTAGCCTCTTCCTCTGACAAAAGAATGTGTTCGGGCACCAGATCATGCTGGAGGACATTGAATGAGATATTCTCTGCTGCCAAGTTTTCACCTACATTTTGCCCCACTGCAGGTCAGTGGGAAACCTCTGAGAAAATTCAAAAGACATTTCATTCGATATTCCTCATACTTGATCCGCTCTTGATCGCTCATGAAGACCATCGGCGGGCCTGAAGGGATTCGAACCCTTGACCACCTGATTAAAAGTCAGATGCTCTACCTAGCTGAGCTACAGGCCCTTGGATAGCTTAAGCTTTGTAAACGCTCCGAATACCTCCCCATATATAATATTTATCAAACGAACGATGTCCTCCACGTTCATTTTCGATAGATATCGTGGGTGGTCACGAAGCGATACATGTCGATCGCCGATAGATATCAGCGATGGACACCTGCTTCCAACATCACCGTGGATTACGACCAATAAAATAAACGTATCGCTTACAGGGACTCATGGGCGACCTGATAGAGCTGAAAGTAGCGACCGCATTGATGAAATCCGAGGCAGGATTTGGAAGGGTCAGGATGGATTCCGCATCCTTCAGAAGACTCAACGTACAGATAGGGGATGTAGTCGAGATCGTAGGTAAACGTTCAGCCGTAGCCAAGGTCATGAAGGGCGCCATCGATGATGAGGGCAAGGGGCTCATCCGCATGGATGGTATCACGAGGTCCAATGCAGGCGTCACCGTGGATGAGAGCGTTCGCGTGAGGAAAGCGGAGACCTTACCGGCAGAGAAGATCATCATATCCCCCATCGGCATACCTGCCGGAAAGAAGATCAGCTTCAGGGAAGGCGTGGACGAGATATTCAAGAACGGTCTGATGAACAGACCTGTCCTCAGGGACAATGAGATAGTCGTCCCGAACATAGCGCTCATGGGCAATCTCATACAATTCAAGGTCATAACGACCGTTCCCGTAGGCATAGTGGTCGTGGACCAGAAGACAGAGGTCACCATAAAGGAGGTGGCGGATGACAAGACCGCCAGTACATTCACTAGTCAGGTCTCGTACGAGGATATAGGCGGACTCGAGGAGGAGCTCAAGAGGATCAGGGAGATGATCGAACTCCCCATCAAACATCCCGAATTGTTCGACCGCCTGGGGATCACTGCCCCGAAAGGTGTGCTGCTGTATGGCCCTCCAGGTACAGGTAAGACGCTCATAGCCAAGGCCGTTGCCAAGGAATCGGGAGCATCATTCTTCTCGATACAGGGTCCTGAGATCATGGGCAGCTATTATGGACAGTCCGAGGAACGTCTGAGGAATGTGTTCGATAAGGCAGAGGACAGTGCGCCCAGCATAGTGTTCATAGATGAGATCGATTCCATAGCGCCCAACCGTAACGATGTGAATGGGGAGGTGGAGAGACGTGTGGTCGCACAGTTGCTCACACTGATGGATGGATTGTCCGGAAGAGGGGACGTGATCGTGATCGCAGCCACCAACAGAGAGGAATCCATAGATCCTGCGCTGAGAAGACCTGGAAGATTCGATCGCGAGATAGAGATCGGCATACCAGGAAGGGATGGGAGGAAGGACATCCTTGCCGTTCATCTAAGATCGATGCCGTTGGATGAGGACGTGTCAACAGATAGATTGGCGAACCTCACACAGGGATTCGTGGGTGCCGATCTTGCTGCATTGGCAAGGGAGGCTGCCATGAAATGCCTCACGAGGAACCTTGTCAACCTTGATCTCGATAAACCGATCCCGCAGTCCACATTGATATCCATGAAGGTCAACATGAACGATTTCATGAACGCACTATCGGAAGTGGAACCGAGCGGCATGAGAGAGGTCATCGTGGACATACCGAAGGTGGGGTGGTCCGATGTCGGCGGTTTTGATAGTATAAAGAAAGAGATACGCGAGACGTTCATCCCGACAGAGGAGAGGAAAGCGTTCGAACACCTTGGTATAAAACCTCCGAGAGGCGTGTTGCTGTATGGTCCACCAGGCACTGGTAAGACGCTCATAGCCAAAGCGGTGGCCAACGAATCGGGTTCCAACTTCATATGCGTGAACGGTCCAGAGCTCACCAGCAAATGGATGGGCGAGAGCGAGAAGGCCATAAGACAGATATTCAAACGCGCCAAACAGATGGCGCCATGCATAATATTCTTCGATGAGATCGATTCCATAACTCCGAAGCGCGGCACTAGGGCCGAGAACGCATCGATAGAGAGGATGGTCAACCAGATACTGACGTCCATGGACGGTATCGAAGGATTGGAGAACGTCACGGTCATGGCAGCGACCAACAGACCCGATATGATGGATCCTGCGTTGCTCAGGCCCGGAAGATTCGACAAGATGATCCTTGTCGGCAAACCCGATCTGGAGAGTCGTCTCAGGATCCTTGAGGTTCATACGAAAGATATGCCCCTGATCAACGTGGATCTGATCGATATCGCTGAGCTCACGGACGGATATGTGGGTGCGGATCTCCAAGCGGTATGCAGGGAAGCGGGTATGGCCGCATTCCATGAGAACCCTAATGCGAAATATGTCGATAGGAAGCACTTCATGTCCGCACTCGACATCATCAAACCGTCCGTCGACCCGAAGATCATGGACGAATACTATGCGATGGCGTCCGAGATGATGAAGAGGAAGACGAACAATGACAACATACCCTTTTGGACGGTGATCTGATGGAGATGTTCTCGGACGAGATCATCGGCAAGGTCGCGATGACCACCGGGGGATTCCCCATAGGGCCGATAGTCGATATCGTGTTCAACACAGAGACTGGAGAGATCAAATATCTCCTCGTGAACGCCACCAGCACACATAAGAACGCGTATGAACTCGATGATAGGGGTCGTGCGATAATAGGGTTCAATATGATCAAGATAACCGACAAGAACGTCGTGTTCTCCAAATGATCAGAGATCCTTCACCATGTACGGTCTTTCCAAGGAATAACCGAGCATGCGGTAGTAACCTCTCACTCCGACTCCACTGGTTATCCTGATCCTCCTCTTTCCGTTGGATCTTGCGACATCCTCTGCCTTGGACACCAATTCACGTCCGAATCCGCGATGTTGCCAATCCTCTCCATCCTTTCCGATCTCGGCCATCTTACCGAATACCTTCAATTCTCTGATGGTAGCACACTCATTATCATCTATCCTCAGACGTACATAGCCTATCAGAGCATCCTCATATGATAGGTTGATGAAATGCTCCATGCCTTCAGAGGCTTCGTAGACCATATCGTCCATGATGACCTTGGAATCATCCGTCAGAGAGATGTCGTTGTGTCCGACCTCTCTGCACCTTATGCACCTGCATTCCCTGCCGGTCTGCTGGAGCCTCTCATGGACCAATTCACGGATATTGCTCTTCAATATGCCTGCTGCGATCTGGGGTGCGGGTATATCGCGTTGGATCCTCTGTATCCTGACGTATTCCGGAACTATCGATTTCATATCAGCGAGAAGCTCGGTGGCCATCTCGACGTCGTATGGCGTATACTTCCCGTCCTGCCACATATCGTACAGTTTCGTACCTGCCACGACCAATGTCGTATAGAATTTCAGCATATCAGGTCTGAATCTAGCATCATCGAACACTGTTCTGAAGCACCTCATATCGTTCTCTGGATCGGAACCAGGGAGTCCGGGCATGATGTGGTAACATATCTTCAGACCATGGTCCTTACAACGCTGTGTCCCTTCGATGACCTCTTTCACTCCATGACCGCGTTCTACAGAGCTGAGGATGTCGTCATCCAATATCTGAACGCCTAATTCGACCCTCGTAGCCCCCAACAGCATCGAACGCTCTATCTGTGCATCATCGAAGACGTCCGGCCTGGTCTCCACCGTGAGTCCGACGCATCTGTGCTCCGCAACCTCATTCCATTCCTGAGCGGTCTCGATATCCGGTGCCTCACGCCCGTTCATCGCATCGAAACATCTTTTGACGAACCATGTCTGATATTCCTCGTCACGGGAAGTGAATGTCCCGCCCATTATTATCAGGTCTATCTTATCGGTTATGTGGCCGATAGCTTCCAACTGACCTATCCTCTCGGTGACCTGTCTGAAGGGATCGTACTCATTCCTGCCGGCACGTCTTGCGGCAGGCTCCTTGCCTGTATATGACTGAGGGGAATCGTTCTCTACGCCGCCTGGACAGTACATGCACTTACCATGCGGACACGGATAGGGAGAGGTCATCACTGCGACAACGGCAACACCACTCAACGTCCTCATCGGTTTCTTCAGGATGTACGGTACCACCTTCTTCCTCTCTTCCGGCCTGACGTACTTCAGGATCTCGGAGTTGGAAGGTACCGCCCCTAATCCGAACCTCTTGCATGCCCATATCTTCTGAGTTTGGAATCTATCCCTGTCAGTGATACTGCCGTCGAGTATCATCTCGATGAGATATCTACTGAACTCCTCCATTTGAGTCATCCGTAATTCACATCGATCTTTCTGTCATCATCAGATGACACACCAGAATCCAATACATCGATCATCACGATCTGCGGGATCGGTATGAACCTCATCCCTCCGCCATCCATCTCGATGACGATCGCGGTGTCGACGCCCAATGCACAGTAACCTTTGAAAGCCCCTACGGTATCATCGACATCTGACACCTTCACGCTGTATCTTCCGCCGATGTTCAAAGTGATCTCACTCCTGGTCATGTTCAAGACCTCCTCTTCTCGTCGATCATCGCTTGGAAATGCGTCACAGTCTTACGATAATTCTCCATGGCCATGTTCACATTCGCTTCGGTGAAGTTCCATGCTTTGGCGAGATCCCCGAATCTGATGCGGTATCCCTTGCGTACCTGTCCATCGAACTCCACATCCATGCTTTCAAGGATGTCCAACGACTTCAGTTTGTTGATATGTCTGTAGATCGTGGGCTTGGTCGTGGAGAGGAGTGCTGCTAGCTCCTCAACTGTCCATGCCTTGCTCATGTTACCCATGAAATAATCCATGAAAAGGCGATAGGGTACACTGTCCTTTATCTCAGTGGCAGATGTCTTCGGATCATAACCCTTCGGTATGTATCCTATCTGTATGAGGAAGGTCTCAGCGACAACGTCGATATCCCCCACTGAACTCAATGGGGTATTGCTTACTACTTGAAGTTCGAACATTACGTATCCCCTGCCCTATGTGTGTAATAAGTAAAGGTGATTAATTAATTTATCATGGCCAGTGGATGAGATTCATCCATACAGGTCGTTCTTCACCTTCTCTATCGCGCGTATTATACTTGATGATGGGATGACAGGCGTAACCGGGATGGATACGATCTTCTCCACCGTTGGTGTCACTATCGGTGCACAGACTATCGCCAGTGCACCATCGCGCTCAGCTCTGACGGCTGCCACGATCGCATCCTCGACCGTAGCTACAGGATACTCCTTCAGCGTCACGGGACGTCCATCGACGTCTATCGTCTTCACCAGGGTCTGCAATACCTCGTGCGATGCTATGACCGCGATATAATCATCGGAATTGGGTTCCAACAGATTCTTCGCCGCTTTGATTATCGCACGAATGGTGCGGAGATTGGGTTCCCTCTTGTCCTCGAGCATCTTGTACATGGTACTCTGTGAGATCCCCGCCTCCTGACAGAACTCGTTGACCGTCATATCCAACTCATTGTCCAGCATCTCTTTGAAGGCCTTCTGGAAACCGCCTTCCTCCTTCAACATACCTGATATCAGATCATTCACGGACATCCTTATGTCTCCTTCACGAAATTCGCTGCGGAAATACCCGCGACAGCACCTTCGCCGACAGCTTTCGCCACCTGCCACGGCTTCCCCGTGACATCACCGCATGCGAACACTCCTCTCACGCCTGTCGAACAATCACGTCCGACCTTCAATGTATCATCCATCTCGGGCATGACATCCATGTCCATAGCGAGATCGACTGCCGATTTCGCACCCAATTCTATGAATACACCATCGGTCTGAATGACCCTTCCGGATGATAATGTGACGGTCTGCACCTTGCCATCGCCGTCGATGGATGCGATGGAATCCTCTATGGACTCCACTCCTGCATCCTTTGCCTTTTGGACGAGTCTCTCCGATGCTTTCAATGCACCATGCACCCAATATGTCTTGGATGCATATCTCGTCATCAATTCCGCGGATATTGCCGCTTCAGTATCATCGCCTACGATCGTTACGATGCGGCCTTTGTAGAAATTACAATCACATGATGCGCAATAGCTCACGCCCTTTCCGAACAGTTCCTTCTCGCCCGGAACGTTGAGCTTTTCCCTGCTGATGCCTGTAGCGATCACGACAGCTTTACAATCGACCGTTTCGCCTTCCTCGTCCGATATACGGAATCCACCGTCTATCTTCTCCGTGGATGTGACGTTACAGTTCCTGTGGATGCATCCGAATGATTTTGCCTGCTCCAATCCTGCCTCCAGCATATCGTCCCCTTCGGTCATTCCAATAAATCCGAAATAGTTCTCCACGTGCGTACCGTGCATAGCACTACCGTCAATACGCCCGAACATCACCACGGAGACTTTCTTCCTGGATGCGTGTATCGCTGCCTGGATACCGGCAGGGCCGGCACCGATGATCACTACGTCAGCGTTCATATCTCACGCACTGAGGATCGCTTCCCTCAATGCCTCTGCTGTGCGCTCGGGACTGTATCCGACTATCGTACCGACCTGTTTTCCGCCTTTGAAGATCAGCAGAGCAGGGATGGATTGGATGTTGAAACTTAGTGATACGCCGGGATTCTCATCGACATTCAATTTACCGACGGCAATGTCATCCTGGGAGATCTTCGCCAACTCCTCGATCACAGGACCCATCCTAAGACATGGTTTGCACCATGGGGCCCAACAATCAACGAGTGCGTAATCCTTGCTCTTGATGAATTCATTGAAGTCATTATCGGTCACCTTCGCTGCGAAGTGGGCCTCCTCTTCCTTCTTCTTCCCGCCCTCTATCATGCCGCGGTCCGCAAGGACAGAGATGATGTCCTCTTTAGGCCTGAGACCGACCAACGGTTCCAACATGACCTTGTCTTTGAAGATCAAGAGCGTAGGTATCGCATTGATCTCGAATCTTGCTGATATGCCGGGACTCTCATCCGTGTTCAACTTCGCAACGGCCACCTTCCCCTCCAGATCCTTGGAGAGTTCCTCTATTATCGGGCCCATCCTTCTGCATGGTCCGCACCATGGGGCCCAGCAGTCGATCAATACGTACTTGTTGTCATCTATAAACGCATCAAATGTGGATTCATTGAGTTCAGTGACCATTTTCATCCCTCTATAACGACGGACCTTCAATGTGCTGTTAGGATATAATAGTAATATGGCCGACAGGCCACGATGGTGAGAGAAAAATTGTCACTGATGTCGATCGCTAGGCCCTATCATGGCCACCATAGATACTCGATGATGGTCTCGATCAAGAGAACGGATCCCCGACCAGTCCATCCAATCCCTTCGCATCCACTTTCCATTCGTTCTCAGGGAATAGGAATTCCGCAGCGAACAATGGATAGTGTTCGATCCCGTCATCATCCTTACGAACATTACCCTTCTCGAATACGATCCTACGGGATATGTTAGCATCGTCCAATGTCTTGCTCAAAGAAGGATATGCACGATATGCACCTGTCTTGACCTCGATACATATCAGTCCATCGGATTCAATCACCAGATCGATCTCGATCTTGTCAGCACCATTCGTACGACGGTAGTATGACAATTCATATCCGTTCTTGAAGAAGCATCCAGCGATCATGTTCTCTGTGACGGCTCCGAAATCGAATGATGTGTCTCCCATGATCATGGCGGTCCGGGACTCTGGCCCCATCATGTTCATCAACAACCCTGTATCTGAGAGATAGACCTTGAAGACGTCTTTCTCAGAATATTTCTTTAAAGGTCTCCTCATAGCACGAAGGGATCTGGAGAATATCCCGTATCCGGAATACCTGATCCACAGCAGATTCTCCATATATTTCTCAGCAGAACTACGTGAACCACCGTTGTTGATACGGGAATACATAAAACGCTTGTTCGTGTCGGAAAGCTGATACGGAATGGAATCGAAACACTCCTGCGTCTTTTTCACATCCACTCCAGAATTGTAATGGATGATATCATCCACGCATGTCGCTCTGATGGCATCAAGGATGTGATGGGCCCCGTTGATACCATCATGAAGATATGCATCGACCGCTGCAGGCATACCACCAACGACAGAATATACAGCGAACCTCTTGCTGAACACATCGAGTTCTGTCTCTGTCATCCTCTCCCCAGACCTTATCTTATCTCTGATACGATCGATGTCCTTCTGTCTCGTTCCGAGCGCTAAAAGGAACTCCTCGAAATCCATCGGATGCATCAAAAGGTGTTCTTCCGAACCTACGGGTATGAGATCAGGATTCTCTTTACTCTTGTACTTGCCCAACCTAGCATCTGATACACCTAGCATAGATCATGTTGCTATCACATCAAAACGTCCATCCTCGGAGAAGAGTCTTAGTTTGGATCTCGCTTTGGTGGACTCTTGGATCTCGTCGATTATTATCAAAGAGGTATTTGGTTCCAATTCGATGTTCTTGTACACAGATATGGAATCGATTATCGAGTCGACAGTTATGCCCTCTTCCATTATCGCCTTAGCTACCGGATCCTTGAACATATCAAGTATGACATAATCGTTGTATTCCGTTCTGCCGAAATATTCGGCTATCGTGGTCTTCCCTATCTGACGTTGACCTTTCAACACCATGGGTTTGTGGCTGCGAGACTTCCACGCCATCAGTTTTGAAAGGATCTTACGTTCGAACATAACATTGCATCATATTCAGAATATATAAATCTGCAAAAACACTGTCGTTTTGTACGATTAATCTGCAAAAACACGATATTTGAAATCGAACCATACGTTTACAACCTATTGAAAAAAAGAATAGTTATGATTCTTCAGGAAGCACCACATACTCTGGACAAACACGACGAATGACTTCAGAGATGATAAGATGTCCTAAAATTATGATCCATCCTTCAATCCTATCATTTTTAACCGATGTCGTACGTATGGAGAATCGATAGGGATGTTGGATGAGATCAATAGTGTGAAGGGGCTCGATGTCTACGGTCCGGATGGTATCTTTGTAGGAAAGGTCGCCGACCTGATAATCGATACGGACACCAGAACGATAACCGGACTCTACATTTCCGAGCCCAGCCCTGTGAAGGCTGCGAACAATGTGTTGCTTAAGATACCTTACAGATGGATACAATCGATCGGAGATGTCGTGATCCTGAAAACGTTCCCGAAGTATATCGATGGTTCGGGAAAAGTCATCAGTTGATGATCTTCCCACAAGGGCCTTTGATCTTTGGGAACTCGCCGATCTCGACCACTATGGAGTCGAGGTCCTCCCCATATAATGATGATAATTCCTCATGCAGGCGCTCGATCCTATCTGCGCCGCGAGTCGCACCTTTCATGAGAAGCTTGTCCACGGAATGTGAGTGCATCACAACAGCGTTGTCGCTCACCATATTATCGGAATGTGCTACGATCTTCTCCTCTATGGTCGAAGGTATGTAATCCCCGTCAGGGAGGCCCATCTCCACTATATCCTCGTGATCGAGACCTGCGCCCGTATGCTTCTTGATTATATTGACGATCTCATCGGGAAGGCCTAGATCGGCGGCCATCTTCGCACCTACGACTGCGTGCATTATCGAATGGTCCACCGCACGGCCGATATCGTGCAACATAGCACCTGCGATGACGAGTTCGCTATCGCAGTCTATCCTCTTCAGCATCTGTTCGGCAACAGTCCTCACCGTACAACAGTGGATTATGACCCTCTTCGTACAGCCTGCATTCTTAAGGATGCCTATGCATTCCGATTCATTTGGATAATTCGACAACTCTCTTACCTCTCACCGTAGGTATGACCCTTATCTCTCCGCCGTCACGATCGCTATACAGCGCCTTCCCCTCTGTGAAACGATCCAAGAATATCGCAAGGGCTGCGATCTCAGAATGCGGTTGATTACCAACGGATACGTTGAAATCAGCCCTCTCATATACCTCTATGGGCACCTTCTCCGCGCCCACGATTATCATTATGTCCTCATCCTTAGGGATATGCGGCAGTGCCTCATCGACCCTCTCACCATACATCGTGAGATGGACAACCTTTCCTTTGAAATCCTTGATGGCCTGCTTCCATGTGATGCCGGTCTTGATCGTGTAATCCCCGCCGAAGCGCTCCACGACACTTCTGATGTTCTCCTCCAGCTTAGGGTCCTCCGTATCCACATAGATACCTCTAGCACCCAACGCTCTTGAAGACAATGCCACGTGTGTGGTCACACGCTTATCTCTTTCCGGACGGTGGCCTATCCTCATTATCCAAATGTCGGACATCTCAGAACGCCTACTCTTCACGGATCAACTCGATCCTATGGCCACGGAAGTCCATCTTGACTGACCTGCGGACAAGACTCTTCAGCATCGTCGATGTCAAACCGAGACTCTCGGCGACATCGCCTGAGAATACTCCATCCTTTCCGACCTCATCCAAGATCTTCTGTTCGATGATCGAATATTCCTCTTCGCTCATCATTGCCGCTGCGAGAACATCACTGATCTCGTAAACAGGCCATTGCGCATTGATATGGAAAGAAGTGTATGAAGTGTGGAACGATTTTTCGGGGTAATTACCACCTGTGGAAATCCAGCGGCTCTCTACAAGTTTCATTTTCTCGAAGAAGATGATAGCATCCTTTCCCTCGGGGCCGTATTTCTTCTCAATTTCATCTACGGTCCTCCATTCCAAGGTCACTTCTTTCAGCACATCTCTCTTTACCGGTGTGTCCACAGACCTTAGCATGGGAACGAGCTCCGATGGTTCATTGATGACCTTGATTTTATTCATAGCCAGTACCTTAAAGGTAAGTAAATATTTAAACCGTTCTCACGAAATACGTGTTTTTCGTGACAAAAACATCGATAAACGCAATATCCATGGGTGAGGTTTATCTACTACCGCATCAATTCAGGTGACATGACTGGCAAAGTAAAGGCCCCAGAAATGAGATACCAATGCCTCAAATGCTATAAAACCCACAAGGACGAGCAGAAAGCACTCGACTGTTGCGGTTCTATGATTCAGGCATGGGCGGTCAACTACAACAAATGGGGAAGAGGCCACTGGTACGGAAGGTAAATCCACACCAAGACACCTATTTCTCTATCATCAGGTTCTAAAAGACCTGATTCAAAAAATCAACTAGCGGATGGTATCCCGACATGGCATCTGACAGCATGATCGATAAGCTCATCGATGAACTCGAGTTGCTCGAAAGGCACATAATGATGCTCAAAGCAACGAAGGAGAATCAGCCCATAGGGATTATCCGCCTCTCTGAGATTCTCAACATCCCTAAGCACAAAGTCAGATACTCCCTCAGATTGCTCGAGCAAGAAGGGCTGATCTCACCATCGATCGAGGGCGCACGTGTCACCGATCAATATGATGAGTACCTGAAGAATGTCTCCCATGATCTCGAGATAATCATGGTGATGGTCGAGAGACTCAAGAAGAAATTGCCTGAAGCGTAATGCTTTAATACCACTCTTTCATTGCAAGGAATACTGCCGTTGTAGCTCAGTAGGTAGAGCGTGTGACTGTTAATCACAAGGTCCAAGGTTCGATCCCTTGCAACGGCGCCATACATTCTCTGGAATTATCATAACTCGACACTCCTTTAGAGTAATCTGTAGATCCCATCTATCCTCATGAGTGACGGATGAACGAAGCGCACGTCAAACTTCTGGGTGCGCTATGTTTATATTCATGATGATTTTAACCCTTTTTACGGGCCTGTAGCTTAGTATGGTGGAGCGTCCGGCTCATAACCGGATGGTCGTCGGTTCAAATCCGGCCAGGCCCACCACCCGAATTTCTAGACAAATGAACATCCATCATTCCGACAGGATGCCTTCGATCCTCAACAATCCGACCTTCCTGTCGATGCCCCCAGCATAACCTGTCATGCTGCCATCCTTACCGATCACGCGATGACATGGAACGATCACGGCTACGGGATTCCGACCGATAGCATTCCCCACAGCCTGTGCGGACATGTGTTCGATACCTCTCATCTTAGCGATCCTTTCTGCGATCTCACCGTATGTCGTGGTATGACCGTACGGTATCTTAAGAAGTTCATCCCACACGCTCATCTGGAAATCCGTACCTATCATATGCAAACTGACCGTATTTTCAGGTTCGGATCCATCGAAGTATGTATCAAGCCATCCTATCGCATCATCGATATGGGGATTACTGTCCGTTTCAGGCACATCATCTCCATCTCCGAAACATACCTCTGTGATTCCGATGTCATCCGCTGTGATGATCAACCTACCCAATGGAGAATCATAGCATCTGATGCAGGATCCATCCAAAGATATCACAACCTGTTTCTGAACCTTTCGAATTTCCTCTTCTCCGATGACAGATACAACCATTTGATCGGAGGGAATATCTTGAATAGGAACATCGCGACACTGAACAATCTGCAAGGGAACACTCTCTTCTTACCCTTCTCTATGCCACAGATCATGGATGATGCTACATGCTCAGGCGTTTGAACAGGGAAGGGTCTTTCAAAATCAGATTCCGATGCAGCTTTGAAGAATCCTGTATCGGTAGCAACAGGATACAGCACCGTGAGTTGGATGTTGTATCCCTTCTCCAAACGGATCGCGTCCTGGAATCCGTTGACAGCGAACTTGGTCGACGTATACAGCGTGAAACCAGGCATCCCCATCAGGCCCATGGCGGAATCCGTGATGGCGAATATCCCATCTCTGCCATTGAGATGCTGTACATATGATTGATATGAATAGATCGGGGAGTGCACATTGGTACGGAATATCCTATCGATTCTGTCCCAATCGACATAATCCATGCTCTCGTAATATGGAAAACCCGCATTCGCCACGAACAGATCTATCTTGTCGAAATGTTTCGATGCCTCATCGAATATACTGTCCACACCATCCTTCGATGAGACGTCACATTCGAATGGGATTATTCCATCCACATTGCACAGGACATCCGTATTCTTGTCCACTGCCATGATCCTGTTCCCTTTTGAAAGGAGCTTCATCATCATGTGGTATCCTATGCCGCTGTTAGCACCAGTGATGATTATGTTCATACCTTCGATAGATGCCATATGCATACCTCGGAATGATCTCAGATCCTTAGATTATGATATCTCCTTCTGCCTTTCGTCAGGAATCCGAACTCTATCGCCTTGTGAGGACATCTGTTGATGCACGAACAGCAACGGAGACATTTCTTCTCTGTCCATACAGGCGCATCATCCTGCATCTCTATAATCCCCTCAGGACACAGATCGACACATTTTCCGCAACCAGAACACGAAGTGTTTATGTGAAATCCTCTTGTCCTCCTTCCGTACACGTATATCGGTCTCGCTATGTGACCGAAGATGTTCATGAGGATGTTTTTCTTGATACCGACATCCTTCACACATCCGGATCTTATGGTCTCGGACACCTCTTCCATCATCCTGTCCGCATCATCGAGCAGATGCACCATCCTGTCATCCTTGGGCGGTCTGAACAATATGATGTAATTCTCCGGCATCCTGGTGCCATAACGATTCCTTACGTTGAATCCCTTGGCATTCAATTCCTTCTCGAATGCATGTATCGCATCTCCCGGCAACGTACCGAAGTTGATCATGATATCGACATCCGGCCTCCTGTTGAATGACATGCGATCGATGAATTCCTTGACGTTCAACGGCATCCCGAAGAAATACACGGGGGATACGATGTACACGATCTCGTCATCCGCGAGAGTATATCCGCAGTTCCCTCTCAACTCCGCAGCGATGTCATACATCTCATCTCCCGTTATATCTTGAAGCTTCTGTGCCAGATATTTGGAGTTTCCAGTGGCTGAGAAATAGAATATCATAAGATCACAACCTCGACATGACCTCTCTGAGATAGGATACGTCATCCTCTGTATTGTATCTAGATAGTGATATCCTGAGTGCGGACAACGACTCATCCGGGGACAATCCCAATGCTGATAATACGTATGACGGCTCAGACGAACCTGCGGAACAAGCAGACGCTGCAGAGGCTGCGATACCTTCCTTGCTCAGTTTTATGACCATATCCATCCCTTTGGATCCGTTATCAAATCTGAAATGTGCATTGTTGCATAATCTTCTAGAACCCCTCGGCCCGTTCAGATGGACGCCTTCCAATGATTCCATATCATCGATTATCTCGTCCCTGAGCTTCGTCATATTGATTATATCGTCATCCATGGCTGACATCGCTAACTCGGATGCCTTCCCGAGGCCTACGATACCGGGAACGTTCTCTGTCGATGACCTCAATCCCCTCTCCTGACCCCCGCCGTAATTGATGGGCAATATCGGTACCTCCGAAGCAACGAACAACGCCCCCACACCTTTCGGAGCATGGATCTTGTGACCTGATAGCGATAACAGATCTATCCCGTCCTTCCTGACATCCAATGGCATCTTCGTGTATCCCTGCACAGCATCGGTGTGGAAATATGAACCGTGCTCATGGGCAACCTTGGCCAATTCCTTGATATCCTCGATGGTGCCTACGACATTATTGGCGGACATGACCGATACCATACACACATCATCACCCATAGCATCGTCCAATACGGACGGGTCGAGATACCCGTCACGATCCACCCCCAGGATCGTGATCTCGAATCCTCTCTTCTTCAATTCCTCGCATGCCTCCAACACAGCCTCATGCTCTATCGCAGTCGTTATGACCCTGTTCCTGCCCTCGCCCCTCTCTTTGCATGCGCTCATCACTCCCAATAATGCAAGATTATCCGATTCCGTACCTCCGGATGTGAACGTTATCTCCGACGGATAACAACCCAATGAATCGGCCACCTGTTTCCTTGCTATGCGCAGTGCCTTGGCCGCTTGATCGCCCAGATAATGAATGCTGCTGGGGTTCCCGTATTCCTCCTTGAGATAGGGCATCATCGCATCGAGGACCTCGGGTGCGATCCTTGTCGTGGCGCTATTGTCAAAATAGACTTTGCGAGGGGTCATGTCGGCCCAATCGCCATGATACCACATAAAACAATGCCACAGGGCATGAATGATAGACGTAGAATTTGTACGAATATCGTAGTTTAAATGTGTGGCTATGTCCTCTTTCTACGAAACTACTTATACTCTCAAATTATCCGAACCTCAACAGTCGGACCTCCATACATTATAAGGATGTCCTAAATTCGAAGGGAGAGACTCAAATGAGCAATGATGGACCCACACTCGTCAAGTTGCCTCGTATCCAGAAGGAACTTGCCCAATGTCAGATGTGCGGATACTGTATAGATGTATGCGAAGCGCACAGGCAGACACCTTGGGAGTCAGTTACCGCTAGAGGCAAGATCTACTACCTCAACCAGTTGGATAAAGCTGGTTTCGGTAAAATGGACAAGATCCTCGGAAGGAAGGTCACACTCAGTCCAGAATTCGTCGATGCCATGTACAAATGTACTGGATGCGGAAACTGTGAGGAGATTTGTCACGCCAAGATCGAACTCGTAGCACTCTGGGAGAAGATCAGGACGTGGATGGCAAGATACGGTGTCGCACCCCTTCCAGTCCACAAGAAACTGGAAGCGAGCATCGCCAAGAACGGTAACCCATACGGCGAACCCAAATCCAAGAGGGATGCATGGTGGCCCGAAGAGGTCAAGAGAGTCACACCCCCTGACGCGGTATTCTTCGCAGGATGCACAGGATCATACAGGATGCAGGGGATCCCGCAGGCGGCTGTCAAGGTCCTTGACAGGGCAGGCGTATCATTGAACTGCCTTGGTGAGAACGAGGTCTGTTGTACATCGCCTCTGCTCAGGACAGGTCTCGACCTCCAGACATTGGAAGCAGCGAGAGAGACCGTCACGAAAGCTGATGGAATCGGAGCGAAGGATATGATCATGTCATGTTCTGGTTGTTACAAGACAGTGTCGAGCAACTTCGTTGAATACTATGGAAAGCCCGGACAGAACGTCTATCACATCACACAGTACGTGGACAAACTCATCTCCACCAGGAAACTCGCACTTCCCAACGAATTCAAAGCAAAGATCACCTACCACGACCCATGTCACCTCGGAAGGCACTCGAAGGTATTCGAGGAGCCCCGTAACATCCTGAAGAAGATCAAGGGTGTCGACTTCGTCGAGATGGAGAGGAACAGAGAGAACTCCAGGTGCTGCGGTGCAGGTGGAGGATACAAATCAGCATTCAACGACTTCGCAGTCAACATAGCTGCGGAGAGGATCAGAGATGCAGAGAAGGTCGGCGCAGAGATCATCGCAACCGCATGTCCGTTCTGTGTCCTCAACCTCAGGGCAGGAGCGAAGAAGATCGGATCCAAAGTCAAGGTGATGGATATCACAGAGATCCTCGTACAGGTCACGAACCCCGAGGGGCCCGCTGTCATCTATCCCTCTGGTGCACCCCCGAAGGTCGAGGAAGCACCTGTTGCAGAGCCTGAAGTGAAGAAGGAAGAACCCAAGGTAGAGGCTGTCGCCCCCATCGAAGAGAAGAAAGATATTGGAGAGGCGAAACCTGCTGCAGCTGATATAAAAAATGAGGAACCTGTCGTCGAAGCACCCAAGGCAGAACCCGTTGTAGAGGAAGAGCCTATCGAAGAGGTCGCAGATGATGATGCGTCCGATGATGACGACTTCGAGTTCGAATTCGAGGTAACGCCTGAAGGCATCGTAAGAAGGGCAGCATGGAACAAGGGTCTGAGATGCAGAAGGAACTACGGTCCGTACAGCATACCCGTCGCATTCGTCAAGAGCAAGGTTGCAGTCATCGTCTCCCCCGAGGGAGAGATGACCATTGATAAAGCCAAACTTGAGGAAGAGGGTTGGATCGTACTCTGGTTCGATGAGAGCAAGATCACAGATGGAGAGGAAGAGGCAACGATCATCAAGAACAACGTCAAAGAGAATCTCCGTGCTCTCAAAAAGAAGAAGACCAAGAGAAAGAAGTAAAACACTTAAGTCGGGCATAACGCCCGACTGATTTTTTTCTATGCCATTCGATAATCTGTCACCAGTGATAGTCGATGCCTTGCGGGAACACGGCATCACCGAGCCGACAGAGCCGCAGAAGGATGCCATCCCCAGGATACTCAAGGGAGAGAACATACTGCTCGTTGCCCCCACCGGTATCGGAAAGACCGAGGCCGCGATGATCCCGATCCTGAATGAGATCTACAACAGCAAAGGGAAACCAGGCATCAGATGCATCTATGTGACTCCTCTGAGGGCATTGAACCGTGATATGCTGAAGAGGATGGAGGATTATGGTAAATCCCTCGACATAACAGTGGGCGTCAGACACGGCGATACGCCTGCTGCCGAACGTAACAGACAATCCCTACATCCTCCAGAGATACTGATCACCACACCAGAGACACTTCAGGTCCTATTCACTGGAAAGAGGTTGATCGATCATCTGAAGCACGTGGAATGGTTCGTGGTGGATGAGATCCATGAATTGGCTACCACGGAGAGAGGAGCTCAGATGTGCGTTGCCATGGAGAGACTCACCGCATTGGCCGGAGAATATCAGAGGATCGGACTATCAGCCACCGTCGGAAACGTGAATGCGGTCGCTAGATTCCTATCCGGGATCAAAAGGGACATCAGGATATGCAAACACGACACCTTCAGAAGTTATGAGATAGATGTCGAATGCCCCCAGCCATGCGAGGATCCCATCCTATTGGATAAACTGCAATGCGATCCCGACATGCTTGCGGTTATGAAGAGGGCGAAGGACCTGATAGAGAATGGAAGATCCACACTATTATTCGTCAATACGAGGGAGACAGCAGAATGGATGGCTGCGAGATATCACATATGGGACGAGAACATGTCCATCGATGTCCACCATGGTTCACTCTCGAAAGAGAACAGGATGGATATGGAGGACAGATTCAAAAGGGGCGACATCAAGGCATTGGTGTGCACATCGTCGTTGGAATTGGGGATCGATGTCGGCAGTACCGATCTTGTCATACAATACAATTCACCGAGGCAGATCTCGAGGATGATACAACGTGCAGGACGTGCGGGCCATCGCGTGGGAGAGAAGATCCGTGCGAAGATCATCGCAACATCCCCGGATGAGGTGTGCGAATCCTTGGTAGTCGCAAGGAAGACAGATGCCAAGGAACTTGAGAACAAGGTCGGAAGACCATGTCCGTTGACAGTCGTTGCGAATCAACTGATCGCGATGACCATGAGCGGACGCGTGACAAGGGATGAGGCATTCGCATTATTCAAGAGATCCTACATATTCAGGGATCTGAAGAGAGAGGATATGGATTCTGTCCTAGAGCAGCTCAAATCCATCAAGATGATCTTCGAGGACGATGATGGGTTCAAACGTTCCAAGAAAGGGATGAACTACTTCTACAGCAACATATCGATGATACCTGATGAAAGGAACTACATGATCAGGGACATCAGCACAAGAGCGATCGTGGGAACATTGGATGAGAGTTTCGTCGCCACATTCGCAGAACCCTATGCGATGTTCATCGCTAAAGGAAGGACCTGGCGCATAATCGAGATGAGGGAAGAGGAGATACTCGTAGAAGAGACGGGAGAGATCGGTTCCGTGCCCTCATGGGCCGGTTCGGACATCCCTGTTCCATTCGATGTTGCCATGGAGGTCGGCAGAGTTAGAAGACTGCTGAACCTCGACGATTATCCTGGGAATGAGGATGCCAAACAATGCATCCGTGATTTCGTAGCCGAACAGGATGGATACCCCGTACCTACGGACAGACTGATGACCATAGAGATCGGCGACCGTCTTACGATAATTAACGCATGCTTCGGGACACGCGTCAATGAGACCTTAGGAAAGATATATGCCGCACTTCTGACCGCACGTCTTGGAGAGAGCGTCGGCGTATCCACGGATCCATATCGTATAATGATTGAATTACCAAGGAATATCGACAAAGCGACGTTGGTCAATTCCGTAACATCCGTCAAACCAGGTACGGTGGAGGGTCTGATCAGACTTACCATCAACAACTCCACATTCCTCAAATGGAGGTTCGTATACGTGGCAAAGAAATTCGGCATCATAGAGAAGGATGCCGACCACCGTTTCATGAACTTCAACAGACTGTTCGAGATGCATCAAGGCACCCCAGCATATGATGAGGCACTCAACAAGGTGCTATGGGAGGATCTCGATATAGAGAATACCGAGAAGGTCGTCTCGATGATTGCTGATGGAGAGATCAAGATCGAAGTATCGAGGATGTCCCCCATAGGCATGGAAGGAATAACGAGATCGAAGGAACTGATGCAACCGCTCCGTGCGGATCACTCCATATTGATGGCCTTGAAGAAGAGACTCGAGGATGAGTTGCTCTACGCATCATGTCTGAGATGCAGGGCCCAATGGAGGGTCAGGGTCAAGGATGCTCCCAAACGTTTCATCTGCCCGAAATGCGGAGGGAACATGGTGGCAGTCCTCAAAGAATACGATCGCGAGAAGATCAAACTGTTCGCGAAGGATGAGTTGACCGATGAGGAGAAGAAAGATACGGCACGTGTTGTCAGGATCGCCAATCTCGTCAACGAGAACGGCAGGAAAGCGTGCATGGCATTGGCCGGAAGAGGTGTCGGTCCGGATGCCGCATCCAGGATATTACGTACGATGCACATAGATGAGGATGATTTCCTCAGAGATATCCTTGGAGCAGAAGTGCTCTATGCGAAGAATAAGAGATTCTGGGATTGAATCATCAGAGAAGATTGCCTTTCTTGGTGAATTCCTTCTTCTTCTCAGGCGGTGCGATGGGTTTCAAGTCAACAACAGTCTTGGCAAGGAAACCTTTGGATATCACATAGACTTCTGATGATGTCGGTCTCGATGCATCCGGGGAATGGACCTTCACGCTCTGGAAACGTTTCTCCAATTCCTTCTTGAGCTGAGGGAGCATATCGCCCATGAACACCTTCATAACCATCTTCCCGTCCTTCTTGAGGATCCTATCACATACATCGACTGCGAACATGCAGAGATGTACGGATCTTGCATGATCCGTGGCGTACGCGCCTGCTATGTTGGGGGCCATGTCCGACAGCACGACATCCGCTTTCCCTCCGAAGCTTTCGAGGAGCTTCAGCATGGTGTTATCATCTGTTATATCCCCAAGGATCGTCGTCACGCCTTCCATGGGTTTTATCGGCCTCAGATCCACGCCGATGACCTTTCCGGATTCACCGACACGTTCCTTTGCGACCTGCAGCCATCCTCCCGGTGCCGCACCTAGGTCCACGACTGAATCCCCTTCCTTGAAGATGTTAAAACGGTCGTCTATCTGCATTATCTTGAATGATGCCCTCGAACGGTAATCAAGCTTCTTCGCAAGCTTATAGTAATGTTCGTGATGTCTCTCATCGAGCCATCTCTCATGCATCGACATGGTCCACCTTACGTACACCTATGCTTTATCGGTTTCGTCAAGATCGTTCGGATGTATGTATTGTCCGTGTCCTTTCGTACTACTGCCGTATTGAATGGCGTTCATAGGACAGCGGTGGTAGCAACCGAGACACATCACACACTGATCCGTGATCCATGACGGTCTATCATCTACCATCCCGATCACCTTTATCGGACATCTCTTGACACATAATTTACATCCAGTGCATGCATCGGTGACGATGAAGTTCTTGGTCTCCCTCATCCTGTCATAGACACGATAGTTGAATTTCGCGAAGAATCTCGATTTCTTATTCTTTATGAAATTGCCCCTCTCTCTGTTCTTGATCTGTTCGGCGATCCTCAGTATGTTCTTGTCAGCATCGGAATTGATCGCTGCTATCTTCGACTTGTCGTTGAGATCGATTATCGGGGCCCATGTATCCGGCATCTTCACGCCATATTTGGCATCGAGATTCAGACCGCGTTCGTTGAGGATCTCCTCCACCATATCCGCGGACATGCCTGAATTCCCACCATATGTGGATACGAAGAAGAAATAGCAATCCTCGCCTACGAACATCTTGACCTTCTTCAGGAACTCCTCCATGATCACAGGTATGCCGCAGAAGTAGGTCGGACATACGATACCGAACACTCCACCAGCACGGGCCTCGACATGTTTCTCGAGCTTAAGTTCCTCTATCGGACGTGCCCAATCATCTATCTCCATCGCAATCTTGTGCGCCACATGTTTCGAATTGCCCGTAGCAGAGAAGTACACTATCATGACAGGATATCCCCTTGGTTGTATCGAAACCGTTAACATAATCTATAAAGTCATTGGCTCCATCATATGAGCGGAGATACCATGCCGGAAAACTGGACCTATGCCAAAGCAGGCGTCAACATAGATGCCAAATCGAGTGCTATCGAATCACTTGTCAAGGAACTCAAGTTCAAGAGAGAGGGCATCGGTCAGATGGTCCGCATGAAGAATCTTTTTGCTAGCCTGATAGACTTCGGTGACAACTATCTGACGTTGGCTACCGATGGCGTCGGTACCAAGCTCCTCGTGGCAGAGGAACTAGGAATTTGGGATACGGTCGGTATCGATTGTATCGCCATGAATGTGAATGATACCATCTGCGTAGGTGCAGAACCCATGTCCTTCGTTGATTACATAGCGATCGACAGACCGGATGATGCCATCACTGAAGCGATCGGAAGAGGACTTCAGAAAGGTGCGGAACTCTCCAACATGGAGATTGTGGGCGGCGAGATCGCTGTCCTCCCTGAGATGGTGAATGGCGTGGACCTCTCGGGAACATGTCTTGGATTCGTACCCAAGGACAGGATTATCACCGGACAGGCATGTAGGAAAGGGGATGTGATCGTATCCTTGAGATCGTCAGGGATACACTCCAACGGCCTAACACTCGCTAGGAAGGTCTTCGAGAACGCAGGATACACCATGAAGGATAAGGTCTCCGGATTGAAAGGTACCGTCGGCGAGGAACTCCTCACACCCACTGAGATCTATGTGAGACAGGTCCTTAACATCACCAGGAAATATGAGATCCATGGATTGGTCGACATAACCGGTGGCGGACTCAGGAACATACTCCGCATGAATCAATCATGCAAATACATAATCGACGATCCGATAGAACCCGCACCCATCTTCAAGAAGATACAGGAACTCGGCAACATAACCACCGAGGAGATCTACCAGACACTCAATATGAGCATGGGGTTCGATATAATCGCACCCGCGGATGATGCAGAATCGATCGCCAAGGAATATTCCAACGCGTCCATCGTAGGTCGTGTCGAAGAAGGCAGCGGTGTGCTGTTCGAACCAGAGAACATCCTCTACGAACATTACTGATCCAATATCGCGTGGAGTGCACCTGTCACCGCACCCAATGCTGTGCAGGTCTCGAGGGAATACTTCCCATCGGTGATGTCTAGATTGTATCTCGGTATGGAGGCAGGACCTTTCGGTACGCCGTGAGGTCCGAGACCGAATATGAGAAGGACACTCTGACCATTCGATACCATATTCGCCGTCTGACGAAGGGTTATGGATTTCTTCTGATCCGGTTTACTGGTGGTCAGTATGGGTTCGCCCAATTGAGGCGGGAATCCCTTATCAGGATATGGAAAACTGAGGAATCTGCCTAATTCCGCAAGATCCATGAAATAATCCCCGTGGGATCCGATGCTTGTGGTCCCTGCGACCCATTCGGCCAACTCCTTGGGTTGCTTTATATCCTCAGGGAACGGGAATCCGAAGAGTGCCAGGTTCATATTGAATGCCATGGCGAGACCTCCGACCCTTGCGATCACCCTTCTATGGGGTTCACGGAATTTCTGTGAATCATACGAATTATACAGGCCGATAGTGATCCTTCCTCTTCCCATCTCAATCATCCTTCGATACCTTAAGCGGCCTTGCCATGATGACCCTGGCATCACCATCGATATAGACGTCCATATCCGGATGATCCTCACGATATCTTTCCATCATCGACATGATCTGAGATAATGTCAAATTAGGGTCGCTCACATCCATCAGGACCGTGTCCATATCTATCAACCAGTATGAATGCTTTAGAACGTTAAAAGGGGATTGGTGCCGCGAGCCGGGATCGAACCAGCGACTTCATGATCTTCAGTCATGCACTCGTACCTGCTGAGTTACCGCGGCGTAATCCTCCCAATGGAGAATCCATATTAAAACTTGATGGAAAAGGACGGGTTAAAACCGCCCATATTCAAAGTGTTTTAGTGGCCCTTGCTACCATTCACGGCATCGCTACTACCAGGGACAAGTCTCAGATGTGCATCATTGGAAGCGACACCATTCCTGTACAGGTAGATGATGGTACCTGTCACGAGCACCAGAAGGATGGCTGTGCAGACGATGAGTATCGTTCTGTATGCGCCTCCTTCGGACATCATGAGGAGGATGAGGATCGCCAAAGTGGCGATCCATTCGATGGCGAAGAGGACCTCAAGCGTCAGGTTCTTCGATCTCATCGTCATCCCTCACGGATGATATTGCCTGAAGTGCGATGATCTTGTCATCATTACGCATATCCATTATCTTCACACCAGCGGCATTACGGCCGGTCACACGTATCTCGGATACCTTGATACGTATCATCTTACCCTGTTTGCTGGTGACCATGAGCTCGTCATCCATGCATACCTTGCTGATGGCGACGACGGAACCATTCCTCTCGGTCGTTTTCATGGTTATGACCCCTTTGGAGCCACGGTGTGTCTTACGGTACTCATCGACCACGGATATCTTTCCGAAACCGTTCTCGGATACCGAGAGGATCATGTCCTCGGGCTTCACTATGGTCATACCGACCACCTCATCATCGCTTGAGAGCGTTATTCCCTTGACACCCATCGTATCCCTGCCTGTAGCACGGACCTCGAATTCATCGAACCTTGCAGCCTGTCCATGTTTGGTGGCGATGACGATCTCGTTCGTATCGTCGGTGATGCCTGTGCTTATCAGTTCATCCCCTTCCTCGAGCTTGATGGCCTTGATACCTCTCGACCTTATGTTCCCGTATGCGCTGAGGATGGTCTTCTTGATGATTCCCGACTTGGTACAGAACACCAATGCCTTGTCATCGGTGAATTCTGATACGCTGATCGTGTTGACGACCTTCTCTCCATCTTCGAGGTCCGGAAGCATGTTGACGATCGGTTTACCCTTGGACTGCCTGCTTCCCTCCGGGATCTTGTATCCTTTGAGCCAATGCAGACGTCCGGTGTTCGTTATGAACATGATGTAGTCATGTGTGCATGTGACGAACATGTTAGCAACATCATCCTCCTCCTTGGTCTGCATGCCTATGAGGCCGACTCCTCCGCGACCCTGCTGTTTGTATGTCCTCAGCGGGATGCGCTTGATGTAATTGTCCTTGGTTATGGTGATGACGACTTCCTCTCTCGGGATGAGATCCTCCTCATCGCTGTCGATGGCGTTGGGGTCGATCTCCGTACGGCGTTCATCCCCGTATCCTTCCTTCATCTCCACGAGTTCATCCTTGATTATCTGAAGGACCCTTCCCTCGTGCGCGAGGATGTCCTCGAGATCGATCATCAGTTTCTTGATGTCATTGTACTCTCCGATGACACCGTCGATCTCCAATCCCGTGAGTTTCTGTAATTTCATATCGAGGATGGCCTTCGCCTGATCCGCGTCGATAGAGAGCAGGTTCTGAAGTCCTTCCGATGCCTCATCCGCGTTCTTTGATGCACGGATCAGTTCGATGACCTCATCCATGCGGTTGATGGCTGCCATCAGACCCTCGAGGATATGGTATCTCTTCCTTGCTACATCGAGATCGAACGCGGTCCTTCTCTTCACGACCTCCTTCCTATGCTCGATGTACTGCCTGATGAGTTCTCTCAGTGTGAGCTGCATCGGTTTGTTGTTAACCAATGCGAGATTGATCACACCGAATGTTATCTCCATCTGAGTGTGTTTGAACAGATTCTCCAACACGACGGATTCCATGGCATCCTTGTGGAGCTCGATGACGATACGCATACCGTCCTTGTCCGATTCATCATTCACGTTGGTGATGCCTTCGATGTCCTTGTTCCTGACAGCGTCAGCGATCTGTTCTATCAGTCTCTCCTTATTGACCTGGTATGGGATCTCATCGACGATGATCATCACTTTACCGTTCGACTTCTCCTCGAAATGGGTCTTGGATCTGACTTTGATCTTACCGCGACCGGTCTTGTATGCAGATATTATGCCTCCAAGTCCATGGATTATCCCTCCTGTGGGGAAATCGGGACCTTTGATGAACTGCATGAGCTCAGGGACATCCGCATCGGGGTTGTCGATGGCGTATACCGTGGCATCCACGACCTCGCTCAGGTTGTGAGGAGGCATGTTGGTAGCCATACCTACGGCGATACCTGCTGAACCGTTGACAAGGAGGTTAGGTACCTTGGATGGAAGGACGACGGGTTCCTTCAACGATCCGTCGAAATTGTCGACGAAATCGATGGTATCCTTGTCTATGTCGGCGAGCATGTCCGCCGACATCTTCGTCAGACGTGCCTCGGTGTAACGCATCGCTGCTGCCGAATCACCATCCACTGAACCGAAGTTACCCTGACCATCCACGAGAGGATATCTCAATGAGAATGGTTGCGCCATCCTCACCATCGCATTGTAGACAGCCGTATCTCCATGCGGGTGGTACTTACCTAGGACCTCTCCGACTATCCTTGCCGATTTCTTGTGCGGCCTGTTGTACGGGATACCGAGGTCATTCATCGCATAGAGGATCCTTCTGTGGACGGGTTTGAGTCCGTCCCTGACATCCGGCAATGCACGTCCGACGATCACACTCATGGAGTAATCCACGTATGAACGGGACATCTCCCTCTCGATGGGCTGTGTGATTATCTGATCCCTGATAGGTGTATCGTTCTCACAATCGTCTGCCATGTTATCACACATCCAAATTGACTACCTCGTGGGCATGTTCCACTATGTAGTCCCTTCTCGGCTCTACTGCATCGCCCATGAGGATTGAGAACAAGTGGTCCGCCAACTGCGCATCGGTGATCTGTACCCTCTTCATCAATCTCCTCGATGGGTCCATGGTCGTTTCCCACAGTTGGTGTGGATTCATCTCTCCCAGACCCTTGTATCTGCTCACGTTGCATCCCTGTCCGAGCTCCTGAGTGGCTGCGGCAAGCTCTGCATCGTTGTAACAATAGATCTCCTTCTTCCCTTTGGCGACCCTGTACAGCGGAGGCATCGCGAGATACACATGTCCTGCCTCGATCAATGGCTTCATCTGCCTGTAGAACAACGTCAATAACAATGTCGCGATATGTGCACCGTCGACATCGGCATCGGTCATGATTATGATCCTGTGATATCTGATCTTGCTGACATCGAAATCACCGCCTACACCACCGCCTATCGCGGTGACGAGGTTCTTTATCTCTGCGGATTCCAATATCTTATCGGGTCTGACCTTCTCGACATTGAGGATCTTACCCCTGATGGGGAGGATCGCCTGGAATGTTCTGTCGCGGCCTTGTTTGGCGGAACCTCCTGCAGAGTCTCCCTCGACGATGTACAATTCGCATTTGCTTGGATCCTTATCGGAACAATCAGCAAGTTTTCCGGGGAGTGCGTTGGAATCGAAGACGCTCTTCCTCCTTGCGGTCTCCTTTGCCTTACGTGCGGCCTCCCTTGCTGTGTACGCCTCCACGCTCCTCCTGACGATTATGTCCCCGACCTTGGGGTTCTCAAGGAGATATTCCGATAGTCTTGACATCATGAAGCTCGAGACCGCGGTCTGTGCGATGCTGTTACCGAGCTTCGATTTCGTCTGTCCTTCGAACTGCGGTTCGGGGATCTTGATGCTGACGACAGCCGTGAGTCCCTCACGGATATCGGAACCTTCGAATGATATCCCTTTGGCGAATGATTTGTCCTTGGCGAAATCGTTGAAGCATTTCGTCAATGCTGTTCTGAATCCTGCGAGATGCGTACCTCCCTCAGGCGTGCTTATTGTGTTGACGAACGAGACGATGCTCTCTGAATAATCGCTCGTCCATTGCATCGCGATATCAATGTCTATCTGATTGTCCCCGGAAGCATCGGTGTAATCGTACTTGCCGTGAAGATAGATCGGAGTGGGATGGATGGGTGACTTCGTCCTGTTGATGTATTGGACGAATTCCGAGACACCCCCATCATAGTGGAATGTCTCCTTGTTCCCGGACCTCTTGTCCTCGAAATTGATGGATACCTCCTTGTTCAGGAATGCTTGATTGCGGAACCTGTTCTGGAGTGTGTTGTAATCGAACTCTACCGTCTCGAAGATCTCAGGATCTGGGAGGAATGTGATAGTCGTCCCTGTCCTGTCGGATTCGCCGATGATCTCGACCGGTCCGTCAGGTATGCCTCTGTGGTATGACTGACGGAATCTCTTACCATCCCTGTCAATGGTAGCGACCAACCATACGGACAGACCGTTCACCACCGAGACACCGACTCCGTGGAGCCCTCCCGATACCTTGTAACTGTTCTTGTTGAACTTACCTCCGGCATGGAGTTCGGTAAGAGCAAGTTCCAATGCGGACTTTCCCTTTTCGTGCATACCTGTCGGTATTCCACGCCCATCATCCTGTACCGTACATGAGCCGTCCTCGTTAATCCATACATAGATCTGATCCGCATAACCGGCCATCGCCTCGTCTATACTGTTGTCCACGACCTCATAGACCAGATGGTGCAGACCCCTGGTATCCGTACTTCCTATGTACATACCGGGTCTCTTCCTAACTGCCTCAAGACCTTCGAGAACCACTATACTGTCCGCACCGTATGCAGAACCGCTGTTATTCCCATCCATTTCATCACGCCTGATGCTATGACGCATCTTCTGCTTCCGTATGTTCCCTTTACTATATAGTTTGTGCGCGCGCGTGCACGCGAGAGCAGGTAGAGGGGTATGAAGGATATTAGGCATAACGAAATATTTTTAGTAGCGCCTAATTTATATATCATTTAGTTCTACCTAAAATTATGATAACAGGTATTCATTCGAATTCCAGGAGTGGTGTCACCACTCTCAAAGATATCAGGGTCGGCGACACCGTTCGTGTGACAAGATTGAACGGGAACGGCCCAGTTAGAAGACACATAATGGACATGGGCATCACAAAGGGATGCAGCATCTACGTTAGGAAGGTAGCTCCCCTGGGGGATCCGATACAGATCTCCATCAGAGGATATGAGCTCAGCCTGAGGAAGGTAGAGGCAGAGATGATAGAGGTAGTCTGACCACAGGAGGCCTAAGAATGGGAATCACCGTAGCGCTGGCGGGTAATCCGAACAGCGGAAAGACCACTCTCTTCAACAAACTCACGGGTGCCAAACAGCATGTGGGCAACTGGCCTGGTGTGACGATAGAGAAGAAGACAGGTACGATTCACAGGACCGACGCGGAACTGGTGGACATGCCTGGTATCTACTCCCTGTCCCCATATACGCCAGAGGAGAACATCACAAGGAACTTCCTTGTTGGGGAGTCGCCGGATGTCATCCTGAACATCGTGGATGCATCCAACATCGAGAGGAATCTCTATCTTACGTTGCAATTGCTCGATCTCAACATCCCGACCGTTGTAGCATTGAACATGATGGATACTGTCGATAAGAACGGCGACAGGATCGATGTGAAGGCATTGACCGACATCCTAGGATGCAAGGTCGTACCGATATCGGCATTGAAGGGCACAGGACTCAAGGAATTGACGAAAGCCATCGTCGATACGGGTTCGTCGAAGGTACCGTCCAAACCGATAAGGATGAACGATCGCATCGAATCCTTGATCGATGCTTCGGAGAAGGAGATCCGCGGGAAAGTACCCGAGAAGAACATCAGATGGTTCGCGATCAAACTCGTCGAGAATGACGAGATCATATCCACTGAACTCAAAGATTCAAGGAACGAACTATCCGATGACATCAACGGATTGGAAGCGGAATACGAGGATGATGCCGCTTCGATAATCACCGATGCGAGATACAGGATCATAGAGGACATCGTATCCAAATGCGTCAGGAAAGGCGTCAAGGAGAATGCGGAGACACTATCCGATCGTGTAGATAAGGTCATCACGCACAGGATCTTCGGCCTTCCGATGTTCATCGCCGTCATCGGCGTCCTGTTCATGGGCATCATCGGATACGGCGACTATCCTGGTATCGGTACGTACTTCACGGATATGCTGAACGGTTGGATCGAGGAGAGTCTCCAACCCGCTGTCGCGGATTGGTGCGCCGACATGGATGTCAGCGACGAACTCACATCGCTACTGGTTAGCGGTGTCGTAGGCGGAGTGGGTGCCGTAATAGGATTCCTGCCCCAGATGCTCATACTCTTCCTTGCACTCTGTATCCTTGAGGATATCGGATACATGGCGAGGGCCGCATTCATGATGGACCGCGTGTTCAGATTCTTCGGACTTTCCGGAAAATCATTCATCCCCCTCCTTGTCGGGATGGGCTGTGGTGTCCCCGGTATCATGTCATCGAGGACCATCGAGAGCGAGAGGGACAGGAGGATTACCGCGATGACGGTGACATTTGTCCCGTGCGGTGCTAAACTTCCTGTGATCGCTATGATTGCTGGTGCATTATTCCACAACAACGGTCTGATCGCATTGTTCGTATACGTCGTAGGTATCGTATCAGTATTGGTCTCAGGGATCATCCTGAAGAAATTCAAAGGACTGTCAGGAAGGCCTGCCCCATTCGTCATGGAACTGCCCCCATACCACATACCTAGTTGGATCAACGTCCTCAAGGGAACATTGGACAGGGGATTAGCATTCGTGAAGAAAGCAGGTACATTGATACTTCTCGCATCCATCCTCATATGGTTCCTCGCAAGTTACAACGACGCATTCCAATACGTCGGCGACAATGGTACTACAGGCTCAATGCTCGAATCGTTCGGACGTGCCACCTGTATAATCTTCCAACCATTGGGTTGGGGGGACAATTGGCAATTCACCGTAGGTTCGATCACAGGCCTGATGGCGAAGGAGAACCTCGTCTCCACCCTTGCGACACTGTTCTCGGTCGATGATGAGGGTGAAGCGATCTACACTGTTCTCGCCGCTATCACAACGCCCGCGGCAGGATTGTCATTCCTGATGTTCAACATGCTCTGCGCCCCGTGTTTCGCAGCCATAGGCGCCATGCACAGGGAACTTGGAACTTGGAAAGCGACAGGTGCGGCAGTGTTGTACCAATGTGTGTTCGCATATGCGGTAGCATCCATCATCTACGTCATCGCATCCCTCATCTACGGGGAGACCGCAGTCGTAAGCGGATGGATCATTGCGATATTGTCGATCGTTGCCATAGTGGCATTGATCGTTAGGAAGGAACCGTACACGAAGGAGGAGACAGCATGAACATCGGAGATCTCATCGTGATAGCCGGGATATCGGTCGCTGTCATAGTGGCGATGATCGTCCTCATCAACGGCAAGAGGAAAGGGAAGGGCTGTTGCAACTGCAGCGGCGGATGCAACGGTTGCAACCAATCCCTGCTCAAGATGATGGAATCCAAGGACGATAAGGATTGAGGATCCACACATTCCAAAACTTTTTTGATCGGGTCCATACGGGACGATGTCCCGTATGCGACCTTTCTTCCACGACCGCCTAAGAAAGTGTAATAACATACCATGAGGTTGGGTGTGTCGATGTCCACCATAATGCAGGATGCCGCGAACGGCGTAGTAACAGAACAGTTCAAGACCATCGCCAAGAAAGAAGGCGTGACCGAGAGGTTCCTGATGGACGGCATAGCATCAGGACGTATAGTCGCTCCATCGAATCCGAACCACGATCCGATACCCTTGGCCATCGGAGAAGGGATGGGGATCAAGGTCAATGTCAATCTCGGAACATCCAGGGACATGGTCTGCATGGATGATGAACTCAAGAAACTGAAGGTCGCATTGAACTACGGTGCCGATGCTGTCATGGACCTCAGTACCGGCGGGGACATCGATGCCATACGTGCGACCATCCTGAAGGAGTGTCCTGTGATGACAGGATCCGTACCGATATATCAGATCGGATTGACGGCAGCAAGGAAGAACGCTGTCGTGGAGATGACCGAGGACGATATGTTCAATGGGATAGAGAGGCACGCCAAGAACGGTATGGACTTCATGACCGTCCACTGCGGGATAACCATGGAGAACGTCAGATGGCTCAAGGAATCCGAAAGGATCATGGATGTCGTCTCGCGCGGAGGTTCGTTCCTCACAGCTTGGATACTGCATAATGAGGAGGAGAATCCACTCTACAAGAACTTCGATTATCTCCTCGAGCTTGCCAAGAAGTACGAGTTCACATTATCGCTCGGAGACGGCTTCAGACCGGGATGCATAGATGATGCATCGGATGCGGCACAGATATCGGAGCTCAGGACTTTGGGCCATCTCGTCAAGAGATCCCGCGAAGCGGGCGTACAGGCGATGGTGGAAGGTCCCGGACACATGCCGTTGGATCAGATCGAAGGGAACATGATGCTTGAGAAACAACTCTGCCACAACGCCCCGTTCTACGTCCTGGGCCCTCTCGTCACGGACATAGCTCCAGGTTACGATCACATCGTAGGCGCCATAGGCGGTTCGATCGCTGCGAAGGCAGGTGCGGATTTCCTTTGCTACCTCACACCTGCAGAACACCTCTCGCTCCCTGACGTTGATGATGTCAAGGAAGGCCTCATAGCATCGAAGATCGCGGCTCACGTAGGCGATATGATGCGCGGCAAAGGGCATGCCGCCGATACCAAGATGGCCATCGCAAGGAAGAACCTCGATTGGGAGACCATGTTCGATGTCTGCATCGACCCTGTCAAGGCCAAGGCATACAGGGAACGCGGCTGTACCAAGAAGGAGGACGGCTGTTCGATGTGCGGCGATGTCTGCGCCATCAAGATCGTGAATCAATACCTGAAATGATTCATTCCTTGATGTCGGGCTCGACGTCTATGGAATCGGGGAGTCCGAATATGATATCGGAGATACTCCCTGCATTCCTGATGACATCCACGGATGGAGCATAAGGCTCAGCGAATATTCCGGGGACGTTGCATTCGCCGTACACCTCACGCGGGATGAATGCGAGATCTGGCTCTATCTTACAGAACCTTACATCCTTGGCTCCGAGACGTCCGCTTGCATCGAGTTTCACCCAATTCCCATCGAGATATACTGCATTATAGCAATGGAGATAATGTCCTTCGCTGTCGTCATCGACGACGGTCAAGCGCTGATAACAGAATCCTGCAGGGATCTTCAATGCGCGTACCATAGCGGCTAACACCATGGCCTTAGCATCATCATTACCGATCATCGCCCTGATGGTCGTGGATGCCGTCCAAGGAAGTGCGACCGAATCTATGTTCATCGCGTTGCTGATATCATCACGTACGAATTCGAATATCGCCTTGACCTTCTCCTCGTCGGTCACACAGCCTGTGATCGCCTGTGCGGTCTCTCTGGTGACGAGCATGTCGGTCCAATCCACGCATTCCGTGTCTTCCAGGAATCTCTCCAATGATTCTGCCATGATGGGTGAATCACCGCATATGTATTCAAATTATCGAGAAATCATATGACAGAATATCCATTCTTATCCGTGTATTCGCAACACTCAAGCATGTCTTATGCCGGTCGCATCCGATATCTCCGAATCCGTCGTGCACAGATCATCGATGCTCAGATCATGGATGTCTGAATGTCCTGAGGTCCTTGCGAATGTGCGCAGTTGTTCGGATAACGCTTCGAGATAGTTGGCTACACGCTTCGCCCCTGCCTCTGTATCAAGACAGGATACCAATTCAGGGTCCTGCGTTGCGATACCCATTGGGCATTTACCACTGTCGCATATCCTGTATCTCTGACATCCCAGGGCCATCAATGCTGAGGATGCTATGGCGACAGCGTCAGCGCCCATAGCTATCGCTTTCATGATATCACCACCGGTACGGAACCCGCCTGTCATCACGAGTTCCTGTTCCATGCCATGGTCATCCATGTACCTTCTCGCTCTTGCGAGGGCATACACCGTAGGTACGCTACTGACATCCTTCAAGAACTTCGGCGAGGAACCCGTAGCTCCGCCGCGTCCGTCTATGGTGATGAAGTCACACCCTGAATGTGAGATGAACTCCAGATCCTCTTCGATATGGCCTGCGGCGATCTTCACGCCTATGGGCTTCCCTTGGGTCCTGGCACGTAACATATCCACCATATCCTTCAGGTCCTCAGGTGACCTTATCTCCGGGAATGATGCAGGACTCAGGATATCCTCTCCAGCCTTCTTCCCCCTCATCCATGCGATCGCTGCAGTGACCTTGTTACCAGGAAGATGGCCGCCCATACCGGGTTTAGTGCCTTGACCTATCTTGATCTCAACAGCATCACAGCCTGAGAACACATCATCATTCACGCTGTACCTGTTAGGAACGTATTCGAATATGTATCTGTGCGATGAGTGCATCTCCTCATCCAGCACCCCTCCCTCTCCGCTGCACATAGCGGTCCTTGCCATAGCGCTGCCTTTCGCGAGTGCGATCTTTGCATTCGCGGATAATGCTCCGAAGCTCATGTGGGAGATGTACACAGGGATGTCGAGTTCCATCGGCTTTGCGGCACCCTTCCCTATGACTGTACGCAATGATACATCATCACTCCCTTCCAATGGCTTCCTTGCCAATTGAGCGCCTAAGAACAGTATGTCTGAGAATGCAGGGATGGGGCGGAGAGTATCCATCGGTTCGGATGCGTTCTTTCCGGTGAGGGACATCTCCCTTATCTCGTCCATGATCCCTCCGTCGTATCTGATGAGATCGGGATCTATGTCGATATTCTTGGAATCGATGTCTTTCTGCGAAGTCGATGCAGACGAACTATCCTCCATCAGATGGTATTTGTCCTTGGATCTATGACAGATGGGGCACACCCAATCATCGGGAAGGTCTTCGAATCTGACCCCTTCCTTCTCCTCATCATATATCTCGCCGCATACGCTGCATCTATACTTCGCCATGGCCTTAAAACCGTTAACCATATATTTAAAGGTTTGAAGGCCTGGCCTGATCTTACCCAATGACTCCTCATAAAGGGTTTGATGACACTGGCATCACCGCCCTTTAAGATGCTTAAAAGTTAAGTTATATATATCTTCGGTAGAAATCATCGTATTATGTCACTATTCGACGATTAATGATAAAGTGGGCCTCGCGATGATAATCCTCGCTGTGGTCACATTTGTGATGGCGATCGTTGGGGTCGTCCTCGTGTTCACGAACGATGGAGACAAACTGCCTGGAATCCTTTCGGCTATCGGAAGCGCATTGGCAGGTGTGATCTACTTCGGATTCGGTAAGAAACTGCGTAACAATGAGTTCACTGGAAAGATGAATATCCTCGTTGCATTTATCAAAGTCACGGCACTCGTCACTCTCATCAACGGTATCTTCAGCATACCCTCATGGGTCAATGTAGCTGTGTACATCGTCATCGCAGCAGTCCTGTACTGGTGCACGATGAAGATGACGGACGGTCAGACCACTATCAGCGACAACGTAATTTGGGTCGTTCTTCTCGTCCTCTTCATACTCGGACTCATCTCATCGATCATGCTCATCCTTGGAATCATCACGATACCTTTGGCGATCTGCGGAATCATCATCTACGGATTCATGATCAAACTCCTCTTGGACCCAGAGGTCAAGAGCGCAATGGGAATGTAAACCTGTTAAATCGATTATCTCGAGTAGGTCATCGTCCCGGCTTTATGGTCCGGGGCGGTGGCCCATGTGTTTTCTTATCAGAAATTTGTGATCAGTACAATCCACTGTTAACTTCGTTCCAGGATGAATATACCAAGTATCTATCGATGGTATGCTTATACTCACTATGTTCAGATGGATTGACCTCTCGAATAGACCATATTCGAAATGTTAGATCGTTATAATAGGATTGGAGCCGCTGACGAGATTCGAACTCGCGACACTTCTGATTACGAATCAGACGCTGTACCGGGCTTAGCCACAGCGGCTTCTGAGACTACAACAGCGTCGAACATTTAAAGATAATGCTTGAACACCAGACTCTGTTCTCGTAAGGTCAGGTTAGAAATGTTCATTTTTCAGAACATATCCCTGAAGACGACGGCATCCTTCTCTTGCAATGGGGATTCGCAGATGAATGTGCAATCCTGCTTCGTATCCCTGAGAACGTTCGCCAACAACTGGAGATCCGGATCCTTGGCCTCCAACGGAAGGTGGGATATCTCTCCCTTATCACCGTATCTTATACAACTGATGTGGAAATGAGCTATATCTCCAGACAATTTGAAGAAATCCTCTGTCAACGATCTCATATCATCCTCTGTCCTCAACCACCCTATGTCACGGGCATGCACATGCGCCACATCCAATACGGGATGAGTGCCTTGGACGGAATCCATGACCTCCTCGATCTCCTTCAACGTACCCCACTGACCCTTCTTGCCCATGGTCTCTATGCCCAATATGACATCATCGATGCCTTCGTCATCCATTATGTCCTTGCATCTTGAGAGTCCGTCGATGACGGATTGTGTAGCCGTACCCGGAGATTTCCCGTATGATGCGGCATGTATCACGATGAGATATGCACCCATGTTATGAGCGGCACGGACTGTGTCCATCACCCAATTGATGCTCTTATCCCTGGTCTCTTGATTCTCCGAATTGAATGATATGAAGTATGGGGCGTGACAGCTCAGCCTTATATCCCTGTCCTTGGCCATCCTGCCAACTTCGAGCGCCTTATCCTCCGATATCCTGGCCCCTCTCACGAATTCAACCTCTAAGGCATCCAAGCCAAGGGCCTTCGTCTTATCCAAACCATCCTTCGGGTTCTTTGAACCCTGCGGATATCCTGCGGGACCAAATCTCAACATGAGGGCACAATATGCAAGGGAGGATATTTGATGTTCGTCATCGTTGTACCTGACATGAGGATCGAATTGGACGTCTCATTGGACCCGACACTAGGTTGCGGACAGGCGCACAGGTGGATAAAGAAGGGAGATATCTGGGAAGGTGTGCTCGGGAAAGAGATAATATCATTGAAGCAGACGGAGGATGGTTTCGAATGCTCAGGTACCGATGATAAGGCGATGATACTCGATTATTTCCGTGCTGATGACGATCTGAATGAGATCTATGCAGATTGTTCGAAGAACGATCCCTATGTAGCCTCATTGGCTGAGAGATGTCCTGGATTGAGACTTCTTAGACAAGATCCTTGGGAATGCATGGCGACATACCTCCTTGCGACGAATGCGAACGTCAAACGTATCGGGTGCATGGTGGAGAATGTATGCAAGGAATTCGGAAAGGACCTTGGCGGAAGATACTCATTCCCGACACCGGAAGAGATAATCGATGGGAAATCACGCATATCCAATTGCAGACTAGGTTATCGTGATGAACGTTTCGTGGAGCTTGCGCATCGTGTCGCCGATGGCGACATCGATCCGTATGAACTGAGGAAGATGGATTATCAGGGATGCGTGAACATGTTGCTTTCAATCAAAGGCATAGGGCCGAAGGTCGCCGATTGCATTGCATTGTTCTCCATGGACCATCTTGAAGCGTTCCCTATCGATGCCCGTATCGGAAGGATGATGAAAGAAAGATACAGACAAGATGGCAATTACAGGGATATCTCCGATTATGCAAGGAGAAGATTCGGAAGATATGCGGGATACGCACAGGAACTGTTGTATCACAGCGGATTCATTGATCCCTGATGGTGATGCTCTTATCGCATGCACAGACCGGCGGTTTACAACCCATCTGCACCTCATAGATCTTCGCTAGCAATCCTGTGCTCTTGACAACGGTGCAGATCCTGCACATCTCGTTGACGAATTCTGATGAATTGTCAGCGATGCGCTCTGCGGCCAATTTGATCTCCTCTAAGAACAATTCATACTGAGAGGATTCCTCGATGAGCTGATTCTCCCCTCTCTTCTTCTTGAGATATTGGGATATTGCTGCATCCGTGACACCGAATTTCTTAGCTACCTGGGCCTGTGACATCCCGTGAGTCTTCACCAATTCCTTGGCGACCTCCCTTCTTATGGTCGGGAGCACGTACCATACGACCAATTCACACGGTATCTTCATACTTCACCAAACAGTTAACGCCAATATATAGTTTAAGTGTGTTAATCAGGATTCTATAACGATCCTCGAACCCAGATGTATCGATGATGTTCTATAAAGATTCATGAAGTAAGAGGGGTCATGCCCTCTTCCTTCCGTATACGATGTATCCGGTGTGCCCCAACATCTCATAGGAAGGTCTGACTCCGCCTTTGTGGACTTCCATCTCGCGTTGCATGATCTCGATGGCGAACACGTCGCAGAAATCCCTCTCGCGCAGTGCGTTCACTACGAGTTCCAATTGATTGGTGTTGGGAATGTATGCGCATACCCTCCCTCCGGGCCTGAGACAAGGCGATAGATTATCCAACGCATTCTCGGGGTCGGGCATATCCATGATCAATGCATCGGCGACCATATCCACCTTAGCATCGCGCGCATCCCCGATCTGATATGACCAATACGCATCGAGACCTGTGCGTTTAAGATTCTTGAGGGCGCGTTCCGCGTTCTCCTCCTTGAATTCCACCGTATGTACCCTTCCGTTGGGAGCGAGGGCCCTTGTCAATGCGGTGGTGAGTCCTCCTGAACCTGCGCCTACTTCCAATACGACACTCCCTGCCCTCACATCGCAATAGTATAGGATGGATGCGGCATCCTTGGGAGTGATTATCTGTGCACCGCGATCCAATGATTCCATGAGTTCGTAAGTTCCTGGTCTGAAAACGGTGAATCTTTTCTTAGCGACCTCGAATGATGAACCATCATCCATATCCTTGAACCTGTTACCGTCGATGGTACCCAATGACGATATCTTCAACATCGTGTAGGCTACTCTGAGCCAATGTTTCCTGTTCTCCTGATCGACAAGATATACGTACTCATTCTCTTGGAAAGGCATATGTTCCGTAACAATGGATGCTGATAAAACATTGACGGAAGGTAATGAGTGAGAGATCCAAACGATCGATACGAATGGGTTGTTCGATGTTGTATGAGTCGATCCTTCGTATCGTTGTGGGTGTTCTCAGTCAGCTACTAGTAGGATGAGGATTTACCGTCGGGTAAATCGTGATTTTTCACTGTTTACCGTCGGGTAAATCGTGATGTTTAAATATACATGAGCAAATGAACAACTATGCTCAAAAGGAAGATCTATCGCGAATTGGTCGCTTGGAAGGAGTCCGATGATCACAAGGCATTGGTGATCAAAGGCGCACGTCAAGTCGGGAAGACCTTCATAGTAAGAGAGTTCGCGAAGGACAATTATGAGCATCATGTGGAATTGAACTTCCTCACCGATCCGATACTGATGAGACTGTTCGATGGTGATCTGAGTGTGGATGGGATCATAGAAAGGATGTCGTTGATACTACATGATGATGCCATCACACCAGGATGTCTGATCTTCCTTGATGAGATACAAGAATGCCCTAAAGCGAGAAAGACACTCAAACTGTTCGCTGAGGACGGCCGCTACGATGTGATAGCGACAGGATCCATGTTAGGCGTATCCGACTCGAGATTGGGGATCTACAAAAGAGGAGAATCATCTACGATCGGCGTAGGGTATGAGAGGACAATCACCATGTATGCCTTGGACTTCGAAGAGTTCCTTTGGGCGAGAGGTGTATCCGACGAGATGATAGATGATCTGAGATCCAAGATCAAAGGATGCATACCTTTGGATGATGTGACGTATGAGATGATGATGAGGCACTTCAGAGCATTCATGATCTCCGGAGGTATGCCTGAGGTCGTACGCAATATCGTAGCTGGGGAGAATGACAAAGCGATAGCCGCCATGGATACAATACTCGCGAACACTCTGGGGGACATAAACAAGTACAACGATGGAGTGGATGTCATCAAGACGAGGAGATGCTTCGAAAGCATTCCCTCCCAACTCAGGGACACGAATAAGAAATTCACATTCTCCAGGATGGTCGACAAGGACAATGAACGCCTTGACAACTCTACCAAACAGAAATACTATGACAATACGGAATGGCTTGGAGCGGCAGGGTATGGGAACTTCTGTCATCTGTTGACGGAACCTGTGCTCCCTCTGAAGGCCAATGAGATCGTGGATCAATACAGGATATATCTGTTCGATACGGGCATGTTGACGCACATCTATGGCCCATCGGCAAGGGTGGCTACCTTCACGGACGATTATCGCTATAACCAAGGTGCTGTGGCAGAGAATGTTGTCGCGGAATGTCTGATGAAATCAGGTATACAGCCGAGATGCTATCGCAAGACCAATGGGAAGAACAGGATGGAATTGGATTTCGTCATAGAGTTGGGATTGGATCTGTGTGTGATCGAAGTGAAATCTGGAAAGGACAGGGAGTTCCCATCGCTGAGGAAAGCATCTGAAGTGTTCAGGATCGACAGACGTATCATCTTGGAGAAAGGTAACATACATGTGGATGAGGATGGTGTGGAGCATTATCCGTTGTTCGCTGCCGCTTTCATTCGCGAGATGATACGCGGACGTGATGGTTTCGATGAGAACGGGTTGCCTGTTGAGGGAATCTGAACATCATACGGCACGAAGGTTCTGAGAATGGAGGCAGAGGCCTCCGATTCCTTATTCACCTGACGAATCTATAATCGAAATAATCCGTGATATCGATCGTCGTTAACCCTTTAAGCGTACCAGTGTACTTCGAAGGGTTGTTCTTCACGATGAACTCGAACGATGATTCCATCGATTCCTTGTCGTCATCATTGAGTTTAACTCCCCATTCAGCAAGCTCCAGGTATTTTGTCATGATGTTCTTATCCGTGATATTCAACCTATTCATGCATATATCGATGGCTTTATTCTTTGTACTCGCATCGTTCATGTAATCACAAGCCTTATCGATCGCATTGAGTATCTTCTTTATGTCGCCCTCTCTCTTCTCTACGAGATCCATGGAAGAGAACATCCCGACTGACATGTACCCTTTGTATCCTTCCTCTGCAACCACATATTTGTAGAGCGTTGGATTCCTCTCGACGACGTTGATGTTCGTGGCGCCTGCGATTATCATGTCCACCTTGCCGGTCGTAAGAGCGCCAGAGAGAGCATCGTTGGCGAAATGATAGATGTTGACCTTGTCCTTGTCATATCCTCCGTCCTTCTGAAGCACCATGATGTCACCTTGTGCAGTCTGTGACAGATATTTCAGAAGCAATGAGTAATAGGAGACATTTGTGTTGACGCCTATCTTAGCGCCGACAAGACCTTTCTCGTCACCATTGAATGAATATGGACAATCCAACGCAGCGGCACCTTTGAGTCCCTCGTCCATCATCCATCTTCCGATGTATTTGTAATCCCCTCCGTATTTGTCGATCATACCAAGGAATGGATCCGATCCGAATCCTGCAAGATCCACATGCCCTGCTGCCAGACTCGTCATCGCATCATTACCTGATGATGCTTGGACAAGTTTCACATTCACGCCAGCATCATTGAAGTATCCAAGTTCATCAGCGATGAACAACGGCTCGAAATTATGCTTGACGACAGCGATTCTGTATGTATCTCCCTTCTCGTCATTATCATTCGTGACGATTGCTACGGCGGCGATTACGATCGCCACGACGATGACCATCGCCAATGCTATCTTCATGTTCCTATTCATCTTAATCAACTCCATTCAACGACATTCGGTCTGCCGAGACATTTACAGGTCTGAAGACTGTCGAATATCTCTTTCTTCAATGCAACGTGATCCGTATTTTCGTCTGGCCTCCATTCTCCGACGATACCGCCTGCATCGGATGCGAGCATCACGATCCTCGTCCCGATCTGTATCGCCTCGTCGATGTTATGCGTGATGAAGATGACCGTCCTCTTCTTCTTGGCCCAGATGTCCCTTATCTCCCCGTCCAAGTGACGGCGCGTCTGTTCATCCAATGATGAGAACGGCTCATCCATCAGCATCACATCAGGCTCCATGGCCAATGTCCTCGCTATGGCGACTCTCTGCTTCATACCTCCAGAGAGATCCGCAGGCCTCTTGTCACAATAACCACCAAGACCTACCAGATCCAGATAATCCTTGGCGATCGCCATACGTTCCCTGTCCGTATGTGATCTCCTGTCCACAGAAAAGGCAACGTTCTTCTGAACATTCATCCATGGGAGCAGACTATATTCCTGGAATACGACGGACCTCTTCGATGATGGCCCGCCTATCACCTCACCGCGATATTCTATGACTCCACGCTGAGGTGTCTCGAAACCTGCGATCATGTTCAGAAGCGTGGTCTTACCACATCCAGAAGGCCCGACTATGCAAAGGAATTCATTCTCCTCCACATCCATGGAAAGATCCCTCAGGATTATGGTCGCTGTCCTGTTGGATTTGTCAGGATATGCCTTCCAGACATTACGGATGGATATCACAGGTTCTGACATTATGCATCACCCACTCCCGTCCTCTTCCTGACATAACGTTCCACAGGGTTGAAGAACAATCTATCGATGGCGAGACCTATCGCACATATGACGATGATACATGCGAACGCTGTAGTGTAATCCAAGGTGTCGGATGCACCCTTTATCGTAAAACCAATACCCTGCATGACGCCGACCACCATCTCAGCGGCGATGATCATACGCCATGAACTACCTAGTCCGATCCTCAGGCCCGTTATGATGTCCAACACCGAGAATGGGAGCAGAACCTCCAGAAATGTATCCCAACGTGATAGTTCGGACATCTCGGCCACACGTCTGTTCACCTTCGGTACGTTACGAAGGCCGTTGGAGACATTGATCGCGATCGGCGCTATGGCGACGACACCGACGATGAATATCGCGGAATCGTTACCGAATCCGAACAGTATGAGGACTACCGGCAACCATGCGAGCCCGGGTATCATCTGCAATATGTTAACTGGTACCATCAGGACCTTGTAGATCAGAGGATGCAAGGATACGATGAAACCGATGGCTGAACCTATCAACGCCGCGATAAGGAACCCTATCGTCCAACGTTCCAAACTAGCACCGATGTGCTGCCATATGGTGTATGTGAACACCTTCTCGCCGAACATCAAGGACAATAGATCGTCAAAGACCTCGTCAGGCATCGGGAAGAGCATCGAATGTGCAAAAAATGTGTTGTATATCGATCCGACTAACCACCAGATTAAGATCACTATGAGCACTCCAATGATCAGGGTCACTGCATCATCTATGACATTCTTGAATGGTATCGAATGTGAGAGCGTGATGTGATTCCCTTCGGACGAATCCAATGATTCCTCGATCCTCTCATCTATGGTCCTGAACAGTCTCTTCATCGGTTGCCGTGTATATGCGAGATGACACATAAATAACAATATGATTGATTATTGTGGTCAATTATTGAATAATATATTTTATTGTAAGTTTGATGCGGAAACCAGAATAGATCACAATCATTATCATTGCCCTACTCCCTTTTAATCTCAGATGCTAAAAGATCTCCATTTTGAGTATTCATATGATACTAATTTCGATGATGATGTCATAGAAAAATTCTATGAACCCGCATTATCAGCATCAAAAACATACAGACGCATGGCAGGTTTCTTCAGATCATCATCATTGGCGGCTACAGCTGAAGGAATCTCAAATTTCGTTAAAAACAACGGCAGGATGGAAGTTGTTGCATGCCCATATTTTACTGATGAAGATATCAAAATCATCAACCAAATAGAGTTCGACTCTGAAATTGATTCATTTCTCGAGGACGTCTTATCAAGAGAATTAACGCCTCAGATGATTGAGAATGAAAATGTGGAAGCAATGGGGTGGATGCTAGCAAATAATTTTTTAGAAATTAGAGTTGTCCTAGTGAAGAGAGAAACTGGTGAATTTGTTTTTGATAACATCTTTCACAATAAAGTTGGAATATTGTCGGATGGCGAAAACCAAGTTGTTTTTTCAGGTTCAATTAACGAATCGCTATCTGGTTGGAAAGAAAATATTGAGACATTTGATGTTTTTTGTGATTGGAGAGATCCTCCCGAACGTATTGATGAGAAAATCTCCAATTTTGAGAAATATTGGAGGCTCGGGGAATCAAAAAGAAAAGTAACCGTGAAACTTCCAGATGCTGTTAAGAAAAAATGGATCAAAACTATACCGTCGGACAGAGACTCATTGTCTATATTTAAAAACGAAATGCAGAAAAACAGCGTACAGTTACGTGAATATCAGAATATTGCAATAGACAATTGGTTCAACAACCACTGTTGTGGCATATTTAACATGGCGACAGGAACTGGGAAAACACTTACTGCAATTCATGCTGTCAAAAGATTGCTTGAAGAAACAAAAGGAAAATTCATTCTTGTTGTTGCCGTCCCTCTTCAACATTTGATTGAGGATCCATGGATAAAAACATTAACTTCAGAGATATCGAAAGAACGCAAATTATCAATCGTTAGGGCATTCAACAACTCAAAAATATGGTTAAAAGATGCGAAAATTGCCTTAAGAAATTACAAATTTGACATATCTGATAACATCACTCTAATTACCACATATGATACGTTATCTTCAGAAAATTTCATTTCATTTATAAAACCAATCAAAGGAAAAAAGATACTTGTTGCAGATGAGGTCCATAATTGTGGTTCAAGTAAAAATCGTGAGGGACTGTTAGATGAATATGAATGTCGCCTTGGGTTAAGTGCTACGCCTGCCCGGTATCTTGATGATGAGGGAACTGGTCACATTCAAACATACTTTGATAAAGAAGTTTATTCGTTCCCACTTCAAAGAGCAATTACAGAAATTAATCCAAATACTGGAAAAACATACCTGACACCATACAACTATTACCCCATTTTTGTCAATATTAATGATAAAGAATTAAAAAAAATATGTTGAATTTAGTGGCAAGATTGCAAAATATGTGGACCGGGATGATTTAACACCTGCCCAAAAATCCTATATGGAAAATTTATTGATCAATCGTTCAAGGATTATCAAAAACGCTGCGTCCAAATTATCTACATTATCCAAACTACTGCCTAAGTACAAGGATGAAGGAATTCTCAATCATTGTCTTATCTACTGTTCTGATGGAAAGGATTCTGAAGATGAAAATACCCGTTCTCGTGAAAAAGTAATCACAGAATTGAATAAGATATGGGTGAGTTCTAGAAGATTCACTGCAGAAGAAAAAATTGATGAAAGACAGGAAATACTCCATGAATTTGCCACCGGAGAAGTCAGCGTCATTGTTGCAATCAAATGTTTGGATGAGGGCGTTGATGTGCCGTCAACACGTAACGCCATAATCATGGCTAGTACTGGCAACCCAAGAGAATACATACAGAGAAGAGGGCGTGTTCTAAGAAGAGATGATGACAAAGAATGTGCGAATATCTATGATTTTGTAGTAATTCCACGTGAGAAATCATTTGATTTGGATTCAGAAATACAAATTTTTATGTCGGAATATAAGAGATTCAAAGAATTTTCAAATTATTCGTTAAATAAAGAAGAGAATGAGAATATGATCAAAAAGATCGTAGAAATGCATTCAATTTGTTTAGAGGAGGATGAATAATGGCTGAAAACACATTGGTACTTGACAAAATCGATTCACTGCCAATTGAAGAAAAATACAAAAAAGCGATGAAAGAACTGTTTATTTCAGAAATTCAATTTGGAAATCAAGAGGATGTTAAGAAAATAAAAGTTAAAAGATGTCGTGAAATCATAATAAGGGGGCAATCCCATTGAAAATTTTTGAAGTTGAAATTGAAAATTATCGCCAATACAAAGGCACCAATTCCATATCTTTTTCTATTGACCCGGAAAAGAATTTCACCATCATAGAGGGCGACAACGGCGGAGGTAAATCAAATCTCATGAATGCCATAAATTGGTGCCTATATGGCGATGAAATGTTTAAATCAAAAAACAACGAAGGAAGAGAAATTGTAAATGAACTTGCCCTTCAAGAACTAAATGATGGTGACTCAACACGCGCATATGTCTCATTAAAAATAGGTGAGAGCGAAATTGAATTTGCCGTATCAAGAGAAATTGAGTACACCAAGTACAATAGCAGGATAGTATCTGGATTGCCTCAATTTAAGGTTGTTGAAATTTCTAGTCAAACGGGCATGAAAAGAAATTCAAACCCAGAATGGTTCGTAGAAAAACGCTTTATTCCAAAAGACTTGAGAGGCTTTTTCTTCTTTGATGGAGAAAAAATGGATGAATATTTTGAAGATACTTCCAAAGTAAAACATAATGTTCAAAAAATAGCACAAATTGATATTCTCCAAAATTCAATAGATACTCTTGACGCGACAATTCGTAATATCAATTCAGAGATTAAAAAACAAGAACCGGATTCGATAATTGATCTAGAACACATCACTAACAAGAAAATAGAAAAAGAAGAAGCTGAAAAGAAGAAAGAAGAAACAGAGAATGAAATCATTGCTGTGAAGAATGAAATCGATGAAATAGAAAACTATCTGAGAAATAATTCTGACGTCATCGTCAAAAAAATACAAGAATATCGCGATGATCTTGAAAAACAACGTAAGGAGATCATCAGCAACCAGCAATCAAACGAAAATAATATTCGCGCCTTGATCTCCTCGTGCGCTCCAATCTTATTGTCTGCTCAAGCCCTTACATATTCTGAAAAATTAATCGAAGAAGAAACGCAGAAAGGAGTATTGCCGCCCAATATCAAAGACGTATTTTTAAAGGATCTTTTGGATGAGAGCGTATGCATATGTGGGAGAGAACTAACAGAAGGTTCTGATAGTCGCCTCTGTGTTGAAAGATTATTGAACCAGCTAATGCCAAGCGACATCTCATGTGAAGCGACTCAAGGCAGATTTATTATTCAAAATATGTTAAAAAAGAAAGATTTTGTCGATAAATATCGCGTTCTTTTGGAAAAGAAGACGGAATATGAAGGCGCGCTCGATGAATTATCTAAAAAAATAGAAACAGAATCTGAAAAACTAACAAAATACAATCTTGAAGACATTCGTCAAAAGGAAGAGGATAGAAAAATGAAAAATAAAGTCCTTGGCCAGCTCAATACTCGCAAAGGAGCATTAGGCAATAAAATCATTCAATTAGATGACAAGATTACTCAGCTTAATGAACAATATAGCAAATATAAAACCTCCAATGCTAATATCAATCGCCTCAGAGAACAGTATAATTTTGCTGAAGAACTGAGGACGTATTTCAAGAACATTAAAGAATCGATACTAGATGATGTTAGAAAACAATTAGAAGAAAAAACCCGCAATTATTTCTTCAATATGATATGGAAAAAAGATGCTTTTTCCGATGTTTGCATTAACGATTTAGGAAACCAATACAAGATTTCCGTATTAAGTGAATTCGGCAATGAATGCCTAGGGGATCTTTCTGCAGGCGAAAGGCAAGTATTGGCACTTTCGTTTACTGCTGCATTATACTCTGTAAGCGGATACTCCGTCCCTGTGATCATTGATACCCCACTTGGTAGAATATCTGGCATCCCTCGCGACAATATTGCATCATCGCTACCAAATTATCTCTCTGAAACACAGGTGATAATGCTTGCAACGGATACTGAATACACCAACACTGTTAGAGATAAACTTAAAGTGAGTGTTGGTGCAGAATATAGAATCGAACACGACACTACTACAAAAACATCCAAGGTGATTAGCTATGACTGATGAAAGAGCAACAACAAAAATAGATAGAGAAAAATCCCACATGTATGATGAAATCATCATGGATGAAAACAGCATTTTTCATAGCCAAAGCAAAACAACTGTGTATGTAATGTCAGCAGCACTAGGATATTATTTCAAAGAATCGAAAAACATACCTCCATCCAATAGACAAGACCTTTTTGTGACTACGACATTGGGTTCTGGTTCTGCAGATGCACTGTGGATATTGAAGTCAATTGCAATATCTCATTCTGGCATTGAGATACTGAAAAGCATGAGAGACATCATTAAAATTTGCGACGATTATGCCAATTCTGGAATAGAACGCCTCTATAAAATTCATAAAGACTCAGATGATGAGGCTGATGACATTGCAATGCTCATTGCAGATTCGCTCGATAACCTAATTGAGTGATTTGGCTAATCGATATAGTTTGATTCAGAGAATATGACGTGTACTAAGATTTATTTTAGCACAATCTGTTCAATGCAGACTCTTCCAAGTCCTTAATGCAATAAATATGCTCCATTGTGTCGAAAGTTTCCTTCAGATTGCCTTTGGTAGTGAACCAACCTTTGCCATCTGTTATCCAAACAAATTTAAAATTCTCTAATCCAGCAGCTTCTTCAGCTAACATCTTGTAGCTGCGAGCCGTCTCATTAAGTTTAGAACCGCCGCCTGTGTAAAAATTCACTTCGATCCCATACACACAGTTCTCTCCTTCGAGTACAAAATCAAATCTTTTTGTAGAACTGCCATTGTTAGAGATAGTCGATAAATCTAAGCCAAATCTTCTCTCAATTTCTTCTAAATACATCTCCTTGTAAACTTTCTTTCCAGTCTTTTTAAGATATTTCTCTACAAGATCTTCCATCACGTGACCGCCACGATTCTTTCTTCCATTAGAATCCAGCCCAGTTTCAATTCCCAACACATAATCGTAAAGATTGTTTGTAATATGGTTGCCCATCATCTCAAACAAACCAATATTATCCATAAATTGAGCGTATTGTTCGATAGTGTAGTTTGGTTCTTTGAAATTGAAATTAAGATTTTCACCTTCTTCAGTGATTGAAATTTCATTGGATCTCACAGCTATGAGTATGGGTATACATTTGAGGACTTCTGGATATTTTCTTACTAAATTACAAAACTCCTGGCGAATGTTTTTAGAACCGATCAGGGAATTTAACATGTTTAATTCCACCTTGATTTTATCGACATTGCATACGACCTTTTCAAAATCTACATAGTAACTGTATCCAGCGATAGATTCTCTGAAATTGGAAATCCACTCATTAAAGTCCTTGTTCGCCATATTTGTCCATATGTACTCATAGGCTTTTATCGTTGTTTGTTTTTACATGTCAATATGTCTGTATTTGACCTTCGTGGAATTGGTCCAAAGAAGGAAAAAACTCTCGTTGAAAACGGGTATGATAATCGTGAAAAATTGATGGACGCAAATTTTTACGATATTATGCGCCTACCTGGATTTGGTTATACTATCACGTGTAATCTTTGGACCTCATTAAATCGTAACCTAGATTACCCAAATATGACAGAAGTAGTCGAATATACTAAAAATGATGTGATGATCGAGAACAAAAAAGTAGTTCCGTGGAAACAGTATAAAAAATCAAAAAACTTTGTATTGCAACCTCCCGAATACAAACCACAAAGAACAACTGTGTGGAGTTTTCCTGACCGTGGTGATTGGGCATCTCATACATCACAGTACAGAGGGAATTGGTCGCCATGGGTTGTCAGAAATATCATCGAGCGTTATTCAAAACTTGGAGATGTTGTCCTAGATCCCATGGTTGGTGGAGGAACCACGCCTGTCGAATGTAAACTTCTAGGAAGAAATTCGATTTCAATAGACATCAATCCAAGTGCCATTCAAATTACAAAAGACAGGTTGTGCTTGCCGGATGAATATAGCGAAGAACTTCAATTTTCTGAACATAAAACTTATGTTGGTGATGTAAGAAATCTCAATCTTATCGCTGATGATACAATAGATCTAATTGCCACGCACCCCCCTTATACAAACATCATCAGGTATGCACCATGTGTTGATGGAGATCTCTCTCAAATTACTGATTACAAACTATTCTTTAAAGAATATAGAAAAGCAATTAAAGAGATGTATAGAGTCCTGAAGCCAGGTGCATATTGTGCTGTTTTAATTGGAGATACTCACAATAAAAGCCACTATGTCCCAATTTCAACAAAGATGATGATTGATTATCTCAAAGAAGGCTTTATTCTAAAAGAAGATATTATCAAAAAAGAATGGAATTGTGAGAGTAATAGATATCTTGCGAAATATGCTGGTGCAGATTTCCTCCTAACTATGCATGAGCACCTATTCATTTTTGAAAAACCCGTATGCGACATAAACAGTCTAAAGAATAGTTCTTTAGATTTCTTCGAAGAATAATGTATGGAATCACGTCATTCAATAGTTTGTTATTAGGAGTTCATTGATTTTACCTCTCCCTGTTCCTTTAGAATTGATGGCACGGTTTGCAGAAATACGTGCAATGTTCTGGTCCTTGTACAATTCATCAAAGAATTCGTCCTCGCTATTGGAGTTCTTTGGATCCGAATTACTTACTGCCACTTTAGCACCTTTGTCTGATAATGCCTTCACATATTGTGCTAATTCACGCTGGTTTTCATCATTAAATAAGCCTTCAGTATATGCGGTAAAACTTGCTGTTTCAGTAAGTGGCCTATACGGTGGATCGAAATAAACAAAGGTATCTCCATCTATAAAATCAATAGACTCTTTGTAGTCCCCACATACAATTTTTACCTTCTGCAGATATTTAGAAACGTTAATGATATTATCTCTATCGCAAATTAAAGGATTCTTGTATGTTCCAGAGGGGGTGTTGTAAAGTCCTCTACTGTTAACCCTGTATAATCCGTTAAAACACGTCTTATTAAGATAAATGAAGAGTGCTGCCAACTCTACATCTAATGAACCGTCGTACGAGATTTTTAATTCATTATATCTGTCCCTATTCTTGTAGAAGAATTCTTTCCTTTCATCATCCCCGCGAGAAAGATGTTCTGTTTGTAACTCCTCAAGTATCTCTAATAATTCATTCGGTTTTTCTTTTATCGTACGATATACGTTTATCAGTTCCTTATTTATATCACTAATATAGACCTCGTCAAGATCATATTTACTTAATACATCAAACAATACTGCGCCGCCGCCAATAAATGGTTCTGCATATTTTTTGATGCTTACGCCCAACTCTGGTGGGTAAACTTTTCTAATTTCTGAAAGTAACTGTCCTTTCCCACCGGCCCACTTAACGAATGGTTTTACTTTCACATCAATCTCAGAAGTATATTCACAGCTGCGAGCATCCATTGGTTTATCGACATTTTTTGGAATTAACCATACCTTAGCTGGTGTCAGAACAGCCCCGGGGATACGTCCCTGTTTACAATAATCTGAGATACGCCTAGCAGTAAGATTCCATTTTTTAGAAGCTTCCTTCAGTGTTATGTAATCAAAAGATAATTCCGTATCGCATACTTCCATGTTAGGAATGATACAATAAAACTATTTTAAGATCTCTTTAACTCAAACTTTAAACTTTAACGATAAATGATAAAAACCGAATGAGTTCATTCAGATGGACTTCGCATAGATCGTCAATAATCTATCAATCCCCACAAGCAACCCTTTATCCCATCTCCCTCATACTCCCGATCATGGAACAGACCGCATCACCAGCCAAATACACCAAGGATGATATCGACAGGATCGCACGCAGCGCATCATTCGTCGAGAACCTCTGCATAGCCATGAACATCATCAACGATTCCGTCGCCATGCACGGCGACCTCATGGTGAAACAGGATATCGGTAACATCCAAAGAGCGCACGAATTGTTGAAGAACACCGTCGACTCCATATCCGAGAGGATCAAGAAGGAGACGGACGGCGACATGGATTTCAAGATCGATACGTGGTGAACAAGTATCATCGATGATACTTCATCGATATTAATCCCGAACACCATCACATTCACATGACCAATGGAACACTAGCAATGATTACGTGTCCCATCCTGGAGGATGAGATGATCTACAGCATCCTCAATGACCCTGAGGATAAGAGGATCTATCTTCTCAAGAACAAGAACACGTCCACACTCGTACCCAAACTCGAACATCACAACATAGATTACATCAGCATAGACGAGAAGGATTTCTTCAAAGGTACCATGAGGATCGCCGATGGCGGATACTCCATAGTCATATGGATGATGGATCTCGGTCTGCATTCAGACCCAAAACATCTCGGTGATGCCATCAGGGATGAGCTCGCACGCATAGATGGCATAGTGGATGGTGTAGCCCTATACTACGGATTATGCGGCAATGGACTCTTGGGTATAATCGATTGGTGCAAGGAATCCCTGAAGACCCCTGTGACGATATTCAAGGGATCTGATGGAAAGATATGCGACGATTGCATATGCGTGCCGCTCGGAGGTTCCGACAATTATCTGAAACTCGTCAGGAGATATCCTGGTGTAATGTATCTCACACCCGCCATGGCCTGCAGTCAGGATGATTTCCTTTCCTCACAGGAGATGTTCCAAGGCATAGAGATGACAGGTATGACCAGAGATGAGTTCATGAAATTCATGCTGGATCTCGCTGATTACAAATATGCGCTGAAGATTGACACCGGCATGGGCGATCAAGAACACTTCCAAGAGGAATGCGAGAGATTCGTGAAGAGATTCGATCTCCAATTGAAGAGACTAGAACCTGAATGGATCTCCACCGAGACCGCAGATAGAATCTATTCGGAAGCTAAATCGTTCTTAAAGGATTGATGCGGGGAATACTCCCCGCGATCACATCGTACGCGCTGCGTAAGCAGGCGTTGTGACCTTCTTACCGCACACGATGCATTCCCCATCATATTCCTCTGGGATGTAAGGCGTACCGAGGATCTTGATGTTGTGCTCATCCTCGAACTTGTGTCCGCATTCGGGGCATCCGCACCATCCGAACCTATACACATGGAGTTTTGCATCATCCGTATCCTTTGGTACATCATCCATGGACTTCAGATCGGTGATGGCATCCATCTGGAATCTCCATGCCTTCTCGGTCAGATTCTTGATTATGTCGTCCAACACCAACTGTATACCAGGTACGAGCGACTTCATGTCGATCGCGCCCTTCTCTCCAGTATCGCGCCTAGCGAACGATACCACACCGTTCTCGATGTCCCTCGCTCCCAATTCCAATCTGAGCGGGACACCTTTGATCTCCCAATCATAGTACTTGCTTCCGGGACGTACATCACGGTCATCGAGCTTCACACGGAATCCTGCCTGCTTGAGCTGTGATTCCAATTTCTTCGCTTCCGCAGATACGTCCACGGTGTTGTTCTTTCCGAGGATCGGGATTATGACCATCTGGAAAGGAGCTATTGCCGGAGGGAGACACAGTCCTTTCTCATCTCCGTGTACGGAGATGACCGCTCCTAACAACCTCTCGGACATCCCGAAGGTCGTCTGATGCACATGTTTGTGCTCACCGTTCTCATCCTCGTATGTTATATCATAAGGAACGGAGAAGTTCGTCCTGTAATGGTGGATGGAACCCAACTGCAATGTCCTGAGGTTGGGTACGACGGTATCGATACCCACTGTGTAGTGCGCACCGGGGAACTTATCCCAATCTGTACGCTTGAGAAGATAATATGGAAGACAGAGCTTCTTCATGAAGCTCTTGAGTATCTCGATGTCCGCTTCGATCTGATCCTGAGCATCCTCTTCCGTGTCGTGACATGTGTGCGACTCGAAGAAGTGGATCTCCCTGACCCTTATGAACGGACGTGTCTGCTTGGTCTCGTAACGGAACGTGTTGACTATCTGATAGATCCTCAACGGAAGGTCCTGATGAGATCTCACCCACAACGAGAACATCGGGTACATCGCGGTCTCGCTCGTAGGCCTTACCACTAATCTTACATCCAACTCATCCAATCCTGCGTGTGTAACCCAATAGACCTCGGAATCGAACCCTTTGATGTGATCCTTCTCCTTCTTGAACTCGGTCTCAGGGATCAAAAGCGGGAATGATACCTCATCATGATCCTTGTCGAACTCCTCGCGTATGTAAGTGTCGATGTTCCTCATGATCTTCCAACCATAGGGGGTCCAGACATTCATTCCCTTGATCGGATATCTCTTATCGGAAAGTCCTGCTTTCTCGACGATATCGAGATACCATTCATTGTAATTCTCAGCTGTCTTCTCCATATCAGCACCTCTCCTTGATCGCGTCAGCAATCATCCTTGCGACGGATATACGTGATGTCTCGGATATCAGTGTGTTGCATGAGAGCAGATCATCGATATCCGATGCCTTCAATCTCTCCAATGCGTTGTTGACGTACACACCGTGCGTGCATGCGACCGTTACCTTCCTCGCTCCTGCTGCCTTGAGCTGTGTGGTAGCGGTCATTATGGTCCCGCCTGTGGATATCATATCATCGACGATGAGGACACTCTTTCCTTTGACATCGGATTTGGCGGGCTGTATGACGACCTCGGTACCGGATAATCTCTTCTTCTCCAGATGGTCGTACGGTACGCCCATCCTTTCCCCTACCATCTTGGCACGGCCTGCCGCGCCGATGTCGGGAGAGAACACCATGTCGATATCCTTGTCCTTGAAGTAATCGCCCATGGCATTGGCGGCCTTGACATCCTTGTACGGACGTTTGAATGCCTCCAACACAGCCTCCTTGTGTATGTCGACGGTTATGACGTAGTCGCATACCCTTGAGAGAAGTTCGCACATGACCTTGGCGGATTCCGGTTCACCATTCTTGAACACGCGGTCCTGTCTCGCGTATCCGAAATAAGGTATCACGAGCGTAACGCTCTTGGCGCCTGCCCTCCTCGCCGCATCCTGGATAAGGAACATCTCCACGAGATTCTCATCAGGATATGTGTTCTGGACGATTGCGACATCGTCATCCAGTGTCTCTTCTTCGATCCTTGTGTAACACTCACCGTCAGGGAACCTGACGGTGGCAGCTTCGATGTATTTGCAGCCAATGATCGATGCGATATCTTTCGCAAGGTCTCTGGATGTCGAACCGCCTACGACTATCATGCCTGTCCGTAACCCGTGCCCTATATTATACTTAATTGGTAAGCTGGTCGGGAAGGATGTGAGTATACAGACGGACTAAGATGCATCGTCATGGATGTTTTGGGTTCATCGTTACCTCGATTACGAACCGATTCGGCGAACATTAGAAATATAACGCATGTCAAAGATGCACCTACGGGATGCGCATATGTTCGACAGGAGGAACACCGAGAGGAAAAGGCAGATCATGATGCAATACATGCATGATGATACGGAATTCATGGACCTGGAATGCACACCGACCACCTGTGAACCATTATCCAATGTCGATAATGAGGAGGATGTCGTGGAAGAGAACTCCGGGATCGAAGGCTATGAAGAGAATGTGGTGATCGAGGAGACGCCACACACATCATCCGGAGAGGTCGTCGGTACGATCTATGGAAAAGCCGGAACCACGTATTTCGACTGTCGCGTATCCGCCGAACATCTCGAACGCTCCGAATACGTATCCGTTGTACACGATGACTACGGCCCAGTACTATGTCAGGTCGGAACATTGGTAAGGAAATCCAATCTCACGTTGGAGGATGCCAATGATGCGGATATCAACAAGATAGATGACGTCGTCAGTGCACACGTCGACGTCATCGGATACAGGGACAACAGAGGATTGTTGATGTCCCCAAGAACAACATTCAGAGCCGGTTCCAAGGTCACACGCGCAGACCAGGACCTTGTGAAATCCATATTGGGATTGAAAATCAATCCCAAGACCGATGGATACATCGGATTGTTGCACGGCCATGGTATCCCTGTAGCATTGAACATCAACGAATTGATACAGAGACATGCTTGCATCCTGGCAAAGACAGGCGGTGGGAAGAGCTACATGTCGGGAGACATCATCGAGGAACTGATGAAACATAACGTCACCTGCATGATCATCGACCCCCATGGCGAGTATGGTGCCATGCGTGACGCAGGCATCAAGGGCGATGCCAAGTTCAATGTAAAACCACACGGCTATGCCGACCGCATAAAGGAATTCGGTGTCACTGATGACACCAACGGCCTCATCAAACCGTTGAAATTCACATTCAAATCCCTCGAACCGAGGGAGATATTGGAGCTCATGAGGAAAACAGACATGAGGTCCTTCCTCCCGCCCACGAAGAAAGCGATAGAAACTCTGAGAGAGGAGGGAGAACTGTACTCCGTCACGGACCTCATCAACGTCCTGAAGGAGGACGGGGGTGCGAAGAACGCTGTCCTGATCACCGAATTGGAATACATAGACAGCATGGGCATCTTCGCTAAGAGAGGCAACCGTATCGATGAGTTGGTCGAGAACGGTAAGACGACCATCATCAATCTGAAGGGCGTACCGCCAGATATACAGCAATTGATCGTGAAACGTCTTGCTACTTTCATGTTCGAACTCAGGAAGAAAGGTTCCATCCCTCCGATGATGTTCGTTGTGGAAGAGGCACACAACTATTGTCCGCAAGCTGAACATGTGATGTCATCCAAACCATTGGCGACGATCGCATCAGAAGGAAGGAAGTTCGGGTTGGGATTGATGGTTATAAGCCAAAGGCCCGCCAAGATAGACAAGAACGTCCTGAGTCAATGCGGAACACAGATAATCCTCAAAGTCACTAACCCCAATGATCTCAAAGCGATCACAGCATCCATCGAAGGATTGACCACAGGAATGAGCGATGACATACAATCGATGCCTATCGGTATGGCGATGGTTGTCGGTGCAGGGATAGAATCCCCATTGCTCGTAGAGGTCAGACCGAGGGAGAGCAGACACGGCGGTGCCGGCGTGAAGATATTGGGTGATGACTGATGAACGACACTATCACGGAAGAGAAGATCGACAGATACCTCAGCATAACCAAGGAGGCCCTCGATAAACTGAAGGTGGTCACACCTGACCGTTCATTCGCAAGGGATCTCTCCGACAGTTTCCTGGAGATGGCCCAATGTTACTACAATGACGCACTCACATTCCGTGCGAACGGTGATTTCGTCACAGCATTCGCCGCAGTGAACTACGCTCATGGATGGTTGGACTGCGGTGCTAGGATAGGTCTATGGGACGTCGACTGCGATGAGAGATTGTTCACTCTCTACAGATGATAGGCATACTATCCACGGATGAACATTCGTAGACCTCCAATCCCATATCCTCCAACACATCCTTCGGACAATCGGAGAATACGCTGTGGCCCAACATGCACATCCCTGAATTCGGAATCTTCGACAACACCTTCCTCAACGCGGGAGTCTCCAATCCTACATCCTTCGAGAACGACCTTGAGAGTCTGAAGAGCGAATCAATGTTCAGATTCGCGATGAATTCCTTGACACATTTGGAACCTGCATCCCCTATCCTCTTCGATGTAGCCTTGTCCCTCAGTGTAGAACCTGTATCGAGCGGTCCGCCAAGTACTGCCAAAGATAGTTTCTCGAATCTCAGACCGGAATCCTTGATCTCACCCTCCGGCGGAAGACCGGGCTCCACTCTTATGGGGACATGTGATTCGCACATCAATGCGGAGACATCGCCTAGACCTCCGCCTCCGACCACTTCTGCGATATGAGCGTTTAGGAATGCCGTATCCAACGGCTTGTCCTCGAAGGTGCATGCACAATATGCTGCTGCTATAGCGCCCGATGCGGACATACCGAATCCCTGCCCGACAGGAAGGTCGTTCTCTATCGTCACATCGAATCCCCTCGATGATGTCATGAGTATCGCCGCCCTCGTTATGTCGCAACGGCATTCCTTCCCGTCCATCATCACTTCCAACCTATCGTCGGAACGCTCCTCCAATGTGACGGTCGTTCCTTTCGATAGTTTGATCCCTACTCCCCTGGAACCTGTCTCCATGATCGCATTGGATCTCACAGGTTCGAAGAAACATGTTATGTGTCCAGGACAAAAGACGGATGTCATGCTATCCTCGAACATTGGTCGAGTATCGAATCCGCGATGTTATCCTTCGGCCCGGTTATGTTGCTGTTGCCGTCAGACGTTATTATTATCGCGGACGAGGAGGTCTTTCCTGCAGAATCGATGTCATTCGCCACGATAGCGTACAGACCATACTCATCCATGCGGGATTTGGCCTTCTTGACGAGCTCATCCTCCGACAATCCGGATTCCGCTTTGAATCCTATGACATATTTACATCTCTTTGAGAGCAACGGGAGCACTTTCGGCACAGGCTCCAACTCGAGATCGAATCCCTCTTTGCTCGATATCTTCCCGTTCCTCCTCTCCGCCGGTGTGAAATCCGATAAGGCGGCAGGGACGATCACTATGTCCCTGTCGATGGAATCTATCATCGATATGAGGTCTGAAACGGAATCGAACCTTCTCACGTTCATGTAATCCGGTATGGGGACACTGCATCCGCCCATCCATAGTTCGACATCCGCTCCGCGTTCCATCGCCCTATCGGCTATCCTCACGGCCATCAAACCGGTCGAACGGTTTGTTATGATCCTCATGGAATCGATGGGTTCCTCGGATCTTCCGCCTATGACCAATATCCTCTTGCCTGCGAGATCATCCTTCGACAACAATCTGAACACGGATGCTATCACCTCTTCCTTGGAGGCTACCTTCGCCCTAGGTCCGACCTTCTTGGGTCCGATGAACGTGACCCCCCATGACCTCAGGAGTTCGATGTTCTTCTGCACAGCAGGGTTCTTGAACATGGCATCGTGCATAGCGGGTGCGATCGCTATCGGCAATCCCGAACCCAATGCTACCGTTGCCATGGATGTCACTGGAGTGTCATCGATGCCGTTCGCGATCTTCGAGATCGTATTCGCTGTCGCTGGATATATCAGAAGTACATCGGCATCGGAACCGATTATGCTCACATGTTCAGTAGCTCCCGTCAACTCCGTGACGGGTATGTTGCCTGAGGCATACTCCATCGAGAGGGGTGTGACGAAATCACGTGCAGACTCCGTCAATACCGGGATCACCTTCGCACCATGCCTTATCAGCTCACGTATCGCACCGAAGCATTCCACAGCGGCAACGCTTCCGGTTATGCCCATCACGATCGTCCTTCCTTTGAGCTTACTGCTGCTCTCACAATAGATCTCCTCAGCCGGGTGCATATTCATATCCTCCTATCGATCATCCCGATGATGTCCATTAGGACATCGCCCTCATTCCTTGAAGCGTCCAATACGGTGAGGCCATACGCCTTAGCTATCCCCAGATACGAATCCCTCACCTTCCTCAGATAATCCAACTTCTCGAACCTACTGACCTTCTCCCCTCTCTTACCGACACGCGTCAATGAGATCTCTGGATCCACGTCCAGGAGTATGTGTACGTCAGGTTCCCTGATGACCTTGGAATTGATGGAATACAGCCAATCGCGATCAAGACCGGATGCGGATTGATAGGCCAATGTGGAAGCGAAGTATCTGTCGCATATGACATCGTATCCTGCCTCCAGGCATTCCGATATCTCCTTCGTATGACATGCTCTATCAGCGGTGAAGAGGAGCGCTTCGGATTCTGGTGTGAGATCATCGGTCTCCGCCACCAGCTTGCCTATGGCACCTTTGGTGGGTTCCATCGTTATCATGACCTTGCGACCCAAAGATTCCAGATACTCACCTATCTTGGATATGGCGGTCGTCTTACCTGAACCATCTATGCCCTCGAGCACTATGAATATTGGACTGCTCATCATCCTTCGCTAAGGTCTGTTCACTTATAAAATGGACGTGCAGTGTTAAGATGATGATATCATATGACAATATGTCATAGCACATTGCGCTCCAATCTAACGTATAGCGAATGCAGACTTTCGACATCTTTTATGTCCTTGATGCAGATGTCTCTAAGGTCCTTGCGGATATTCATATCATATGATATGCATAATGCGGAAAGCTGTTCGGAAAGGTCCTTGGCCAACCTATCCCCTCTGTCATCCCAATCCGTAAGGATTATCGCTTTCTTCCCCGACTCATACACCATCTCCGCTGCTCTCAAAGGCCCTCCATCCCTCTGTACCTCGATGGTATCTAATGATAGATTCAGATCCAACAACGATCTGCGATCATTCTTGCCCTCGACCAATATCACATGATCGGATGACATGGATTGTATCCTATCAAGGATCTCATCCAATCTTCTCAATCTCTCATCATCATTCAAAGGCATCCCTCAGACGTTCGATCACAGTGTCCATATCCCCGATGATAAGAACCGTCTTCTGCCTACTGGTCTGACCATGGATTACCTCTGACTTGAATCCCGTCAGCTCCTTGAACAATTCCTCCACATCCTTGTTCGCTCTGCCATCCAATGGAGGTGCCCTGACCCGGACATTCAATCTCTTCCTCCATTCGTCGACACCGTCAGCACCTGGCCTGTCGGATCTGGGAGATACGGAGATCTCCACTTCCACGCCTTTGCTCACACTGCGTACGGCCTCGGATATGTCCATGCCATACCATGCATGTCCCCGATATAAGATTGATACATCGAATATATCGTTATTTTACTCATATCACACAGGATGGATGCTATAGGGAGCATCATACCAAAGGTAAAATACGGACATCCCATTGAAGCACATATGCCCATCGGAACGTATGACTTGGAATACAGCGACCTAACTTCACTGAGCAGGACCGAGAAGAACAGCGGTAACCTATCAGCCGTAAGGAAGGACCTGTACCATGCCATGGTCATACTGTACGAGAAGAAGACCATCGAATGCGAGAGGATAATCCACTCCAATGCGGACTCCATATTGTTCGATGGTGCATCCGATAAGAAGAGAAAGACACTCATCGCAATGAAGGATGTTGTCGAACAGCGTATGAGGAAGATCTTCGACCTTGCCATGAGGGCAGGGATGGGCGCGAACAACGTCACGGATACATTGACACCGGAGGAGATGGTGCTCTACGAGACACTCGTCGAAGCAGCGAAGGCCCATTGGGCACTTCTTGACAGGAAGAAGAGAGTGACGATTCCGGACATCACTCAACCTGACGTCCCTCCCGAGCCTGTGAAGGAGACTCCCACGGTCATCGGGATGACAGTGGAGAACATCACGGATAATGGAGGGGATATCCCGCAAGTAGAGGTGATCGAACCTCCCGAGTCCGATGCTGTCCCTATCGATGATGGTTTTCCCGAGATACCTGAGGACGAGGATGAGGATCCACGTAATATAACCATAGATATTCCCGAGGAACCCCTTGCAGAGACACCGTCCATGATACCGAACAAGAAAGAGACGACTACACTTCCAAAGACCGATGATCTGCTGGAAGGCGACCCTATGAAATTGGTCATCGTCCGCATCCTCCAAGACCTGGATGAGAAGATCTCAGGTATCGATCGTACATATTCGCTCAAAAAAGAGGATGTTGTACGCATCCCCAGGATGCTCGCCAAAGTGCTTGTCAACAGGAATCTAGCCAAGATCGTCAATCATGCATGATGCGGGTATCCCCTTTGCATTCCAGACAATCTATCTGATACCTCTTTATACCCGTTATCTCCGAGACAGTCTCCCTAGCTATGTCGGGAGTGTTGTTATGTCTGCTCAGATGAGCTAAGAATATCCTTCTGTTCGGATTCTTCATCGTCCTCTTCAGGATCTCACCTGTATCGACGTTGCACATATGGCCCATATCACTGTCGATATGACGTTTCAGACTAGGAGGATATGGACCTTCGCGTAACATCCTCTTGTCATAGTTGGATTCTATGACAGCTATATCCGATTCCTCGAGAGCATGCTCGACAGGGTAGAGTATCCTTCCGGTATCGGTGGCCACCAGGACCTTGAAACCATCCGCATCCATGAGATATGCGGATGGCTCGACGGCATCATGGGATGTCGGCAATGAGATCACATCCATGTTCGCCACGCGGAATCTGTTCATCATCGATATCGGAGAGTACATGACATTGCCGAAATCGCATGCGTTGAACGTCCTCTCATTGCACATTATCGGTACATTCAGCTTCCTCGCCATCACTCCCGCACCGGAAGTATGGTCCGTGTGCTCATGAGTTATCAATATTGCATCGATACATTCCTTGTCAAGACCGTTGACATCCATCAATGAGAAGAGCCTCTTACAGCTCAATCCTGCATCGATGACGACAGCCCTATCATCATGCTTCACCACGGTACAATTACCATCGCTACCGCTTGCAAGTATGTGTACCTCTACACTCATCCTAAAACGCCTTACGAATCAGATGAGTTTCTTCTTGTATATCGAGAACAGGATGTCCCCTCTGGTAACGATACCTAGCAGGACCCCTCTGTCAACGACAGGTACGCGACTGACATCCATATCCACCATGGCCTGCAACAAGGACAGCACAAGATCATCAGGGCTTGTCATGAGAACCGTGCGGGACATTATGTCGCCGATCTTCGTGTTAGCGATGGCTTCGGTGGTCTTCACGACCTCCGGATCACTGTCATCGACACTGTCAATGTATGACGCGAGAAGGGATTTCAAAGCTATACCCTTCTTCTGCAATACCTTGCTATAATCCAGGATCAATTCTAGGATGTCATTCTGACTAACAATCCCGACCATGTGATTGTTCTCATCGACTACCGGTGCACCCTTCAGATTCTCCACGGCCAATTTCCTTACGGCCTCCCTGATGGTGTTGTTCGGCGAAAGCGTTACGACATCCGTCGTCATGATATCCCTGACTTTGAAGTGACCCATGACATTCCTAATGTTCGGCTGTCGATATATTATTTATTGTGAGCCTTCGGCCGATGTTTCCATCAACTGCCGAGGATACATCCAGCGTAGGAATGGATGACTGTTCGGATGAACGAACATTTATATGGAAGAAGTTTATTTGTGGTTTCGACGGGGCCTGTAGCTCAGCTAGGTAGAGCGCTCGACTCTTAATCGAGCGGCCAAGGGTTCGAATCCCTTCAGGCCCGCCACTTACTCATCCAGATCTTCTGAAAAAATTCTATTGTTTCGGCGTTTCGAGGCCTTTAGCGCCTCCGATATCAAAAAGTGCGCTCGAATCTAAGGGTAGGTTCGAACGCAAGCGGATTCATCACTGCTCCTCTATTGCCCCTTCGCCGGACCAGAATCTCTGCATATCGCGGGCCGCGTTATGCTGGTCTCTGTCGCTGCCGATACCATCCATGATGCCCTGTTGACGAAGACTGTTAAGACAATAGCAAACGGTCATCGCATTTATCCTGCCGAAAGACGATGGTGAATCAGAGGACGGATTCGAAAAGGGAATGGACACGCTATGTGCGGTCCGATCATGATCGAATATGCGATGATGTACCTACATGTTCTATTCATCCTAAAATTGCAAACTGCATAAAAACTGCATTTTAATAATTTGCAAACTGCATAAAATCAATGATTTCAATATTTGCAAACTACATGTCTTTAAATATGATTTAAATATATTCGATTATAATGAAAAAAAATAATCCTCCGGTATTCAGGAGGAAGTTCTATGATGTACTCCTCGATTGGAAAGAGAACGATTCACACAGATATGCATTGATGATCGAAGGGGTCAGAAGGGTCGGAAAGAGCACCATAGCGGAGCAATTCGCTAAGAACGAGTATAAATCGTACATCCTGATCGATTTCATGAATGCGAGCGATACCGTCAAAGAGATGTTCAACAGATACTCTGACGATCTGGATAAACTGTTCCTAATGCTCTCTGGTTACTATAACGTGATGTTGTACGAACATGAGAGCCTGATAATATTCGATGAGGTCCAGGAATTCCCACGTGCCCATCAGATCGTCAAATATCTTGTGAAGTACGGAAAATATCCGATTCTGGAGACGGGATCGCTGATCACACTGAAAATGAGATCCAGGATGACACAGCCTTCGGAAGTCATCACCAAATCCATGAACCCTATGGATCTGGAAGAATTCATGTGGGCCATCGGGAAGGGTATTCAGTATGGGATCATCAAAGATTCGTTCGATTCCATGGAACCTCTGACCGATGGGATGCACAAGGAATTGATGGACACGTACCGCACCTACATGATAGTTGGAGGGATGCCACAGGCCGTATCGGCATTGATAGGGACGAACAACTTCTTAGAAGTGGAGAAGGCCAAGACCATGATCCTGGATATCTATCGCAGAGACGTCTGGAGGGAAGACGACGGGATACTGGCGGAATTGTTCAACAGCATACCCTCGATGCTCAACAGGACCAGTAAGGTCTTCTCTCCCAGCGTTGTGAAGAAAGGTGCCAGGAAAATGCGCTACACCAAGCGCATATCGTGGCTGTGCAGTTCAAAAATGGTCAATCCTTGCTACAACTGTACGAATCCAGACCCTGCCATTGCGCAGTATGAGGACAGGAGCGATCTGAAAATGTACTTCGTTGACACAGGTCTGCTCATTACGATGATGCTGGAAGCTAACATCGCCGATCGCAATGAACTATACCAATCCCTTCTATCAGGGGACCTGTCCATGAATCAAGGGATGATATTCGAGAACATGGTCTCGCAGGCACTGACTGCCTCTGGGAGGAATCTCAATTACTGCCGCTTCATATCCGATGAATCAGATCGCACCCAAGAAGTGGATTTCCTTGTTGCTGACGGCAGGAGGGTCAATGTGATGGAGGTAAAATCCAGCCGTGTGAATCCCCACAGATCCCTCGATCGCTTCATAAGGAAATATAAGGATAGGATCGATCGCAAGTACATCATCTGCACCAAGAATATGAGTGAGATGGACGATATAATCATAGTCCCGATATACATGACTGGATTGATCTGATGGGCATCGACCTATCCAAGGTCCGCAGCCACTCTTCCGGATCCTCGCGGACCACGGTTCACAGCGGATGCCACTTCCTCTGACTACGACTCGGGATGCCTCTCTATCATCATACAGATCATGTTTACCTGGCTGTAAATTTGGACCTGTCGAAGTTGACTGTCGCCAACAGCAACCTAGTCACCCTTCTGTTGCGGAATCTGAGTACGGGATGATCGAAGATCTTGCCACCGATGGCATCCTTCACTCTGTCCCTGTTTTTGGTCTTCTTCGTAGCATATACAACATTTCCCTTTTGGCTGATTGGGCGTAGACGATCTCTCCCGTCTCGAGGTTGATGAACTTCATCAGCGTCAAAAAGCCAATCACCTGAGTTATATGTACGGCGATGTACTTTCGGAATGTCCTGTTCATATCTCTAATTGAGATGACAAGAACAGCGTTCTCCCTTAGTATGCCTGATTCGACTTATTCATGAATTTGCACAGCATAGACTATAGGGTGCAAGAAAATGCATCGATCATTTACCGTTGTCCTTGGCTTAATTGGGCAAAGAACGTGCTCTAAACAAAGGATCTACGACCTGTAGAACAAATCTTCCCATTGTAGAGACATGATGTTGTTAATTGCGGAAAATCCATTTTCCGCAATTAACAACTTCTATAATTGCATGAACGCAATTAACAACTGATGAAAGAGGACGATTACCATCCGATAAAATCGGGAGAGGTCAGATATTCCAATAACGGAGGATTCAGTTATTTTTGGCCATACGACCTCCCATTCGATATCGAATTGGATAAGAAGACATACAAGAAGGCAGAGACTGCGATCATCGTTCTGTCGAAATTGGATGGGAAAGTCTCACAGATGTCAGAACAAGAGAGGAATATCCTTCTCGTACCTCTCGTCCTTATGGAATCGACCAAATCCTCAGCGATCGAAGGCACAGGCACGACCATGGAGGACATCTACAGATCGGAGAGGGTGGAGGAAAAGGACCATCACAAACTGTTGGACAATATGGAAGTGCTGAACTACAGGGATGCGTTGAGTCATGCAAGCAACATCGATGGCAACGAGATAGGTGAGGATCTTATCTTGGAACTGCATGAGATACTGCTGAAAGGCGTTCGTGGAGAGAACAAATCCCCTGGTAACTATCGTGAGGTGCAAGTCCTAGTCGGTAATAGAGGCGACAACCTTGACACGGCCGCATTCGTCCCGATGCCTCCCGAGAGAACATCTATTGGAAGATGAAAAATCTCATCGAATACATCAATGCCCCTGATGAGAATATACTGTTATCTGCAGCTCTATCACACTATCAATTCGAAACGATACATCCGTTCACCGATGGCAATGGGAGGATGGGTAGACTCTTGATCATGCTGATACTCAATAGAAGTAAGGTGTTGGAGTATCCAGTGTTATATCTTAGCGGATATTTCAACGATAAACGCGATGAATACATCCGCAGTTTGAATAGAGTGAGAGAGTGTGATGATTTCCAGGGCTGGATTGATCTCTTCCTTGATGCTCTGATCGAACAATCCAATAGCTCCATACGTTTGATCGATTCCCTGTATCAAGTCAGACAGAGGTTCCATGAGATGGATAACGATCTCAAGACATCGCATCTCATCGACTCTCTGTTCATCAACCCCTTCGTGAGAAAGATGGATGTCGCGAAGATCTGTAATGTACACCTATCGACTGCGGGGAAGATGGTCAACGATCTTGTCGAAAAAGGGATACTGTCTGAGACCACAGGCAGGAAGAGGAATCAATTGTTCGTTTGCAAAGAGATAATGGATATCTTGAATTCATATTGATATGGAGTTGTTAATTGCGAAAAACCCGTTTTACGCAATTAACAAATTCTATAATTGCGTGAACGCAATTAACGGGAACGATCATTCTCTTACCTATCTGAAGATGGAAATGATTATTATCGCCGAAATGTGTCCGTCCCATATGCAATACAAAGTAGAGCCGATAGCGAATAGAGGATGGGGATCCGTCCTTGTGTTCGGTATCCTGACGATCATCCTCGGCATACTGTTCATAGTCTCGCCGAAGAGCAGCCTGAGCATCATAGTGATCATTTCAGGAGTGTTCACGATAATCGTTGGCCTCACCAACACATTCGAAGCGATGAATGATCTTGGAGATAAGAAACTGAAACTCCTGCAGACCGTCCTGGAAGTACTGTTAGGTGTCGCGATGATCGCGATAGCGTTGATCAATCTTGATATCCTGATGTATATCGTAGCGGCATATCTGATAATCTTCGGCATATGCTCCTTCTTCGGTATGAGCATCCCTCATACGCCGATAGGCAATATCGCCAAGGTCATGGGGATCGTCATGATCATCCTTGGTGTCCTGATCGCCATATTCGCAGGGACCGCAGAGGACATAATCATGATCCTCTCAGGCGTATTCTTCATCATATGCGGTGCATCCGCCGTCGTAGGTGCGATGGGCATCAGAAACGCTGTGAAACTGTTCGAATGATACATCCAGCCCTTCCCGAAAGGGAAGGGCGAACACCTTCAAACCGCTATCCCTTTAATCAATAACATGCATATTATTCTCAACGAGATGATAATCTGTCGATGATCAACATAGACACATTCGCATCAGCCATGTTCACAGTGATGATTATCCTGATGATCGTATCGGTACCGACGATATTCATCACTGTCAGGAGCTCTGCCAAAACGATCAAGAGGTACATGTTGCTGAGATCCGTGGACAAGGCCGATGGACAGATACCTACTCAATTGATTAACGAGTGGAGTGCTGTGAAGACCCCGATCGTGTATATCTCGATCATAACCGAGGAATTGGAGAAACTCAACGGTCTCAAGAACATCACATCCCAGTGTACGTTGGCCATCTTGATTTCCATAGTGCTCTGGTTCTGCCCAGGATATGAGAAGTCATTGCAGATACCGATCATAATCGCCGATATAATATCCATCCTCACGATAATATACGGAAGATTCTACAGATCCGTGTACAAACAGGAATACCTCAGGATATTGAAAGAGACCAGCGAGGAACATGAATTCGGCGCTGCCGACAGCATGTATGGGTGAACATCAACAATTTATTATCTTACATCCCATAACCTGTGAACATGACAACAGTCATTCTGCACACTAATGTCGGGGACATCAAACTCGATATGTACAAGGACATGCCGGTAACAGCTGGGAACTTCGTTAAACTTGCCAAAGAAGGATTCTATGATGGCGTAATCTTCCACAGGGTCATCGAGGGATTCATGATCCAAGGCGGAGACCCGACAGGAACAGGCATGGGCGGACCGGGCTACAACATAGAGGATGAGTTCGTCAAAGGACACTCCAACGTCAGAGGGACCATCTCAATGGCCAACACAGGACGTCCGAACACAGGTGGCAGTCAATTCTTCATCAACACCAACGACAACAAATACCTCGATTGGGACGACATGAGAACACCGTCCAAACACCCCGTATTTGGAGAATGTGCGGACAAGGAGAGCTACGAAGTGGTCCTGAAGATCGAGAGGTCCGAGACGGATCACAACGACAGACCGTTGGAAGAGAAGAAGATCATCTCCGTCGAAGTCATCGAATGATGTGATATCATGACCAGACACGTCATGGAGATGCTTGGTATGTCCAAGGTGACGATAGAGGATGGCAAGGTCATCAATGTGACCGAACCCAAAGTGAAGTATTGTCCTCTGTTCAAGAAACACCGCGGTATAGACGAACTCAACTGTGAATCCGTGAGGAAGAATGCGGAATTCCGCATAGAGAGATTCGGAATGTGCAATGACAACAGGGACACCAGGATGAGGGATTTCCTCAGTTTCGGTGTATCCGAGATGTTGAGTCTTGCATTGACTGAACACCTTATCGATGCTGCTGTCATAGCAGCAGATGGCTGCGGCACGGTGGTCCTGGAGGATCCGGAGATCGTACAGGGCATGGGAGGACGCATATCAGGCATAATCGAGACAGAACCCATCCAAAAGGTAGTGGACGATATCGGCGCAGAGAGGCTCCTTGATCCTAAGACTGCGAAGATAGATCAGTTCGAAGGGGTCGCCAAGGCATACCATATGCATTACCATACCATCGCTGTGACGGTCGCCAATGCGAAGGATGCGCAGGAGATCAGGGATTGTTTCGGCATGACGACGGTCATCATCGCGGTACATACGACAGGCATATCCGAGAAGGATGCGGAGATACTGTTCGATACGTGTGATATAATCACATCCTGTGCATCGAAACACATCAGAGAGATCGCTAAAGGAAGGGCGTTACTCCAAGCAGGAACGAAGGTCCCTGTTTATGCGGCATCCGAGGTGGGTGCCAAGATCATAAAGGCCAAACTCGACCAATTGGGAAGAGAACCAGATACTGGATTGGATGAGAGCCCGGAACCGATGCTCTAAACCCTTTCAACTACCAGATGTGTCCCTGAACGAAGATATATCAGGGGCACACCTACTTTTCTAAGCCTTCCCCTCAGTATCTTATCATTCGTAAGAACATATCCGCCTGTTCTAAGTGCGAGTTCTATAACAGAATTATCTCCTGTCGCCTCGGTCGGTATGATCTCATACTTCCTCGCAAGGGTCAATGCGACGCTTGCATACTTATTATCAAGATGCTTCAATTCCCCGATCAAAGGACCAGGCACGACGAATCTGACGTCTCCGAGCAGATTCTGCACGGAGAGGTCGAGATTCATCCTCATTTCAAAAGGCATGAGTAAAGCGTTTGTGTCCAATACGACGGTCTGCATGATCACAGCTCGACGATACCGTAACCGATGAGTCTCCATTTGTTGGAGATCCTTCTCGATATTGCTACCCTCTGACCCTCGGATACGCAGACAGGAATCTTCAGAACGACCTGTATCGCTCCGCCCTTACCGCTCTTGACGATTCCGACGGTGGTCGCTGTACCGATCGAGAGCATCAACGGCTCGTTGCTCTTGATCTCGTCGACCTTGAGGTCCGAAGCGGATCCTACCACACGGTCGAGCAATGTCGTCTTCATGTTGAAGTCGTGTACGACGGCAGGCAAGTGACCGGGGACACCGATCATCCTTCCCGTGAGACCATCCGATTTGGTGATCGAGGGATCGAGCGAAGTACCTATAGAGATCAATCCACCAGGATTCACGGATTTGACGGACTTTCCGCCGGCTACGAGTGATGTGACCTTCGTGGTTATCCTTTGGTACACATCCTTTCCGCTGACTTCCGTCTTTATTCCGGGAACTATCTCGATCTCGTCACCTATCTTGATGGTACCTTGGATCAATGAACCTCCGAGCACACCGCCCTTGAGGTTATCAGGAGTAGTACCCGGTGAGTTGATATCGAATGAACGTGCGACGTGCATCAACGGTGTCGAATCGAGATCCCTCTCGACATGCGCCACGATGTGCTCTTCGATGGCCTCGACGAGCATATCGATGTTGACGCCTCTGTTGGCAGAGATAGGGATGACGGGTGCGTTCTCAGCTATCGTTCCCTTCACGAACTCCTTGATCTGCTTGAAGTTCTCGACTGCCTGTTCACGTGTGACGATATCGATCTTGTTCTGAACGATGATGATCCTCTCGATACCCATGATGGACAATGCCATCAAGTGCTCCTTCGTCTGAGGTTGAGGGCACTTCTCATTGGCTGCGACGAGTAATATCGCACCATCCATCAAGGCTGCTCCGGAGAGCATCGTCGCCATGAGGGTCTCGTGTCCCGGTGCATCGACGAATGATACCGACTGCAGATATTCTGTATCGGAACCACAGTTGGGGCACTTGGGTTTCGTTCCATATGCTGATGGTCCTTCACATTTAGGACACTTGTAGAAAGCTACGTCCGCATACCCGAGCCTGATGGAGATACCTCTTTTGACCTCCTCAGAGTGACGGTCGGCCCACTCTCCGCTGAGAGCTTTGGTAAGTGTTGTCTTACCGTGGTCGACATGCCCGATCATTCCGATGTTGATCTCGGGCTGCTTTTGCACTTTCATCAGTTCTCCGCGGATGCCTCAGCAGGCTCTGCGAGACAATCCTCGATGGACTTGGGTCCGTACTCTGCGACTACCATGTTGATCTGGACGATCGACTGTGAGATCGTAGCACCACGTACTGCGACTCTCTTCCTCTGTCCAGGGTATTTCTCGTGGAATGACTGTCCGTCTGCCATAAGGAGCATTCTCCTCTTGTTACCGGGCATGTCGCTCCTCATGGGAACGCCTGTGTTGTCGCTTCCACCGGTGATCTTGAGTTTGTAACCGGGGAGACCCACGAAAATTCCGTCTACGATCTCTCCGATGTTCTTACCAATCAGAGAGTTCGCGTGGTGGCCTGACACGGCAACGTTGTATGATTTGCCTGTCTTTGCGTCATTGATGATTGTTTTAAAATCTACCATTTGAACACCTGTAGATGGCGTCTATTATTATATTATTTATAAAGGTATCTAGAAGGAACGCATCAGATAGAACAACGAATGTGGATATTCTGGTCCTTTCAAAAGATTCGGAACCGATATCCGACTATCAAAATGAGTGGTAAAGGTGGCCGGCGATGCGCCGGCCTTGTTATGGTTTTCAATCTCTCTGTTTCTCGACACTGAGAATCGCACAGACAGAAGCGACGACCATCATGATGAATGCGGCCATCCATAATGTCTTGAACGACGTTGCCTCGACGATCGGACCGGAGATTAATGCGAGCAGTGCACCTCCCGCGAACGGGAAGAGGTTCAATGCTGCAGTGGATGTACCTGCCATGGCGATGGGGTACAACTCCTTGATCTGAGCATACGATACAACGAAAAATCCTCCAAAGAATCCGAAGCAGAAGTTGAGAATGTACTGATACGTCGTGTTGCTAACGAAGTCGGCATTGTCTCCTGTGAGCCAGATGACCGCCCATACGAGCGTGTACACGATCGTACCGATGATGATGACCTTCTTCCTGGACTTGAGTACCTTATCGGACAGCCTTCCTGCCAACGGACATCCGACGACCATACCGACACCGACCATTGTTATGAACATCGCATATGTGTCGCTGGGAAGGCCACCGATATCCTTGTAGAACGAACCTGCCTGAGAGGCCTGCCAGAGCATGATGGTTCCATACATGAAGAAGAACCATATGGCCAGCGGCCAGAACTTCCTTCCGCTTGTGAATGTGAGCTTGAGGGCCTCTTTCGTTCCCATCTTCGCAGATGTGGACTCTTTGATAGGCTCTCCCGTCTCCTCGGAGACGATCTCCTCGATTCCGGGCAGATCCATCTCGTTCGGGTGGTTCCTTACGAACAACCATGTAAGGATACCGATAACAACGGTGATTCCTGTAAGGATGAAGTATGTGTCAGCGAATCCAAGGTTCTGGATGAGCATGACCATCGGCGTCGCTGCTGCGATACCTCCGACGTTACCTACGAGAAGAAGGATACCGCTCATAGAAGCGAATTCATTCTTCCTGAACCAAACAGCCAACACCTTCATGATCGGGATATAGATGACAGCTGCACCGATACCGATGACGAATTTACCGACCCACATCAACGGGTAACTCTTGATCGATTCCAATGACGATACTGCGCACAACACTGAACCAGCTGCGAGGAGAAGGATGAATATAGTAGCAGCCTTCCTCGGTCCCATCTTATCGGTAAGAATTCCGCTCGGGATCTGCATCAGCGTGTACGCCCATAGGTAGGCAGATGCCAACATCCCGACCTCAGACTTGGTTATGCTGAACCAATCCTGCATCTCACCGGAGATGGCACCTCCTGTGGTCCTGTGGAAATACACGAAGAAGTACGCTATTGCCAGTGTAACGAACACCACCCAGCGGTACTTCAGGACCTTTGCTTTTTTCTCTGCATCAATTGCCATGTTATTCCTCTGTTGGGGCAAAAAACTTTGGAACAATACGTAATAGAATTGGGAAGACGTTTTATAATGGGTTGTACGAACATGTTCGAATAATTTTATTTACTGCACAAACGTATTCTAATATATGCATCAGGCCAAATTATTGGTCGACAGAAGAATCGGTGGGATAAACCCTGATGGAAATCCATGTCATATGCTGTTGCCCATATCATGTTTTAACAACGACAGAACTGTGGAGATAATCCAATGTTCGTTCTTGAATGATGGTGCAGGCCATTCCATGATCAAAATCTATGATCCTACCAGGGAATTGGACAAATACTGTGGTTCGACACATACCTTGGATCTGATGGGAGAGTATTCTATAATAAAAACAGGCAACTGCCAATATCTCGCTACGATAATGAATGTGAATTGCAGATTGGCAAAGATCGGTTCGGAATCCGGTTGTTTCATCACATCGGCAGTCCCATTGAATGATCATGTGATAAAATGGGTGGTCCTCGCTCCCAACAAGATGCTCATGAAGGCATTAGTGAAGAGGATGTTGGATGAAGGATATGGCGTACAGATCATCTCCTCGGTCGATATCAATCTCGATTACACCCTGACCCCGAAACAGGAGGAGGTGTTGAGATATGCATTCGAGAATGGATATTATGATATCCCGAAGAAACTCACCACCGAAGGATTGTGTGAGAAGTTCGATTGCTCCAAATCCACGATGTCCGTTATAATCCGTGATGCTGAGAAGAATGTGATAAAGTACTTCCTCGACCTGGGTCAGGGAAGGATAAAAAAGGAATGATGGGGGAATTCCCCCATCGGTTTCATTTCTTGTAGTTTACGATGGCATCCACCATCGCGCGTACGTTCTCCTGCTTGATCAACGCGGACATTCCGCATCCGGCGGATATGATGTTGAATCCAGCATTCGCACTCCTGATCGCCTCTGCCTTCACTTCCTCTGGTGTTCCCATAAGCAATGGTTTGACGACACCGACATTTCCGACGAGTGCCGCTCTCTTGTCAGCAAGCTTGACAGCCTCGACTGGGTCCGTCTTCTCCTCAAGCGAACATGCTGTAGCACCAGTAGCTATCATGTTGTTCAACATAGGCAACATGTTACCGCAGATGTGAAGGACCTTCATGGTCTTCTTCAGCGGTGCATATACTTTCTTGAGATTCGGAAGTGCGAACTCATCGAACATCTCTGGAGGGATCATATCCCATGACGCAGTAGGTTCGGACATCTGGATACTGTCCACTCCAAGACCCTCCACGAACTCGAGCCACATCTTCTCATAGTCGCCCGCATAGTTCGAGAATTTCTTTGCCAACTCTGGTTCGGTTATCGTCCAAAGGACGAGGTTCTCTGTTCCTACAAGGTGTCCCGCGATCGTGAACGGACCGGTTACACCGAGCAATGTGGGCAGATCCTCTTTCCTGTCCTTGATTATCGTCTCCGTTGCCTCGATGATGGCTTGGTTCCTCGGGATCTTCAGCATCTCCTCGGGGCTCATCAATTCAAGGTCCACATCGAAATTCTCTTTGTACGGATGTGTCTTGACCATTGGCGTCGAATTCCTCTTACCGAAGTCGATCCTGCATCCAAGTGCCTCAGCCTCATATGTGAGACAATAAGGTACCCTCACTGACTCCAAACCGAGGAACTCGTACGCACCTAGTGCGATCCTTGCCATCTGTTTCCCGTCGTGGTGTGCCTCGGGCCACCATGCACCGACGTGATCCATAAGTTCGACAGTTGCTGTGGTCGTCATACCGCAGACCGGGGGCCTGTCAGTCTCTTCGCAGTTCATTGCTTTGAAGAATCTCTCTCTTGGCGTTATTCCCAACTAACTCACCTCAATCAACTGTTCTAAAGTTTTTGCCCGTAGAACAATACGATTGAAGCAATTATAATGCAATGTACGAACATGTTCGGAATGAACCGTTTGAAGGGGTTTTGAGGTATCACATACCCCAGAATGGATCGGACTTCCTCTTGATCTCCAAGTATTCCTCGAGGGTCATCTTCTCATCCTCGTTGAGGTCAGCCTTGGTCTGCAATTCCTTGATCGTGGACTCCATCAATTCAACATAGATGACATCCTCAACATCGATCTGCCTTCCGACGGTGACGCCATCGATCGCCATAGCGACCTCGTCACCCTGTGATGCGTCCTTCAGGACCTCCTCTCCATCACGGAGACTCCTGACCTTACCTGCATCGGAACCATCCTTCTTGATCAACCTGAGATTCGCCCTCACCTTACCAGCGAGCACACGTACCCCGACTATTGCGGGTTTCGTTGCATGGAATACGCAATTGGGCATGACCATGAACTTGGCAGGGAACGGCATCTCCAATCTTTGATCCGCATCCTTGGCCCTCTTGGCCTCATCCACCCATTCTTGATACTCTTCTATAAGACGATACACGACCTGATTGGAGAAGAGCTTCACTCCAGTGTTCAATATCTCGGATTCGGCTTCCTTGGACACATTGGCGTTGAAGACCAACATCACCCTGTTCATAGGGTCTGTGAATGCAGCGGTCTCCACCACATCCCTCCTCGACACCTCACCGACACCGTACTTCCTTATCGGTATGCCTGCGGCCTTCGCTTCGAAAGCGAGTGCCTCCAATGAACCTATCGCATCGGCCTTGATCGTTATTCCCTGATCCTGTATCTCGATCTTGACCGAAGCCTCCTCGGTCATCTCCTTTATGGATGGATCCCTGTCGTTCTTGACCACTCTGATCGGAGCACCTGCGATGACGCCATCCATATTCTGACATGATAATTTCACACCGGCTGCCGCATGCAGTTCGTTGACGGAATCGAAACGGTCCCTCGGATCCCTTATCTCATCCAATGGTTTCGGTTTGAGGATCGCTTTGACCCTGGTGACCACCGGTGCGCCCCTCGTACCGAGAGCAACGGTGTCTCCCTTCTTGAGTACACCATCATAGAGGATCATATCCAAGGTCTTACCGAGCCCCTTCTCTTCCTTTATCTCCAGGATAGTCCCCCTTCCGGGTCCTTCCGCCTTAGCGAGCTGTGATTCCAGGAAACGCTGTGCGAGACCTATCAACATCAGAAGGAGATCGGGTACACCGACACCCTCCTTAGCACTGATCGGCACCAATGCCACCGTCTTCGTGAAATCGTCGATCCTGTCGTACCTGTCCGCGCTTATCCCGTGGATGGAGAGATCCCCCATGATCGAATAGAGCCTCTCCTCGAATGCTGCTATGGTGTGTGCCTGTTGTTTCTTCTCACTGAGGACGAATGGTGCATCCTTCTCGACGATCCATCCTTGGATTGTATCGACCTTGTTGAGTGCTATGATGAATGGCGTCTTGTACTGCCTCAGGATCTTTATTGATTCTATCGTCTGAGGCATTATCCCTTCCCTTATGTCTATGACAAGAACGGCGATATCGGCCAAAGAGCCACCCCTCGCCCTGAGTGTGATGAACGAATGGTGTCCTGGCGTATCGATGAACAACAATCCGGGAACATCGAATTTCTTCTTCCCGATGAGCGGACCGCAGACCTTGTAGATGTGATCGATGGGTACCTCGGTAGCGCCGATGTGCTGTGTGATCGCACCTGCCTCCCTGGACTGAACGGTAGTCCCTCTTATCGCATCCAATAGTTTCGTCTTACCATGATCGACATGTCCCAATACACTCACAACAGGTTGCCTGATTGCCATAGAATCACCTAGCATCCGAGGGTTATGTGGTCACATGATATAGGCGTTTGGGAATGTATCCTGGATGATATGGAAGATGTAGAAGAAATGATGTACGGGGGATGTCCCCCGATACACAATGCGTTTATTCGTAGGTCCACTTATCAAGTGTCCTGTCGTAGGAACAGAGTTCCTCGGGTTTGAAGAAGATACCGATCTCCCTCTTTGCAGACTCGGGTGAATCTGAACCGTGGATGATGTTCACGCCTGTGACCATTCCGTAGTCTCCACGGATGGTTCCGGGTGCGGACTCCTGAGGGTTCGTCTTACCCATGATGTTCCTGCAGACCTGGACTGCGTTGTCGCCTTCCCAGACCATAGCGAGGACAGGTCCGGACGTGATGTATGTGATGAGGGAATCGTAGAATTTCTTTCCCTTGTGCTCACCGTAGTGTGTCTCGGCTGTCTCCTTGGGGATCACCATGAGCTTCATGGCGATGAGCTTGAGACCTTTCTTCTCGAAACGTGTCACGATCTCTCCGCAGAGTCCTCTCTGGACCGCGTCGGGTTTGATCATAAGGTAGGTCTGTTCCATTGCCATGGGATTCACTCCTTGTTCTCGGCCTTCTCGGCTGATTTCAAACGGATCTTCTTCTCTGAGATGGCTTTGTCGGTCCACTGTGTGGTCCTGGGCACTCTCTTGAGTTCGATCATGTTCTTGTAGCACTTGTTTGTGCAGAAGTTGAGAACGGTTCCGTCCTTCTTCACGAACATCTTACCCGTTCCAGGCTCGATCTCTCTGTAACAGAATGAACATTTTCTGATCTCTGCCATTCAAATCACCTCATTCCGAGCTTTCTGGCCTCTCTCGATGTCTCTCTGAGCATCAAGATGTCGCCCATCCTTACGGGACCCATGATGTTCCTGGTGATGATCCTTCCCTTGTCACGTCCATCAAGTACACGGACCTTGACCTGGGTTGCCTCACCTGTCATTCCGGTACGTCCGATTATCTCGACGACCTCTGACGGGATGCTGTCTGTGTCGACCATTCAAATCACCATCAGTTCTTCAGTGCTTTGACTGCTTCTGCGATCTCATCACAAAGTGCTTTTCCCTTTCCGACATCGACGATTGCGATTGATGCCGTGGGTTTCTCGAGTCCGATTGCGTTTCCGAGCTCGACTTTTGCAGGAACGTAGACGTAAGGTACGCCCCTCTCTTCACAGAGTGCAGGCATGTGTGCGAGAATCTCTGGGGGCTCGACATCGACTGCCATAATGACAACAGCGGCCTCTCCTCTCTCGACTGCTTTGGTGACCTCGTTGGTTCCCTTTTTGATCTTTCCGCCATCCCTTGCCATCTCGGCGAGGTTGTAGGCTTTGTCCGACAGCTCTTTCGGTGTCTCAAACTTAACAAATACAGACATTTCAATTACCTCTTTCAGGCGCCGTGACGCCCTCATTATTCATCGGCTCTAAAGAGCAGACGGACTATTCTCTTACCTTATTTAAAGATAGAGGTGTCGAACATTTGCTATGAAGTTGCTATTCTTCCTATTCTGCGATATTCCTGAACAAGATCGTCATCCTACTTCGATGAATGACTTTGACAAAACAGGAAAAATTCCTGAAATGTCAAAGTATGTCTACGTCAAGAAGATATCCTTCCTCCCTTCGAGGAAATCGATCAGGTTGATGTGCGTGATCCCATCGCGGGACATGTCCAATCTATCCATGGAGATGACATATTTCGGAGATGCGTCACGGACCGAATCGAATGCTCCGAACTCTCTCTTGGAGGTCGCTTCATCCACTATCAGATATGCGACCTGGATGAAACATTTCCTACCTCCTGAAACAACAACGAAATCGATCTCACCATTGTACTTCTTGCCAACGTACACATCGTATCCTCTGCCGATCAATTCCAGATAGACCAGATTCTCAAGGAAATATCCATTCTGGATGTCGACGGTATTGGTCATGATGTATCTCAGACCGTTATCAAGAGCGTAATTCTTAGGTTTCGATGACAGGACCGCCTTTCCCGAGATGTCGTAGATGCTGACCCTTTTCAGAAGATATGCTTCCTCCATATAGTTCAGATAATTGTGGATGGATTGTATCGATATCTCGATCCCCTCATTCTTCTTCAGGTATGATGAGATGGTCCTTGCGGAGAAATCGTTACCGCAGTTCGCAAGGACGAAGGAAGCTATCCTCTTGAACTTGTCAATATCAATATCTGGATGACGTCCCCTTATGTCCTTCTCAACGACCGACTGATAGAGCTCATCTAGGAATCTATGTGCCGTGGATTCGTTGCCCATCTGGAATCTTTGCGGATATCCGCCTAATTCGATGTAATCTGTGATGAAATCGTCTGGGATGGAACCATCGATCATTGTAACATATTCCTTCGATTCGGAGTATGAGAATGGAAGGACCTCGAACTGCATTGTCCTCCCTGTGATCATTGACGCCAATTCTCCAGAGAGCATCCTGCTGTTACTTCCGGTGACGAATATGGAACAATCTGTAGTCGCCTTGATCGAGGCAAGGGCCTTGGCGAAATCCTTCACGTATTGTATCTCATCGAGGAAGAGGTAGTACTTTCCATCCATCGCCATCTGTTTGCGTACATACTCATCGAGATCCTTGGCATCTTTTATGAAATCGAACCTCAGGTCCTCGAAATTGATCTGAATCTTGTGGTCATCGTCTGCATCGATCTCATCGCATATCATCGAGAGTATGACCGATTTACCAGAACGCCTTGGCCCCATTATCACCTTGATTATGTCCACATCATACAACGGGCGTATCCTCTCGAGATATCTCTCCCTCGGGATCGTGTTTTCCGATCTCATGAATTCAAATCGGATTGCTACTAAATATACTTTGACAAAACAGGAAAAATTCCTGAAATGTCAAAGTTGAATGGACACATACTTCAGATCATTGGTCCAGGACTTTCCTGTAGACTTCCTCGATGACATCAACAGTTGCAGTGACATTCTGTTTCATGGCGATGGCACGCGCGTTCCTGCCCAGTTTGTGACGAAGAGGGTCATTCGACAGTGCACTGTTGATCGCATCCGCAAGATCAAAGGGATCCTTTGGCTTGACATACAATCCTCCATCCTGCACGGTCATCGGAAGACCGTCGACATTCGTACATATGACCGGTTTACCGTACGACAGGATCTCCAACGCCGCAAGACCATAGGATTCATACAATGAAGGCATCACGAAGAGTTTGCAACGACTCATGTAATGATCCTTCTCCTCTTCGCTGACCCATCCTTTCAACTCCACCTTGTCGGACACGCCGTAACGTTCTATTTTCTTCTTCAAACGTTCCATATCCGGTCCTTTTCCGCAGATGATCAGTTTCGTATCCACATCCTGCATGGCCTTGACAAGATAGTCCAATCCTTTGGTACGGACCAATCTCCCCACGTACAGGATGAAATCATCCTCCTCGCCTGTAATCTCTGGATATCTATCCAGACATGGTGTCGCGGTTGTGACCTTGTCACTGGGGAACCCCCTTCCGATGAGGTCGCTGCGCACATAGTCGCTCACGGAGATTATGTGATCGAATGTATCCAACGTCCTCTTGAACAGCCTATCAGATATCGCCGATGCGTAATGTTGCAATCCTACACCCTCGCCCCACATGTTGTGGAAGGTGAACACCTTCTTTCCAGCGTATCTCCTCATATCCTTACTGTATGACGGAGCCCATCTGTAATTGAAATTGACTATGTCGGCATCTATCTCGTTCAGGGTCTCGAGGAGACCTGTGGACGATATGTACGGAGGATTGTACAGATTGATGAATTTGGATGGTAATCTGACTATCTTGTATCCATATTCCGACACCTCATTCAATTCCGTGCCTTCCAGCTGACCCGTCACTATGGTGACATCGTGTCCTCTGGAGACCATCTCCTTAGCTATCAGATGCATCCTGTGCTCTATCCCTCCGACGAAAGGATAGAAGAACGGATTGACGTCCACTACTTTCATTGCGACAGACCCTCTCTTTTCTTCTTGCGGTAGGCCATGAAAAGGCTCACCGCCATGACGATTATTATCATCACTATGGATAATACTTCAGCCTGCGGACCCGAGAAGAATGCGAAGAAGAAGTTGGCGAACAACAGGATCGCACCATACTTCAACACATATCCCAAGATGAGATAGAACCATGCCCTCTTGATCTCCCATGATTCTATCAGGCTTATGAATGCCCCTGTGAATGGCATCACAGGTGCTACACGATTGACCAATATCATCCGTTCATCGTTCAATATCAGGAATTTGGAATATTTATCTGCGACGGACCTTATCCTCTCAGGCACACGTATGCGTTCCACCACCAGGTATAGAGATGTCACACCGGCGAATTCCGCCACAGCACCCACCAATAACAGTATCATCCCCCAGTACGGGGTAGGATCGTACATGAAACTCAGGATGAAGAATACCTCTGGCAGAGTGGGGAATATGAGCGAATCTATGTAGAACAATAGGAAGATGAACACCAGGATGCCGATGTATCCGTATGGTCCGAACACACCATACAACCAGTCACCTATCATCCTTCTCCCCCTTCTTCGCTGCTATGACATCATCATAGAGCGATGACATCCTCTCCATGAATCTCGGTACCGAGAAATCCGAAGCGGTCTCTTTGGCCTTGGATCTCATGACATCATCAGCCTTCAATCCCAATCTCAATTTCTCGATGCAATCATCGACATCGTCATCGAAAAGGTAACCATTCTGACCATCGACGACATAATCCTCCAACGCCCTTGCCCTTGCGCATACGACAGGAAGGCCGCAGGACATCGCTTCGATTGCCGATAGACACTGTGTCTCGAATCTCGAGGCCACGGCGAAGACGTCCGATGCCGTATAGTACATCACGACCTCCTCATCAGGAGCGAATCCGGCGAATATCACCCTGTCAGAGATGTTCAATTCCTCGGATAATGCCCTCAGCGAATCGGTCGCAGGACCCTTGCCCACGATCAGAAGGACGACATCGTCATCCAATCCCTTTATCGCACGGACCAACATGTCGATGTTCTTCTCGAATGATACGCGACAGAGACTCAATACTATCCTCTTATCCTGAAGACCGAACCTCTCCCTTATCACAGAACCGTCAACATCCGGCCTGAATCTATTACCGTCGATAGGCGTTGGTATCACCCTGATATCGGATACCTTCACGCCCCTCTCGATCAATTCCCTCTTGGTGGATTCGGATGGCGCTACGATGGCATCCACCCACCTGGTGAGATAACCGATGTACTTCCACACCAACTTATCTGCCAATCTCGGCGGGATCCTGATCGGCGAATAGTACTTGACCGTATCACCGACCATCGTATGGAATGTCATCACCACCGGTATCCCAAGCTTATGTGCCGCTACGATGCCCTTCAAGGCCATCACGGCAACGCCCTGTATGTGCACGACATCAGGGGATATGTCCCTGAGGACACGTTTAGCATGTGATGGATATATCGGGATGAAATAACCCGGATAGCTCTTGAACGATACCGATCTGAAGTAATGGACTCCCTCGATACGTTCGTCATCATTCCCGGGATCGGGTGCGACGATATCCGTCTCGACGCCGTGATCCCTGAGTATCCCGTTCACAGTATCTATGCTAGCCACGACACCGTCACGGGTCGGATGGTAACTGTCGGTAACAATAGCTATCTTCATTTGGGATCCCGTTCACATAACATCGATTCAAGGAACGAAGAGCAATTCCTCCTCGACCTCAATGACCTTCACGGATTCGCCTATCTCCGCGCCCTTCGGTATACGGAGATCCACGGTCGAATAGGTCCTTGGATGCAGTACCTGTATCTCATCGCCTGACCTCGAGACGACCACAGCATCCGAGAGTTCCGATCCTTTGAACATTATCCTTATGTCCGAGAGTTCCGACCTCTTTATCGGCATGTCGCGGAATGTGGATAGGTCCATTATCCTTCCACCGGATTTGTTCACTGAGATCAATTTGTATGGTTTATCATTATAATGCAGTATATCCCCGACGTGATATGCCGGCAACCTGACGAGGAATGTCACACGGTACATCTCCTGTCCGTCGGATGTCTGACCAACCAGGGAGGACGATTCCTTCACCTCCGCGCCATATCTATCCGCAAGGTCCTTCGTAAGGGATTTCCCCATGGATGTGGATGACAGATAGAAGTCTATCCCTCCGATAGCTTTCTGTATCTTGGTTATGAAGAGGTCGCGATTATTCTTTGCATAGTCATCAACGGTTCTGCTGACCCATCTCACCACCTCGTCCCTCAGATCGTCTGGTAGATTCTTGTCACCGCTGCGCAGCTGCAATATCGATTCATAATAGCTACCTAACTGCCTTGAGCATCTCTTGCATACGCCGTTCTTCAGACGGACGATGACACTGCTCTCATCCGAGACCCTTATCCCTCCGACATCGAGATCGAACTGTGCATGTACGACGAACGTCCTCTCATCCTGTCTCTCCACCATGGGTCCGATCGAGATCAGTTTCGCTTCTGGGATAAGTTTCGCTGTAGACAATGCGATATCGATTATGGCATCATCCTGATTCTTCCTCACCCACTGATCGGCTACCATGAACTCATTGCAGTTCGCGCATCTTATCAGATCGACGTGATGGGGCATGACGACCAGTTTCCTTCCGTCGAGGAAACATCTGATGCAGAGACCGTCCACGGTCTCCACGCCCTCCTCACCGCATTTCACGCAGAAACTCATCCCTTCACTACCTGTGCATGTTTTGTCTCGCCTATCTGGAGGACACAGTTCTCATCCACATGGCCGTTCTCTACTGCCAATGCGATCGTCCTCTCTCCGACGAGATTCATTATGGTGACCGATCTCATCCTCTCGATGAACACTTCCTCGGGGACCAACTCTCCATTGTAGAAATCTTCCGATACGGTGATCCTCATCCCGTCGCCCTTGAATGTCTTGCCGATGACCTCTTCATCACATGCTGCTAGGATGATGTCGTCACGGCCTTTGTGCATACGTACGTATATCATACCCTCATCCACCTTCCTTTACTCTCGATGATGAAATTGTTGTCATGCATCTCCTCGATCACGTGATCTATGTCGAACATGCTCTCCTTGTTGAACATGATGATTATGTCATCCCTAGATAGACCGCTATCGCCGGCGTCATCCAATGCCTTCAGGATCTGATCGTACAATCCGCGCTTCGTATCCCTATCGCGCTTGCTGAAACTGGAACCCATCCTGTCGAAGTCCCATGAACCGTCATCGGTCTTTGCGACTCCGTCCATGTAGTATTTCACAAGATTGATCGCTCTGGTGACATCCCTCTCATCCACAATAGGGCTCAATCTTGTCTTCGCGGATGCTTCCGAGAGACGGACATAGGCCTCCAATTGCCTTGCGGTGATTGGGACGGATGCATTATCTCCCTCTCCCGTCTTACGTATGCTCAGGTACTCGCCTTCGATGAGTTCCATGGCCTCATCCGTCATTATCGGGAAACAGATCTGTTTGGCGTATGAGACGTATTTCCTTATTATCTCCATGTCATAGATCGGCTTATGGTCCTCCGTATCCTTGAGCACGGCTTCCTTGTTGACACCGCCGACCTCCTCTTCCTTCATCGCCCTAGCCTGACCTCTCCTGTGTCCTTTCAGAACGAATGTGGATAATTTCTTATCGTATTCCTCTCTGGGCTTGTCGGTGAGCACGAATATGAGATCGAAACGTGACATCAATGCTGGTGGCAGATCGATCTGACCCACGATCTTCTCGGTCATGTCGAATCTTCCGTATTTGGGGTTGGCCGCTGCGAGCAATGAGCATCTGCTCTGAAGTGTCGCGGTGATACCTGCCTTCGCGATGGATATCCTCTGCGATTCCATCGCCTCATGCAATGAGGACCTGTCCTGAGGCGTCATCTTATCCAACTCATCGATACAAGCCAATCCTTTATCCGCAAGGACCAGTGCACCTGCCTCCAGTGTCCATCTCCCGTCCCCGAAATCATCCTTGACCGCCGCTGCGGTGTTGTGGATGACGAATCCGTTACCGACGAATGCATGCGATGGTGTTACGGTGAGATCGTACACATACTCCGGAAGATCCTCTGTCAGGATCTCTATCTCCGTTATCGGGAAGAAGCGCATATTCTCCATGACCATGGAGGCCATATCCCCGACATTGAGTTCGGAAGCGGCGACCCAATCGAATGTCGGACCCCTCATGGCCTGTATCTTCGTCTCCGCCGTGAGTATGAGGGACATGCCCCCCGCTGAGATCCTATACAACCTCTCAGGGGTCTTGATCCTCCAGATATACTCTATCGGAAGGTATCTGACAGACCCTAGATCGCCTATGGATTGTATCGACCAATCATCGACTGCCTGCCTCCATATCCCTGGGCGGTATTCCTCGGGGGCATCCATCCTGGCGTTCACATAGTCGCCTATGGTGGATCTCTCACCCTTGTCATTGATCAATATCGTATCCGCTCCGACGCATAGACCGGCCGCGGATGCGGACTTTCCTGAAGCATATATCCCTCTTGGGGCCAAACGTGACATGTACGATAGGATCTGCGATTTTGCGACACCGGGGTCACCCATCATCAGGATGTGGATATCCCCTCTTGTCGTCGTCCCGTCATCCATCTCCTTGTGCGTACCGCCGAACAGTTGCAATGCGACGGCCTGTTTGACCTCCTCCAATCCGAAGATCGACGGTGCGATGGATTTGACGAGATTGTTGAAGAACTCCGGATCCCTCGCCATCTCGAGGATCCTCTCCTCATCCTCATCGGTGATCTCGATCTCATCATACTCCTCTTGGGAGAATTCCACGGAGATTATCTCCATGTATGTGTCGAAGACCGTTGATTTATCACGGTCGCTTTTCTCTACTGGTCTGATGATTCCGTTCAATGTGACCCTGTTACCAGGGGTGACCTTACCGGAGATATCATCCTCGATGTAACCGGACATCCTCTCGGGTTGTGCACCGCCCCTCAATCCCTCTGGATTCTCCTGTATCTCGATCTTCTGCGTATCGGAGAACACGGATGATTCCTCATCCAATATGAATCTCAATGCGCTCTTGTTGCATCCCTCATTCGGACACATCAACGGTTCTGTTGCATACATCCCCTTCTGAGGCGTCCATATCTCCGCGTTACATTTGGCGCATCTGTAGAGGGCATTGGTCATCTTGAGCTTGGGCAATGTGGCTTTCCTTACGAGACCGTCGACGGCAACGAGTCTGTTGAGATGTTTGGACCTGAGCTCACGTACCTCCACGTGCGCATCCTTCGGAAGCGTATCTATCCTGAGGTTGATATCATTGGCAGGATCCCATGTCGCTGGTAACCTGGACCTTATGGCCTTCTCTCCCAATCTTATGCATCTGTCGGGTTTGTTGAGCAGATATATCGCAAAATCCGAGTTGTAATAATCGATATCCGTATACGGGACGTACAGACTCTTCTTGTCCTGGTAATTGTCCTGTATCTCAGCCAATTTGAGACGATACGTATCATTGCTCAGTATATCGTCCCAGAATTTCAGTATATCCTCATCTTGGAATGTCGTAACCGTCATCTTACATTCACCTTCATCGGGTCCTTGGATCTGCATTCGTCATCGACCCACCAGATCCATCCCCCTTTCTCCATCGATACCTCGCCCTTGACCAGACCCGATTGTTTCAATTTGGTCATCGTCTTTGCAAAATCATCAGGACAGTGATAATCGAAGATATCCGCCAATCTCGTTTCGACATCTCTTGTGGACAATCTCTCATCTCCGAAGACCGCCCAGATATAACGGACCACCTCTTCCATCATCATATGCCTAACTCCTATCCGTATTATCATAAAATAAAGTACCGCACAGTCCCTGCCATGGATCACATGTATGCGAACATGGGGATCGCATGTGAATCACAGGATTCTGAAGCGGTTCCGTGGGATACATCACCCGTTCCTTATAGAATCGATGTACTCGTTCTGGATGCGGACCACCTCTGTGCTGTCCTTTGCTGATGAGTACTCCTCCAAAAGCTCTCCGTTGAGCCTCATGAACTCGGGTGCCCAATTGAATCTCCCAAGGAAGGTCTCCGCCTGTTCCCTCTCGCCAAGGATGAACAATGATGCCATGACCGCCTCTGCCGAATTGAGCTCCATCGGTCTGCCCCAATTGATCGGATTGGATGCGAGCATATAGGGAAGTGCACGATCGTTCGTACCTTTGGGCCTTGGGAACTCATCTATATTGGTCCATGTGAGGTCCATGACGACCAATCCATGCCTGGCATATCTGATGTCATCAGGGGATAACGCCTTCTCGGCGAAGGGTGAAAGCACTATCGAACCCTTAGGTATCGCATGGAGCGTCTTAGCCTCCTTGGCAAGTCCGAACTTCAGCATACGCTTGGCCGTACACTTCTTGGGATCGCATTGATTCTTATCGTATACGAAGACAGGTATCATACGACCATCGTCTTGAGTGCTTCAGGGTCTGCGAATGTACTCTTACACCATTCGCCGACATTCTCCACGAGTTGCTTTATGCACTCATACAGCTCCACATCGTCGGTAGCCTTCTCAAAATTCTCCTTCCTGCCGAAATCGTGAAGGATCTGAGGTGCCTTGAATGGGATATCATCCTTGACCCTGTCATATGTCGACTTCTCCAGGAATATGACATAATCAAATCCTTTAGGAAGATCCTCATGACCGAAATCCATCGATGTATAGGATCTGATATCATACCCCAACTGATACATGACGGATATGAGCTCACAGTCCACACAATCGGATTTGGGGCCTGCACTACTTACCTCGTAAAGATCACCGTACATCTCCTTGACGAAATATTCTGCGATATTGGATTGGAGATCGTTGTTCTCATCTACGAATAGCAATCTTATCTTCGGTGCGGACTTCCTCTTGAACATATGATCGAGTCGGACGATGAACAGGATACTTTAATAAATGTTCGACCCGCTCTGTGAGATACCGCGATGATGATCGTTTTTCGAGCTGAGGATGATGAGAGACGGGCGAGCTGAGCGGCGATCCTCATTATGATATCGCTTGTGATTCGTCATACGACGTAGCAAACGTACTTACATAATCGATTCAATCGCGACAGCATGTGGCCCGTATTGCAAGTTGCATTGGATTTCATGCAATTGAAGAGGAGCACAGGCATCTGTCAAGAAGCCGTCGAAGGCGGTGCGGATTGGATAGAGGTCGGAACCCCCCTTCTGAAGAGTGAAGGTACTGAAGCGATCCGTACATTTAGGAAGCTCTACCCTGGGAAGAAGATAATAGCGGACACCAAGACCATGGATACAGGCGGTTTCGAAGTTGAGATAGCCGCCAAATCAGGTGCGGACATCATCACCATCCTTGGATTGGCAGATGATTCCACCATATCCGAAGCGGTCATGGCCGCAAGGAAGTATGGTGCTGAGGTGGAGATCGATATGATCAATGTCGCCGACAAGGTGAAGAGATCCATCGAGGTCGAGAAACTCGGCGTATCATACATATGTCTCCACATGGGCATCGATCAGCAGATGAAGGGTGATGAACCCCCAATCGATACTTTGAAGAAAGTGGTCGAGAGCACGAACATACCTATAGCAGTGGCAGGTGGCATCACAGCCGAGAATGCAGGCGATTACGTCAAAGCAGGTGCATCCATCGTCATCGTCGGCGGAGGCATAACCAAAGCCACAGACATCAGGGCATCCGCGAAGGCATTGAAGGATGCCATGAACGGTGTGGACGTCAAGACCGATCTCGCGAAGAAATACAGTGAGGATAATCTCTTCGAGGCGTTCTCAAGAGTCTCCACATGCAACATCTCCGATGCATTCCACAAACAGGGCATAGTGTTAGGTCTCACACCTTACATAAAGCACAAGCAGAAGATGATCGGTCGTGCATTGACCGTACAAACTACGAACGGCGATTGGGCCAAACCTGTGGAAGCGATCGACCATGTGAAGAAAGGGGATGTCATCGTAGTGGATGTAGGCGGTGCACCCGTTGCCGTATGGGGAGAGCTCGCATCCAATTCCGCGATGATCATGGGAGCGAACGGTATCGTCATCGACGGAGCGATCAGGGATATCGACGACATATTGGATCTCGGATTCCCCGCTTTCGCGAGATCATGCGTACCGAATGCCGGTGAACCCAAAGGATACGGGGGCATAGGCATCGAGATCAAGATCGGCGGTCAGGTCGTGAGGACAGGCGATTGGATCATCGGTGATGAGAACGGACTCATTGTCGTACCTAAGGAGAAGGCCGTGGAGGTCGCCAACAGAGCATTGGCGGTACACGAGAATGAGAATAGGACGAGAGAGGAGATCCGCAGAGGATCCACCCTCTCTAAAGTAAATGAATTATGTAAATGGGAACCTGTGAAGTGAGATATCACTTCACTGTCCCATCTTTTTTGCAAGCTCAGTGAGCCTTGCTACCCTGCTCTCAGTGGAAGGGTGCGTGCTGAACATCGATTCCAATATGCCCTTCTTCTTGAGGGGGTTGGATATCCACATGTGCGCATAGTTGCGGTTGGTGCAGATGTTCAATGTGGCATCAGGCGTGTTCCTGTCCTTCCTAGCCATATCCTCGAGGGTATAGCTCTGAACCGTGGCATCGTTCTGCCTCTCGAGATGCTGGAGTGCCCTTGCCAATGCCATCGGGTCATTGATCAACCTCGCACCGGATTCGTCGGCAAGAAATTCACGGTTCTTTGAGATTCCCAATTGGATCAACAACGCAGCGAAGGGAACGACTATCTGTGCAGCTAAGGCTGCCAACATTATCATCCCGCGGTTCTCGCTGTCCCTGCTGAATATCGCAGCATACCATGCCATCTGCGAGACGTATGATATCACGATGGAGATGGCTGATGCGATCCCCATGACAAGGATATCCCTGTTCCTCACGTGTGACATCTCGTGTGCGAGTACGCCTCTCAACTCATCATCTGGAAGGAGATCGAGTATACCGCTCGTTGCCACGACCGCGGCATTCTCAGGATTCCTACCTGTAGCGAATGCATTGGCGACCGGGGTGTATGATATACCTACCTCCGGCATCGGTAGTCCAGATTTCTGTGCGAGCTCCGCCACCATGTCGTAGAGACGAGGGTTGTCCTCTCTTCTTATTATCCTGACCTTGTTAGCCTTCAACGCCATCTGTTTCGAATTATAATAGGAGAAGAAACAGATGAAGAGCGATATCGCAAGGAACGCAAGACTCCAATAGATGAAATTGGAGTTGAAGATGAACCCTACCAATGCTCCCACCGCCATGAGGAGGAGCGAGAGGTAAACGAACATCATTATTGTCCTGAACCACCAAACGGCTTTCATTTTTCATACCTCATAAATCATAACTTATGGAATCGCCGACGAAGAGATCGTGAACGTTGTTGAGTCCGAAGTGTGTCCTCATGTACACTATGCCCTTAGGTGTAGCACAGTGATTGATATGGAGTTCTGATACCCCATGTGCGGATATCGCTTCGGATACTGGATCCACGGTCTTCTGTTTCGCCTTCGGGAGATGGACCCCTCCTACCATGGAATAGGCCTGCCTACCGTATCTCTCCTTCACGGCATCGAGGGGTGCATCGACCCCGCAATGATAACAGGACGATAATATCACGGGACCGTTCCTCGACCTCAATATGGGGAAGAACTCCTGTACATCCCCGAATGGACCGATGACATCAAGATGATCGCTCAATGAGATATCGCCATCCATATGGATCAGGTTCATCTTCGACTCCACCTCCTGACCGACGGACCTTCCGAGGAATCCTTTGATACCTTCGAAATATCCGTTGACATAGACGTCGAGCGTTCCATCCCTGGCTTCGATAAGGGATTTCAGGCCTCCGACATTCGATCTGTGGTTGTGTGAAATCACCACTCTATCGATGTCATCAGGTTTCACCTTCATGAAACTGAGATTATGCAGGAGATACCTACCACGCATACCTGTATCGAAAAGGGTCTTCTGACCATCCACGTCGATCAACATGGACAGACCGTGAGCTCCGATGAACGAGGTGTTCACCTTAGCACCGTTGTCATAAACGCAGATGATCTTAGCTTTCATGGGGAGGTGAATCACCCCATGTGAATTAAATATTCCCTAGTGCCGCCTCTCATAGAGTGAACGAGGGATGTCCTCACATATCCTGTACACATTCTCCTCCGTGAGTTCTCCGGATTGAAGATATCCATTGATCCTCTTCGGAACGGTGGTTATGGACATGAATGAACCTGGTCTCTGAGGGTCATCGATGTAATCGGTCTCCAACATGAATCTATCATTCTTCATGATCGCTTCCTTTATCGATGTCCTGGATGCGGGTATCGACGGCATTATCCCCAGATTCTCATCGTCGGTGACCATCGGTGGTGATGAGTGCTTTATGACCATCCCTCTATCCAACCCAGCCTCATCAGCTATCTGAGCCAGACTCTGGAATGTTCCAGCTTCCGATTCGCAATGTATCATCACCGGACAATCCAATTCCCTGGCGAGTTCCATGCCTCTCAGCAATATCCTGTTGGATGATTCGATGATGCTCTGATCATCCACAGGGAAATGAGGCCTCCCGATCTCTCCCAATGCATTGGCCTTCCCTTCGGATACCAATCTCGCTGCGAGTTCTATGCCCTCGATCATCATATCCTCCGCCCTCTCTAGACCGAAGCGTTCCTTCAGCCATAACAATGATACGGGATACGGTCCGACAGCGACATTGACCTTCAGATCTGTGGATTCCCTCACCTTCTCCGCCATGGAGAGGGTGATCTCATACGTCCTGAGGAAATCGGAACCCTCGGATATCTCCACGAACTCGGTGAACGGTAATGTCACGAGGGTCATACCTGTGCCCCCAGCCTTCTGGAATTGCTTTGCAGCCTCCACATTGAGTCCTGATGGGGACAGATGCAGGTGGTCGTCGTATATCGGGATCATCAAGGACCGCATCGTTCAAAATCTAGTTATAACTATGTAGTGATTGGTACCCATGGACCAGAACTCGCGTTTCCTCCTGAAGATGTTCAGAAGGTACTACAAGGAGAACGAGATGCCGATGCCTAGCAGATTCGGCAGAAGAGAGTTCGGATTCATGTATTTCGATAGGGACTTCATGCAAAGACACATGTCCTTCTCCAACCCGACGGAGATGCGCAAATTCATGATCGCACAGGTCCCTAAGCACAGTTACTATTCCACCGCATACTATCGCAGACCTAACGCGCCCATCATGGAAGAGAAAGGATGGATGGGTGCGGATCTGATATTCGATCTCGATGCCGACCACTTGGAAGGCGCTGAGGACATGTCATACAGTCAGATGATGGATCAGATCAAGAAGGAGATGATCAATCTGCTCGATTCCTTCCTTTACAACGACCTTGGATTCGATGAGAAGGATGTTGGCATCTATTTCTCTGGAGGAAGAGGATATCACGCACATATCGAATTGAATGACGTGACAGGATTGGGTTCCCACGAGAGGAGGGAGATCGTGGATTTCGTCACATCCAATGGATTGGATATCGACAGGGTGTTCCGTCAGGAGAATGTGGTGAGATCCGTTGTCAACGTCAAAGGACAGGAGAGGAACAACATCTCTACATTCCGTACGATACCCCCTGAGGATTCGGGAGGATGGTGGTTACGCATGAGGAATGGCCTGAAGGATGTCGTGAATGATGTGTGTGACCAAGATACGAAGGATCTGAAGAGAACCTATCCGTCGATCAAATCGATGTCTCCCAAAACTATAGAGTCCTATAGAGATGACCTCATTAAATCCAGAGATGTCATATTCGTAAATAACAGGATGGCTACCTTGAAGAAAGGTACGCAGGATATGCTCATCAAGATCATGAAGGAGGATGTCGCATACCGTCTCTCGGGTGAGGTCGATGAACCTGTCACAGCCGATATCAAAAGACTCATTCGTCTTCCTGGCTCGTTGCATGGAAAGACAGGACTCAAGGTCATGCCCATCACAAGGGATGAGTTGAACGGATTCGATCCTCTCATGGATGCATTACCCGAATCATACACATCCGACCCCATAACTGTGAATGTGAAGAGAAAGACCAACATCAAGATCAATGGTGAGAGATTCGATCTCGACATCGGCGTTACCGAGGTACCCGAATACGCGGCAGTATTCCTTGTAGGAAGAAGGATCGCAGATATCGGTGACGGCGAGAGAAGAGATTCATTCTTCTGAATTCAAAATAAACTTCAGAATCAATTCCATGTGATGAATGGCATCATGTAGATCGGTACGTACGTCACATCCCCGTCCATTCTGATATCCTTGGAATGGATTACGAAAGACTTCTCGATACGTTCTTCATATCTTTCCATCAATCTGTCCAAAGAAGAATGAGGGGTCGATTTCCCTGATTTGACTTCCATAGGGATGATACCGTATCTCCCAGGGAGGATGAAATCCACTTCATACTTCCTCTTACTCCCTTTCTTCTCGAATTCGGTGAACCACAGATCATATCCTCTGCATACCAACTCTTGTGCTACCATATTCTCGAAGAACATTCCCTTGTTCATTGATAATTTGCCATCCAATAGAAGCCCATAGGTCTCTGCCAAACCTTCTTTACTGTTCTGAAATGCAAGACTTATAAGCAATCCAGTGTCCAGAAGATAACATTTGACCCTTCCTATATCCTCACTCAAGCCTATAGCAACACTAGGATCGGAACTGCAACGACATCTGTTGAATATCATCGCATCGCAAAGCCATTCGACAGCACCATCATAATCTCTTCTCCTCGATCCTTTTTTGACCTTTGTCGGTGACAGCACCTTATGTGATGATGACAATATTGCTGGAATGCTATTGAATAGGCTCAATGCCCTCTCCATAGAAACACCTGGCATCTTATGGATATCATCACGATAGAGATCGAGGATGTCCCTCTTGATGTATTCCGCTTCCGTCAGATCATGTCTTTCCAAATATGCCGAGACCACTTGTGGCATCCCGCCGATTATCATATATTCAGTATATCTCCTCAACATCGATCTATGAGTATCATCGCCCAAAGGCTCTGACCTATCCATGAATGATCTTAACATATTGGCGGTGACATCGTCACCATTGGCCCAAAGCCATTCCTCGAAATCCATGGGATACATGTCGATCTTATGTTCCTCTGACGGTACTCTTATCCCGACCACTTTGGATCTCACACTTATCAAAGAACCGGTCTCGATGTAATCATATCTCCCATCCTTGACAAGGATTTTGATCATCTCTCTTGCAAGAGGAAATGCTTGGACCTCATCGAATATGATCACACTCTCCCTCTCGTAGAGTTTTATCCCAGTCTTCAGCTGAAGACGATTGAATAGCATGTTCAGATCCGTCCTATATTCAGTGAATATACGACGCATCTCATCATCCGTTTCGACGAAATCTATCAGAATGTAACTCTTGTATTGATCCTTAGCGAACCTCTCGACTATGGTACTCTTACCAACCCTTCTAGCTCCCTGCAACATAAGAGCGGAACGACCTTTGGATATGTTCTTCCAATCCAACAGTTCACCATAGATCTTCCTTCTGAATTCCATCGTAATGAACAATACCTCTTCACTATATAAAGATGACAATTTTGCAAACATAATTTTCTGCTAAAATGCCACTTTTGCAAACATAGAATTTCGTTATTTTGCCACTTTTGCAGGTCAACGACATGTACGAATAAACTCAGACTTAAGGCATTTTCATAAGTTCCAGTAACAATGAATGGACCTCGATCTATTCAAGAGAGGATCGAATACTTCATCAGATTCGAAAAGATCACAGAACAAGACCAAAATCCAAGAGGCCATGATATGCTCACAGGTCCTGACATATTCGCTGTTGGAATATCGCATTCTGACGAATCCCCTTACCAAAAGTCTTATTATATAGTTGCAGTTCCCCAATTAGGTAATTAAAATGAAAGGTTTCCGCGTAACAGGTTCCTTCGATGATGTAAGGCAGGGCAAACAGCCTTACAGTGTTGAGATTGCAGCAGAGGATGAAGCTGCAGCAAGAGAGCAGGTCGTCTCCACATTCGGTAGTAAGCACAAAGTGAAGAGATGGCAGATCAGAATCGATGATGTCAAAGAACTCTCGAATGACGAAATCGTCAACCACGTTGTCAAATACAAAGTGACTGGTGAGTGAACATGAATGATGATGAGCTCCGCCAGGCACTCGCAACTCTCGAGACGATGAAAGTCCAACTCGACGCAATGGCGCAGCAGGCTAGATTCTTCCAGCTATCGCTCGAAGAAACGATGAGAGCACACGATACACTGGATGCTTTCGCCAAAGCCAAAGAAGGGGACGAGGTTCTCGTACCTGCAGGAGCGTCATCATTCGTCATCGCAACAGTCACATCCAAAAGGAAGGCAGTCGTCGGGATCGGTAACAAGGTCTCCATCGACATGGACCTCGATGAAGCAGCCAAATACATGGCTGACAGCGCTAACGAGGTCAAAGATGCCATCCAAAAACTCAATGAGAACATGAGGCAGATGGATTCTCAAGCTAGATCTCTCTCAATGAGCATCCAACAGGAATATCAGAGAAGACAGCAGTGAGTGTTCTCATGTTCGACTCCTTGAAAAGCAAACTCAAAGGTATTTTCAAGAAGGCACCAGCAGAGATTGCAGATGTGCCTACAGAGGAACCTTCATCCGTACCTGTCGAAGAGAAGAGGGAAGAGACAACACCATCGGTCCCACCGACCGAGGTCCCTCAACCTACGAAGAAGGATGAAGAACCCATCGTAAAAGCTTCTGAGCCTGTCGTAGAACAGGCACCTCCAAAGACTCTTTCGAGAAAAGAGCAGATGAAACTCGAGAAGGAGTCCAAAAAGAAGGGTGTCGTCGATGAGATGCTCACCGACAGTCTTCTCGGTAAGAAGATCAAGGACGAATCATTGGACGATTTCCTTTGGGAATTGGAGATCGCACTCCTTGAGGCGGATGTCGCACTTCCCGTGGTCGAAGAGATCAAAGAAGGCGTCAGAGAGAACCTCATTGGAAAGAAATTCACCCGCGACCATACATTGGAAGAGATCGTCGAACTCTCGATCAAAGATGCGGTAAGAAATGTCCTGAAACTCAATGAGTTCGACTTCGATGCATGGTTCAAGGGACAGGAAAGACCGACTTCGATAATGTTCGTCGGTATCAACGGTACCGGAAAGACCACCGCGATCGCGAAGATCGCTAACCGTCTGATGAAGGACGGATATACAGTAGTGCTTGCTGCAGGGGACACTTTCAGGGCAGGTGCAATCGAACAGTTATCCATCCATGCCGATAAACTCGGTTGTAAGATAGTGAAACATTCACAGGATGCCGATCCAGCTGCTGTTGCGTTCGATGCCATAGAACATGCGAAAGCAAAGAAGAAGGATGCTGTCCTTATCGATACAGCGGGACGTATGCAGACCAACAACAACCTCGTCGATGAGATGAAGAAGATCGTTAGGGTCTCGAAACCTTCCTTGAAGATCTTCGTTGGAGATTCCCTCGCCGGTAATGACGCAGTAGAACAGGCGAAAGCATTCGATCAAGCCATAGGCGTGGATGCCATAATACTCACAAAGATCGATGCCGATTCTAAGGGCGGAGCGGCATTGTCCATCGCTCATACGATCGGAAAACCGATCGCGTTCGTCTGTAACGGACAAGAATATGACGATATCGTCAAATTCAACACAGAATGGATGATCAGCCGTCTTTTCGAATGATACAGATCATCCTGTCAAGAGGATATCATGTTCGTAGCTGTTGATGATACGGATTCTGTAAAAGGCAATTGTACAACATTCTTAGCGACAGAGATCATCAAAGAACTATCCGATCTCGACCTCATTGGTCATCCTCGTTTGGTCCGTCTCAATCCTGCAGTACCATGGAAGACAAGAGGGAATGGATCACTTGTCATGCAATTCGGTCATGGTATTGGTGAGAAGAGATTGATCGGTGAGTTAGATGGCAAGGATTTCTATTGTTATGATGAATGTGATGATTACGAGCCAGATCATCAAAGCATCATGGACAGACTTATCCCTCTCGTGAAAAGATATCACGAGGATGATGCCAACCCAGGGTTGTTCATATCATCCGTTAGACCGGATCCATCATTCTATGAACGCGGTGTGACCACCATAATGGATCGCAAAGAGATCGATGATGAGTTGAGAAGGATCGGTGCTTTGACATTCACCATCGGTAATGGGAGAGGATTGATTGGCAGTACATGCGGATTGGCATGGATACCCAAGGATACGACATTCGAACTCTTGGCATACAGAGAAAGGGACAGATGGGGCACAGCTAGAGTGTTCGATCCCATCTCGATAAGGGATATGGAACATAATTTCCCAACTACATTCAACAGTTGGGAGGATAGGAAGGAGAAAGTAGCGATGGTTCCCGCGACACCATGTCCTGTACTCTACGGTCTGAGAGGTGATGATCTCGATGATGTCATCGCAGCTGCGAACACATTGAGAACGGAGAAACGTTACAGATGGTTCGTATTCCTCACCAATCAAGGAACGGATGATCATCTCCTAAGAGAATATGATGAATTGATACCTAATCAATCATACGTCATCGATGGAACGGTCGTTACGAAGGCCGAACATATCGAGGGTGGACATGTGTTCATCGATATCGATACGAAATACGGAAGGATCACATGCGGAGCATATGAACCATCCAAGGAATTCAGACTCGCTTTCGATCAATTGATCCCAGGAGATGTTATAGAGGTCATGGGCGAATATAGGGAATCGCCTAGGACATTGAATGTCGAGAAATTACATGTGATATCGGTCGTAGACGATTATGAGAAGATATCAAACCCTATCTGCCCCTCATGTGGAAGGAAGATGGATTCCATAGGGAAGGATAGTGGATATCGTTGCAAGAGATGTCACACCAAAGAGAAGAATCCTATAATGAGGAAGAACATCAGATGGATCGTTCCGGGTTGGTACGAACCTCCTACTTGTGCCCGCAGACATCTCTCTAAACCTTTGAAGAGGATGGGATTGATCACACCTGTCGAATTCGTTAATCGTCGTAATTGATAATCGACAATATTATATATTCACATACCTAAAACCATCTCAGATTATCATGGATGAGATCGTTATTCTTAGTGCGAATAGGACTCCTATCGGTAAATTCGGTAAGACCTTGTCTGGAATCAAAGCAACTGATCTTGGTGCACTCGTTGTCAAAGAAGCTGTGAGAAGAGCAGGCATAGAATCGAAAGATGTAGATGAATGCATCATGGGAAATGTCATATCCGCAGGACTTGGACAGAACCCTGCAAGACAGGCCGCTATCGGTGCTGGACTTCCCGTTGAAATCGGTTCATTCACAGTGAACGCGGTCTGCGGTTCAGGAATGAAATCCGTCATGCTTGCGGCAGATGCCATAAAAGCAGGTGAGTATGGCTGTATCGTTGCCGGAGGAATGGAGAGCATGTCACGTGCACCCTACCTCATGCCTGGTGCAAGATTCGGTTACACAATGAACGATCAAGTGGTCAAAGATTCGATGGTCAACGATGGTCTTTGGGATGTATTCAATAATCAACACATGGGAATGACAGGAGAGATCGTTGCTGAGAGATTCAATGTCTCGAGGGAAGATGCGGATCAACTCTCATATGAGAGTCATATGAAAGCTGCAGCCGCGATGAAATCCGGTGCATTCAAGAATGAGATTCTCCCAATTACTGTCAAACAGAAGAAACAGGAGATCATCTTTGACAATGATGAAGGTATCAGAGATGATACGACGGTGGAAGCTCTCGCTAAACTCAGACCAGTATTCAAAGAGAATGGAAGGGTCACAGCAGGAAACTCATCCCAGCTCAGTGATGGTGCATCCGCACTTGTTATATCATCGATGTCCTGGGCCAAGGAACATGGTATCAAACCCCTTGCGACCATAGAGGCCTATGGAGAACGCGGTGTCCTTCCTGAGTACATCATGGAAGCACCGATCCCAACGACAAGACATGTTCTCAAGAAAGCAGGTATGACGATCGATGATATCGATCTCTTCGAGCACAATGAGGCCTTCGCAACAGCATCATGTGCAGTAAAGAAAGAACTGAATGTTCCTGATGAGATCTTCAACGTCAATGGTGGAGCGATCGCCCTTGGACACCCGATCGGATGTTCCGGTGCACGTATAATCACAACACTCCTCTATGCATTGAAGAACCGCAACAAGGACGTTGGTCTTGGTACATTGTGCCTCGGTGGCGGAAACGCCGTTTCGATGATCATCCGTCGTTGCTAAACAAAGAGGATTGAGGTTCATCCTCAATCTTCATCTTATTTTACTTACAAAGAAGATATTCCCATCATCGGAAAATGTTCCGATGAATTCATGTAACGTCTCATCAGGTCTTACAGATGAGAATGATTTGATCTTACAACCATCTCCATCATTTATGAAGAATATGAATCCAGAATCATTATTCTTGATATCATCAGCAAAACCAGTTACGACCTCCTCATTCTCACCTACATTGAATAATGTGAATATCAAGATCAATCCGATGATCGATATCGACAATACAGAGTATTTATCCATAGATCTATGAAAAAAATCCAGATGATTAATAAAAATCATTACAATTAATTATCTACATGAAATGATAGGGGGACACCCCTATATTTCCACTGGAAATGATTTTCAGCTAAGGCCGATAACATACAATGCTACGACACATGCTGCGATGAGTGCAAGACTCAATCCGACTGTTGCCCAACCAGGATGTTTCATTTGAATTACTCCATTGAGATGAAATGATAATATACTACTCTAATTAAAAAGTATTGAAACAGGATTCTAAGAAATGAATATATGAGTCACATAATAGTCATTATATATTGAATTTCTTTTTATCGGAAATACAGGTTTTACTGGTAAATTTCCGGTGGAATAAGATGAATGATGAAAAAAGTATTAACAAAGAAGAATCGATTTTTGTTCAATATGTTAAGAAAAGAAAAGAATTAATCAAAGATAAAAAGGTTCTTCAGACAACATACCTTCCAGATGAATTGCCTCATAGGAAGGATCAGATCGATAAGATAGCATCAATCATCTCAACTGCTTTGAATGGTGAGAAACCATCGAATATAATGATATATGGAATGACAGGAACAGGAAAGACTGCTGTCATCAATTACATCGGAAAAGAATTGAATAAGATAGATCCGGACAAAGATCATTGTTTCTATCTCTATGTGAATTGTGAGATAATCGATACTGCATATGGTATCCTGTATGATATCGCAAAACAATTCATTGATGATATTAATCAGAAGATTCCTTTCACTGGTTGGAGTTTTGAAAAATTATACAAAGAATTCTATGAGGAGATTGAATCGAGAAGCCGTGTGTTCATCATCATCTTGGATGAGATAGATCATATGATCTCCAAGAAAGGTGACGATATATTCTATTATCTTGCAAAGATAAATGAACATCTTTCAAGATCGAAAGTATCCATCATAGGAATATCTAATAATTCAAAATTTCAAGAGATGCTTGAACCTAAAGCAAAGAGTAGATTTGGAGGAGAGAGTATAATCTTCCCACCATATACGAAGAAGGAATTGGAAGATATTCTGTTTGATAGGATAAAAGATGTCTTCGAACCGAATGTTCTTGATGATTCTGTTGTTGAATATTGTGCCGCACTTGCTTCAAGGAATGATGGTGATGCAAGAATGGCTATCGATCTTCTAAGGACTGCAACAGATATTGCTGAAAGGAATGGAGATTCTGAGATCACAACAGCTCATGTAAAATCAGCAAAAAGCAGTATTGAGATCGATGTCGTTGAAGAAAGTATCAAATCCTTAGCTACTCAAACAAAGATTCTTCTTCTAAGTATTATAAAGATAAGTGAAAAGAGTAATGAAATTATTACTACTGGTGATGTCTATAATGAATATAGGGACATCGCGAGTATAATCAATGTACCTATTTTGACTCAAAGAAGGATCGGAGATCTCATCCAAGAATTGGATATGATGGGTCTTATCAATGCAAGTATCAAATCATTAGGTAGGGCTGGAAGAACCAAAGAGATCAAATTGGATATTCAGAAAGAGGTCGTAGAACGTTTCAAGAAGGATTCAATATTCAAAAAATTGGATGATTACAGACCTCCGAATCAAACCAAATTGATGTAAATCGTTTCCAGTGGAAATATAGGGGTGGGGGACTCATCCCTTATTCTTTTCTTTCTTCCATATGTAATAACAATTGGTTATGGTCATTATCATCAGGAAGAAAAATATCACATCGATTATCGCAACGATGAGACAAGGCAGACTGTTATCAGGTATCTTGCTGATGTTCTTATCATTGAGATATAATTTGATACAACCGAACCAAGGGATTTCTATTCCTGCGATCGCTTTGATATGTGAATGATCGATCAATCCAGAAGTCGAGATCCCTTTGTCTTGATCAAAGTAATAATTATTATCTCCACTTGTGAGGTATCCGCTATGTTTCTCCAAACTATCGAGATTGATCGACGCTGTATATCCTTTCCAACCTAGACCTTCGATGATCAACGTCCCTTTCAGATCGTTATAATCCTTATTGATGCCATTATCATCTTTCCATCTTCCATTGTCAAAATATTTCAATGAAGGTGCGGACCATCTTTCAGAAATGGGATCCCAATTCAACCATAGGATCGCGCGATGTATCACAGGATTGCCTTGATCGCGATAATAGATGATGACGTCACCATAGTCTCCAAATTTACTATATCCATTATGATATCCTTCGACATATGATGTTATCTTTTTCTTATCGGGTTTGACCATTACGACGATATCACCTGTATCGATGACACCGATCTTCGATTCATTATCAGAATGTTGCATACTTCCGGATTCAACCACTGTTAAGGGTTTGTTCATCCCTGAATACAAGAACAATGCACCGAAGACCAACATGAATGTGATGAATAATGCCACCACGATTTTCATGATGTCTGTGATATCCTCGTCCATTGTCGGTGCATGGTACTAAAGATATATAGCATAATTGTGCATTCTTCGTTCCATGAATAGACCGGATAATGATGAATATTTTATGGAGATGGCTTTCCTTGTCTCCAAGAGATCCACTTGTCTTAGGAGAAGGGTGGGAGCTGTCATAGTCCGGGATAAGCATGTCATATCCACAGGATACAACGGTTCTCCTAGGGGGACCAAACACTGTGAGGAACTTGGATGTATAAGACAACAGATGAATATACCATCTGGTACTAGGCATGAATTATGCAGAGGCGTCCATGCTGAACAGAACGCCATAACACAAGCTGCGTATTTCGGCACGTCCGTTGCTAACGCAACGATCTACACAACAACGTTCCCTTGTTCCATGTGCGCCAAGATATTGATCAATGCCGGCATAACCGAAGTTGTCTACGCCGATGGATATGTCGATGACCTATCGAAGAAGCTCTTCGCTGAGACCAATATCAAAGTGAGGGAGTACAAGCTAGACAAAGCTGATGTCTAAATTTTTACCCTATAAAGGGGCCATATCCTTTAAGTAATGTCTTCACATACCCCACCACAATTAAGGTCGGGGAGGTATATGGGCCGTACTGACATACTTGAGGAAATTAAGAATGCGGAGGTAGCAGCCAATGCCAAGGTCGAACAGGCCGAGGCAGACAAGAAAGCTGCAATAGCCGCAGCACGTAAAGAGTCCGTGCAGAAGATTCAAGATGCTGAAGCACAAGCTCGCAGCAATTATGAATCCGCAATTGCGAAGGAGAAGGACGCTCTCGTTGGAAAGCGTGATGAACTCCTATCTGGCGGTAAGAAAGCAGCAGCAGACATTGATGAAAACATCGATGCTAAGTTAGAGAAAGTCAAGAACTTCTTGAACGAAGAATTTGAGAGGACATTGAATGTTACTTCCTGAGTCGATGAGTAGGATTGTGATTGTGGGCAATAAATCACGTCTGGACGATATGATTGACGTATTGTACAGCATTGATGCAGTCCACCTGATCGATCATACCACCGGCCAGGATGAGGGATTCTCAATTGGTAAACCGCGTCCGTATTCATCGAAGGCATCCGAAAGGTTGTTGGCGTTGAGGACAACGGAGAAGGATCTGGGCATCAAATTGAAAGGTGTCGAGATGGAACCCATCTCCGTGAAGGATATCGAGGCAGAGATCTCATCAAACGGTGTCGAATCTGTTATGTCAGAGGTCATGGCGGCCATTGACGAGAAGAACAGGATCGTTCAGAATGTCGCAGATTTGAAGGCTCAGGAACTCAGTCTCCAAAAGCTTTCAAAGCTTCCAATTAACTTAGAATTGTACAACGGATACGAATCCATCGCAGTGTTGGTCGGTTCGATCAAAGCCGATCCGAGTAAGGCATTGGATGCACTTCCAGATGCTGAGAGCTTCGTCTCATACAGCAAGGAAGGAGGTATCGTCGCTGTATTCATCAAGAAATCCGAGAAGGATAAGGCCACATCGGTCCTATCCGAATACGGATACTCTGAGATTCAGGTTCCGGATATATCCGGTTCACCCGTCGACGCACTAGCTACCACACAAGCAGCGATCACAGCTGCAGAGGCTGAATTGGTTAATGTGGAAGCAAGGTTGGCAGAACTTTCAGAGAAGAACAAATCGTTCATCGTCGCATCCGATGAACAACTGACCTTGACGGTCAGGAAGGGAGAATTGCCCATGAGGATCGCAACGAGCGATTATTCGTTCGTTATCGACGGATGGGTACCCGCAAAAGATGTGGATGACGTCATTGCAAAGATCAACGATGCAATGGACAACAACGTTTATATCGAAGTTGAAGAGAGATCCAGAGGAAGGTCACTTCACGAGGAAGAGGAGAATGAACCTCGCTTCCAGAAGGCACCTACCAAGATGAAGAACGGAGCCGTCGGAAAACGTTTCGAGTTCCCGACGAAGTTGATCTCAGTACCTAAGTACCAAGAGATCGACCCGTCAACGATCATCGCTATCTTCTTCCCATTCTTCTTCGGATTCATGGTGGGGGACCTTGGTTACGCCATACCCTTCATCTGTCTGGGAGCATTGGGATTGAGGCACTCCAAGACAAGGGAGTTCCAAGCAATCGGAACTGTCCTGTTCTATGGAGGTATCTGGGCAGCAATCTTCGGATTCTTCTTCTTCGGAGAGATGCTGGGAATGCACTTTGTCACACCGCACCCGTCCGCTGATCAGATTAGTGAATTGATCAGCTCAGGTCTCATCGATTCTACGATGACGGATGTGCACAACTGGGGTACAGCGGAATACATGGCATTGATGGAGCTCACACACGAGGTCTCCTGGGAACAGCTGTTGATGAAATACAGCGGTAACATCGTTCTCATGCCAGAGTGGTTCACGGATATCCTGATCGATGGACATGGTATCAGCAAACTCGGCAAAGCAACGTTCTTACTCAAACTCAGCGTATACATGGGAGTAGTGCACCTCTTCATCGCATATCTCGTCGGATTCCTTAACGCATCAAGGATGCACGGATTCAAAGAGGGATATCTCGAGAAGGGTGGTTGGATATTCACCTTCATCGGTATGACGGTCTTCTGTTACGCATTGACGACTGTCATGTTCGGCGGAGATGGAATCGAGATGATGAAGCCTTCAACATGGCCTTCATCCACACTGCCTATCCTTGGAGTTGGAGCCCTGATCCTTGTGATCGGAGTAGCATCATGTTTCCCCAAGGAGAAGATGCAGGCGATCCTAGAACTTCCAGGAATCGTTGGAAACATCCTTTCGTACACTCGTCTTGCCGCTATCGGTATGTCGAAAGCAGGTATGGCGTTGGCATTCAACTATATCGCCTTCATCATGTTGGGCGGTGGAGTCTTCGGAATCATCGTCTTTGTGATCGGTCACCTCATGATTTGGGTATTAGCCATCATCTCTGCAGGTCTGCACGGATTGAGGTTGCAGTATGTTGAGATGATGAACAAATTCTTTATCGGTGGCGGAGTCGAGTACACACCGCTCGCAGAGAAGCGTAAACACACCAAAAATACAGAAACAGAGGCATAAAAATGGCAACAGAAGTTGGAGCAGGATTGGCAGTAATTGGAGCAGGAATCGCAGTTGGACTCGCGGGTCTCGGTGCAGGTATGGCCGAGAAGGACGTTGGAGCAGCAGCTGTCGGTGCAATCACAGAGAACGAGGCTCTCTTCGGTAAAGCAATGGTTCTCATGGTTCTCCCTGAGACAATCGTCATCTTCGGTCTTGTTATAGCTATCCTTGCAATCATGATGTAAATCAGGAATCAGGGGCCGTTTCATGGCATTGAATGAAGTGAAGATGGAAATCGGCAGGTCCGCCGAAGCAGCCGCAGCCAAGATAAAGGCAGAGGCTGACGCAGAGATCGCAAAGATCATAGCGGATGCGGACGCGCAGATCTCCGTCATGAATGAAAAAGAGGAAAAGAGGCTCAAAGACGACATCGCACGTCTGGAACGTCAGGAACTCTCCAGTGCAGATCTGGAGGGTAAGAAGATCGTTCTCGCCAAGAAGAAAGAGGTCCTCGCCAAAGCATTCGATGAGGCTTTGTCATCACTTGAGAATGCGCCAGCAGACAAGAAGTTGGCTCAGTACAAGATGATGGTCGCATCCGCATCGAAGCTCATCACAAACCCCAAGGCTTACCTTGCGGAATGTGATAAGTTCACAGCAAGCGACCTCGGTGTTTCTTCCGTGGCAGTTGACTGCAGGATGACCGGCGGAATCATCTTCGAATCCGAGGATGGAACCCTAGAGGTCGACATGCAGTACAGGACAATCCTTCAGACGATCTGGGACCGTGAGATCAAGAGCATTTCCGATATTCTCTTCGGGTGAAGAGTATGTTCGGGCGCAATAAAGGAAAGAAAGGCAACTATGCGTACGTCGTTGCACGTGTGAAGGCTAAGAAAGCACAGCTCATGAGCGACGATGCATACCAGAAGATGCTCTTGATGAGCCTTCCTGAGATCTCGCGTTTCATCAGCGAATCGGGATATCAGAAGGAGATCACTGATCTCACGGCGAAGTTCGACGGTATAAATCTCGTTGAGCACGCAACATATCAGAACATGGCAAGGATATTCGAAGACATCCTCCACTCAGCAACAGGTGAACTTCACGACATACTCGCGATCGACCTGGAGAGATGGGATATCTGGAATCTCAAGGTCATACTCCGCGGAAAATCATTCGGAGTGGATGCGGACAGCATCAGAGAGGACCTTGTACTTGCCGGAAAGCTGAATGAAGAAGATTTGGAAAAGCTCATTTCGCTCGAATCTCAAGAAGAGATTATTGCACTTTACGGAAGGAAGACGGGCAGGCCAATACCCCAGTCCGTCATCGATGAAGTGAAGGAAAAGAAGAATCTCTCGATAATTGAGGATTTCCTCGACAAAAACCACTACGAAGTACTCCTTGCGAGCATAGACCCTAAGGACAAACCTTACCGTCTGTATCAGGACTACATAAGGATGGAGGTCGATATGAAGAATCTCGAGACCATCCTCAAACTGAAACTCGAAGGAGTCACCGGAGAACAGGTAATGGACTATTACATCTCCGGAGGCAAAGAGATAGACAGGAAGCTGGCCACACAGCTTGCCAACGCAGAGACAATATCTGCAGCGGTCAATGATATGGCGCAATTGAGTTTCTTCGATGAAATCAAAGAAGCGCTGGACAAAGACACCAATACGCTCAGAGAGATTGTGGCCGGATTGAAGAAATGTAAGATGGATGCATCGAAGAACTTCTCGCACCTGTACCCTCTGTCGGTCATCCCGGTGATCGATTTCATGATCCACAAGGAGAATGAGGTCAACAACATCAGGATAGTCGCAAGGGGAATCGAGAGCGGTTTGGATGCTGAGACCATCAAAGGTCTGCTGGTGATCTGATGGACATAGCAGTAATTGGAAATGAGGAATTCGTCCTGGGATTCAGGCTTGCTGGACTCAGGCGTGTATTCGTCGCCCATCCAGAGGATTATCAGGAGAGGATCATCGAAGCGATGCAGGATCCCGAGGTCGGAATCCTTGCGGTCGATGGAGAGGATCTTAAGAACCTCACGCCGCAGATGAGGGCAAAGGTGACTGATTCGATTAGTCCTGTCATTGTCACCGTAGGCGGTGCTGGAATGGGCGATCTTCGTGAGAAGATCAAAAGAGCGATTGGCGTTGATTTATACAAAGAGGATGAGTAAATGAGTAATGAAGGAAAGATTTACAGAGTCGCAGGACCTGTAGTTACCGCTGTCGGTATCTCTCCCCGTATGTACGATGTCGTACACGTTGGAAACGAGATGCTGATGGGCGAAGTCATCAAGATCGTTGGTGACTACTCTATCATCCAGGTTTATGAGGATACGTCCGGCGTGAAACCGGGAGAACCGGTTACGAACACCGGCCGTCCGCTCGTTGCGGAACTCGGCCCCGGACTTTTGCACTCCGTTTATGACGGAATTCAGAGGCCGTTGGCAGTTCTTCAGGAGAAAATGGGAGATTTCATCCTTCGTGGTGTCTCCGCACCTGGATTGGACAGAGAGAAGAAATGGGAGTTCAAACCCGTCGTCAGTGTTGGCGATGTAGTTGAACCCGGACAGATAATAGGAACAGTTATGGAAGGAACCATGGAGCACAGGATCCTTTGCCCTGTCGATGTACAGGGTAAGGTCGATAACATCAAAGCTGGTAACTTCACAGTCGAAGAGACCGTGGCGACCATCGGCGGAAAGGATGTCATCATGATGCAGAAATGGCCTGTCCGTGTACCTAGGCCTGTCAGAGAGAAGCACCAGCCGAACATCCCCCTCGTAACTGGTATGAGGGTCTTGGATTCGATGTTCCCCCTCGCAAAAGGAGGAGCAGCAGCTATCCCCGGAGGATTCGGAACTGGAAAGACAGTTACACAGCAGCAGCTTGCAAAATGGTCCGATGCAGAGATCGTCGTCTACATCGGATGCGGTGAGCGTGGAAACGAGATGACAGAGGTTCTTACAGAGTTCCCTGAGTTGGTCGATCCTAAGACAGGAAACCCGCTCATGAACAGGACAGTCCTCATCGCTAACACATCCAACATGCCTGTCGCAGCAAGAGAAGCATCGGTTTACACCGGAATGACCATCGCTGAGTACTACAGGGATATGGGTTACAACGTCGCACTCATGGCTGACTCCACATCAAGGTGGGCAGAGGCTATGCGTGAGATCTCCTCAAGGCTCGAAGAGATGCCTGGAGAAGAGGGATACCCCGCTTACCTTGCAGGAAGGCTCTCAGAGTTCTACGAGCGTGCATGTTACGCAACATCACTCTGCGGAAAGGATGGTTCGATCTCTGTTATCGGAGCCGTCTCACCACCTGGTGGAGATATCTCGGAACCTGTCTCACAGAACACACTCCGTATCGTCCGTGTCTTCTGGGCACTCGATACCAAGTTGAGGGAGAGGCGTCACTTCCCAACAATCAACTGGCTTACATCATACACACTGTATGACAACCAGCTCAAGGATTGGTACGTGAAGAATGTCGATCCTTCATTCCCTGCACTCAGGGAGTGGGCTATGCAGACACTGCAGAAGGAGTCGGAACTTCAGGAGATCGTTCAGTTGGTCGGTTCAGATGCATTGCCTGATGACCAGAAGATCACACTCGAGGTCTCCAAGATGATCCGTGAGATCTTCTTGCAGCAGAACGCGTATGATCCCGTCGACACATACTGTCCCATGTCAAGGCAGTTCATGATGCTCAAACTCATCAAGAAGTTCTCAGACTTGGCACAGAAGGCACTCCTCGCTGGAGCAACAGTCGACAAGATCGTTGGAATCCCTGCAAGGCAGAGATTCATCAGGTCCAAGTACGAAGAGACTATCGATGACGAACTTGCAGCGATCGATACAGACTTCGATGAGCAGTTCAAACAGCTGGGGGCATAAACATGGCTGAAGTATCAAAAGAGTACAAGACGATCTCACAGATTGCAGGTCCTCTCGTCTTCGTCAAGAAGACAGAGCCCATCGCATACGGTGAGTTGGTCAGCGTCAGGCTTTCTGACGGTTCAATGAAGAGAGGAGAGGTCCTTGATACATCTGACGACATCGTCGTCGTCCAGATCTACGAGGGAACCACCGGTATCGACAGAGATGCATCAGTCCGTTTCCTCGGCGAGACGATGAAGATGCCTGTCTCCAAGGATATGCTTGGAAGGATCCTCACAGGTGCAGGAGAACCCCTCGATGGAGGACCTGCGATCACACCTGAGAAGAAACTCGATATCGTCGGTGCAGCTATCAACCCCTGGGCAAGGGACAACCCATCGGATTTCATCCAGACGGGTATCTCTACAATCGACTGTATGAACACCCTCGTCAGGGGACAGAAGCTTCCTATCTTCTCCGGATCAGGATTGCCCCACAACGATTTGGCTCTCCAGATCGCAAGGCAGGCAAAGGTCAGGGGAGAGAACGAGGAGTTCGCTGTCGTGTTCATCGCTATGGGTATCACCAACGAAGAGAAGCAGACCTTCATGAAAGAGTTCGAGAGAACTGGTGCATTGAAGAACGCTGTGGTCTTCCTCAACCTTGCAGATGACCCTGCAGCAGAGCGTATCATCACACCTAGGCTCGGTCTTACAACAGCCGAGTACATGGCATTCGATCTTGGAATGCAGGTTCTTGTCATCATGACAGATGTTACGAACTACTGTGAGGCTCTCCGTCAGATTGGTGCAGCTCGTGAAGAGGTGCCCGGAAGGCGTGGTTACCCCGGTTACATGTACACTAACCTTGCACAGCTATACGAGCGTGCAGGAAGGATCAAGGGCAAGAAGGGATCGGTCACACAGATTCCTATCCTTTCAATGCCTGGAGACGATATCACTCACCCGATTCCGGATCTCTCAGGATACATCACTGAGGGTCAGATCGTTATGTCAAGAGAGCTCCACCGTGCAGGTATCTATCCGCCGGTCAACGTTTCCTCATCACTGTCAAGGCTGATGGGTGGAGGAACCGGAGAAGGAAAGACACGTGAGGATCACAAGGGAGTGTCGGATCAGCTCTATGCAGCATATGCAGAGGGTAAGGATCTCCGTGGACTCGTTGCGATCGTCGGTGAGGAATCACTGTCAGAGAAGGACAGGAAACTGTTGCACTTTGCAGATCTGTTCGAGGACAAGTTCGTCCGTCAGGGACACGATGAGGATCGTTCGATCGAGGATTCACTCTCGATCGCATGGGATCTCATCGCAACACTTGATGCAGACCAGATCACAAGGATCAGCAGGAAGTACATCGAGAAGTACCTCCCTAAGAAAGAGTGAGTTCCATGCCTAGCCATGATATCACCCCAACACGCTCAGTACTCATTGAGCTGAAGAACAAGATCAAGACGACCAAGAATGGTTACAAGATCATGAAGATGAAGAGAGACGGTCTCATCATCGAGTTCTTCGACATAATGGAGAAAGCGAAGGAGATGAGGGGATCTGTAGCATCCGACTACCAGGCCGCGATGCTTAAGATTGCCATCGCCAGAGCAGTTGAAGGTGAGATTGCGGTCAAGAGCGCGGCATATGCCCTTAAGACGGAACCCAAAGTCAAGGTCGGAAGTAAGAGTATCATGGGAATGATGGTTCCCAAGGTCGAGGCTGATGTGATACACGTGGACATCCTTAACAAAGGATACGGTGTCATATCGACCTCACCTTACATCGAGGAGGCCTCTGTGGCTTTCGAGAAGTTGTTGGATACCATCATCCGTGCTGCTGAGATCGAGACCACGATGAAGAGGCTTCTTGATGAGATCGAGAAGACCAAGAGAAGGGTTAACGCAATGGAGTTCAAACTCATCCCCGAGTTGGAAGAAGCGATGAAGTTCGTCAAATTCCGTCTCGAAGAAATGGATAGGGAGAACACCATCCGTCTCAAGTTCCTTAAAGGAAAAGGCGAGGCTGCTGAATGAGATCGATAGAGGACATCTATTTCGATATCAAGAACGACCCGGTCAAATTGGCCAGAGCGTTCAAGATAATCTGGATAGTATCCTACTCGATGCTCATGCTAGGCTTCATACTCATCATCTGGGCACTGGTGGACCAAAGGTTCATGTAAACCATGATGGCGGTTCTACCGCCATCATAAACCGTTTATCATTTGCATTTCTTAGAATTTTGACAGAATCCAGTCAATATTCCCGTCGTTGGATCAGTTCTTCATGAAATTCTTCATCGTCACACTGCCGGTGCCGAGATGTACCAACGGCATGATCCCAGGGATCGGATTGAAGTTGTGCTGTTTCTGATAATCGGTCTGATCCTGCCAAGTGGATGCGTTGATCATCCTGATTCCCTTGTACTCCATGTATCCGTATCCATGCACATGACCTGATACGAAAATGTCGGGAAGGATATCTATAGCGAGATAATCCCTCCTCTCAGGTGCAAGGGCCGTCTTCTGACCGTAGATCGGAGCGAGATGACGTGCATCGGTCATCTCTTTCATGACCCTCAACGGATCATTGTATGTCAGCTGTTGAACACCAGAGACCCAATCGTCTATACTCCTTCCGTGATATGTGAGGATGGTCCTGTCCTCCACTTTGATGTATACAGGATTTCCAGACATCAGGACATTGGAATCGAACGATTCAATGAACACCTTATTGAGAGCAGGTTGCGGTTCAGCAGGTCTGCACGCATCGTGATTTCCGGGGTGGATGACCATCTGGATGTGATCCGGGATGTCCTTGAGATATTCAGCCAGTTTCGTGTATTGATCGTATATGTCCAGAACATCCAATTCCTCTTCCTGACCAGGGAATATCCCGATACCGTCAACGACATCCCCAGGGAAAATGATGTAATTGATCTGCATCTTCTCGCTGTTCTCTTTGAGGTATCTGATCATCCTCTGCCAATTGTTCTCTAGGAACGTCTTACTACCGATATGGACATCGGACAGGAATGCTACGACGGACTGTGAATCCGAATCCTTCCACTGGTGTGATTGAGGTACCCCAGGTTTGATTATATCATCGGGTATGAACAATCCTTTCTTGGAATTGCCATCCCTCGGTTTGGTGAATTTGCCTTTGAAACCAAGGACCATGTCGTTGGTGATGATATCATTGAAATGAGGACTATCCTTCGATACGAAGACCATGCAATTGCTCTCTCTGTCACCGCCATCATCCTCGATGCTGAGCATCATATGACCATTCGCGGTGATCCTTCTCTCGCTGACGATACCTACGATCCTGATCTCCCTGTCATAGATCGAATAGGCGTCCTTGATCTTCTTTGAAGGTCCGAAATCACTTCTTCTTTCGATGATCTTCTTCAGGATCTGATATCTGCTTTGGAAATATCTTGTGAAATCGTCCACATTCCCAACGCACAAGGAATTACCGGTTATGTCCGTACCATCGACTATCTTCAGGTCGAGGTTCTTCTTGTTATGGGGGTCGAACGTCTTCGGAGATTCGGAGATCTTCTTGTCGCCTTGAAGGAATGATATGACATCCTCCTTCGTGACGAATATAGGATTGTTAGAAAGGGCGGACAATACCGTGTTGGTGAAGCCTACCGGATCGGTATTGGACATGATCATATCCAAAGCCTCTGGCGACAGGAACATGTTCCTTCTAGCCGCTGCTGTCAACACCTCTGTCTTGCTCATGGTATCCACCTACATGTCTTCATGTCATAATTGATTTGCTCTGATCCTACCGTTCGCTTTCTTATTACTATAGATATATCTAATATGCTCTGGTCATGTGAATAGGATTTCAAATTGTGATAAAGGTATGTGTGCCCGTCACCAACTTAAGTTAGTGGCGGACACACCATGTTAAAAACGTTTCAACTGATGGTCACAACGACATCACCCGACACGGTACACTTCAATGTGATGTACGATGTGGTCTCATTATAATCACAGGGTGCAGGATCCAAAGTCGTTCCACCCATTGTTATCGAGGATATCGTTGCCGTACCATATTTTTGCCCGTCGGTCTTGAGGAGTGTGAGGATCTATTCTCCATCAGTCACGGTCCATGACAGTTTGTATGTATCTGTAGCAGCTCCAAATTTGAAACCATCGTGATACAGTGTGTAGAAATAGATCGATCCATCCCCTATGCCATTTCTCGCTATTTCCATCGAAGTCATCTGATTTCAGAGCACCAGAGATGATCCTTCTAGGCGATTTGAGAAGGGACATGAGAATGATATTGTTAATTATCATATATTTGATTTTATACTATAATGGTGGTTCAGTCAATCAATGAACGGTCAGTCGAATAGGAATGGGCTATGGTCGATACATCTTCACTCATTGATCTCTCTTCGTAAAAAATGGATTATAATACAGTTTAAACTGTATTTGTATCCAGAAAAATAATACATTCAAATACAATAAAGTCAATTATCAATCATGGCGGAGAAGTATGTGGAACGGCCGTTATACATGGAGCGGATGATGGAATGGTTCGATGATCGGACCATGATCAAGATACTCACAGGGATACGTTGTTGTGGTAAGTCCGTCATCATGGAACAGTTCCGTCAATATCTCATCAACAGAGGCATCTCAGAGAAGGACATCATGCTCATCGATCTGGAGAAGATGAGATATGTTATCGATTCTGAGAGGATGCTTTATGATCACATCTCCTCGAACATCAGATCGGATAGGCCCGTGATACTCATAGATGAGGTCCAGCTCATCAAAGGATGGGAGAGGGCATTGGATAGCATCCGTCTGAAGTATGATGCTAACATCTACATCACAGGTTCAAATTCGGAGACGGTATCGGAATCCCTTGGCACGCATCTTACAGGGAGATACGTGGAGATAGATATCTATTCATTCTCATTCAAAGAATTCCTCTCCCGTTATCCGATCGATAACGATAACGGATACACTCAGAGGTTCGTGCAATATCTGAGATATGGTGGGATGCCCATAATCGATCTGAAGGACAGTCAAAGAAAGAACAGGGCGATACTCAGAGGGGTGTATGATTCCATCATCAACAATGATATTCGCCCAGGGATGGATATGGATCAGGCCCTATTGAACAGTATGACATCATTCTTGATCTCTAACATAGGCAATCTGACCACCTATGGTAGCATAGCTAGCCGTTCATACATGAAGGATCAACGGACCGTGGAGAAATACCTGGGGAAGCTTTGCGGTTGTTTCATCTTCTACAAAGCGGACAAATATGATGTCATCGGCGAGAGACATCTTAAATCCAAAGCCAAGTACTATCTGGCGGATACGGGATTCAAGGACGCTATACTTCTGGGTTCGGAGTATGATGAAGGATCACTGTTGGAGAATGCGGTGTTCATAGAGCTAATGCGCAGAGGATACAGAGTGTCTGTAGGTTCCTTCAAGGACAGAGAGATAGATTTCACCGCATGGTTGGATGGGGCACCTGAGTTCTATCAGGTCGCATGGAGCATCAACGACCCCATGGCGTTGGATAGGGAGGTCCGTTCACTTACCAAGGTAGAGGGGAAACGTGTTCTGATAACGATGGATTTGGATATACCAGAGGTTCCTGATGGTATCGAGGTCGTACGTGCACCCGAATTCTTTCTGGAACGGGATTGAGATCCTCTTCAGACATGTTATTCATGACCATGCGGTTTCTCCTTTTCTGTGCTAAGGGTTGGAGGGTCATGAAGTTCAACGTATGATGGCAGATCCCTATCTTCTTCCGCAGGCGAACATAGTGAGCCGAAGATAAACAAAAGGCGAGCGAAGCGAGTCCTTTTGTTCGGATAGGGACAATCGAAAGTCTTTTCATATCACTCCACTAAAACCAAGAGCGCCAACGAATAATAACTTCCTTATAGAAGGGCAATCATTCTATGAATAATGAGTAGGGATGACCTCATAAACACAACAAGAGCCATACTGGCTAAGGGAGGATTCGATATCTCTCCGTTGATGTCATTGCGTAGCGTATGCTTCGATGTCGTCGGAAGAAGGGATGACACTCTGCTCATAATCAAAGTGCTCAGCAACATCGATGCATTCTCAAGGGAGAATGCTGAGGAGATCAAGGTCCTTGCCGATGTTCTGCATGCATCCCCCCTGGTCATTGGAGAGAGATCCAGTTCAGGACCTCTGGAACCTGGGATTGTCTATTCCAGGTTCAATATACAGATAATTTCGAACGATACTTTAGCGGATCATGTACTTGAGAATGCTCCGCCCTTCATCTTCGCCGCTCCTGGCGGATTGTATGTAAGACTCAACAACGAACTTCTCAGGACCGTCAGGGAGAAGGAAGGTATCAGCCTAGGTACATTGGCCGATGTGGCCGGTGTATCGAGACGCACCATACAGATGTATGAATCAGGTATGGGCGCCATGATAGATGCCGCACTCAGACTTGAGGAATATCTCGACAGGCCGATCATAGAGACTGTCGACCCATTCGAATACAAACCAGACGTATCCTCAAGAACATATGAATTGAAAGGGAACGTCAAGAGCGGTTCGATGATATTGGACCACCTCATCGATATAGGATTCGCGGTCACACCAGTCACAAGGAGTCCTTTCGATGCGTTATCACGCAACAAGGATGTGGTAATCCTGACAGGAATGGACAATCAGGATGAGAGGCTCATACAGAAAGCGATGATCGCATCGGACATCTCAAGGATATCCGGAAGACATTCTGTCATAATCGTCGAGAAGAAGCACGGTAGAGATAATGTAGAATCGACTGCTATCGTCTCCAAGGAAGAATTGAAGAAGATGGATGACAAGAACGAATTGACGGACGTCATCCTCTCCAGGGGAGGGAAACAGTGAAATCATTCAAGATCGGGGATTGCGAATTCGATCTCATGCCGATCATCAAAGGTTTGGTATCCGAGAAGGATAAGGTCATACAGGCTTTGGATTCAAAGACATATGACGCTACAGCGGTAGCATTGGGTGCAGAGGACATAACAGCGATATCCAAGAGGGACGAGATAGAGGGTGAATTCGAATCCAGCGATCTTGATACGGTATATAGCGGATTATTGACGCAATTCGGAAACATCGACATGCCCGATCCTGCATTCACGACGTTGATCGATATCTGTAAAGATAGGGATATACCCGTGATACCCTTGGATATGACCGATGAGGAGTACACGCAGCTATACTGCGAGACCGTATCCACAGTGGAATTCCTCAGAGAGAAACGTCTGATCAAGAAAGCCCTCAAGAATAAATTCGACACCTCGTCACCAGAGAGTTTCGTCACTGAATGGGATGCTCTTGTGAATCATCTGGGCGGTTATGCGAAGATGAGCAAGTACAGAGAGGAATATATGGCAGGGCAGATCAAGGATATCGCCAATTACAGGAAGAATGTGCTATTGCTCATAGAGTATGAACGTGTGAACGGTGTGATGGAATCGGTCGAATGATATGACATGCGATAGGTGCTCTGAGAACAAAGCCAAAGGCTATGCATTCTGCCCTCAATGCGGAGAGGATCTGATAAGATTCGAATGCACATCATGCGAAACACATCGCGAGATGGGAGACAGGTTCTGTTCCGAATGCGGGAGGGAGATCAATCCTCTGCCGAAGAAGAGCACATTTTCAAAGATCACAGACGTCTGCGGTGCAATCATAACATCAATCCTAGTGTGTTACATCATAATCGAATCGATGGTGGCCATATGGGGAGTACCGATCGTCTGGGATCACCTTCCGTCATACACGCACAGCATTTTCATCGTCATCCCAAGGATCGTATCATTGTTCGAGTTCAGCGGACCAGCCGTACAGGTATATTATCTGTTGATCCTAGCGGGGGTTCTAGCTTCTGTATGCTATCTCATCAAGAGATCGTATGGGCCTCTGAAGGAGGAAGGCATCGAAGGTCTGAAGAAGACCCCGATGTACGAGACATTCGCACTGTTCGCGGCATTGATGTTCGTGGAATTCACATACATATTGGTATTACCGCTCTTCGGTGTGAAAACGACCAACCCGTTCGAGGATGAAGAGGTATGGGAGATGATGTTCACATTGCTCAATGCCTCGATCTACGAGGAGTTCGTCTGCAGGATATTGTACATAGGCGTACCGATGGCGATCATCGCTTTGATATCCAGGAAAGAGGGCACGAAGTGGTATAGATGTCTCTTCGGAGGATTCGGTGTCAACAAGGTCGCATTGATCTTCATCCTGTTCTCATCGGCCCTATTCGCATTCGGGCATCTTGGATGGGGATGGTGGAAGATATTCCCGACATTCCTCTTCGGATTGATAAGTGGATACATCTTCTGTAAATATGGAGTATATGCGACGATATGCATGCACTTCCTTACGGACTACATGAGTGCATCAGAGTGGTTGGGCGGTGAACCCATCTCGATGATGACGGCTCTCGCAGTGGTGTTAGGATCATGCATCCTCGGAATACCCCTTGCCATATCATACACTAAAAGGGCATTCCTTTGGGTCAAGGATGAGTTCTTCTCACCCAAGCAGTTCTGAGAGGATGTTCCTCGATTCCACACCTGATTGGTATGATCTGGATTCGATGATGAGATTCCCTTTGTAATTTCCGAGGTCCTTCAGTACCTTCTTGAAATCTATGTTACCCTCACCAAGCGTGAGGTGTTCATCCATCTTACCATTGTTATCGTGTATGTGTACGTTGATGAATCTGTCCTTGAACTGTGAGATGAACTCATCGATCTGTCCCATGGTGTTAGCATGCCCTATGTCGAAGCACATCCTCAGATTCGTACCGTCAAGAAGATCCTTCATGTCCTCTGCGGTCTGACCGAGCATGAATGGGAATGATGGCATGTTCTCTATCGCCACGGCCACGCCATACTCATCCGAGAGTCTGTCCAATGCACCGAGGGATTTCTTCGCTTTCATCACAGCTTTTTCCTCCATATACGGAACGGCCATGCATGTCAATCCAGGGTGTACGGTCACAAGGCCGATGTCAAGGTTGGCTGCGGATTCCAATGTCGCAAGCATCTCGATCACGGAATCCTCCCTGATTCTCTCATTCAAAGATGCGAGATTGATGTCACTGATAGGCGCGTGTATGGAATATGATAGCTCATACGCATCCTTTATCGTCTTGAACAGGCCTTCGATACCTCTGAGGTGATGTTCCGCCTCCGCGAATATCTCCCAATGCTTGAATTCCTTTGCGACCTCTGGAAGAACCTCCTTGAAATCGTATGCGCTGAATTCCGTACAAGATATGCCTATCAAATCAAAACCTCCTCTCCGTCCACCGTCTCAGGTGCGACATTCTCGATGACTGCATCCAATTCATCATCCTCTACGACGACTCTCATGGTCCCAAGGATGGTCTTCTCCTCACAGAACGATATCTTCCCTACGAACGCTACCTGTTTATTGAGGAAGAATCTGGTGACATTCCCTCTTTTTCCTCTTAGCAATACGCTACGGGTGGTGTCCAATATCTTCTGTTTGCGGATCTGTTTGCTGAAATGATCGAGATTATCCGTATTTCCCTTGAGTCCTTTCTCATCCTCGACTATCTCGGCACCGGGGAATATCCTCTCGATGGCCATTCTGACCTTCTCTGGATCCTCGCTGGGGTAAATCGGACATGTAATCTCAACCTTCATCATCACTCATCCGTAATCTGTGGCAGGGTAATAAACATTGGTCTTAGAGGTGTGATTTCTTCTATGATATAATCGAAATAATTATTATATCAAACTGATATAATCGCATATGATCGATCTGAAGGTGGTAGACGGTAAGGTGTCAAACCCTGAATCAGAATATTTGGAATTCAAATCATGTAAAAATCGTCTTTCCAAGGATTTCTGGCCAACCTACTCCGCATTCGCCAACACATTCGGAGGAACGGTCATAATCGGCGTCGATGATGAAACGCGCGAACCATTGGGAATCGATAATCCAGACAAGATCATCAAAGAGTTGTGGGACCTTCTCAACGATAGCAGGAAGGTCAATGTGAATCTGTTGTCCCCAAAGGATATTCGCACCATAGATGTCGAAGGAAAAGCACTGATTCAGGTGGATATCCCTCGTGCTGAGCGTAGGAAACGTCCGGTCTTCATCAACGGTTCTATGGAGAATGGGACCTATAAGAGAAATGGCGAGGGAGATTATCATTGCACAGTGAATGAGCTCAAACAGATGCTGAGGGACTCATCAGACTCATCTCAGGATTCAGAGGTCGTTACGGGAATAACGATTGAGGATCTCGATATGCAATCCTTGGCTTCATTCAGAGAAAGGATGTCCAATAGGAATCCGTCCCATCCGTGGAACGATCGGGATGATGAGGAATTCCTTAGACTGATAGGCGCAGGCTCTAGGGTTGAAGGTGTGATGCATCCCACGGTGGCCGGGCTATTGATGTTCGGATTTGATTATAGCATCATGGCAGAGTTGCCCAATTATCATCTCGATTACCTTGAGTTTGCGGATGGCACAAATGATTGGACGCATCGTATAACCACAGGCACTGGCGAATTCACAGGGAACGTATACACATTCCTGACCAAGGTCTCGAATCGGATATCGATGCTGAATGATAGAGGGAAAAATCTGGATGGGATGTCTCGCATTGACGACACAGCATTGATCAGAGCTCAGAGAGAACTGCTAGTCAATGCACTGGTCCATGCTGATTATGCAGGTTTCAGAGGGATCAGGGTAGAGTGGAGGCAGGATACATTCATGGTGAGAAATCCAGGCAATCTGAGGATCCCTATCGCCAAGATGTTCGAAGGAGGGGTCAGTGATCCGAGAAATCCGCATCTTGCGATCATGATCGGACTTGTAGGGTTGGCGGAACGTGCTGGCAGCGGTGTCAGTGATGTGGTGTCCTATTGTCGTAAGCATGGGATAAGGGACCCGTCGTATGTGGAAACGGTGGATCCAGAGACAGTCACGGTCACACTGAAATTATCTGCAGTGTCAAAGTCTGAAGAGTTGAAGGATATGATTACGGAGATGGTGAGTAAGGATCCGACTATATCCATGGACTCTATGGTAAGACGCACGGGAGTCGAGAGGAACAGAATCGTCCGTTTGATCAATTCAATGAAGGCGGAAGGGATCATCAGGCGCGTTGGCGGTACCCGTGGACATTGGGAGATCGGATGAGGGCCCTGTAAATTGTTTCGACTTCGACAAATCCTCACTCTCAGATTGATCTCTCATTGGAAGTCGTTTGTCGCTATTGGCCGATTTTTGGAATAGTGTTTAATCTGAGGAACTCGAATAGATCAGCATACATCGAATCACAACCCTTTCCAGAAGATAGGATCTCTGGAGGGTATACGATATTCAATCGATCCCAGGAGTTGGAATGGTAATGGCGGAAGAAGAGATACGTTGTCCGAATTGCGGTGAACTGATAATCATAGACGAATCACGTTTCGATCCCATCATCAAACAGATAAGGGACAAACAGTTCGAGAAAGAGATCAAATCGATGCAGGAGAAGCTCGATCTTGAGGTAAATCTCGTCCGTAAGGATTTCGAGTCCAAACTCGAAGAGGCTCTTAAAGAAAAGGACAGGATCATCAGTGAATTAGAGGCTCAGAAGAGAGCGACCGATCTGGAATATGAGAAGGATAAACAATTGGCTTTGAACGAGCTCAAGACCCAAAAGGATACTGAGATCATAAAATTGAGTGAGACCATAAACAGTTATGAGACAGCGAAGGAGCTTGCTGTCACAAAAGCTGTCTCTGAGAAGGATCAACAGATATCCGAAATGATCATGGAGATGAACAGGAACAAGGACAGATATGAGGCTGAACTCAGGGCTAAGGATGAACAGGTCGCATTCTACAAGGATTTCAAGGCGAAGGAATCCACGAAGATGATAGGGGAGTCATTGGAAAGATACTGTGAGGACCAATTCAACTCTCTCAGGGCGACAGGTTTCCAGAACGCATATTTCGAGAAGGACAATGACATACGCACAGGTTCCAAAGGGGACTTCATCTTCCGCGATTTCGATTGCGAGGGCGATGAGAACATCGAATACGTCAGCATAATGTTCGAGATGAAGAACGAGGCTGACGAGACTGCGACCAAACACAAGAACGAGGACTTCTTCAAAGAGCTCGACAAGGATAGGAGAGAGAAGAACTGCGAATACGCAGTCCTTGTCTCAATGTTAGAGCCAGATAGTGAATATTACAACCAAGGGATAGTGGATGTGTCGCACAAGTACGAGAAGATGTACGTCATAAGGCCTCAGATGTTCATACCGATGATATCCCTGATAAGGAATGCATGCAAGACGTCCATCGGTTTCAAGAAGGAGCTTACCCTCATAAGAGAACAGAACACCGACATAAACCGTTTCGAGGATTCGCTTAATGATTTCAAAGATAAATTCGGAAGGAACTTCCGTATCGCGACGGAGAAGTTCAGTAAAGCAATCGAAGAGATAGATAAGACGATAGACCATCTTCAGAAGACCAAAGAGGCCCTGTTGTCATCCAGTAACAACCTCAGGCTTGCCAATGACAAGGCTCAGGATCTGACGATAAAGAAACTGACCAAGGGCAACAGCACCATGGCCGCTAAGTTCGACGAACTGAACGATAAGAAGAAAGGCGAATTGGAATTCTGATCCGTTGCAACGGGTCTGTGTGGGGTCGAATCCCGTCACACTTGATCGTATGACGGGATCCGGCACCCATGGAGGCAGATCAGTGGTTGTATTCCTTCAGCTTCTCTCTCGCCTTCGGACCGAATTTCTCCACTGCTTTCTCGAAGTCCTTCATGTGCACCTTGCATTCATCGGCGTTCACAGCGTTCGGATCCTTGCTGTTCCTCACCAACTCCCTCACTGCACACATGACAGCTTCGTTACAGATCGCGGAGATATCCGCACCAGTGCATCCTTCGGTCATCTCTGCGAGCTTGCTCAGATCTACGTCGGCATCCAAGGGTTTCTTCGCTGTGTGTATCTTGAAGATCTTCTCCCTCGATACCTGATCTGGCGGTCCGATGTAGATGCTCTTATCGAATCTTCCGGGTCTGAGCAACGCAGGATCCATGATGTCCGGCCTGTTCGTCGCAGCGATCACGACAACATTGTTCAGAGCCTCGAGACCATCCATCTCCGTAAGCATCTGTGAGATCACCCTTTCGGTGACGTTGCTGTCGCTTCCTGTTCCTCTCTCTGGAGTGATCGAATCGATCTCATCCATGAAGATCACACACGGGGATGCCTGCCTTGCCTTACGGAAGGTCTCTCTCACAGCCTTCTCAGATTCTCCGACCCATTTGTTGAGGAACTCAGGTCCTTTCACTGCGATGAAGTTCGCTTCGGATTCCGTAGCGACAGCCTTCGCGAGCATGGTCTTACCCGTTCCCGGCGGACCGTAGAGCAATATGCCCTTCGGTGGCCTGGCGTTCATGTTCTGGAAGATCTTGGAGTACTTGAGAGGCCATTCCACAGCTTCTTTCAGTTCTTGTTTCGCATCCTCCAATGCACCGACATCCTCCCACTTCACGTTGGGTTTCTCGATCAGCACTTCCCTCATGGTCGAAGGTTGCATCTCCTTCAGAGCACTGAAGAAATCATCCCTGTTGACCTGTATCTTGTTCAGTGTCTCCATGGGGATGACATCCGTCTCGAGATCCACATCAGGAAGTATCCTTCTGAGAGCTGCCATGGCGGCTTCCTTCGCCAATGCAGAGATATCCGCACCTGCGTATCCATGTGTCCTGTCAGCGAGCTCATCGAGGTTCACATCATCCGCAAGAGGCATTCCTCTGGTATGGATCTGAAGGATCTCGAACCTTCCGTTCCTATCAGGAATGTTGATCTCGATCTCACGATCGAATCTTCCTGGTCTTCTCAGTGCCTCATCGATGGAGTTCGGCCTGTTCGTGGCACCTATGACCACTACCTTGCCTCTCGATTTGAGACCATCCATCAGTGCCAGCAACTGAGCTACGATCCTTCTTTCCTCTTCACCGGATACCTCATCACGCTTAGGCGCGATCGAATCTATCTCATCGATGAAGATGATACTTGGAGCGTTCTCTTCAGCTTCTTTGAAGATCTCCCTCAGTTTACCCTCGGATTCACCGTAGAACTTACTGACGATCTCAGGTCCGCCTATGTACGTGAAGTTGCTGCTTGTCTCACCTGCTACAGCCTTCGCGAGCATGGTCTTACCTGTTCCCGGCGGCCCATGGAGCAACACACCCTTCGGTGCATCGACACCAAGCCTCTTGAACAGTTCAGGGTGTCTGAGTGGTAGTTCGACCATCTCCCTGATCTTCTTCACCTCATCGCCGAGACCTCCGATATCATCGTATGTGACGGTCGGGATCTCTCCGTTGCTTCCTGCAGGTTTATCGTTGATCTTGACTTGTGTGTTCGGCGTTATCGTAGCAGCATCAGCCGATGGCGTGAATGATGTGACGATCATATCGAACTTGTTACCCATGACGCTGAGGGTGATCGTATCGCCTTTTGCGAATGTGCGTCCGACGAACATGTCCCTCAGGAAATCCTCTCCACCCTGGAGTCTGAGTTCCTGACTCGGAGCGAATGTTATCTTGGTCGCATTCTTAGCCTCAATCTTCTTGATACCGACACGTTCATCGATACCCGTACCAGCATTCCTCCTGGTCGAACCATCTATTCTGATGATCCCTCTGTTGGCATCCTCCGGCCCTCCCATGAGGACCTTTACCACGGTCTTCTTGGTACCGTTGATCTGTACTATGTCACCGACGTTGATGCCGAGGATACCCATAAGTTCAGGATCGATCCTCGCTACACCTTTGCCGGCCTCTCCCGGTTTAAGTTCCGCTACCTTCAGCGGTTTATCATTGCTCATCCTTCTCACCTTCTTTATTATCCTTCATTCTTCTCTCGATGTCATCGATCATCTCTTTGACGACATCTGTGCGTGCGTTGAGATCCTTGGATAGTTCTTCCACGGTCTTTTTTGGCGCGTCCAATATCTCGTATGCGAGACTCTTCTGTGCATATCCATCCTGTTTGGAGATCACTGATGCGATTATCGATTCCTTTTCCCTCATTAGTTCCGAGTACCTCTTCTCCAATTGTTCGAGTTCATTGTCGATGTCGATGACCTTCGATCTCATTTCTTTGAGATTGTCGACGTCCACATCCTTCCTTTCGCCTTTCGGTTCGACCATCCTTGCAGAGAACATCCCGCTCCTCATGTCCACGATCAGTGTGAATTCCGAGTTCGGTTCGTATACTGTCCTCTCCGGTCCGATTGAACTACTCTCGCGATAGCTGACTACCATGCCGTTCTTTTCCAATACAGATAGATTCTTCATCACTGCCTGTTGGCTTATTCCGAGTTCCTTCGATAGTTGTAGAGGATAACGGGGCATCTTCACAAGAGACTCCAGTATCTTGCGTCTGGTCGGGTTCTCGATCATTGAGAGCAGGACATCCAAATCCATCATCGTATCACTTGGTTGTTAACTTATGGTTAACTACTACGTATTAGTCTGTTCTTCTATATATAGTTGTCTTTGTGTGCACTAACAATCTCCTTCTGCCCGTACCAATTGATAAATAGAATATTCCTGTAATATGGCCGATGGCTGGAGAATTGAAGGGGGACGTCGTTGTCATAAAGGACCAGGCTGAGGGCAGCAGACTCTACAACAGGGGCAACTACGGCTATCCGATGAGAGGAGGGGGATTAGAGCTCGATCTTATGGAGGCTGCATATCTCCTCGAGAGCAAGAGACTCGAAGTCGTATCCCACAAGGAGAGGATGGAGTTCGAGGAACTGTTCAACCATGCATCCAATGTCCTCTCGGATTTCGATATCAAATACATGGTCTATCGCGACATAAGGTCCAGGGGATTCGTCGTGAAGGTGGAGTCGGGTACGTTCGACATGTCCGTATTCCCCAGAGGTATGACCATGAGCAATTCCCGCCCGATATACATGGTCAGAGCGGTATCCGAACGCACAGCATTCGATATCAGCAGTTTCTCTGGAGAGGTATCCGAGACCGAAGGTAAGGGGAAGACACTCCTCTATGGTGTCGTGGACGAGGAGGGGGATATCGTCTATTACAAGATGATGCATCATGATCCCGTCGGCAACGTACCTCCGAAGGATGATGTCCAGAAGGTGACCGGACGTTTGATCAGGGACAGGGTGTTCATCTTCGACCCATCCGATTCACTCATCGTACGCGATTCCGGATTCTACGGTAAGATGATAGACAATGTTATGCAGTTGTCATTGATAGAATCCTGTTATCTGATGGAGAGGAGACAGTTGGATGTCGTCTCGTTATCCACCAAGAAGAAGATGAAATTGGATGAGCTGAAAGGTTTCGGAAGGGATACACAGGATGAGTTCGATCTTAGATTGAAGGCATATTCCGATGCTAGGTCCAGAGGATTGGTCGTGAAGACCGGATTCAAGTATGGTACGCATTTCAGGGCGTACGAGGGTTCACCGGATGATTGTCATGCGAGATATCTGATGCACGCTGTGGATGCATCGAACAGGACCATGTGGCCGGAGATATCGCGTGCAGTGAGATTGTCTGGCGGAGTAAAGAAGGAATTCCTGTTCTCCAGGGTCGGAGATGATGTGGAATACCTTGAATTCAGATGGTTCAGACCTTGATCATGGCCTCAGGGATGTGATGGGTACGACGTACACACCGTCATCCCTGCGATATGCATGGTCTGCCAGACCGCATATCACGCATAGTGTGCTCGGTCCATTCCCTCTGTTATCCATCTTCTTCTTTATGTCGATGAGTTTCACGGCGGCATCATCGATCTGATTGGATCCTAATTCGATCTCGAACGCACCCCATCTCCCATCAGGTATCTCTATGACTGCATCGATTTCTCTTCCATGGCTGTCACGATAGTGGAATAGCTCTCCGCCGATCGTTCTTGAATAGATCTGTAGATCTCTCTCACATAACGATTCGAACAAGAGTCTGAATGTTCTAAGATCATTCATCAGGCGTTCTTTACTGATTCTCAGTGCGGCTACTGCCAATGATGGGTCGGTAAGGTGCCTTTTCATAGCTTTACCAACTCTAGCGCTCGATCTGATATTCGGATCGAATGCGGGTTGGTTCGCTATCAGATGGAGTCTATCGAAGACACCCAGGTAGTCCATGACCGTATTGTATGAGATGGACGGCTTCAACTCTTCATCGGAAGGAACATCTCCAATCGGGATGCCTGTATCTTTGTGTATCCTGTCATTGGTCGCCAGTGTGGATTCGTTGCGAGCAAGCGATCTGACGACTGACCACAATCCTTCCTTTTTTCTCCGAACACCATCCATGGTCGAAGCATCCTCAATTATGGATTCCAAATAACCAGATACTCTTTCCTTTTTAATATCGTCTGTAAGGCCTATGTTACCCGGCCAACCGCCACTGACGATCGATCCGATTAGTGTGTCGATGGTGGTCTTGTTATCGGATATCCCGATATCCTTGCACCCCATGATGTCTGAAAGGGACACACTGCCAAGGGAATCACCCGATTCATACAGTGACATCGTGCGGATACTCAAGTGTTTAATGCGCCCTGTACCACTGTGGACGGCCTTTCTATCCTTCGGCGTCGATGATCCCGTCAATAGGAATTGACCTAGCAATCTGTCCTTGTCGATTTTGGACCTTATGACATCCCATATCCTAGGTATCTCTTGCCATTCATCTATGAGGTGGGGGGCAGCCCCTCTTAGAGCGATATTGATGTTCGTTTCAGCAAGGTCTTTGTTACTTGTTCCATATTCGTTCGTGTCACCCATCATATATGCGCTGTTGGAGATATTCAACCCGATCCAGGTCTTTCCACACCATTTTGGACCATTGATACTGACCGCGCCGAATGCTCTCAGCGATTTTTCGATTTCCTTCTCGATCAATCTCGGCATATATCCGTCAGGTTTGAGTGACATGTTGATATCATGGACGTACCAGTACATATAATTGATACTTTTTCACAAAAATAATTGATAACTTTTCACAAGAATCATTGATACTTTTTTCATTTTTGTTCAAGGGATGCATTGTCATATGACATCTATCATGTACAATAGTCGATAAAAATGGAAGAAGTGATTAAGAAGTTTTGAAACCGAGTGCCTTCCGGCACTCGATCAGAGTTGTATCTCGATACCAAGTTTCTCTGTGAGTTCCTTGTATCTGTTCCTGATGGTGACCTCTGTCACACCAGCGACATCTGCAACCTCCCTCTGCGTCCTTCTTTCGTTACAGAGGATAGATGAGATGTAGATCGCCGCTGCGGCAACACCCGTCGGACCGCGGCCGGATGTCAGTTCCTTCTCGGATGCGTCCTTGAGTATCTCTGCCGCCTTGCTCTGCACCTCTCCTGTGAGTCTGAGCTCAGAGCAGAACCTCTGTACGTAATCCTGAGGTTTGGTCGGCATGAGTTTCAATTTGAGTTCACGTGTCATGAAACGATAGGTCCTTCCGATCTCCTTCCTTCCTACGCGGCTGGAGTTCGCAACCTCATCAAGTGTCCTCGGGACACCGCACTGCCTGCATGCTGCGTAGAGTGATGCGGCAACGACGCCTTCGATCGAACGTCCTCTGATCAGATTCTTGTTGACCGCTTTCCTGTAGATCATAGCGGCCGTTTCCCTGACATTCCTAGGAAGTCCCATCGCGGATGCCATCCTGTCCAATTCGGACAGTGCGAATGCGAGGTTCCTCTCAGTAGCGTTGGAGACACGGATCCTTCTTTGCCATTTCCTGAGCCTGTAGAGTTGAGCTCTGTTCCTTGTGGGGATGCTCTTTCCATAACTGTCTTTGTTCTTCCATGAGATCTCGGTGGATAATCCCTTGTCATGGATGGTATATGTCATAGGTGCACCGGTACGTGCCCTCTTCTCGCCCTGTTCTACGTCGAATGCTCTCCATTCAGGCCCTTGATCGATGAATTGGTCATCAAGCACCAATCCACAATCCTCACATGTGAGCTCACCTCTTTCGTAGTCACGAACTAAGTGTTTGCTTCCGCACTCAGGGCACTTCTCGACTTCTTCAGTGCCTTCTCTTGTCTTTACCATGTTTACTTTCTCCCCTAAAGAACACTTTCTTTCCGATCAAATCCCCAGATACTGGACCGTTCTGTGATAATACGGTCACATAGGGCCCTTCGACCGGACCGAAGATACGTTTCACGATTCCGATGGTCGTGCCTTTCTCATTGAATATCTGATCATTGACATTCGGTGTGGATTCGGCCTTCACGACGAATCTCCCCTCGCCAGATACCGTTTCGACAACACCGAGATACTCCACAAGAACCACCAGCCCATAGGGCACGATATCGTAATCTAATTGGTTGCCTATATTCGTATTTCATATATATTTATTACGGAGAACTTTATATTCTATCGTAACATAGTATATAACGATGAGCCATGTATGGTGAACCTATCTGGCTGTCTTGTAATATTTAAAATCCAACGTTCTATGCTATTCGGAATATACAACCAATACCATATGTTGCGCTGTATACGACAGTTTATAATCCACGAAATTATCTTCGCATCGATGCCAGAAGTCCTGATAATAATGGGAAGCAAGAGCGACCTTCCGATCGCTGAGAAAGCCGTAGACATCTTCAAGAGATTCGACATCGACTACAAGGTCATGATCGCATCCGCGCACAGGACCCCAAGTAGGGTCGAGGAGATCGTGACGTCGTCAGATGCGAAGGTATTCATCGCAATAGCAGGCCTTGCAGCAGCATTGCCTGGAGTGGTAGCGTCCTTCACGACAAGACCTGTCATAGGCGTGCCTGTGAGCGGTAAGATGAACCTAGATGCACTGCTTTCCATAGTTCAGATGCCTCCAGGGGTGCCCGTAGCAACCGTAGGCCTGGACAGAGGGGACAACGCTGCTGTTCTCGCGATCGAGATGATGAGCATATCAGATAGCGGATTGGCCGATAAGATGGCATCATACAGAAAGGAGATGGCGGATAAAGTCATCAAGGATTCAGAGGGTGTAGCTGATGTTTAAAGCTGACAAATTCGTCGAAGAGCATGTGAAGTCCGTTTCGGACCAGATAAAGGGTAAAGCGATAATCGCCTGTTCCGGAGGAGTGGACAGTATGGTCTCCGCAGTCATTGCGAGCAAGGCCATAGGGGACAGGTTGCTCGCAGTCTATGTCGACACAGGATTGATGAGAAAGGGAGAGACCGATGAGGTCCGCGGAATGCTGGAGGACATGGGCGTCAATTTCAAGATCATAGATGCAAGCGAAGAGTACTTCGAGGCATTGAAGGGCGTGACCGATCCAGAGACCAAGAGGAAGATCATCGGTGAGAAGTTCATACGCGTCTTCGAGAGGGAGGCCAAGGATTTCGGAGCCGAATATCTCGTTCAGGGAACCATCGCACCGGATTGGATCGAATCCGGAGATGGTGTCCGCGACACGATCAAATCGCACCACAACGTGGGCGGATTGCCCAAGGACATGGGCATGGAGCTTTGCGAACCTCTTCGCGACCTGTACAAAGATGAGGTCAGAGCAGTCGCAAGGCTGTTGGGCATCAAATCCTCAGAGAGGCAACCGTTCCCTGGTCCCGGACTTGCAGTGAGGTGCCTTGGCGAGGTCACACCCGAGAACATTGAGATCGTACGTGAGGCATGTTTCATCGTAGAGGATGAGATAAAGAAAGCCGTCGCAGACGGGAAGATGGAGATGCCGTGGCAATACTTCGCAGCTTTGCTCCCCTCTAAATCTGTCGGTGTGCAGGGCGACAGAAGAGCCTATGGAAAGACCATAGTCGTTCGTGCGGTGTCATCGTTGGATGCTATGACGGCTGAGTTCTTCATGATCCCGTTGGAGATCCTGGATAAGATATCGAGGCGTATCACCAACACCATGAAGGATCAGGTCAACCGTGTCGTTTACGACATCACGAACAAACCACCTGCGACGATCGAATGGGAGTGAGATCGATGGGGTACGCCCCATCATCCCTTTCGATCTTGCATATCGTGATCTAATCTCTTCACTAGATAGTATGGGATTGCATAGATCCATCAGGTGAGCACATGTATGAGTTGATACAGGTATCCGATAACGATTATTATGTCAAAAGCCCCACGAATATCGGCCTCGTCAAGTTGAATGATATGGACGTATGCATCATCGACAGCGGTAATGATAAGGAAGCAGGGCGTAAGATCAGGCAGATATTGGATGCCAACGGCTGGAATCTCGTGGCCATATACAGCACACATTCGCATGCCGATCATATTGGTGGTAATAAATATCTCCAATCACAGACAGGCTGCAAGATCTATTCCCCCAGTATCGAATGCGATTTCACGAATCACACGGTATTGGAGCCCGCATTCCTCTATGGCGGATATCCGATGAAGGAATTGCGCCATAAGTTCCTGATGGCCCAAGAGAGCGACTGTCACCCTCTTACGGATTCTGTTGTCCCCGGGGGACTTGAGATCATACCTCTTCCAGGTCATTCGTTCGATATGGTCGGTTTCCGCACCAAGGATAATGTGGTGTTCTTAGCAGATTGTATCTCAGGTAAGGCGACCTTGGACAAGTACAAGATCGGTTTCGTTTACGATGTCGGAGAGTATATCGCAACGTTGGAGAAGGTCAGGGATATGAAAGCCAAGATATTCATCCCTGCCCATGTTGAAGCGACTGAGGACATATCCGAGTTGGCGCAATACAATATCGATAGTGTGATGGAGGTCGCAGACCACATCGTGGAGATGTGTAACGAACCGATAACGGTCGAGAACATCGTGAAAAGACTGTTCGATGATTATGGTCTGAAGATGACGATGGAGGAATATGTCCTGATCTCAAGCACGGTACGTTCATATCTGTCCTGGTTGAAGGATTGCGGAAGGTTGAATCCGAATTTCATCGACAACATCCTCTATTGGGAACGTGCTTAAGCTTCCAATGCGCACATAATCTGTTTTTCACACATCATATGTCCATTTGATAGACATTCTGATGATGATTTATTTATATGATTCCTCAGATTGGCCGTATAATGAAGATTTACGTAGTGGACAACGGAGGTCAATGGACGCATCGCGAATGGCGCGTATTGAGATATCTCGACGTGGACGTCAAGATAATCCCTAACACTACACCCTTTGATGAGATCAAGGATGAGGTCGATGGTCTGATCCTCTCAGGCGGTTCTCCTTCCGTTGCTACGGAAGCGGATGCGATGGGGAACAATGGAGAGTATCTCGACAAGGCGGATTTCCCTATATTCGGAATATGTGCAGGTATGCAGTTCACATGCGAGCATTTCGGTTCGAAACTCGGTCCTGCGCAGAATCCTGAATTTAGCAAAGTGGATCTGAAGATCCTTGATGATAGTGATATCTTCAAAGGCATCCCATCGGAGATAACCGCATGGGCATCGCATAATGATGAGGTCAAAGGAGTACCTGACGGTTTCGAATTGATCGCAACATCATCCACTTGTCCCGTGGAGGCGGTTCGTTGCAAGACCAGGCCGATCTATGCTGTTCAATTCCATCCTGAGGTGGAACACACCGAATATGGTGAGCAGATGTTCCAGAATTTCGTGGATATCTGTGCCGAGTGGAAGAGGACTCATTGAGTCTTCGTTGCTACGTAGATGTTCACAGCACCCATGGATTTCACATAGAATCTCGCGTCTTCGAAACCAGCTTTCTTGAATATCTTGACCATGTCATTCCCATGAGGGAATCCCTCAAGAGATGACGTGAGCCAATCGTATGCGGGCTGTTTGCCATCGATCTTCTTGCCTTTGTCGAACCTTCTTCCGAACCATGGCACTATGTGGAAGACATAGATGTTGTATCCGAAGAGCAGGAGTTTGTTCTTGGGTTTCGAGAGTTCGGCAACGATGCATTTTCCATTCGGTTTGAGGATCCTATACATCTCGTTGACAGCTTGCTGTATGTCGGTGACATTTCTGAGCATGTATCCGGATGTGACGAGATCGAAGGTGTTGTCATCGAATTGCATATTGAGAGCATCCCCTTCGCGGAAATCCACATCTTTGGGGAGATCGAGGGTAGCCATCTTCTTCCTTGCCATCGCAAGCATCCCTGGCGTTATGTCCACTCCGATCACTTCTCCATCCTTTCCAACCCTCTCGGCAGCCATGAAGGAGATCTCTCCTGTTCCGCAACCAACATCGCAGACCTTCTTACCGCTGATGTCCCCAGCTTTCTTGAACATGAATCTGTGCCATCCTTTCACCATGCCGATGGACATTATCCCGTTCATCTTATCGTAGTATTCTGCGATCTCCTCGAATACGTCCACGACGTATTCGCCCTTTCCTTCGAATTGGTTGCCCTTCAATTCCTCTGCCATGCTGTCACCTGAATCATGGAATGAACATCCATATCAAATAACCTGCGACCATCAATACGCCGAAATGCCAATTCAATTTGAAGCATAACGGTACCAACATGAAACTCGAATGGCCATCCTTGGGTGCTCTTTTTGAATTCGCATACAGGATATATGCGTCATATAACGTCAAGAATGCGATGGCACACGTCAATGGAGCCATCCCTGTGACCATCAATATTATCAGGATCGGGAATGAGATCAACGATTCGAAGAGGTAGAGTCTCATCCCATTCTCATAGGACATGCGACCGATGAGCGTACCGACATCCGTTTTCTTGTCCTCATAATAGTCACGTAATTCGTTACCTGCCAACACGCCTGTGATCATGAAGGCGTTCGGTAAGCTGAGCAGGAGGACATCCATCGAGAAGAAGTCACCTGTGAGCACGTAGTATGTCCCCATCGGCATGAGTATGCCGAAGTTGATGAACACGGAGATCTGACCCATCCCATGATACTTGTATGATGCACCCATGGTGTACATGGTCACTCCGAATATGCCCAACAGGCCATACACCATCAGGCCAATGCCGACGTGGAACATCAACACGATCCCGATGATGCATATGATGAACAGACATACCATGCCTGCCATCAGGACATCCTCCGGCTTCAGAACACCTGTGACCAATTCAGGCGATCTCGTCTCGTTCTCCACAGTATCCGTGCCCTTGACGAAATCACCATACGTGTTCAGGATGTTCGCCACACATTGGAAAAGACATGATCCCAACATGATCAATGCGAACACGATCGCATCGATCCATTCGGGCTCGATCACAGTCATTGCGACCGCACCACCGATCAGCACTGGTACGACGGCGCCGTGGAGTGTCCACGGTCTCAACACATTCCACCATCCAGCTTTCACTGGTCTTACCGTTGGTACGTCCATGTTTTTCGGATTAATAACACGATATAAATAAATTATTTATCGATAAACGATAAATACGGATTCAATATACTTCCATATCCATGAATATGAAGAGTCTGTTGAAGAGTAGCGCCTTCATGATGATGCTGGCGATGTTCGTCGCTCTGGTGACCAATCTTGGAGGTTGGTTCCCAGAATCCTTGACGCCGAACATCCGTTCGGATCTGACGATCTGGACCCTTGTTGTCATGCTAACATTGTCCTTGTCAAGGATACCCTATAGGAATCTGAATCCTGTGGCCCATGGAACATCCGTTCTCAGGGCCGTAATGCTTGGATTGATCATATCATCGATAATTCCATTGATCGGTTATTACATTCTGAAGGACACGGATTTCGGGAATCAGGCAACAGGCTTGATATTCGTAGCCGCGGCGCCCTTCGCAGGTTCGGTCGTTCCTCTCTCTTACATATTGAGAGGGGACATGGAGCATGCGGCAAGAGGTACGATCGTGACATACGTCGTATCCCTCGTTTGGATACCTGCGATCATATGGTTTACACTCGGCGAGAGCGTGGAGATGACCGATGTGTTGATCACCGTACTCAAACTTCTCGGGATACCTTTGATCGCATCCAGGCTCTTGACCAAGGTCAAGATAGATAAGGATCTGATGGCCATTTTCCTCAATCTTTGTATATTCTTCATGGTCTGGCTCTCAGTGGGTGCTACCAATTTCAAAGGGATACCCGCATGGGTGTTCGTCGTGTTCGCATTGATAGCATTCCTCAGATCCTTCGGTCTTGGATTCGCTGTCGAAAGAGCGGAGAAGAGGATGGGCATAGGTTGGTCACAAAGGGTCACGGACATCCTCATGGCCTCTTACAAGAACAAAGGGATTGCGATCGCATTGTGCACATCAGGTATTCTCGGACCGATAACAGGTGATGCGATGGTCGCCATAGCTACCTCGATAATCGTGGAGATAATATGGGTAGCATTCATGGACTCCGTTCTCTTCAGCAGGAAGAGGATGGAACGCGAGTTGGCATCCGAAGCATGAGGATGTGATGTCGCCCTCTACACCAGGGCGACACTCACTCCTCCTCTTCTACATATTCTAATATGTCGCCCGGTTGACAGTTCAGGGCCTTACATATCCCGTTCAACGTCGAGAATCTTATCGCACTTATCTTGCCTGTCTTTATCTTGGATAGATTCACATTGGATATGCCCACTAGTTCGGTCAGTTGATTCAGTGACATCTTCCTGTCAGCCATCACACGGTCCAATCTGAGGATTATCGTCATTCATCCACCTTCAAAGAGTCTCATCGGATTCCTTCTGCAATATCGCACCATAGCGACACATCAGTGCAAGACAATACATCACGACCGATACCAATAACGTCCCGAGGAAGATGAAGACCGATTCGGTGGCCCTCCTCTCGACGATGAATCCTAATGTGAGTAGCAGGAATGATGACACGAAATATATCATCGATATCAGGACCATCCTATCGGCATTCAGCTCGGTGAACGGGCTGTTCTCCTTGGATATGGAATCCATGACATTACCTATCGTTATGACGGTTATCGAACCGATGGATAATATCAGGATGTTTTCCATCGTTGCGGCAACGATGATCTTAGTACCCTCATCACCGTTATGGCCTATCCATGACAGCAGTATGTCGGAGACATTGCCTGTTATGAGGGATATTATTCCGAGACCGATCGTCACGATGGCCAATATGGCGAGTATCATGCCGGCGATCGTCATCACATTGGACGCATACCTGCAGATCTTCTTCAATCTCGATAGGCCGTGCTTCATACGTCCCTCAATACACTCTGTTTAGAATAATATTTTCCAACATCTGTCGTATGTCATACGTTGAGAATGATGTTGCTCGTAAGACGTTTCTGTTAGAAGATGGCCTCTTGTTCCGTTCGGAACGGAACAAGAATAGAGGCCACCCATGATGAAATCGTAAGATTGTACGATATCGCTTATGCGATATCCTTCAACATGATCTCGAGATCCGACAGGATCTGCATGATCGCACTCCATGACTCCATGGGTATGTTGGGGTCGTTGGAAAGATCTGCGAGGATGTTGATCGCGCTGGAGATACGAAGGTCCATTGCTTTCTTGTTGTCCTGGAGGAGTGCGACAGCGTCCGTTGCGCCTTTCCTGATGTTTCTGGGGACTCCATTGTCGTTGGCGAGACGTCCTTCTAGTTCGTTTGTAATCTGTTTCAGTTTTGCGTCGATTGCCGCCATGTCATTTCCTCCTTTACATAGATTCGAATTCTTCCTGGAGATCCATGACGAATTGATCGAGGACGTCTTCGAATAATTGGGACCTATATTCCCTGTTTCCGCCGAGATCGCTCTGGATCTTGGCTATGAAATCGTTGTTTTCTTTGATAATCTCAATGCTACAAAGAACTTCTTCCATACAATCACCTGCTGTGTGGGTACGCCCCAATCAGCGTTTCATATTTAAGATTATTTGCTTTATAAGTCGTTACGAAATCGCATTTCACATCTAAAACTCGCATATTTTCATTTAAATGACATATACAGAGTGAAAAAGTACCGAAAACTTTAAAATAAGAATGCGGAGTAAAGGGTATCTCCATCGTTAACCATATCAGTGGCAACGAGGAAGGTAAAATGTACCCGCATTCGGGGACAGAGGGAAGATAAAATGGACACAGAGACATCAAAAGCCTCAGAATACCAGAAGAGGGTGGAATCCAAATTCCGCAATCTCGGAAAGGGAAAGTACGGAAGGATCATGAAGATGGCCCGTACACCTACGCACGAGGAATACAAGAAAACTGTCGCAATCACAGGTATCGGAATCGTAGTTCTCGGAGCACTTGGTTTCGCGATAATGTGGCTTATGACTTATTTCCCAGATCTTTTCTGAAGGGTTAATATGTTGTCGATTATCGGAGAGAATGATCCAAAGGATGTGCATGCAGGTTCACCTGTGAAGTGGCCGTTCAGTGTATCATCCGATGCCTCCAAGCTTACGTTTACCTTCACAATAACCACAGGTCCAGATGGTGCAGATGCTCCTGAGTGGACGGTCGAATTGAATGATGCGTCACACGAGGAGATTTGGAGCAACTATGGAAACAAGACCGAAGTGAAGACTGACGGTCCTGCTAACGGGAAGAAGGATTTCTCACTCGAGGTCATCTGTCCTAAGGGTGCAAGGTACGGGGATACTGTGTCCGTCTCCGTGAATGTATCCGCAGAGGGCGAGACGGATAGCATGACGTTCAACGCACGTGCTTCACAGTCGATAATGGTCCTCAAGACGCAGATCGATCAAGAGAAGGTCGTTTCAGACAGCCTTGCGGCTAAAGCGAACATTGGAGAGAAGGATATCTATGCGATCCTGAGTCCTGGTTCACTCAGAGGTTATGTGTTCGTGGAAGGAATGAACACAGACCGTATGCACGAGAAGACCAGGGATATCAAGAAAGCAAGGTCATTCGTCGATGGGGAGACAACAATCGAGGAGATCAGTCCGTACCTCGTACCGCTTTCGACTGTGGTAGGAATAGTCGAGGGCGATCTGGTGGAGCTTATCAGTGGTCCGTTCAAGGGCGAGAAGGCTAGGGTCCAGCAGATAGATCAGACTAAAGAGGAGATCACCGTAGAGCTTATCGAAGCGATGGTCCCGATACCTGTCACTGTCAAGGGAGACAGTGTCAGAGTCATTGAAAAGGAGAAGTGAAACAATGGTAGATACTGTTGAGGCATTGGTAGATGGAGGCAGAGCCTCCGCAGGTCCACCCCTCGGTCCCGCACTCGGACCCAAAGGGGTAAACATCGGTCAGATTATTGCAGCGATCAACGAGAAGACGAAAGCCTACTCTGGAATGAAGGTCCCTGTGAAGATTCTGATCAAAGACGATAAATCATTCGAGATCAAGGTTGGTACACCGCCCATGTCAGCTCTCATCAAGGGAGAGCTCGGCGTCGACTGTGGAGCACACAACGCAAGGACAGAGAAGATAGGTAACCTCACCATCGAGCAGGCAAAGAAGATTGTCGAGATGAAGGGAGATGACCTTCTCGGAGCAACTATCGAGGCACGTCTCCTCGAAGTCGCTGGAAACTGTGTGTCTGTTGGTGTTACGATCGACGGAAAGGACCCCAGAGTCTTCTCCAAGGACATCAAAGCAGGCGTTTACGCAGGCAAACTCTGATTGGGATGGCGGCATTCGCCGCCTACCTATCCAATTCTTAATTTTTCAAGTCCGATGGACTGTTAAACCATTGAAATACTATATCGGATATGTGACATTGATGCGCCTGTTATCGAGGAGGATAAATTCATACCGCAACATGTCCGATGACGAACAGTTCAGATGGTTCGCGATCATATTGGGCATAGTGCTCGCGATAGATGTCCTGGCGGTAGGTATCGTAAGCTTCTTCGAACCTATGTTCGATATGTCCAACTATTATGGCAACATCAGCGATGTGATCGACAATCATCTGATGCCATACAGTGGTTTCAAATTCGAATATCCGCCCGCAGCATTGTTGGTCTTCGCGGTGCCGAAGCTATTCTCTTGGGATCTGGTCTCATTCCATTTCTCATATGCGATATTCGCTGCGTTGGCGTACGTGCTTTTCGCCAGATATCTGCTCAGGATCACGGACCATTTCGGCATCCAGCGTGCAAATGTGTACATATCCATAATCGTCCTTGCGATAATCGGAAATCAATTCATAACCGCAAGGAATGACATATTCGCCATCCTTGCAGTGACCGTCGCATTCTATTGTTTCACGAAGGAGAGGTACGATCTCTCTGCGGTCGCATTGGCCGTAGGTGCGATGATCAAGATCTACCCGATCATCCTTATCCCTATGTTCATGATAGTATTCCTTTCAAGAAGGGATTGGGTGAGGATGTTCAGGTTTGCTATCGTGAGCTGTCTTGTCTGTGTGATCATAGAGTTACCATTCCTGATCGCGGATCCAAGCACAGCATTCGCGTATCTATCATATCACTCCGATCGCGGTCTGCAGGTGGAAGGCGTTGTTAGCAGTGTGATAACATTCATCAACCTGTTCACGCCGATAATCGATGAGATCGGGATATATTACGGTTCGAATACCATCGTTGGGGACATACCCGACATGTGTGCCCGTATTTTGGATAAGGCATTGTATGTGATGTTGGTGGCATCATCGCTTTGGATGATCTACAGATGTCATAGGATGGAATCTGTGGATGAGAAACAGGAGTTGCGTATACTTTCCGCTATGTCGATCATCATACTGTTCGTATTCATAACGTTCAGCAAGGTGTACTCCGCACAGTATATGCTGTGGTTCCTCTCGTTATTCCCTCTGTTGTTACTGTCATCGGATGATGATCGTTACAGTAAGATGGTCAGACTGACCGCATTGTATGTCCTATTCGCAGTACCAAGTTCTGCGGTAGCATTCATGATAGGCGGGCCGTATCCTGAGGATAATGTCATACCGATACTGTTGGTGTTGATGAAGAACGTATTCCACATCATATTGTTCGTATTCATTATAAGATCATTCATGGAATGGACATCTGATATCGATCGATCATGTTGATGTGCTGTCCCTTCACGATAGGGAACTTGTAGAGTCCCTCGCCATCGAGATCGGTGTGCTTCATGTCGACACCGTTGATCTGACTGTTGTCATATGTTCTGTAGTAGTAGATGCCCTCATCCGTATCGCAACATGAGGTGTATATTGTGTATTCGTATTTCCCGTTCCCGAGATCGCAACAACCCTTCTGCTGTTGTACAGAATCCATGATGTGGAAGAATTGTGTGATATCCTCCTCCACAGTATCCCCTTTGAGGCAGTTCATCTTGGTGAATGATGCCTTCACGAACCTGGATGATGACGACAGATCTCCCGGGAGTCCGATCGCACCCATGCCTCTGCTGTATGCTTTCAGATCGAGTTCCTTGCTGAATCTGTTCTCTGGAAGCCCTGCTGAGAGATTCATGTAATTCGACAGGTTCTGTAAGTGGTACGGGAACGGAGGGCAATTGGTCAGGATCCCTACAGGATTGTCATAGATGTTTATCCCGCTCTCTGTCGATTCAACGACGATGGATGAATCCCTATCGGATATCATCCAATGAAGTGGCGACAATTGGAGTTCCTTGCTGAACGATTCATTCCACAGATTCATTGTTTTGATAAGTTCACGGGCCTGTACTGTCGTCTCGCACTTCCCGAGTATCCATGGTATGAACTCGAAGGGTGTGATGTTCACCTTGTTTTCAGAATATTCCTCATATCTTGTCTGGTCCGGGAAATTCAATCCGGCCATGCTGAGGCCCTTCTCATTGGTGGCATCGAAATACAATGGATATCCATCAGATACGAGGGCCATACCTATCATCGCGTGATGTTCCTCATCAACGTCCCCGTTCCTGTATCTGAACGGAAATCTCCTCGGAGTAACCACAACCTCCTCACCGAATGATATCTCGAGATCGAGGTTACGTCCAAAAAAGTGATTATTGCTCTTGAACGAAGCTGCCATGCACATATCTTCTCACTCCAATAACTGGATGGTCGAATGCAATATATTGAGTCTACGTTTTTATCGATTCAATAATCGTCTTTCATAAAGGGATTATGCGATTTGAAGGAAATGCACACGCATGTTATACACATAGGTAGGGGCGACCGAAAGTCTTTTTATCATGCCCCACAAGACCTAGAGCGTTTCGAGACCCTACCTTTATATACAGGTCATTGTTTAGCACCTCATACTTGTAGGAGAGTCTTAGGACTCGCATGCACTACGAGGAGGAATTGAATTGGCAGAAAAACCAACCGTAATGGCTGTGCAGAAGGCACTCGAAAGTGCAAAGAAGCGCAATTTTACTGAAACGGTTGAGTTGGCCATCAATCTCAAAGATGTGGATTTGTCAATGCCGAAGAACCGTATCACAGATGATATCATTCTGCCTTACGGTCGCGGCAAATCGATCCGTATCTGTGTGATTGGTGGTGGCGAACTTGTCCAGAAAGCCAAAGACGTTGCCGACGTCGTGATCACAGCTGATGAACTTCAGGCGATCGCAGACGACAAGAAACAGTCAAAGAAGCTCGCGAACAGTGTCGATTACTTCATCGCTGAGGCACCCATGATGGGAGTCGTCGGTAAGAGGCTCGGTACCGTTCTCGGTCCTCGCGGTAAGATGCCGAAGCCCATTCCCCCGGGACAGGATCCCACAGGAATGATTGAGGCACTTCGCAAGACTGTTTCTGTTAGGACGAAAGACAGAATCACCTTCCACGCACCCGTTGGAACGGTCAGCATGTCACCCGAAGAACTTGCAGAGAACATCGACACGATCCTTAAGCGTGTCGAGCTCAAACTCGAGAAGGGAAGGATGAACATCGCTTCATCCTACGTGAAGACCACGATGGGTCCGTCAGAGAGGTTAATCTGAGGAGGTTCGAAATATGGCACACGTCGCAACATGGAAGAAGGATCTCGTCAAGGAACTTGTCGATGAGATGATCGCAAAGCCCATCGTCGCAGTTGTCGACATGTCAGGCATTGCAGGTCAGCAGATTCAATCCATGAGGGCGGGACTTAGGCAGCACGCAACCCTTAAGATGACCAAGAACAACCTTATGTTCTTGGCTATCGAAGAGGCAGCAAAGCAGAAGCCCGGACTCGAAGAATTGAAGGATGCAATCCACGGACAGTGTGCAATCATAGCTACCGACCTTAACCCTTTCAAGCTCTTCAAACAGCTTGAGAGCACAAAGACGGCGGCACCTGCAAAAGCAGGCCAGATTGCTCCCATGGACATCATTGTCCACCAGGGACCTACACCGTTCGGACCAGGACCTATCATCGGAGAACTTCAGAAACTGGGTCTTCCCGCATCTATCGATGGCGGAAAGATTGTTGTCAAAAAGGATACCACACTCGTCAAGGAAGGAGAACCTATCCCAGCGAATGTGGCGGCAATGCTTCCCAAGTTGGAAATCTTGCCCATGATCGTAGGACTTGACCTTAGGGCGGCCTACGAGGATGGAACGATCTACCACAGGGACGTATTGAACATCCCGGACGACTACTATGCAACAATGTTCGCTACGGCTGCAAGGAATGCCATCGGACTCGGTGTAGCAATCGGATTCCCGACAAAGGATACGATCATACCGTTGATCACGAAGGCTTTCAGGGAGGCAATGGGTCTCTCAATATCGGCCGCGATCCCAACCAAAGACAACATAAAGATGCTCCTTGCGAAAGCAGATTCACAGATGCTTTCGATCGCTTCAGCAGCGAACTACACGGACGGCAGCATTGGTGCAAGGCTTAGCGCCGCAGCATCTGCAGCACCCGCAGCACCCGCAGAGGAAGCAAAAGCAAGTGCAGCACCCGTTGAAGAAGAAGAAGAGGTCAGCGAAGACGAAGCAGCAGCTGGCCTTAGTGCATTATTCGGCTAAAATTGGAGGTTGAATACAATGGAGTACATTTACAGTGCAATGGTGCTTTACGCAGCAGGCAAAGACATTACCGAGGATGCTGTCACAGCTGTCCTTAAAGCCGCTGGTGTAGACGCTGACGCAGCCAAAGTCAAAGCACTGATCGCATCACTCGATGGAGTTGACATCAAAGAAGCAATCGAATCCGCTTCAGTCATGGCAGCTCCCGCAGCAGCACCTGCAGCAGCACCTGCAGCAGGCGCAGCAGCAGCTCCCGCAAACGAGGAGCCCGAAGAGGAAGCAGTCAGTGAGGAAGAGGCTGCCGCTGGTCTGAGCGCATTGTTCGGATAAGCGAACGGTTGTCTAACTGACACTTTCAAACCTTTTACCTATCTTCCTTTTATCAACAATTTTATACGACGTTTGTATCGCATTTGTATATGGGATTCAAGACACTCGACACCAGAATATATGCGATCTGCGGAATCTTGGCAGTGCTCGTGATGAGTGTCGATGTGATCATCGGTATCATTTTAGACCCTACTTGGAATTTCAATGACAATGTCATTTGTGATCTCGGGGTGTCCGATGACGCGACCATTGCAACATCATTCCTCATATCATGTTGCGCCTCGGGGATATTGTTCATAATATCATCGATGATGTGGATGTCGAAGGACTCAAAACTGATGAAGATGACAGGTATCTTCACCATCCTCTCAGGGATATCTCTCATGGCCGTGGGAATATTGGACAAGACGACGGACCCTGTGCATCAGTTCATGGTGATAATCTATGCGACCTTGTTCATCATAGCGATCGCATTCGCGTGCATAGAGGATATCAAGAAACACAATTACACACTGGTCTTCGGGTTCGCGATACTTGCAGTCTATGGTGTGATAAGTCTTTTCGGCGTATTCCCATACATCCTGACGCAGTTCCTGCTCATGAGTTACGTGTTCGTATGGTATCTTCTGAAATGCATCGGAGAATTCAATCCAAGCACAGAATCACTCAGAAGGATCATAGGTCTCGATTGATCTGTCAAGGATCCATTCGAATGCGGCCGATGCCCTTTCAGTGACATCCTTGAAATGACCTCCATCATTCCAGATCAATTCGCAACGATTCTCTCCCAAGTATTGTGATATGATGTCATGCGTCTCATTGATATTATCGGATACGCGTGATAGGTAGCGATTCTTGGTCTTGGATTCCGTGTCTCCGAGACTTAGGAAGACGTATTCCGTCTTCGGATGGTTCTCTCCTACATATTCTATCCAACCATCGAACCATACGGAAGGGGATGCAGCTGCGACACCGAAGAACCTGTCCGTTCTGAAACATGACCATAGTGAGAACAATGCGGCCAAGGAATATCCTCCTATGATGAATCTCGTATCATCTTTCAATGACAATTCCTTTACAGAGAGTGGAATGACGCGATCCAAGATGAATTCCAAAGTATTCTCTGCACCATCTCCAAAATCGTCATTGCCGAATATCGCAGGCACACGCCACGGTGAGAGTTCTTCATTCCAATCATCGACTCTCAATGCGACTGACGGACAATTGAATCTCATCAATAACTCATCGATAGAATCCTCGCTGAAATCTGCAAAGAACGTCAGTATGCAGTTACGTTTGTCCGGATGGTCTCTGAATCTCAGTACCTTTCCTTCTATCTCGGAGGTCAGAATCATCAGAATGAAGAATGTGATGGAGTTATTTCCATCTATTCACTAGCTATGGCAGCCGCTTTGAATCTGAGGCTGTCGAGGAACTGAGTCACCCACCAACCTATCGCACATAATATGCTGGCGATCTCGCTCAATGCACCAGTGAATATCGGCCATTGGATCAAAGTTACCAGAAGTACGACGATACTGCTCTTCATTATGAAAGGATTGCGTATCGCAAAATGATGCAACGTCACAAGGATGATGCCTATGACCAATAGGATGCAGAAGAGTCCCGTCGCGATATTGTGCATCGTCACGTTCGATAATGTCATTGCTCCTACGAGGAAAAGACCACATCCGCCTACCATTATCGACATTCCGCCGATCTTTTGCAGTGAATCTTTGCTGAAGACACACAATCCGAGTCCGAATATGAAGACGCATATGCCTGCGATGTAGCATGATATGTTGAATGTGGATGAGGTCAGCGAGCTATCGCTCACGCCAAGGTCGGACAATGTATTTACCCACGGGTCCCACCCAACTTCATTGCATCCTGCGATGACGATCCCGGAGAGGAAGCACAGTATACCAACAAGAGAAATGGCGATGTACGGTGACATCCCATACTTCTTAAGATCCATTGGGTGTATTCTGTGTTGTTAATAGATAATTGTATCGTTCATAAAATCATATTTTGATCCTTTCTGGCCCGTTATCGTTACACTCTTCACGATACGGGTCAGCAAAGGGGAAAATGTTTGATACAAATCCTAAGGAGGAAAATACGGATTTATTCAATCAGTTCGCGTTGGTGACTGCAGATTTGTATGATATCTTGTTCGCAACGTAGACCATGATGCCCCACATCGCGAGTATGGCCAAGAGCATAGGTATGCCGATCTGACCCATCTCAACAAGCATCGTGGCAGTATCCGCAGGATCTGACATCGCAGTCAGGAATGGGAACCATGGTACGATCTCTCCGTGCCACATATGTTCCACAAGCAATGCGATCGTGCCTGTCCAGATCATGATGTTCAACCAATTGATATGATATTTCTCAGGAATCCTGTTCCTGAAGGCAGTCGTGAAAACACCGACGGTTGCCGCTACTAAAAAACATGCCATTTCTTATGCCACCTCTTCTGAAATCTCTTTATCTATCTCTTCATTGGTATTGGCGTTCTTCCTCAATTCGAGTCTGTCGATGACGACAAACAGTTCCCACACAGCCAAAATCGGAATCAACATGCATAAACTGAGGATGAAAGGTTCTAAACCTATCTCAAGGAAATCTCCTTCAGCGCCTTCAAGGAACCAACCGATCACATGATCGACGAAGATCATGGCCGTCAGTGCCCATAGGCCCATTGAAAGCTGGGCATAATAGTTCTTACCCGGCTTATCAATCCATGCTTTAGTAGATATCAGGGCTGCTATTGCCGAAACAACTAACCACATTTTACCACTCGACACTTGATTTTTTCGACCAAATGTCATTTAGTAATTTCAGTAATACTAATTAAATATTAGTATTACTGACTACGATCGGACCGACTCGGGGTATTATTTCAAGAGAAATCGATACTTTGTCGTTATAACGCAGCAGATATCGACATCAAAAACAGATATCATTTCAAAATCAATAGCGAGAAATAGGTGCCTGATGGATTATTTCCATCATTCAAATGACATCTACTTCTTCTGACTGGGGTAACTGAGCTTCCCAGTGATCAATCTGGATGAATCTCCGAATACTCCCATCAATGTGTTGTATTCGTACTTGGTGAGTACGGCACGTCCGATCATCCTTCTGAACATCGCGGATGTGTATTCTTTCCTCTGTTCAGGGTAGTCTATGTTATCCAACAGATCATCGAAGAATGAGAACAATCTTTCCTTCTCTACATGATCCGCAGGTTCAGGGGCATCGATGGTCTTTCCGAACAATTCATACATGACGATCGTGGCCGCATGGGACAGATTCAGGATGGGGTATATGTCGCTCGTTGGAACGTGCACCAATATGTCACATCTTGCAAGCTCATCTTGCAACAATCCGATATCTTCCCTTCCGAAGATCAACGCGATCTTCTCCGGATAATCCCTCACCTTCTCAGCGAAATCATGTGCGGACACAGGGATCCTGACGTAATTGTTCTCTCCCTTGGATGCGACACCAGATGTTCCTGCGACGAGGAAGCAACCTTCCAAAGCCTCCTCGATGCTGTCGACGATCTTCGCATTATCAAGGATGTCCGCTCCGTGCTTAGCCCTCCTGTAGGCATCATCGCCTATGGGACATGGGTGTACGAGATACAGTTCGCTGATATCGAAATTGGCCATAGATCTAGCTATGGCCCCGATGTTCCCTTCGAATTTCGGTGCAACGAGGATTATGCGGATATCCGTCATCATCTGTCGGTAATTGTAGCTGAGATATATTCCCATCGGAGTCTTTTCATCTTGATTTCGATGGATAGTGATTTAGGATAGTTCAGGGTTACGTGGATTGTGAGCATTCCAAAGGATCATCCAAGATACAAATCACTGATGGTTAGAGAACAATTGGCCGAGGCTGTGGAGAAAGGTCTGGTCAATCCGACCGGCCTCATATCGCATGGGAGAGGAGAGGCATTCGACTATCTCATGGGTGAGAGGACACTGCCACCGTCATTGGAGGCCGAGAAGGTCGCTGCTGCATATCTCCTCAGAGCGAAGAGGCCATTGGTATGTGTGAACGGTAACGCAGCCGCATTGGATGCCAAGAATCTGATCAAATTGTCAGAATCGATACCGGCTCCATTGGAGATCAATATATTCCATCGCACAGAGGAACGTATGGAGCTGTTGATAAGCTACATGGAATCACAAGGGTGCAAAGAGGTGCTCGGAAGGGTCCCTGAAGAAAGGATCCCAGGATTGAACCATGATCGTGCGTTGTGTTCTAAGACGTTGTATGATTGTGATACGATACTCGTTCCCATAGAGGATGGAGACAGGGCAGAGGCATTGGTGAGAATGGGCAAGGTCGTCATCTCCATAGATATCAATCCGATCTCGAGGACATCAAAGACGGCCACGGTACCGATCTCCGATGAACTGACTCGCGCTTTGGAGAACATCATACGTTTCATCGATGAGCTCAGAGGAGATGAGAAGGAGATCGATAGGGTCATCTCATCATATGATAGCGACAGGAACAGGAAGGAACTCTTGAAGGAGATATCATCATATCTCGAGAGCAGTTGCTAACTCAGAACAATTAACTATCTGCATTCGTTCATGGCGTCATCATGATCGATAACGAACTTCTCGAGAAAGGCATCCTGAGGCTTCACTGGGCCGAGATGCATACGCCCGTGCTCCAACAGATAAGGGAGCGTTTCAAGAGAGAGCAGCCACTCAAAGGACTCAAGGTCTCCATGGCCCTTCATACAGAGGCCAAGACAGGTATCCTGGCCATAACATTAGCAGAGGCTGGTGCGCATGTGCGTCTCGCAAGTTGCAACCCCTTGTCCACAGATGATTCGGTAGCATTGGCGCTCCGTGAGAAGTATGGACTGGAGGTCTACGCTAAGAAAGGTGAATCGCAGGAGGAATACTACGAACACCTGAACGCTGTACTCGATATGGGGCCAGATTACATCATAGATGACGGTGCGGACCTCATCGCTATGGTACACACCAAGAGGAAGGAGCTGTTGCCTAACATCAAAGGCGCTAACGAGGAGACCACGACAGGGATAATACGCCTCAGAGCCATGGCAAATGACGGAGAATTGAAATTCCCGGTCATGGCGGTGAACGATGCCAAGATGAAGTTCCTCTTCGACAACAGATACGGTACAGGACAATCAGCATTCGACGGATGGATGAATGCGACAAACCTCATGGTTTCGGGCAAGCGCCTGGTCGTGGCAGGGTATGGTTGGTGCGGTAAAGGTGTGGCGATGAGGGCCAAAGGGCTCGGAGCATCGGTCATCGTGACGGAAGTGGATCCGATAAGGGCGATAGAGGCCAAGATGGACGGGTTCGAGGTCATGCCTATGATAGATGCTGTGAAGGTGGCGGACATAATCATGACTGTGACCGGATGCAAGGACATCATCACCAAGGAGCATCTCAAGGTCATGAAGGACGGATGCATCATGGGGAACGTCGGTCACTTCGACAATGAGATCAGCAAGAAGGATCTCGAATCCATGGCAAAGAGTGTCGTCAGGGTACGTGAGTTCGTCGATGAGTATGATATCGATGGGAAGAAGTTGTTCTTGATCGGAGAAGGTCGTCTCATGAATCTTGCGGCAGGTCAGGGGCATCCCGCAGAGATCATGGACATGAGTTTCGCAGTACAGGCACTCTCATTGGAATATCTCGTGAAGAATCATGAGAAGATGGAAAATGGCGTACACACTGTGCCGTCGAATATAGACGTCACGATCGCTGAGCACAAACTCAAGGCCATGGGTGTGAGGATAGACTCCCTCTCGGATGAGCAGAGGAGTTATATCACAGGGTGGCAGGAAGGTACATGAATCCATTCCTAACGGTCTACGGCCATATATCTCTTGATCAGATAGTGAGTGTGGATGAATTCCCGCGTATGAACACATCCGTGGATGTGACCAATAAACAGACGAGCTTGGGTGGAACGGCGGCGAATGTCGCCGTGACAGCAGCAAGATTGGGAGTACCAACGGCTATATGTGCGTTCGTCGGCAACGATTTCCCGAAGAAGTATGAGGATCTGATGGCATCGAGCGGCCTCATCATGGACGAGGTCGTGAAGGTGGATGGTTATGACACATCCACTGCGATCGTGATAAACGATCACGATCTCAATCAGAAGGTCCTATTCTTCCAGGGTCCGCACGGATATGCATCAAAGATCGGTATGGATCTATTGAAGAATGGAAAACAATCGAAGTTTGTTCATTTCTGTACAGGCGAGCCGGAATATCACATACGTATCATGAAGGAATTGAGACCGAGCGGATGCGTGATAGCGATAGATCCCGCACAGGAGATCCACAGGATATGGAATGAGAGATTGCTTGCGGATGCGATGGCAGTCTCCGACATGATGTTCTGTAATAGATTCGAGGCTGAATCGGTGAAGAGGTATCTCGGTACCGATCTGTTCGAGCAGGTGAGGTATCCATTCATACTATGCACCAAAGGCAGCGAGGGATGCGATCTGTATCTCGATGGCGAACCCATACATTTCCCGATCGTGGAGGCTGAGAAGGTCATAGATGCCACAGGTGCTGGAGACTCATTCAGAGCAGGATTCTATGCAGGCCAATATCATGGCATGTCGATAGAGGAATCCGTGGTTGTAGCTTCAACGGTAGCTTCGTTCACCGTCGAGAAGACAGGTGCGCTCACCAACACGCCCACATGGGACCAAGTCATGGAACGTGCTGACAGGTATCTCGCGAGGTTGTGAACATGCTCGTGGCGATCACAGGTACGCCTGGTGTGGGCAAGAGCACCGTATCCTCCATCCTTAGGAGGACATATCGTGTGATCGATATCCATTCCTATGCGGAGGATCACGATCTATTCGAGGAGTTCGATGATGATGCAGGTTCATACGATGTGGATGTCGAGAAGCTCAACGAATCCGTGATGTCAGAGGATATGGAGGGTACGGTATTCATCGATGGACATCTGTCGCACTTCATCGATGTCGATCTTATCATCGTTCTAAGGTGTGATCCAAGAGTGATACACGATAGGCTCAAAGCAAGAGGATATGATGACAAGAAGATCGATGAGAACGTCCAGACGGAGATACTGGATGTGATCCTCTACGAATCCGTTGAATCCGGGATACCTACGTACGAGATTGATTGCACGCATCTGACACCGGAAGAGGTAGCCTCTAAGATAATCTCTATATTGAATGGAGATGCAGATGGAACAGAGCCAGGCACTGTGAATTGGAGCGACAGGATGGACGAATGGTTCTGATCATCCTGACAATCTCTTCACCAATTCGAACACGTATCTCTCAGTTCTTCTCAGCGATTCTATCTCCAGATATTCATCCGGCGTATGCACTCCGCCCATGTTCGGGCCGATCGCTATGGCTTGGATATCCGGGCATTTGTTCCTTATGATGCCGCATTCCAATCCTCCGTGAGTTATCTCGAGTATGGGCTCGCGATCGAACATCTCTTTGTAGACATCCACAGATATCTTTTGAAGTTCTGAACCTTCAGGTTCATGCCACGGCGGGAACAGTTTGTCCACGGTCACGTTAGCGCCGTTCCTTACGAACGTCTCGGCGATCTTCTTCGAATATCTATCGATGAGATCGTCGGTAGCCCCTCTCATCATGGATGTGATCTCTACGCACCCATCCGTTCTGATGATCCCAAGATTGGATGAGGCCATAGTCCCTATGTTTCCGCTTTCGAAAAGATTGTATGGATATTCGTTCAACGATGTGATTACCCTGTTCGTCATCACCGTACTGAGTGCGGATTCGGGTTCTTCTATAGGTTCCAATGTGAATGAGATCTCCGGTTCGGTGTCGCGATATCTTGCGGATGTCTCCTCCTCATACAACTTGAGCTTGCTGTATTGGAACGTATCTGTGGTGGAGAATGTGGTCTCACATTCCATCGGTATGACGTTGTTGAATGTACCTCCATCGATGGAGGATAGTCTGACGTTGTCCAATCTTTTCAGATATTCTGACGTGAGTTTGATCGCATTCGCTCTTCCAAGACCTGCCATCGACGAATGTCCTGACAGCAGACCGGATACCTTGAGCCTCCACCATTGGCCGTTGGTCGTAGCATTCTCATAAGGGAACCTTGCGATTATATTGGATGCACCAGCGCATCCGACGGTGATCTTGCGTTCATCCTCCATGTCAAGATTGATAAGATATTCCGATGACAGGATGTTATCTTCCAGGCCTTTGGCGCCTATGAGTCCTATCTCCTCATCGGACGTGAACAGACATTCTAGAGAAATATCCTTCAATTCTTCTGAATCAAGGGCGTTGAGCATGATAGCTATGCCGACACCGTTGTCTGCACCGAGTGTGGTGCCTTCCGCGGTCACCCTGCCACCATCGATCCGTGCATCTATTGATTGTCTTGTAAAATCGAATGTCTTGTGAGGACTTTTGGATGCTACCATATCCTGGTGGCCCTGCAATGCGACGAATCCCGTATCTCCGGGACGGATCATGTGTATGTTGCCATGATCATCGATATCGTGTTCGATTCCACGCGATTCAGCGAAATCAAGAAGATAATTCTGTATCTGTCCAAGATGTCCTGAGGGCCTTGGTACCTTGGTGATGTCCATGAAACGTTCCAATATGTCCATGATCAACCCTTCTTTTGTTCCGGCATGGGTGCATTCGTCTTGATCCTGTAGTATGTGAGAGGATGATTCATCTTCCCGCTGTTGCAGAGGTTGTCGGGATCGTAGCACAATCCGTTGGATTTCATCGTATGACATTCCGGCGGGGTGTACCCATCGGTGCCGTTCAGTTCGCCGGTTATGTGCTTGATCTGATAGATTGACTTTGATTCGTCAAAGTCAGGTGATTGTGAGAACAATGCCAAGATCTGTTCCGAGTTCATCCCGATCGTGTGAAGGAACGATACCAAAGCGAACCTGCCGCTGTGCGGGAGGTTGACTCCATGCAATGCATTGGCCAACAAGGTCCTGATGCATGGCGGGAGTTGTTCATTCACCAATTCGCCCGAGAACTTCGGTTCAAACTTATTCTTGATGACTTCCATCGATTTCTTTACTATGGTGACATCCTTGGTTATGGCGGTCGCTATGTTGTCAGGTATAGGTAATGGCAGTTCAGACTCTATCTTGTCTTGAAGCGCATTCTGCAACACACGGTCGAATTTCTCATGCGGAAGGAAGACGTATCCTTTGTAGATCTCGTGATTGACCAACTTCCAATCAGGACTCTTGATCCTGGTGGAGAATTTCAAGTAGTCCGAGAAATGCATCTTCAGCCTATCATCATCGAGTGTGGAGTTCACCCCAAGCGATCTTGCGATCGACAGTACGGTGGATTGAGATTCCTCTCCAAGGAGCTTATTCATCCTGACAGCCTCAGCCAAGGCATACCTCTTCGTCAGGAAACGATCGTTGATCGTAGATACGATCATCCTCGCATAGGGATATGACATGACCTCCATCAATCTCTCATAATCGTTGGTCAATGGTACGTAACTGACCTCTGAGTTCTCTATAGCACTCTCCAGTCTGTCCACGCCTCTTCTTCTGGCCTCCTCGAAAGTATCGGAGGAGATCAGCATATCGATATCCACGCCATGCTCTGATGCGAAATCGGATGCATCATCAAGGAATGGGTATCTGGAGGCAAGGATCGTATCCATGTGCTCCCATACCGCCTATTAATCTAAAATAACTATCTTATTCGAAGGATAACAGTCCTTTGAGGCCTTCGATGACCTTCTTGTCATCTATCGCTCTTGACAGATCGTCGTATGATGTGTAGGGCCTGTATCTCACGATGGTGGCGGATCTCTTCTTGCCTATGGATGGCAACGATGCGATGGCGCTCATGGATTCGTGGTTTATGTCGAAAGGATATGTGAGTCCGGTCACGGATCTGTAACCCCAATCAGTTATGATGATGTCATATGATTTCCCACATTCCAGCTTGTATGGTATACCTATGAGCAGAGGGTATGAGCCTATCTGTCTTCCGAACGTGATGTTGCCGTCATGTATCTCCATGAACACATCCTTGAGGACGGTACCTTTGGGTACCATGCGTTGAAGCATGACATGATCCACGGACTCCCTGATGCTCTGTTTGTACTTCTTGAACCTGTTGGGGTCGACCTTCGTATCGAATGCTTTCCTTATCGGAAGGACCTGCCTTATGTTGATCCTCCTTACGATGAGGCCCTCATCGATCAGTCTTTGCAGGAACTCCATGTTCATATCATATGTCGCTTTGGATTCACCATCAAGTCCGGCTATGATGTTCAATCCAGGCAATAGGCATGGCATCCCGTTGTCCCCGCGGTGACCGCCTATGCGGTTGATCATCCTGATCGCATCCAGTACCTGTTCGGGGGTGCTGTTCAGATTGTTGGCTCTTATGACGTTAATGTCCGCCGATTCCATCCCCAATGCCAACACATTCCCTGGCGTACAACAATCCACAAGTGTCTTGAGTATGATTTCAGACTCATCAGGATATCTGGAGATGACAGCAGGGTTGGCATTATCCACATGTATCGTCTTGAATCCAAGGCCCTTCAGGCCATGGAACAGTTCCGATACCGCATCCGGATTGGGTCTTGGCGTTCCGGAGTCATCTTTCGAACCGTACGATATTATACACGTCTGTCCGCCGATGCGGATGTTCCTCACACCTAGCTCTCTAAGCTTTCTTGCTTCCTCGAGTATATCCTTCGGAGAACGCATCAACGGCTTTCCTTTCAGAGGTTCTATGCAGTATGAACATCCGCCAGAGGCGTATCTATGACACCCTCTATATGATTCAATCTCTGCGACCAACGGATATGGGAAATCATGATGCTGTTTCACGATATCCGCACCAAGGATCATCCATCTGTTCCATTCATCGAGATCACGATATCTCTCCCCGACCTCTTTACCTGTCATCCCATCATACAGCGATGCGGCAAGGTCCTTCCTTATCGCGAAATCGAACCTCTTCGCGACATCAGCCGTCGCGGCCGATCCACCGATCAACTTCCATCCCTTGAGGGATGGTAGAAGGTTCTCGATCTCCTTGAGGGACATAGGCATCGAGCGTATGTACTTCCCCGGTACCGTATTCCCAGAGATGACGACACTGACCTTAGCATCAGGTATCTTCAGTCCTTTGCGGATCATGTCTATCGTGATGTATTCCACATCACCTCCCGCGTCGATAGCGGCACCTGCCACCGCCCTTGCTATGGGCGAGATGTATGGTGGGACACCCAATGCTGCCGGATCGTCTATGTATCCGTCGATCAGTACTACCTTGATCCTCATTCGATCACTGTTTCACTGCTTTCTTCCTTGATGTGACGATCATCTTCAGGAATGACCACCAGAGATAGGATATTCCGATATCCAATGCTATGGAGCATATCAACCCTATCAGATCGAGTATCGCTTGGTCATCGATAGGGATCGCAGGCATTATGAATGTCCTTGTGACGAGGATGGATGCCATATACAATCCATACATCCACGGGAGAAGTTCCCTTCCCATGAACTCCGTCGACCTGCTCCTCAACTGATTCTCCTTGAGCCTGAACGAACCGAGGAAGAGCGAGAATGCGAGGAATAACGATCCGAAGGTGAGATTGGCGCTTCCGACACCATTTCTGTAGTAGGTGTAGAGGAACATGAACTCGAATACCGAGAGTAGGAATCCTGCTATGAACAGCAATATCAGCGATTCATTGCTGAATTTGGAATCGATCTCGTCCTTGTATCTGTGTATGTAGTAACCCAAGGAGAAGAATAGCATGCCTATGAACGGATAGGTTATCTCGCCGAGGCCGACTGTACTCAGGCCGAAGATCAAGGTGACACCGAAGAAGAGGAGAACCTCGCATAACAGCATATCGACGATCACGAACGCCAATCCGATGTACATGGCGTACTTGAAACTGAGATTCTTCTTGTAAAGGATCCAATGGAATGCATACACGAGAGCGAGACAGTATGCGAACCATACGGGCATCGTGTTCCATTCTGCCGTTATAGTGTCGCTCAGCACATATTCCCAATCCACGACACCGTCGTGCCAATGTTCTATGCCGCATCCGAGCCAGATCAAATCTATGATGAAATAGAGGACCTTTATGAATATGATGAGATAGACGATGTGCAGCAGTTTCTTACCAAGTCTCCTCTCCGAATGTCCGTCCTTCGAGAATAGGAAATAACCGGATACCATGAAGAATGCAGGTATGGCGAATCTTCCGACACCTTCGACGAGATGATAGAATCTGATGTCATCCAATACGACCCATGATGGTTCGAAGTGAACGAATGTTATGCAAATGATGATGAATGCACAGAACGATCTCAGGAAATAGTTCTCATATTTCCCTTGGGTGCTGTTGTTGTCTTCTCCGGGCATAGTAACATGTGGCCAATCATATGCTATGATAAAAGTCATACGCTCACTTTTTAATATACGCCAATCATATCATGGCATTGATATCTGCGGGAACTATCGCGGCATGGTTCCCCTATGGGAGGTCAAATAATGGTTGATTACAGAGATATGACAGAGGAGGAGCGCCTTGCTAAGGCCCAGAAGCCCGGTAAAGATGCAATGAAGATGCATCCTTTCTACGGCGGTAAGGTAGAAGTCGTGCCAAAGGCATGTGTGAGGTCTTTCGATGATTTCGCCATTTGGTATTCGCCTGGAGTTGCAGAACCCTGTAAGGACATCGCGAAGAACCCAGATATGGTATATGAGCACACATGGAAATGGAACACGGTCGCTGTCGTGTCCGACGGAACACGTGTGTTGGGACTCGGAGACATCGGACCAGAGGCAGCTATGCCCGTCATGGAAGGTAAATCGATGCTCTTCAAGTATCTTGGAGGAGTGGACTGCGTACCGATCTGTCTTGACACGAAGGATCCCGATAAGATCATCGAGACGGTCAGACTCATCGCACCCTCATTCGGAGGTATCAATCTTGAGGATATATCGAACCCCAAGTGCTTCGATATACTCGATGAGCTCAGAAAGGATTGTAAGATCCCTGTATGGCATGACGATCAGCAGGGTACGGCAACGGTCGAGGTCGCTGGTGCGATCAACGCCATGAAACTCGTTGGCAAGAAGCTCGAGGATGCACAGATCACGGTCATCGGTGCAGGAGCAGCATCCATCGCTATCTCAAGGCTCCTTCTTGCGACAGGATTCAAAGCACATAACATGTGCGTATGCGACTCGAAAGGTATCCTCAACGCAGAGAGGACGGATGTCGGAGAGAACAACTTCAGCCAGAAATGGGACATCTGTAAGAAGACGGACGGTGCAGGCAAGAGAGGCGGCATGAAAGAGGCAATGGAAGGTGCCGATATCGTCATCGCCGCATCGAAGGCAGGTCCTGGAACGATCCCGGTCGAATACGTGGATCTGATGGCAGATGACCCGATCATATTCGCAACAGCGAACCCTGTGCCCGAGATCTGGCCCTGGGAGGCTAAGGAGCACGGATGTAAGGTGTTTGCAACAGGACGTTCGGACTTCCCCAACCAGGTCAACAACTCGATGGGATTCCCTGCGATCTTCCGTGGAGTCCTTGATGTGAGAGCTAAGACGATCACAGACGAGATGTGTATCGCTGCAGCAAGGGAACTTGCAAGGTATGCAGAGGAAGAGCACGAGGGAGGAATCACACCCGAGTACATCATCCCGACGATGTCAGAGACCGAGGCATTCATATCAGAGGCAGTCGTCGTAGGTTCCAAGGCCATGGAGCAGGGCGTTGCAAGGCTCAAGCTCAGCAGGCAGGAACTTCATGAGAAGGCAGAGTTCATGATCAAGAGATCAAGGGCTCTCACAGCCAAGATGATGGATGATGGTTTCATCAAACCATACGTAGAATAAACATAGGAAAGGGGTCAAACCCCCATCCTCTCTTTTACAAAAAAATTAGATTTCTTTTTTACATCTCTTTGATCATATCACGGTTGTGATAGATGTAGTCGATGCAACTGATCAGTGCGATGGCTGCTGTGATCCAGAGAAGGACATTCGCTATGAGCACCACATCGATACTGAGATCCACAGCATATTCTATGCTCAGCAGGAACAATACGGCTGTTATCGAAAGCATCTGACTCATGGTCTTCAGTTTTCCTGATTTGCCTGCAGCTATGACCACGTTCTGTGATGCCGCGATGAGACGCAGGGAACTCACTATGAATTCACGGAACAGGACGACGATCACGATGAGCGGGTGACAGTATCCGTCAGGGATCATACAGACCATTGCGCTTATGACGAGGATCTTATCCGCTATTGGATCCAGGAATTTACCGAAATCGGTAATCAGATTTCTTGAACGTGCTATCTTTCCGTCGAGCATATCTGTCAACGAAGCTAAGACGAATATGATGAGCGCCCAGACGTATGCATATGGTATGTCATGAACGAGCATGAACAACACCATGAATGGAACTAGGATTATCCTCATCATCGTCAAACGATTTGGTAGGTTCATGATGCACCCCATTTTCTTTTTCGAAAAATCCTCTCGTCGTTGATTAAAGTATCGATTGTCAATATGCGAGGTATGTAGAAGAGGTGCCGTTAGGCACCTGGTGAATAAAGGTTTCAGAGAACTGTGGAGTCGACGTTAGCTACTTCGCCGATTCCAGGGATTGATTGGAGTGCCGCTTCGAGCTTTCCGCCGATCTCCTCATCGGTATCATCGATGATGAGGAATGCAACGACCTTCTCAAGTCCGAATGCAACGGGCTTGATGCTGGTCTCTTTGACCTCGACACCTGCAGGTACCGCTTTCTGAAGAGCCTCGATCACTCCATTGAGATCGACCTCTGTGCTTTCAGGCATGAGGTCATATGTTGATGCAATCTGTCCCATGGAACCACCATTCACGGTCCGACGAATCCGCATTTCTTACATTCGTATTTTACACCCTGGTCACGGCACTTGGCGCACCTTCCGATCTCTTCTTCGCCGCAGTTAGGGCATTTGAAGAAGGTGTTGCCTGTACCCTGAAGCCTGATGCCGCAAGAGGAACAAACTTTGTCTGCCATGAATGTGCGATTATATTCCACCTATATAAAAAGGCGTTGTCACCATCATGTTTCGATGTGATGGGCATCCATTTTCAATCATCCTTCGATGAATTTCTCAACAAGCCCACGGTAATGTTCGGAGCGCTCCTTCGTGAGTCCTTCATCTGATGATTCGGAGTATATCCTGAATTTGGGTTCTGTCCCTGATGCTCTTATGAGGACCCACCCGTCATCATAATCTATCCTAATGCCGTCAAGCGTTGTGACATTCCCTTCGGCAACCTCGGCGATCCTCTTTGCCACGAGTTCTTTCCTCTCGTTCGGACATCTCACGGTCAATTTTAGTGAATGGTATCTTGGCATCTTGGATATCAGATCGTCCAATGGACCCTCTTTGGCGATGATCTCCAATATCGTGGCCATACCCATCGCACCGTCGCGACAGTACTGATGTTCAGGGAAGATCAAACCTCCGTTATCCTCTCCGCCGAAGATCCCCCCATTCTCCATCATCGCCCTTGCCACGATCGGCGATCCTACAGCGGTATAATGGAATTCCCCGCCGGATGATTCTACGACATCTTTGACGGTTGATGATGTGCTCACAGGTGCGTAAACCTTGCCGCCACCATTGGTCACGACCCTATGTTGAGCGATGAGAGCCAGACTAAGGTCTCCTGGAAGATATCTTCCTGTGTTCGAAACGAATACGCAACGGTCGGCATCCCCATCATGGGCCATGCCCACGACAGCATCCGTTCTGCCGGTCACCTCTATGAGTTCGGATAGATTGGATTCGGTCGGTTCGCTCTCATGACCGGGGAAGGTCCCGTCCATCATGCAGTTCAAAAGCACAGCATCGACGCCGAGTTTCTTCATCATCAGAGGCGTAGTCTCACAGGCTGCACCGTTGGAGCAATCCAGGACGACCTTGAGTTTTGCTTTCCTTATGGATTCCGCATCCACGCGTGAGATCACAGCATCGACATAGGTCTCTCCTGCGCCATCGACCGACACTATCTGTCCGATACAATCCCATTGGACGCACTGTATGTCCGTATCATACGCATCCTCGACCATGGATTCCTGTTCCTTGGTGAATTCCGTCCCATCCTCCGCTATGCATTTGATACCGTTGTATTCTGGAGGATTGTGTGATGCGGTGATCATGACCCCTCCCCTCACGCCTGTGTGTGTCTTCACATAATATTGCAGTGCAGGGGTTGGTATGACGCCAAGGTCGATGATGTCGATACCGGTCGCCATAAGGCCGGAGCATATGGCGTATTTGATCATCTGCGATGATGTCCTTGGATCCGTAGCTATGGCTAATGGGCCATTGTCTAACACAGACCCAATCGCTTTCCCGACCTGTATCGCAAGTTCGGGATTCATATCCGCATTGGCTATCCCGCGTATACCATTCGTGCCGAACATCCTCATCCTATCACCTGAACACATGATCGAAAGTGCAGATCATCTATCATTCATCCTTTCGTTAAGGAGTTTCTTGAGTTTCATTATCGGCCATACATCCCTTGGGTCCGCACCCCTGTCATTGGCCATCTTGACCGACGTATAGTCGCCGAGCATTATCATAGATAATATGTTGATTATTATGGAATCCGATGGAGCTTTCAGGACATCATATCCTACAGATTTGGAGTCCAAGAGCTGCATCGCCTTTCCTGCGAACGAATCCTCTCCGACATCCTTCGCGAATATCACCGCATGTAACGCATTGTGCGCGAAGTCATTGCAGACATTCGGATCTGATAGGTCAGATAACGGTTTCGTCATCGCTATGTATTTGCCGTTCTCGGTGAGTTCGGATTTCCATCTGAGAGCTACGGATTTCATCCCACCGTCGAACAGGAGCATCGTGACCTTGTCCTTCAGCGATGATGACAATCCGATGACGCGACTCCCTTCCTCCAGTTCATCGCGATATCTTTTCAATTCAGGGATCGCTCCCTTGAATTGATCTATGAGGTCCGTTCCCGTGTGTTTCATTATGCATGCTAGGTAACCTATCATGAATCCGATGGAATGTCTTGGATCCATCCCTGGTTTGACGGTCATGAGGAGATTGCCATCCTTCTCTGCCATCTCCTTAAGTCTTCCCCCCGCTGTTATCACGATCAATGTGCATCCTTGTGCTCTAGCACGTTCATACATGCGTATGGTCTCGAGTGTATTGCCGGAGTATGATGATATTACAGCAAGCGTGCGTTCATCCATCCAATCAGGGATGATCGGGTTCCTGAGTGTGTGTATGTATTTCTTGGAGAATCCGTTGAAAATGTCCGCGGTTATGCTTCCGCTTATAGCCGACCCTCCCATCCCGCAGAGCACGATGTTGTCGCAATCGAAGTCCGGAAGGTCCATGTCAAGGGACGATTCCAGATCATCTAAGAAACCATGTAATTGCTCATACGCTGTCAATTCCCTCATATCTGTCCCTCCAGATATTGGGCGATGTGGTAGCTCATCATGATGCCGTAGAGATTCCTCTCGATGGCGTTGGAACCATCCACACGTATCATCAGTATGTTCCTACCGCTATCTGCGATGACATCGGTAGCGGATTCGACGATCACATCCAGAAGATGGATACTGTAGTTGTAGATGACCACGGCTAGCATGTTCTCGGCATTCACATTCTCGTTGCACCATCCCACGATCTCATTGTGGTCGAATTCAGGCAGTTCCGTGTTGAATATCGGCTCTCCGATCGTCGCACTCAGGTAAGACTTCCAGACCGCGGACGATCCTCTGAGATCGGAGAGGCTGATGAGAAGAACATTGTTCCCACGGATGTTCTTGATGATCGATGTCAGTTCTTTCTTCGTCCTTCTTGGTAACGGGATATGTTCCTTCAGGAATCCTATGGATCTCATCATCGGATCCTTGGATCCGCATACATCGGATCCCTGGAGTATGCACGAGATCATCGTGACCATGCTCCCTACCGCTTCTTGGAGCGTGAGGCCGTCCTGGAGTTCCATGAATTGGATGTCCTCATCGTCGCATAATTGGGACGCCTCTCCTCTTTTGGAGATGCAGACGATCCTGGTGTTTCTTCTGATGAGTTCCTCTATGCACCTTACCGTTTGATCATCATCGTAGTATGATGTGACGATAGCACATGTGTGATCATCGACCCATGCTGGTATGTTGGAGCCTTTGATAAGAGGGACAGGCATCCTACCACAATCGTTGGCGAATTCACTCAGGACCATGGCAGCCGATGATGTGACGTCCGGATCCACGATACATATCTTCTCCACGTTCGTGAAGCGAGGATAGTCCATGGATAGAAGGTTCTCCAAGGTGTCTATGAAACGTTTGGATGCCAAATATGCTCCATCGTTCGATGTGTTCGACGCCGTCGACATGTATCCTGCACAAGGCCATGTCCCAATATTATTGTTCCCATCGTCGCGAGTCTTATTATCGGTGCGGTCATATGGAATCATATGAAGCTAACACCTGATTGCGTACCATGTTTGATGAAGAGGGTGCTTTTTCAAGCAAGATTGTTGGAAAACGGATGCGAATCCGAAGCTGTAGGTGCAGCATTGAGGGCATACGCCAAGGAATATGCTGTCGGAAGGAATTCAGCAGAGGTAGCTACAGAGGTGCACAGGTCGGCGTATGAGGTGATGGGTGCCGATCCATACATCAAGATAAAGTTGGATGCGGACAGGATAGCCGAGGAATATCTCGATCAGGTGATGGGATATGTCGATTCGGCAGAGGATAGGTTCTCTGCAGCGGTCAGGGTTGCTGTCATCGGGAACATAATGGATTTCGGAGTATCATTGTCATCCCCGGAGGAATTCCGTGCGGTATTCAAGAAGCTCTTGGATCAAGGGATAGGTTCCGATGATACGGCACGCATGAAGGAATTGTTGACAGATTCAAAATCTGTCCTTTATTTCTTCGACAATTGCGGAGAATCTCAATTCGATAAATTGCTGATAAGGGAGATACAGAGGATGGGCGTTCGCGTCGTAGGTGTCGTGAGGGGAGAGAGGATCCTGAACGATGTCACCATGGAGGATGCAGAGCGTATCGGTCTTGACAAGATATTGGATCGTACGGTATCCACGGGAACGTTCGCGGTAGGTGCGGTGCTTTCCAAGGCGAAGGATGATCTGAAGGAGGAACTCGACAGGGCGGACATGATGATATGCAAGGGTATGGCCAATTACGAATCACTGTCCGATCAGGATGCAGGGATGCCGAAGGTCTTCATCCTCAGGACGAAATGCGGTCCTGTCGCAAGGTCATTGGGCGTTCCAGAGAACATCAACGTTGTGAGAGTGGCTGAATGACCCCGAAGGTACGTCAGGCCGTGATAATGGTCGGAGGCAAAGGGACAAGATTGAGACCGTTGACGGATAATTGCCCTAAGCCGATATTGCCTGTGCTGGATAAACCTTGTTTGGAATATTTCATCGATTCCATCGCTAAGGAAGGGATAACGGACGTCATACTCGCATGCGGTTACAAATCGGAGTACATGACTTCTGCCATAGGCGATGGGAGCAGACAGGGGATAAGCATCACATATTCCTACGAGGACCATCCTATGGGTACCGCCGGTGCGGTGAAACTCCTGGAGGATAGGTTGGATGACGTGTTCATAGCCGTCAACGGCGATGTGTTTATAGATATAGATGTCGGGAAGGAGATAAGGGATCATTTCGAACATGATGCATCTGTGACCATAGCGTTGACCACAGTGAGCGATCCAACACAGTTCGGCATCGTAGGGTTGGACGATGACGGAAGGATAACAAGATTCAAGGAGAAGCCGAAGAAGGAGGAAGCATTCTCTAACCTCATCAACGCCGGAGTGTACGTGTTCAACAAGGATGTCCTGAGATTCGTTCCGAAGGGGGAACCGTTCGATCTATCCAAGGATCTGTTCCCGATACTTCTGGAGAATGGATACAGATTGCAGGGACACAGGATGGATGGGCATTGGAGGGATGTGGGAAGGCCATACGACCTCTTCCACGCGAATCTTGAGACCGCGGCAAGGAAAGAGAGCCCTGATGATTCATCGGTAGATTCATGTGAGATATCAGGAACATTCTACTCAGGTTCAAGATCGAAGGTATCGGCATGCTGTGTGAAGGACACCGTCATCCATGGTGATTGTATCGTCAAGGATTCCACGATATCCGATTCCCTGATCATGTCGCATTGTAACATACACGGTGCTAGGATAGAGGGCAGTATCCTCGGAAAAGGTTGCATCGTAGGTAAAGGGGCCATGTTGAAGGATGCCGTCATCGGTGATGGAGCGATTATACCCGATGGGATGAGTATCGAGGGAACCATCGACCGCACCGCATACAAGAGGAAAGCGGTGTTCATCGATAGGGATGATACCATCAATGATGATGTGGGCCATTGTTCCAGACCAGAGGATATCAGATTGCTTCCAGGTGTCTCGAATGCTATAGCATCATTGAATAGGTCCGGTTTTCTGGTGATAATGGTGACCAACCAATCCGTCATCGGCAGAGGTATGGTCGACGAGAAGGGATTGGACGCGATCCACGACAAGTTGCGTGAGGACCTCCTTGCTACCGGAGGAGGTGTGATAGACGATATCTTCTACTGTCCGCATCTTCCCGATGCCGGATGCGATTGCCGTAAACCGAAACCGATGTTGGGCTTGAAAGCGATCGAGAAATACGGCATAGATCCAAGATATTCGTTCATGGTCGGCGATTCGGACAAGGATATCGAGTTCGGCAGGAACATAGGGGTCAAGCCCATCAAGGTCGATGGCGATTATACATTCGTCGACGCTGTCAACGATATAATAGATGCTTGAGAACAAGTTCGCGGATAGAACATATATACAACTATTAAAATCAGTATTTATAGGCATTATCGTGCTTAACGGAAGATGGTGAAAATGGACAAGACTGACAAGATTTGGCTTAACGGAAAGATGGTCAACTGGGCAGACGCGAAGGTTCATGTCCTTGCGCACGCACTCAACTACGGTACAGGTGTATTCGAAGGAATCCGTGTTTACAACACACCGAAAGGACCCGCCATCTTCAGGCTCAAGGATCACGTCAAGAGACTCATGGACGGATGTAAGGTCGTTGGCATAGAACTCGTATTCGATGGCAAGGAATACGGTTTCGATGATATCGCAGAAGCCATCAAACAGACGGTCAGAGAGAACAAGGACGTGGATTATGTGAAACCATGCATCTTCCTCTCTGGAGAGGAGGTCGGAATCAACCCGACGAATGTTCCTGTATCCATGTCCGTAACAGCGGTCCACATGGGAGAATATCTTGGGAAAGGCGCTGATAAGGGTGCTAAGATCGTAACATCCTCATGGCAGAGGCCGGACAACCTTTGTTCACCTGCAGGTGCTAAGGTCAACGGAGCATACATCACATCATGTCTTGCCAAGAAGGAGGCGCTCTCACACGGAGCATCCGAGGCCGTCATGCTCAATTCGAACGGATACATCGCAGAATGTACCGGAGAGAACATCTTCATCTACAGACAGGGCAAGATCCAAACTCCCGATCCATCGAACAGTATCCTTCAGGGAATAACGAGGAATTCGATCATTCAGGTCGCAAGGGATCTCGGCTACATGGTCGAAGAGACTAACATCAGCAGGATCGAGCTTCTCACAGCGGACGAGGTCTGGATGACAGGTACCGCAGCAGAGGTCGCACCTGTGACCTACATGGATGAGAGGCCCATCGGCTCAGGAGAGATCGGTCCCGTCGCGAAGGAGATCCGCAGCAAGTTCGCAGACATCGTTCGCGGAAAGGATCCCAAGTACGAGGCTTGGCTCGACTACGTAAACTGATTCTGGTCGGGGGCAACCCCCATCATATTTCTATATTCTATATACTAAAAGAGGGAAAGATGAGGCCCATACGGGCCTTGTTTAACTCTTCAATATCGCTACAAGGAATATTCCTACAGCAACGAGTGCACCGATAAGGATACCTACAAGGTTGACGAATCCATTCCAGAATACATCCCACACATCGACATCGAAGATGGGTTCCACAAGATCGCCGTTACCAGCGAGGAGCGCCCATATGATTCCGACGGCGATTCCCATGATGAGCATGATCACACCAGCGACCCTGCTCTTCCCGTATCCGAATCCAGTGGTGAAGAGACCTGCCAAGACCATGACTACGGCGAATGCCAAGACGATGATCGTAAGGAACTCAAGTCCAGTCATTATTTCGAACTCCATCGTATCAGGGTTAACCTGACACAGATGCCTCATTCATGTTGTTATCAATTATTAAACGCTTTCTTACAGCCACATGTTCGTTCGATAACGAATGATGTTATTCTGTTAAATAGGGCAGAGGCAATTCATCCACGATGCATCTATACGAACAGTGCAATAGGACGTTCAGGGAACACAAGGAAGTGATCCTTTACCTGATATTCGGCGTTCTCACCACTGTCGTGAACTGGTTGGCCTATGCCGCATTCGTGTGGATAGGATTGGATATCAATGTCTCCAACATCCTATCATGGATAGTCGGTGTATCGTTCGCGTTCGTCGTGAACAAGTGGTACGTGTTCGAATCGAGATCCTTGGAGAGTAGGAAGGTCATCAAAGAGTTCGGTTCATTCGTCGGAGCGAGGATATTCACTGGGATAATCGCCATACTCCTGTTCCCTCTGTTGTACAACATCGGATTGAATCAGAGTCTCTTCGGTACGGATGGTTTCTTGGCGAAGATCGTCACAAGCGTGATCGAGATCGTACTCAATTGGATATTCAGCAAATACCTCATCTTTAAGAAAGGATGATGCCGTTCGGATTTCACGGCTCAACATTATAATAGTGTATCTTCATAGTGCGATTGAAGGTAAGCAGATGGCAGGGACGTGTTCAGTTATCATTCCGACCTATAATGAAGAGAAAAACATAGTCAACATGGCGAAAGCCATCAGGGAACTCTATCCCGATTTCTACATCTTCTTCATGGATGATAACTCCACGGACAGATCCAAGGAGCTCATAGAGGAGCTCAACGATCCTAAGACCAAATTGGTCACAAGGGATCCTAACGACAGGGGCCTTGCGATAAGCTGCTTCCAGGGTATCGTCGAATGCGGTACAGATTATTTCATGACGATCGACTGTGACTTCCAACACCCTCCGTCAGCACTAGGCGACATGTATGCGAAGATGGAGGAAGGTTATGATCTCTGCGTAGGTACGAGGAATGACAGATTCGCATTGGGATTCGTCCGTTGGGTGGGATCCTGGGCGTTCAACATCATGGCCGATCTGTATCTTTTCAGACTGAGGAAGAGCATAACCACTGATGTCATGTCGGGCCTCTACGCGGGAAGATGCGATGTCTTCGTTCCTGTCATAAAGGAACATTGGAACGATGTGGAGAGGAAAGGATGGAAGGTCCTGATGGATCTTCTGAAATACGGCCCCAGAGATCTCAAGATATCCACTATTAAATATGATTTTGGTAAGAGAGCGGCCGGTGAATCCCACATAAGTCCTAAGGTAGTTGTCACGACATTCCACCAGATGGGTAGACTCGGTAAGCTCTGCGCTAGAGTCTGTGACAAGCTGTTGTGCGGGGACGATGGGAAGAACTGATCCCATCGATCAGAGATCGAACATCTCTTTCTCAACGATGCCACACATGGTGTGGCATGCGACAAGATAACCTTCTTGGATATGAGGGGTCTCTTTGGAAGGTATCACTACTGCGTGATCCGCGATCTCCCTCATCTTTCCACCATCACCAGTGAACGAGAGTGTTTTAGCTCCCTTTTCATTGGCAGCCTCCATCGCAAGGATGACGTTCTTGGAATTGCCTGATGTACTCAAGCCGACGACAACATCTCCTTTCCTGCAGATCGCTTCAACCTGTCTCTTGAAGACGAGATCGTATGAATAATCGTTACCGATCGCAGTCACTGGAGCTATGTTGGAGAGACACACCCCTGCCATCGCAGGTCTGTCGAACATATATTTTCCAGAGAATTCCGCGGCGATGTGCTGCGCATCAGCGGATGAACCTCCATTGCCCATGAAGATAACTTGACCGCCATTCCTGAGCGACTCAATGATGATATCCGCCGCTTTCCTGATCTCTGTTGGATCGATCTTAGAGATGGTCTCGGAGCTCTTTCTCAGTTCATTCTCGATATAATCATTCATTCTTGAACCTCCATGTCTTCACGCCGTTGGGCTCGAACATGAAATCGGTGATCTCTGCGCCGTGTTTCTTGAGTTCTTGGGCCACTATTGCTTTCTTATCGTATTCACAAATGAAATACATGAAGCCTCCCCCTCCTGCACCAGAGACTTTGCCTCCGATCGCGCCTTGTGACTTCGCAATGTTGTACAGGGAGTTTATGTTACGATTGGTGACATTGTTGGAGAATTGTTTCTTATACTGCCAGGATTCGTCAAGGAGTGTACCTGCCTCGTCCAGTTTTCCTTTCCTTATGGACTCGCATATGTCCTTGGCCAATCTCTTGGATTGATCCAGTGCATCCGTGTTCTGATTGTTCTTGAATGCCTTGACCTGTGAATCTATGATCTTCGCGGATTCCCTGGACATGCCTGTGAAGCACATCACTGAACGGCATTGGAGCTCATCAATGATCCTTTCATCGATCTCGACCGGATTGACATTGACCTCATCCTTTCCGAAGTCTATGAGGTTGAATCCTCCGAAGACGGCGGCATACTGGTCCTGTTTCCCACCTTTGAGGCCGATATCCTCTCTTTCAAGTCTGTATGCGAGATCGGCCATCTCATGATTCGTCATCTTTACGCCTTTCCATTCCGCAACAGCGGCGATGATGGCAACGATCATAGTGGAAGAACCGCCGAGTCCGGATCCTGATGGTACGTCCGAGTGGATATCTATGGTGAATCCTTGATCCAATTCGAAATGATTGGCCACTGCTTTAGCCAGATCCATATTTCCATCGAATTTCAACGGAACGTGGTTGAGACGTGTCTTGTATCTGCCGAAATAACGTGATTTGACCTTCATTATGTCGTCTTCACGTGGAACTAAGGTGCAGTATGCGTACTTGTTGATCGTGGTGTTGAATACACATCCGCCGTTGGTCGATGCATACGGATCCACATCCGTGCCACCCCCGGCGATACCAATTCTCAGAGGAGCTCTTGCTCTGATGTACTCGGTCAATCTATAACCTCTCCGCGATTGGGAAGAGTTCCATCATCCGTAGGACCTTTTCCCGATAGCCCATGTCTATTCTAATCTTGTATTATATAAGTTAGGGTTAGAACGAGCACCCTTACGCATGAAAACGAGCACTTTCATCTGTTCGTATCGAGGTTCTAGACTCTTAAGTGTGCGATTGTCGTTCACATTTCACCCCTATATTCGATTCTACGCAAAGATCCGCTTTACGTTCATATCTGTTGTGAAGTTGCACATGTCTTTGTTGTAATTTCAGAGAAGCGGAACGACCATGAAGTCATAAAGTCCTAGACAACTTCGGGATCAATCGTTCCTTTTTGAAATTCATGACGAATACAACGGATTTCGCAAGATGGTTTTTATTGAAGGATGGGGATACTTAGGCAATGTTCCAAAACATGACCACGAAAGGGAAATTGGCAACCATTCTGGTAATATCATTCATATTGCATCTGGTCGCAACGCTTTTCCTTTCACATCTCGGGGACCCTGAGTATTGGCCAAGGATCATGCAGACGGTCAATTCTGGGAATGGGATATATGGTCTGGACGGGAACTATTACACTCCGATCTGGGGTTATTTGTTATCATTCGTGGATATGGTGATACAGACATTCGGATTGATCCCGTTCTTCGGGGATGTATTCGAATCATTGTTGCCGTTGGAGACGACAGCAATGAAGGCATGGATCGTGTCACCAGAGATAGCATTGGCTACCAAGATGCCATTGGTGATCTGCGATCTGATCGTCGGATACATCTTGTTCAAGATAGTATCATATTTCACCAAGAGCGAGAACAAAGGTCTTACCGCTGCCGCCATGTGGTGCTTCTGTCCCATCGTCATCTATATGTCATCCGTTCAGGGGCAGTTCGATACGATATCGACATTATTGTTCCTCCTCACTGTACAATTGCTACGTGAGGATAGGTCGTTACTTGCAGGATTATCATTTGGTTTGGCGGTATGGTTGAAGTTATTCCCAGGTGTCTGCCTTCTTCTTTTCGTAGCATATCTGTTCGCAAGATATGACAATGCAGGAGCGATCAAGAGAACGGTCATGGCGGCTGTCGGTGCATTGATCGTTACGATCATACTGTTGACACCGCAGTTCCTCAATGGCGAGATGGATATCGTGTTCGGATTCTTCACAGGAAGGATGAACACCGTGACGGAGTATGAGTGGTACAACACCCTCGTATCCGTAAGATTGACCCTGATGCTGTTATTGATGATCGTGCTGATGGTATGGTCATTCATCGGGATGAAGAGAAGGACTGAGGATCTTGACAGGTACCTCTATCTTTACGGAGGAACCTTGTTGGCAGCAGCTACGATCATCAGCAGAGGATACCAGTACGCGCCATCGTTCATGGCACCGATCATCCTCTTCGCCATGATATCTGATGACAGGAGATCATACGGGAAGTTATTCTCATGGATGTCGATACTTTTGATAATCGATGCGTTCTTCTCAGTCGGTCCGTCATTGTTAGCGATGGCATCGGTCTATTTCGGGGTCGTCGATCCCGCGTGGTTGAGCGACATATCCGTAGCATTCCTTACGACCATAGGGTATTCGTCATCGATGCCGATTGGTGTGGTCACGGCGATAGCTTGGGCGGTCATGCTTTGGTTGTTCGTACTGTATGCGGTATCCGATCTGTTCGGTGAAAGATACCCAAGATTCAGGGCCATAGCGGAGAAGATGCGCATCATGAAGGAGGAGCCGGAATGAAGAAGATGTCATTCTCCGTTGTTGCAGTGGTAGTGATAATGGTTATCATAATCGCAGGGGAGGCCTATGCATATCTTCCATCCGATCGTGGATTCTCATCCTCTGCAACGATCTCTGGGGATTCTGTGGATTATTCGGTGAATGCGAATGGCGCATTCGTGCATCAGGCCATATTGATGGATGATGGCGGTATGAGCGGGGTCGAGAGCGTTCGTATGTATTACGATCCATCATACGCATCCAATGTCAATGAGCAAAGAATCACTGCAGTCGGTTCACAGTTCTTCACACAATCATACTACATCGATCAACTTACCAAGAATCTGAGGTTCAGAGGTGTGACGGATGTCACCATAGTCAACACCATCCAATTGAGGGATGCCCTTGTGAAGGACATATCGGACGGTACGATCGCTGGTAAAGGATTGGTGATGATATCCGGTGCGATACCCGATATCCTCTTTGAGGACAACATCCTCATGAAGTGGATCGAGGGAGGAGGATATCTATATTGGGCAGGGAATGTGATAGGATCATATTCCTCATCATCGAACGGAATATCGAAGATCGACATGTGTCAAACCATGATAGGGACGACAGATCTTTCCAAATCATCTGAGGGTGCTCTTTCCAGTTCGAAATTACGCAAGGAGTTCTCGTATGAGTCGATGATCACTCTGTATTCCCCGAATGCGGATGCTATCAAAGATAGGATGGCATTGGGCGTAGGTTACTGCGATGGAGGTTACAATTCAGTCACATTCGTTGAATGCGGAAAGGGTCAGATCGTCGTATTTGGAGGGGAGTTCACTTCAAGGCAGATACATGATGTGGCAATATCGATAGCATCCGGGCTCAATTATAGGACCAAAGTGATCGATTATCACGAATCCGAATTCAACAGGGGGTTGTCCGATAGATTCACGCTCTCTGGTGTGCACGGGGATCTGTCGCTGTACATATCCGTCGGTAAGTATCATTGTGCATATGCTCAGAGATACGGATTCTGAAGCATATCCATTCTGTCATAATCCCGTTACGGATGGACACGGTTTTATCCGTGTATCTGTATGATGCCGACATCATGATAGTATTGCCAGAAACAGTGGAGGATGTCGTCGTTAAACTTCTTCGTTTATCAAACACTAGATTATCGCATGATATCGGATGGGCTCTCGAAGCGGCCGCGGGATGGGAGACGAATGAGATTGCATATTCTCAACTCGGTTGCATCATGGACAACGTGAAGAAGGCAGAGTTCCTTGGAAAACCGATGTGTCAAGACACTGGTGTCCCCATATTCTATGTTTATGGAAGATTCGACACATCCGTACGCGACGAGATCGCCAACGGCATAAGGAGAGCGACCAAAGAGATACCTCTCAGGCCTAACGCAGTGGATCCATTGACAAGGGAGAACACAGGGGACAATCTCGGAGAGGGCATGCCCATAATACATTATCATCCGACGGATGATGATTTCATGGATATCACCGTTCTACCGAAGGGTGCTGGTTCGGAGAATATGACCAGGTTGGCCATGCTGAATCCATCCGAAGGTGTGGACGGCGTGAAGAGATTCATCATCGACACCGTTCTCAATGCAGGCGGTCGCCCATGTCCACCATCCATAGTGGGTGTCGGGATAGGCGGGATGTCAGATACTTGCGTATCAATGGCGAAGGAAGCATTGCTGATGCCTATAGACAAGAGGAATCTCGATCCTGTGTTGGATGCGTTGGAGGAGGAACTGTTCATAAAGCTCAATGAGAGCGGCCTTGGACCTATGGGCCTGGGAGGAAATTCCACGGTCCTCGCTGTCAGGATAAAGAAGGCATGCTGTCACACAGCAAGTCTTCCAGTGGCTGTCAACATAGGATGTTGGGCCACGAGGAGAGCTACTGCAAGGATCATGCCGAATGGAACGGTGGAATACATGCAGGAGGGTGAATGATGAGATATCTTCAGAGTCCTCTTGACGAATCGACAGTGCGCTCATTGAAGGCCGGAGACATCGTATACGTTTCAGGCCAGGTCATCACCGCAAGGGATGAAGCACATATCCGTGCCCTCGAGTATCTCGATGATGGCAAGGACGTGCCTGAATGCCTGTACGGTTGCACATTGTATCATTGCGGACCGATCATACTCGAGAGGGATGACGGTTACGAATTGATCGCAGCAGGACCTACGACAAGTGCAAGGATGAATTCCTTGGAACCTAGGTTCATAAAGGAATTCGGCGTCCGTGCGATAATCGGCAAAGGCGGGATGTCGTCCGAGGTGGTGGAGACGATGAAGGAATGCGGATGTGTCTATCTCGCAGCGACAGGCGGAGCGGCGGTCACGTTGGCTGAAGGACTGTCAAAAGTGGATGGTGTGGAATGGAAGGACCTCGGTATGGCGGAATCCATATGGAGATTCGATTCCAATCGTTTAGGACCATTGGTTGTTGCCATGGATTCTAACGGCGATAGCCTTTATGAGAACGTCAGATCATCGCTGAGGAGATGAATCCGTATCATTTCCTCTTGCTGTGGATCATGTAGACCGTGGTGAACAGCACTATCGCTATCGTTATGATTGCGGCAAGCGACATCAATACGTGATTGAAATCCATTCCGAAGAGACCATTGTCACTGGACATACGGATCTCGCCAAGGTCTGTGGATTTCGTCTGTTCTATGACTATGTCGCTTGAGTATGTTTTGTAACCATTCATCTTGACGATGATGACATACGACCCCGTAGAACATTTATCGATGTTGAAGTAACCTCCATCCGATGTCCTCGCAGTCGCAACCGTGGCGCCGCCTTTCGTTTCTATCGAAACGGATGCACTGTTCAATCCGACAGGCGTGGTCGTATCCGTGACGATCCTCCCATTGACGGAACCATAGGATCTGAACATGGATATCGAATAGAGATCGTTGTCTCCAAGTGTGTATGTGGTATTGCCGTCCAATTTGCCGATCGTCGAGGATAGGCGGTAGCATACTTGACCATCTATCACTTCGCTCGTGCTTTGGATCTGCGATGGAAGATTACTGATGGAATATCCGTTCAATGTGAATGAGATGAGACAGGATGATGCATAGGTATCGCGAGGTATCCCATCAATCCTGAAATGTCCACTATCATCCAACCCTATCACACTCTTCTTTGTGTATTCCGATGCAGGTGCTGTCAGAGGATAGTGGATGGTGATCTCTATCGAGTCGTTATAGGCGAGTACGCCATTGACTTTGACATATCCTTCGATCGATGCAGAGAAACTATCGCCGCCTGATGACGGTTCATCGAACATAGGTACTATGACTATCGCTACTGCGACCATCACTAGTGCAATCTTGAATATGTCTCTCATCGTGACGTTATCTGTCTGCAGGTTTATATTTTCTATCGCCTGCTATTTAGAGTTAAAATATCTGTATGTGGATAGACGCTCCCATGTCTAAACGTGTGGATGTGTTCCTGTTGATCGGGGTTATTTTCTGCGCCATCATCATAATCGGCGAATGTAGCATCTACGCTGTAGACATATACGAGTATGATGTGGATGCATCATCGGATGGAACGAAGGTGCAGTATTCGGTAACATCATCCGGATCATCAAGATTCGATGCGATCCTATTCTCCGATGCAGATAAGGTGGATGATGTCCTCATCTTCAAGGACGAGAGATACGACTCACACTACGGACAGATGAAGGATAACAATCTTCGTTACATATTCGATCAGCCATATTTGGCGGAACAATACTCCAAGCAATTGGAGGCAAGGGGCGTAAAGACCATCTGTTCCGATTCCAAAGGGTTGTATGATTATCTTAACGATACGATGGCATCACCGAATAAGCATGCGATCCTGGTGTCATCATATGCCTTGCCGCAATCGGTCTACACAGGTGATGAGAACGACATCCTGTTGAAATGGATATCGAACGGAGGGCATCTCTATTGGGTGGGCTCGGAGGTCGGAAGATATTATCATTCTGATGATGGGCTCGTCATGGTGCCTAACAATCAGATGTTATTCTTCAATTCTAACGATTGTATCAATGTAAGTGACATATTCGTCGCAAAGAATGAGATACAGAATGGTTTCAGAGAGTCCTTGTCGTTACAGAACAGCCGTGTCACATATGGGATGAAGATATCGTCCTCGGACCTTAGCATTGGATATGAGCAGGATGGTTACGCTTCGGTGTCGTTCGTGAAACATGGTATGGGCGAGATATGTGTCATCGCAGGTTGTTCATCCTTGGAACAGATGGCAGATATCGGACAGATAATAGCTTCAGGGGTACGTTCAGACACCGCAATCGTAGAGCACGTGACCGGGAATGCATGCAGAGGGACGGTTAACGGCACATTCGAAGGCATGGGAGATGTTGCCTACCTGTATATAGGTGGCATATACACCATACGCGGAGGGGCCTTCAATGTTTGACACATCGAAGTTGGAGGATTCCTTCTTCAACATGAAACATCCGATCCTCGCAATGCTTGCGATCGGTCTGATCATCAAGATATCGATGATGACTTTGGCATACACATTCGATACGAACTATTGGGCCATCGTAACCAGGAACATACAGATGGGCGAGGGGCTCTACGGTCTCAGAGGTTATTACTACACTCCAGTCTGGGGTTACATCCTGGGGTTCGTGTCGATGTTCGATTCATTCTTCTTCAACATCGGGGAATTGGGCATCAGAGTGATGGATTTCATCGGTTTCGAGAATGGAAATTACATGGATTTCAGTGCTAATGTGACATCTGTCGGATTCATGATGTCGTACAAAGTAATCCTTCTGCTATTCGATGTGGCATTGGCATACATGATGTACTGGTTGGTGGACGATGTTACGAAAAATAAGAGGAAGGCGCAAGTGGTATTCCTGTTGACGTTCCTCTGTCCGACCATATTCGCGGCATACACGGTCTTGGGTATGCCGGATATAGTCTCTGCGACCATGGTCCTTCTCTCGATAGTTCTGCTACGCAAGAACCATTCAATGTCTGCCGGAGCATGTTTCGCCATCGCAGTTCTCAACAAGTTCTTCCCAGCGTTCATATTCTTCCCGATCGTAGGTTATGCATTCTCGAAAGGAGCGGATAGGAAGGAAAGCATGATGAATGTCGCGAAGGCATTCAGTGGTGCATTGATTATGACCTTGGTGATAATGTTCCCGCACATCATGGATGGAAACATCATGTCCGCATTCAGTTTCATTACCGATCGTGCGACAGTATCATCCGAGAGCGAGATATTGGACTATCTTATCAGCTACAGTGCGGTCATTGTCGGTGCCGTCTCCATGGTCGTGTCCTTGATATTAGGAATAAGACTGATCAAGCAACCACAGGATGGCGACCCGATCAACAGATTCATGTGGTATTCCTTGATCTCTTTGGCCGTCGTATTCATCTATCCTCCGAACCCACAGTATGTGGTGTCACTGTTCCCATTCCTAGTCTATTGTATCATGGTCATGCCAAAGGGTCTGATGGGATCATGGGGATTGATATCCGTCGGAGGTTTCATGCAGTCGGTGAGCGCTTTGACATCATTGTTCCTGCCATTGGCCGTGTTCACCGATCTGATATCAGTGGATTCCGTCATAGCAGCGACCAAAGCGTTGTGCGGAAGCCTTCCGTTGACATATATGGAGATATTTGCGATGGCTGGAAATGTCATACAGTACATAGGCATCCTGTTGATACTGTACTACATCTATCGCCATCGTTCGCTCATACAGGAAGGCCCTGTCGTCACTGATGATAGTGCCTAAATACTGTTTTTGTTATGGGTATTCGCATGAGCGAGGACCTGGTATTCACTATCGGCATTTGCGCGTACAATGAAGCGGGTGCTATAGAGAGGTCGATAAGGTCCATCTTCGACCAGGAATTATCAGGTTTCACATTGGACAAGGTGATCGTGGTATCCAGCGCCAGTACAGATGGTACGGATGAGATAGTGACATCACTTTCCAAGGAGTATCCTGAGGTCGTATTGATGAGGCAGGAGAAGAGGGAAGGTAAGAATTCCGCTGTGAACTGCTATCTCAAGGCAAAGGATACGGAACTGATCGTCATGTTGAATGCGGATAACGCATTCGCTTCTGAGCACAGTCTTCAGAAACTGCTGGAACCGTTCAGGGATGAGAAGGTGGGATTGGTTGGCGGACATCCGATACCGCTCAATTCCAAGAAGACATTGGCAGGTTTCGCATCCAATATGGTGTGGTCATTGCATCATAACATCGCATCTAGATGTCCTAAGATCGGTGAGTTGATAGCATATCGTGATGTGGGCATAGAGTTGCCGACACAATATCAATCGGATGAGGATTTCATCAGAGTGGCTGTGGAATCGGCAGGTTATGTGTCTGTATATGCTCCTGATGCGACCGTGTACAACAGGGGGCCGGAGACCGTATCCGATTTCATAAAACAGAGGTTGCGCGTCAACATAGGACAATCCATAATGGTGGAGAAGAGCAATTTCTACAATCCATCCAGGGATCCAAGGATGCTTGTGGAGGCGATATTTGACACCATCCGCGATCTCGGATTCCATCCGATCAAGATGTTCGCATCGGTCATGATGGAACTATATTGCCGTATCAAGGCCAAGAAATACGTCAAGGACGGCAATTGTGACCTGAACGCATGGGAACCGGTCGCCAGTACGAAGAAACTGTGACGTATGGTCATTCTTTTCTTTGTTTCTTCATGATATAATCTTTATATGCCCCGCACGGGAATCCGCCTGCGCCTTTACGTTCACTTTCTGGCGGAGGGGCCATATAGTCCCCATATATCGACGAGAGTATCTCATCGTATCTCTCTGGGAGTGGCGCATCAGTAGTCTCAAATACATGCATGACAGGATTTCCATAAGTTTCCCCTTTGAAGATATAGTCCTTGAATTCAGTCGCATAGATGACAGTGAGATCGGAATCCTTGTTGACGATCATATCTGCTAGATGTTTGAAGACGTTCGGTATCCATGAGATCATCTTATGAATATTGATGGAATCTACGTGATCTATTGCCCATATTGAACAGACGTTGCCCCATATGAATGCGTTACAGAGGGCCTGTCTGATCTTTTCCGAAGGATACTTGGATATCGGAAAAATGTCTATGAATGGGAGTTTCCTCATCTGCAGATCATTCTCGAAATCATCCGATTTCGCGATTACATGGGGGTGTGTATCTGCAGATGGTACGTGGTAGTAGTAACGTTCCTTGTCTAGTTGTTCGGAGAGTATCCTATTCACCTTGTCGAGGTCCTCTTCCCATACTGCAAGGTCGATGTCATCATCCCATGGTATGAATCCGTTGTGCCTCAATGCTCCTATGGCAGTACCGAAGTGTATGTAGAATGTGATGCCGTTGGCTTCCAATATCTTCCTGATATCCTCATACATCGTCAGCAGAGTGGATTGTGTATCATTCATATCATCACGTTGTCCAGCACCCATCACACTCATCATGAGTTCCAGGGCGGGAATTGATGTTGCACGCTATGCGTAGTTTATATATGTTACATTAGTGTTGGCATGATGGATGCATAGTATGAGGCTATTCACCGTCGGACCCGTGATGATGTACCCTGATACACTGGAGCGGTCAGGGAAGCAGCTCCCGTACTTCAGAACCGATGATTTTTCAAGGATAATGTTGGATTCAGAAAGGGTATTGAAAAGGCTCCTGGATGCGGATGATGATTGTAAGGTCGCGTTTCTGACCGCATCTGGTACTGGTGCCATGGAGGCAGCCGTATCATGTCTTCTGACACCATCTGACAAGGCATTGGTAATAAACGGCGGAGGTTTCGGAAGAAGATTCACAGAGATATGCGATGTCCATGGTATCCCATATGACCAGATTGCACTGAGCACAGGGGAGACATTCACCAAAGAGCATCTTGAAGAGTTCAATGGGATGGGTTACACCGCACTTCTAGTGAATCTTGATGAGACGTCCACAGGGCAATTGTACGATATTACTCTGTTGTCCGAATTCTGTAAGGCGAATGGGATGTACTTGATCGTGGATGCGATAAGTGCTTTTTTGGCAGATGAGATAAGCATGTCGAAATACGGAATCGATGCACTGATCATCAGTTCCCAGAAGGCGTTGGCATTGGAACCAGGGATATCCATGGTCGTTCTCAGTCCGAGGGCATACAGTGAAAGGGCAATAACCATAAAATCGCCCACGTATTATTTGGATCTGAAGCACCACATATTGGATCAAGAGCGCGGTCAGACACCATTCACACCTGCTGTCGGAACATTACTTTGTCTGAATGATATGCTCCATATGGTCGATGACATCGGTATCGATGAGAAGATACGTAGGACAAGAACACTTGCGGAATACTTCCGTCAATGTGCAATGGACATAGGACTAAGGATTCCGACATATCCTCTTTCCAATGCGGTTACGCCGATATTGTTCGATGGTGATGCGATGGAAGTCTACAAGAGACTCAATGATGGATATGGTATCACCGTCACGCCTAGCGGTGGGGAATTGAAAGCTCACATGTTACGTGTTGGGCACATCGGAAATTTGGATAAAACTGATTATGATGTACTGATATCGGCTTTGAAGGAGATACTACAATGAAGGCAATCTTGATGGCAGCGGGTGTTGGAAGCAGGATAAGCAGATCCGTGAATAAACCCAAAAGCACTTTGGAGGTGGATGGTGTCCCCTTGATTACACGTACAATTGATATGTTGATCTCTAAGGGAATAGAGGTTGCAGTGGTGATCGGTTTCGAGGGCGGCGAGGTCCGTAAAGCATTGAAGGGCCGTGATGTACGTTTCTACGAGAATCCATTCTTTCGTGTTACGAACAGTATGGCGTCACTATGGTTCGCTAGAGAGTTCTTGGGAGAGGACGACCTGATCCTTGCGAACGCGGATGTTTTCTGGGGTGAAGGCATCTACGATTCACTATTGGCCGATGACAATGACGTGGTGATGTTGGCAGATATGTCACGCGCAAGCGTTGGAGACTATTTCTTCAAGGTCAACGATGGATTATTGGTATCATATGGAAAGGATTTGCCTATAGAGGATCGTGATACCGAATATGTCGGTATAGCTAGATTGAAGCGTAATGTCATACCTAGTTTCAGGAAGAATCTGGAGGAGTTGGTGGAGCAGGAAAGATACGACCTGTGGTGGGAGAACGCATTGTACGAATACATAACAGAGGTACCTGTCCATGTAAAGGACGTCAGCGATTTCTTCTGGGCTGAGATAGACTACATAGATGATTATAAACGTATATTGGAATACATACGCACTGGAAATCTTTCTGTGAAGGTAAAGACAGAGGAGATCTAAGCGTAATTTGAAATCTTGGGCCTCATTCACATTGAGGATCGGAATATCTTGGAGGGGATGTGATGCAGGAAGGGTACGATCCATTCTCCAGTAGGGTCTCGATCAATGTGTCGGTCAACATCATACGTACGATCGTCATGGCTTTGACCGGATTCCTGATGGTCCCTTACTACATAGGGTCATTGGGGATGGCGACATACGCCATAATCCCGCTGATAACGTCAGTGACGACATATTTCCTAGCGATGTCCGATTCACTGGCGGATGCATTCACGCGTTATACAGCAATTTCTGTACAGAATGGAGATTCAGATGCTGTCAACAGGACTTTTACATCATCCGTGATCGGCATGGCTAAATGTGTTGCCATGCTGATGCCCGTAGTCATCATACTGTCTGTGGTGGCTCCATTCATTTTCAACATAGGGGACACATCAGATCTCAGCGTCCAACTCACTTTCTTCATGATAATCACATCCACACTCATGCTGTCGTTCAGTGCATGCATGGGCAGCGTCTTCATGGCGTACAACAAGATGTACATAACATACGTCGGCAGGATCATCCAATGTTTGCTACAGGTCGGCTTAGTCGTACTCCTGTTCTATCTTGATACGCCATCCTTGACATTTGTTGGAATATCATACATAGTTGCGATAGTGGTGTTTCTTCTAATCATGCTCGCCTCTCTCAAAAAGGTGTGTCCGACCATCAAGTTCTCTCGTGAGTACTATGATCGTGAGCTCCTCAGTAAGATGGGTAGGCTCGGTCTATGGGCAGTCATTGCCGAATTGGGAGCATTGCTCTTCATCCAAACATCGATGGTCGTTGTCAATGTGATGATCGGTAGTGAGGCACAGGGTTCTTTCTCTGTGGCCGCCAACATATTGTCGATGATCAATACTGCATGTACAGCTGTTTCGGCGTCTGTCATACCGTTGATATATAGGTCTTATGCGAACAAGGATACGGACGGCATGATACGGACCTTGAAGGTGTTCTCCAAATTCATAGGGCTTCTGATGGCATTCCCGATAGCTTACGCAGTTCTGTTCACACCTCAGGTCATACAAGTATGGATCGGTAGTGGATATGACGACATATACCCGATGCTCTATGTGATGTTACCAGTTGAAGTGGCGGTATGTGTGTCCAGCGCTATGATATGCGTACCAATCGTCTACGCACGTCTACGCCATTTGGCTTTGATGACGGTCGTATTGGGGGTGCTCAATGTGATTATGGCGATAGTATTCATCGAGATCGGATGGGGCACATTGGGCGCATGTATAGCATGGACGATATCGATGGTGTTGTTGAAGATGATATTCTACCCTTCATATGCATCCAAATTGACGGCGGATACTCATGGCAAATATGTTCACTCTTTGACATCGGCATATCTGTCATTCATCGTGGCGGTAGCGATAGGATTGCTCATAAGACAATTCTACACACTTCCGTCGACATGGATGGCGATATTACTGTCCGCCACCCTCAGTTTTGGCATATATCTGATCATTATGTTCAGATTCATGTTCAATGATGACGAGAAGAGGATGATGGAGACATTCCTCCCAGGATTCCTTCAGAGGTTTTGAATGATGTGCGACCAGACATCCAATATTACATTCCGTTTATTCTCCAATATGTCCGATTTCCTTCGAAGCAGGATCGGCAGGGATCTATTCATAGTAGCAATCATTGGACTCATCATCAGATATGTAGTAGGTGCATTCTTCACATACCCTACCGACGTGAACTATTGGGTCATCGTCTCTGAGAATCTATTCTCCAATGAGGGACTATATGGGTTACCCGGGTACTATTACACGCCCGTCTGGGGATATGTGTTGTCGGCAGTGACATCCGTTGTCGGATTGTTAGGTATACCATTGGGCGAATACGTCCCAGAATTAGTGGGCCCGAACATGGTGTTGGACTGGACGAACACGTTACCATCGTTCGGTTATGCCATGGCGATCAAGACAGTATTGTTCATCTTCGACCTCTTGGTGGCTATAGTACTGTTCAGGATAGGCATGAGGTTGTACGGGGAGAAACGTGCATTCTGGATGTTTACGATATGGTTCCTGTGCCCATTCACGATAGTGATATCCTCGATCCGCATGATGTTCGAGAATCTGGAGATCCTACTTTTGTTGTTGGCCTTGTTGTGTATGGTAGAGAGGCGCCCTTCGTGGGCAGGGGTGATGATCGCGTTGTCCCTCATGACAAAACCATACGGGATATTCCTATGTGTCCTGATGATCGGTTATTCATATGTTCAATCACAATCGATGAGGTATACGGCACAGTACATCTGCGCCATGGCGGTCACGGCACTAGTGTTATTCATTCCCGTGATCCTCAATGGTCAGTTGGATGAGGCGATGATGTGGCTTACGAATCGCGCATACGACACTGGTACTGGATACAATTCCACACTTAACTTGGTACCATTCATTCTTTTCGCGTCATTCGTAGCATCCGCATTGATGGCATTATCCGATAAGGCATCTATCACGGCACTTATTGTCACAAATGCGGTATTGACGTCGATGACACTCCTGAATCCAGGTAATATTCAATATTATCTTGTCCTGTTGCCTATGGCATTGTTGATGTCCTATAGGTCCAACATCATCGTCATCATCGCTTTTTTGATATTTATCGGGGTTCGCTTTCATCTCATATTCGACATGGAGCAGCGTCCTCTATGTTCATGAAGGGTACATCGGTTCTGATCTGTTAGAATCGTTCGTTTCCATACTTCGCCCTATAGATTCCACACTCTCATACAATTGGTTCAAAAGTGTGGTCGCTTACACTGTGGTGGCGGTACCTCTCTTGGAATGTGTACGGAGGCGGTATGCTGAAAGATAGGAAGATGCCGTTGTTGCCATTCGTCGTGGTGGTCATAGTTATATCTGGTATGCTGATATCATTTGCACCAGAGCCGTATTCACATGACGTTTCTTTTGATAGGGACGGGGATGTTTTGCACTACAAGTATCATTCCGTGATAGGTTCCACTACGAATACGGTCGCATTCAGTGCGACGGGCGATTTCTTCATTGAAAGGGTCGTGATGTATCTGGACGATTCGTACGCTTCTATAACGTCCAAATTCATGCAGGAGGAGATGGTCGAGGACCTATCGAAACAACTCAAGATGCGTGGCATAGATTCCATCTGCTGTGATGCTAAAGAGGTCTTGGAGGTCATAAGGACGCATGATCCTGGGAGAACAGCATTGTTATTCGCATCTGGGGCATTCCCTCACATACTGTATGATGGTACGGACGATTGTCCAATCATAGATTGGTTGGATAGAGGAGGGATACTGATCAATGAATCGGGCTGTCTTGGCAGATATGTATCCTATGGGCCGAACTATTCCGATATAGAGTTAACAACAGGATACGGTCTGTTATTTGCTGGCGTCAATGATGTGGCATTCAACGATCTGCAGAAGAGAGCATATGCTACGGAAGGATGTGATGAAACATTGAGGGATGCATTACAATTCTATATGAATGAGGTCACATTCGGTATAGATATCTCAGGTATCGCGGACGCTAAGAACCTCGGTTACGTGTCTGATGATGGGTTCTCATCAGCTGCAATCTTCAAATCGAGGGGAGGGATGGTGATCAATTTCGGCGTATCCTTGGTCAATCATTCGCATTTCGATCATTTAGTTACACAGATAATAGCATCTGGCATGGATTATTCGTCCGAGTTGTTCTACTCACACGCAGGGGATACGAGGTGGGACGATGGCGGAGATATAGAACTGTCTGATAGGCCGTGTGTTGTGTATGGATACATCGGATCCCCTCGCGCGATATACGGTGAGCGTATATTCATCCTTTCTTGACGACCCCAGGAACCATCCTGTAGAGCATAACATATCTTCCGAACGCGGCCATAGGGTAGAATATGCCGTAGAATATGACGAAGACGTCCATGAGACCTAATACGGCGAATATAGGGAGTAATATCTTCATATTAGTGAACGTCAGAGGATTTAGATTCATTATTAATCTGAAGAGTTTTTGATTCTTGAAGTGCTTCCCTTCAACAGCCGCTGACCCTTCATCACGTTCTAATGCAGTCTCTGGGCAGCAGCTGTTGTAATTCGCCCCCAGATCGACTATGGATACCATGCCGAGGCCAGCTGTGAAACCAAGGATGAGGTAGATCGCTGGATCTATAGAGATGTTAAGAAATCCAGAACTTCCGCCGTACCATACGCCGAAACCTGCGCAGAACATCAGGAGTGGGTAGGTAGTCCTATGATTGACACGATCTTGAAAACCTCCTCTTCTGGACCTCATGTCCTTGTAGCGCGCAATATCTCCATCAGTGTAATCAAGGGCATAGGCGATGACCCAACCTATTCCGCCGATAGTATTGAGGGTCCTGTCTCCGAACATCAATAGTATTGATGATGCGATCATCAGGAGTCCCCAGAAAATGGTTACTTGATTCGGAGTGGCAGGTGTTCTCACGATAATGAGCGATAGTGCTCTGCTCAATGGTGTGAATATGTACTTCGATGAAGCATTCTCATATTCAGACGTGTGACGAACGCCGAAGAGTCTCTCTCTATCAATCTTCTGCACGTATGATGCAGTCGTCTACGGATATAATAAAGTTCAGACAATTTAGATATCAGCCCATGAGGGTGAGATATGTTATGATGTTTGACAAATATCAGTACGTACATTCGATCACTGATGATCAGAACCGACGGATACATGAACGATCTCGGTCGCATACTCGTTAAGGATTACCCATGGGGACGTCTGTCTGGAAGGGATGTGCTTGTCACAGGCGCTTCTGGTATGATAGGTTCCGTACTGACCGATGTGTTGGTATCCAAGGCATCGGAATACGATTTCCAAGTCGTGGCCATGTCAAGGGGAATGGATGGATTGAAACAGGCATTCCCCGAACGTTCTGAGCATCTTAGATTGGTTTCACACGATGTGAACAAACCTATGGGCGATATTGTGTGCGATACCGTGTTCCATTGCGCCAGCAATACGCACCCTAGAGCATATTCGTTGGATCCGATCGGTACGATCGAGACGAATGTGATTGGACTCAAGAATCTCCTGGACATGGCATCGGATGCAGGCGATGGGAGATTCGTATTCGCATCATCCGTGGAGATATATGGGGAGAACAGAGGGGACGTGGATGCATTCGACGAATCATATTGCGGATACATAGATTGCAGTTCCGTTCGTTCAGGATATAATGAATCCAAACGCGTAGGCGAGGCCTTATGTCAAGCATATGGGTCACAGAAGGATCTGGATTTCGTCATACCTCGTCTAAGTCGCATATACGGGCCTTCGGTACGTCCTGATGATTCGAAGGCAATGACGCAGTTCCTGTTCAAAGCCGTATCCGGGCAGGATATCGTGCTGAAAAGCAAAGGGACACAGTTATTCTCGTATTGTTACGTCATGGATGCTGTGGATGCTATGTTGCATCTCTTCTTCAACGGAGAGTCGAAGAATGCATACAACGTCTCCGGTAAGGATTCGGATGTGACGTTGCTGTCATTGGCGAAGAGGGTATCGGAGATCGCAGGCGTGGATGTTGTGTTCGATATGCCTGACGAGGTGGAATCCCGTGGTTATTCCAAAGCGACCAAGGCGGTGTTGGACATATCGAAGATAAGGTCCACGGGATGGGAACCGTCATATTCGTTGGATGAGGGACTCATGAGGACGATTGATGACCTTTCTTCGATGAGAAGTAATCAAGTACGATGCTGAACAGATCGATATCGTTAACCATCGTTATCTTGAGGTTGAACACGGATCCCCTTGCGAAGTAGATCGGATGTCCGAAGTGCAACATCAGTGTATTCGTGTATACGGAGTCCTCGATGCCCGCTTCATACGCATCCTTATACAATTTACTGACGAGATCGTATCTGTACGCCTGTGGCGTCTGTACCCTCATGACGTTGGAACGATCTATGTTGGTGTTACCTGATATGCGATCATCGGTCCGAACGATGGTCTCTTGTACAGGTATTGATGCACAACCGTTCCCATGTTTCTTGCAGACCGCGATGCAATCCGATATTACCTCCTTGCAGATGAGCGGACGTACGGAATCGTGTATGATCACTATGTCATCCGGGGATGTGATATCCTCTATACCGAAGATGCCGTTCGAGATCGATTGCATACTGTTGTCCCCACCAGGTATGATGCGGATGATCTTATCCAATCCATAGGTCGTCTTGATATTCTCGACTTCATCTTCCCATCCAGATACACATACGACGACGATCCTATCGATCTCATCATGGTTTTGGAATACTTGAGCAGTGTATGCTAGTATAGGCTTCCCATTCACTTTCAGGAATTGTTTCGGTATATCCTTACCGAGCCTTTTCCCGACCCCTCCCGCGAGAATGAGTGCAGTATTCATCAGTATTGCTGTATGCGTCATAGTAGATACGTTTAATGGACGTCTGGGGTGGTGGTTTACCGATATGAATCGAATTTCAAACGAGGATGGACGTTTTCTTTCCGAAACATAAATAAGAGGTTACGTCTAGGGGCATCGGATTATCGAGTGATGTTATGCAACGCGTAGACAAGACATACACTAAGGAAGAGGTCATGAGCCTGATGGAACCGTTGGTCTCCACATGGTTCAATGAGAGGTTCGATAACCTTACGGAACCGCAGGCACGTGCCATCCCTGTGATCCACCAGAGGAAGGATGTATTGGTATCATCCCCTACAGGTTCTGGTAAGACGCTCACGGCCTTCATGAGCATAATCAATGCGTTGACACGTTATGCTTCCGAAGGAAGGTTGGAGGAGCGCGTATATTGTATCTACATATCTCCTCTCAAGGCACTCGCCAATGATGTCAACAGGAATCTTAACACTCCGTTGGCGGAGATGAGGGAGGTCGCCGAAGCTCACGGGATGAACATCCCCAACATACGCGTTGCAGTGAGATCGGGGGACACATCACAATATGATAGGCAGAAGATGGTGAAGCACCCTCCACACATCCTCATAACAACACCGGAATCATTGGCATTGATCCTGGAGGCGCCGAAGTTCAAGGAGAGCTTCCAGAATATCGAGTGGGTGATCTTGGACGAGATCCATGATATCTGTGATTCGAAGAGGGGTGCGTTCCTGTCATTGACGATGGAACGCCTCAGAGAATACTGTACGACGGATTTCACGAGGATCGGTCTGTCAGCTACCATGGCACCTATGGAAGCGATCGCAGGGTATCTCGTCGGTTGTGATGAGAACGGAGAGACCAGGGATGTGACGTTCATCGAATCGAGTATGAAGAAAGTTCTCGATCTGAAGGTGATATGTCCAACGGATGACGTGACTACGCATTCATCGGACATCGTCAATTCGATGATGTATGATACACTCAAGGAACTGGTGGATCAGCATGAGACCACATTGGTCTTCACGAACACGAGATCCGGTGCCGAGAGCGTCGTCTACAAACTGAAGGAACGTGGTTTGGATAACGTAGAGGTGCATCACAGCTCGCTATCCAAGGAAGCGAGGTTGGATGTGGAGGAGAGACTGAAGCATGGTGAGATCAAATGCGTGGTCTCATCCACGTCTCTCGAATTGGGAATAGATATCGGTTCTGTGGACCTAGTCTGTCAGATAGGGTCGCCCAAATCCGTGGCCAAGGGTCTGCAGAGGATCGGACGTTCCGGTCACAGTTTCGGAAAGATTGCGAAGGGGAGACTCCTTGTCTTCGACCCGGACGATCTCGTCGAGTGCGCAGTGATGTGCCGTGCGGCACATCGCAGCGATATCGATCGCGTAGGCATACCAGAGAATTGTCTGGATGTCCTCTCGCAGGCGGTCGTGGGGATGAGTCTGAGCGCCCGTTGGGATGTGGACGATGCATATAGGGTCATCAAAGGTTCGTATTGTTATCGCAGCCTGCCCAAGGAGAAGTTCATCTCCGTTCTGAGATACCTTGGGAGCAAGGATGAGTACGAAGGCGTGTACTCGAAGATATGGTACGATGAGGAAGAGAATGTCTTCGGCAGGAAGAAAGGCACGAGGATGATCTATTTCATGAACCTCGGTACCATACCTGAGGAGGCTAACTATCGTGTCATAACCAACCATGGTTCCATGGTGGGAGAACTATCTGAGAAATTCGTAGAGAGGTTATCTGCAAGAGATATATTCGTTCTCGGGGGCAGGTCATTCGAATTCGTCCGTTCCAAGGGGATGACCGCATACGTCAAGGAAGCCACAGGAAGGAAGCCAACGGTACCGTCATGGGCGGGCGAGATGCTTCCGAGAAGTTTCGACCTATCCATGGATGTAGCAAGGTTCAGAGGAGAGATGGTCGAGAACCTTGGGAGGGACGAGGATGATCTGAAAGAGGAACTCGTCAACGATTTCGATATAGATGATGGATGTGCGAGATCCATCATATCATACTTCAGGGAACAGAAAGCGGTCGCAGGAAGCATACCAGATGATAGAAATCTGATCATCGAGGAGTACATCGACCCATCGGACAATCAGAGACTAATATTCCATTTCCCCTTCGGCAGGAGGGTGAACGATGCCCTCTCCAGGGGATACGCATACAGGATATCCAATGCCATAGGCGTCAACGTATCCGTGACCATGTCTGATGACAACTTCATGATCGGCATGTCAAGGAAGATAGACATAAGCAAGGTCCCATCGATGCTATCATCCAACGACATCGAAGTGATACTCAGGAAAGCGATTAAGGATTCTGAGATATTCAAACTCAGATTCAGGCATACCGCCGCAAGGAGTTTCATGATCCTGAGGAACTATATGGGCCGTCCGATCTCAGTGAACAGACAGCAGACAAGGTCATCCTATCTGTTGGAGGCATTGGCTGATATGGATAACATGCCTGTCATCGAAGAGACGTATAGGGAAGTGCTCGAGGATGACATGGACATAAAGAATGCACAGGTCGTCCTGAAGATGATCGAGGATGGGGAGATGCGTCTCTCCACCGTCTCATACAACGGCACACCATCCCCATTCGCACACTCCGTCATACTGTCAGGATTCTCGGACATAGTCCTGATGGAGGATCGTTCAGCGTTGCTGAGGGAGTTGCACAGGAAAGTGCTCTATCGTGCGATGGGAGATAGCATCAGAGAGTTCGAGTTCGATGAGGATCAGGTCGTCCCATACTTCAGGGAGAAGGTCGGGCGCATCACAGAGAAATCCGACATATTATCCGTCCTATCGCGTACCGGGCCGTTACAGGCCATGAGGGAGAGAGGCAGGAACATCTACTCCTACTCTGACGTGGATAAGAAGACGGTGGACGGATGGATCAGGGAATTGTTCAGAGAGGGCAGCATAGGGACGGTGTTCTTGGACGATCCGCACATAATGCTGTCAGAAGAGATCCCATATTATGCCACTGCAACGAGGAAACAGAAGGAGCTCACAGAGGATGACGAGAAGGTCTTGGGAGCATTGACGGACGAGGCCCTATCGCTTAGCGAGATCTCGATGAAATCTGGTGTCGATGAGGACATCGCATTCAGATGCATGAGGAAATTGGAATCGATGTATCTGATAACGAGGGTGGATATTTCAGGCAACAACAAGTGGGAATTCGCAAGATATCTTGACGGATTCGCCGACGAGGACGAATCGGCCGATCGCATAATAGTGAGATTCCTGGATTGTTTCGCACCTGCAACGATGCAGGAGATCGCATATGCGCTCTCGATGTCTGAATCACGTGTGAAGAGGTCGTTGGAAGCTTTGGTAGCTGATGAGGAATTGGTCTGCGGGAGATTCCTGATCTCTGAGAACGATCAGTACATGAGAAAGATCGACCACATGAGATTGAAGGCCGGAAAGGACAATGTATACGATTACGAAACGGTAGAGAGATACAGATTCTACAAATGCCCGAGGTTCAAGGACATATCCGAGTTCTTCGAATACTACGATTCAGCCGGCAGCGAGATCGATGTGTTCAACAGGGTGGATGATTTCGATCTCAAGGAATGGTACAGGATGCGTATGAGCGGGGAGGTCCTGCTCGGAAGATTCCTGAGAGGTAAGGTCAGATACGTCAAGGCGGAGACAGGCGACATGTTGGCAAGTCTGAATCACGAACCCATACTCCCAGAGGATGAACAGTTGTTGAAGACCATATCAGGGATGGGCTCGGCAACACTCCGTCAACTGGTCAGCGAGACGGGACAGGACAAGGAGATGGTGAAAGCATCCATATTCCGTCTCGATAAGGCGCTGAAGGTCATTCGTGCATTCGGTGAGAAGGAGGATTGGGGTACCGAGAACGATTATGAGGTATACCATCCCGCCGAGGTGGATTCGGATCCGATCCCCAAATTGATAATGCAGGCCATACGCGCATACGGCCCGATGCCCGCCTCAGCATTGAGATATATGACAGGTGTGCCGATGGATGAGGCAACATCGATCGCCACATCGATAGGCGCACAGACGATCCTCGTCGGAGAGGGACAGACGCCCATGCTGATCATGCCCGAGGAGATACCGAAGATAAGCGATCAGATCCCGATCGATGACAGCATCCGCGTCTATTCGCTATTCGATCCGGATCTCGCATCGAAATGGGCGGAGATATCCTCACGTTATGGGGATAAGTGGATCTATCCTCTCGTGAGGGACAGTCACGTGGTCGGGGCTTTGGAGGTCTGGGAGATGTCCGGATGTGTGGAGATCAGATCCATGGACATGGACGATCCATCGATGCTATCTGACGTTCTGAAAGGTATTGACAATTTCATGAGATTCTTCAATATGAAGGGCACGGACATAGTCCGTATCAGAGAGATCCTCTCCAAGGATGTGGCGGATATCGATAGGGATATGGAGAAGGCCCTCAAGGAGAATGGATACCGTTTCGTCAATGGTTTCTACGCGAAAGGACGTTTCAACGACCATACATTGAGCGAAGCACAGCTCTTGAGCTATGTATTCAGGAAACAGCATTTGGTACAGGGTGAGAAATATCTCACGGTATCGAGTGCGATAGAGGCTCGCGGATACATCAGGACGGATGCGGAACTGTTGACGAGAGTGAAGGACAGGACATCCATGAAGAAGCAGATGGAACGCGGGGACATCATAAGGACGTTCCTGATCCCATCATACAACGGATACACCATGCCTAGGTTCGCAGCTATGTACCGTTCCGCCAAGGACAGTCCAGTGGATGAGACCATGAGGGCGATATTGGCGATCATAGAGGATCGTCAGCCTGTATCGAGGAAGGAGATCGTGAACAACTCCCCATTCTCCGAGGAGAGGACTGTGGAGGCGATCAATTCATTGTTCCATGCATCCGTGATATATCAGGATTCATCGTCGGCCTACAACGTACTGAAGGAACCGAAGATGGATAAGAACGAGGCTATGACGGAGATAGTGAAGCTGATGTTCTCCGACTTCGGGATATTCAGTGCAGAACTGTTGGCATCGATGATAGGTCAGAGGATGCCAATCGTGAGGGGCATATTGAAGAGATTGGAGGATGAGGGATTCCTGGTGAAGGGATTCTTCATGCGCGATAGTCCGACAGTCTATTGGATGCTGAAGGAGGATTGCGGAAAGCCGATCGACATGATCCGTAACGATATGTTCCTTCTCAACACACAGGACAACCTGCACGTCTATCTCAGGGATATGATCAAACGTGACATGAATTCCACGAGCAACGTCATATTCAGAGGAACTAAGATAATCGGCTCGTTCAAGGGCAAGATGACCATATCCGGAGCGAAGGTCGAGGAATTCGAAGGCTCTCCTGAGGCGAAGCGTTACCTCAAGGAAGTGGCGATATCGCTGGGCGTGAGGTTGGACAAGGATCAGAGGGTCCAGGAGGATAATGATTGGGACGTGTCCGAGTTCTTCATAAAGACGAATCCAGGCGCCATATGAGTGTGCCTTGGGCACAAATCATTATTATAATCGCACGCGTACAGTTACACGATGGCCCAAATCGAGATCAGAATCGAATTGAAGAAAGGGGTTGCCGACCCTGAAGGTAAGAACACGATGAAGACCCTGGAATCCCTAGGTTTCGAGGGAGTGGAGTCCGTTAGATCGGTCAAGGTCTTCGACATCGAACTTGACATGACCCCAGAGAAGGCGGTCGAGGCCGGTGAGGAGATGTGCAGGAAACTTCTTGCGAACCCGGTCATTCAGAATTACAGAGTCATTTTGAGATGATCAGATGTCCGTTGAGAGATTGATGACCAAACGTGATGTTCCATTCTCGCTCTTCGACGTCAACATACTTGATGCGACGGATGAGGAGTTGCAGGAGATATCGTCCACGATGGGGTTGGCCCTTTCAGTGGATGAGATGAGGACGATCGTGGATTATTTCAAGAAAGAAGGCAGGAACCCAACGGATGTGGAGCTCCAATCATTGGGACAGGCATGGAGTGAGCACTGTTGTTACAAGAGCTCCAAACCCATACTGAAGGAGTTCATATTCTCCATCGACCGTCCGGACATCCTTTCGAGAGGAGATGCCGGAGTGATGGTCTTCGATGACGATTATGGTTATGCGTTGAGGATCGAGAGTCACAATCACCCATCAGCGATAGAGCCTTATGGCGGTGCCGCGACAGGTATCGGAGGTATCCTTAGGGATGTCGTCTGTATGGGAGCACAACCGATCGGTCTCGTCGATCCATTGTGCTTCGGGCCGATGGACACGAAGAAGGAGATCCCGAAAGGGATGAAACACCCTCACTATCTGGTGAATGGTGTCGTATCAGGCATCAGGGATTATGGTAACCGCGTAGGTGTGCCGACAATCTCCGGTGGTTTCTTCTTCGATGATAGATACACAGGCAACTGCCTGGTGAACGTAGCATGTTTGGGCATAGTCAAGAGGGATGAGTTGGGCGTGAACTACGCTTCCGGGCCCGGGGATGTGATGATACTCCTCGGCGGACGTACCGGAAGGGACGGCATACACGGAGTCACATTCGCATCGGCGGATCTGACATCGACATCAGACGAGGATTCAAGGGGTGCTGTGCAGCTCGGCGATCCGATAACGAAGGAACCGACCATCCACGCATGTCTCGAGGTCAACAAGAAAGGTCTGATAACAGGCATGAAGGATCTCGGAGGAGGAGGACTCAGTTGCGTCGTCGGAGAGATGTCATTGGACGCAGGAGGATGCGGAGCCGATGTCGATCTCGACAAGGTCCCGTTGAAGGAGGACGGCCTTGCGCCATGGGAGATTTGGGTCTCGGAATCCCAGGAGCGTATGATGGTCACCTGCAAACCTGAGAATGTGGACAAAGTGCTCGAGATCTTCGATATGTGGGATGTCCTTGCAACACCAATCGCCAGGACCACCGATACGAAGCATACGCGTCTGTTCTGGAACGGTCAGATGATATTCGACATGGATCTCGAATTCCTCACCGGAGGGCCGGTATACAACAGGCCGTACACGATCCCTAAGGTGTCAACGAAGGATGATGAGGTATTCCCATCCGCGAGGGCTGATAACGCTACGATGTTAGCGATGCTGTCCGATCTCAACATCGCATCCAAGGAATGGGCGATCCGTCAATACGATCATGAGGTCAGAGCATCCACGGTCATACATCCGATGGTAGGAAAACTGAACAGGACAGGGCCTGGAGATGCATCTGTGCTCATGCCCGTCCCTGGAAGATACAAGGGTCTGGCTGCCGCAGTGGGTTGCAACCCATGGTTCACGGCCGAGAATCCATACAACGGCGGAAGGGCCTCAGTGGATGAGGCATGCCGTAACATCATAGCAGTGGGGGCGAGACCTAATGCTCTCACCGATTGTCTGAACTTCGGAAATCCCGAGAAGCCTGAGAGGCTTGGGGAGTTCAGAGAGGCCGTAAGAGGTCTCGGAGAGTTGTGCAGGGATCTCAATCTCCCGATACCATCCGGTAACGTCAGTCTCTACAACGAGGCGCCCGGAGGAGTGGGCATATTGCCGACACCGATGATATTGGGTTGTGGGCTCATCGATGACATCAGGAAAGCTGTTACCGCGGATATGAAGTCCGAAGGAGATAGATTGTATCTCGTAGGTAGGACGAAGGATGAGATGGGCGCATCACTCTTCTTCCGTAAATTCGGAGGTAAGGGCGGGGATGTGCCTGGTGTCGATGCCGATCATCTGAAGCTCATGATGGATAAGATGCTGGACTCCATGGACAAAGAACTCGTCAAAGCATGTCATGACTGTTCGGACGGAGGTCTCGCAGTGGCCGCAGCAGAGATGTGCATCTCCGGAGGCGTCGGTCTGAGACTCGACCTCACTGCCATGGGAGATATGTGCATGGAAAGAAAACTCTTCTCAGAGAGCAACACCCGTTGGTTGGCCGAGGTGTCCGAGAAGGATGCCAAGGAATTCGAGAGTATCATGGGTCCGGATGCCGTATGTATCGGAATCACAGGTGGCGACAGGTTCATTGTGAACGATTCGAAGATAGATCTGTCATTGGATGAGATCAGCAGAGCATGGAATGAACCCATGTGGAATCTTATGGGAGGCGATTATCAATGAGGCCAGAAGATGTCAGAGTATGTGTCCTCAGGATCGAGGGTACGAACTGTGAGGATGAGATGTATGAGGCGTTCAAGATGGTCGGAGCCTCGCCTGAGAAGGTCCATCTCAAACAATTGACAGGCCAATCCCCATCCGAGCTCAAGAGGGATGTCGAGGATTACGACATACTCGCATTCCCTGGAGGATTCTCTGCCGGGGATTATGTGAGGGCAGGCGCGATATTCGCTGCCAGGATAAGGTCCGCCATAGGCCCGCAGATAAGGAGATTCGTTGAATCCGAGAAACCTGTGTTGGGAGTATGCAACGGATTCCAGATCCTTGTGGAATTGGGTCTGCTCCCAGCGTTGGATGATGTAATGTCACCAGAACCGACTGCCGCATTGTACACCAATGATTCCGCAAGATTCGAATGTCGCCCTACGTTGTTGAGGAACGACAATCGCGGAAAATGCATATTCACATCGGAGATCCCGAAGAAGAAGGTGCTCATGATACCGTCCGCACATGCTGAAGGTAAATTGTTGAGCATGGATCCCAGATTCGTCGACAGATTGGAGGAGAACGATCAGATCGTCTTCAGATACGTGGGCGAGAACGGGGAGGATGCTGAATATCCATGGAATCCCAATGGTTCGCCGTCAGATATCGCAGGTATCTGTAACCCTGCAGGTAATGTGCTCGGTATGATGCCTCACCCTGAACGCGTACTCACAAGGTTCACGCATCCGGATTGGACCAGAGGATACGATTCCGAGGAAGGCGACGGACTCTGTCTGTTCAGGTCCGTCATGAAGAAACTCGTTTGATCATGGGTGGGCTGTCGCCCATCCATTCATAATTCCACTCTAAGATCGATACGGTCGTTATCGACGAGGCTCAATGTCCTTCTGAGATGATAATGACAGATAATCTCTATCACTTCTTTGTAATGTGATCTCTCAGGAACGACGACCGCGCAGTCTATGTTCTTGATCTTCGCTTTGTATGCGATGACATCTCCGAAACTCCTGCCATCACTTGTGAATCCATGGATGACGTATCCGGACGTACTGCGAATGAGGTCCAGTTTCCCAATGTCCTCTTTGTCTATGGTTAGGTTCAACGTGCCTTCGTATGGCTTGAATCCGAGCACGCTCTCGAACTGTTTCATGTAGCCTTCTTGGCAGATGTAGTATCCGCCTTCGCCCATTCCGGATGTGACCGCACCATGGATGAAGATATGGTCCTCTAATTCGAAGATACGACGATATTCGTTATATTCTTCCTTAAGGGCATCAACACCTCTCTCCGTGAGCTTTATGCGTTGTTTCCTTGCACCCAGGTCACGCGTTATGAGTTTCTCATCCAATAGTTCTAGAATCCTTTTAGAAGCGGATTGTTGACTCATGTTCAGTGCGTCACCCAATTCACGTGAGGATATCGCGATTAAGTCGTCGATACCGCCTAAAAGGGCGATTTTCCTTAATGCGAATGTGTATTTCTCATCCATCGGATGTCGATTGAATATCCTTGATAAAACAATTACGCATTTTCTATTATCCTACAATAATAGTTGTAAAGAAGATTGTATCGATCCCATCCGTCGGATGGAATCGATGAATGGGTTTCAGATCCTGTCAAGCGCCATCCATTTCTCGGTCGCCTTTCCGGATCCGAGGATGATGGTGAGGATAGCCAATATCACGAGTGCGACACCGAACCAAAGATTGATTGCTCCGAAGTATATGCCCGCAATAATTGCGATAGCATTGGCAAAGCTCATAAACAGGAATGAGTAGTGGTTCCCTTTACCATCTGAATAAAGGAATCCTGCCTCAGCGAAGAAGAGGACTGTTATCAAGAGTCCGAGTCCCATGCTGCCGAACAGGTTATCAGTATGGTCGTAGAAACCGCATACAAATGATGCGATCGCAACGATGCCGCCTATGATGGCAAGTGCTGAGGTTGCGATGACAATATTTGGTCTGCCGTCCATTTATATTACCTGCCACAGCATTGGACTTTCTTTTTATAATAGTTTTGTAGAACGAATCATCAGATTCGGTTCTGTAACTTCAGGGTAATTCTGTTTATCCGAAGCAGTGAACGTACAGAATGGAAAATGATGGGATGCGCATCCATCACTTCTTGTACAATTCTTTCCTCATGACAACGGATTGCTCTGAGAATCCACAACCGTCATACAACGCTCTGGCTGCGGTGTTGGTTGCGCTCACATTGAGGCTGAGGGACAGAAGACCATTCTCCTTGCACCATATCTCTGCGGATGCGATCAATTCCTTTCCCAACCCTTTCCTTCTGAATCCCTCTTCTATGAACACGCCGAGCATATATCCTATGGGTTCACACGTGAACTGATCGTTGGATCTTCCTAGCCATAACATACCTGCTCTCTTGTTCCCATGCATGAGTATGAATGCCTCATTCCTCGGATCCTTCAGATTGGAAGCGACGACCATCAACGTGTTCTGTATCCATAACGCATTCAATTCTCTCTCGGTCTCGTTGACGGATGATAGTATCGTCCCTTTCATGCAATCAAGGATGTATCCTTTGTCATCCGTTCTCTCCAAGGTGAATCCTTCGGTCTGGAAGGGGATGGAATCCATGGTCAGATATACGCGATCCCATTATAGAATGAGTGGTCGCAAGTTCATCAGATCATTGTATAGATCACCACTCTCTTGACCAATTCTACATGTTGAACATCTATCATCATGTATGATGTTATAGTAAGCAATCCTTATATAGAAGAACAAACTTTAACCACAATTAGTAATCCAAAATATGGAGGCAATCAATCATGGGAATGGGTAACACACCTATCGTGATCCTCAAGGAAGGAACCAAGAGGGACAAAGGAAAAGACGCTCAGTTCAACAATATCGCAGCAGCAAGGACGATCTCCGATGCAGTCAGGAGCAGCTTGGGCCCCAGGGGTATGGATAAGATGCTCGTTGATTCGATGGGAGATGTCGTCATCACAAATGACGGAGTGACCATCCTCAAAGAGATCGATGTTCAGCACCCCGCAGCAAAGATGCTCGTCGAGGTCGCAAAGACACAGGATCAGGAAGTAGGGGACGGTACGACAACATCCGTCATCCTTGCAGGTGAACTCCTCAAGAAAGCAGTCGACATGGTCGATGCGAACGTTCACCCGACGATCATCGCAAGCGGATACAGGCTTGCAAACGCAGAGGCACAGAAGATCCTGATCGACATCTCGAAGAAGGTCTCATACGATGACGACAAGTTGCTCAAGCAGATTGCAGAGGTCTCGATGAACAGTAAACAGGTCAACGCATCCAAGGACTTCTTCTCCGATCTCGTCGTAGACGCAGTCAAGACGATCGCAGAGAAGACCAAGGACGGGTACACAGTCGACCTCAACAACATTCAGACAGTCAAGAAGACCGGTTCATCAATGGATGAGACAGAGCTCGTGAAAGGACTCATCATCGACAAGGAGCCTGTGCACTCAGCAATGCCCAAATCCATCAAGAACCCGAAGATCGCACTCATCGATGCAGCATTCGAGGTCAAGAAGACAGAGATCGATGCAAAGATCCAGATCACAGACCCATCCAAGCTCAACGACTTCCTCCTTGAGGAAGAGAACATGCTCAGGAGAATGGTCGAGAAGGTCAAAGAGGTCGGAGCGAACGTCGTCTTCTGCCAGAAAGGTATCGACGACCTTGCACAGCACTTCCTTGCAAAAGAGGGAATCTACGCAGCAAGGCGTGTGAAGAAGAGCGACATGGAGAAGCTCGCAGCATCCACCGGTGCTAACATCATCAACAAGATCTCAGAGCTCGACAAATCCGATCTCGGAGCAGCAGGACTCGTCGAGGTCAAGAAAGTCGGTGACAACGACATGACATACGTCAGCGACCTCAAGGATGCAAAATCCGTCACGATCCTGATCAGAGGTGGAACCAAGCACGTCGTGGACGAGATCGAGAGATCACTCATCGATGCATGGTCCGTCGTAAAGGTCGCAATCGAGGATGGAATGATGGTCACAGGTGGCGGTTCGACAGCAGTCGAGATCGCAATGCAGCTCAGGAGCTATGCTCAGTCCGTCGGTGGAAGGGAGCAGATCGCAATCGATGCATTCGCATCCGCTATGGAGTCAATCCCCACAACACTTGCAGAGAACGCAGGTCTCGACCCGATCGATATACTCATCGAGATGAGGAAACAGCACAAGGCAGGCAACAAGTATGCAGGACTGAACCCCTTCTCCGGAAAGGTGGAGGACATGTTCGCACTCAACGTAATCGAACCATACAGGATCGGAAAACAGGCAATCAACTCCGCAACGGACGCAGCTGTTATGATCCTCAGGATCGACGATGTCATCGCATCACGCAGCATGCCTGCACCTGCAGGTCCTCCGGGAGCAGCAGGTTCGATGCCCAAAATGGAAGACGATTAAACATATTCCATAGGGGGCTTCGAGCCCCCTGTATCATTATCTCAACATTGAAAGGTGAATGGATGACTGTAAAGGAGGAAAAGAAAGAGAAGAAAGAGAAGGCTGTCGACGAGGTCGAAGAGCTAAAGAAGAAGCTGGAGGAGTCCGAGAACAAGTCCGGCGAGTATCTCCAGTTGGCTCAGAGGCTACAGGCAGACTACGATAACTTCCGTAAGAGGACTCAGCGTGAGAACGAGGAGTTCAGGACCTTCGCTACAGCAGGCCTAATTACGGACATGTTGTCGATAGTGGACGATCTGGATCGCGCTCTCGAACACGCGGACGGAGAAAACGATTTCGTGATAGGTGTCAGAGGTATACGCCAGAATCTGATGAAGGCCCTCGAATCCAAAGGACTGACAGAGATTCCTACAGACGGGAAATTTGACCCTAATTGCCACGAGGCACTCTGTGTCGTCGATGGTGATGAGGATGGGGATATCGCAGAGGTATTCCAAAAGGGGTATCGCCTTGGGAACAAGGTACTCAGGTACTCCAAGGTCAAAGTGACCAAGAAAAAACAAGAAGAAGAAAAAATAGAAGGTGAGTAAGATGTCAAGAATAATCGGTATCGATTTGGGAACAAGCAACTCTGCCGCCTCTGTTATGGAAGGCGGAAGGCCGAGCATGATCCCTAGCGCAGAAGGAGCAAGCGTTGGAGGGAAAGCTTTCCCCTCATATGTAGCATTCACAAAGGATGGTCAGCTTCTTGTCGGAGAACCCGCAAGGAGACAGGCCGTAACTAATCCAGACGGTACGATCAAGAACGTGAAGAGGAAGATGGGAACATCCGAGAAGGTCGTTGCACTCGGTAAAGAGTACACTCCTCAGCAGATCTCCGCATTCATCCTCCAGAAGATCAAGAGGGATGCTGAGGCATACCTCGGTGAGACCATAGACAAGGCAGTCATCACCGTACCTGCATACTTCGATGACAATCAGAGGCAGGCAACGAAGGATGCTGGTGCGATCGCAGGATTGGATGTTGTACGTATCATCAACGAGCCGACGGCCGCAGCACTCGCATACGGTCTCGACAAGGGTAACACATCACAGAAGATCCTCGTGTTCGATCTCGGTGGAGGAACACTCGATGTCACGATCATGGACTTCAGTGATGGAGTCTTCGAGGTCATGTCCACATCAGGAGATACCAAACTCGGCGGATCCGATATGGATGAGGCTCTCACCAAATACGTCATCGGGGAATTCCAGAAGGAATCTGGAATTGATCTCACGAAGGACAACATGGCGTTCTGGAGGGTACGTGAGGCATGTGAGAAGGCCAAGATCGAACTGTCCACAACGATGCAGACCGAGGTCAACCTTCCGTTCATCGCATCCGATGCAAGCGGACCGAAGCACTTGGTCCAGACGATCACACGTGCAAAGCTTGAGGAGATCGTGACACCGATCGTATCACGCTGTAAGGGCCCGATCATGCAGGCATTGAACGATGCATCACTCACAGTCGATAATGTCGACAAGATCATCATGGTAGGTGGACCTACAAGGATGCCTATCGTGCAGAACTTCGTCGAGAGCATCGTAGGGCCGAAGATCCAGCGCGGTATCGACCCGATGGAGTGTGTCAGTATGGGTGCAGCTATCCAGGGAGCAGTCCTCTCCGGAGATGTGAAGGATGTTCTCCTTCTCGATGTCACGCCGTTGTCACTCGGTATCGAGACACTCGGTGGAATCGCTACGAAGCTCATCGACAGGAACACGACGATCCCAACGAAGAAATCACAGGTCTTCTCGACCGCACAGGACAATCAGCCCTCTGTCGAGATCCACGTGGTCCAGGGTGAGAGGGAGATGGCCGCCGACAACACATCACTCGGCAGATTCACTCTCGATGGAATACCCCCAGCACCTCGCGGTGTACCTCAGATCGAAGTGACCTTCGATATCGACGCGAACGGTATCATCAACGTCTCTGCAAAGGACAAGGGTACTGGTAAAGAGCAGAAGATCACGATCGCATCATCCAACAAGCTCTCGAAGGAAGAGATCGATGAGATGGTCAAGCAGGCTGAACAGTTCGCAGATGCGGATAAGAAGAAGCGTGAGGAGATCGAGGTCAAGAATCAGGCTGAGACAGCAATCTACTCAGTGAAGAAGACACTCGATGAACTCGGTGACAAGGTCACGAACGAGGAGAGGTCGAAGGTCGAATCCGCGATCAGCGATCTCGAGAACGCTGACAAATCCGGAGATGCGGCAGAGATCAAGAAGAAACTCGACGATCTCTACAAGGCTATGGAGCCGATCTCGCAGAGGGTCTACCAGCAGGCTGGAGAACAGCAGCAGGGCGGATGCAACTGCGGTGGCGGTGCTCAGCAACAACAGCAGAGTCAGGAATCTGATGCCAAGAAATCGGACGGGGACTTCGTCGACGCCGATTATAAGATAGTGGACGACCAGTGAAGAATATGCCAAGAGACTACTACGAAGTATTGGGTGTCGAGAAGACCGCAACGCCAGACGAGATAAAGAGTGCCTACCGTAAGTTGGCACGTCAATATCACCCGGACGTATCCAAGGAGCCGAAAGAGGTCGCTGAAGAGAAGTTCAAGGAGATATCCGAGGCGTACGAGGTCCTGATGGATTCCGAGAAACGTAAGATGTATGATCAGTACGGTCATGCAGGTGTCAACGGGCAATTCGGACAGGGCGGATTCAGCTGGGGAGACTTCACTCACCAGGACGATATCAACGATATCTTCGGGGATATCTTCGGATCCATCTTCGGTGGCGGGTTCGGTAGGCAACAACAGCGTACCGGGCCCCGCTCCGGGGATTCTCTCAGATACGATATCGAGATATCTCTCGAAGACGCGTTCAAAGGGAAGGAGGTCGAGATCACTGTACCGCACACCGTCAACTGTACTGAGTGTAACGGCACGGGTGCCAAGGGCGGTGTGACGGAGACCTGTAAGCAGTGTGGCGGAAGAGGACAGATCCAATCCATCAAGAGGACGCCTTTCGGTCAGATGTCATCGATATCCGAGTGTCCGAACTGTAATGGTACGGGACAGTCCGCTAGAGAGAAGTGTCCATCATGTCGCGGACAGGGGCGCATCTCCAAGAAATCGAAAATCTCGGTCAAGGTGCCTGCAGGTATCGACGATGACCAGAGGATACGTGTCCCTGGTGCCGGTGATTCAGGTTATCTCGGAGGAAGGCCCGGAGATCTGTTCGTGGTCGTACATCTGAAGGAGAATGCCATGTTCCAACGTGATGGTTCCAACCTTTGGACCGGTGTGACCACGACATATCCGAAACTCGTTCTCGGAGGAGAGGTTCAGATCAATACCATAAATGGTGAGGCTGTCATGCTGAAGATCCCTGCTGGTACGCAGGTCAACTCGGTCCTGAGGATGTCTGGATTGGGTATGCCGAAGATCAACAGTACCATGCGCGGAGACATGTTCGTCCGCGTCAGGATCGATGTCCCTAAGAAGGTGTCTGAGATGGAGAAGGAACTTCTGAAGAAACTCGACGATACGGCAGGTACTTCTGAGAAGAAGACCGGAAGGAAGAAGAAGATCTTCGGATGAAACATCTTATTGCCCTACTGGGCAGTGGTCCTCTCGACCATCAAGAGAGGCTCATACTCACTTTTGTGATAACTATTAATGTTCTGTCGTATTACTGCAACCGATGAGCGGAGAAGAGGTTGAATTTACATGCCCCAAGTGCGGAAAGGTCGCAGAACTGAGATCCGGCTATGAGACATCCGTCATATGTTCTGATTGCGGAGAGACCAAGATCATAATGAATTTCCTATCGAATGGAGACATAGAGACGGTCACTTCGGATACAGGCGAGTATTATGAGCTGGAGCCGTCCGTGAGAAGCGCATTGAAGGCTGTGGATGAAGCCACCGATGATCTTGCGAAGGTGGATGCATTATCATTACTTTCGGACAGATACAGCGAAACGGGAAGGGAGATCAAGGCCGAGGACCTTGCCAAGGAGGTCCTTTCGCTCATGCTCAGACTTGCCAATGACGGGGATGAGCGTATGCGTGCGAGATACTTCAACCAGGTACCCATCTGTGCTGCATTCGCCATAGCACGTGGTGATAACAAGGAAGCCATGGACATCTACTCCAATGGCTTGGATCAGGTCGGTGACAGTAGGACGGTGGAAGTAGCCTCAATGAAGGTCAACTACGGTTTCATATGCATGATGAGGAAGGATCTCATCAATTCCGAGAAAGCATTCAAGGAGGCATTGGAACTCACCAAGGAATGTTTCGCTAGAGGTGACATCGGTGATGATCCATATCTTCTCGCAACGATATACGATTCGCTCAGACTCATTGTCTCCAAGAACAACAGGATGCAGGAAGCGGAAGAATACATGTCATCCGCATTGGAGGAGAGGAGAAGGCTCCTTAAGACGGCACCTATAACATCGGCAAGGCTCATCGAATTGGCCGACTCAATGGGGTTCGTAGCAGAATCGGAGGAGAGGAAGAACCATCCCGAGGAAGCATCAGCACTTATGGATGAGGCTGTGAACATCATTAAAGGGTATGAAGGGCACAAGGATGCATATGCGTACGCATTATTGAACCGTGCGAAATACCGTCAGACGAAGAGTCCAGAGATCCCAGAGGGATTCCTTGAGGAGATGAATGTGATCATCCCCGCATTGGATGCCGTGGCGATCAAGGACAAGAGAACATGTGAGAATCTGGCGCAGGCATACATGTTCAGGTCGATGACGCGCGATCCGAACGATTACGATGATCTTCTGGATGATTTGAAAGGCGCATATGACAATCTCTACACAGTCGCTCAGATGGGGGACGTCAACGAGATGTTCCTGATGTCCGTTGCGCATTCATATCTTGTATTATTGAACATGAAGGATCATGACAGGGCCAAGGAGGTCCGTGAGGAACTCATGGAATTGGGAATATCGCAAAGTGATCTGGACAGAGCATCCAGAGGCACGATCGGTAATGTGAATTCCAAGAAGACCAAGATAGACATGCTATCCTCACAGGTTGCCAAACCGATACCTGGAAGAAGGTTGAGAAGACAGATCAAACATAAGGAGTGATGGTTTTGAGATTCGTTTATTTCGTTGGTACAGCGGGAAGCGGAAAGAGCACACTGGTCAAATCATACAGGGATTGGCTTGGTAACAACGGCATCGACTGCATGACGATAAATCTCGATCCCGGAGTGGATATGTTACCGTATGACGCGGACATAGACATCAGGGAATGGGTGGCTTTGGATGAGGTCATGGGAGAGTATAACCTTGGGCCGAATGGAGCACAGATCGTTGCAGCGGATCTGATGGCTGTCAACATCAAGAAGATCACGGATCTGTTGGATGGTGTCAGAACGGAGTATGTATTGGTGGACACGCCGGGTCAATTGGAGCTGTTCGCATTCCGTGAGTCATCGAATGTCATCGTAGAGGCATTCGGTAAAGAGAAATCGATGGTCGTGTATCTTTCCGATCCCATGCTCTGCAAGACATCGAACGGTTTCGTATCCAATATGGTGTTATCATCACTTGTTGAGTTCAGACTTCAATTGCCTGTGATCAATATATTGACCAAGGCGGATCTCATGAAGGATGAGGATAGGGACAGGATGATCTCATGGTTCGAGAATTCCGACTCATTATATGACGATCTCTTGGACAACGATGCCAATCCTCAGACCGTCGTTGGCATGGAGCTGTTCAAGGCAGTGGAGAGTGTTGGTATATTCGGACAGATACGTGCTGTGTCCGCAGTGGAGAATACGGGATTGGAAGAAATCTATTCCGCCACACAGTTGGAATTCTTCGGCGGAGAGGATATCGATCCCGAGGATAATGATTGATACCAGCATATAATGGGATTCCGAGAATCTATCTCGGGACCCCATCGATATGTGTTCATCCGAACATATATGCTGGAGCCTGTTTGACCTTGTTCCTTCCGACTTCCAAGACCTTCTCTTTAGCCTTTATGAAGTCGGACATCGTGATGCAATCACGACCATCCCTTATCGTCAGCATACCTGCTTCTGTACAGATGGATTTGATCTCCGCACCAGACACACCTTCTGTGGCCTCAGCGAGATTCCTTGCTGATATGTCGCCTTCGATGTTCATGTGTGCGATGTGGATCTTGAATATCTGTTCCCTTCCATCGATGTCAGGGAGTCCGATCTCAACGATACGGTCGAATCTTCCCGGTCTCAATAATGCGTCATCGAGTATATCGGGTCTGTTCGTTGCACCGATGATCTTAACATTGCTCATCGGAGTGAATCCATCCAATTCGGAAAGGAGTTGCATGAGTGTCCTCTGCACCTCTCTGTCCCCGGATGTGGCTGAATCAAGCCTCTTCGCACCTACAGAATCCAATTCATCGATGAAAACGATGCTTGGAGCTTTCTCTTTCGCGAGTTCGAACAGTTCACGGACGAGCCTTGCACCCTCTCCGATGTATTTCTGTACGAGTTCCGAACCCACGAGTCTGATGAATGTGGCTTGGGTCGCATTCGCGACAGCCTTTGCCATCAGGGTCTTACCAGTTCCCGGTGGACCTACGAGCAATACTCCTTTAGGCGGCTCTATACCGACCTTGGCATAGAGTTCAGGTCTGAGCAACGGATCCTCCACGGCCTCACGCAATTCGAGGAGTTGCTTATCAAGACCTCCAACGTCGGAGTAGGTGATGTTCGGTTTATCGATGATCTCAGCACCTGTGACGACAGGATCCAAAGATTGTGGAAGGACATTCATCACTGCAAGTGATTGTTTGTTGAGTGAAACCCTTGCACCTGCGATAAGGTCCTCCTGCGCACAATATGTGGATACGCCGACGACGAAATCAGGTCCTGTGGTGCTTTTCACTACCACGCGGTTGTCCGGAAGGACATCCTTCAGCGTACCGATTATCAGCGGAGGGGTCTTCATCCTTTCAAGTTCAGACCTCACCTTAGTGAGATCCTTCTGTGTCCTGAACAATTCACTTTCTGCGAAGCGTTTGTCGTTCTCCGCATTCTGAAGGTCCTCCATAAGTCTGACATTTTTCTCTTCGAGAGTCAATATCTTCGCTTTCAATTCGGACGTCAATTCATCGGCCTGAAGATCACCCATGATATCACCGTTCTAGCAACGGTCTATCCGTAAGCCATTATAATAGTATTGCTAAATCCCCGATGTGTATGACCGTAGTATTAAATTACAAGTTGGCACATAGGTGAGGTCATGATCTGTGAAATGTGCGGCAAGGAAGTGCCGGTCACAAAACCGGTATTCATCGAAGGTACCAAGCTCGAAGTCTGTCCGAATTGTTCTAAGTTCGGTGATGAACGCAGGGGTTCGCCTACAAGAGGGTCAGCACCTGCTCCAAGTGCACAGGTCATTGAACAGAGGCTCCAGAGACGTGAGCAGCGCATGCAGGTCAAGGACGTCTATCGTGGTTCTGAATCGGTCGAACTGATCGATGACTATGGCGGCGAGATAAGGAAGGCCCGCATTGCCAAGGGCATGGATCTCGAGGAGTTCGCAGCCTCTATACTTGAGAAGAAAGGTACACTCGCAAAGATCGAATCCAATGACCTCGTGCCTGATGACAAGATGCTCAAGAAGCTTGAGAAGGCATTGGACATCAAACTTACAGAATCCGTATCGACGGGCGGAAGGATCGGTGGCGGTCAGAACACCAAGATGACGCTGAGCGATTTCATCAAGAAGAAGTGATTCACTTCTTCGATACCGCGGCATATACGCGGTCGGTCAGATGACCTATATCGACACCGACATCCCTGAGTACGATCAGTCCTGCGGCAAGGATGTCGATGTTCAATCCTTTTTGAAGTGCGTTGGCCGCCGACATGAAATCCCTCTTATCCATATGGGCATCTATAGCTTCGGAGATCAACAAGGGTAGTAGATTCTCGGGCACCGGCCCTTTCTTAGGGGGTTCTTTCTTGGGAGTCGTAACAACTTTCGATGATCTGATGCTCTCCATCAACGATTCGGATGGCCTATATGCCACAGGCACATCCACATCTGATAATTCGAACGAAGCTTTGAGATATTCACCATTCTTCTTGAATATATCCGATCTGATGAGTATATCCAATAGTTTCTTGGCGTCACCGTACGGCATCCAGTGGTAGTCCATGGACATCCCCATCAGGAATTCGTTCTCTGCGACCACTGTCTTCCCTTTATTCCTCAAGAAGGCCGCTGCACAAACGGTGAGTTCACTCGTCATCGACCTTGCAGTGTCTCATAAGATAATAATCCGTCGCACAGTTCTCCGATAACGACACAGTTTTATCGGATGTGTTGTTCACTACTAATAGAGTAATAAGGATATGGGGCGCTTGTAAATACAGTAAGCTTTATAAGTAAGACCCTAATATCTGACATACTCCGGTATGGTGAACTATGAAGTACACTAGGTTTGAGAAGGCAAGGATTATCGGTGCAAGAGCGCTTCAAATTTCGTTCGGTGCACCCGTTCTCGTAGATGTTCCAGCAGGTATGCTGGATCCAATCGACATCGCCATGCTGGAATACGATAAGGACTTGGTCCCTATCACAGTCATTAGAGAATGAGGTTTACACATGAGTGAAGCGGAGAACACCGACTTATTGGTCGCAGAGGATATCTATCTGACATCCGGCGTACACATCGGCACACAGCAGAAAAGCGCTGACATGAAGGATTTCATCTACAAGGTCAGGCAGGATGGACTTTATGTCCTTGACGTCAAGAAAACGGACGACAGGATCAGGGCAACGGCAAAGTTCCTTGCACGTTTCGATCCCAAGAGAATCCTCGTTGTATCGGCAAGGCAGTATGGACAGAGGCCTGCAAGAGAATTCTCAAAGGCAATCGGAGCACCCGCATTTGCAGGTCGTTTCGTCCCTGGAACGCTCACAAACCCTATGAACGCTGGATTCGTTGAGCCCGAGGTCATCCTCTGTACCGATCCCGCAGCAGACAAACAGGCACTCAAAGAGGCAATCGATATCGGAATCCCGATCATTGCAATGTGCGATGCAAACAACGAGACAAGGAATGTCGATCTCGTCGTCCCTACGAACAACAAGGGAAGGCGTGCACTCGCATGCATCTATTGGGTCCTTACAAGGGAAGTACTTCTCGCAAGGGGAGACTTGAAAGATCCTGCTGACTTCACAATGGAAATCGAAGATTTCGAATCCAAGCTTTGAAGTCAAAGCACACAAACTTTTTCCTTCTCAAACCATATTTTCATTCTATGAGGTATCCTGCAGTTGCTGGGAAATTCTATCCAGCAGATAAATCAGCATTAAAGGAAAGTATCTCTGGTTGTTTTCGCCACGAGTTGGGCCCTGGGGAAATAGGCAGTTCTGATGATAAAAGGACGATAAAGGGTGCGCTCGTCCCTCACGCAGGATATTCATGTTCCGGTATGAATGCCGCCCATGCCTACAGAAAGATCGCAGAGGATGGGTTGCCGGATGCATACGTGATCATCGGTCCGGATCATTACGGGATACCTTTCGATAGTGCGTTATGTGATGAACCTTATCTCACACCATTCGGGGAATGCGATGTCGATCTTCGTATCATAGATAGGCTGTCAGAGGACATCCCTGTGGTAGCAGAGGCACACAGATTCGAACATTCGATCGAGGTGGAAGTACCGTTCATCCAATATATCGATCCAAATGCAAAGATCGTTCCGTTGATAATGAGCGATCAAAGCATCGAATCTGCCAAACGTATCGGGAGATTGGTACGTGAGGCATGTAAGGGTATGGATGTGATCGTGATAGCATCGAGTGATATGTCCCATTATGTTCCCAAACCGATAGCATCTGTGAACGATCACGCGTTGATCGATCGCATCTGCTCTATGGATATCAACGGGACATACGATGTGATAAGAAGTGGTGTCACTGCTTGTGGATACGGCCCCATCTCAGCGATGATCGAAGTGATATCTCCTGCAAACGGCAAGTTACTTTGTTATTCCGATTCATATGATGCATTGAATTATCAAAAGGAATCTGTTGTCGGTTACGCTTCGGCGATATTCTATTGAATCTGATATGTGATAAATTATATTTCCAAGGATTTGCATGAGATATCTATCATGACAGATAACAGTGATCTGAAATTTTGCGTCCATTGCGGTGCTGAATTAGATGATGGGGCTATGTTCTGTAAGAGTTGCGGTGCGCAGGTCGAAAGGTCTGATGCTCCAGTAACTATGAATCCATATGCTTCTATGAAAGAGAACTCGATGAATAACCGTTTGAAGGTCATCGGTATTTGTTGCATCGTCTATGCGGTGCTAGCAATCATCGGAGGTATCGTATTCCTAGTGTCCATCGATTCGTTAATGGAACAGGTGATTACGGATCCAAGTTGGCCTGAAACGGCACAACAGCTTATAGACATGGGTGTTGTAACAGATTTGGCTGGTGCGGAGAGTTTTATGAGGGACGTATTCACCTATATGGGTTATTTCGGTGTGATCATCGGCATAATTACCATCATTCCAGCATACTCATGCTTCACAAAGAAGGCATACATACCCGGTCTGGTGGGAATGGTGATTTCCACAGCCTTATCCGCCGCTTCAGTAATAGGATTGATCATAGGTGTGGTGTTCGTAGTACTGTATTGTTCGTGTAGTGACGCGTTCAAGAAACAAACATTTTGAGAGAGCAACCCTCTCTCATTTTTCTTCCTTTAAATAGGATATTTGTCAGACAATATTTATTCAATAAATGTTCTAGTGCTAAGCATGGATGATGATGACGGGACCCATATTTTCTGTTCGAATTGTGGGAAGGAGCTGTCAAAATATTACAAATACTGTCCAGAATGCGGCATAAGGATAGTTTATGATACCAACATCCATGATTTTAGACCATTATTCCACACATCATCCGAGATCAGGCTGAATTGGGTGACGGTACTCCTTGGGATGTATGGCGTATTCTCGATACTATTATCGGTACCAGAGTTATTCTTCTCAGATAATGTTGCGGATGTCATCAAGTTCCTTGCCGGTCAAGAGCGTTGGGATGAGATCATCAAAACATTGGGTATTACGAGATTGGATTTCGTGCTTTCGCTTCAGAACGTTGGAGCATGCCACCTGATAACCGGCGTGTTCTCTCTGATGTCCATGTATCTTTGTCTTCACCGCTCACATTTCGTCTGGGCATTCTCTTTTGCATTGGCCTCTTCATTCACGATATTGATCGGCCCTCTATTCGTACCAAGACTTGAAAATGCGATAATAATGTTCATTTCGGTCGCACAATTCCTGATAGGTGTGGTGATATCCGTCATACTTTATACTTCGCGCGATCAATTCTCGGATTATGAATTGTTGTGATGGGGCATAGAGCCCCATCGGTTCAGATTATCTTAAGATAATTCAGATTGGGTTCGTACACCAACCCCTTATCCATGAGTGCGCTGGAGAGTTCTTCAACCTCTGTTTCCGTGATGCCTTCGGCCTCCGCACGTCTCTTGATCTCATCGACAGGAACACCACGTGAGTCATTGTCGAGTTCCTGCAATATCCTCAGTATGATGTCCTCTTTGCTTTCGGCATCGTTCCCGAAGTCCGAAGATTTCAACGAATTGTTGGGGATGTCGATCTCATCGGGTATGTCACTCTCATTCTCTGGAAGTCCGAAGTCAACCTCATTGTTCGGCAACAGGAATCTGAGTGCGGTCTGTATGATCTTCAGATATCTTGACGAATCAGGCACACCATAAGTGTCGAGTGCCATCGTGATGCTTTCGGCATCATGATCATCGAATCCCATCTGCTTGAGCGAATCCACACTTGCATTCGGATCGGAAAGTGCCTTCTTGATGTTGAGCAGCCTCTCCCATAATGACTTGGACGCATCGAGCATCCATGCATAACGTTCCTCTTCTGTGATGTTGACGATACGCTCGGGACGTATGGATATGAACACACGACCATCATTCGAGGTGTATGTCCTCACCTTGCCGACGACAGCGACAAGCGATGGCGTCTCCAACGTTGCCATGGTGGCGGCAGCCTCAGGTTGGTACCTACCGACACTTATGTAGTAGTTGCCGGTCGGGTCATTGATCCTTCCGTTCCAAAGAGGTTCATCCTCTGAGCCTTTGTTCTCCACTTCTGTGAGCACACCAGCGATCATGACTCTGTTGATCATCGCACCGAGAGGGCTCAATACGTATGTCGGTGATTTCTCATCATTCCCTTTCCTCTCTATCGTGGATGCTGTCAATTCGCCAGGGAATATTCTCCACGCAGCTTCTCTAGCCATCATATTTTAGCCTCCACTTCTTTGAGGAGTTTGGTCGCTTCCGCCTCGATATCCACCTTGTCGGGTTCTGCCTCGGTGACGATCATCGTAGGGCCGAAGTCATCTATCTTGACATTGCCACGTATCTTTATCCTCTTCATAAGGATCTTTGGAGCCATCTCTGTAGCGACCATACCAGGGCCGCGTGCCTTTGAGAGGTCGATGGCCATTTTTAGCGTGATATCAGTAAGTTTTTCAGTTATATCGCGGTTCATTATCGCACTTATCGAACCCGTTCCATCATCTACGGAGAGTTTCATCCTGAGGTCGGGGATCGGTTCGTCCTGCATCCCGTGCGCAGAACACCCTGTATCAAGTATCGAACGGTTGCAGATGGGGCATCTCTTGATCAATCCGCTACCTGCCTTTATGTCGACGACCGTACCTCTGAGCGTGATGTCCAATCCGCCTCCATTCTTGAGTATGTCCCCGATCGTCCTTTCTGTGCTTGTTCCGATGGCAGTGTCATCGAATGTATCATCCACTCTGCAGACCTCACATCTGTCCCCGAGGTTCAATTGGGGTATGCCTTGCCATGAGCGGATGTATGCGTTCTTGACGCAGACGGTCTCTCCTTCCTTCAGACCATAATCATTCCATGCGGAGAACTGTATCTTGCCGGTGTCATCGGCGATCAGTCCAGAGTATACTGTCTTCGGTTCTCCTTTCACCGTCACCTGTCTTGATTCAGATGTGAGTATGCGTCCTGTGACCGTGACGCTCCCTGAATTCTCCTTTATCTCTCCGATCTTTATCTCTGAAACGGAAAGGGAGAGATTCCTTTCTGGAAGGTCGATCTTGACATCGTCGGCCCTTGTTATGGTGCCCCTCTGTCCTATGTTTATCTGGACCTTATCGTTCCATTTCCTTGTATAGCACCCATTGAATCTGTAGACCGCTCCCTTTTCGAGTTCCGGAGGGTTCTCCCAGACGGTGAACGATGCGCTACCGCTCTTGTCACCGATTATCCCTGACGATATGTTCTTGGGTACGCCCTTGACGGTGATATCCTTCTTCTCAACGTAGACCACCTTGGCAACGATATTGACATTGGGTTCGTTGCCTGTGAGATCACCGATCTTCTTCTCCTGCGGGGTCGTATCCTCGGATTGCATATCGTTGATGACATCAACCTTCACATCCGACCTCTCTACAGCTCCCTTCTGTCCGAGATTCAGTTGTACCCTGTCATTCCATTTCTTCGAATAACAGCCTTTGAATCTGTACGTCTCACCTTTTTCGAGATCGGCATTACCATCCCATATGGTCAGGGATGTCTTTCCGGTATCGTCACCAATGAAAACGGAAACGATCTTCTTCACCGAGCCTCTGGCGTTGATCTCTCTCTTCTCGGAGGTGAGCACCTTCGCCACTATGTCCACATTCTGTTCGTTGCCTGTGAGATCACCGATCTTCTTGACGACCGCATCGGCGGTAACGAATTCGATCGTCGGTCCACCGTGCTTCCTGATAATCCCTCTCTTAGCTTCTTCTGGGGACATACGGTATGTCTCAGTGTATTTTCTGAACTCCTTTATGAGTTCCTCATCGTCGACTTTCTCATTCAGCACCCTTTTGATATCTTCTATGTGGGGTGTTATTTCTTCAATCTCCATTGTATCGACTCCTTTCAGAGAAGCATTGTGCTATGCTCGATACCGTCTTGCATTTATCAATATATAAAGAATTTTGAGGGGTCGTCGATTTATATCTGATTGGTCTAGTCGCATCCTAGACTAGGTGTGAACATGGTGGGACACAGACTCGTCGCCACTGATCTCGACGGTACTCTTTTGGGTGTCGATAAGAGGCCGACCAAGGGTGTGGTCGATGCACTCAGACGTGCAAATGAACAGGGCGCACATATTGCGATAGCATCCGGGAGGATGACATGTACGCAGAGGGATCTCATCAAAGAAATGGGATTGGATTGTTCGATCATATCTTACAACGGTTCCGTAGTCGTGCAGGAAGATGGTTCTTCCGTCGAGACTGATATCGATGTCGACATCATGAGGGACGTGATCGGATATTGCTATGATCACGGACGTTATGTGCAGACATACCATGGTGATACGATCCTCACGGATCGTGACAGCCCCATGCTCAGGAGCGATATGGATTCAAGATCCGCCGAGATACGTTTCGGCGATCTTCTGAAGATGGATCTCAGTCCCGCACCTAAGATCGTGATAATCGCCGATCCATCGGAGACATCAGGGATAATCGATGATATTTCTGCGATGCACCCATCCTTGTCTGTCACACAATCCAGCGCATATGTCATAGAAGTGATGCCGAAAGGCGTGGATAAATCACACGGACTCAGGATGGTATGCGAGCACCTCGATATCGATCGTGAGGACGTCATCGCGTTCGGCGATAACAAGAACGATATCGCGATGATCGAATGGGCTGGTACGGGTGTTGCGGTGGCGAATGCCGTTGATGAATTGAAGGATGTCGCCGATATAGTATCCAAGGGCGAAATGTCCGATGGCGTACAAGAGATACTGGACAAATACTTCTCATAAGGGGCCGATAATCGCGTTCGATCGTTGAATCCATGAACGATTACGTTTATATTGATGAACACGATAAGACGTCATGGTCCCAAAGAAGAGAATCGACGAGATTTTGGACACTTATGATCCTGATGATATTACGATAGCGACGCTTTGTTCGCATTCGTCCTTGCAGATCTTCCACGGGGCACGTAAGATGGGATTCAAGACTTTGGGTCTCACCATAAAACACGACACCAAATATTATGACGCATTCCCATTGGCGAAGCCCGATGAGATAATCAAGTACAAGGATTTCGAGGACATGGAGGCGAGGGTCGATGAACTCTACGAGAAGAATGTCATCATCATCCCTCACGGTTCATTCGTCGAATACATGGGTCCGAAGAGATTCGAAGACTATGAGGTGCCCGTCTACTGCAACCGTTCCGTCCTGCAATGGGAGTCGAACAGAGACATGGAGAGACAATGGCTCACCTCCGCAGGGATCAACATGCCACGCATCTTCACTGATGCTAGGGAGATAACCGAACCTGTGATGGTCAAATACCATGGAGCCAAAGGGGGAATGGGTTACTTCATCGCTAAGGATTATCCTGATTTCAAGATGTCCATCGATAACAGTATGCCATATTCGATCCAGGAATACTGTCTCGGTACCAGGTACTATTTGCACTTCTTCTACTCGCCGTTCAAGGATGATGGTTACAAGCTGAAGAGAGGTGGATCGTTGGAGATGCTATCGATCGACAGGCGTGATGAGAGTAACATCGATGAGATGTACAAACTGGGTTCGATCGAGGATGCGAAACGTCACGGCCTCTATCCATCATTCGTGGTCACAGGGAACACTCCTGCGGTTATAAGGGAATCACTCCTTCCGAAGGCGTTCGCCATGGCGGAGAATGCTGTCGAGAGATCATATGAGTTGTTCGGCGGAATGTGGGGACCATTCTGTCTCGAAACAGTCGTCAACGATAAGCTGGAATTCAAGGTCTTCGAGATCTCGACAAGAATCGTCGCAGGTACGAACCCGTTCATCTCAGGTTCACCGTATGCCGATCTGATCTATCCCGGCCTGAGTACAGGCGGAAGGATCGCTATGGAGATCAGGGATTCGATAAAGAACGGACACCTCAAGGACCTCATGACCTGATCCTGTCAGTATGGATATGCCATCCAACGCTATAAAATAGCGATATTGTGGCTCAAGGTTATTTATCACTGATATGATTACACAGTAGTAATTACGGTGAGATCATGGTTTCGCAGAGGCTACAGGCGGTCCCTCCATCGGGTACCGTGGCAATATCAAATCTCGTTAGCGAGATGAAAGCAAGCGGTATCGATGACATCATCTCATTTTCTCTGGGGGAGCCAGACTTCACCACGCCAGGAAATGTCATTGATGCAGCTGTCGATTCGCTACACAAAGGATTCACACATTATACTCCCTCTATGGGATTGCCCGAACTCAGGAAGGATATCGCAGATTCTACAAGGGCCAAGAACGGCATACCTTGCGGACCGCAGAATGTCCTTGTGACGCCTACCAAACAGGCCATATTCATGTGGGCACTGGCATATCTGGATCCCGGGGACGAGGTCCTGATACCTGATCCAGCATGGGTGTCGTATGAGGCGGTGGTCCTTCTGGCAGGTGCTAAACCTGTCTATGTGCCCACATATTTCAACGAGGGCTATGTGATCGACCCCGAGAGGGTACGTGCCGCGATCACTCCGAAGACGAAAGCGATCATAATCAACTCACCATCGAATCCGACTGGTGCGGTCCAACCCGAGGACACGTTGAAAGCGATAGCGGAGATCTGTGTAGAAAAGGACATCATAGTCCTGGCGGACGAGATCTATGAACACATCATCTACAGCGGAAAGCACGTGTCATTGGCATCCTTGCCAGGCATGTGGGAGCGCACATACACTGTATCCGGTCTATCGAAGACGTATGCCATGACAGGGTGGAGGATAGGTTGGCTCATCGCCGATGACATCAAATCCATCAATAAATTGCAGACGCATTCCATCACGTGTTGCACATCATTCGTACAGCAAGCTGCCATAGAGGCGATAGAGGGTCCGCAGGAAGCCAGGGATGCCATGGTCAAGGAATTCAAGAAACGCCGTGACCTAGCATTGGATCTCCTGTCAGAGATCAAGGATCTCGAGTGCAACAAGCCTGATGGGGCATTCTATCTCTTCCCCAGATTGGACAAGGACGTTGATTCGAACACTGTAGCGAAGAAGTTGTTGCAGGAAGGTCATGTCGCAGTAACACCTGGAAGGGCATTCGGTCCTTGCGGAGAAGGTTCATTCAGGATGTCATATGCCGCAAGTGAGGATGACATCACAGAGGGCATAGCAAGGATGAGGAAGGTATTGAACAGCCTCTGATCTTTGTACGTCGTTACTCTCGCGCGCAACCTTCTTTATAGGATGGCGTATTAACGGTTCACCGTCAGCCACTGCTATGCAGTGGAATACGCGAAATCAGGGATAGAATATGAGTAGACAACTCTTCACCGTTGGACCTGTGTATGTAGCACAGGAGACCCTTCAGGCAATGACGAAGCCGATGATCACACACAGGTGCAAGGAATACAAGGACCTTCACGGTGCGATCGTAGAGAAGATAAGGAAAGCACTCAGGACGGACGACGACATATTCCTTGTCGGAGGTTCAGCAACCGTATTGATCGAGGGTGCAGTCAGGAATGCGGTGTCGAGCAACTGTCTCGGTATTTCGAACGGTTCTTTCGGTAACAGATTGATCGAATGCGCAACAGCCAACGGTAAGAACGTGGCCGAGATCCACGTTCCTTGGGGAAAGGCGATGAGGCCCTCGGATATTGAAGGCAAAGTGACGAAGGATGTAGAAGCGGTCACATGGGTGAGCAACGAATCCTCTACAGGTGTATTGAGCAACAGCACAGCACTCGCAGAGGAGGTCAGGAAACAGAACCCGGATGCGCTCATAATCGTTGACGCGGTCACATCCGCGATGGCAGCGGACTTGGATCTTCCAAAACTCCAGCCCGATGCGATGATATTCGGGACGCAGAAAGCACTCGCTCTCCCTCCTGGACTCGCGATAGCTGTTGTCAGCGACAGGATTATCGAGAAATCCAAGAATGTCAAGAACAAAGGATTCTACACGGATTTCGTGAAACTCAAGAAGAATGCAGATGACAACTACGCATTGACGACACCCCCTGTATCGCTCATGTATGCATTGGACTATCAGTTGGACAACATCCTCAAGGAAGGGATGGACCACAGGTACAAGAGACACGAGGAGATGGCATCCATGGTACAGAGGTGGGCTGATGAGAAGTTCAACGGATTGTTCCCTGAGGAAGGGTACAGGTCCAAGACGATCGGTGTCGTGAACCGTGGGGATCTCGACTTCGACACATTCCATTCAAAACTCAAATCCAAGGGATATGAGATTTCCAACGGATATGGGGAGGTCAAAGGGTCCACATTCAGGATCGGTCACATGGGTGACATCACACCATCCATGCTGAAGGAGTTGCTTTCAGCGATGGATGAGACATCGGAGGAGATGCAATGACAATGAAGGTATTGGTTTCGGATCCGCTCTCTGAGGACGGACTCAAGATATTGAAGGATGCAGGATTGAACGTTGATGTGAACACAGGTCTTTCTGAGGAAGACCTATGCAAGATCATCGGAGACTACGATGCATTGATCATCAGGAGCGGTACGAAGGTCACAGCCAAGGTCATCGATGCCGCCAAGAACCTGAAGGTCGTCGGCCGTGCTGGTGTCGGTGTCGATAATGTGGATGTTCCTGCTGCAACAGAGAAAGGTATCCTTGTGATGAACACCCCTGCTGCTAACACACTATCTGCAGCAGAGCATACATGCGCCATGATTATGTCCCTTGCGAGGAACATACCTCAGGCACACATGTCCATGCACAAGGGCGAATGGAAGAGAAGCAAATTCACAGGTATCGAGCTCAACGGCAAGACCCTAGGTATCATCGGAGTAGGCCGTGTCGGAAGCGAGGTCGCAAGGCGTCTCAAGCATTTCAACATGGATTTCCTCGGTTACGATCCATATCTTCCGAAGGAGGTAGCTGACGAGGTAGGGGTGAAGTTGACGACACTCGAGGATGTCATCGAGCATTCGGACATCATGACCATCCACACGCCACTTCTCCCTGAGACAAGAGGCATGATCAATCTCGATCAGTTCAAGAGGATGAAGCCGAATGCGATGTTGGTCAATGTCGCACGCGGAGGTATCGTCGTAGAGGACGATCTCTACACAGCACTCAAGGACGGGATAATCAAAGGTGCGGCATTCGATGTCTGGGAGCACGAACCTCTCGATGAGAAGGAGATGAAACTCCTTGAGTTGGAGAACCTCATCGTCACACCGCATCTTGGTGCATCGACCGTCGAAGCACAGGAGAGGGTCGCAGTGGAAGTGGCTGAAGCAGCTGCTAAATTCCTCAAAGAGGGAGTCATCAACAACGCTATCAACGCACCTCGCGGAAAGCTCGATCCCGAACTCGCACCGTTCCTGCCTTTGGCAGAGGATCTCGGTACGATCGCACAGCAGCTCGTAGGTGGACCCGTCAAGAACATGGAGGTCATCTACAGCGGACCTGTATCCAAGAGGGATACGAAGAGGATCGGCATCTTCGCAGTGATCGGTGTCCTCAACAAGATAATCGGAGAGAAGGCTAACATAATCAATGCAGTCTCCATCGCAAAGAGCAAGGGCATAACATACAAGGAATCCAAACTCGATGATTCATCGACCTATGATGCGGTCGAGATAAAGCTCGAGGGGACCGACGGCAAGATCACATGCGTGAAGGGAACGGTGTTCGCAGGTGTCCCGCGTCTCACCAAGCTGAACGGATACACATTCGAGATGCCTCTCCAGAGCGACATATTCGTTGCACGTTACAAGGATCAGCCTGGAGTCATCGGTGCTGTAGGAAAGGCGTTCGGTGACAACGATGTGAACATAGGACAGATGGTCGTCGCAAGGAACGAACCCAACGGAACCGCGATGATGGTCCTCACTGTGGACCATGACATCAAGGACGATGTCGCCAAGAAGGTCATCGATGCAGCAGGTTTTGAGAAAGCTAAGTTCATCGCCCTATGAAGTGATACCATGAGGAGCATCGTGACCGTAGAGGAATTGACCCAGGCGATCAAGAACAGCCCCAATAACGAAGGTATACAGGAAGAGGCGGCATATGAATTGGCCCATCATGTCCTGAATTTCTTCGGATATTCGGACAGGATAATCGATAACATCCTCGAGCCGGAGGACCGTGACGCGTTCTACATGCTCGAGGATGCTACCATCCTTACGACTGAGAGGGAAGAGACCACACTCTACGATGGTAGGGAGTGGAGGATCCATTATTGGTTGTTCAGGAGAGAGAAGATACAGGATCTGATCGACGGTCTGATCAAGAAGAAGGATGAGGAAGAGGAACGCGACACAACATACGATGATCTTCCTGACGACATCTGGGAGCGCGGAAGCGCCAATTGATTCGACAATAGTGAAGTCATATCATCAGGTCACCTTTCGGTGACCTCCCCTTTTATTATTAAATAATATATCATTATTAGTTCTCAACATGGCCGACATGTCTCTTTTCCCGTATGTTCCAAGAGGTGAACAGGAGGAACTGGTCGAGTTCATAAGGAAGGCGGTTGTGGAGAGACGCAACGCCGTCATAGAGTCCGGCACCGGTACAGGGAAGACCATCTGTTCTTTGGTCGGCGTACTTGAGGATCAACCATATCACAAATTCAAGGTATTGTATCTTACGAGGACAAAATCACAGCAGAAGCAAGTGATCTCAGAGATACGCATGATCAATGCTAAACGCAGCACATTCTGCGTGGCCATACAAGGTAGGACACCGACGACATGCCCTATGATGTCCTCTGATCCGGAGCTGTCATCCGGTTCGCCCGATGAACTTTCCAAATGGTGTTCGGAGTTCAAGAAGAGGAAAGGGAAGGAAGGCGGATGCCCATATTTCGATAGGATCAGCAATATCGATGTCGATGTGCTGATCTCTGAGATGCGTACGAATCTTCCCGATCCCGAGTCATTCCAAAGGGCCTGTCTTGAGAAGGGTCTTTGCCCATACGAGATGAGTAAGATAGCCATCCCATTCGCGGATGTCGTATGCGCCCCATATCCGTTTCTCCTTTCGCCTGCATCCAGATTGGCATTCCTCGGATGGATGGAGGTGATAATGTCCGATCTCGTGATCATAGTGGATGAGGCGCATAATGTTCCTGATTATCTGCGCGATATAATCACCACCGAATACACCAAGCGTGCTTTGGATTATGTAGATAAGGAAGCTGGGGAATGGGGAGATCCTGTGGTATTCGAGGACATACGTGTAATGGACATAACCAATGTCATGCGCGTATGCTTTGATGTCGCTTCTAAAGAATATCTCAAAGGGGATGATGGCCTGATCCCTCCGTATTTCCTACAGGAGGAGTTGATGTCACGTCTGATGGTAACATCGAACTCATTAGATACGATATGCAAATCATTGATTGATCTCGGGGAGATCGTTGTCGCGAAGAAGAAGGAGATGAGAAAACTCCCTAGGTCATACATGAGGTCATTGGGTTCATTCATCCGCAGATGGATGGATTTCGATGATGAGTGTTTTGCGAAACTGATCAATGGCGGGGACAGGATATCATTCGAGGCATATTGCATGGATCCATATCTGGCGGCAGAACCCTTCAGATCCTGCAGGTCATCGATACACATGTCGGGTACATTGGAACCGCTTGAGGAATATGCGGAGGAGTTGGGCCTGGATGATGCAGTCATGCGTAGTTTCAAGTCACCATTCGATCCAGCGAATCTTCTCACCCTCTGTGCGACGGATGTGACCACCAGGCATGATGATATGTCGAGGGAACCAGAGATGATATCATACCTTGAAGATTGGGTCGTGCGCATAGTTCAGACCGTCGTGAGGAATGTCGCAGTATTCTTCCCATCGTACGAGATGATGAATCGTTTCATCGTCGATGATGTGCCCGAGAGGACCGGGCGTGATGTGTATGTGGAAGTGAGGAGCATGTCGCAGATGGATCTCATGGACACTGTGGACAATTTCCGTACGTCCGAAGGTAGCGTATTGTTTGCGGTAGCTGGAGGGAGGATAAGCGAGGGATTGGATTTCCCTGACAAGGATCTTGAGATCGCCATCATCGTTGGCATACCATATCCATATCCCACGGTAAAGATGGAGTCATTGATACGTTATTCCGATTTCAGATTCGGGAACGGATGGGAGCATGTGGTCAGGACTCCCACGATCAGGAAGATGAGGCAGGCTCGCGGCAGGCTGATAAGGTCTGAGACGGACAGAGGCGTATGTGTCGTCCTGGATAGGAGGGTACCGGCCCTCCCAGGTTTCGACATCGATGGTCATGATGATATTATCCCAAGGATCAGGTCATTCTTCGAGAATGAATGATCATCTCATTCAGCAGTGATCGCAACAGCACGTATGTTCTTCTTCCACATCCGCTTTGATCACGTTCTTCAGAGCACCTCTTCCGAGGATACGTATCGAGTTGAGTACACACAGTATCATGATCCCAACATCAGCGAACACACCTGCCCACATCGTCACGAGTCCGGACATCGCAAGGAATACGAATCCGAATTTCACGAACAATGCCGCTATGACGTTCACCCATACTGTCTTCATGACCTTCTTGGAGAGATTGATAGCGTATGGGATCTTGGAGGGATCGTCGGACATTATCACGACATCTGCAGCCTCTATCGCGGCATCCGATCCGATACCGCCCATCGCTACACCGACATCCGATCTCGCAAGCGATGGGGCATCATTCATCCCATCGCCGACGAACATCAACTTACCCTTCCCAGTAGGGTCAAGGTAATCCTCCATCTTATCGAGTTTATCGGCAGGCAACATGTCAGCATACACCTCGTCTATGCCAAGTCTTTCTGCGATGATCTTTCCAACATGCAATCTGTCCCCTGTGAGCATGACCGTTCTCACACCATCATGCTTCAGATCGGAAACAGCTTCTTTCGAACTCTCTTTGAGTTGATCCTCGAGTACTATGTATCCAAGATACACGCCGTTACATGATGCATGCAACAGTATCCCGGGAACATCCTGGTCCATGATATCGATGCCTTTGGCATGCATCATCTTCACATTGCCTACACAAACGACATCATCATCGATCATGGCCTTGATGCCCATCCCAGAGACCTCATTGACAGTGGTTATGAGATGATCCCCGACATCCATCTCTCTGAACGGTCTCGACATCGGGTGGTCGGAGAAGGATTCGATCGCTGCGACCAATTCCACCAATTCATCCTTGCTTATGCCTTCAGGATGAACATCGGTGATCGCGAAGATCCCTTTGGTGAGTGTACCTGTCTTATCCATGATGACAGTCCTTGTCTTGGACATCGTCTCTATCGAATCGCTTCCCTTGATGAGTATGCCTTCGGATGATGCCTTCCCTATGCCACAGAAGAATGACAATGGGACGGATATCACCAATGCACATGGGCAGGAGATGACCAATATCGTGAGTGCGCGATATGCCCACGTCGACAATTCCCCACCGAACAACAATGGAGGTATGACAGCGACCATCAACGCAATCACAAGGATGATCGGAGTGTATACCCTTGAGAATGATGTGATGAATCTCTCGCTCCTTGATTTGTTCCTCTCTGCATCCTCCATGAGCTCCATGATCCTGGATGCTGTGGATTCTTGAGTCTTCCTCTCCACTCTGATCCTGAGCGCACCGCTCATGTTGATGAAACCGCTCAATACGTTGTCCCCAGGAGACACATCCCTGGGCATGGATTCGCCTGTGAGGCTCATCGTATTCATGGAGGATGTTCCGTCGATCACGATACCATCGGCAGGGACACGTTCTCCTGCTCTCACCAAGATGATGTCGTCGATATCGAGTTCATCGGATTCCACGGTGATCACATCATCGCCATCCACAAGATTGGCTGTATCGGGCTGAAGGTCCATGAGGGATCTTACCGATGACCTGGATTTTCCAACGGCCAATCCCTCGATCTCCTCACCCATTCTAAAGAACAACATGACGGCGATAGCTTCGGAATACCCTCCGACGAAGAATGCACCTATCGTCGCCACTGTCATCAATGTCTCTTCATCGAAGAGATCCCCTTTGATGATGTTCTTGATGGCTTCGATGACGACTCTATGCGCCACGATTATGTATCCTACGATGGAAACGATGATCATCGGCATCTCGCCTATATGCATCACATGTTCCATGATCAGACAGACGACAAGCGCTATCGTGCCCAAGATCAGTTCAATATTCTCGGAATTCATCTTCATCCTTCCAGTTCTGATATATGTATGGATGCTATCGTGATCAGTTCATCCACATGTTCGTCGTCTAGAGAATAGTATATCTCTTTGCCTTCGCGTCTCGATTTGATAAGTTTCGCATCCCTCAGAGGTTTCAGTTGATGGGACACTGCGGACATTGACATACCTAAACATTCTGATATGTGACGCACGCAGAGCTCCTTGCCTTCCTTGAGAACGAAGAGGATCTTCAGACGACTGCTATCACCGAAGAGTTTGAACAGATCGGATAGATCGAACAACTCGGATTCTGATGGCATCATCTTAACGAGTTCTCTCATGTTGTGGGCGTCATCAAATCTGCAGCATCCATCGTCTTTCATCTTATCACTTGAATGATTGTTCAATTGAACATCCGTTCAAATGATATAAACCTTATCGACATCCCTAGCGTTCCGATAGATAAGATAGTTAATATCTATCAGGCGGGATACGGACCTCATGACAGAGATTATGGATGTCCTGACAGTGATGGCCCTAGGATTGTGGTTATTCCTGCCAGCTTATGTTCCGAATTCCAACGCCGCACTCATCGGAAAGAGATGGGGGAAGGTCAAGATGGATTTTGGAAAGACATGGAAAGGGAAAAGGATCTTCGGAGATGGAAAATCATGGGCAGGGTTCATATGGGGCATACTTACAGGTGTGCTCCTTGGTGTGTTACAACTTGCTATCGCATATCCGTTCGATCCTGAGAACTATTTCGGATTCGGACCATTCTGGAGTAACATAGGTATCATGTTCTGTCTTTCCACAGGTGCTTTGCTCGGAGACCTCTGTGGAGCATTCACGAAGAGAAGACTTGGTATGGAGAGGGGGCAGAAGGCACCTATCTTGGATCAATATGATTTCGTCGTTGGAGCGTTCCTTCTCACGACGTTATTCTATCCCGATTTCATATACGCCAACTTCTTCGAAGGGATACACATATGGGCGTTCGTGTTCATACTCATCATAACATTCGTTATACACAGAGGCGTGAACATAATAGGATACAAACTCGGTGTCAAGAATGAACCATGGTGATGATATGTCCGTTCTAGTGGATGCATTGAAGGATTGTGGCGCGTTGCAATTCGGTGATTTCACGCTTGCATCAGGTGCCAAATCAAAGTATTATATCGATATCAAGAAAGCGAGTACGAATCCCAAGGTATTGAAGCTGATAGCCGAATCGATGGCGGAACAGTTACATACGACGGATATCAAAGTTGATAGGATCGCCGGGATCGTTCTAGGCTCCATACCTCTCGCTACAGCATTGTCCTTGGAGACAGGGATACCGTACGTCATGGTCAGGAAAGAGAAGAAGGATCACGGTACGGGAAAGATGATCGAAGGCGTATTGAATCCTGGAGAGAAGGTCCTTGTCGTCGAGGATGTGATAACATCCGCGGGTTCATCCGTAACATCGATCGGCATCCTCAGGGATGCAGGCGCGGTCGTCGAGGACATATTCTCTGTGATAGACAGGGAAGCAGGAGGGGCCGAGGCACTCAAGGAGATCGGTGTGAGATTCCTCCCACTCGTCAGAGCATCAGAGTTATTGGAATGAATATGATCAGACCGAAGGCGGATTGTGATCTCTGTCCCCTATGTAGGGAGAGGACGAACATCGTACTTCCCAGTGGGAACTTAGAGTCTAGAGTGGTGTTCGTAGGCGAGGCCCCTGGTGAGAACGAGGACCTTATGGGGAAACCATTCGTCGGAAGGGCGGGTAAGATCCTGGATGACGCATTCGCGAAGGCAGGGATAGACAGGGAATCGGTCATGATAACGAACACTGTGAAATGCCGTCCACCGAATAATAGGGATCCCACTCAAGAGGAGATGTCCGCATGCAGACCGTTCCTCGATAGTGAGTTGGAATCACATTCGTTGATAGTCGGACTTGGGAAGAGTGCGATACGTGATATCATCGGATACGAAGGACCTATGGCAGATATCGTCAACAAGATACAAACGGTCACGATAGGAGGCAATGTTGTGAATTTCCTGCCTACTTATCATCCGATGGCATGCATATACCGTAAATTCGCCAGAGAGGAGTTGATGAGGACGATATCCATAGTGAAGGAGGCGATGTTATGATCAAGGGTTTGGCCATAGATATGGATGGAACGGTCTACAAAGGGATGAACGTCATCCCTGGGGCTGATGAGTTCATCAAAGGCTTGAATGAGAGGAACATACCGTACATGTTTGTCACGAATAATTCCTCCAAGGGCAAGAGGATGTATTTTGAGAAATTGTCCAAGATGGGTTTCGATGTCGATATGAGGAATGTATTGACGTCAGGCACGGCTGCGTTGCGTTTTCTGAAGGATAATCGTCAGGGGAAGACGGTGTATGTCGTCGGTACGCAATCGTACATGGAGGACGTCAAGGAATACGAGATCCCACTGGATGATGTGAATCCAGATATCGTTCTCCTATCTTTCGATAGGGAGTTGACGTATGAGAAGATAAACAAGGCATACGCTTTCATAAAGAAAGGCGCGGAATACATCGCAACACACCCTGATGACCTCTGCCCTACAGAGGATGATTATGATGTAGACATTGGCGCATTCATAGCGATGTATAGGTATCTTCTCAACAAAGAGCCTTTGGTAATAGGTAAACCGAATCGTCTTCTGCTCGAGATGGCGGCTGCAGAGATGGGTATTGAGCCAGAAGAAGTGGCGATGGTCGGTGATCGTTTGTATACGGACATAAGGATGGCATACGACAACGGCCTTCAATCCATACTGGTCCTGACAGGAGAGACGAAGTCGGAGGATCTGGAGCACAGCGATGTGAAACCAACATATGTATTGGATTCGGTCGCAGATATAATCGAGACAATCTTCCCTGATGGTTGAATGAAAAACTATTCGACGATAGACGAATGCACATCCTAGGTCCGTTTATCGTTTTTCATTTCCACCCAGACATATATTTATATTCTTTATAAAGCATACACTTTATCGCGCGTAAGCGCGCAAGTGGGATGCATGCGGTATGTTCCGCAATCGCCCCCGTCGAGGGGTTGTTGGACGTGTACTTGAAAAGAGTAGATATGGAGAATTTCAAATCATTCGGAGGGAAGATATCAGTACCTTTGATGGAAGGCTATATGGCGATCACTGGACCGAACGGTTCAGGGAAATCAAACATCACTGATGCGATTATGTTCGTTCTTGGACCGAAGAGTCCTAAGGTCGTACGTGCGGGAAAGCAGACGGATCTGATATACAACGGCAATAAGTCTTCTGGAAGGGCGGACTTCATGAAGGTCACCCTTGTCTTTGACAATACCGACCGTATGTTGTCGTGGAATTCTGACGAGGTCAGATTCACACGTGTCGTCAAGATGGCCGGTAATGGAGAGGATTACTACTCATCATTCTACATAAACGATCAGAAATCGAACCTCGCAGAGTTCGATTCATTATTGACAAGAGCAAGGATATCCGCTGATGGTTACAACCTCGTACAGCAGGGTGATGTCACCGACATCACAAAGATGGGTGCGGTGGAGAGGCGCCGTGTCATCGACAGGATCTCCGGTATAGAATCCTACGATTCAGACATCGCAGCCGCAGAGAGGGAGAGGGCGGAAGCCGATGCCAACATGCAATCCACTAACATCGTCATAGGCGAATTGGAGGAACAGCTCAAGCGTCTCGAAAGGGAGAGGGAGGTCGCCAGGAAACATATCGAACTCAAGGACAGATTGGATATGGCGAACGCTCAGCTCAAGCACAGGCATCTCGCGAACGAGATCGAGAAGAAGAACACGACACTCGAAGCCATAGACAAGGCCAACAAGGAGATCGCATCCCTGCGTGAGAAGAAGGTCGAACTGAACAGGGTCATGGAGGAATGTTCAGAGGGCATAGCGGAGACGGAGAAGGAGATCGAAGCTCGTGTCGGTCCAGAATACTCCGAACTCAAGAAGAAGATAGACGATGTGAAGATCAAGAAAGCACTGGCGGATGACAAGATCTCGAAGAACGAGGAAAGGATATCCGAAGACGAGTGCGATCTTCAGGAATATCAGGAGGAGTTCGCAGAGAACGAATCCCAATTGCAGAGCATCATCCAATCCATCAGAGAATCCGAGATGGAATTGGAATCCAAGAGGAAGAGCCTCAATGCCGCCAGAGACGAAGAGAAGAGCATCTCAGAGGAGATGGAGGCACTTGGTGGCGAACATGCCGCACTCGATAAGAAACTCAAGGAGTTGGAATCGAGGATCGACCAGAAATCTGATGAGGGAATTCAGATACGCTCCAAATTGACAGGTGTGGGGGCCAAAGAGGATGAGATGTCCCGTCAGATCAGTCAGGCTGAGACCAACCTGTCCGATGTGGAATTCCAGATCAAGGATGCAGAGTACAATCTCTCCGAGGTCAAGAAGGAAGCAGGACCTATCGTGGACATCGATACGTTCAGGAACAGGATCCTTGCCCTTAAGCAGCAGGAGAACGAATTGGAGAAGCAGGAGAGGGACATCAATTCCGCAATGGGCAAACTGAGCGAGGAATACAACAATCTCCTGATCGAGAAACGTTCATCCGAGAAAGCATCCCGTGGAAGCGAGGCGGTATCCGCTGTCCTCGAGATGAGGGACAAGGGATTGATCAAAGGCATCCATGGCACGGTCGCACAGTTGGCGAGTGTCGATCCGGAGTTCGAGACAGCATTATCGGTCGCTGCCGGAGGTAAGATGCAACACATCGTCGTTGATGACGATCAGGTCGCAGCAGATATCATCTCCGAGCTGAAGAGAGGCGGCCACGGAAGGGCGACACTCCTACCTTTGAACAAGATGACCGAGGGAAAGCCTCGTGCGAAGGCCATAATGTCCGTCAAGGATTCATTGGGATATGCGATCGACCTGATAGACTTCAAACCCGAGTATCGCTCGGTGTTCTGGTATGTCTTCGCGGATACGATCGTAGTTGACAACATAAACACTGGAAGGCGCCTCATGGGCGGCGTCAGGATCGTAACGAAATCCGGAGAGTTGCTCGAAGCATCGGGCGCGATGACCGGAGGAAGCATCAGGCCGAACACGACATTGAAGTTCGGCGCTGCATCACAGACCAAGTTGGATGAGGTCGGTGCGAAACTGTCATCGGCAAAAGCATCCCTTGACAACATAAAATCAAGACTCGCCGACATACGCAACCAGATACGCGAGGCGGACGACGGCATGAGGAATGCAGGTGCTGGCAGCATCGAACTGAAAGGTAAGATCGCAGCACTCGAAGCACAGCTCAAGGAATACAGGGAGTCCAAGAAACGCCTTATTCAGATGGTCGATGAGAAGAAAGCGGCCTATGCAGAGATACAATCAGAGAAATCCGAACTCGTCTCGAAGGACAAGGCCATGTCAGACGAGCTCGATGCATTGAAGGCGGAGAGGAACAAGGCCAGGGCACGTATCGAGGAGATAGCGCCGACAGAGCTTCAGAGGCGCCTCTCGAATGCAAGGAAGATCATCAACGAGGCATCGGATGCAATCAACACCGTGAAGGATATTCTTTCCGCACAGAGGGTGGAGAAATCCGGATTCGATAGCGCCAAGGAACGCATCAACAACGACATCGACAGACTCAATGAGGAGATAACCAAATTGAGACAGGAGATCGAGGAGGCATCCAAGGAATCATCCGAATATGCTGTGGAGCTGAATGCACTCAAGGCCATGGAGGCTGAGATGGAATCCGGCATTCAGGAACTCAGGGACAAGAAGGAGGATCTGTTGGTCAGAAGGTCAAAGGCTGATTCGGATCTGTCCACCACGACCTCTCAGATAGAAGCCAAGGAATCCTACATCTCATCAGTCGAGGCTACAATCATAATCTGCGACCAGAACATCGAGATCTTCAGGGCGGAGATAGCTCAGATCAAGTTCGAGGTCCAACAGCCGATACCGTCCGAGGAGACTCTGAAACGTACGATAAGAGGATGCGAGAACGAGATCGAAGCACTTGGTAAAGTCAACATGAACTCCATCGATGAATACGATGAGAAGAAGGCAAGGTATGATCGTCTCGTGGACGAGGTCAAGAAGCTCAACGATCAGATCGATGAACTCGTTGCTCTGATGGAGGATCTGAACTCCAAGAAGAAAGGGTTGTTCATGGACGTCTACAACGGAGTGAGTGAGAACTTCAAGACGATCTTCGCTGAGATATCAGGCGGCGGAGAGGCATCGATGACATTGGAGGATGAGGATGATCCGTTCAAGGGCGGGTTGTACATCAACGCCAAGCCCAGGAACGGTAAGCTGCTGAAATTGGAGGCGCTCTCAGGAGGAGAGAAGTCCCTTACAGCATTGGCCTTCATCTTCGCTATACAGGAACACCAACCATCGCCATTCTACGTGTTGGATGAGGTGGACATGTTCCTTGATTCCGTGAATGCGGAGATAGTCGCAGAACGCATACAGAAGAGTTCTGCGAAGACACAGTTCATACAGGTCTCATTGAGGAATGTGGCCTTGAAGAAGGCGGATCACCTCATCGGGGTGACAAGACCGCCGAACGGCGTGAGCAAGATAATAATCCAACCGGATCTCCTTGAGGTCTCCAAGTATGAGGAGGAGGCTCAGCGTAAGATCGCGGAGGAGCAGGCAAAGGAGGGAATAGCATGAGTGGGGATGCGACGACAATGGAGATGGAACAGCACCTTCTGTTCCACAAATCGATGATAAACGACTCGGTCAGTTCCGAGAAGATCGACAGGTATCTGAAGGTCTTGGGTGAGGAGAAGGACCATGAGAGGTTGCAGGATGATACAGACGAATCGATCAGAACGGTGTTCCGTTTGGTATTGGAAGGGGATTTTGATCCCTGGGCGATAGATCTGAGGCAATTCGTCAGGCTGTATACCAAGAAAGTGACCATGAGTAAGTTCGACATCATCGTTGCAGGAAAGCTCATGCTCATGGCATGGAAGGTTCTCAGATTGCAGTCGGATGAGACCAAGAAGGAATCCGACAGGAACTATGAGGTCGAGGATCTGTTCGAGTTCGACGATTCATGGGATTTCGACGCTATGGGAGATGTGGAGTCTCTGAGTGTACCGAATATCCAGTTGAAGGGATTGTACACACGCACCCCTACGAGGCCTGTATCCATGGTCGAGTTGTTGGATGCTTTCGATGAGGCCCGTCAGCAGATGGAGATCGCCGAGGAGAGGGAGAGGACCCGCCAGAGGCTCAAGGAGATGGAGCCCAAGAAGTTCGACAATATGGCTCACAGGGAGATTGATGATAGCGATGTCAAGCTTGTATGGGAAAGGATCCAGAAGATCGGTACAGGTGCATTTCCGTTGTCGGACCTCTACACAGCTGACATGGACAACAACATAACGGTGTTCTGGTCTGCATTGCAGTTGGTGAGGGATGGTAAACTTGCGATATGGCAGGATGACCTCCCGTACGGTGAGATCATGATTGATATCAAGGTCGATTGGTCATCAGGTAAACTCGAGGATGCAGAGGAATCGATCAAGGTCGCTGAAGCGGTGATGTGACATGATATTCGATAAAGGGCTGGTGGAGGCTGCGTTGTTCTCAGCCTCCGGTCCGCTCCATCTGAGGGACCTTGCAGAGAAGACCGGTCTGTCGGAAGAGAGCGCATATGATGCTGCGGAATCTCTCATCGATGATTACAACAGAAGAGAGGGAGCGATCCAGATAATCAAGACCGGCAAGGAATACCTGATGCAGTTGCGCGAGGATTACACACATGTCGCTGGAAAGACCTCCGACGGAGAGATCACCAAAGGCACGATGAAGACACTCGTGACGATAGCATACAATCAGCCTCTCATGCAATCCGAGCTGTTCAAGAACCTCGGCGCAAGGGTGTATGATGATGTCCGCACATTGGTGGACATGGGTCTCGTTTCCAAGAAACGTGTTGGACAGTCCGCCGAGCTCACGACAACGAAGAAATTCTCCGAATACTTCGGCATCGGAAGTACTAAAAAAGAGGACATCCGCGCTTGGATCGATAAGAAACAGAGATGATATTCTCGGCCCCATGCCCCACGTGGGGCCGATATAAATCCCTTCGAACGATCACCCTAGTACTGAAAGAAGCCTTTTGATACAAAGGTATATATCCGCTACTTTGTTTTGTCGTGTTGATAAACATGGTCATGCCCCTCGCTTTATTGGAAAAGACAGTGGATAAACGCATCTCTCTCCTGCTCAAAGACGGAAGAGTCCTTGAGGGAAAGCTCACTGGATACGATGAGTACATGAACATGGTCCTCGACGAGACCGTCGAGAGGACAGCATCCGCGGATGAGAGGAGACTTGGAACGGTCGTTCTCCGTGGAAATAATGTGGTAAGTATCGCATTGTTATGATCGGACGAGGCCTTCGGCCTCAATCCATTTTTATGATATCATCGAGATATCGATAAGGTGTTTCTATGGTAGGGTTGTTCGGTACCAAAGGTATACGCGGAAGCGTCAGGGACGAATTCACAGTCGATGCTGCGATACAACTCGGGAAGGCCATAGGCAAATATTTCAACGGCACATTGGCAATGGTCACGGATGGACGTTCCGTGTCTGATATGATCAAATGTTCCGTATCTGCAGGGTTGACAGCTACGGGGTGTGATGTCCTCGATATGGGCATAATGCCCTTGTCTGTGATGCAGATGTATGTCGGCGACAAGGACAATCTCGCTGGAGGGATATCGATAATATCATTCGACGGCAGCGATGACATGGTTAGTGTCAAATGCATCTTCAGTGACGGCATCGAACTTTCCGAGGGCGGTAGATCGAAGATTGAGGCCAATTACAACGATTCCATAAGGATGAAATCTGCATCGGAGATCGGACATATCGACGTCGTGGAGAAGATGGCATATCGCCCATATCTGGAATCCATCATGAGGAATACGGATATTCAACTGATCAAAAGGGCTAATCTGTCCGTCGTGATGGATTGTGCGAACAGCCCATCATCGTTGGAGTTACCGGACATATTGAGGAGATTGGGTGTCAAAGTCGTGACATTGAATTCCGATCTCAGTGTGGATCGCCCAGGTAGGTCGGATTGGAAGTCACAGGATGACATAATCGATCTCATGGAATTGACCAGGATAAACGGTGCGGATCTAGGGATCGCCACCGACATCAATGGCGATCGCGTGAAATTCGTCACTGATGAGGGCGTGCACATGGAGGTCGATCAGGTGATCGCCATCATATCGAAGTACATCCAATCCGCACATCCTGGTTCTGCGATCGTTTACACAGTGGATTCATCCAATAGATTGGAGAATATAATCAAAGAACAGGGCGGAGTGCCCGAACAATCCCAATCGGGTACATTGAGGGTCATCAGCAAGATGAAGGAGACGTCCGCACCATTCGGGGCTAACGGTTCTGGAGGATACATCTTTGCGAATCATCAATATTGTAGGGATCCTGGGATGGCGATAGTTAAGATGTTGTGCGCCATAGCAAAGAATGGTCCGCTCAGTGTGCAGATGTCGGAATTGCCCAGATACACTGTGGAGAGAAGGGACATCGACTGTCCGGAAGGGATGAAGGATGCTGTGATGGACATGATCTTCGAATTGCATGCCATGTATGCAGTCAAATGTGCTGATGGCGTCCATTTCAAGATGGATGACGGAACGGTCTTCATCAGACCATCCGGTACCGATCATAAGATCAGACTGATGGCTGAATCATCTGATATTGATACTGCAAAAGAGTTGGCAGATACCTTCTCTGATGATATAGAGAGATACATCAACACTTGAGGTTCTTTCCGTACACTGCAATGACTTCTTTGATGTATCTTGCAGCGAGCATGGATGTTATGCCGCTTGGATCGAATGGAGGCGCTACCTCTACGACATTGAATCCTACAAGACGGTCTCCAGCCATGTTTATGAGTTTCTTCACATCGAGTGGGTGCAGACCGAACGGTTCCGGTGTACCTGTGCCTGGTGCGAATGCGGGGTCGATACCATCTATATCCAATGTGATGTAGACCTTTTCATTCTTCACGGTATCGAGTGCTTGTTTGATTGCCCATTCCATACCTTTATCATGGATCTGATACGCATCTATGTACGGGATGACAACATCGGAATCTAATTCCTCGTCGGATATCGAACGTACTCCAAGTACGAAGACATTATCGACACCAAGGTGCTCGGAAGCCCTTCTTGTGATACAGGCATGACTGTTCTTGATGCCCATGTAGGTGTCCCTGTAATCCAGGTGGGCATCGACGGATATGACTGCGATATCCTTCTTCTCGAAGCTTTGGATGATGGGGATGTTCACAGCGTGGTCCCCGCCCATTGCGATTGTGAACTTACCGTCATCAATCGCAGGTTTCATGACGAATTTCACTTCGTCGATCATATCTTCTGGATAGAAGAAATCATCACAGTTTCCATAATCGTAGACATTCAGTTCTCTCTGGTGTCTACCATGTTCAAAATGTGTCGCTTCGAAGTTATAGGAAGCGCGCCTGATCGCACCAGGTGCTTCTCTAGCACCTGGTTTGAAACAGGCTGTTTTATCATACGGGATGCCGTAAATGCAGATGTCTGCATCATTGTAGTCCGATTCCGCATCAGCAAATCCGGTCCCGAAAGGCATGTCACTCGCCTCACAGAAGTTTCATTCTGTCCATCGCGACGATGTACAGGATCTCTGCTCCAGGCTCGAGTGAACACTCGTGGTCATCATTGATCTCGATGACGACCTCCTGGTTGGTCTCTGCATCAAGGACCGAGACTTCGGATCCGTTCGTGTACAGGATCGTTGCCTTCCTCTTATCGATGAGAGGTACCTGACATTTCGTGCTGACAGGGCCGACCAATGATTTCTTTGCACCGGTGAAGATGCTGGTCGCAACGATGTTCGCCTTAGCGGATCCATGTTTTCCAGGTTTGGATGTGTCGATAGATACAATCTTACAAGGTTCGTCGTCGATGTTGACATACCTTCCGACTTTCAATTCTCTGATCTCTTTGGTCTCCCAATCTGCCATTTCAATACCTCATTTTACAGCATGTGGGCTGAGAAATACCTTTTGTTCACCCCAGAGGGTAGGCGGATTTCACGTTGTGCACACATGATTATCTGGCGCACCCATATCCCTATTTGTTTATAAGGGTTATCGATGGCCCCTTAATCCTTCTCCTCATACATGAATTTCTGACAGAACGGTATCAGCATGCAACCGATCGCGTTACCTACCAACACCACCAGGAGGAACAATAAACCCTCAGAGAATGCGAATGCGCTCGCATCACCGAAGAATCCGGCCCAGAAGTAGAACATATCTGCGATGCTGTGTTCGAATCCAGCCATTATGAAGGTCGGGACACATAACATCGCAGCAAGGAATTTCTTCTCCCTCTTGTAGTAGTCGACAGCTATGTACATCAGTATTCCACAGAGGATACCTTTGAACAAGACCCTGAGATAATCGATGTCCTCTAATTTGCCAGAGAACAACGTGGATGAGAATTCCGCTATGTTGACGGGGGCGATGTAACCCAAGACCATCGCTCCGATGAAGTTACCGAGGATGACTACGAGCACGTACGGTATGTAGTCGATCTTGTTGTTGACAGCATAACCGACCTTCCCTGTGTACAGATCGAATCCGAACATGAATACGGAACAGAGGCCGACAGCGAACAGAATTGAGCCAACCCATGGGACATTGTATTTCGGTAGGCTACAACCGATGAATACGCACCCACCGATACCGATCGCCATCCCTGCTAAAATCGATCTCACAAGAGATCTTTCATAGTATCTTCTCGATTCCATCTGATAACACCGAATCCTGTAATGCGATGATGTTACGAAGAAGGGATAGATAAATGATGATGGTCATGCTCTCATTCGCCAGGATGGTGCGAGAGGTATTGATCCATGATTGCGATGGCGGTCATCGCTTCTACGACTGCCACGGCACGCGGTACGATGCACGGGTCGTGTCTGCCTTTGATGGATATCGCGGTATCCTTCATCTCATGGAGATCGATGGTATGCTGTTCCTTCGATATGGACGGTGTCGGTTTGAATGCGACATTGAACGTCAAAGGCATCCCATCGCTCATGCCTCCGCATACTCCTCCCATGTTGTTGCTCGATGCGGATATCTTCCCATCTATCATGTGATATTGGTCGTTGCTCTCTGATCCCTTCATTTCAGCGATGGAAAATCCCTTCCCGAACTCCACGCCTTTCACACCAGGGATCGAGAACATCATCTTGGCGATCGTCACATCCAGCGCATCGAACCATATCCCTCCGAATCCTATCGGTAACCCTTTTACCATGCATCCGACGACACCTCCAACGCTGTCGCCATCTTCGGATGCTGACAATATGCGTTCAGTCATCATGGAGTCGTATTCTTTCGAGATGGAGCGTGTTATGAATGATCTTGATGCATATATCTCATCGAACGTGTGCTCATTCTCGTCCTTGATGTCGGATATCTGTTTGGTGTATGCGGCGATCCCGATACCTTTGGCTCTGAGATATTGTGATGCGATCGCGCCTGCCGCTACTAGCGGCGCAGTCATCCTTCCAGAGAACTGTGCGCCTCCACTGATATCCATCCCTTTGAATCTAATGAGAGCGGGAAGGTCAGCGTGTCCCGGCCTCGGTTTCCTGTTGAATTCAGAATATGATGTAGGATCTTTGTTCTCATTCCTTATCGTGAGTATGACATAACGTGATGTCACGACATCATCGGATATCCCGGAATCGAAGATGACGTCATCAGTCTCTTTTCTTGATGTGCCTATTCTGTCAGATGGTCTTCTGAGATCCATCGATCTTTTGATGTCGTCGATATCGATGTGCATACCAAGGGGCAATCCTTCGATCACACAACCTATGCGATCGGCACGACTCTTGCCGAAGAGGGAGATCTTCAATCTATCGCCTGTTGTGTACATATCAACACCTCATCCCGAGAGAACGCATATGTTCTATGAATCTTGGGTAGGAAACATCCCAACAGCGGTCATCTTTCATTGATATCGGACCATCGGATACCAACGAAGCGATGGAAGCGGCCATCATCAATCTGTGATCCCCTCTGTGATCGACCCATCCGCCCCTGAGATGTTCTACGCCTTCGATGATGCAACCATCATCGGTCGGGCGGATATCGGCCCCCAATGTATTGAGCATATCGCTCACAGATTCTATGCGATCGCTCTCTTTGAAATGTAATTGTGGTGCTCCATGGAGTTTGCTCTTTCCGTCCGCTGTGCATAGGAGAACAGCAACTATCGGGAAAAGGTCAGGTACGTTCGAGATATCTATGTCGCACGCTTTCGGACGTCCATTGTGCGTACAAGTGATCACATCGCCATCGATATCAACGGAACATCCCGCCATCCTGAGGATGTCCACAATCTTTTTGTCACCTTGTTGGTCGGACATATCCAATCCTTTCACTGATGCCCTGCCAGACAATCCTCCGGCCACTAGGGGGTAAGCGGCGGATGAGAAATCTGATGGGACTACGTAGTCGCATGGAACATAACTCTGTGGTTCCACATGGAATCCAGAATCTGTTCTGATGATGTAGATTCCGAATCTTTCCATCATATCTGTGGTGATATCGATGTAGGGTTGCGATACGATATCGCCTTCCAGTATGATGTCCATCGGTCTGCCGACCAATGGGGACATCATCAACACGGATGAGATGAATTGGGATGATGTACTTCCATCGATGCATATCCTGTTCCCTTCAACGGGTCCTCTGATCCTTATCGGTGCTTTACCATCATTTGACTCGCAACGTACTCCACAACCCTTCAAAGCATTAAGAAGCGGTTCCATGGGCCTTTTCATCACGGAGTCATCGCCAACTATTGTCGTTTCCGAATCGAACAATGCAGCGATCCCTGTCATGAGTCTCATGGTCGTACCCGAATTCAGTACATCGACAATCCTGTTGGGCGCATGTATCTCTTTGGATTCGATGCAAATGCGATCATCCGCCCAATCGATGGATGCACCCATAGTGATCATGGCATCCGCGGTCGCCCTGGTATCCAATGAATCGAGTGGATTGGTTATAACACATTTTCCACGGGAGAGTGCTGCCAAGACGATCGCTCTGTGTGTGCAACTTTTCGATGCGGGTGCAGATATGGTGCCGTCGATCTCTCCTCCTGAGAATGTGATATCCATCATCTCGTCCTCGTGAGTATGTAATTGGAACAGAATCTGTCCGCGATCTCCTTTCCTTTCCCTTTTTCGGTCAATGCGGCTATGGCTGGCCCTGTACCCGATACGCCTGCGGCCAATGCACCAGCCTTCAATGCGGATTCGGCGAGATCCGAAGTATCGCCGATTATTCTGCCGATGTACCTCCCATTCTCTGTTAGTACATTCAGATAATCCGATTTGATCGATGGGGCCATGGCCTGAAACATGTCGTATAATACTGTGTACTTTTCCTTTGGTATCTTTTCCTTCGGTGGAGATCCTGGTAGGCAGATTATAACGTCATATTCTGGAATTCTCATCCTGTTGATGATATCATCATTCTTGTTATCCGTGATGACAAGTCCACCGTATTCGCACCCGCAAGCATCATCGAAGGATCCCGTCACCGTGACATTGCATTCTCTGGCGCATCTGACGCCGAGTCTGATGATATCAAGCATTTCCATCCTCTCTCCCAATGCATCTAGAACTGCAGATATTGTTGCATTGCACACGGAACTAGAGCTTTTCAATCCTATGGATGGAGGGATCTCACTGATCACCTTGAGAGAATAGTCGATAGGTTCTTGATCGATCGATTCCAAAGTCCTTTTTACGCATGTTCTGACAAGTTTGGTATCGACATCAGGTCTATCGACGAGCGTTATCGTCGTCGTATCAGAATCGGAGAATTCGACATCCGTGGTTAGTTCTATGCCTATGGTGGAACCGATGCCGCATGGGATAGCATTCATCACGGAAATGGCACCATATGATCTTCCATGCCCTTTCATTGAATCGCCCTCCTCATGACGTCGACGTCAGGTTTCCTGTCGAACCAAAGGTGGAACGATTCCGCGCCCTGTCCGATGAGCATCTCCTTGCCATCGACGAGTATAGATCCACTCTTCTTTGCCTTTTTGATCAAAGGTGTGTCGTGACCGTAAACCATGTCGAACACGATCTGTTCGGAATGAATATCATCGATATCTGCAGGATATCTTCCATCCACGAGACCTATGGGCGTGCAGTTCACGATGATATCGAATGTCTTCACACTTCCACGGTATGGTGCGCATCCAAAATTATCGCAGATCATGTTCACGGTGAGTTCATTCCTTCCAGAGATGGAGACATCACATCCTGCATCCATGAAGGTGTATGTTGCCGCACGTGCGGCGCCCCCAGAACCCATGATGATCACATTCTTCCCTTTGAGATCGATGTTTGAGAATGCATATCTTATGCCTACGTGGTCGGTATTCTCGCCTTTGATCTCTCCATCATCATTGATCACAGTATTCACTGCGCCTATGCGTTCAGCGATCTCTGAGATGGAGTCCATCTGTTCGATGACCTTCTGTTTGTAAGGGATCGTCACATTCATCCCGCGGATGTCGTATCCCAAGACGACATCTCTGAGGTGTTCGATATCAGTGGAATCGAACGTCAGATAGATCCCTTTCACCCCTGCAGCTTTCATCGCTGCATTCTGCATCGAAGGTGAATCCGAATGTGATAGAGGATGTCCGATGATGCCTGTGATCACACGATCAGCTATGAGTCCTCTGACCTTGTAAGCATCCATCAGATCTGATAAAGTGTGGATATCCATCTTAGGGAGGATATCAGAGCCACATGTGGAAATCTTCATCTAAATCTCCGAGATCGATTCATCGATTGGGATGCCGAAATGCCTTCCTCCAGTATCGATCCTCGCCAATATCTTGTCCCCTGGTCTCAGTTTTGTAACGGATTCGGAACCGTCCTTCTTGACTATCTTGACGGTCTCTGCATTCTGCAGTATGACGCTATATTCTTTCATTCCATCAGTGGCCGTCACCATCAGGAGCGGTCTTTTCTCGATCTTACATCTACCTATTGAAGCGACTCTTGTCCTGCCGCTTCCATTGCACAATAGTACATCATCGCCACTTCTCAATTCAGATAGATATCTCGTACCTCCGTCAGGGACCTCTATGTAAGAATGGACGGCACCTGCGTTCACTCTGAAAGGTCTGCTTGCGACGTATCCGTTGTCCTCGCTCTCCGACTGTATTAGGAAAAGGCAGTTGGAGTATGAGCCTATGAGCATCCCCTCGCCTGGAGACATCATGCTGCAGGTATCTATACATACCCTGTCCCCCATCTCTACCTGTCTTACGGATACTACGGTGACCTCACTCAGATCTTCATTAGGACTTGCTGACAGTATCCTTTTGAATTCTGAAAGTTCGGTCGGATCGTTGATATCGATGATGATCCCGTCCACTCCCTTTTCCATCGTTGTGAGATACAGTTTAGCATCATCACTGTTCTTTGCGGATACGTACAACTCGGTCCCGCTACCATCGAATGCAGCGATAAGATTCTCCAAGGGTATTATGGTCCAATCAGTCGTCTCTACGATGACAGCCTTCTTCTTCCCAGCCAGGGACATGACATCCTCCATGGATCCTGGGCCGTCTATGCTCACGGATATGTACGAATGATCCGTGAATTCATTGTCATGAGTGTAGATCGCATCCATCCTGCCCAGTTCTTCGAAGCATTCGTCACCTTCCCTGAGGACGAATCCGCTGAATCCTGCTTCAAGACCATCGGTGATGTACCCTTTCCTCACATCCCGATCATCGGATCTATCTGCCCTGATCATCAGTCTTTTCATGTCGATCACTTGATGAATTCGAATGCTTCCTCAACAGAATAACCGTCCAATACGATGCTTGATATCGCCTTGGTTATCCCGTAGGTGTTCTTGTTCTGGAATACATTCCTCCCTATGGACACACCATGTCCTCCAGCCTCTATGGAATCGTGGACCATGTTCAATATGTCCATGTCCGAATCCATCTTCGGTCCGCCTGCGATCACGACAGGTGCTAATGCGCCTTTGCAGACTTCTATGAATGAATCTATGTCTCCGGTGTAACTGACCTTCACTATGTCAGCTCCGAGTTCCGATGCTGCCCTGGCACAGTGTGCTATAGCACATGGATCGAAAGTATCTTTGATATTAGGGCCGCGCGGATACGCCATGATCATCAACGGCATCCCCCAATCGTTACACTGTTCTGATATCCTGCCTGCGGTCTCCAACATGGAGGGTTCATCCTCTGAACCGAAGTTGATGTGTATGGACACGGCATCCGCACCGCATCTTATCGCTTCTTCCACGGTCGTTATCTGGACCTTGCTGTTGCTTGTCGGACCGAGATCCGTGGATGCAGATAGATGTACGATGAGTCCAACATCCTTGCCCGATCCACGATAGGAGTATCTTATGAGTCCTTTGTGCATGAGTACGGCAGTCGCACCACCTTCGGAGACATCATCGACGGTCTGTTTCATATCTATCAGTCCCTCCTGAGGGCCGATTGATATCCCGTGATCCATAGGAACTATCACGGCATTGCCGGTCTTCCTATCGGTTATCCTCTCCATCCTTATGCTCTTCCCGTACATCTTAGATGCCTCGTACCTTCGATTCTATCCTTCTACATCTTATTTATTGTCATCTGCAAGATGCTGTCTGTCCGCATTTCCGATCGTGGGTAAGTTTCCACTATCTTCATTCATCAATCTCGATTCGGATTCCACGGCTTCGGTTATGAGTGCTGAAGCGACAGTTTTCATCGTATCTGCACTCAATCCTTTCGATACGCCTTCATCGATATATCTGGTGATGACCTTTTTCTCAACCTCAAGATTCCTCAGAGGTTCATTTGTTTCGATCTTGACCTTAGCGATCTCTTCCGCAAGTGCGGTGCGCTCTGCGATCAACTCGATGATCATCGAATCCTTCTTTCTGATCTCCTCTCTGAGTGTTTCCAAGTCCATGCTATCACGTTAGTTGAGTTGTTCTGTGACCCCTTTCACCGTTACGCTGTGAAACATGATGTCTGATACAACAGACATCATGCTCTTACATTTTTGTATCGAGATGTGTCCTTTCTGAGAGTTACCACTCAGTTTGATATGGATAGATCGAGAGCCCAGGCTCTTGTTATGATATGATGATAAGATGGCGCGGAGAGGGAGATTCGAACTCCCGGGGAGAAACTCCACCGGTTTTCAAGACCGGCGCCGTGGGCCAGGCTTAGCTATCTCCGCTTGGATTGTTGGTATATCGTCATTATATAAAAGCGATAGGGTCGAGGTCATTTTTCCTGAAGAATCGCAGATCCGATGCTTGGATAAGTACGAAAATAACGTCATTCATCGAAGAATCTGGTCACATCAGCCAAAGGATCCGTGGATAACTTCGCTCCGAGTTTCGAGGCATATTTGGAACAGCGGTTGTCGAATATGACGGCCATTCCCCTGTCCGTCTCCGTCCTTATCAGACGTCCGATGGCCTGCTGCATCTTCCTGAGCGCCGGTACTTCGGACGTATAGCGCCATCCCACTCCTCTGCCGTATTTCTGATCGAACAGGTCGGACATAGCTCTCGTTTCAAGTGTCGGTGGAGGGTATGGTATGCCGACGATTATTGCAAAGCACAGTTCTTCTCCCGGAAAATCGATGCCTTCTGCGATGGATCCCCCCATCACTGTGAAGAACACTCCATTCCTTCCTTTCCTGAACTCGTTGAGTGCTTTCATAGTCATCTTCTGTTGGCCGGACTCCTCCCAATACGCGTCCTTCTTCACATCCCTGTCAAGGAATGGGCGCATCTTGCGCATCATGCTGTATGACGGGAAGAACACCAAGGTGTTCTTGTCCACATTATTGCAGAGTTTGGCGATGTTCTTCTCCATTCTGGAGAATATCGATGGATCCTTCTGCATGTCCTCATATCTCGTGGTGACATTGCCGAGATAGATCACAGATCTATTCTCGGGCGGGAATGGTGATGGGTAGATCTTGGTGACAGTATCGGCAGGCAATGCCATGACTTTGACGTATTGTTCCAATGGTTGCAATGTACCTGACATGTGCACCACGCCTTTGGTCCTTCTGAGGAATGTCGTCACATCAAATGGATCGATGCATGCGGCATGTAGTGATTCTCCATCTTCGTCCACCTTCACGGATTTGATGTACTTGTCATGAGGGGACATGATCCAATCCTTCAGGTCCGAACCTAGTGTGTAGATGTCGGATATCCTGTTCTCGCCTCTCTCCATGAGGGCTTCGGTCCTGTCCTCTCCCAGTGATATCATCCTATCTATCGCGATCTCGAGTTCGTTCCTGTTCAATTCGAATTTCTGACCGAGTCTATTCTCGATCTCGTCATTTGCGATAAGACACTCCTTCTTGGTCAATGTTATCTTCTCATTTGCTAGGGATCTGAGGATGTTCTTCATCTCCTTGACGAAAGGCATCAATGTGACATTATCGAATAATGGGGGATCGCCTTTCATCGTCGTGGATTCATCGATGGCTGCTTCGATGAGTTTTATGTCTATGGTGTAGCTCTCTTGTTCCCTGGCGGCATCTATGATGTTGTGGGCCTCATCCACTATGATCACGATGTCGGAACCATCGCTCTCCATATTCCCGAGGAATCCATCCCTGATGTCATCAGATAGGATGTGCACATATGGCGCTACGATGACATCCACATTCTTGAGGAGCATCTTCTTGGTCTCGTATGGACAGATGTTCCTATCCTCACAGAATCTGTCTAATTCATTGGATGTAGGGAATGAGTTGTGACAATAACTCTCGACCTCACCCAATCTATCCATTAGGCCTTTGAAGAAGGGACAACCTCCGTTGCCGCTGTTCGCTTTCTTCTTGTTGTCCTCGCATAATGCCGATAGGACGGAGGGGGGCATTTTCTCATAATCGGACATCGTCCTGAGGTATGGACATGATCTCCCTCTACCAGTGACCGTGAGTCCGGATACCCTTCTCAATTTGGATATCGCACGTAATTCCCTCATTACCTGGTCGCTCTGTGATATCGTTCTCGTAAGGTACAGGATCCTCTTATGCGTCCGAAATGCGTGATCGACTGCGGATGCGAGTGACACGATCGTCTTTCCTGTACCCGTTCCTGATTCAAGCACTATGTGCTTATCTTCGTCCAGGGCGTTGGTGATATCCTTAACGATCTGAACCTGTATCGGCCTTGGAACATATGGGAAACAGGGGAGGTTCGGATCCTCCTTTTCTATGACATTCGGTTCTGCTTGTGGTATCATCTCTATGACATCATCAAGATCGTCATAGGACTCATCATCCACCTTCCGTCTGCATCTCATGCAGGTATCCTTTCCAGGCATGATCAAGCTACCACAATGAGGACAGAAGGCGGTCATGTGACTTCCAATATATGGGTTTGATATAACGGTTCCGTCAGATGTGTCCTTAACGTAGCAAGAATCACAGGATGTGATGGCGTATCGGCTATCGCTTTGTTCACAATCGTATTATATCGCGCCATCGTTAACACGGCACATGGATAGCGGACCCAGAGCGGATATCAAGACACTTATCGTAGATCCGGAGACTTTCATACAGGAATTGAGCGATGAGAAGGTGAGGCTTCTCTTGATGGAATTGGAGATGTTGATGGAGGAATATGAGAGGGAGAACACGATAATGTATCTTGCCAGCAATTATTCCAGCAACAAGCACTTGGCGTTCTCGGCACTCAGAGCTATGCATGACTATGAGATCAAAGAATTCCAGGAGATAACAAAGAAGAAACTCTTGGAAGAGATCAAGAGAAGGAAGGAAGCGAAGAAATCCGCACTCTGATCCGATTCAAAAAAAAAGAATGAGGTTGGACCCGCATGGAATACATGCGGACCTCGGACCTCATTTGCGTTTGTTGGATTTCTTTTTCTTTCCTTTCTTCTTGGAACCCTTTTTCTTGACTTTTGCAACCATCGCACCGATCACTGCGAGTATGATCGCACCAATCCCTATCGCAGGAGCATTCTCAGTGACGATCTCGGATATGTTGACCTCATCACTCGGAGGTGCGGAATATCCTGGTATGATGTATCTTCCAGTGTTACCAGATTGATCCTTCACTCTGATGTAGTTGACATCATCTGAATCTATGGTGAACGTTGTACCCGTGGATGATGAGATCACCTCATTATTCACATTATATGATGACCACTCCACAGTGCCTGTGGTGCCTGTTGCCGTGAATGTTTTTCTGGCAGCATCGGGTTTGACGGTGATCGTATCCGTCAGTTTGTAGTTGTAATCCCAATCGCTCATGTATGAATCCAAGTAGAATTGTGTGATCTCCTTGGACTGCAGATACAATCCGCACTCTCTGTTGTTCATGAACGCGTTATCCGTCCAATTGACAGAGGACACCCAAACGGTATCATCGATGATTACGCCCTTGTTGTGCATCGTTTGGTATCCTGATCTGGTCATTCCCGCGGATTTTACATTAGTTTCCGTGTTGAGTTTTTCGATGAAATCCACATTCTTGTCCTTAGTGACCATGAATCTCGCATCGACCCCTCTATCTGATGCATTGATCATCGCAGAAAGCGGAGATGTCGTTGCGAATGTCCTAAAGGATGAACCTATGTCCATTTGTTCGGTGTACACTCTCGTATCCGCATTCTCGATCAGATACATGAGCGCCTTGAACGTGTTGTCCGGCGACATATAGATACTCGTACCTACATTCTCATAGGTCTTTGGAGCATAATCCACAGAATTGACATATGATTCCACTGTTGACACGGTAGGCAAAGTTGCTGCTTCAATGCTTGGATATTTTGCATCGAATATGATGAAATCTTCGTTAAAATTCCAATCGTTCATGAAGAACTCATTCATCTGTGAAGCGAATTCCTTACCATAAACGACCGCACCCCATCCTCTGTTGCCTTTGGTGCTTATGTTCCCATCGGTCCAGTTCTCGGATGTTATTATGACCTCTTTATCATCAATTATGGCGTATTTGTTGTGGACATAGCTGTATCTGTCATATGTCCCTCCGCCGATGAATTTCACTTCTGCACCGACATCCACAATCGCTTTGAGGACATCCTCCCCTGTTTTAGTTGATTCTTGAACGAGGGGCTTATTCTCGATTATCACTTGTACATCGACACCTTTCTTCTCGAGGTCGGCCAATACCGAACCGACATATGCGCTCGTGAGCATGTATATCGAGATCTTCACGCTCTTTGTCGCGCCCATCAGGGATTCCAGGACAGGTTTACCGCCGCATTCAGGGAACGTGAATGGTTTCACATCTGCGGATACTGTCTTCGTATCGGCGAATGATTTCGCGGTGTATCCATTACCTACGGCTGCCCAATCGAAGTATGTGTTCGTATCTGTGGGCTCTACCCTTCTGATGACGTGTTCCTTGAACCCGAGATCGACAGGGATCCCTATCCATCCATCGGATGCGGTATAGTTTCCGTAGCATACGACATCCACGAGATTGCCCGATCTGTCATAGAGATATACTGCATCGCCGATGTTCTTGAGGGCGATCGAGGATGAGTTGACTATCACATTGCGTGTATCTGTCTTCTCACAGAACCAATCCCCATCAACCGTCTTCTTCACCAATGCTATAGTATTTCCAGAAGAGACCTTCAGAGGCTCGAACTTGTATTCTTTGCCACTGCTGTTCTTCACTACATATCCATCGATATCGATGGTCTTCGAGCTGTAATTCTTCAGTGCTATGCCGTCCGTGGCATCCTTGGGGTCCAATTCGAATAGCAATATTCCGTCATTCGTTATTCCTGCTGCATCCGATGAATCGGATATGCAGATCGGGAAGGCCGAGAATATCATTATCGTGACCACTATAATCGAGATAGCATCCCTGTATCTGACCATGTATGCGCATCGGGTTATCGGTTAAAATCATTGACTTCAGCGTACGTGTCGTTAATGGATGTAGGATGTGGTGAAGATCGTGAAAGACAGCGAACGATTGAAGCAGTTTTATTAATCGTTCAGATATCCTTGCGATATGCAGTCAGAGACCTTGCTCCTCATCGCCTGTGCTGGCGCGGGCGCCGCTATCGGAGGGATACTACGTTTCTCCGCATCGAAGGTCATGGATTGTTCTGAATTCCCATGGGCGACGTTCGTTGTGAATTTGGTCGCTTGTTTCCTTGCGGCATTCGTCACGATGAGATTCGGGGGTTCGATCAGCGAATCATTCAGGGTGTTCTTCACAGTGGGCATCATGGGCGGTTTGTCTACCATGTCCACCTTCGCTAACGAGACCGTGGAGATGCTGTACGTCGGGAATTATGGGTATTTCGCCCTTAACGTGTTCTTGAACGTAGCTGTCTGCATACTTGGTGCCATAGCAGGAAGGGAACTTGCGCTGATATGAACTCATTCGGATGGTGTGAAATCCTTGGCCGATTTGTATGCGATCAATACCAAGATCAATGATGCGGCCATCAATATCGAGAACATCAGATATGTCCATGAGTAGTTCCCTGATGCATCGAATATCATGCCTGGGAGGAACGAGCCTGCCATGATCCCGAACTGATATCCCATCTGCAACCTCTTGAGATTGATCGGATATTCATCCATGGATGTGAAATCAGCCGTCCAATTGGGATATCCTAGGGAAATGACCGGATATCCTATGCCCATCAGCATGAGTGAGGTGAACATCAGCCAATTCTCGCTGATATTGCAGATCATGAATCCTCCGAACAATCCTAGGACAGTGAATGAACCGAACAGCAATGTGGCGAAGAGCGTTCCTTTTCTGTCCACAGCCTCCCCGAATACAAGTTTACTGATCAATAACATCACACCGAACAGAGATATACCCAATGCGACCGTCATGTCATCCAGACCAGCCGTGGAGAAGTTCAATGCGAAGTGAGATGTCGCAGGGAAACCGCATATCCCTCCGAACGTTGCAGCGATCATCAACAGTATTATCGCAGTATGGGAGAGATGGAATCTCTTCTTCTCCTTAGTGTCCGATTGGATCTCCTTCCCGCCCAACGGTTCAAGGCCGATATCGGAGGGATCGTTCTTGACGAGCAGAAGGATCAGTACGGCAGTGATCGCCATGAACACCGCTTCTATGAAGAACGAGATGTTGAGGCCGATGTTCTCGATGATCGTCTCCAGGATGGGCGAACCGATGGCGATGGATAATCCGGAACCAGAGGAACAGATGGATAGGGCCAACGCACGGTTCGTGGTGAACCATCTTCTCATGAGGAGGGATGCAGGCAGCATGAATCCCAACCCATATGTCACTCCTCCGAATATCGAACCGATGTAGTAGATGTACTGTATCCCGTCAGCCAAAGTGTAGATCAGGAACGCGATACATCCGGATGCGACAGCAACGAACATACCGTTGCGCAGACCTAGTCTCTTGTAGAATCTGTCAGCGAAACATGTGGAGATGAATGCCACTGCACTGCACACGGTGATGATGGCTGATGTCTCTGTACCCGACATCCCATAATCCCTGTGCAACGCATTGATGCCTATCGACATGCCTGTGCTGACCAATGAGGCGCCGAATATCATTATCATGCAGACAGCTACGATGAGCCATCCGTAATGCACCCTGCTCCTCATGCTCTGTCGAACGTGTATCGAGTATATACCATCATGTTCACGGTATGATGTATCTTTTCTATACTTTCCATCAAAATCGTATCATATGCGAAGGAGCCTTTGTGTACAGTGCGATGAGTTGCGGAGTTCAGGCAATGTTATAAATGGATTATCTGTTCCACCCAATCATGAAAGCATTGGAAGACTACGTGACAACGATCCCGGACTTCCCGAAGAAGGGGATAATGTTCCGTGATGTCACGACCATACTTAGCGATAAGGATGGGTTCAAATTAGCCATAGACGGCCTCATCGAGGCGTTGAAGGATGTTGATTTCGACCTGATCCTTGGTTCAGAATCCCGTGGATTCATCTTCGGCGCACCGGTTGCATATGCTATGAACAAAGGCTTCATCCTTGTCAGGAAGAAAGGCAAATTGCCGAGAGAGGTGATATCCGAGGATTATGAGCTCGAGTATGGCTCGGCTACGCTCGAGATGCATGCCGATGCTGTGAAGAAGGGTCAGAAGGTTGTGATCATAGATGACCTCGTTGCCACCGGCGGTACCACTCAGGCAGTGATCAGGCTTGTGGAGAGAGAAGGCGGAAAGGTCGTCAAGATCGGTTTCGTCATGGAACTCGAAGGCCTGAAGGGAAGAGAGAAACTCAAAGATTATGATGTGTTCTCTCTGATAAAATATCCCGGTATCTGAATGGATAGGTGGGGTTCTAAACCCCATCATTCCCTGTTCGTAAGAGCAGAACGTAATTTCTTACTTGTCTTCCTACGGTTCATGACGTAGTTTATGAGATCGTTACCGGTGAGTTCCACGCTGGACGGTCCAGAACGTACGAAGAACGTTTCCGTCTTCTCCTTGGCATTCTTCAGGAATGCAGGGGTGGATGTCGGCGTACAATCGAATCTCATCACTATCCTGTCTTTCCCATCATCCCTCTTGCCGTAATCTATCTGTTCGAATTTGATGAACGGGATGAATTCGTTACCGATCTGTGATGCGATGATGTTGGTGACATGGAGGTTCAGTTTGTCACGGTTCTCGAATCTCTCTATGTCGATACCCATGATGTTACCATTGTCCTCCACTCCGACGAGCAATGTGCCTCCATCGGTGTTAAGGAAGGCGGTGATGGTCTTGAGGACGGCCTTCTCCATCCTCTTGTCTATCTCCCCGGTCTGAAGATTGGTCATCAATGTGGATTTGAACTCCAATCTTCCGGATTCTCCTTTGTCGATGAGATCCTTGGTCTCCTCTGCCCTATCGACAGCGATACCCATCAACGTTGAGTTGTTTGCAAGGAATCTGTCCACAGTGATGGTCATTATCCTGTTCTTGCTGTCGATCATGTAGAGTATCGTTATGAACAGACAACCGAAGGCGATCCATATCGCATCATCCATGAGTGAGTTTATGTCCTTGCTTATCAGGTTCGCATTCACGTGATGTACGATCATCATCCAGATCAGGACAGATGCAAGGCCGAATGTCAGAGCCTCGATCGCAATGATGATAGGCTTCTCATCGACGAATCCAGGCCTCTTGCCAAGTGAGATGTATGCTATTATCAGACCTATCAGCGATAGGACGACACCTGCAAGGAATGAGCATAGGTTGGATAGTATGTACGAATTGGGTATCATCGATGCGACGAGGGAGACGATCATCGTCACGATTACGATGAATATCAGCATAGGCGGGACGTGGATGAACTCCTTGTCGTAGAACAGCATCATTATCGTGATGACCAATGTGGGGATGGCTATCACGACATCCCCTACCTCTCCAACGTATGAACCAACAGCGATTATGGCGGCAGTCACGATGGCGAACAGCGCATACCACGCCCTGGTCATCTTGGAGATCCTTTTCAGTCTCATCGTCTCATTCGTAGCAGGCATGGATTCGGGACCCATGTCCGCGTTCTGTTCTTCGACATTCATCGTCTCACCGAACGTTATCGCTTGTATAAATCGGATATCATTGTCCGTTTTCTTCAAGATATGCTTTCATACTGTCCATGTACAATGTAGGTTGATCCTTCCCTATGGCATGGCCTGCGCAGGGGATGACGGACAATCTGGAGCCTTTGACCATCTTGACATATTCGTTGATAGTATCGATAGTGACCTCGTCGCTGTCACCGCACATGAAGAGTACGGGGACATCTATCCTCTGCAAATCGGATGTAAGGTCGAAATCCTTCATCGTTCCTTCGCAGACAAGGTCATTCGGCCCCCACATGGACAAGAAGACATCATTCTGAACGGTCTGTCCTGCCGCGATAGCTATCTCTCTGTTGATCTCGCGTGTGAACAGGAATCTTGAATAATATTCGGACATGACATGCTGATAGTTCTCTATCGATCCCTCTCCGCGCATGAATGCTTCTATCTCTTTGCGATATTCATCAGGAAGCCTTTCCATATTCCTTATCTGATCCGTCATCCATCTCTCGGATGATATGAACGGGGATGGGAGGATCATCAATTCTATCCTCTCGCAACCATATCTCGCAGCATATCCTACGGCCAATCCTGCTCCCCAGGATGCACCGATGAGGATGACCTTCTCGAACCCCATGCCCTCGATGAATTCGTTGAGTTCCCTGTAATAATCCTCTTGATCCCATGAGGATAGGTCGGATATCCTGTCCGATCTCCCGCACCCCATCTGATCGTATGTGTAAATGGGATGTTTGAGATGCATCTTCCTTCCTCTGGTGGTGTTCGCACCGTCACCCGGCCCTCCATGGAGGAAGATGACAGGTATCCCATCCAGGTGCGTGTTGTATTGGTAGTATGCGATCGTTCCATTGGATGTCTTGAACGGTTGTGCATCATTGTCATCATCGTCGGATACAAGATCCCAAACCTTGTCATCTATCCATTTGGAGATGTCGGATAACATCCCTTCGAATGATAACGCTCTGCCTTTCTCGACGAATTCGCAGACTCCCCAATACGTCCTATCGGTCTTCAACGATACTGTGTACGAGAATCTCCTGTTCACTCCTATGGTGCATAGGAAACCGTTCGCGTATGCTGTGTACCTATCCTTTCCGAAGGATCTCCTGTCCTTCTTCATCAGGAACATGGCCGTATCAGTCTCAAGATAGAATGTATCGGGATTCTGCATGATATCGCCCTCACATACGTGACCGATTGGATATAGTTTACAGGTGTATCGCTCATTCTTTCATCGCTGATAGGTAACGTTTTTAATATCATCCCACTGTCGAAGGGGTATGAGCATCATCTATCGTTACGGGAACGAATATTACATCAACATGACCAACAGATGTCCGTGCAGATGCGTATTCTGTCTGAGGAATACGACACCAGCCCTTGGCGATGCGGAGACCCTGTGGTTGGACCATGAACCCACTGTAGACGAGGTCATTGATGAATTGCGTAAGGTCGATCTCTCGATCTCTGATGAGATCGTGTTCTGTGGATACGGTGAACCCACCGTTCGTTTCGACGATCTCAAGGAATGTGCACGCAGGATCAAGGAAGAGTTCCACAAAACCGTGAGAGTGAACACCAACGGACTCGGCAATCTGATCAACGGCAGGGATATCGTGCCTGAGATGGAAGGGGTGATCGATGCCTTATCAATAAGCCTCAACGCATCCAATGAGGAGGAATATCTTGCTCTGTCGAGACCATCTTTCGGACCGGGATCGTACAAAGCGATGATCGATTTCACGAGGGAATCCAAGAAAGTGGTCCCGAACATCACGATGTCCATCGTAGGCGAATCCATAAGTCCGGAATCCGAGAAGGAATGTGCAAGGATAGCTGCCGAACTGGGAGCGACGTTCAAGGTAAGGGAATCCGTCTGCGGTAAGATATTAATCAAATGATTCGGCTGAATGGTGCGATATCATGTCTTCAAAGGCTTTGACCATAATCGCACTGTTAGCCATCATCGGCATCTCCACAGGTGCGATAGTCGCGATCCTGGCGCAGGACGATGTAGATACGTATGGCAATACGTATACGATAACATACGAGTTGAACGGAGGCATCGCAGATCCGAACTCGCCTTCAACATACGTCTCTGGTACGGTGACCGATCTAGGCTGCCCTACTAACGAGAATAAGGATGTGGCATTCTTCGGTTGGTATCTAGATAAGGAATGTACGAAGAATCTGTTGTATATCCCATCGAAGATGAACGGCAATCTCACCCTGTATGCATTATGGGATGATGGTTACGAGGGACATGGATACAAGTTGGATACATACACGAAGAGGACGGAGACGATCTTCGGCAACATGGCCTATCGGTACGAATCGTTCGGTACATATTCGCAGATATTCCTTGCTTTCGAGAGCGATGACAAGTATCTGTATCGCGAGATCAGGGAGACGAAGTTATCCTCAGGTCAGAGCAATGTGACCAGCACTGTGAAGTGGAATACTGATAAAGATGATGATGACAAGGATGAATACGACCAGTCGGATGAAGAGGTCGTAACATTGGATCTCAACGGTTGGAATGTCACCGCCAAATGCATCACACTCACATTGAAAGATAATAGCGCAGTATCCCATGTGGAGAAACAATACTACATCTACGATTGGCTTCTCATAATGGTGGATTCTAATTACTCAAGCGGTAACGTCGTTGTCAACAGCATATATCAGATTGATAGCATACTCTCGGAGGATATTAAGAACGAATACTCGATCAAGGTGTATTCCGGGGACGGTATCGATGTCACTGGTGCAGGGACATATAACATTGGATCACCAGCAGAGTTCACAGCGACAGGCGATGACTTCCTTGGATGGTATGATGAGGCAGGGAATCTTCTCTCCACCGATAATACATACAAGATAGAGAAGGTCCTTTCAGATCAATCACTTTATGCATACAATTCGAAGATATGCGACATCACAGAGGATTGTGGTAACTCATTGACGGTCACCGCAGAGGATGTCGAGAATGTCACATGGACTCTCCGTGATTCATCCAACAATATCGTCAATGAATCCGAGGGCGAGAGATACAGCTACACATTCGAGACTGTGGGTAAGTACACGTTGACGTATTCTGGAGATAAGAATGAGAAGTTCTTCGGAAAGATCCTAACAATCATCGCCGACGGTGTCGATAATAAGACATTCGATTGGTCATATGGCGGGAAGGATTACAGTATAACACTCGGCATAAGATATTCTGATTATTACACATACAAGACGGACGATATAATCAGAAGTCAGGGGACGACCGAACATGACAAGATGTTCGTGACATCCGATGACAAGTATGTGAAACAGATCGCCGAATACATATCGGGTGCGACCGTAGGCCTCGATAAGGCTGAGGTCGTGAACGTTCTCCTGAGATTCACGCAGACCATCCCATACATGTACGACAGCGAATCAGTCGGACAAGAGGAGTATTGGAAATATCCTTTGGAGACGTTGTACGATGGTAACGGCGACTGTGAGGATACATCGATCCTCTTCTGTGCCGTCGGAAAAGCTATGGGGTACGATACGGCATTGATGCTCTTCAGCGGGCATGCCACTGGTGCGATAAGTATCGCAGACATGGGATATGACACATCGGACGTGAAACTGAAGACAGAGAGGGTCGGTGCAGGCTTCTTCTCTAGAGTGGTATCATATTACACCATTGATAACAGCGACATCTCGACATACGTCTACAGGGAGAACATCCCAACGACGCCTTCATACTATCTCTACTGCGAGACGACAACGATAGACGATGGAAAAGGCAACGAGTTCAGAGTGGGTGACGTACCTTCGTACACAGGCAGAGCGTACTACGATGCATACAGCTGTTACAACGTTCTCAAAGTGATCCCGTGCTGATCGTTGAATGAGACGATATGTCAAGAACGATCCTTGCTCCGTTCATGTGGGCGGGGCAAGGATCTTGCATTGACAAGAAAAACCACTTACACCATTTATATCCAATATTGCAATCACCGACCCATGGTGAAATCAGTCAATGCTGCACACATCCTTGTGAACAAAGAGGATGATGCGAAGAAGATTATGGATCGTCTTGAGAAGGGAGAGGATTTCGAAGCTCTTGCGAAGAGATTCTCCAAATGCCCCTCAGGCAAGAAGGGCGGCAATCTCGGATGGTTCGGAAAAGGTGACATGGTCAGGGAATTCGATGAGGCATGCTTCAACGGTAAGAAGGGTGATGTCATCGGTCCTGTCAAGACAGAGTTCGGTTACCACGTAATCCTGATAAAGGATCAGAAGTGAATATCATGTTCCGATGATGTTATTCAACATCATCGGACAAACATCTTCCAATGAACATTATTGCGATCTTTCAATCATCCTCTTCTTTTGATGCAATGGAACGACCGTATCGCACCGATAGGTAAGCGGTTAATATTCGTGCGTCCATCACCACAGCAGTGATAGGATGGCAAAAGAGAAGACCAAGTCCAAAGGCAAGGAGCTCGAGGAGAAGCTTCTGAGGAAACCTAAGACGATAGGTGAGAGCAATCCCGACTTCCTGAAGGAATCGATGGAATTCTGCGAAGGCTACAAGAAATTCCTTATGAACAAGACCGAGAGGGAGGTCGTTGACTATACGATACCGCTCCTCGAGGAGAATGGTTACAAGGAATTCGTTCCAGGCACTAAATACAAGAGCGGTTCGAAGATCTACTTCAACAATCGCGGAAAGAATCTGATAATGGTCACTGTCGGTAAGAAGAGCGTATCCGAAGGAGTGAGGATCGGAGCTAGTCATATCGATAGTCCAAGACTCGATTTCAAACCCGTCCCATTGTTCGAGGACAGCGATCTGGCATATTTCAAGACACATTACTACGGAGGCATCAAGAAATATCAATGGTCCGCAATACCGCTCGCTCTTCACGGCGTTGTCATCCTCAAGGATGGAAAAAAGGTGAAGGTCGCTATCGGAGAGGAGGATGACGATTTCACATTCTGTGTGACGGATCTCCTTCCGCACCTCGCAAGGGATCAGATGAAGAAGCCCGCCACAGAGATCATAACGGGCGAACAGCTCAACATCCTCATAGGCAGTTGGCCGTTCAATGACGATGAGGCATCACAGAAGGTGAAATTGAACATCGCCAACACGATATTCGAGAGATACGGTATCGATGAATCCGATTTCCTCTCAGCAGAACTCTGTGCCGTGCCGGCATTCAGGCCTAAGGATGTAGGATTCGATAGGTCGATGATCGGAGCATACGGTCAGGATGACAGCGTATGCGCATATGCTAACATCATGGCAGAGATCGACACTAAAAATCCAGAATACACCACGGTCACGGTGCTTGCGGATAAGGAGGAGACGGGATCGGATGGACCCACAGGCCTCAGTTCGATGTTCCTGATCGATTTCATCGAGGAGTTCGCATCAGCATACGGCGTTGAACTTAGGCATGTGCTTGCGAGATCCATGTGCATCTCATGCGATGTCAATTCAGCATACGACCCTGCATTCGGGGAGAACTACGAGAGGATGAATTGTTCATACATAAATCGCGGACCATCGATATCCAAATACGGAGGTTCCGGAGGAAAATACTCCACGAACGATGCATCGGCCGAGATGATGGCATTCATCCGTAAGACGATGGATGAGAACGGGGTCGTATGGCAGGTCGGAGAGCTTGGAAAGATCGATAACGGCGGAGGAGGAACGGTCGCGATGTACATCTCATCGCACAACGTGGATACCGTCGATTTCGGAGTTCCCGTGCTCTCTATGCATTCGCCGTTCGAGGTCACATCGAAGGCGGACATCTACATGCTGTACAAGGCGATGAAGGCATTCTATCTCACCAAGGACAGTAAGTATTGAAACAAGCGGTGGGGTAACACCCCACCTATATTCTGTAAAAAAATACATTCATTCATACCAACCCGACTTCGAACAAGTATGGCACCATTGTGCGACTACATGGCGCGATACATATCGTGGGTTTTTTATCATACATGCGTATTGTGAGACTAGAGGCGAAGAAATGACCTTTAAGATGGCCGTACCAAACAAAGGAAGGCTTCACGACAGGACAATAGAGCTCCTTCTCAAATCGGGACTCGATCTCGGAGAGGATTGGGGCAGAAGATTATACGTGACAGCCAAGAATCAGGACATAGAGATACTGTTCGTCCGTGCACAGGACATCCCAAGATTCATAGCGATCGGTTCAGTGGATCTCGGTATCACCGGACAGGATCAGATTGCTGATTCAGGATTTGTACTCAAAGAGGTTCTGGAATTAGAGTTCGGACATTGTCGCCTCTCCGTAGCTGTGCCGGAACAGTCCAACATAAGGACGGTCGACGATATCAAGGATGGATGTCGCGTAGCTACGTCATTCCCTAACGTTACGAAGAGATTCTTCGATTCCAAAGGCAAGAATGTCGAGATCGTGAATGTATCCGGGGCTGCAGAGATCATGCCGTACATCGGCGTATCTGACATAATCGTCGATCTCGTCTCCAGCGGAGCGACGCTCAAGACGAACAGGCTCATGGAGATCGAGACCTTGGTCACATCACAGGCCGTGATGGTCACATCGGAGAAAGCGATGGAGGCCAACAGTGCGAGGATAATGGACATCGTGAACTCCGTGAAGAGCGTCATCGATGCTGAGAACAAGAAGTATCTGATGGCGGATGTGCCCGTATCCCAACTCCCTGAGATAGACAAGCTATTCCCAGGATTGGCCGGCCCCACTGTGATGAATATCAGCGGAAGGACGGACATGGTCGCGATCCACGTCGTTGTTGACAGTAGCACCATATTCGATTCGGTCAACAAGTTGCAGAAGCTCGGTGCGAAGGGAATCCTCACACTTCCTATCGAAAGGTTGGTGCCGTGATGCTCACAAGGGACGTCATGAGGAGCACGACCAGGGGATTCGAGAGATACTACAATCCTGTTGTCGGCAATGCGGTCAGATTGGACACGAACACCAACGTTCTTGGCAGCAACCCTGCCGCATACGAGTTCCTGAAACACCCTGTGGATGGATTGGACGGATATCCGAACACATACTCGGACAACCTCAGGGATGCATTGGCTGGACTCTATGGTCTGGAGAGGGAGAATTTCGTCGCCGGTAACGGTTCCGATGAGATGTTGGATCTGATATTCAAGACGTTCACGGAATGGGGAGATATGTCCACCATACCGGCCCCTTCCTACACATTGTACGATTACTTCATATCAGTGAACGGAGGGAAGACGAGTTTCGTGGATCTGACAGAGGATTTCCAACTTGATGTCGATGCCATGTTGAAACCCAAGTCCAAGATAATGCTCATACCGTCGCCCAACAATCCTACAGGGAACACGTTCAGGTCGAAGGATCTTGAAGAGATATTGACGAACTTCGACGGCATAATGGTCGTTGACGAGGCATATGCGGAATATGCAGAGGATTCGATGCTCAAGAGAGTGAACGAATTCGATAATCTGATCGTATTGAGGACATTCTCCAAGGCTTACGCCATGGCGGCATTGAGGGTCGGATACGCTGTATCGAATCTGAATGTCGCAGGCATGATGAACGACGTCAAGATTCCTTATTCATTGGACAAGATAAGTGAATTGGCGGCCACGGCCGCTGTCAAGGATCAGAGTTTCATCGAGAGGAGCGTATCGATGGTCAAGGAACAGAGACCATTGCTCATGGATGGCCTCAGGAAACTCGGATTCGAACCATTCCCCTCCGATGCGAACTTCATACTCGCAAGGGCTCCGATAGACCACAAGGTACTTGTGGACGGATTGAAGGAGAAGGGAGTGTTGATCCGTGATTTCGGTTCCAAGAGAAGGACAGAGAATTGCGTCAGGATGACCGTCGGTACGAAAGAGCTCAACGATATGCTCTTAGAGAAGATGGCTGAGGTGATTGACGGATGCTAAATGTGACCATCGCTGATTATGGCGTTGGTAATCTTCATTCACTTAGGAGAGCATTGGAGAGATGTGGGGCCAATGTAGAGGTCACGTCGGATATGAGGAAGGTCACTGAGGCGGAATGCATAGCATTCCCCGGCGTAGGTGCGTTCGATAAGGTCATGGAGAGCATCCTTCCTGAGAAGGACGATATATTGGACAGGTTGAGATCAGGGATACCATGCCTTGGGATATGCATAGGCATGCAGATTCTGATGGACGGTTCGGATGAGGGCAGACTCCCTGGATTGGGTTTCATCAACGGAAGGGTGGAGAGGCTCAAGGCCAAACAGATACCTCAGATGGGATGGAACACAGTGATGTCCGATGATCCGATGTTCGATGGGATCGACAACAGATTCTTCTATTTCACTCACTCATACTACGGGAATCCGACGGAGCGGTCCGCGATAAAGGGATACTGTGAATATGAAGGAATAGATTATCCTATATTCTTCAGGAAAGGGAATTTCGTCGGTTCGCAATTCCATCCCGAGAAGAGTAGCAGATCAGGCATGAGATTCCTTGAGAATTTCATCCAATTCGCGGAGGGAGCGCTATGATGGTCATACCCGCAATAGACATGTTGGATCACAAGGTCGTACAATTGGTTGGTGGCGTACCTGGAAGTCAGAAGGTCACCATCGACGACCCATTGACCGTTGCAAGGTCGTGGCTGGAGAAGGGGGCGAAGTATCTGCATCTCGTGGATCTCGATGCCGCTTTCGGGAAGGAGAACAACATCCCTGTGATCAAGAGGATCATATCGGAATCCGACGTACCTGTGGAGGTTGGCGGAGGCATAAGGGATGAGGCCACGATAAAGGAGCTCATCGATATCGGCGTGGATAGGGTGATCATAGGTACGAAAGGCATCAAGGAGCCAGACTGGCTCGCTGAGATGGTCAACAAGTATCCTGGGAAGATCGTATTGTCCCTTGACACGAAAGGCGGCAAGATAACCGTGAAAGGATGGCAGGATGTCGCACCGATAACGTTGGATGAGATGTTCGATAGGATCAAGGATCTACCGCTCGCAGGCGTGCTCAACACGAACATAGATGTCGAGGGTCAGGGCAAAGGTATCGATCAGGCTCAGGCATCCGATTTCATAAAGAGATGTCCTCATGAGGTGATAGCATCCGGAGGAGTGACATCCTTGGATGATGCGAAGCTGTTGGACAGATGCGGGGCACCCGCCGCTGTTGTAGGAATAGCGATATACACAGGTCTTTTGGAGCCTTGGACATGGGAAACACCCTGGATCGCCAAGGGATGATAGACATCAAGTCATGTTTATGTATGTAATCGGACATTGTGAAGTAATATGAAGATGCCATGTGAGTTGATCGTATCAGAGATACTACCTACGGCCAGAGGGGAGCTGGCAAGGCAATTGGTCATCAGGCATGACCTGACCCAAGCGAAGGTCGCTAAGATGTTCGGGGTCACGAGTGCAGCGGTCTCTCAATACATTAAGGGTCTGAGGGGTGGCAACTCATACATCGAGAACAGCATCTACAGGGTTATGTTCTTCAACAAGATCGTATCGTCCGCCGATATGATGATCGAAGGCGCGAATTTCGCAGATGTGCTATGTGATATCTGCTGTTTTGTCAAGAGCATCGGCATGGTCGACGAGATATACGCGATGCAGGGCGCTAAAGAGGATCTGAACAAATGTCTCGAGTGTCCACGCGATAACTTCAATCCATGAACATCTTCAGGACGGCTTCTCCGTCCGGTGTGATCCTCATCATCCTTTTGGAAGTCCTTTCCGCCCATCCGTTGTGTATCCATTTATCGACGAAGTTACGCTGATAGTTCATCAGTGTGTTCTGATCTGGTTTCTTCGAACCCATGGAGTAGTTGCATTTGATGAGACCTAGTTCAGAGAGTTCTGGTATTATGGCAGCGGCGCTGATAGGCTCTTTGTTGTTAAGGCGCCTCTTCAATATCCATAAACCTTTGATCTGACCCTTATCAGGCATCTTCATGGTGAAGGTGGAGATCAGTGTGGGTTCCCTGACGGACATGGATAGGCCGACCGGGCGTCCGTCATCGAAATAAACGTCCCTTATCCTGTCAGGGGACACGGTGTATCTCTCTGTAGGTACGTTGAATGGCATGACCCCTTCATGCATCATGGATGCCATCAACGATGCTGCAGAGTATTCCGATGTTCCTGCGGATACATTGACGTAGATGTCCGGCCTGATCTCGGCACGTTCGATCTCATCCTCCATGATCCTGGAGACGACATTCATCATCTTCGCGAAATCGAACACCTCTGCATTATGTTCTACGATCTCGCATCTCGGTATCTCCTCGGAGATACGGGCACAGACCTCATCATAGAATTCTTGGTATATGTCATCGGATTTCACATAGTGGATCAGGTGCACTCTGCTGGCTTCGTAGTGGACTATGGGTGAGACCACTTTGGCGACATCGAATGTAACGCATGATATTACGATCCTGTCCTTCTTTCCGGATGCCATACGTATCTTCTACAGATATAACATTATAAATGTTATTGGGATGACATCGCTTAATTTTTGATGAAAATGAATATTTTTCGCGTGATTTTAAATTCTAAAGACCGCAGATTGAAGGCTCGCTAGCAAAGTATATATGTTGGATAACTAATCCATCCATAGGAGAAACATCTTACATCCGTTGCGCCAAATCTATTCCTCCAATTTTTTGTAACGGATGGTCTCTATTCCTCCCTTTATAAGTGTTAAATAAGACGATGCCGTACGTATCGATGTTGATATATCATGGCAGACAGGATCGCAAAGATTGAACGCAAGACACGTGAAACGGATATCACGGTCGAGCTCAATTTGGACGGAACGGGTTCGTTCGATGTTGAATGTGACATCCAATTCCTAAAACACATGGTCGAGACGTTCGCAAGGTACTCGAATATAGACATAAGGATGAGGGCCACAGGAGATAACGATCACCACTTGATCGAGGATGTAGCTATCAGCATAGGGAAAGCATTCGCGAAGGCTCTTGACGATTTTCCGATAGAGAGGATGGCCACGGCAACGGTCGTAATGGATGATGCTATGGTCATGACATCATTGGACATCGTTGACAGGCCATATTGCGAGACAGACATTCCCGATCCGTTGTATCAGCACTTCATGAGGAGCTTCGCCATGTCTGCAGGCATAACGCTCCACATATTGCAGTTCAGAGGATTCGATGAGCACCACATCATCGAAGCATCATTCAAATCGATGGGCAAGGCATTGTGTGCCGCATTGGTCAAACGTGATACGGAACTGAGTACCAAAGACAAGGTCAAGGTGAACTGATGTTGGCTAAACGTATCATCCCATGTCTCGACATGAAGGACGGCAAGGTCGTCAAAGGTATCAAATTCAAGAATCTGAGGGACGTCGGATATCCGCCGGACCTCGCTAAGGAGTATGAGGATCAGGGTGCGGACGAGGTTACGTTCTTGGACATCTCCGCATCGGTCGAAGGCAGGAAGACAATGCTCAACATTGTGACGGAGACTGCGGAGAGATTGACCGTTCCTCTCTGTGTAGGAGGAGGGGTATCATCCGTGGATGATATGAGGAAGGCACTGAACGCAGGTGCGGACAAGGTATCGATCAATTCAGCCGCTGTGATGAATCCCAATATGATAACAGAGTGTGCGGAGAACTTCGGAAGGCAGTGTGTCGTCGTTGCGATAGATGTGAAGAAGAAGGATAACGGATGGACAGTCGTCACACACGGCGGTACCAAGGATACAGGACTCGATGCATTGGAGTGGGCACAGAGGGCACAGGACCTCGGTGCAGGAGAGATCCTCTTGACATCGATGGATGCCGATGGTGTGAAGACAGGGTATGACATCCCCGCCACAGCTGCGATCGCGGATGCGGTCAGCATACCAGTGATAGCCTCAGGCGGATGTGGTAGTGTGGAGCACATCTATGAGGTGTTCACACAGACGAATGCGGCAGCAGCATTGGCCGCATCGATATTCCACTTCAAGGAATACACCGTAGGGGATGTGAAACAGTATCTCAAGGATAGAGGGGTTGTTGTCAGATGACCGATCTGAAATACGATTCGAATGGTCTGATTCCAGTGATCGTCCAGGATAGCACAACAGGCGAGGTGCTCATGATGGCCTGGTCCAATGAGGAGGCTGTCCGTCTCATGAAGGAGACGGGATACACCCACTTCTGGTCCAGGAGTAGGAAGAAGCTCTGGAAGAAGGGAGAGGAATCCGGACATGTGCAGAGGATCGTATCCATGCAGACGGATTGTGATGCGGATACGTTGCTCGTAAGGGTGAAACAGGAAGGCGTCGCATGTCACACAGGAAAACCATCATGTTTCTACGACCTCATCTATGGAGAACTCGATGAGACATCCGCCATAATCCCCGATCTGAAGAGGGTTATCCACGACAGGAAGGTCAATCCTGAAGAAGGGAGCTACACTGTCAAGTTATTCAACGATGAGACCAAGATGTGTAAGAAGATAGTCGAGGAAGCGGCCGAATTCGTTCTTGCCATAAAGGACAAGGAGGAGGATGAGGTGGCATGGGAACTCGCCGATCTCATCTATCACACGATGGTCGCCATAGAGAAGACCGGACTTCCGATGGAAGAGGTCTACAGGAAATTATCGGAGAGGGCACAATGAGAGCAGAACTCCACACTCACAGCACATTCAGCGATGGTGAATTGATCCCTGCGGAATTGGTCAGGACGGCCAAGACCTTGGGTGCAAGCGCAATCGCGATAACGGATCATGTGGACATGACCAATGTGGAGCATGTCGTCAAGAATGTCATCAGGGCTGTGGAGCTCACCGATGATTCGATAAAGGTCATCCCTGGCGTGGAGATAACGCATGTCCCCCCGTCCAAGATGGACAAGGTGATCGCAGATGCGAGGAGATTCGGAGCGGAATGGATCGTTGTGCACGGGGAGACCGTGGTCGAGCCTGTGGAATGCGGGACCAACATGCAGGCTGCGAAGAATCCTGATGTGGACGTGCTGGCACACCCTGGATTCATCACCGAGGATGAGATGCAGTTCGCCAAGGACAATGATGTACTCATCGAGATAACCGGAAGGAAGGGTCACAACATCACCAACGGCCATGTCGTGAATCTCGCAAGGAGATTCGGGGCAAGGATGGTCATCAATTCCGATGCGCACGCTCCCGAGGATCTGATGTCCGAGAAGGATGCATACACAGTCGCATTGGGCGCAGGCCTTTCGAAGGATGAAGCTGACCTTGCGATACAGAAAACACCTTTCGATGCGATAAAGCATCTGTGAATAGGGTGAACCGCCTCATACGGGCGGGCACCCCTTGTTTTATACGCCCACGTTATTCATGTGGTCATGCCTAAGATCGGAATAATCGGAGGGACCGGAGTATACAATCCGGAGAGATTCGAACTCAAGGAGAAAGTATTCCCGGACACACCTTTCGGAAAGCCTTCGGATGAGATATTGATCGGGAAGATCAACGGCGTGGAGGTCGCTTTCCTGCCGAGACACGGTAACAATCATCAGTATCCTCCTTCGAGCGTACCTTACAGAGCTAACATCTACGCTCTGAAGAAGCTCGGAGTGGAGATAATCGTATCCCCATGTGCAGTCGGTTCATTGAGAGAGGATTATGTGCCAGGGGATATGGTGATCGTCGATCAGATGATAGATTTCACTAAGAAGAGGGATTACACATACTTCATGGACAGCACGGTCCACATGGCCATGCCGGAACCATTCTGTCCCCAGGTGTCCAAGGTATTCGACGAGTGCGCGAAGGAGATGGGCATACCATACCACATGGGCGGAGCATATGTGTGCATAGAAGGCCCAAGATTCTCTACAAGAGCGGAGAGCAGGATGTTCAGGATACTCGGCGGAGACCTCATAGGTATGACCTTGGTCCCCGAATGCCAACTCGCAAGGGAAGCGGGAATGTGTTACTGTTCACTCGCCACGATCACGGACTATGATGCGTGGAAGGAGGAGACCGTCACAATGGAGATGGTCGTCAAGACGATGGCGGAATGTCTTGACAAGATATGCAGGATACTCGAACTCGCCCTTCCAAGGCTTGAGGGATTGCCTGCATGCAGTTGCATCGATGAGCCTATAGCTAGTGGCGCGATAGAAGGATTCAACAAGATCTGAGGGTTGTTTCGGGAACTATCTCGATCATCCTTGAACAAGGATTCGGAGCGGATATGAGGATCATCATCGAAGGCACGGTCCAAGGGGTCGGTTTCAGACCAATGGTACAGCGTGTGGCCTCTTCCCTAGGTCTCAGGGGGAGGGTATGGAACGATGGTTCCAAGGTGATGATCGATGTAGATGATGCGGACGCATTGATCGAAGGCATCAAGAGGAGTCTCCCTCCGTTGGCGATCATCGACAGGATAGAGATATTGGATACACCAATGCCCGATTGCACATCGTTCTCTATAGTGCATTCCGAACATAGGAGCAAGGGCGTGAGCATACCTACCGATACCGCAGTTTGTGATGAATGTCTCAAGGAGATGAGGTCAGAAGGTAGGCGTAAGGGATATGCGTTCACCACGTGTACCAACTGCGGTGCGAGATTTACGTTGTTGTCATCATTGCCGTATGACAGGGGTAATACCGCTATGGCGGAATTCCCAATGTGCGATTCCTGTGGGCGTGAATATGCGGACATGACGGATAGGAGATTCCATCATCAGACCGTATGTTGTCCCGATTGTGGCCCAAGATATCGTATCGTGGACGGGAACGGTTCAGGGATCGATGGCGATCCGATACCGACCTTCGCCAAATACATGGATTCAGGAAGGATCGGGATCGCTAAGAGCTGGGGCGGGATGCACATTTGTACTGTTCTTGAGAACATAGACCGTCTGAGAGAATGGTATGGCAGGAAGGAGAAGCCATTCGCCGTGATGGTCAGGGACATCGATGTTGCAGAGAGGTATGTGGAATTGTCATCCAAGGAGAGGGAATTGTTATTATCTCCTAACAGGCCGATAGTCCTTGCCGATAAGATCTCCGAGGATATCTGCAGAGGATTGGCCCCGGGATTGGACAATGTGGGGATATTCCTTCCATATACGGGGATGCAGCACATATTGTTCGATTGTCTGGAGCATGATGCTCTGATAATGACATCTGCTAACCTTCCAGGTGAACCCATGGTGCTGGAGGATGACGGCATAATGTCATTGGGTGCGGACGTGTATCTCCTACATGATCAGAGGATAATCAACCGTGCGGACGATTCCGTCGTCAGAGCATACGGCGACAGGGAACAGATCATCAGGAAATCCAGAGGTTACATCCCTTCATACATCAAAGTGGACTCGAAACACTCCGCTGTCGGAGTGGGAGCTCAGGAGAATCTCACAGCGACCATCGCATCCGACGGTAGGATGTACACCACACAGCACATCGGGAACGGAGAATCGTTCGGCGTGGTCGATTATCTAGAATCTGCGACGGATTCATTCATAGATCTGCTCGGATGCAGACCTGAAGCGATAGCGATGGATCTCCACCCAGGATATGTCAATAGACGGTATGCTAAGACATTGTCTGAGAGATTCGGTGCGGAGTTGATCGAAGTTCAACATCATTGGGCCCATGCAGCATCATTGATGGCTGAGAATGATGTCGATGATGCGGTCGTCATCGCTGTCGATGGGACAGGACATGGTGATGACGGTCAGGCATGGGGAGGAGAGGTCCTTCACACAACATATGGTCATTATGATAGGCTCGCTCATTTGGAATACATACCATTGATCGGTTCCGAAAGGGCACTCCATGACATAAGAAGATTGAAGTTCGCCATCGACGAGATCAATGGTGTGGACACCGGCATCGTTCCGGAGAAGGATGCACAGATCATGAGGAAGATCATCCCGAACAGCATCGGCTCATCATCCTTGGGAAGGATATTGGATGCCTTGTCATATTGGTTGGGCGTATGTGATGTTCGCACATATGATGGGGAACCGGCAATGAAGATGGAACCTCTTCTGAGAAGAGGTACGATGTTAGAGGGTTATGAGACATACACGGAGTCCGGTGTCATCAAGACTGCACATCTTTTCAACGATGCTTCGAGTGAAGCGAAGAAGGAGGATATCGCGTACTCCATCGTCAGATCGATAATGGATGAGATGGTCAATGTGGCCTGTGACGATGCTCAGAATAGGGGCATAGATGCGATAGGCATCACAGGCGGAGTGTCATATAACGGGCCGATAACTCAAATGTTCGAGAATGCGGTCAGAGCGAGAGGCATGAAACCGATCCTGCATAACAAGGTGCCGAACGGCGACGGAGGGATATCCGTCGGACAGGCGATCATCGCGCTGAGATCATTGGATTGAGCTTCTCCTACAACAAGAGGGAGATCCTTCGCGATGTGGATATATCCGTGGATGAGGGTGAGATCGTTTCCTTGTTAGGCCCCAACGGAGTGGGTAAGACCACGTTGATGAAATGCCTGTGCGGAATCCTGAAACCATCCCACGGGAAGGTGATGGTCAACAACACCGATCTATCGAACATCTCGCTCAGGGACCGTTCGAAGCTGATCGCATACGTACCGCAGAGGGTTCCGCGCATCCATTTCACAGTGATGGACTACATACTCGTCGGCAGACGTCCGTATATAGATGTCAACGTTAGGAAGGAGGATATGGATGTGGTGTGGGAAGTGGTCCATGCCATGGATCTGGATAGGTTCGCCGTGAAATATCTGGATACACTCAGCGGAGGGGAGTTCCAGAAGGTTCAGATCGCCAGGGCACTGGTGCAGGAGGCGGGAACGCTTCTGCTCGATGGACCCACTTCCAACCTAGATATCTCCAATGCGTACGAGACTATGCATATCATCCGCGATATAGCTCGTGAGAGGAATGTCGGAGTGATAATGATCGCTCACGATCTGAACATGGCGATCCACCTGTCCAATAGGCTTGTGCTCATGAAGAACGGAAGCGTATTCACAGAGATCGCCAACGATGGGATGACAGAGGATATCATTCGTGAGGTCTACAACATCGACACTAAGGTGGTCGATGGAGCAAGCAAGCCGTACGTCGTTCCAAGGGATTGATATTCAGTACGGGTCGATACTCACGATCCTTTCATTTCAAAGCGATACGGTTCGCGATCCAAACATTTTTCTCATCGTTTTTCACATCATCATCTGACAAAGAACGTTGGATCCAGGATCGTAGAACAAATTCATTTATAGCTACCAACGCTCTCGTAGCGTATATGAAGACTCTGACCCTTCTCATTGCCCTCGTCGTCTTGGGAGGAGGTGTTGCCGTAGGTACCGTCGCTACCGTAGGTAATGTCGATTGGGATGCATGGCATCACACAGGCAATCACTATGAGGGCATGAAGGACAATATGTTTGGATACAGATTCTCGGTCATTCACACAGACCCTCAGTTGAATGAGATAGATGGGCTGTATTATGCCGTCTCGAAGTTACAGATTCATAACGGCAAGGGGGAGATGGTCCTTCTTCTCACCGGTGCTTCGGACGAGAAGATCGACTATCAATTCGTCCCTGGCGGTATCGAGATATCATCCAAGAGTAAATCATTCTTGAATCCTGATTCGCTAGAGTGGTCGACGGAATGCAAAGCGTTCTTCCCACACACCATGTTGGAAAGGATGACCGTGACAACATATGATAATATTAGTCCCGGAACTGATTACTACAATGAGCTGTGTGAGAAATACAACTTATCGAAAGCATTGTTCTACGTATCGTCCCATTTTACGGGCGGGCTCAAATATCATCTGCATAATAAGTGTGATTCAGATAAGGTCCTCGATCAGGATTTTAATTATCGTATGGTGCCGATCACAGCATACGGCATCCGCCTATCGTCAGATGACTATCTTGAGGTACAACATATCGATCATACCGTTGATGAATCTCTCGCTAGCATTTATTCTGCCGAGAACCTTTTGAATTATCTGATGAACAAAGGAAACATCCGGATGGTGGATTCGGTCAACAATGCCTTCCCTGTCCTTGATGTAGTATGGGATCCGTGGCAAAAGGAGGCTACCGGTGGACAAAACAACAACTATGGTAAGCAGTCTGCATACTCAATCGATCACACATCCCCAGTGTTGGATGATGGCGATGGAAAATATCATGCAGTGTCGAAGTTGCAGATCCGTGGTAGCGACGGTCAGATGGTGCTTCTCAGTGGAATTGCAACGAAAGATATCAACTTCGATATCACGGATGAAGGCATACTCATCTCTAGGAACGGGCAGCATATAATAGATGGTGTTCCGAAGGAGTGCAAGGTATTCTTCCCTGATGTGCGTATGCAGGAGATGGTTGTAACAACATTCGCGGATATGTGCCCAGGTACCGATTATTACAATGAGCTGTGTGAGAGGTACAATCTGTCCGACGTCAGTTTCTCATGCAGATATCTTCTCGACCATGATGGAAAGAGGATCGTAAGCCTATATGCTGCCGACATCCAATATAATGAGAACGGTGGTTTTAGTCACACGGTCAACGAAAGACAGATCGATGACAATTTCGATTATCGTATGGAGTCGATTACGGTCTACGGCATCCTTCTTTCAGGAACACAGACATTGGAGATACAACACATAGGCGATACTGCCGAGGACTGTCTTGCTAAAATAGAATCAGCCAACAATCTCCTCCAGGTCTTAACGTCCCGTATGTATGTTAGGATAGTGGATTCGGTAACGACGGTCTCCACAATCGATAATGATAAGTGGAATGAGTGGAAAGATAAGTTGTATGAAAAAGAGGACAACAAAAAAGAGGACAACAAGAAACACAATGATGAGCATTTCAGTCCTCTTGGATTCAGGTATTCCATTACGCATTCGAATCCTGAATTGAATGACAGCGATGGCAAATACCATGCAACGTCGAAATTGGAAGTTTCCAGTCATGAGGGGCGTATGATCGTCGTCATCGATGGGTATTCGGAAAGTGTGTATGATGAGGTGGATGGCGTACTCACTCTCTCACGTGGAGATCAACATACAACAGATGGCGATGTGGCGGGATGTAAGGTGACCATACCTGGTGCATATGTTCAGGAGATGACCGTGACCACATATGCGGACATGAGTGAAGGTACCGATTACTATAATGAGTTGTGCGAGAAGTACGGTCTATCGAATGTTCTATTCTCATATACAGGTGATCTAGTACAAGGGGTCTTCAAGATGAGTCTGTACGCTACTGATGAATATTCAGAGGATGAGCAAAGAACATACCTTGGTGAAAGGAGACTGATCGATGACGATTTCGATTATCGTATCGAGTCATTCACGACCCAATGCATCCACCTTTCAGGAACACAGACATTGGAGATAGAGCATATAAGCGATACTGCCGAGGATTGTCTCGCAATCGCAGAATCCGCATGTGATGTGCTGAGCGCGCTCATGTCTCGCGGTTTCATCAGGATCGTGTAGACATCCATCCCATGGTCAAAGATTGACGATGCTGATTCACCACATTCTCATGTGGTGTGCGAATCCACTCATGCAGATGATATAGTTAAATCGCCGAACAATAATCACCGTTCACAGCGGTGGATATCGGATGAATACGTTATTCGTTCTTCTTGACGGTGCTGAGGACGATCCTGTTCCAGAATACGGTGGCAGGAAACCATTGGATGTTGCTAACATGCCGTTCATGAGGTCCAAGGCGACGCACAGGGGTTTCACTGATGGAAGAGGATACACTCATCTTTTCTTGAACGAATTCTTCACCGGACACCCGCCAGAGATAGCAAGGGCAGCATTGGAGGGGATGGGCCTTGGATTGGATGTCAGAGGGAGGACCGCATACCGTCTATCGCCTGCGATAATCGAGAACGGTATGATCAATTGGTCATATCATGCCGAGGAGTTCTGCGACCGTCTGATCCCCAAGGTGGAGGAGCACATGGACATCCTGAAGGATTATGATCCTCAGATCAAGTTCTTCCTCAATGGTCGTGCTGTATTGACGATGAGGTGCGATATCATACCCGAATTGCCTAGTCCGCCGGTACCTGCACCGTTCGTGGAGGTCCCTGGGGATCTGGGGAGGATGGTCATGGCCGTCGCCAAGGATCTGGATGGGATAACGGATTATCCATGGGGTTGCGGAAGGTTCGAGAGACAATATCCTCCGTACATAGAACGGATGCTCGCGATATCCGATAGCCCTACATCATTGGGCGTATGTGCGTCATTGGGGCAGGAGATAAGGCTGATCGATGATATCGATGACAGATTCCCTGTCGCTAGAGAAGCGTTGGAGCGTACCAACGTGTTCCTGCACATGGATGAGGTCGATGAGTATAGTCATCAGAAGGATCCTCCGAAGAAGGTGAGGATCCTGGAGCACATAGACAGGAAGATGGAGGAGTATTTCTCCGATATAGACAGGATAGTCTATTTCGTCGATCACGGCACATCATCCGTGACAGGGAACCACATAATAACGAAGGTCCCGTTCTGGACATCCTTCGAGACATTCATCGGTCAGGATGAGCACGTGGAATTGAAGGATGTCATACCTAGGATAATGGGCTCACAATGAATCCAATCCCTCGAAGTCGATATGTTCCTTCATTATCGAAAGTATCCTATCGATCTCGGAGACGCAGATATCGTCGATGTTCTCTACATCCTCTGTAGGGAGATCCACGTTCACATAGGGTGCGACACCGAAACATTTCAGACCAGTGAGTTCCTCGATCCTGTTGATACCATCTTTCAATACGCTCTCGTCCCCTCTGAACCTGTTTATGATGTATCCTTTCAGGTGATGTCTATCCTTCTCAGGTATGAGCTTCCATGTGCCGTAGATGACAGCGAACACTCCTCCGCGTTCTATATCGGCGACGAGTACGGCAGGGATGGCCCTCTCGGTGACCATCCTCATGTTGGCGATATCATCATCGTAGAGATTCATGTCGATAGGAGAACCATATCCTTCGCATACGACCTCATCATATTCCTTGGATAATCCGTCGAAGGCCTCCAATGCAGAGTTGAGGAGTCTGCCATTGTCAGGTCTGCATCCTGCCGACAGGGTGTATTCCTTCACGCCATCGATGTAGATGCCCACGGTCTTGGATCTTCCGGGCTTGAACAGCACAGGGTTCATCCTCTGTTCAGGGATGTCCCCTGATGCCCATGCCTGGATCGCCTGTTCCATGTTCATGATCCTGTTCTTATCGGACTTGTGGATGTGAGGAGCGATACCAGATGCTTTGAACGGAGCTACGCTCAGTCCCTTATCATGAAGATATCTGCAATATACTGCGGAGATGAGCGTCTTTCCAGAGGATGACGACGTTCCGAGGAACATTATGCTCTTCATCCTATCAGCTCCCATAGCTTATCCATGTCCAATGCCTTCTCGAATCCGTTCGCGAGTTTGTCTAGATTCTCTTCGACGTATGCATCGTAGTCCAATCTCTTCGTATCCTTTGCACCGATGAGCTTCATGATATGATCCCTGAATGCAGGCATCTCGAATACACCGTGCTGATATGTTCCGAAGAGTTTCCTGTCCTGATTGACGGAACCCTCGGTCAAACCGCCTCTGAGGCGGTCTAAGAAGAACAACGGTTCCTCGTTGTTATTGACTGTATTGCCCATGTGGATCTCATATCCAGAGATCCGCCCCTCATCTCCGATTAGCATATGGCCGGTGTTCTTGCACACGTGTTTGGTGTAGGAGTTCCATCTGACCTCCATGTCGAACAATCCCAATCCGGATATGCTACGGTATCTCTCATCCTCGATACCGTTGGGGTCCATGAGCTTGCGACCCATCATCTGGTATCCTCCGCATATGCCTATGATCGGAATCCTGCCGACATAGTTCCTGATGTGCTCCGACAATCCACTGACGTTCATCCAATGGAGGTCATCAGTGGTGTTCTTGGTGCCAGGGATGATTATCGCATCGGATCCTTTCAGTTCATCCGATGATGTGACGAATCTCACTTTCACGTCTTCGAGCATGAGCGGATCGAGATCGGTGAAATTGGATATGTGCGGGAGTTTGATCACCGATATGATGTACTTACCATTGCCCGCTTCCTTGGTGTTGCGGAAATATTCCGAATCCTCTTTTGGAAGATCAACGTTCAGGTGAGGTATGACTCCTAGCACAGGTATGCCTGTGAGTTCCTCTAACCTCTTCTTTGCACCATCGAGGGCTTTCACATTCCCCTTGTGATTGTTCAGTATGATGCCTTTGATCCTCTTCCTGTCCTTCTCGGGTATCAATTCAATGGTACCTAGCGCATATGCGAATGAGCCTCCCCATTCCATGTTGACGACGAGTATGCATGTCGCATCAGCCATCTCGGCGGCGCTCATGTTCGCTATATCCCTGTCATAGATGTTGATCTCGGCAGGGGATCCTGCTCCTTCCATGACGATATAATCGTATCTCGAACGGAGGAAATCTATGTTCCTCTTGACGATGTCCCTGCCTTCCTCTTCGACGAATGTCCTGTAGTAGGATGAGACGGAACAATCTCTGAAAGGTTTCCCTTCGACGATTATCTGCGACCTCCTCTCCCCCTTGGGTTTCAGAAGGATCGGATTTATCGTGTATGATGGGTTGGTCACACCTGCGGCCTTGGCCTGCAGGGTCTGTATCATAGATATCTCATCCCCGCGACGTGTCACCCTGGAGTTGAGGCTCATGTTCTGAGATTTGAACGGTGTGACAGAATATCCTTTCCTGTTGATGATGCGGCATAATGCCGCTGCGGTGATGGATTTGCCTGCATCGGATGTCGCTCCGACGATCATGACGGCTTTGCCTAAATGATAGAATCTCTCTTTGGCCTCTTTGAACACGATGTCCCTGATCCTTTCGTCATCGCTGTCGGTTATGCCAAGTTCGGAGAACCTTTTGTAAGAATACTCAACGACATTGTTATCATGGCAGAACAGGCATTGTGAACAATCCCATACATCATTGGATGTGTTCTCTGAATGAAGCTCATTCCCAAGATCCTTATCGTTACACGGGTAGAATGGGCAATAGCAGAATGAACAATTCTGTCCTCTGTAGTGACATGGGTTATATTCACAGGATGTGTTGGAGCCTATGTTACCGGCTTTCAGTTCCGCATTCACCTTATTCTTGATACATTTCATTCGATCCCGTTCCGTGCGTATCGGGATATCGTGTAGTGGATTATAAATTCAATTATGGGGCGGGATGTTCGGTTATTTGCAACTTTAGGGGCGTCTTCTTTACCGAGGTTATGGAATCGTACGCTATCCGCGGTCGCCAAGGCATTATATCATATGCTGTCATTCCACGGGATATGGCAGAAGGCTTCCATATTCCAGATTCTTTGAGTATTTACGGTAATGAGGACATAGCGAAAGATGTTCTTTCGAGGATCTGGGGGAAGCGCGGGATATTCACCTGTACCGTCGGTAACACATTGACATCCACGATACCAGGGGTATCGGACGCAGGGGATACGCCTGAATTGACATTGTTCACCGGACCTGCTGATGCGGAGCTACTGTCATGCGGAAGGACGCTCTGCATGAAAGGCATACCTATCAACCCCGGAGGCATACCGACGCCCGCAACACTCACCATGGCGGCCTTGGAATTATCCGATATGCCTTGTTTCATCGTCAACGGAGGATGCAAGGTCATGCCCCAGGTACCATACATCGAGATGGGCGGAGAATACGGGGACATGATCACCACGGGACATGCCGTGAAGAATGTGAGGGAGGTGTTCGAGAAGGCCAAGATACTCGGCCGCAATCTTGCGAGGGGACATGATTTCCTCGTTGTGAGCGAATCTGTCGCAGGAGGTACCACGACTGCACTCGCTGTCATGATGGCCATGGGAGTGATCAAGGAGAATCTCGTCAGCAGCTCATCACCGAAGAATCCGAAGGAACTGAAGACCAATCTCGTGATGGAAGGGTTCAAGGCCGCAGGCATAGAGGTGGGGTCGTTGGCCCATGATCCGTTGAAGGCCATAGAATGTGTCGGGGATCCTATGATGCCGGTAAACGTCGGAATGATCATCGGTGCCGCCGAATCCATCCCCGTGATCGTAGGCGGGGGGACGCAGATGTCAGCTGTGATAGCCTGTGCCTATGAGTTGGAACCATCCATCAAAGGCAATGTGATCCATGGTACGACGAGATGGTTGGTGAAGGATGCAGCATCCAACGTCTGTAAGATGAACGATTCGATCACCAATGATATCCCGTTGGTGTATGTGAATATGGATTACAGCGAGAGTCCGTACGAAGGGCTTCAGGCCTATGAGTGGGGATACATCAAGGAAGGTGTTGGTTGCGGAGGCTCATCGGTAGCTGCGATAGCGAGTTCTGCCGGTAAGGTGGATTGTAACATCCTTCTGAAGAAGGTCCATGAGATCTACGAAGGGATACTCGGTGTTCAGCCGAAGTAACCGCGTGCCAATTGAAGTTCGTACATGGTGTTGACGTTGACCGCTAGGTCAACCCAATCTGTCTTGTAATAGTAATCCGGAGGGCATTCTCCGTCCAATATCATCTGTCTGTTCATTATCGTGAGTCCTGATAGCACCCATTTGGAACCATCCATCTCGAATGAGAATGATGGTACGATGCCCGTGTTGACTACGACCTCCTCATCGACCACGGCTAGGAACGAGTCATGAGGATCCTTCTCGAACGCCTTTATGAAGTTGTCAACGGTGAAGCTTTTGAGAAGAGGGAGATCGGAAGGTGTGGAGAACACATATTTCCCATTCATTACGCTATATGCGGCATGCAGGTCGCCGACATAGTCCTCGCCTGAAGTCCTTATTATCTCGACATCGTCAAGCGTCATAAGGAATTCTTCTGTCTTCTTGGTGTTTGGACTGACCGTTACGAGTATCCTGTCGACACATTTCGCTTTCTTGAGCGCATTTATGACGTGTTCGATCACATGTTTGCCTGCGACGTTGATGTATGGTTTCTCCACACCGTTCTTGCACAGTCTCGTGCCCTTCCCGCCGGCCATGATGAGGGCTTCCATGTCAGAGCCCCATGAATCTTATCATCGATAACATCGCGAATATGATCACGACACGGGATGTCTCGTTCGTCGCACCGAGCACATCTCCATTGACCATGCCGAAGTTCCTCTCGGCGATCCTGGAGATGATGAAACCCCAGACGATCGATATGGCAATCCCTGTGAAGAGTATCGCGAGATGCGAGTATGTGAATCCGTCCAATAGGGCATATGATGCTACGGCCCAATATGATATTGAGATGATAATCGTAAGGATGGTGGAAGCTACGAGACTCTTGACTCCTGTATATCTGACGGAATCCCCTGCCATCCCGTTGCCCGGTGTGCCGAATGCCGCAGCGGAGACTTGAGCATTCCTTGCGAATATCTCTCCCGCGGCCCCTACGAAGATGAATGTCAATGTGGCCATAGAGGAATATTCGGCGAATAAGGATAGGACTATCATCAATCCTGTCGCCATCCCGCCTGCACCTATCAACGTGTCCTTCAGTGCACGGACGTGGTCCTCTCTCTTCCCTGCTACGGTCAATCCGTCGCCTATGTCGATCGTACCGTCAAGATGGAGGAAACGATTCATCATCCCAACCAACAGTATCGTCAATGCGGCGGATATCATCGTGCTATCCGTCATCCAATCGATGAGTGAGAACGAACCTACGGCCAATAATGCGTAGAACAATCCAACAATAGGTGTGAGCCAGAATTTTCTATTCATGGCATCGATATGCTTCATCTCGATGTTTATCGGAAGCATGGTGAAGAACGAGAACATGCCTGTGATGGCATCGATGCATCTGTATCTTTGTACATCATCACTCATGCATATCTCCCCTTGAGCTCTTTGGATTCCTCATCACTCATGTCGTACGGGAAATCTCCCCTCTTGATCAAACATCTTCTGACAGCGTCACGAACAGAGCGTGCCAATGCGATCCCTACGCCGAATCCTGTTCCGGCGTAGTTCACGCGTTCACCCTCCTTCGGACAGACGATGGCAATGGCATCGGACGTCGTGCCGGTCTCTTTGAAACCCAGATCATTCATCGCTGCAGTTTTGGCTTCCGTCATGGCGATGATGGAATTCACCTTAGCGGCATCGGTGAGCGGTATCTCAGATATTCCGATTATATTGATTGTTCCTGCATGCATCAATCTGTTCCTTCTTTCCATGGAGATCCTGTGTCTCTCCTCATAATTCTCAAGGATGTCCCCTGCCACTACCTGATTGGACAATCCTGCGGTAGCGATCGCACGCGCTTGATATCCATCATATGTTGCTGTGACATCAGATATCACGCGATCCACCTCTGCGGCGGTCATGAATGATACTGTATCTCTAGGCAGATCCAATTGTTCAATCACATGATCGATGTCGACCTGCGGATTATTATGGTTGTATGTGGAATCGACCTGCATGATGATGATCGTATCCGTTTCACGCAATCCTCCGTTGGAAACGCACGAGCTCAATATCTCAACTCTCTCATCGAATACGATGACTGCTACAGGATAGTCATTCACGTATTCGATACGGACATCGGCTTTCGGCATCATGCTAGCACCTCGAACAATTGTATGAATAAATCCTCGATGGAACCCTGTATGTGGATCCCACAGAACATGTAAAGGGGTAATGCCGCCGCTGCGATATATATTATCGATGATAATTCGACGAGAAGGCAGCATCTCTCCATATCCTTCACGGTGGGCATAGGGCCTGTGCCCATGACATATACGCCCTTCTTCTCCATCGATATCCCCAATGCTGCCGCGAATGCGGTCATGGACCACCCGCTGTTAGGGGAAGGTGTCTTATCATGTTCTCTGAGTGCGGCAGGGATGACCGCTCTCCAATCCATCCTGAGGATGAACGCACCGATCGTGATGAATACTATCGATATCCTGGATGTGATGAATCCAAGGACATCATCGAATCTTGCAGGGAATGTGCCTAGGTGGCGGTATTTATCATTGAGATAACCCCACATGGCATCCATGAGGTTGGCGCATCTGAATGCTATGGCGCCAATGAGTCCGAATATGCCGAAATATGTCGTAGGGGATACGACGCTGTCGACGTAGTTCTCGGATACGGTCTCGGTGCATGATGATACGATGTGCCCTTCATCCATGCCCTTGGTATTGCGACTGACGATCATCTGCAGTTTGGATGCGGCATTTTCTATGTCCCCTTTCTCAAGGTCCTTGCGTATAGGCCTCAAATGTCTTCTGAATGATGATATCGCGAATGTCACCTTGAACAATATGGCTGTGACGATTATCCATGCTATCTCTCCGAGATAGTATTTCGTGGCTGCGGATAATAGGAACGCGATCCCTCCGAATAGGATGAGTACGAACAGGTATGATAGGAATCCCATGAGTCTCGTGACCGTTGGATCCTTTCTGCTTATGTGTCTATCTATCCAATAGAGTATGTCTCCCATCCATCTCAGTGGGTGTATGGCGTTGGGTACCTCTCCGATCACGAAGTCGATTATGACCGCAAGTGCGATGATCAGAGCAGCATCTATCCAGATGTCCATCGGATCACCTCAATGCGTTCCTGGCAGCTTCGACGAATCTTTCGTTGCGTATCCTGTCCTTCACGCAGAATCTGACGTAATCTGTGAATCTTATACCGAATGATGCGCAATCGCGCACCATTATGTTGTTCTTGAGCATCCTTTCAACGAATTGATGTCCATCCATGCCTGATGGGCGCATGGAATCGAAGAAGAAGTATGAGTCCGTCATCCTTATGGGGAGTCCGATATCCGTCAATTGCTGATACATCCATCTCGCTTCGGATGCCATCAATGCGGCGGCCTTCTCCACATGTCCCATCCTGTTGCGTATGAGTTCGGTGGCTACCTTCTGTTCTATCTGACCGACATTCCATGTCATGCGCACCTTGTTCAATTCACATATCGTCTCTGGATTGGAGAATCCGAATCCTATACGTATTCCGGGGATGGCGAATGATTTCGTGAGAGAACCTGCGACCAGGAGGTTGGGATATCTGTCAACGTATTCGATGCATGAGATATCCTTGTGTTCCGGTACAAGTTCCAACAATGTCTCGTCAAGGAATACGAATGTCCCCTTGTCTCCACAATATTCGACAAGGTCCAGGATATCCTCCCTTCTCTCGATCCTTCCTGTAGGGTTGTTGGGGTTGCAGATGTAGACTGCCTTCACATTGTCATCGATCTTGGATTTGAGCAAATCGAAATCCATATGGAAATCATCCTTGGATTCAAGATCTTGAGTGATCACTCTCGCACCTACTATCCTGCATTGGTGCGTATACTCTGCGAAGGATGGACTCGGGATTATGACCGTTTCACCATCTTCGATGAACGTGTTCGGGAACATGCGTATGATATCGGATGAACCGGCACCTATGATGATGTTCTCTATTCCAACATGGAATCTCTCGGAAATCGCTTCCTTCAGTTCTGTGCTGTTGTCATCGGGGTAATGATCTATTCCATCGATGGATGATGATATTATGTCCTTGATGTCATCCGGCGGTCCGAATGGATTGAGATTGTGACTGTAATCCTCTATGCCGCCGATCTTCCATGCCTGTCCACCGTGTATGGTCATCGGCAATTCGTGCAATGTCTTTCTGGACAACATGGATGGATTCATCGTCCATACACATCATTTCATGGATATAAATGTACGAGATTGTCATCTATCGCATCATTGTAGGTATGTTATGCCATCCATCACCCAGATGTCACCATCATTCATCATCTTTGAAAGTATTCAAGTGGTATTGGTAGTCCTTATCGTGATATCTCTTCGGCAATACATACAGTTCTCCGTCCTTATCCAATCCAACGGATGCGGATACCTCATACACGTCCTCGATGAGTTCGGATGTTATGACCTTCTTCGGGTCGCCCATCGCAACGATCTCACCTTTCTTCATTATGATACACAGGTCACAATACCTAGCCATCAGAGAGATATCATGTTCAGCGACAAGGATGGTCATGTTCTTCTTGACCATCGCACGGAGGTATTCCATCACGTCGAGTTTGTATTTCATATCGAGGTGTGACGTAGGTTCATCTACAAGCATCAGCCTAGGTTGTTGGACGTACGCTTTAGCGATCAGTACACGTTGTTGTTCTCCGGAGGATAGCATATGCAGCGGACGATTCCTAAGGTGATACACGCCGAACTTCTTCAGGCATTCCTCGACGAATGTTTCATCCTCCTTCGTCTCCCACCATACGTTCTTGAGATAGGGATATCTTCCCAGCATGACGGTCTCGAAGACCGTCAGACCGAAACTAGTTCTGAGTTCAGCGGGAACGTTGGCGACGATCTTCGCCACCTCTCCCGGACTTTTATTCAATACGCTCTCTCCGTCGATGAAGATGTTGCCGGATGTCGGGTCATGCAATCTGTTGATGCATTTCATCATCGTGGTCTTTCCACAACCATTGGGTCCGATGAGACCTACCAACAACCCTGATCCTATCTTGTACGATACGCCTCTGACGGCATGATAGCCGTCCTCATAGTATTTCTGAAGGTCCTTGACCTCCAACAGCGGGATTTCATCCGTCATACATCTTCCCCCTCTTGATAAGGAGATAGGCGAACACAGGTACGCCTATTATCGTTGTTATGGCTCCGACAGGGAGTTCGAATCCTGGAACGAGCATCCTTGACGCTATGTCTGCGACGATCATCAGGAATCCTCCGAATGCCATCGAAGTCGGCAATACCAACCTGTGGTCTCCTCCGAGCATCATACGGCACAGGTGAGGGATGACCAATCCCACGAATCCGATGATACCTACGAACGCTACGCAGATCGATGTCAGCACGGATGCGATTATGAGCATCCATCTGTTGAATCTTTTGACGTTGAGTCCCATCTGTCTTGCCTGATCCTCACCCAACAGTACGAGGTTGAACTCCTTCGCCCAGAACAGTACGGCGAATGACATCGCGAACGATGGTATCAACACCAACCATACCTTGGACCATGTTATCTCGGAGAATGAACCGTATAACCATGAGAGGGCACCTGTGACGTGGTTGCCCGCGAACGTCAACATAAGTGTCTGTGCTGCGGAGAACACTAATCCCACGATCACTCCTGAGAGGACGTAGTTGATGGATGTCCCTCCTGCTTTCGTTGCAAGCAACATGGTGCACATGAATGCGAGTATGCCTCCGACCGCAGCGGTGAATGCTGTGAGATATATCGAATGCGCAGGGAACAGACCGAAGAATGTGAAATCGAATGATATCACAGCTATGGCCGCGGTACCTGCACCCGAGGACACACCCATTATGTACGGGTCGACCAACGGGTTCCTGATTATGGCTTGATACATCGCACCCGCGACCGACAATCCCACACCGACAGCTATCGCGACCAACGTTCTTGGAAGCCTTGCGCTGTATACCATCAGTTCGTTGTATGTGAGATTGTTCCCGCCTTTACCTATCGCGGAGAAGAGGTTTTGGAACATCTCTCCGACACCTAACGTAGTGGTGGGGCCTATGCACAATGATGCTATCGCAGCGATGAGTGTGAGTGTCAATCCGATGCCCATGACCAACCACAGGCGGTGTCTTGACAGTGTGTTGTGCGAGTATTCCTCGCCGAACAGGAAGTTGTTGATGGATGATACGATGTGATTCCAGGGGCGTTCCCATTTCAGACCGTATCTCATGCCTACGTATGCCAATGTCAATATGATAGCTAATGCACCCAACACGATCAGAAGTACCTGCCATGGGGCTAGGCCTTGCTCAGGGATCGGATCGGGCGAACCATCTCCGAACCCCCCTCTGATGGATATCACGCTTGAATCGTTTCCATAGATGAATCCGCCATGAAGACAGTGAGTCCTGCCATGCAGTAGTGTTGGTATTTCTCATCCTCGAGATACTTGCCTATGATGTTACCTTCGAGGTCGAATTCCATCAATGCCGTACCTTTCGTATAACTGGTCGCGGCCAACTTATCTCCATTGATCAGAACGAGATATGAGTGTGATGTGTTCACATCCTTGTTCAATATGGAGATGTTCCCGTTGAGGTTCATACGGAACAGTTTCTTGTTACCCTCGAAGTACACGCCTTTGAAATCACCAGTTTCGACAGCGGTCATCCTTCCGAGACTTCCGTATCCTCTGTCCTTGGGTTCAACGATGGTCTTGACATCGCTTTCCCCATCGTATTCGTAGAGTGCGTTACCATACAACTGTGCACTCATTCCACGTCCATCCGAGAATGTGCAGAAGATGTAGTATTTACCGTCGGATTCAACGATCGATGGCATGGTGACCGATCCGATAATATCTCCTTTGTAGTCGGCTTGATAGACCTCTATGTCCGTCTTCAGCGTGCCGAGGTTCTTGTCCAATATGTACAGATGTCCATCGAGCATACCGGCGAAGAGTAGATTGTTGTATACCACGGGAGCAGAGTAATAGGCTCTGCCATTGGTGTGGTATGACCATACGGGATTCAGATCGAAGTCGAAACAGTAGACCATGCCGTTCGATCCTAGGGTGAATATTGCTCCGGAGTCATACACGAGTGATGTGACACCACTTGCACCAGCATACCCGTCATAACCGACTGCAGGATAATCCGTCAGCGTACCTGGGATTCCTGTGAGTGTCTTCTCCGGTGTGGCAAGACCGCTGCTAGTTCTCCAGTTGATCTTGTAGATCGAACCCACGGAACTCGTGGTCTCCCCTTCTAAGCCTGCGGAGCTCTGTACTATGACGTGGTCGCCGACGATTATGAAGTTGCTTGTCTCATAATATGCTCTCGGATACTTGAAGAACCATTTCACGGCGCCTGTCGCGATATCTCTGCAGACGAGGGCTGCGGTACTACTCCTATCGTTATCTAGGCCGTATTTGATGAATGCATATCCGCCTGCTATCAGCACCTGTGCATATGCTCCAGTGTATGTGGCCCCATCGGATCCCATGCCTGTGCTGGTGTTGGTGTCAGTGATGGAGCCGTATGTCACACCATCCCATCCGAGTTCGGCCCAATTGACCTTCGGACCATCTTCAGATATGATCGCGGTTTGGCTGTTGGATGCCTTGGCATCATATCCCATGCATGTGACCGATTGGTTGTATGGAGTCTCGGACGGTACGATGCCTTCTGGATAGAAACCGATCGCTATGTGGCCTGAGGAGTAGGGAGCGGAGAGATCGGCGACGACATCCCATCTGTTCTTTCCATCATTCCATTCATAGGGGATCCATTTCGATATTACCTTGATGGTGGACGATCCAGGGATCTTGATGACATCTGACGAACTGCCTGAGCCTGTACCCACAGTATTCGTCGTCTTCCCATCGATCGTGATGCTCGCCCCGGATATCGTACAGGTATGTCCGTTGGCTTCCAGCGTCTCTCTTATGATATCGCTATATGTGTCGCCCTTCGCGGCATCGAACCATGTCTTGGCACCGTTGCCTTCGTCGAGCATGAATTTGCCCCCTTGTGTCTCATCGCCGTCCGACGATATCGAAGACAAGGGGACTATGAGGATCATCGCCACAGCGATGAGTGTGATGATTCCTGTCGCCTTTCTATTCATTTAGCTCCTCCTCAGTTGTCGTATGATAGGTATTTGGTGATCGTGAGGTAATCTCTGTATTCATCACCGATGTATTTCGGGACCTCGGTCTCGAATGAATCCGGATGGATGATCTCGGCTAAGAGTTCAGAGAGTTGCGGGAATCTGGGCGCCGCACGTGATGCCAGGTCAGCCGCCTTTCCTGTGACCAGATATATTTCTTTGTTAGCGTACGCATTCGTCAACTTCCACGCGTCAGGGAGATGCGAGTACATGTAATCCCATTCGGCCTGTGTCGCTTTGTACGATTCTGTTATGATGATTATGACATCAGCATTCTTCTGAGCGATCATCTCGGTGTTCGCATGCGCCCATCCTTTCATCGAACCGAATGCATTCTCTGCAGATATCGTGTTGATGATGTCGTTGACGTAGGTGTAGTTTCCAGCGACATACGGTGCGCTGTCCGGCGAGAGTGCTACCATGACCCTTTTCTTATCGGTGAACGCGACCTTGGATGCGACCGCTTTCGCCCCGAGTCCATCCTCGGCTATGATGTTCTTTGCGGTCATCTCGTATCCTATGGCCGTTCCTACGATGAATGTGTTATCGTAGATGGTGTCCATATCCTCTCCTTGGTAGAGTGCAACGGAGTTCACGCCCGCATCCCTGATGGCCTTCGCTACCTGTACTTGATTGTACTGTGTACTGTCCGCAATGACGATGTCCGGGGACTGTTTCATGATCAATTCGTAGCTGGGGTCGGTGTATGTCCCCACTGTGGCGGTCCTTCCCTCCGTCCTCGCTTTATTGAGAGAGTTGGGGTAATTGCTGTAATAATCCATGCCGACGATGGCACCGGTGGCCTTCAATGCGCCAACGGTCTCTGTGGCTACGGGAGATAGTGTGACGATGCGCATGGCTTGCGGATAACCATAGATGCTGACGCCCGTGGCATCGACTGCTACTGTCGGGGTCGTTTCCGAATCCCTGTATGCCCATGCGACTATGGAATAGTTCCTCATATCGATATCATAGGAATCGGATTTCGACCATGATGTGGAGTTCTTCACCACATACCACAATCCCCACGAATGTGTGTCGTTATTCGATACCCCGTTAATCTCAGTGACGACACCCTTCTCCACCGTGTATTCGTAATTGTTCTCTTTGCAACATTTGTCAAGGAGCGAGATGGGGTTGTGAGAGACATTGAGGTCGTATTCGAACCATGTCGTGTCGTATTTCTCGAAATCTATCAGGATGCCATTCGCATGCGCTAGAGAACTCTCGCTCGTTTGCAGTGATACGATCCCCGACAGTAATATTCCGATTAGGATTATCGACACTGTGGAGTAGACTTTGACCTGATTAACGGTCATTTTCCGCTGTTTTTTGGAATTGTCATTCACAGGATCTTTCATCGTATCAATTGGATGATATTGCCAATATCCAGCATTCTATTAAATTCTATGTATGACGTGATAATTATTGGACCAGTAATCCAAAAGGTTTATATTTTGGAGCATTCAATTTGGATATAATATCCAATAAGGGTTATTATCATGAACGGAAAATTCAAAGCGTTGACAATGGCTGTCGTCGCCATGTTCTGTCTCACTGCTGTCGTTTGTGTCGTGAGTGACGCAGACACGTCTGCAGATGACAATAAGGTGCACTATTTCTACATTGAAATCGTGAACGAAGACGGTATGGTCACAAGTACAGACTGGATCAAGTTTACATCAACAGCTGAGCTTGAGAATTATGTAGAAGAAGCTAACAAAGCATTCAAATTTTATGGATACCCAGAACTTCAATTTGTGAATGGAAAATATCTGAGCCTGAAATATAACGGTACGGCGAAGAATTCATGTTTTGTCGGTAGCGAAGATGGAAAAGAGTGGGTAAAAGTCGAAGATACAAAACTTCAGTATCCTCCTGCAACATATGCAGGAATAGCTCTTGGTAATGGTTTCATCTCTAAAGAGGTGTATGATGCTCTCGGAGAAAATCAGAAATTCTGGGCAAAGTCTGATATGGGTGAAGGTTACCCTGACTATGCATATGTCAAAACTATCCTCGAAGCAAAAACAACAGATGTACCCAAAGAGTTCCCTGCAGAATTCACAAGTCACATATTTGTAGAGGTCATTGGTGCAGATGGAAAGGATGTATCGTCAAAATGGATCGAATTCCAGACATTGAAGACATTGAAATCTTTCGTTGCAAATGCCAATGAGGCACTTGCAAACGAAGGATTTGTTGACGTCGTATTCTTGTCATCAGGTTGGTTGAAGACTGGAATCAATGCTACATTCTACGCAAAGGATGGAAAATGGGTGGCTGTAGAAAAGACAGAGACAGATTATCTCAATGATACGATCGCACTTGCTACTGGAAATGGTTACATCGGTCCAGATGTGTACAATGCACTCTCAGATGCTGAGAAGAAGACATGGAAGGACACAGGATATCCTGGAGCATACCAATACATAAAGGAAATCTCCGAGTCCACAACAGGTTACAAGTCGGATGACGGTAACACAGGACTCATCGTCGGTGTCGTCGTCGCTGTAGTCGCACTCCTCGCAATAGGTGTGTTCTTCTTCCTTAGAAAGAAGTGAAGATTCATTCATTTCCCTTAAACAATTTACTGCGGACATGTCTGTCCGCAGGCCCTCCTTTTTCAATAGTGTCCGACAGTTTCTAAACTCGATATCACATTTACAGAGACATGTTCACGGATGCGCATCTCCACATCTCAAACGCTGGATTCGGCGTAGGTTACAGGGACATATCAGAGGCAGGACTGTTGTTCTGCAACGCATCCAGGCCATCGGATTGGATTTCTTTGGAAGAGTTGATGCAATCCGACAAGAGAGTGGTTCCATTCTTCGGTACCCATCCGTGGTATTCCGATGAATATGACGGAGAGGATGTATTGGTAAAGATCCTGGAGAAGTATCCCGAGGCGAATGTGGGCGAGATAGGTCTCGATGGAACGCGTTCAGGACATGATGCCTTGAAGATATTCGAAGAACAATTGGATGTAGCATCAAGGATGAATAGGATAGCATCCATCCACATGGTCCGTTCGACGGATGATGTCCTCTCAGCGTTGAAAGGACATGATATCAGAACGATCATACATTCATATGATGCACCGGCGGGTTTCGTAAACGCGTTCGTACAACGCGGTTGTTGTCTTTCGATATCTCCAAGATTATTCAAAAAACCCATCGAGAAGGTGCATGATATCATCAACTCCATACCGAAGGACAGATTGTTGTTGGAATCTGACCATTATGATGGTGTCATGGATATGCATGAGCACATATGCAAGGTGGCATCCGTGTTAGGGATGGATGTCTTTGAGCTATCTGACATCGTATCGAAGAATGCACGTGACATATTGAAGGCATGAACTGACTTAGGAGTCTGTAATAGATTCCATCTTCACTCTACCATTGCAATCCATTATATCTCATTCATACAATCATTCGATGACCCGTCTTAAACAAGGGATGATCAAACATGAAGGCCAATATCAACGGAAGGACAGAGGACATCCGCGCCGTATGGTTCGAGGATGGCAAAGTGATGATGATCGATCAACGCGAATTGCCTGATAAGGTGACGATAGTATCGTTCAAGGATTACAGGGATGTCGCGGAGGCCATAAGGAACATGACCACACGCGGAGCACCATCCATAGGCGCCACAGCCGCATACGGCATGTGCCTCGCAGCGATAAACGGTGACGATATCGAACAGGCGGCCAAGGACATCAAGGCCGCAAGACCTACCGCCAACGATCTGTTCTATGCTGTCGACTATATGTTGGACGATCTCTCGAAAGGAAAGGATCCCATCGGATCCGCAGATGCATATGCCCAATCGATGGTGGATAAATGTATCAAGATCGGAGAGTACGGCGGGGAATTGATCAAGGACGGATATAGATTGATGACGCACTGCAACGCAGGTGCGTTGGCTACCGTGGATGTTGGTACCGCATTGGCGCCCATGCGCAAAGCGCATGGTGACGGTAAGGATTTCTTCGTATACGTTTCGGAGACGAGACCGAGACTACAGGGGATGCAACTCACCGCATGGGAATTACTCCAGGAAGGGATAGACCATGCGATAATCCCCGATGGATCATCGGGACATTTCATAAGGAAGGGCGTGGGCATGATCATCGTCGGAGCGGATAGGATAGCCGCGAACGGTGATTTCGCCAATAAGATCGGCACATTCGAGAAGGCTGTCCTAGCCAAGGAGTTCAACGTACCGTTCTATGTCGCAGCACCAATCTCCACATTCGATTTCAACACCAAGACAGGAGAGGATATCGTCATCGAGGATCGTTCCGAAGAGGAGGTGACGATGGTCAAAGGCGTACGCATAGCACCGATCGGCTGTAAGGCATTGAATCCATCGTTCGATATGACCCCTGCAAGGTACGTGACCGGTTTCATCACCGAGAAAGGCATCCTGAAGCCATCCGAGATATCGAAGGTGAAGGAATGAACGAGTACTATGCGAGAGAGCTCCTTGCGGATATGTGCAGGACGATCTACAACAGGAACCTAACGGTATCCGCTGGCGGGAACATGAGTATGAGGGTGGATGATTATGTCCTCATCACACCATCAGGTAGGAATAAGGGGATGCTTTCACCTGATGATCTTGTCAAACTATCATTGGATGGAGAGATCATCTCTGGCGGGAAACCATCGATAGAACACAAGTTCCATCTCGCATTGTACAGGAAGAATCCCGAGATAAATGCCATCGTACACTGTCATCCGTTGTATTGTACTACATTGGCGGTCATCGGGAAGAGGATGAACACCTGTCTCACGCCAGAGGGGATAATGCTCCTTGGAGAAGTGCCGACGGTACCATACTTCACACCAGGTTCCGATGAATTGGTGAAGGCTGTCGAGGAACATTCCGACAGTATGGCGATGCTGATGGCTAAACACGGGGCACTCACACAGGGGAGGACGTTGGAAGAGGCATACGATCGCATGGAGGAGATGGAGTTCCAGGCCCATATGCAGATATTGGCCAAGCGTGCGAGGAATCTGCCAAGGTCCGAGATAGAGAAGATAAGAGGGATGCTATGATACTGATAACCAAATGGTTCGGATGTTTCCTCTGCGATGAGAACAGGATAATCGACAAGAGATTGTTCCCGAAGGATGCATCAGAGATATCAGAGAGATTGGCGTTGATGCAGAGGGGAGGGACGTTACCCGAGGAATATGAACTCGTCGAAGGCAAGAGCAGGATGTTCGTCGCGGATAGACGTCAAGCACTCCTCGGTAAACCTACATTATTCGATTCATCATTCATCAAAGCGGAGAACTTCGGTTACGATAACAAACTGATGCATGAGGCCATGTTAGGTCTCGGGAGATTGAGGACATCAGAACCCATCCCTAGGGACAGGAGCCTTGTGCAGGCGATAAGGAATCTGGACGATCTCATAGAGACATCGAATCTCCTGAATGAGAGACTGCATGAATGGTACGGCCTCCATTTCCCTGAATTGGCCGATCATGCCAAGGATAAGAGATATGCCGATCTGATCGCGAGATATGGCGAGAGGGATGGCATAATAGAGGATCTAGGATTGGAATTGGAATCCATAGGCGCTGAATTGGATGAGGAGGACATGAGGGCCGTACAGGACTTTGCAGACACTCTCTGCAGGATATATGATGACAGGGAGAGGACGGAGGAGTACATCTCAGGTATAGTGAAGGATTCCTGTCCTAATCTCTGTGCTATCGCCGGCGGTCCGTTGTCCGCTAGATTGATCTCTTTGGCCGGAGGGTTGGAGAGGTTGGCTTCGTTGCCGTCATCCACGATACAGATGTTGGGTGCGGAGAAGGCCATGTTCAGGCATCTCAAATCCGGGAAGAGGCCTCCGAAGCATGGTGTGATCTATCAACACCCTGAGGTACATAGGGCACCGAAATGGCAGAGAGGGAACATCTCCAGGGCGTTGGCCGGCAAGGTCTCCATAGCTGCGAAGATAGATCAGTATGGCGGGGAATTCAGAGGGGATGCGCTCAACGAGGAATTCCTGAAACGCGTCGAGGATATCAAGCGCAGATATCCGAATCCGCCCAAGAGGCCGCAGAATCAGGGCGGGAAGAAGAGATTCAACAACAAGAAGAGACGTTGAATCATAATCCTCCGATGGTGTATCTCTGTCGGAGGTGGTTTTTTTCATTTTGATGAGGGCAAGGTGGATCCTGCTCGCTCCATATAATCAATATATTAATACCTTATAATTTATAATAAGGAATATGATAAAAAGAATATTGATTTTAGTTTTAGCGATAACAACGATGTTGTTGCTATTGACTATGGGTTGTGATGGGGCTGATGGAGATGAAGAACCAATAAAGAGTCTGAGATTAGATTATGATGAAAAAAAGATAGAAGTCAAAATGAATGATACTCTGTGTAGCAGTAATACGGACATATTGCTTTTTGAAAACTTGTCTACTTGTCATTTTTTAGTAACAAGTAAAGAGATAGGGTACAGGCCGTACAGGACATTATTCGGAGAAGATCGTTTATCCGAAGATTTTGTTCCATCAAAAGGCGATTTAAATAAAACAATGAAATTATTTCTAAAACCAATTGAGTATAATATAAAATTCAATGATACTTTTGGCAACGTCAATGAAATAAGATGTTTTTTTGGAAACAAATTCACAGTTCCATCAAAAGTACCGTTGAATAATGGGTATTCCGTTGACACGTGGCATTCTGGTAAAAGGATATTTCTTTCTTCAGAAAACGTTGACATTAATGAAGAATTGATTAAAATATGTGACGTAATTGGTACTTCAATAGAGGTTAAGCCTGAGATAAAGCTAATAGATTTCGAAGGCAGGTATGTATTGGAAGGCGGGACGTCATCATTTGAAGATGATTGTATACATTTTAATGTTGAAAATGATGTGAAAATAACAGATAATGTGCCAGTAAAGCCCGGTTCAGTATTCAAATGTTGGTGTGTTTGTGGTACAATTGTAAAATCAGGGCATAATTACAGATTAACTCCGTCGGATATCGCCAGCGATACATTCGTTATTGAAATTAAAGCGCAATGGGCCGCCCAAATAACTCCCGATCTAGAATATTGCACATCAACTTCAGAATACGAATTCGCAGATTATGGTGAGAAATGGTCTGCGACCATAACGCCAAAACCTCATTATTCATTGCCTAGGAGCATCGACTCGATCGTCGGAGCGACATATACACTCAACAATGATGGTACGGCCACGATATCGACCGATGACGTCTGTGAGCCGATCAGATATGCAATCGCCGCAACGCCTATCCAGCATAAGGTAACATTCGATCTCAACGGAGGTGTCGGCAGTAAGGAATTGATATTCAATGAGGTCGAAATGAAGACATTTCCAACGCCTACGAAAGACGGACACATATTCGACGGATGGTATGATGGCGACACGAAGATAGATGATACTACAGGTTTCGTTTCAGACATCACACTAAAAGCGAAGTGGACGGCAATAGCACCTCCTCCGGTGGTACATCAGACACATCTCGTCCGTTTCTTCGATTCACAAGGTGGGAATCTCATCATGGAGTACTACACCGAAGGTCCTGTGACAACACCCGAAACACCATCGAGAGCAGGATATGAGTTCAGCGGATGGGAATCGACGGGAGGCGTATTGAGGGATCACATCGATCGTGATACGGATTATTATGCCACTTGGAATCCAATCCCTGTGTCGCCATCAGGCTATGTGATATCATTCCACCTCAACGAAGGAGAGGATGCTTATTACAAATGCAATTCATTGGAATTGGGAGGATTGCCCACACCAACATCAGACGGTAAGAGATTCGATCATTGGTATTACATCGAGGATGGTGAACACAAGATATTCGCAGGCGTATGCAACAAGGACATCGATGTGTATGCATCATGGGTCGAAGTGAAGAGCAGATTCCATCTGGATGAGAACGGAGATGTATGGTTCGAAGGCAATGTAAAAGATATGACATCCATTCCAGTGAAAGAAGGATACGAGTTCGATAGTTGGTATGTGATCATAGAGGGCGAGAGATTCCCCTACAAAGATGGTTTGGGTACCGATGTCTATGCATCATGGAAGAGGATCGCCCCTCCATCTGATGATGGAGGAGCTAATCTGATACTCCCGATCGTGACCATCTCTTCGATAATCGTGATGGTCGCCGGAGTCGCATATCTCCAAAGGAAACTCAGTTGAGCCCTTCCTTCATCCTCTGAAGGGCCTCTTTGATCCTGGGGATGGGCTGTGTGACGGTCATCCTCACATAGCCCTCTGCGGATTCACCGAATCCTGAACCGGGTGTGACCACGATGCCGAGGTCCAACATCCTCTCGGTGAACTCGAGGGATGTCTTGCATTTGGAGTCGAACCAGATGTAAAACGTCCCTTTCGGCATCTTCACATCGAATCCGAGTTCCCTCAATCCGTTGACGAGAACTTCCCTCCTGTCGGAGTATTCCTTCATGTTCTTCCTGACGGCTTCGGGCGCTTCCCCATTCTCGCCATACATCTCGAGTGCTTTGATGGCAGCTTTCTGTATGAAGATCGGAGCACCGGAATCCACCTGTCCTTTGCATTTCTTCAATCCGGCGATGAGGTCGGGATGTCCGACCGCATAACCCAATCTGAATCCCGTCATGTTGAACGTCTTGGAGAATGAACCGAACTCTATCGCATCCTCCCCTATCTCAAGGATGGATGGCGCTTGATATCCGTCATAGGTCATCTCGCAGTATGCATCATCCACACAGAGGATGGTATCATTCTCTTGGCACCAATCGTAGACCTTCTTGAGATAATCCTTGTCGCATGTCGCACCAGTGGGATTGTTGGGGTAGTTGATGTAGAGCATCTTCGCTCCTTTCGGACATTCGTCCACATCCAACAGCCAATCCTTCTCTGCTCTGAGAGGCACCTTGACGCATTCAGCCTCGTTGAATATGGTCGAAGCGCCTGAATACACAGGATATCCTGGACTAGGTGCGATTATCGTCTCTCCCGGATTTACGAATGCCTGTGCGATGTTGAATATCGCTTCTTTCGAACCTATTGTGACGCATACCTGTGTATCAGGGTCGACATCAACGCCGTATCTCTTCTTGTACCATCTTGCAACCGCCACTCTGAGATCCCTCTCTCCAGCGGATGATGAGTACTTCTGATTGGCATTGATCCTGGATTGGATGCACATCTCCTCAACGATCTCATCAGGCGTCGGGAGATCAGGGTCACCGATACCGAAATCGATGATATCGATACCCTCTGCCCTCTTCTTGGCTGTCATTTCCTCCAGTCTCACGAAGAGGTATGGAGGGAGTCTCTGTAATCTGTCAGCGAATTCATATCTCATGTTCATTCCTCATAATCTCCTGCGTATACGAAGGTCGCAGGCCCTTCCATCCTCACGTATCTGAGATCCTTGTCGACGGTTACTCTCAACCATCCTCCGGGGAGTTCGACATCGACAGGTTCATCGAACGGTACCATGCCGTTCAATGCAGCTGCGGTCGTTGTAGCACACGCGCCTGTTCCACAGGCGAGTGTCCATGCAGCACCGCGTTCATAGACGCGGATGTGTATCTTGCCTTCATCATCCACGGTGGCGAACTCCACGTTGGTCTTCTTAGGGAATACTCTATGGGATTCGAGTATCGGGCCCAATGTGTCGATCTTCTCATCTGTCAACCTATCGAATGTGACGAAGTGCGGGTTGCCCATGGAGATGCAGAATCCTTTGACAGGCCCTGCTGCTGTGTTGATCGTCGTAGTCTCCAAGGACTCCATGTTCGTTTTACCTGGAGCTTCTAGGATCGGTGCGCCCATATCGATGGTCACAGTCCTTACTTTATCATTCTCAACGGTGACATCGGCAGTGAGATTGCCTCTGAGCGTGTTTATCGTGAATCTCTTTCCATCGATCTTACCAAAATCATATGCGAACTTGGCGACACATCTTATCCCATTGCCGCACATCTCAGCTTCGCTTCCGTCGGCATTGATGATCCTCATGGTGATGTCCGAACCATCTTTTCCGGGCAATACGTACAGAACGCCATCGGCCCCTATGCCGAAGTGTCTGTCGCACATCCTTTTGCAAAGAGTGTTATCGATCTCAAGATCCTCATCTATCCCATTGAGAACGATGAAATCGTTCCCTATGCCGTGATATTTCCAGAATATCATCTGAGTCTCTCCGGTATGATCTGGTGTTTCCATAGGTCATCCATGGTCTCTGCTTCCCTTATGAGCTCGGCCTTTCCATCGTTAACTAAGACTTCTGCACATAACGGTCTTGAATTGTATCTCGATGACATGGAGAATCCGTACGCTCCTGCGTTGTATACGCAGAGGATGTCCCCTTCCTTGGGGTCCGGAAGTATCCTGTCGTGCGCTATGTAGTCTCCTGATTCGCATATCGGTCCGACCACTTCGTACTTGGCGACACATGCCTTGTTGAATTTGTTGGCGAGTGCGACGTGATGATAGGAATCATAGAACGATGGGCGGATAAGGACGTTGAATCCTGCATCTATGCCGACGTATCTCTTCGGTCCTGCATCCTTCACATCATTGATCTTTGAAAGAAGTATGGTGGAATCGCATACGATGTACCTTCCCGGTTCGAGGCAGACCTTCTTCACATCGGTCTCCTCCAATATCATGTCGGTTATCTCGGCACCGAGTTCGTTGACATCGCATTCCTCCTCCTGAGGTTTGTAAGGTACTCCCAACCCTCCTCCGAAATCTATGAATTCGAGATGTATATCCAACTCATCCCTCAGTCTGTTGGTGAGTTCGATGAGCACTTCCACCACTTCTATGAATGGATCGGTCGTGTTCCCTCCGGAGCCGGTGTGTGCGTGAATGCCTTTTATGTCATAGCCTAATTCCTTAGCTCTGGCATATGTGTCCATGACCCTGTTGTACGGGATCCCGAACTTGGAACCTTTGCCGCCGGTCATGACCTTCGTACCATGTCCCGATGAGACTCCCGGTGTGACACGGAAGGATATGGGGAAACCCTTGCGCTTATCGCCGAGTATCTCGGATAATCTCTCCAATTCACTTTCGGAATCGATGTTTATCCTGCATCCGGTGTCCACCACCTCCTTCAATTCCTTGTCAGATACGTTCACTCCGGTGTACATTATCCTCTCAGGGGAGAATCCTGCCTTGAGACAAGTGAGTACCTCTCCGATGGAAACGGCATCGATGCAACTCCCTTCCTGTTCCAATATCCTGAGGATCGCAAGATTCGTATTGGCTTTGCACGCGTAGTGTATCTCCGTCTCCATGAAACGAGAGAATGCTTCGTACACTCTGCGGTAATTCTCCCTGACGATCCGTTCATCCGTGACGTAGATGGGTGTTCCGAATCTTTCGGCTATCTCCACGGCGGACATGCCGCCGAACTGCATGATGCCATCCTTCCCTTCGAAGTCCCTCATCATTGCTGTTCGCCTCCGTCGATGAAGTTCTTATGCAGTGTCTTCACGACGTTCGCGGCCATATCCGTGGATACGACGAAGTTGAGACATACTTCGGATGCACCTTCGGAGATCATCTCGACACTTGCGCCAACTTCCTTCACAGCTCTGAAGACATCGCCACAGAATCCTACTCTGTGCAACAATCCGTCGCCTACGGCGCAGATCAATGCGAAGTTGCTTCTGACATCGATCCTCTCTATCTCCTTATCGTCCAATTCATTGAGATATTTCAGAGCCTTATTGACATCGAGACTGTGAACAAGGAATGCTATCGATGACAATGATGTGGATATCGCATAGATGACCGTCTCGGCGGCAGCGAACTTCTCCATTATCCTTGCCACTGTGCATTGTTTGTAGGATATCTCTCCTGATATGATGGTTATCCTGGACAGATCCAATTTCATCGCGACACTCTTCAACGGCGTGTCGCCCGGTGTCTTGATATGATGTATCTGTGTACCGGGTTCCTCGGGCTTGTAGGAGTTCTTGACCCATACGGGGATGTGCTTCATCCTTGCCGGTTCAATCGTTCTCGGATGGAGGACCTTGGCACCGAAATGGGCCAATTCAGCGGCTTCATTGAAGTTCATCTCCCTGATGACGACAGCCGTAGGCACCAACCTGGGGTCGGCACTCATGAAACCATCCACATCCGTCCAGGTCTCGATGGAATCCGCATCCAATGCGTTACCGATGGCGGCTGCCGCATAATCGGAACCGCCCCTTCCGAACGTCAAGGGTTTGCCTTCCTCATTTATCCCGTAGAATCCTGTGATCACGGGGATGATATCGTCATGTAGTAACGGTTTGACGTTCATGTTCATCCTTGCGGATGTCTTGTTGAGGTCGCATGAACCTGATAACGGTTTACCTATCGCGAACACTCCCGCCATCTCCGATGTGAGTGCTACCGATTTGAATCCAAGTGAACGTATCGCGAATGAGAGCAACAACGAGGAGAATCTCTCTCCTTGGGATGTGAGATTGTCTGTGAAGAAGGGATCCTTCCTTCTGCTCTTATCCTTTAGGAGTTCTTCGAATTCCTTGAAACGTTTCTCGAATTCTGTCATGAACTCGTCCATGAGGTCGTCTGCGACGACCTCTTTGGCAGTGTCGACATGTTTCGATCTGAACTGTTCCAATATGGTATCCGTATCCGTTGTCTTATCCTCGATCGCATGGATGAGGAAGTTCGTTATCCCGGACATGGCGGATACCACGACCACTTTCTTTCCTTTCTCGCTCGTTATTATCCTTGCGGATCTCATTATGGCTTCAGCGGATCCTACACTCGTTCCGCCGAACTTCAAAACCGTGATCATAGATTGAACACCTCGTTCATCGTATGCATCTTCCCGTCCTTCTTGTCGGCTATCCATCTGATCGTATCCATACATCCTCTCGCGAACACTTCGCGCGATACCGATCTATGTTTCAATTCAAGCAATTCCATACTGCCGCCGAACATGACAGTATGGTCGCCGTAGACATCCCCTGCTCTGACGGAGTGGATGCAGATCTCCTGTCCCCTCTCTCCGGTCACGCCTTGTCTGCCGTATTCTAAATCGTTTATATTTGTGACGCTCTGTATCCTGCGTACGGCCTCCATGGCGGTACCGGACGGTGCGTCCTTCTTGTGTCTGTGATGCGTCTCGATGACCTCGATATCATATCCTTGGAGTGCGGAGGCCATTACCTCGCACATCTTCCAGAATACGTTGACGCCTCTAGCGAAATTCGCGGATATTATCCCTGATACGCCATATTCGGACACTCTGTCTGTGAGTTCCTGTATCGATGTGGCATCGATCCCTGTGGTTCCCACTATGATGTTCGTACCTGTCGATGGTACATCTGCGATAATCTTCGAAGCAGCAGAGGGCGTGGTGAGGTCGACGTATACGTCGGCATCATCCAACAATCTCATAAGATCCTCTGGTGCGGATGCCTTGACGCCGTCATAGAGCATCCTATCTACATTGCCTCCGGACTTCGATACCGTAGCACCGACTAGTTCGATATCCTCCGATTCCATCGCAAGGTCGCATACCATGCGACCGAGTTTTCCAGTGGCTCCTCCTACCACAAGGTTGATCATATCAATCCCAGTCTTGCGATGTCCATGTCAAGTATCGGACGGTTCTTCGCCGAGAGTTCGGTCAGCGGGAGCCTAGGCCTACCGTTGCCGTATCCGAGTCTCTTCATGACGTATTTGATCGGTATTGGGTTGGATTCTATGAACAGGTCATTGAACAGAGACATGAGCTTGAAGTGTATCTCTCTTGCCTCAAGGTACTTCTCCTGCTTACAGAGATTTATCATCTGGCTCATGGAGCGGGGACAGCAGTTAGCTGCGACGGATATCACTCCGTCGCACCCCATTCCCATCAATGGGAATGTGAGTCCATCGTCTCCGGAGAGGACTTCGAAACCCTTCGGCCTCTTACAGAGTATCTCTTGTATCTGATTGACATTGCCGCTAGCCTCCTTTATGGCGGAGATGTTGGGCAGTTCTGCCAACCTGAGCGTTGTGTCCGCAGTGATGTTACTTCCTGTCCTTCCAGGCACGTTATAGATGATCAGCGGGATATCGATTGCTTCGCTGATGGCTTTGAAGTGAAGATAGATGCCTTCCTGAGTAGGCTTGTTGTAGTACGGCGAGATGGACAGGATACCGTCACATCCCAAATCCGCAGCTGCCTTACTGAGATACACGGCCTCGGCCGTGGAGTTACTACCGGCGCCTGCGATGATCTTCGCATGCTTCGCCTGATCCCTCACTATCTCCACTACACGGATATGTTCTTCATGACTGAGCGTTGCGGATTCCCCTGTGGAACCGCATGGAATGAGCACATTCGCCCCATTCTCTTCTTGGAAATCTACCAATCTCCTCAATCCGTCCTCGTCGACAGAACCGTCGTCCTTGAACGGTGTTATCAATGCTGTTGCTGTTCCTCCGAACATCAGATCACCCCCACATGTTCCTTCAATATGAGACGGGTACGGGTACTGATGATACTATCATAGTGCCTTACCTTCTCGATTATCTCATTCAATTGATGTGATGATTCCACATCCACGATCGCGATTATGTCCTGGTCGCCTGTGACCTCGTATACCTCGGAAACACCAGAGTATTCTGCCAATTCCTTGGCTATCTCCTCAGTGTCCGTGTTGACATCGATACGGATCTCCACCAATGCCTTCACGTTCTTCGAGCTCGTCTTTATCGTGAATCCTCTGATCGTCCCGTCCTCTGTGAGTTTGCGGACCCTGCTTCTGATCGTACCCTCGGATACGCCAAGTCTGGCCGCGATATCGACGAACGGGCACCTGGAATCCTTCTTGAGAATCTCCAGGATACGGTTGTCAAGACTGTCTGCCATATCGAAATCTCTCCTTGCGGCTGTTATTATCGGATAAGAGAGACGTAGCCGATATATTAACTTGCCCTAAGAAATTGGAATTTTCTTACGATAATCGATGGGTTTCGAGATATGTTTACGAATTCAATCAATCATGATTACGGAAATCGCCATATTTATGGCGGAAATCGCTATGAGTGTCATAGCGACCAAGATCCATTTCCTGTCCTTCTCGATGAGAAGACATATCGTTGTCACGATCACTCCCAACAACGGGCACAATATCAACGCACCAATGCCTGCATAGAGTACGACATCGGTGACATCCATCATATCGATGATGATGCCTATGATGATCAATATTATACTGGTGGTGACGGAGTATTTCATCGTCCTCGCTGTTATGGATTCGATATTCATAGGATGCCTCCTGCTTGCAACACCATGACGAATGCTATCGCCAATACGAGGATCGAGAAGTACTTCTTCATCGAAGAGCTGTCGAATCTTCTTGATAAGCGGCTGCCTATCACAGCTCCGAGGAACGTACCTATTGCTACGAATGCCGCCATCTCCAGGTCAACGTGTCCGCTCAGGAAGTAGAGGATGGAACCAGAGAATGCAGTGATGCCTATCATGTAGCTGCTGGTCGCAGTCGCGGCCTTCATAGGTACCTTCATGACCATGTTCATGATGGGTACCTTGATCAATCCTCCACCCACACCAGTGAGTGAGGATATTATCCCTGCCAGCACACATGATGAGAATCCGATCCCTTTGTGTTCGATATCGTATCTTATCGTTTCACCAGTCTTCAGATCGTTGTATGAGAACTCTCCGTCCTCCGTACCCGTGACATCCATAGAAGGATTGAGAAGCATCTTTATCGCCGTGAGTGTGAGCACGGCGGAGAATACGAGCACTATGATCCAACTTTCCAAGGCCAGAGCAAGGAAGACACCGATCATGGAACCTATGACGGTACTTATCTCCAACAATAGGCCCAGGCGTATGTTGGTGACCTTATTCTCCATGTAATACACAGTGCCGCCTACGGATGTCGCTACGATACCGATAAGACTGACTGCCGCAGCATCCGCTGCGGACATGCTGTAGAATATGGTTAGCATAGGGATGATGATTATCCCGCCTCCGATACCGAACAATGCACCGAGGACACCCGCTAGGAGGCCAATTATGATCAGCGATAGCAACAGTATCGGTTCCATGGTCCTGCGGGATGTTATCGCCCATATTATCTTTATCGGTCGTTAGATTCTTGCTTCGATTTGGGTCAATGGTTCACGCATTGAGAAAAACACTAAAGTAATAATGTGAAGGTTTTTCACTAACTTATGACAGTTTTCGGTAAAAATTTTACTGAAAATAAAGATAATGAGGAATTCAGCGCTCAATTAGATTATGACGGGATAGTAGCCTATGCAATAAGCCGTCCGTCACAATTATACCATGATGTGTGTTAGGGTTGTATCGTGACTATAGTCCTCGTAAGGTACTGTGAGATCGGGCTCAAGAGCACTCCTGTGAGGAGGAGGTTCGAGAGCATACTCAAGGACAATATGCTGACGATGTTGGCAGCTGATGGCATAGAGGCATTCATCACATTCGCCGATGCACGCTATTACATCGAGACCGAGGACATCAAAGGGTGCGTAAGGTCCGTAAAAAAAGTATTCGGGATAGGTTCATTGTCCGTGGCTGAGGTATGTTCATCGGATATGCAGGATATCTGCGATACGGCGGCGGACTATTCCGTCGGACGCATATCCGAAGGGCAATCGTTCGCTGTGAAGGCTAGGAGGGAAGGCTCCCAACCGTATACGAGTATGGACGTTGGCAGGGAGGCAGGTTCTGCTATCTTCATACGCAATGAGGATAAGGGGATCAAAGTAGATCTGAAGGAACCTGACAAGACATTCTACGTAGAGGTTAGGAACAATAAAGCATACATCTTCGACGAATACATCGCATGCCCTGGAGGATTGCCATTGGGGAGTCAGGGACGTGTGATCGCAGAATCCTATGACAAGAGAGGCACAGTATCCGCATGGATGATGATGAAGCGCGGCTGCCGTGCATTGGTAGTGGGTAATCACGACATCGATCTATTGAGGAGATATGATCCCACTTTGAGAGTCATAGAACCATCAAGCACCGAGACGCAGAAGGAGATATTGGGTGTGGTGAAAGGTACCTCCCTGAAGGACCTGGATTCCGTGGATGTCACCAAACATTCCGTTCCTGTATATTTCCCGACCATAGGTATGGATGACAAGGAAGTGGATTCGTTGTATGATTCCATCGTCGAATCCGAATTCTGATTCCGCTTTGTTTTTATCATGATGTGGCCATATGTTGCACATATGGCATGCCGTGTGAGATTCCTTCTAGATGATAAGGTCGCAGAGGTACCTGAGGGTACGATGATATCCGATGCCGCTGTCAAAGCGGGAGTGGAGATAAGACTTCCATGCGGAGGCAGGGGAAGATGCGGAAGATGCATCGTACTCGTTGACAATGAGAGGGTGTTGTCCTGTCAGACCGCGGTATATGATGGGATGGTCGTCAAGGTACCGAGGAAGGATGTGGGTAAGGTCATAGCCGCTACGGATAGGAAATCCAAGGTAGATGAGTTGTCTCCCATATCCGATGGATATGGGTTGGCCGTGGACATAGGTACGACGACCATTGCGATATCTGTGCTAGATATGTCCAATGGTGATGAGGTCTACAGTGCCAGCGGAGCCAACGCACAGCGCTCCAGGGGAGAGGATGTGCTGGCGAGGATACAGTATGCGGAGGAAGGAGGGACCAATGAGCTTAGGTTATTGGTCCTTGATTCCATAAATCGTCTATTATCGGGATTCAAAGATAGAACAAAGATAAAATCCGCATACGTCGCAGGCAACACTGCGATGACGCATCTCTTCCTCGGGATAGATCCGTCGCCGATAAGATTGCCACCGTTCGAACCTGTGGTGAAGGATGCCAAGATAACGGGCAAGGAGAGTATGTTGGATATCGATCCATCGGCAACAGTGATATGCATGCCGTCGGTCTCTTCGTATGTCGGAGGAGATATCACCAGCGACATAGTGGATTCTGGGATGGACAGGATAGATGGTCTGTCGCTGCTGATAGATGTCGGTACGAATGGGGAGATAGCATTGGGCAATCAGGATATGCTGATGTGCTGTTCGTCATCAGCTGGGCCCGCATTCGAAGGTTCTCAGATGACATCGGGAATGATCGCATGCACGGGTGCTGTGGACAGTGTGAGGATATCCGACGGCAAGGTCGAGTATACTGTGATAGGGAATGCGGAACCCATCGGGATATGCGGTTCTGGTGTGATCGATCTGGTAGCACAGCTGTTCCTGAATGGTTATGTGGATAAGCGCGGAAGGTTCACAGAGATATCGGGTGCGAAGGATGGCGTGTTCACGGTGGTCGGTGATGTGGTCATCACCGAGAGCGAGATCGAGAATGTGATCATGACGAAGGCGGCGATATATTCGGCAACGAGGTCTATGGTACGTAATCTCGGCGTGGAGTTCAACGATCTGGAGAACATCTATATCGCAGGCGGCTTCGGTAATTTCATAAACATGGATTCTGCGATCGCTATAGGGTTGTTCCCTGATGTGGATAGGGATAAGTACCATTATCTGGGGAACTCATCATTGTCTGGTGCGAAGAAGGCATTGCTATCGCATACGTTCAGGGAACGTATCTATGAGGTGTTCCCGAAGATGACATATGTCGATCTCTCATCAGATCCTATTTTCTTCGATGAATACATGTCTGCACAATTCCTTCCTCATACGGATGCGTCATTGTTCCCTAGTGTTCTGAAGGCGAAGTGAGTTTTACGTCAAAAATTCAATAATCCTATTCAATACCAATAGTGGGTTCTTGTTCACTTCATGTTGAGGGACACTTACTTGAATACGAGTCTGACATCACATCAGAGTGAAATCATATCCCATCATCGACGCAAGTCCCCCTTTAGTAGTAATAAAATATCAATATATGACACAAGGCGAACGTTGGCATCGATATGATATCTGCAAATAAGAATACAAGATGATATCATATTGGGACGAATACGCTCTCAATCGAGCATTCCTGTCAGAATATCATATAGACGGTTCCCTAATTGGTTTCTAAGTGGTTTCGTAAACAAATTCTAGAATGGGCTCATATTTTTCCCAAAGTACACTCGATGAGGTCGAGTGATTCGGCGATCCTCCTTCCTTTCTCAGTCAATATTACGAATGTGGGCGATCCACGTTTCATGGATATCAGTCCCTCATCCTCCAATATATTTAATTTCAAAGGCATCCTTGGATTCTTGGATACATTATCATAGATATTGCTCTTGGTAGCCTTTCCGCATCTGTATAGATACAGGATTATCGATAGCATATGCCTCTCTTCTATTACACTCAATCTGTATTCGCTCATGGTTATCGAACTCCGATGGATAAAGAAAAAGGACGGGTCCGAAGGACATCACTTGGAATGCCCCTCAGATCCCGTGTTTAGTTAATTCATTGTTTCTTTCTTATTACGTACACAAGGAATCCAAGTGATGCAACCAACACGACGAATGCGATCACCAAAGAGTAATCGTCCGTTGCGCTGCCACCAGAAGTCGTTGTTACATTCGCAGGGGATGCCTCGGACAGTACGATGGTGAACACGGAGTTGTGAGCAGCATCGAATGTGACGTATCCTGTTCCTTTGTTGTAACGTACCTCACTTATGCCCAATTCGGAATCATCGCAGAGGACCTTGGCCTTCTTGAAACCGATCTGACATGGGAGCTTCACGCTGAAGTTCTCAATACCAGGGGTGTTGATGTAGTACTTGGTGGCGAAAGATTGATGCTCGATGAATTTGACAGTGATGACGGTTCCTGAAGCGATCGTCGTTCCCTTGGGGATGGTGATCGTGTATTGTCTGTCTCCGTCATTCATGACGATATCGAGCTTGCCTGTGGTGGTGATCGGGTCGATGAAAGCGAATTTGTTGATATCCACTTCGATTGTACCTTCAGATTTCACATCCATATCAGGATCCTGTGCGACAGCTTCGAACCCCTCATCTTCGTACAATTTGGAATTCTTCTTTGATACGACGATACCCTTGCTGTCTGTATCGATGGGAACGATCTCGGCACCTTTGTTACGATTGTCGATGATGATGCCATTGTTGACAATTTTCTTGTCGCCAGTGGAAGTAATCTCTGATGCACCTGTCATCTTGATCGTACCGTCATTCGTCAGCACACCGTCGTTTGTAATGATTCCTTTATTATCGATGATACCTTCGGATGAGAATGTCTTACCGTCTTCGACGGTAACAACTGTTCCTTCTTCGATGACCATGGTTGCACCAGATTCCAGCGTACCTTCAACCTTAATGGCATTACCTGTCACGGTGACTGTTACACCAGCCTCAGAACCGCCTGCATCCATGATCTTACCGTTGATGATCAACGAACCGCCTGTGATGGTGATTCCGCCTTCACCAGCTTTCATTCCGTTGGCAACGAGTTTATTACTATTAGGTCCGAGAATTGTTCCGTTGAATGTAGCATCTTTCTGGATTGTCAATTTCTTTCCAACATTGATTGTTATTGATTTACCATCGGCAACAGACAATATCGTTTTCTCTTTCACTGTAATATCAGAATTTACAACACAGTCCTCAACAAGATTGTATGCCTTTCCTTCAGCAACGTAAGCAAGACCTGAAAGATCCGAAAATGATCCACCTTTGATAAAATCAATCGAATCTACGGCACTAATCTCTCCTTTGAACACACCGCCGGTTATGGATATGCCAACACGTGGTGCAGGATCGTTGTTTTGAGGATTGCTCTCATTAAGTGCGCGCAATCCTTCGAACACACCTCCAGAAATATTGACAGTTATGTCTTTCTTTGTAGTGTGCTGCGCAATGGCAATAACAGCACCAGATGTAGTGGTACCGTTTCCATTGGGACTGCAAGAGAATTCTGTGGCGGTTGATTCGAATTGGCCATCTTTGATACTAAGCTCACCAGCACGTATCTCAATCGCGCAATCCTTTGCAATGAATGTTCCCTTGTTAATTGTTGTTATTCCTACGTGTGGAAGATACATCCCATAACCATCAGGTGATTCGAATTTTCCATCATTAATGGTTATCTCGATTCTGTCTTCAGTTGTGCAGTTGCCGCTTCCAACGATTGCATAGTAATTCGCTTTGTATTCTCCAGCATTAACTGTCAATTTCGCAGTGTGACCATTAACTGGATACACAGCGATTGCACCCCATATAGGCGCAGATCCATCTTCGTCCAAAGTTTTACTATATACGTCTATGCCACCCGTTTTGTTGACACTTGTATCATTGATTGTCAATTCTCCTTCACTGTCAACTAATATTGCACCATGATGACTTGTAAATGTTTCTGCGGCAGTTATTGTTTTTCCATTAAGGTCGATTGTTACGGCCTTATTTTCAACTGTAATTATTTCGTCAAGTTTAATGTCATCTGCAAGTGTGATTGTTGCACCAGACGTTGCATACTTCACAGCATTCGCGATATCAGTGAATGAACCGCCTTTGACGATGAATTTGTCTTCGTCATCCAATACAAAATTGGAATCGGATAACCTGAGAAGTTTTCCGTTGAACGAACCTTCATTAATTGTTACTGTTGAGTCGTAGTTTTTTTCTTCTACAGTGCATGACCAAAGTTCAATGTCTCCATTGAATGTACCGTTGTTGATGACAGTCATACCAAAGTTTTGCATCAGTCTAGTAACTTTGTTCGATGAATCTGAAGAAAGATTGAATGTACCGCCATTAATAGTCAGGAATGAACCTTCTTCAACTTTGAATATAGAGTGAGAATCAGCACTATTACCCATCGTGACTGTGGGCCCTACACCATTCTCTCCGAATATCATC